>CAWENP010000017.1:0-247338 GCA_963810495.1 uncultured delta proteobacterium
GAGCCCCCCTAAGTGGCATCTGGCACACACGAGTTGGTTTTTCGAAACCTTTATTCTGGCCCTGGCCTCTCAGGGCTATCGATCTCCGCATGCCTCTTATGCGTATCTCTTCAATTCCTATTACGTGGCGGCTGGTGAGCGGCATTGCCGCCCCAAACGAGGTCTACTCTCACGTCCGACCGTCGAGGAGGTCTATCGCTATCGAGCCTATGTGGACCAGCATATGACCGCCTTTTTGGAAGGTTTGCATGGCGAGATGCTCGAGCGCTGGTCTCCGGTCATCGAGCTCGGATTGCACCATGAACAACAGCATCAAGAATTACTATTGACCGATGTGAAATACAACTTCGCCTGCAATCCCCTGCGACCTGCGTATGTAAGCGCCGACATCCCGACAGATGTGCCGACGGTGGGCCCACTCAGATGGGTGAGCTTTCTCGAAGGCGTCTACTGGATTGGCCACGACGGTCAGAGGTTCGCATTCGATAATGAGTTCCCTCGGCATCGGAGCTTTGTCGAGCGGTTCGAGTTGGCGTCGCGGCTGGTCACCAACGGGGAGTATTTGGCCTTCATGGCCGATGGGGGGTATGAACGGCCGGAGTTGTGGCTGTCCATGGGTTGGGATACGGTCCAGCGCGAAGGCTGGCAGGCCCCGCTGTATTGGGAACAACGGGATGGCACCTGGTGGATGATGACCCTTGCCGGGATGCGACCCGTGCGGGAAGCCGAACCCGTGTGTCATGTCAGTTACTACGAAGCGGACGCCTACGCACGCTGGGCCGATGCGCGCTTGCCCACCGAGGCCGAATGGGAAGTTGCGGCGATGCCCCTGCCGATCAGCGGTAATTTCGTTGAGCACCAAACCTTCCATCCCGTCCCCATCAGCCAGATCGATACCACTGTCCCGCTGGTCCAAATTTTTGGAGACGTCTGGGAGTGGACTCAAAGTCACTATTCCCCTTATCCCGGGTACGCCGCAGCACCAGGCGCGCAGGGGGAGTATAACGGCAAATTTATGGCTAACCAGTTTGTGTTGCGCGGCGGGTCGTGTGCGACCTCGGTCTCGCATATCCGGCCCACCTATCGGAACTTTTTCCCTGCCGATGCCAGATGGCAGTTCATGGGGATCCGGCTCGCCAGAACGATCCGGGAGTAAGTTCTATGCC
Organism: uncultured delta proteobacterium; assembly: GCA_963810495.1. Classification (GTDB taxonomy): domain Bacteria; phylum Desulfobacterota; class Binatia; order Binatales; family Binataceae; genus JAKAVN01. Next base: position 1,167 of record CAWENP010000017.1, read on the forward strand.
CCCAAAGTGGGCAGCGTACCTGCGATTTGTCCAGGCGAGTCAACGAACTGCAAAAGCCAGGTCGACGAACCACAGCATGGCTCGGATGACGACGGCTCAAGGGTCCCCCACGACGACGGGTATGAGATCGTGGAAAGGATAACCATGGAGACCGAGGCCATTCCCAACAAGCGATTTCAGTTTCATGACATGGATGTAGCGGCGCACCGGCACACCTTTGCGCGGGACGTGGCCAAGGGCCTAGCCGCCCCACAAAAATGGCTGCCGCCGAAGTATTTTTATGACGAGCGCGGCTCCCAACTGTACGAGCAGATTTGCGCTTTGCCCGAGTACTATCTCTACCGGGCAGAACTGGAGATTCTCAGCACCTATGCCGCTGAGATACATGCCGAGATTGGTCACCTGGCGCTGGTGGAGTTCGGCTCCGGGTATGCCAGAAAGACCCGTTACCTCCTCACGGCGTATGAATGGGCGGGGCAACCGTTTCGCTATTGTCCGGTAGACATTTCTCGAGAAATTCTATGGGACACGGCCAACCGACTCTTGCAGGAATATACCCATATTGAGATTCGTGCCATGCATACCGATTTCGCGGGAGAACCGGAGGTCATTCAGGCGTTTCAACTGGAGAAGAAAGCCGTGGCCTTTTTCGGGTCCAGTCTGGGGAACTTCACGCCCGAAGAAAGTGTCGAGTTCCTCCGGCGCACGGCGGCCATTCTGGGACCTCAGGACGTCTTTCTCCTGGGCATCGACCTGAAAAAATCGCCCGCGATCCTCGTCCCGGCCTATGACGACGCCCAAGGCGTCACGGCCGCGTTCAATCAGAATGTCCTACACCGTATTAATTGTGAACTTGGCGGGCGGTTTGACCCGCAAAGCTTTGAGCACGTGGCCCTTTACAACGCTGAGAGGGGGCGTATTGAGATGCACCTCCGCAGTCGGCTGCCTCAGCACGTGCCCATCGTCAAGATCGAGCAAGCCATATCGTTTCGCAAAGATGAAACTATTCATACGGAAAGTTCGTATAAGTATACTGCGGACGAAGTCCGTGACTTAGGATACCGGGCCAATCTCGTTCTGCGTCGCACCTGGTTTGACGCTCGGCGCTATTTCCTGGTGGCGTTGTTTCGGTCACGCTAGGAAAACCGCTCAGCCGCCATTGGCCATTGCCATGTCATGAAAGGAGATGCCTATGCATTCCGATCTCGCTGTGGGCAAACGATTCCCGGACTTGACGCTCCCCGATCATCGGCAGCAACTGATCGCGCTGTCTGAACTGGCGAGTGGCTTTCCGCTGATCCTGAGCTTCTACCGTGGCTATTGGTGACCGAAATGCGCGCTGCAGTTGCGGCGCTTCGTCGAATTACAAGAGGACTTGCAGGTCAACTACTGTAAGCTGGCCGTCGTCAGCACCGACCCGGCAGAAGTCAGCGCGGCCTTCCGCACCGGACTGGCTGCGACGTATACGTTTCTCAGTGACCACGAGCGTCAGGCCATCCGGCAGCTCGATATCGTGGAAGTGACCCCTCCTGACTTCAGATACGGCTTGGTCGCCCTTCCCTATACCTTTTCCCTGGCTCCTGACCTGACGATCCACGCGATCTATGATGGTTGGTGGTTTGTTGGGCGGCCGACGCTCGAGGAACTCCGGCAAGATATGCGCGCGCTGATGCAGGCGTGTCGCCAGGACTATCACTACAATGGTCCATCCTTAGCCAGTATCGAGCGTGCATAGGCATTGTCAACGTATCCGCGCCGATACCATCATAAGGGCAGAACGATCGCTCCCTCCGCGAGCGGCTCCACGCTGCCACCGTGCCGGGCACGCCACCGGACAGGTCACCGATGGCCGCGCCACGGACCTTGCTCATCGGCCATCGCGGATGATGCCGAGCGTCTGGCGCTGGCCGGAGCGGACCCGACTCACACCATGGCGGATGATGACGCGATAAGTGCCGCTCGGCGCGCGGCGGTTTTCAATGGGGTACCGCTACTACGTCTCGTGCAAGTCTGCTGCTCGCACAAGGCGTTCATCTGCGGACGATCATGGAACTGCTCGGCCGTAGCTCGATCACAGTGACGATGAACGTTTCCGGACACGTGACGCCCGCGATGATGCGGACGCGCCAGACAAGATGGAATCAGTGCTGAAGAGAACGGAGCGCTCGGTCTAACTGGAAAGGAAACGGCTCTCGGCTTCTTGAACCCGGATTTGATCGATTGGAGTCGGTTGGTGATAGTCACGAAGCGGCTGGCAGTGGCGATGCTCGCGGCGCTGGCCCTGGGCGCGGCGGGCTGTTTCTCTCTCCCACTGATGCTTGGCTCGCTCGGCTACGAGGGCTACGAGTACCACAAGACTGGAAACTTGCCAGGAATGCCGCCGAGCCAGTCGTCGTCATCATCGTCGTCGACGTCGCAGCCGGCGGCGCATCAGACTCCCTCGCCTGACGACATCGAATAATCGTTGCAGAATTCAGGGCGCCGCCAGAAACAAAAAACGAGTAAGGCCGCAGACTTGGTTTTAGCGCTATTAAAAACTGCGGTGATAACGAATTTGAGAGTCCGCGAAGATACTCCCGATCAGTAAAGCAGCAAACCGCTCGCGCGCTTTGGGCGCGGGGCGAAGTGGGGCGCGTCGCGGTCGCAGTGGTGCGCCGCGTGCTGCGCAAGAATGCGTTGGAGCTGTAAAATTTGGTCAGCAGTCGGCAAAAGCACCGCTTTTGATACTTTTGCGGCGCCAATCCAGGATGATGGGTTGGCACATGGCAAGTGGCGATATCTGGCGATGGATCAAGCGCGCGGCCATCGTCGCTATTCGTCGTATACATGAACACCGTCATGGTCCTCAGCCAACCGCCCATGCGGATTGCGAATCTTTAGCACATCCGCTTTATGGCGTTTCATCAAAACATGGGATTGACATACTTCGCCCTGTTGGCCGCGATGCCGCTCCTCGGAGTATCGCTAATGGCAGTGGTCAGGTACCGATGGACGGGAGCGGCCACTTTGCGCTTCGCCCATAGATGGGCCGGCTATGCGACGGAAATTTTTTGGCTCATCTCCAATATTGCGAGCGAAATCGGATCGCGCATACCACGATCCTAAGCGACCAGGCACTCTCCCTGCCGTGTAACCGACCAGGCGAAGCGATTCTGCGGTCGCCTGAGTGACTCCCGATAAGTAAAACCCTTATCAGGCTGAGGGGGCGGTACCCCTGAAACGCATCGCCACCGCCACCCGCTACCGGCTCATCATCGACTTTCAGAAATTCTGCTTTTCGTCCGATCTCATGAATGATATTCGCGATCTGGCGTCTCAACGCATGATTTGCATCAACCCGCCGGGGGTGGAGTACTTGGCGACGTCGTCGAACTGTTTTGGCGCCTCGGAATTGAATGTGATCATGCGGCCGCTCGAATCAGCGGAGTTTCCCAGGGTCGCGTGCTGATTCTGCAGGTCCCAGGTGCTGGCGGCGAACCTTCCGTAGATCGTGTCGCCGTCGGTCCCGGGAACCTTGCGCGGACAGTATGCGTTCATCGTGACTTTCCAAAGGCTGTTTGCGGGATCGTAGAGGTCTTCCCAAAGTCCGCGTGTAGTCTCCTTGTCGACGTATTCGATCCGTTTGGAGTAGCAATACCCGATGCTCTCCGATGGGATACGGTGAATATCGATCACCCAGACGTCTCTTTGGCTCCACTTGCCCCAACTGGGCCGCGCGAACCCCAGCGGCATGTCGTACTGGGAGGGGAAATCCGCCACGGCAGAGCTGAGGTCAACCAGAGCAAGCATCTTCATGTCACGCAAGTAGCCGGCGTCGAAACGCGCCAGACCGCCGTTGAAGCCAGGCTTCTGATCGTCATGGGTCCAGTCGGTCCCGAACAAAGGCGCGCAGCGGGCGCCGACCGAGAACCTCACCGAGTGCCTGAGCGCTGGAAAGAATAGATAGTTCGACTCCTCCCGCTGGTTATTCTGCGGCAGGATATCGAGATCGGTCGTGTACTTGGCCTGCTCCGGCTCCTCGGCCATCAGCCACTGGCTATAGAAGGCGCCGGCCGCCAGCGAATCCATCGCCCCTACGCCGGGATCGGTATTAAAGGCGAGTTGCCGATAAACGAAGGCCCAGCTGGCAGAGGTGGCGTTGCCGAAGCGGTCGAGCATCGTGACGTTCCATAGCCCCCGTCCCGGCATCCCGACCGCCAGATGCGGGCTGTACGTGTACCACAGGTCGGCGAGAATCTCGTATCCCTTGTTGGGTCCCGCGGGACTCGGAAAAGGTTCGCCTGCAACATAGTTGGCGATGTCATTGTGGCCGTCGGCGAGATGCACCATCCGCACCTGCCCGTTGTGTTCCTCGGTCGCTCGCCGGAAAGTGCTCGGCGCCACGATGTGGCGCGGCGATCCGACATCGATCTCAACGTCGGTCGGCATTTTCAGCCCGTAGCGGCCAGAGAAGAGCGCGATCATGCCCTCGGGCATGAAGGCCTTGTACTGCTGCCAGTTCGCAAGGGTGATCTTGGTGCCCTCTGGAAGGGCTCCGCTGGCATCTTGTGGACGGGGCAACGCGGGTGCGGCCGCGCGTTCCGGATGAGGGGCGTAAATCCTAGACATCCGAACCGGCGATGCGACGTCGGGCCTCGCGGCATCGGCACTGATCGGCGCAGTTTCTCGCTCTGCGCTGGCCACGACTTTCGGCGCCGGCCGCATGGCGCTGCTGCGTTGCGTATATTGCTCGGCGTTCTCCACCGCGGGAGGCGTGACGCTCGACTGACGCGTGAGCGGAAGCGGCGTCCGCGTCCTGACTGGTCGCGGCGGCATCTGCGCCAGCATCGAGGGCGCTGCCGACGTCGCCTTGGGACTACCTGCCGCGGCGGCTTCAATCGCCTCAGGCGCGACCTCCCGATGGCGCGTTGGAGATGAGACACGCGATTCCGTGGACGGCGGACTGGCCGGGCTTTTTTCGGAAGGGACCCGTTGCGGCACCAGAGCGGCGACAGAGGGCTGGCGTTCGCTAACTATTTTCGGGGTTGAAGCCAGCACGCCGGATCTCGCGGCGGTTAAACCTCTTGGCGAGGCGGCTGACGACTGCGCAGGAAACCTGGGTGGAGCGCTCACCGATATCGAGTAATTTGGCGCAGCGGAAACGACGCTCCTTAATTTATCGGAAGCGACGGCCGTGGAGCTTCGCATCCGTGCCGCTGAAGCGCTCGAAGCACCCGTGTGCCCGAGGGAGGCCTTTACAGGCATTGCGGAAATTTGGGCTGCTCGATGCACGACATCGCCAGCCGGCGGCCTCATTTCTGCGACGACGACTACAGCGATTGTCGCCAGTGCAGCAACGATCCACCGCATACGGGCAGGCCCCGGCTTACGCAAACGCGCGGGTTCCGATATGGCCTCGGGCAACGGCACGACGGCCGGCGATGGCGGGCATGAAATATCCGCAAGCACGGTCTGGCAGCGCGTGCATCCGGCAAAGTGTGCCTGCCATCTCAAGTGTTCGGCGTCACTGAGCGCATGCTCACGATAGGCGGTCACGATATCAGGCGCGGGGCATTCAATTGCGCCGTTTGTGCGCGAGACTTCGATTGCGACCTTTACCGCGGTCACGAACTGATTCTCGATGTCGTTATTCAGCGCCAAGGCAGGTCTCCACACAGTTCGAATGTGCCGCTCTCGCGAAGACGCGACCTGTTTCGGGCTTCTGGATCCGGGCCCGAACACCGTAGACGTTATCCTCGCTGTTTCGATTGGAGCTAGAGACAGCGCCAGCGATTATCGACAGAAGCCTGTTAGCAACCTTACGTACCAACAGGGTTGCTGGCAAAATGGAAACCATGTTTCGCGACCTGCACGGTCCGAGCGCATGTACTGTCGCGATGAAGGGCTGCTTGCGCGATCTGTATCGGCTACAAGTCCTCACTGTGTGGCACTCCTCGGCTCAGGTCTTCCCGTTGACACGGCCCTGTGGAGTGCTCCGTAATCTCAAAATGCGCTCATTATGAAAGTGGCCGCCACAGTTGTCCCGGGCGTACTCGGTTGTCGTACGGGGCGATGATGCCGGCCGACCAGCAAGGGCGATCGCGGTATCGTGGCGTTCAACCATCGCGTGGTGAATCGGAGCGGCGTGGATGTTATGGAATGCACGGTCAAGTGAAGCTCAAGGGCCGTAATTTCAAGTAATCGAGCGCGCAGCGCGGACGCCGCCGCATCACGTCCGCTCAAACCGGCTATCGCACATGAAGCACTGGATCAGGGGAGAATAACCAACCATGACGGACATGGAATCGGGTGGGACCGGCGGGTGCCTATGCGGCGCGGTGCGGTACCGGTACGAAGGCGAGCCTGCGTCCATCGGGCTGTGCCAGTGCCGACGCTGTCAACGACAGTCGGGATCCTCCTTTCTGATTGGCGTGATTTTCCCGAAAGAGGCGGTCACTATTGAGGGCATGTTGGCCACCTATGAGTTCGAAACAGAGGGGAAGCGGCTGCGGCGTCACTTTTGCCCAGTCTGTGGATCGGCGATATCGATTACCCTCGACCGTTTCCCTGGGATTCGCTCCATGATGGGCGGAACGCTCGACGACAAGAATAAGGTCAAGCCGACCTTCAGCATTTGGTGTTCAGAAGGACAACCGTGGCTCAAGTTACAGGAAGGCATTGCGCGCTTCCCAGACTATCCAGAAGGAACGTTCGCTTGACTTCCAATGGTCGGATGAGGTTGCCCGCACTGAAATCCTAACGATTCCGCTCGTGCGGATTATGTTTTGAGAATGGGCAACCGCCAAACTAGCAGTGCCGTCTGCTTGAGCCTTCATGATACCTTGTTGACCGTTTACTAAGTCGTCCGAGGGTTTCTCAGCAGGTTCGGAAACACTACCTGAACCGATCGCACATCGAGTTTGCCCTTCTCCCGCTTGATTTGTGCGAAGAGGCGATCAAGATCGCCCAGGTTCGCCACGTCTTCCTGTGCGCCGGTTACATCTCTTCCGATCCCCTTCACTGCCGCGGCCAACTCCGCATCACGACGCCCTTTATGAAGATGTACGCGCCTTCGTTCACAAACTACTTCGCCATGGAAAGGCCAATGCCGCTATCGGCACCAGTAATGAGTGCAATTTTTCCTTCTATAATAGGCGCGAAAAACCCCTTGCAGCGCGTTCATTTGTCCAGATGACCCAGATTCAAGACACGCGCAGGTCATGCAATTGCGCCTTCGTGCTTTGGCGTCGCACTTCAGGTACGCAATGTCCGCCTGCATCTTCCGGAGGATTTCACTCGTTAGCGACTTGCCTGGTCTCAAACAAGGGCTTGCAGCGCAGGACGTGGTGACGAGGTTTTCGGTCTGAGGCGCATCCACCCTCTGTCCTCAAAATCTTATCAAAACGATTTCCTGCCTCACTTTTCATTGGCTAAAAATGCGCCGGCTTCCACCGCCTCCCAATGGTGAACGACATCGCCGCAATTTCTATCCACTTGGCGAGGGTAATATCAGTATGCTCTGGATTGTGAGTGAGTACTCCTCTAATCCATAGATTGGTCAATTGGAACAAAACTAGCACAGAAAACAATGTTTAGATCGTCACCGGCAACAGTGGCCGTCCTTATAGCTCACATCGTCGTCGTGAAGCTTCCGAAGAAGCCGATGGGCTCGAGTCTGTGCGTGTAACATTTGCTCGATCTCTCTGCACTCTCCACGAAAGACACGAAGTATTCTTCGCGTCGTAACAGCTGCATAACGGACGCGGCGTATTTAGTTGGCCTCACGCGTCGCGTATTCAATCGCAGGCTCAATCCAAAAAAGGAGCTTTAAAAGATGCAGATCAAACATGTGGCTGGAAAATTCCTGAGCAGTATTTGCGCTGGTCTGGCTTTTCTCGCAGTAATGAATTTTGCTGTGGGAGTTCCCATGTCCAACGCGGAGCTGGCTGCTTCGCTCGACCATAGCGACCACAGCTCCCGCACGCGCACGCCGATAAAACATGTGATCGTGATAATTGGCGAAAATCGAACTTTCGATCACATCTTCGCCACTTACGTGCCCAGGCATGGGCAGAAAGTAAACAATCTTCTATCGGAGGGAATCATCAAAGACGACGGAACGCCGGGTCCGAATTTTGCGCTGGCGCATCAGAACTCGGCATGCGATCTCGGCAAGGGAGGCGTTTGCCCCAATACTGGCGAGGCTTCGGCGGTCAATCAGCCCTACATGGTAAGTCCGGGGGATAAAGCGCTTTACAGTTCCCTCCCGAAGCCGTTGGCCGGAGGACCCACCAACGCCTGCAGCGACAACTCCAACTGTCTTAATCCGAAAAGCTGTATGTGCTTCTTGACCGACGCGAGAACGTCGGAGAACGGTCTGGCCCCCGAATACTATAGATATCTGTTGACGGGCGGTACCAACCTGACCGCCAAGACCCCCGACACTCGGATCCAGAATGTGAGTAGCCTTTCGCCGGGACCATTTCAGTTGACGTCCAGCACGTTTCCCTATGATTCTTATGCTCAAAGCCCCGTGCACAGGTTCTATCAAATGTGGCAGCAGTCCGATTGCAACGTCTCATACGCGACCGGCACAAATCCGGGCGGCTGCATCGCGGATCTGTTTTCATGGGTTGAGGTAACGGTCGGTGCCGGCACCAACGGCAAGCCGCAGGCGGCGAACTTCAGCACCGAGTGGTCGTTAACCGCAACGACCACCGGCGAAGGCTCGACCGCCCTGGGTTTTTACAACGTTCAGCAGGGCGACGCGCCATACCTCACGTATCTTGCCAACCACTACGCGATGAGCGACAACTATCATCAGGCCGTGATGGGCGGCACCGGCGCTAACCACATCATGTTGGGAACCGGCGACGCGATCTGGTTCAGTGACGGAAAAGGCAATCCGGAAGTTCCGCCGCATAACATGACCGTTTTTTCGGGTACGCCGAACCAGGGTGTGGTTGACGAAATCGAAGATCCGGATCCTGCCGGGGACACCAACAACTGGTTTATGGAGGATGGTTATGGCGGCGGGGGCTTTAGCTCCGCGGTCTACGGCGGCGGCTCGTACACCGACTGCTCTGATACGAGTCAGCCTGGCGTATCTCCGGTTACCGATTATCTTAATTCATTACCACGCAAGATTAAGCCGAACTGCGATCCGGGCCACTACTATCTGCTCAACAACTACAATCCGGGATACTTCGGCGACGGTTCGAATGCCTACACGGATAAGAATGTCGCCAATACTCCGTTTACGATTCCGCCGTCGAGCGTGCGCAACATCGGCGACGACTTGCTCGAAAAGAACGTTTCTTGGGCATACTTCGGTGATCAGTGGAACGCGTATCTTACAGACAAGTACCAGCAGAATTTTGGCGCGGTCGGGAAAACTAGCGATCAGTACTGCAACATATGTAACTTCTTCCAGTACTCCACTTCCATCATGACCAACGCAGCTGTTCGCACTGCGCATCTCAAGGATACGACCGACCTCTACAATGACATCAAGGACGGAAACCTGCCGGCAGTTTCGTTCGTCAAGCCCAGCGGCTGGGTAGACGGCCATCCGGCGTCCTCGAAGATAATTCTGTTTGAGGGTTTCGTCAAGAAGATCGTGGATATGGTGCAGGCCAATCCCAAGCTCTGGGCCACCACCGCGATTTTTATCACGTTTGACGAAGGCGGCGGCTACTACGATTCCGGCTACATACAGGCACTGGACTACTTCGGCGACGGCACGCGCATTCCGATGCTCGTGGTCTCGCCTTGGGCGACGGGCGGGTACATCTCGCACGTGTACAGCGATCATGTCTCGATTATCAAGTTCATCGAATATAACTGGAATGTTCCGCCGGTGACCACGCGGAGCAGAGACAATTTTCCGAATCCGCGCACCAAGTCTGGGAATCCGTACGTTCCAATTAACAGTCCCGCGATCGGAGATTTGACTGACCTGTTCAACTTCGGTCATCAATAGGGCTAACAGAGCGCTGAAACCGGCTTTCCAGGCTTAGTGGTTCTCATCCTGACCGCGGATCGGCAAATGTAACGAGTCATCGCTTAGATGGCTTAGGTAGATTCAAAGGTGTATTAAGTGAAGGGTGTCGGCATAACGCAAGGATCGGTGCTGCTCAAGACAATCTTTTTAACTAGCGGATAGCACTTTAACCTAGCGGAGATGATTATACATGGATTCGAAAATTCCTGGGCCTCATGTTCGCCTTCTGCGCCAGCATTGATAGGCTCGGTGCGAACGAGGAAGGCGAGCGAAGAGACGCGATTGCCGGACGAAACCGAGGATTGCGCGGCGAATCCTTTCCTTCAGTGCCACCGGCGCCTCGGCCCGAAACGTCTCATCCTCAACCCGCGTGCGCATCGCTTCTTCGCGCCGTCGGCCTTGCGAACGGCTTCGGCTTCGAGACCGGTTTCCTCGCAGTCGGTGCGCTCGGTTTCTGAGTGACTGGAGTCGCTAACAGGAATGGAAATGTTCCAGGTGACGCAGCGCGTGCACGGCGCCATAATCGCTCGATGTCTGACAGAACCAAAGAGAAGCGGAAGCTTTTGTCGGCGAGCTACGACGCTACTTCGGCGAGACGTGCTCTGCGCTCACGGCGCGCTGGAAGGCGCCCATCGTAGATTTTACTTCAAGCTCAATTCCTTCAACCACTCACGATCTACGACTGGAACGCGCTTGGTGCCCGGCGCTAGCTTCACGCTTCCGGGTATGCGCTCGAACGGATCGAGAAGGTCTATCTCCTTTGCGTGCGCCTTTAGTGCGGGTATTACCTCCTGGGCGAACAGTCGCATGCTGGTGCGGCGATCGTCATCGGCAACCGGCCCCTGAATACTCAGAATAATGAAAATACCAATGCGCAGTACGTTCATAATAGTTTTGATCTTTGGGATGACGGTGTCTGGCGTGCCGACGATCACCTGCATGTTCTGCTGACCCCTCAGCAGCGCGGCGTGTAGCTTGCGGCGAATCTCGGCGTAGTCGATCGCCCCGGTATCGGCGCCGTGCATCTGCTCCCTCACCTTCTCGCCGCTAATGCCAAGCCACGCACTGGTCTGTTGTTTGGCGAGGATCCGGATTGCGGTCTTGGAGTTGTAGCCCGGCGGCATCGTGTACTGCGGTGCGGAAAAGGCATTTTGGCCACCTCCATACACGAAGCCTTCCGCTAGCGCCTGGGCTTTTTCCTCGGTTTCGGCGAGCACGGTCGCGATCATATAGCCGAAGTTCTCGGGACCTGCCTGGTAGCCATGCTTGGCAGCCTCATCAGCGTAGAAGTCCCACAAGTCACACGTTGGTATTAGCGGGGTGCCGAGGCCTATGTATGGATACCGATGCTCGGCGCACCATTGCACGGTTTCGGGACTGAGTGTGCCCGGAATCCACATCGGCGGGTGCGGCTTCTGGTACGGCAGCGCCCATGGATTCACGTGGCGATAATGGAAATGCTTGCCCTCGTAGCGCCACGGGCCGGGCCGTGTCCAGGCCTGCACGATAAAGTCATGCGCCTCGTTGAACATCTCGCGGTTGTAAGCAGGATTGGCATTGTTGAAGAATTGCTCACTGCCTGCGCCGCGCACCCATCCAGTGACCAGGCGACCGCGCGAGATTAGATCGATCTCGGCCAGCTCCTCGGCCATCCGCAGCGGATGTTTGATTACCGGCAACGGGTTGCCGATTAGAACGAGGCGTACGCGTTTGGTTCGATAGGCCAGCACGGCGGCCTCGACGTTCATCACCGACCCCATGCAAATCGGGTTGCCGTGATGCTCGTTGAGCGCGACTACGTCGAAGCCAAGGTCCTCGGCGTAGCAATTTTCATCGAGATAGTAATGGTAATCGTCAGCCGCCTTTTCACGGTCGTAGAACTTATTGGAGACGGCGAAGAACCCGCCGTTTTTGAGAATCTCTTCTTCCGGCAGCCATCGATAGGGCCGTTCGGTAAAATAGCCTACTTGCATGTGCGAACTCCTTTGCGAATCGTCCCGTGTGATCTTCCCGGCTCACACTGCGAGAAACTTGCGCACTATGCGATCGAACTCCGCCGGATTTTCGATCTCCGGGCGATGTCCCACGCCTTCGACCAGCGCGATCTGGGCACCTTCGATCGCAGCGCGATACGCGTCGATACACCCGTGCGGCACGATCCGGTCGCGCGTGCCCCACATGAGCAGAGTGGGGATTTTCACCCCGCGTAGCAGAAAGGGCAGGCTGGGATTGTGCATGAACGGCTCCCACCCTATACGGGCCGTCTCCGAACGCGCGTCCTCGAACGCCTCGAACTGCTCGGGCGTCATGTGTCCACCGTAGATCCTCGTAAATTCCGGAGTGGCGGCATCGGCGACGGTGGCGAGCAGGTGATTCCGAACCGTCACCGCAAAAATATCCAGGATCTCACCGTCCACCGGCTTTATTCCCATCGGCGCGACCAGCACCATCCGCGAAAAAATCTGCGGATCGGCAGCCGCCATTTCTGCCGCGATAAATCCGCCCGCCGAGAAGCCGATTACGTCGATTGGCGCGGCGCCCAATTCGCGTATGATTTGCGAGTATAAGCCTGCCAGGTCGCGATAGCTGCGGATCCAATCAATGCGCTCGGTGCGGCCGAATCCGGGCTGAAGCGGAATTACCAGCGCACGTTCCTCTGCCAGGCGCTCATTCCACGAAAGCCAGCCCGGATAGCCGAGCTCGTCGTGCAGGACGAGCAGCGATTTGCCGATACCGCCGCTAATCACCGCGATTTCGGCGCCCGCCGCGCGGACGGTTTCCTCGGTCGGGTTCGTCACGATGTCCTCCTCGGGCTCCTTCGCGCCATGCGCAATCCTTCATCGCAATTGCGGCCGCCGCGTGTCAGCGGATAGTTGGCTGATTCGCAGCGGACGCGGCCCACGGATGCCCGGGTAAATATTCTAGCTGCTGAAGAATCTTTCGCAGGAATCGCTCGCTAGTGTCAATGCGCCATGCTTGCGGCCACGATGCTTAAGCACTGACATACGATCAACGAGGCGATCCATGAGGATCGGCGGTCGCAGCATCAGCGGCTGCGCCCACGCCAGCGATTTTGCCGTCGCCGACCAGAATCGCAGCATCAGCAATCGCCCGGCGCCCGGTCTGGTAGCGTCAGTGAAGGCCAGCGCGCCTCGAACTCTCAGTACCGCAGCATTACGACCGCAAAAAATACTAACGTTGCTTGCAGACCCGCGGCGATTATCCGTTGAAGGGTTCGATCAATTCCAAAATTGTTCCGTCCGGATCTTTGAAGCAGAAGAATTTCGCTCCACTTTTGTTGCCGAATCGAACTACCACCGGATCGGAAACGAGATCGACGCCAGCCGCCTTCAGTCTCTGATATTCCTCGTCGAGATTCTTGGTGAAAAGCGCGACGCGGGCGATGCCTGTGTGGTACAGGTGAGGATATGGCTTGCCCTCCGCCCGTGGCTGCTTCCATTCGATCAGGTCGAGCCGAGTCGCACGCGGGTCGTCACTCAAAGATAAAAGCGCTGCGCGCGCGTTACTGTTGGGAATGTTCAAGCCAACATCGTTCCCCGGGTTCGAGCCCTGGCCGAGGTCGAAAATCACCTTGAAACCGAGCATCTCGTAGAAGGAGAGAGATCGATCGAAATCCGTCACATTTATATTGACGTGAAAGACTGACTTGATCATGGTGGTGGTATCTCCTCTTTCGATACGGTTGTTGCCTCATCGCGTAGCGGAGTCTCACGGCCTGACTCTTCGACCCGCTGGGAGATCCCTACGCGCGAGTAACTTCCAATCCGGACGACCCTTAATAATCCCTGGTTCACGCGTTAAGTCAGCATTTCCAACAATCGAGGGCAGCGCGGCAGACTGCCCACATGCGTGACTCAGGAACGGTGACATTAACATGTTCCAGCGCGACTATATTGCCGAGATCCTCGGCTGGTTTCATCTTAGGACGTCACAGGCGAAGATTGGAGTGTGACAACGGTCGATGGGCGAAATATAAATCGCTCGCTCGCCAAGCTATGCTCGCGATTATTTGCCAAACAATCGACGCGCAAAACTGGGGGGTTGGACGAGCTGGTGGTTGCTATAACGAAGATGCGCCTGGCCGAGGTGGAGGCCACGACATGATTGCCTCGCAACGTAAGCTGGTAATCGCGGGCCTCGTTGGCAATGTCTTAGAATGGTATGATTTCTCGGTTTACGGCTATTTTGCCGTGAGTATTGGGCACCACTTTTTCCCTTCCGAGGATCCCACCACTTCTCTGGTCGCGGCTTTTGGTGTTTTCGCGGCGGGCTTTCTGATGCGCCCGGTCGGCGCGGTCCTGTTTGGACATATTGGCGACAACTGGAGTCGCGAGAGAGCGTTATCGCTGTCAGTGCTTGCGATGGCCGTCCCGACTTTTCTGATCGGCGTGATCCCTGACTATCAGCAGATCGGCGTCACCGCATCGGTGTTGCTCGTTCTTTTGCGCCTGGCACAGGGCATTTCGGTTGGGGGCGAATACACGACTTCGATCGTTTTCGTGGTTGAAAGGAGCGTCCCGCAACGGCGCGGTTTCATGGGAACGTGGTGCCTGTTCGGCACCTGCGCCGGAACGTTGCTTGGCGCGGCGATCGGCACTTTGCTGACCAGTGTCTTGTCGCGGGACGCGATGCGGGCCTGGGGATGGCGATTGCCGTTTATTGTCGGACTCGCGATAGGAATGATTGGTCTCTACATCCGTCGGGACCTCGAGCGAGGCGCGAAATTCATTAAGCCGCAGGGTATTGGGGCCATAGAAGAGCCACGGGGATCGTTCGTAGACGCGCTGAAGACCCAGCGGTTGGCGATCTTCAAAGTGATCGGACTCAAGGCGACCTCGGCGGTGGGTTTCTATACGCTTTTCGTTTATATGACCGTGTATTTCACCAAGATTGTTCAGATTCCAAAATCGGATGCGCTCGCAATTAACACCATTGCCTTGGCCGCAATGCTGGTGATGATTCCAGGCGCGGGAGCGCTTTCCGACAGGGTCGGCCGAAAGCCTTTGCTACTCGCCGGAGCCGTCGGGATGCTGCTGTTTTCACTGCCGCTCTTTCGATTGCTGCGATATCCGAAGTTCGGCGTCATCCTCACCGGCCAGTTGTGCTTCACGATTATCCTGTGCCTTTTCTTCGATGCGGAGCCGGCTGCCACTGCCGAGGCTTTTCCCGGGCGGGTGCGCTGCAGCGCCGCAGCGATCAGCCATAACATTTGCTTCGCCGTGCTGAGGGGAACGACACCGATGGTGGCTACGTACGTGATCGTCCGCACGCAGAACGATATGTCGCCCTCGATCTACCTGATGGCCGCGGCGCTCGTCTCGATAATTGCCATTTTGTCGATGAGCGAGACCGCCAAGGCGCCGTTAGCATAGCAGCCGATGGAAATAGTTGGGGTTACGGAGGTTGTCGTCATCGGCCACGTAGTTTTCTTCGCCACTAATATAGGTACGCCGTCACAGGCCATTCGCGTCAAGATCACAGCAATCGAGGGACTGGTCATGTTCGTGATCCTGAGATCGATCTCAATTAGCGCCCACTTAGGACCTATGCTATGAAAAGGTGAGACGATCTTACTTACAGAACCGAAGGAGGCTCCCGGTGAGCGCAGCAGAAAACAAGAAGCTGATTCAACAAGCGTTTGCCGATTGGGCCGGCGGCGACATGAACGCGGTCTTCAATCTTCTCGCTGACGACGTGCAATGGACGGTCATCGGCAGCACCCGAGTATCGCGCTCCTACCAAAGTAAGCGGGAATTCTTGGAGGGCGCTGTGCAGCCGCTGACCGCGCAGCTTGCCACGCCGATCAGGCCGACCGTGCTTGACGTCATCGCCGACGGCGACAAGGTCGCCGTGCAATGGGACGGCCGCGCGTCCGCGAAGAACGGCAGGCCTTACAATCAGCGCTATTGCTGGGTGATGCGGCTGGAGGGTGGCAGGGTGCGAGAGGGCGTGGCCTACCTCGACACCGAGCTGATCTCGCAACTCTGGAGCTGATCGAACCTACGCGGTCCGCAACAATAAATGCGGACAAATGTACTTCTTGATCTCATACGAGGGCACTTGCGGCCGGCGCCGCACACACCGGTTTCGCGCGGAGCCGGTCTGTTATTGAAGAGCGCCATTTCCATCCCTTCTTTCCTTGGGTGTTGGGGTCTGGCAAGCAGTCGAGGGAGTGACTAGCGGCCTGCTGCAATCGCCCAGTCGGAGTTGCCCAACGGAAAAGGACCCCTCAGGAGCCCGCCTGCTCGGCTGGGGACAAACTCCCAGTCGTTGGCATCGAGTACGAGATGGCCTTCCCTTTTCAGGACATGGAGTATTTCTGAAGCGGCCTGAAGCTTCTGTTCATCGCTCCACTCCTGGGCCTTTTCTACGACCTTAGCCGCATTCGCCAATATCTCTGCTGCATTCATACGGTACCCGCTCTATCAGTTACCATCGTCTCGGTCGCCAGTTGAAGGCCGTTCGAGAAAATGTTTGTGCGACGTGACCGACGTGGATTGGAGCCCGCGGCACGCCCTTGGAAGCAATGCCGTTGGGTGGCCTTTCAGACCCGTCAACGTCGCGTCTCGATCGTGCTCCGAGCAGGAGACGCTGCTCGCGCATCGAGTAACGCGCGAACGCTTCGTTGCTGCTAGCCCTTCACCGGCTGACGCGTCGCTAACGCTAATATAGGCACTGGATTTCAAACCCGTCAGTCGCCTCGCCGTCAGTCGCCTCGGACCCTGCTACAAATCAACGTCAAGGTCGCCGATCTCACGAATCGACTGACCGATGCACTTGCTTAGGGCTTCGTAGAGGAGACGATGAGACGAGCGGATGTCCGTCAACCCGCACTATGTGGGCGATGCCGACAGGATCGAGAAGGCTCGGGCAGAGGTCTGCGCTTGCACGCAAAGCCGCAAAAGGCCAGGTGGGCGAACGTCCGGAAGGGCAAGAACGACTACGCCGGCCCGAACGGCGACCCACGCTCGCGCGCATCCAATGCGGCGCTATGCACCGTGCCAATCGGTTGGACGCGGTATCTGGCCGCTCATGGTAAGCGCGCGGCCATCGCCTTCTGACCGCCGTTCCGATGCGAAGTCCGCCATTCAAAGCTCGAGTGTCCCCAAGGCCGCGACCGCGCGCGACTCAGGATGTTACTCACGCGTGGACCAAGTTTTGACAAGGCACCGTCTTTGCTTTGGCGGGCTACACCATCGATACGTCAGGGTTTGAATTCTCGGTAAGCACAGCAGCGCGAGAGAAGTTCACACGGGCCATTGCGCCCTTTGGACGAATGCGAGCGTGCCACCTCACTCTGCTTTACTGCAACTCGGGAGTACCCTCGGGAGAGGCATAGTGACGCAGAAGAATAATAGAAACGACCAAAACAAGAATGAGTATCCCGAGGAGGCCAAGCTCAATCATGGAGGCTCGCATGATGCTTGCGGCCTCGGTCGTCCATTTTCCTCCTTTGGTGAGGGCGGCGGCTTCCAAGCTAATCACAAGAATACGTCGAATCGAAGCAATCAGGCCCACGACAAGAAATGGCTCTATGATAACCAGAATATGCGAACGGATGGAGATTCGCACGGTATGCAGGATCTCCACCAACATCAGAACAAGCAGTAGTTGGTCCAATACCCGCAGATTCTCGGTCGCAATCGTCCATTGCCTAAGGCCATCCCACAACAGTTTGCTAGCGTTCGCAATCGTCGCGAGGGCGGTGATAAAAAGCAACACGGCAAGTATGGAATAGATGACTAGTTCCGCTTTGCCCAGATACTCGTTAATGCGGGTGCGGAACCTGTCTTTGTCGTTGACCATGTTGCTCGCTACCAAGGTCAGTGGCCCGTCTACATTTGTGTCCTTGCCGTTGACTTGTTGCCTTCGCAACAACCGATGATGAGCAAGTCGAAATTTTTGCTCGCCGGGACGTCGAGGGTCGGGCGTCACCAAGACCGTGGTCCCGCGCGACTTCAGGATGTTACTTTTCCCGTGGATCAAGTTTTGAAAAACGACAGGGGCGAAAACGGCCCTGAGCTATTCTCTCGAAGGGCAAGACCATCATGAATGGTCCCCAGGTTTCACGACAGTAGATGAGCGTTCGCGGCCGCCTACCTGCGCCCAAATCCGCCGTGGAATCCTGAAAAGCCCCCGCGAAACCCTCCGAAGCCTCGCGCGGGAAAGGCTGCCACCGGCCGGGAAACCCCGTGCGGAACAATCGACCGAAGCGGCACCACTCTTGCCATCGGCTGCTGCATCCGGGCCGGCGATAATAAATAATAGGGCCCGATCGGCGCTCCGATAATCACAGCGGGAACCTGCACCACGCCGGAGGTCCCAAGCTCCTCGGCCGCTGCTTGTGCCTCGTAGTCCTGGGCGGATCCGATGGAACCGTCGAGGTTGCCGGAGCCCTCAAGGTCATCGCCGGTAGCGGCGGCCTGTTGCTGCGAGACGGATTCTTGCGGGATGGAACCGTCGTCGGCCGCGCTCTCATCAGTTGGGTCGTCGGCCGTTCCGGCGCGCATATTCGCGGGATTGTCCGCCGTCCCTGCGACCGCAGCTGACGGTTGGAACTCGGCATTGGCGGCTGGATCCGGCCGAAACACCGGTGGAAGTTCCAGGACCCTATCGAGCGGGTCCCAGGAAGTAACGTCTTTGCTGGTGTCCTGGGCCGGCGACCTGCCGGCCATAACCATCCCAAGCAACGCTGCAAAGGCTACAACCGCCGCGATCGTAACCGAACCATTGCGCCGGTTGGTTGCGCTGTAAGGCTTCATAACGTCACCTAGGTTCCCCCAGGATCGCCACAGGGCTTTCCGTCACTTCAGCAAATTGACGAGCCATCACGCAACCGTCCAGAGAAGACATATGAAGAACGGACATCGCGCTCCCGTCGGCCGCGCCCGGCCGCGATCGCATCCCTCTCATTGATCCAACTTCACGGGATAGCCAGCGGTTCCCGCGTGACAGCGTAGAGCGATCGTCTTCAATCAGAAGCCGAACGAACTGCCGCGCTTGCCGTCCTCGTGGATCGGGTGGAACTCAGATGTGACGGCATCGGCGTGTCGATCAGGGTGCCCATAGCTGATACGGACAAGTCTCGGGGCTCAGCTATTGGGCGCGGTTGCGATCACGCGATCGTTTTCAATGCAGCTAAAACGGCGTGGCGTTGAGCTGCGACTAAATCGTAGGGAATCACAGTCGTTCAGTGGCGACCGTCGATCTGCCGCTGTTGAAAGCCGTCACCCGAGCACATCGCTGGTTTGTCGTTTGCTGGCATCGCTGCTGCCTGCGCACGGTCAACCAGAGCTGGTCGCTCGACTGTCGTCTCGGCACGCCTAACTGATCTCTTCCAATCTGCGCCTGCGGAATTTCCGCAGGCGCAGAAGGGGCGAGACGCTCAGACGTCGATACGGCTATCGACTTGCCAGATCTTGCGGGCGACCTCCGCGGAGCGCTTCACGAACTTGCGGCTAAAGTCGAACTGAGCTTCGAAGATGGGTCCGAAAGGCGTTTTCTTGGCCCATTCGGTCGCGCTGGCCTGATAATCCAGCACACCATTAGACATTTTCTCGCTGTTGTCGATGTACCATGCGGCGAACTTCTTCGCGCCGTCCATGCTTAAGAACTGCTTGCCGAGGTCGGTAACGTTCCCGAAAAGCGTCCCTTCGCCGTTCTGTGCTTTGTCCATTTTCGTCCTCCGGAGTCTTTGTGGGGATTGGCCCCCGTGTTTGGTTCTCATTGCGGTGCTCAGCATATCACCCGACCGCTTGATAAATCAAGCAGACAAAATTACGTTGGCAGCTGATCTAAGAGCCGTTCGCTTGGCCTACCTAGCAGATGCTATATCCCAGGCGTATGCCGCGTAAGGCGACTGCCAATCCCCTCGGCGAGTTCATTCGCAACCAGCGTGAGATCGCGCGTTTGTCGCTCCGCCAGTTCGCCAACCTCGCACACATCTCCAACCCGTATCTCAGCCAAATCGAGCGCGGCCTCTACGAACCCTCGGCGGGCGTCCTTAAGGCAATCGCAACCGCCCTGGGTATCCCGCCCGAAAGGCTCTACGCGGTGGCAGGCTGGTTTGAGCCTGAGAGCAGCGACCAGCATGAGGTCGAGACCGCAGTCCGTACCGATCCCCGCCTAACCGACAGCCAGAAAGAAGCCTTGATCGCGGTCTACCGCGGATTCCTGAACCAAGCGCGGGAGAAATAACCAATCGCTTTGATCTCGTCACAGGGCGCCGAGTTGTCGTGCTTGAGATCCTGCCAAGATCGGCGAGACCGCTAAGCCGATTTGAGCGCCCAGAGTGACTCGATATCGGGCCTCTCACAGAAGCGGGAAGGCCACTATGGCGAGAGCGGGCGCGGCTCATCCCCAGGAATTCGCAGAGGATAATAAGTGGACTGCAAGAAGGCTCCTCTTTTCGTGCAAATCTGCACTTTCTGATATTAAGTGACATTGTAAGACCGCTATGTAGATAGATTAAGCTAAGCACGTGCGGCTGGGGCAGCTATATGTGCTCTAGTCAAAAGCGCAAGCGTTTAGCGGTCGCCTCAACCTCTCAGTCGCCACTGAACCCGATGTGGATGGGAAATACACTTTCACCACCACTCCTGACCCGTTCCTGCATCGATTACTTCGAGCGTCTTTCAAGTCTGCTGCGCGACCCGGTCTATTACGGATGGGGTGTTCGTAAAGGCAGCGGTGAGCCGGTGCTTCTAATTCCCGGCTTCTTCGCCGGGGACTGGATGATGACGGCGATGGCGCGATGGCTCGCGCGCATCGGCTATCGTCCGTATCTGTCAGGCATCGACTGGAACGTGGGCTGCCCGGGACGCACGGTCGAATTATTGGGATGGCGCATCCAAAAGATCGCCCGCGAGAGCAGGATTCCGCTGGTCCTGGTGGGTCACAGCTTGGGGGGAATGCTGGCGCGCTCAATCGCGGTTCGATTTCCTCAGCGGGTACGCCACCTTGTGATGCTAGGCACACCCAGTCGTACGGAATCGTGGGCAGCGATTCGTCCCGAATGGGGGCCCGCGGTCCGCGCTGCCCAGTCACTGTGGAACGCGCTCGGCGCCACCCCGCGGCAATGCGGTACGCCGCAGTGCGAGTGCGCTTTCGCGCTGCAGTCAGGACCCCTACCCGACACCGTGGGTCTCAGTTCCATCTACACTCGCTCCGACGAGGTCATCGATTGGCGCACATGCATCGATCCGCGGGCTCAGAATCACGAAGTTCCCGGCGGGCATCTGAGCTTGCACATCAATCGACATGTGTATCACCTACTGGCGGAGATTCTCGTCGGTATGACCCGGTGCTGAAGCACGAACTGCACCGGGCTTGTCCGCTCGAAGCAAGCCCGTGCCCTGCCATTACGGTCGGCGCAGAAGAGGCTTGGCCGCTATTCCAGTTGCCAGAAGCGGCGCGCGGTCTTCGCGGAGATTTCAACCCAGCTGCGGGCGATCGAGTTTTGCATCTCGAAAACTGGCGCGAACATCGTATTCTTGGACCACTCGGTCGCCTTGGCCTGGAACTTCAGTGCTTGCTCCGCTGCCTTTTCGCTGTTGTCGATCCAGAGTGCTGCGACCTTCTTGGTCCTCTCCGGGCTGAATAAGGTCTTGGTCATGTCCGAAAACCCTTCAAACAGTTCTCTCGATTCGTTCTCTTTGTCGTCCATTGCTCTAACACCCCTTTCGAGATTCTCCCCGGGCGAGCGCGAAGCGTTGACTTTTAGCGTAGGCGGTTCTTCGAACGCCGATCCACTGGTCGCCGTGCTTCCCTCTCTTGGTCCCGCGGACAGTTCCTGTTCTTGTTCCATCCTGGATTCGTCAGGTTCGGCCATTTTCCTCCTCTTTGATTGCGCGCCTGGGCGGCGGAATTTCGATTTGTTTATGTGTGACATTCGGACAACCCCTCTCGTACTGCAGTGGCCTTCGCTCTTCGTGGGCGTTGCGGCGGAGGCGAATCTCGAAATCCGAGCCATTGCCCGACCACGGGCCAGAGCCTCTCATGAGCGTCAAGGCCGACGGCCACCCCGACATGACTCGATGGAAAAACGACAGTCTGCCTGTCGCGGCTCCGAACGAGCTGCGTCAGCGGCTCGCAGGCGCGCGGAGGCACAAGCTCGTCAAAACGCGCGAGGACATTGAACAGCGGACAGATAATGCGCCTGAGGTTGATCAGCTCGCCGCCGACCGCGAACTCGCCGCGCACGAGCCGGTTTTGCCCAAAGATCTCGATCGCAACCTCGCGGAAGAGCTGGCCCGCCAGCGGAACATCGCCGTCAATCCAGTGCAGGAACCGATCAAACACCTCCGAGCGCTCTTCGCCGCCGCAGATCTCGGCGCGAAACTGGGCCATACGAGTCATCAGCCGCGCTGACGAAAGCGCGCTAAAAACCCAGGCCGGGCAATTCCCGTAAAGAGCGGTGATGAGCTCAACCGTTTGGGCGCTCAACCAGGCGGGCACGAGCGTCGCCGTGGCACTCATTTCCAGCGGCACAGTCAGCGCGACGAGGTTGCGGACGTGCCGAGGATGCAACGCGGTATAGATGACTCCCAGCAGGGCGCCAAGACAGTAGCCGATGATGGAAACTTGGCTTGCTCCGCGTTCCGCCGCGATCACCTGCACGGCATTGACCAGGTCCTCATTCACGTAGGCGTCGAGTCCGCGCGAGCTATCGCTGCTCGCGGGTGGAATCCAGTCAGTCAGGTAGACGTGGAAGCCCTGTTGCGCAAGACTTTGCACCACGCTGCGGCCCGGCGCGAGGTCCAGGATGAAGGCGCGCTTGGTCAGCGCGTAGATGAAAAGAATCGGAGTCGAGTGTGCGGGCTCAACTGGCGCGTAGTGGCGCAGCCGGAGTTTGCTCCCCTCGTAGACAGTCCGGGAAGAGGTGGAGAAACTGAGATCGTCCCTCACGTAGCTGCGCGAAAACAACGAGCGGGCGGATGCATCCATCTTATTGCCAGTCGTGCACTCTTCGGCCGGCATTGTCGCTCAACCTCGTCAACGCCCACACCGCTCTATGAAGCGGCGCGAACGTCTATAGACGGGCAGCGCAGACCCGCTCAGGCAGGTTTCCCCCGGCGACGATAAAGCCTGCGTCGGTGGCCGTTTGATTCGTGTGGGAGATCCACTTATGAACCGATCACACAGTCGAGGCAAGAGAAAGCGAGCCGCGCATCGTGGCACCGCATGATCTAGCAACATTGCCTGCTAAAATCGTGCGAAATGAAAATATCGCGGCGAGAATTTGTGCGACAGGTCGGCATCTTGGGCGGCGTCGGCGCCGCTCACGTCGCGATGGAGGCTCTTGGCCTAGCGCCCGTACCGGTCTCTTATGCGGGCCCGCCATCGCTGCCACCCGAGTCCGGCAAGGGAGTCAAAATCGTGATTCTCGGTGCGGGGATCGCCGGGCTCACGGCGGGCTATGAACTTCGAAAGGCCGGCTACGACATTACGATTCTGGAGGCTCGCGATCGAGTCGGCGGACGGAACTGGACGATCCGGCGCGGTACGCGCGTCAAGCTGAACCATGTCACTGAGCAGCTGTGCACATTCGATGACGGCTTTTACTTCAATGCAGGCCCGGCGCGCATTCCCAGCCACCATCAAGCGGTCTTGGGCTATTGCCGCGAATTCGGAGTCGAGCTGCAGGTCGAGGTCAACAGCAACCGCAGTGCGCTATTACTTAACGAGGGCGTGAACAAGGGACGGCCACTCCAGCAGCGGCAGGTAGTCAACGACACGCGCGGACACGTCTCTGAATTGCTGGCGAAAGCGATCAAGCGCGGTGCGCTCGATCAGGAGATGACGGCCGCAGACAAGGAGCGAGTCGTGGAGTTCCTGCGAGTCTACGGCGACCTTTCTCCGGATCTTTTCTACAAGGGTTCGACCCGTTCAGGCTTTCGTACTCTTCCGGGCGCCAGCTTTGAGCGGGGAGTGCCGCGCGACCCGATCGACTTGCGGTTGCTGCTGGACGAGAACCTGTGGTCCGGCGTTCTGTTCGAGGACATGTTCGTGATGCAGGCGACGATGCTGCAGCCGGTTGGAGGCATGGACCGAATTCCCGCAGCATTCCAGAAGCGGCTCCATTCCCGAATCCGGCTCGGGACACAGGTTAGCGAGATCCGCAAGCTGTCGGACGGAGTGCGGATTGTCTACCATGACCGCAGCGCTGGCGGACCGATTTCGATAACCGCCGCGTACGCGATCGTAACGATTCCGCTGCCAGTGCTGGCCAGGATCGAAAACGACTTCTCTCCGCCCTTCAGACAAGCGATCGCAAGTACTGCCTATGACAATGCCGTCAAGCTGGCATGGCAGTCTCCTCGCTTCTGGGAGACCGAGGATCACATCTACGGCGGGATCTCGTTCGTGAAGGGCGAGACCACGCTGGTCTGGTACCCGAGCGATGGCTTCCAAAATCCGAACGGGATCCTGCTCGGATGCTACAATACCGGCGATGACGCGAAGCGGTTCGGCGCGCTGCCCCTTGCCGAGCAATTCGCTCGATCGCTGGCTGCCGTGAACGACCTCCATCCCGGGCACGGCTCCGACCTTCGCCATCCGGTGGCCGTCGCTTGGCAGAACGTGCCTTTCAGCATGGGTCCTTGGGTTCATTGGCCGGAAGGTCCTAGCGCGGAATATAATCTGCTAAATCAGCCTGACGATCGCATTTATCTGGCAGGTGAACATCTAAGCCATATCAACGGCTGGCAGGAGGGCGCGGTGCTTTCAGCCCATCGCGTCGTGTCCGAGATCTGCGAGCGTGTCCGTGGTGGTCGCACCTAGAACGAGCCGTGAGCTGCGCTGGACAACCTGGCGAGCCGGCCGCTGGGCCTCCCGGACAGCAGCCGCTACTCGATCTTCGAGCTCTCGCGCGGGCGAACGCCAGCCGACGCGCGCTGGTGTAGCTATGAGGACGGCGCGCGGAGGCCGCTCGGGTGGCCCGAGTTTGCGCTGGGATCGATGGCTGTGGTCGCGATGCCTAGTGGCGGCGGGCTTCCCAGATGCCCTGTTCGCCCTTGGCGCCGCCGTACTTACAGCTATAGCCGCCCTGTATGCTGTCGCCCGCGGCCTGTCCGGAAAACCGACAGCTCGAGCCATCCGACATCATCACCCGCATGGTGAGCAGCGTCTTTCCCATCTCTCCGTTCGCGATCCGGCCGCTAGCGTTCATGTTGCGGCAATTCATGTTGCCGTAGGCGCATTTGTAGGAGCCGGTCACTTCCGATCCACGCTGGACCAGGGTGAAGGTGATGTCGTTGACCGCGCCGCACCGCGTGCGCTCGGACGTCGGCGCGCACCGCGCCGTCGATTTGCCTTGCCATACGCCGGTCACACCCGCCGATTCTGTCTTGCTTTGCTGGGCGCGTGCGGCGACAACGGAAGCGCCCAGCGCTGCGGCAGTGATAGCACCGATGATCAGTCCTGAAGCGCGCTTACCCTTTCGCATCGTCGCCTCCGTAGTCCCACGTCTTGAACTGCCTCGCGTAACGTCTATCACGAGCGGTGGCGATATGAGCCGTGGAGCGTAAGGCCGTTGGTTGATCGACGCAGCGCGCTGCCGAGAACGCCGCGAGCATTTCGGTCTACTGGCGACAGAAACGCAACCGCGTCAATCGCCCTACGTAATACGTATCTGTATCGATTTGTCGGCGCACACAGCGGATTTGGGGGCCCCCCCTCCTATTCCGCCAGCCGGGCCTCAATTTCCCGGATTCTTCGAGGGAAATGGGCGATATCCGGGTGTGCGGGGCTTCGCGGGTACCGACGGTTACTGCTACAACGAACAGGCAGGCCATCGGTGCCCAGCCCGCATCGAGAGCGAAAATGAAGTCCTGGAAAAGAGCCACAAATTGTCGATAGAGGACCAGTGAATGCACAGGTTCGACACGGTCGTTAAGAACGGCATGATCATCGACGGAACCCGCGCGCCCCGTTATCGCGGCGACCTTGGAATCAAGGATGGAAGGATCGCCGAGATTGGCGAGTTGGACGCCGGCGAAGCTGCGAACGAGATCGACGCTTCCGGCCTGATTGTTGCGCCTGGATTCATCGACCTGCACACTCACTACGACGCGCAAGTTTTTTGGGATCCCCACTGCTCGATTTCCGGATGGCATGGCGTGACCTCGGTGGTCATCGGCAATTGCGGTTTCGGCTTCGCCCCGGTGCGGCCGGAACAGCGCGAGCGGGCGATGCTTACGATGACTCGCCTGGAGGCCATCCCGTATGCCTCGATGAAGGCCGGCCTGCCCTGGGACTGGGTGACGTTTCCGCAGTTTCTCGACAGCCTGGAGCGCCAACCCAAGGCCGTCAATCTGCTGCCGTGTGTCCCGCTCGGTCCGCTCATCACGTGGGTGATAGGAAGTCCCGAGGCGGCCAAACATCGAGCGCCCACCGCCACTGAAGAGCGCGAGATAGTCCGGCTTTTCAGCGAAGCGATGGACGCTGGCGGATGCGGTTGGTCGGCGCAGCGCTTGCACCCGGACGGTCCGGTTTGCTTCCAACGCGACTATGACGGCACGCCGATGGTCACCGACGTGATGGGCGACCAAACCTGCCGCAACCTGGCTCGCGAACTCGGCCGGCGCAATTCCGGTTTTATGCAACTGTCGATGGCCACCGCGGATCCCTTTCACGATCTGAAGGAGGTTGAAACGCTAGCCGAACTGAGCCGGCGTCCACTGCTCTATCAGGCGCTCATGGCGTTTGACCGCGAGCCGCAAATCCATCGATTTCTGATCGCCTGGTTCGACCACTGCCATGCCCAGGGATTGCGCGTCTACCCGCAGGCTCACACCAACACCACTAGCTTCATTTTTACCCTCGCGGACTGGAACCTGTTTGACGACTCCGAAGCCTGGCGCGAGGCTACACTGGGCAGCACTCAGGAGCGCCTGAGGAAACTGGCTGACCCATCGCGCCGCGCGAAACTCAAGGAGTACGCCGACGGTGAACGAATGGTGACCGGCGATCTGGATAATTTCGTGATCGAGAAGGTCTTTACGTCTCGGTTCAAGCACTTGGAGGGTATGACCTTGAAGGATGCGGGCAAGAAGATGGACGGGCATATCGTCGATACGATGCTCGAAATCGCGATTGCCGATGAATTGCGCACGGTGTTCGACGCGCCACCGCCGCATACCCGCCTCGATCTGCTCAAGGAAGTCGTCAACTACCCGTATACGATACCGGGCCTCTCCGACGGCGGTGCGCACACCAAGTTTTTCTGCGGCGGACGCTATCCGACCGAATTTTTGGCCTCATTTACCCGCGATCAGGGCATGCTGAGGCTGGAGGAGGCGCATTGGAAACTGAGCACGTGGCCGGCGATCTGCGCGGGGCTTTCGGACCGCGGCGTGCTGCGCGAGGGCTATGCGGCGGATATCGTCATGTACGACTACGACAGTTTGGGAATCGAACCGGCCGCGGTGGCGCACGACCTTCCGGGCGGCGAATGGCGCCGCGTGCAACGCGCCCGCGGCTACCGCTACATCATGGTCAACGGTGAGGTCACGTTCGTGGATGGCCAACCGACGCAGGTCACGCCGGGTTTGTTGCTGCGGCACGGGAACTGCTGGAACAAGCCGCATCTGCGCCGCGCGATTTGAAAACCGCCAAGCAGGAAGAGACGCACGAGGTCGCAATCATGAATCATGATTCCTCGATCAGTGGAGCCGAGTTCGTCAGAGTCGGTCAGGCTACGTGGGACCTCGGCCTCAACTCCTTGAAGTCCGGCAACATGTCCCTTCTTCTTCCCGACCGGAACATTCTGATCACCAAGACGGGACGATCCATGCGAGAGCTCAATTCGGAAACGGACCTGATCGCGGTTGACTGCAGGGAGACCGAACGAGGCGAAGCGTCGTGCGAATTTTACGTTCATCGCGGCATCTATCTCGGAGTGAACGATCACCGGCGCGGCGCCATTCTGCATTGCCATGGACCTTGTACGATTGCGGCCACCTCGGTTTGGGAGGACCACATTCCTCCCGGCTATAACGAGGCCAAAGACGTTCTCGGGAGAACGCGAATCCTCGAATCGCGGGACCAGGAACGGCTGGGCGAGGATGCGGAGCAGATTGCGGATGCTTTAAAGGAAGCGAAAATTGTCGCGGTCCGGGGCCACGGTACGTTTGCCCTGGCGGAAACCTTGCATGAATGCCTGTACTTGACGCACCTCCTCGAAACGTCGTGTCGAGTGTCTTTTATGAGATCGAGCGTGCTTGGTGTAAAAGCCGCGATGCGCTAAGCGTCAGGTGCCGGGAAGACCGCTACAATACAACCTCGTAGCTGTTCGAAGCTGCCGCAAACCGCTGCGCGTTTGGCCTTGCTTCTTAATTCCCCACGCTAGATCCCGAAAAATCGCACCGCGTTGTCACCCAGTACCTTGTCCACTGTCGCCGCCGACAATTTCGCGAGCGCCTTGCGCGCCTTGGCCACCGGCTGGGTAAAACCTTCGGCATGCGGGTAGTCGGAGCCGATGAAGAACTTGTCGTCGCCGACCAACTCAATCATGTAAGGCAGCGTTCGCTCTGTCGGGTCCGCTGAAATCCAGATGTTCCGCGCGAAGTACTCACTGGCAGACCGTTTCATCCGCGTGGTATGGCCGATGTAGCTGTAGCGGTAATCGAGGCGGTCCAGCCACTCGGCAACCCATCCGCTGGCCGATTCGATAGTGGCCACGCGCAGCCGCGGGAAGCGCTCGAAAACTCCGTCATAGACCATCGTGGTGAGCGCCATTCGCGGATCCTGGATAACGTTCATGCTCAGGAACATGAAGCCGGGATCGCTATCTCGATGCCATTCATTGCCGATGTAGGCACGATGCACCACGAGATGAAGCCCGACGGCGATGTCGGCCTCCTGCGCCCCGGCCCATACCGGATCGAACTCGGGATTACCGAGGCTCTTGCCGCTGACCGGCATCGCCGCGATGAACACCGCGCGAACGCCGGTCTTCGCCAGGCGCTGAAGCTCGTTCGCAGCCTCGGCTGGATTGCGCAACGAGACGTGCCCCACCGGATAGAACCGGTCCTTGTGACCGGCGCACATCTCCAGCGCCCACGTGTTGTAGGCGCGACAGTGAGCCGCGGCCAGATCCGGATCCTCGACGCCGTCCTCCCAGAACAGGCCGAGCGTCGGATAGATGAACTGCGACTCGATTCCCTCGTGGTCGAGGAACCCGATTCGTTTGTCCATGTCCTCGAGCGAGTGGGTGAATATTGCCGCCGGATCGAAGGAGGTTAAATTCAGGCCCTCCTCCTTCTGACCAAAGCCAACAGCGACGCCGAGCAGCTCGCGGTTAGTGAACTCGCCCATTCCCAACGTGCGCTTCCCGTCCAGCAGCATCGCGTAGTTGCCGTCAGGCTCACGCTCGAAGCGCAGGCAGCGCGAGCGATACTTCGGCTCGATATACCGCTCCCAGAGATCCAGCGGCTCCATGAAATGGCTATCCGCGTCTATGATCCGACTCATGGTCGTTTCCCTTCACACGAAGAGTGACGTTGGCGGTCCCGCGCGATCAATCCGTCACGTAGCGCCGCTTCGCCCATCCCTGGTCGAACGCGGTCCAGAACCACGAGCCCAGCTTCAGCCGCTTGAACTTCCACTGGCCGCCGACCTTGACGTACTCCTCGTCGTAGCGCGCGGCGCCCCACGCCGCCTGTTCTCCCTTGACGAAGGTGCAGGGCTCCAACAGGTACCAGATGCCCGTCGCACGACTCCCGTCCACCTCGATTATCGGATTCATCACATAGTGGATGGCGAAGTGGAGCATCTCCGGGATATGCCTGAACAGGCCGCGGATCGCTTCGCGCCCCTCGAAACGGCCGAACTTGTCGGAGTCCCAGACCGCGTCCTCGGTGAAGAGCGATACCCAGCCCTCTTCGTTGGCGTGATCGACGTGCAGGCAGTAGCTGGCCTTGAGCTTCTTGATCGCCTCGATGTCTTCGAGTTGCGCGATTCGCCGTTCCAGATCCGTGTCGCTCATATTCCGCCCTCCTTATGTTGTGCAGAAAACAGATGGATTCGCGGCATCTCTCTAATGCGTTTCAAATGTCAGGCCGCTTTCCGCGCCAGTTGTAGGCCTTCTCGTAGGCGGACGCCGCGCGGAACACGCTCAAGTCGTCGAACGTTTTCCCGACGATTTGCATTCCAGTAGGAATACCTGAAGCTGCGAAGCCAGTCGGAACCGCAATCACCGGGCATTGGCTTACGAGATTGAACGGCATCGTCATGTACCAGCCGATGGACGCCGGTACCCTTTCGCCGTCGATGGTAAAATTGGGATTGGTCGGGTCGTAATCGTGCTTGACTGAGGGCAGCGCGGTTGTCGGGCAGATTAGGACATCATGATTTTCGAGAATTGGACCGAGCGTTTTGTACATCTCGCCGCGCACCAGGTTAATCCGGTAGAAACGGTCGGCGCTCAACGCCGCGCCGCTCTCGATCATCCGAACGAGCCCGTCTGTCATTTCGTAGCGCCAGCGTGGGAGCTTGTCGCCCAGGAGCCCGGCGAACAACACCGTCCAGTAAGTCATCCACGCGTTGTTGACGCCCCAGTTCCATCCGAGACTAACTTCCTCGACCGTGCAGCCGAGACTTTTGAATACATCGAGAGCGGAAAGCGTATTTCGGCGGACCTCCGGATCGACGCTGTAGAACCCGAGGTCCATGGAGTACGCGACTCTCCAGCCTTTGATGTCTTCTGGGGCCTCCGGAAGTACGACCTTTTCGCGGACGGTGCAGATGTCATCGAGGTGCGGGCCGGACATGATGTTCTGCATCAGCGCAGCGTCGGAAACGCTGCGTGTTATCGGCCCATAATGCAGTATCGTCTCCAGCGGATGATCGAGGTCGAGCGGATTGCGGCCGAATGGAGGCTTGTATCCGACATTACCTGTCAGGGATGCCGGGATACGTATCGAACCGCCACCGTCGGTGCCATCGGCCAGTGTGGTCATCCCTCCCGCCACGGCGGCGCCTGCTCCGCCTGAAGAGCCTCCCGGTGTGTACTCCAGATTCCACGGATTGCGCGTGATGCCCCAAAGCGGACTTGCCGTCATACCAGTATGAGCGAATTCGGGCGTGGTTGTCCGACAGTGCATGATTGCGCCCGCATCTAATAGCCGCTGGACGGTCGGCGCCGTGTGATCCGGTCGATAGTCTCGATAGATTTTCGAGCCGAAGGTGGTTATCTCGCCCTTGACCGGATGAAAATCCTTGATCGCTACGGTCACGCCTTCGAGCGGGCGCGGCTGCCCGCCGCGCCGGGTGTATTCCGACTCGGCAGCCTTGGCCTGTTCCAGCGCTCGATCGAAATAGGTGTAGGTGAGCGCGTTGACCTTCGGCTCGAGCTGTTGGCATCTCGCGATGATGGCTTTGAGAAGCTCGACTGGAGAAAGGGTGTGCGCCTTGAAGGCGGCAACTGCCTCCGTTGCCGTCATGTAGCAGAGATCGAGATTGAGGTCGCTCATGTGTCCTCCCGCCCTGTCCGCGTGCGGTCGCGAAGCGCGATGTGTACTACAGGCTCGGATGCTTGTCGTGCCAGGGTGTCGCCTGCTCGTAGGCGTGCGCGACCTGGCAGACCGTTGCCTCGTCGAACGGCTTGCCCGCGATTTGCAATCCGACCGGCAGCCCGTCGGTATCGAAACCGCACGGCACCTGGATCGCAGGAAACCCGGTGAAGTTGAAGATCGCCGTGTAGACCGAGAAGTCCTCGGCCACGATGCTGAGCCCGGGCGAATCGTCGAGCACCGGACTTACCGGGAACCCCACCGTCGGCAGCATCAGCACGTCGACGTCGCGCGCCAGCGCCCCGAGCAACTCGTCGCGCACCTGCGCGCGCGCCCGCTGCGCCATCAGGTAGCATGCGCTGCTGATCAGCAGGCCGTAGGCGACGAAGAGCTTGGCGTGCGGATTGTAGTCGGCCCCATGATGGCGCACGTTGTCGACGTGGATCGCGGCGGTCTCGGCGAACAGCGCCGGCCACTCGATCGCCTGCATCTGGGTGAGTGTGATCGAGGGTACGTCGACGATCCTGGCGCCGAGCTTTTCGAACTCGCCGAGCGCGGTGTTGAACGGCCCCATGATCTTCGGATCGCAGTTGTCTTCGTACACCGAACGCATCAGCCCGATTCGCATCCCCTTGATCGGCTGCCCCAGCCTGGCGCTGAAGTCGGGCACCGGCACGTTGGCTGAAGCCGGATCGGCCGGGTCGTAGCCGGCGCATCCCTGAAGCATCAGCGCGGCGTCCTTGACCGTGCGCGCGAGCGGTCCGGTATGGTCGAGGCTCCACGCCAGCGGATAGACCCCCACTCGGCTCACCCGCCCATAGGTGGCCTTCAGCCCGACGATTCCGCAGCACTGCGCGGGCCATCGAATCGAGCCGCCAGTGCACGAGCCCATGCTCGCGTAGACCAGTCCGGCCGAGACTGACGAGCCCGAGCCGCTGCTTGAGCCGCCCGCGTCATAGGCCAGATTCCACGGATTGCGCGCCGGCTTGAAGTAGGACTTGGTGGTCGGAAAGCCGTAGGCGAATTCATAGGTCGCGTTTTTGCCCACCACCAGCGCTCCGGACTGCTTGAGCTTGCGCACAGGCGTGCAATCCTCGGCGGCGACATAATCCTTGAGCGACTTCGAGCCGCAAGTGGTAGGGCCGCACTCGTAGATGTCCTTGATCCCGATCGGAATCCCGTGCAGCGGCCCGCGATACTGGCCGCGGGCGATCTCGGCCTCGGCCGCGCGCGCGGCGGCCATCACGTCGTCGCGAAACAGCGTATAGAAGGAGTTGAGTTTGGAGTCGAGCGCTTCGATCCGGGCGAGCGACGCGCGCACCAGCTCGACCGGCGAGAGCTCTTTTTTCCGGACCGATTCCGCGACCGCCGAAATCGGGGCGAAGGCCAGCTCCTGTGCTGAGGCGTTCATCGTGTTCATCCTTTCCGTTCGATCGTCTGGTCGATCGTGCGCTCGATCGCGTGAATCAGGATCGGCTCGCTCGCCGGCGCCGTCATCCCTTCGACCAACCTCTTCGACTGCATCATGTCTTCGAGCACCCCCTGCCATCGGAGCAGGTTCTCGTACGCGGGGACGAGCTGATCTATCTCGCGCTCGCTCAGCGTCATTCCCCATTCGGCCAGCCTTGCGACAATTGTTTCCCTGGTAGCCATCGCAACTCTCCGGGTTTTAGATCTGGTATTCGCGCATCAGAACCGCCATAGGGGATCGTCAGCTCCATCCTTTTGGAATAGGCGGTTGAACCTCGTTCCTGTCCAGCCCGAGTTCGTAAATGCTGGCCTCTGACAGGCAGTAGTCAGACGGCGGGTGATGAATCGTCGCCGTCACCCCGTCGCGAAACAAGAGTTCCAGCATGTTGCCTTTGAACAGTGAGTGCGCGCCCCCCATCTCCAGGCACGAGCGGGTGACCGCCGCGACCGTCTCTCCTACAAAATATTTGGTTTTGAAGTAGCTCGCGGTGACAGCCGGAGTTTGGCCCTCGCGGTCCAGCCGCCAGGCGCAATCGCGTACCATCAGGCGCGCCGCGTCAACCTGCGCGGCAGCTTGGGCGATGCGCCGACGGATATCGGGATGATAAGCGAGTGACTGCTTATAACCTCTTGGTTGTCGCTGATGGACTGCCTGTTTGGCCGCTTCCAGGGCGCCGACGGCGATTCCCAAGTAGACGGCCGTATAAGGAAGATTGTAGAGCGGCTCGCTTTCAGAGACGAAGATTCCGGCGTTGGGAATCGCGCAATACAGCGACTCCTCGGGCGCAAAGACGTCCTCGAGCACGAGGTTATCGCTCTTGGTCGCGCGCATGCCGAGGGTATTCCAGTTGTGCTCGGCGCGAATGCCGGCCAGTTTGGGGGAGATTAGAAAGCTGAGCGCGGTTTCAGGGTCTGCCGAATCCTCCGGATGGGCAAAAATATTGATGACGTCGGCGGACTGCGCCATGGTACAGAATCCCTTGCGGCCATTGAGCCGCCATCCGCCATCCACTTTGCGCGCCTGGGTCGCGCAGGCAAAAGTGGAGGGCAACAAGCCCGTGGTGCCCGGCTCGGAGAGAATCGCGGCGAGCAGCTTGTCCGGTTTGACGATCTCATTCGCGAGGCGTTGTTTGTAGCCTTCGGCGAAGTTGGTCTTCATCAGATAGGTCGCCAGGGTCGCAACGTGCATATTGAAAGAGACCGCCGTCGAAGGGCATCCCTGCGCGAGCTCCTCCGCCGCGACAATCCAGCCGAGCACTCCGGCGCCCAACCCGCCGTATTGCTTTGGTGCGACCAGACGGTAGAAGCCGGCCTGCTTGAGCTTGGCGTAGTTTTCATCGGGAGCGGTGCTCTCTTGATCGTGCTGCGAGGCTCGCGTAGCGAAATCCGCGGCAAGTTCGCGGGCCAGCTTCTGAATGCGCTCCAATTCGGGGTCCAGGTCGAAGTTCATCTTAGACACCCATTTTTTGAGCCGTGCGGGCGTGCTCGTTTTCAAGGGTCTGGAGTCCGCGTCCTGAACTTTCCTACCACCGGCAGCACCAGTTCGCCAAACTCTTCCACCATTTCCACCAGACCGCGTCCCTGGGGGATTGCCGTTTGGTTTGTACTTTCATCGCAACGTTTGCGAGGATGCGGTCGATGGAGGATGCGGTCGATCCGGGACTCGAACAATCGGCGCGCGAGGGACCCTCATGTTGCAGAAGCTGTTTCACGTCAACATCTGTGTCCGCGATATGGAGCGGTCGATCCGCTTCTATCAGGATCTGGGTTTCACCAAGGTGAACGATTTCACTCTTGACGATCCAAGCGTCGGCGATGCGCTTGGCCTAAAGGCCAAGAAGCTGCGCGGCGTCTTCATGCGTCTCGGCCACGATCCCAGCGCTCCCGTGCTCGACCTCGTCCAATTCATCGACCCGCCGCCGCAGGGCCAGCCCTACCCGACCCTCAACAACATCGGCATCTGCCGCATCGCCTTCAGCGTCGACGATATCGACCGGACCTACGCGGATCTGCAGGCAAAGAAGGTCCAATTTGTGGCGCCACTCAAGAAGATCAAGGGACCGGACGGCGCCATGATCGGCGTGGTCTGCTTCAAGGATCCGGATGGTGCGATCCTCGAACTGATCAGCGGACTGTAGCGCACCAGGAACAGCTACGTGGAGGAAGCAAGTCTCCGGGGTTTGCTCGCACTCTCACGCCGGCGGCGAGCTGGCCTCTTCTACAAGCGTTGGATTCTTGACATAGACGCGCGTTAGCGCTGCTCTTCGAACTGCCGGCGCCCCAGGCCCGAAGACGCGCGAGGAGGATCGGCCGATGCTCGCAATCGATGGTGACAGCCATTTCGTCGAACCGCTCGACCTGTATGAAAAATACATCGATCGGCAATTTCGCGATCGCGCTTTCAAGGTGCAAACAAATCCGGCCACCGGCCTGCGTCAAATCGTGGTCGATAACAAAGCATTGCAGCTGCTCGATGTGGAGGAGCTACTGAGTGCGGTCTCCGGCTATGGGCAGAAAGAGAGCGGCCACGACCTCAGCAACTTCGATCGCGAACTGCCATACAGTGCCGAGTGGGAGGACATGAACAAGCGGATCGCATTCCTGGATCAGGAGGGATTCGCCGCGCAGGTCATCTACCCCACGGCAGGCCTGCTATGGGAGGACAGTGTGAGCGATCCTCTGCTGGCCGACGCGCTCTGCCGCGCCTACAACACGTGGGCGCTCGAGCTTTGCGCCACGCACAAGGACCGGTTGTTTCCGGCAGCCCATCTCTCCTTGCGCGATCCAGCGCTCGGAGTGCGCGAACTGCAGCGCGTGGCCAAACTGGGATGTCATTCGGTTTTCGTTGGCGCGGCGCCCCACAATGGCAAAAGCTTCGGCGATCCAATTTACGACCCGCTGTGGGCGGCCGCTCAGGATCTCGATCTCGCGGTCGGATTGCATCTGGTGGGTCACGCTCACTATCCCGGAAGCGAGTACTTCCGCGGCCGCGATCCGGGGTTTATGTGGGTCACGATGAATGTCATCCAGGATCCTCGAATTGCGCTTGCGACGATGGTCTACGACGGGGTCTTCGATCGATTTCCGCGGCTGCGGGTCGCCACGATCGAAGCGATGGCGGGATGGGTCGGCGAGTGGCTCGAACGGTTCGAGTACCGCTACAAGTACATGAAGCATACCTCGCGGATGAAACGTTCGCCGACCGAGTATTTCGCGGCGAACATCTGGGTCAGCGGCGACCCCGAGGAACGGATGTTCCCGATCATGGTGCAGTTCGCCGGCGACGACAAATTCTTCATCGGGTCCGATTATCCGCACGCCGAAGGCTTCGTCGACCCGGTGCGCAAAACGCGTGAGCGGCTGTCCTCGCTTGCGCCGGAGTCGGTGGAAAAGATTCTCTGCACGAACGCCAGGAAATTCTTCCGTATATCGTAAGGAAGGTCAGTCGATGCTAGGAGCGGGCCTGCCGGGCTGAGAAGCGAATCCGTCGGGCAGATCGCGAACCGGCGTGATCCTTATCGCGAGAATCTGGCCCTTGTCGAACATCTCCTGGGTCGGCTTGTGCAACCCGAGCCGCGCCATCAGGTAGCGCTTCGGATAATCTTCGACGATTTGGCGTGGGACTGCCGGATCACTGGTTATTTCCGCCTTGCCAATAAATGCCGGGCCTTTCGTCTTGCCGATCCAGACGATCACAGGACTGCCGCGGCGGATGCGCTTGGCTTTCCACGTCGTGGGCTGCGTCTGAATAAGCACCAGGTGGTCCGGTGCGACCGTGAACCAGACCGGAGCCGGCGTGCTCTGGTTGCCGTCCTTGCGGACCGTGGCGATATAGAGAACGCTGGCCGTTGAAAGTGCGTTGATGTCGCGTTGGGAAACTTGTGCGTCCGTTTTTCCACCGCCCGGCTTCGATTCCGCGGAAGCATCAACCAGGACTGCGGTGGGCGCCATTGCCAAACCACCGAGCGCGATCGCACCCCAGGCGATCATTTGCCGCCGTGTAAACGTATGCGCGATCGCCTCTGCCGTACTACGGCTGCTTCCAATGGGCGTCCGATTCACTGGCTCTCCCTCTGTCGTTAATCGGGTGCCGCGTCTCATGGCACCGATGTAGCGCACACCGACCAGGCGTCGGCTGCCTTCTAATTTCCCTGGAGGCGCGGATCATCCATCGGGACGCACTGGGCGTTCTTAACGGCTTCAATGTCGCCTGGTCTGTTTTCCTTAACCGCGCGAGAACTCAAAAGTGCCTGCGTCTCCTTGCATTGTTCCCGCGTGCCGGCCCCTCCCTCGACTTTCCATTTAGACAAGGGGGCTGAGGGATCGTAGTGGCCGTTGGCCTGCGGCGGCGGCGTGATCAGAAACCAGCCTGTTAACACTACCGCTGCGGTATGTCGGAGCTTCATGCTCGGCTTATCGATCAGCGGGAAGCCGCTGTCAAGGGCGGGCGCGGTTGGCCGATGGGCTCGTGGAGCCAGGTGAGAATGGTTTTTGACCACGACCAATCTCGACCCCACGGACGCGACCACCGTTTGGCGTGAGCGCGGCCCTACGTGACAAACCATGCTGCCAGCGAATGGCGGTGGTTTCTTCGGATTTGCACCCAGCCGCACGAGCCTCAAACGGCCGGCCGCGACCGGCGAACCTTTCTAGCGGTGCCCGAAGAAAAGGTTTATGCCCTCGGGCGGAGGTGGCGGTGCACTATAGGCCGGTGGATAGTAGTATGGCTCCGGCGCTTCGTAGTAGTTGGTCGGTGGCGCATAGTAGTAGGCGGGCGCCGGCGCGACATAGACACCGCGATCGTGATCTCTATGATCTCTGTGGTGCTCCTCATGATGCTGATCGTGGCCATGACCGCCGGCGAATGCGGGCTCCATCGCAGTGCCGCAGATCACGACGCCGAAGCCAAGCGCAATCGCAAGCTTACTGATCTTACAGATCTTGCTGATCTTGCTGATCCTGATTAGCGTGGCCTTTTCCATGGTGCCTCTTCACTCCTGCAACGTCTTCCGGGAAGCCGATGGGTGCCATATTGGCGTATCCGGACTCTCGACTACTTGGGCTCCTTAGCCGCCGCGGTGCGCACTTTGCTGCGGAACATCGCATCGGCGGTCTTCTTCTGGGCGTCGGACATGCTGTCGTACAGAGCC
This sequence comes from uncultured delta proteobacterium, assembly GCA_963810495.1. Taxonomy (GTDB): domain Bacteria; phylum Desulfobacterota; class Binatia; order Binatales; family Binataceae; genus JAKAVN01. The sequence goes on from CAWENP010000017.1 coordinate 39,302, forward strand.
TGAAAGGCCGGGACGAATTTAGCCATTCCAGCTTCATGCGCCTCGATAACCGCCTGGTAGGATTTGACCGCATCGACAGCGGTCATCGCCTTAGCGTCCTGTTTTCTCTGCTGTTCCAGATCGGTCATCGCCTTCGCATTGTCGCGCATCACTTGGACGAGGTTGTCCCATTGGGTCTGCTGGGCTGCCGTGATGTGAAGCCTCTTGTGCAACTCCTTGATACGCGCCTCGACCGGGTCAGCCTTATCGGACGCCGGCGCCGACTCCGTCGTTGCAGGCGACGTAGAAGCCTGCGCGAGGATTTGCGGCGCATAGCCGGCCGCATAGTCGGATTGGACCACCGCGACTGCTGGTGCAACGGCTGCGGCGATTGCGAAGGGGCCGGCGAGAACGATCGAGCCGAGTAGGGTGGCCGCCGCAACTGCGCGCGCGGCTGTTTGCGTGAACGAGAACATGTTTATCCTCCCAAATTGGTTGCGATCGGACAGCCACTCCCCAGACACCAGACACAAGAGGACGTTCCGCAGTTCTCCGCGATCTGGATGCCTCGAAAAGAAGCAATTTATGGGCCAAATTACAGGCTCTTCGGCTCCACCAAAATATCCAGAGACTGCCACACAAAAATGGGAAATGTCCAGAGTCCTACGCGCGTAGACGAAAGAAGGTGTTCTTTTCAGAACAAATTACACTCCCCCAAAGTGGTTGGCCTCCGACTCTCAGGGCTTTCCGCTCCAGAACGCGTCGGCCGCTTCAATACACTTTGGGCACGACGTTGTAGCGACGATTCCGGGCTCGACATATCGATAGGGCTTTTTTTCGCTTCGGGAGTTTGACCGGTTCTCGCGCGATCTCCTGATAAGGAATGAGGCTCGATTCGTTGCGCGCCCGTCGCGAACAGCGGGCGCAAGCTACCCAAGGATGGAAAGCGCCCTCAAACAGTCTTCGGTTCAGTGACTGCCGAAGGACGCTTGATAATTGAATAGGCTGCGAACCCGCACGCGAGGGCAACAACACCGCCGATGGCAAAAGATTGCCACCATTTCATCCATTCATGAAGCAACAGAATAAGCGCCGCCAGCAAACATGAGCCACCGATGACGCCGGCTAACAGGATCACCAGAGCGGCGATCACCCGATCGGCCATCCCCGTCAGCGATGGCGCAATCCTGGCCTCCAGTAGCTGGAGTTCGAGTCGTATGATGCGCGAGAGGTCTTCGAGCATCCGGCCCAGCAGCGTCGACCATTCCGCCGTCGTCCCGGAGTTCTCGAGAGTCTCCGCACTATGCTGACGCTGTCGTGTCGTGGGTCCAGGATCCATCGTTCCATGCCTCACTCAGCGCCGCTCCGAGCAGTCCACCCAGAACCAGGACGGCCACCGGTGTATTGCCACGATGACCCGCTGCGAAGCCCAGCGCGCCCGCGATGCATGCCGACAACAGCAGGTGGCGCCCCACCAGATGTGCGGGCTGAAGCTGCGTACTGACCGTTTCAACCTTTCGATTGACCTCGGTCACGGTCTCATGCAGGCTTTGCCGCGCCTCTTCCAGCTCGTCTTTGATTCGCTCGATGTTGTCTTCCATTTTGTTCTGATAGAGCCTCGATCGCGGTGATCAGCGCCGTACCTGTGAAACTCCGTCCGATAAACATCCCCAGCGCGAGGCCCAAGCGGCTGCGTAGTCCGCCGCCGAATAGAAACCCGGCCCCTGCGGAGAATGCGAGTGCGCGCAAAGGCCGCTGCCGGACGGTCAACGCCAGCCGCTCGAGTTCGGTCAATGGCCGCGATTCAGTTGCCGTACTCATCTCAACATGCCCGCGAGCTTATAGCGACACTTGCCTGAGTGCTTTCGCGGCGACGTAGCCGATTACGAAGGCTCCCGCCAGCGCGAGCCAGGGCTGGCGTTGGACGAAATCCGTCAGAGTGTCAGAGACCTCGCCCGCGTAGTCTGCCCCCTTGGAGACATACTCGCGCGCGCGCTCATATCCTTTGTCTATCGCCTCGCGACCCATGTCCTTGGCCGTTTCGATCGTGTCGTTCGCTGCATTAGTCATATTGTTCTTGTCCATTTTCCAAACTTCTCCTCAAACTTCAGAGCTAACTCTGACCTGTGTTATGCATTACGTGAATGCTTCCAGAATTGTCAAACGGGCCTTCGCATGACCAAGCTCACGATAAAGAGAATCAGGAAGACCACGAAGAGGATTCTCGCCATGTCCGTCGCGGTTCCGGCGATACCGCCGAATCCAAGCACGCCAGCAACGATTGCTATCACGAGACAAACGACTGCCCAATACAGCATGTCCTTTTCCTCCGAATTGTTTGGCCCAACTGAGAAATACGAAGCCACGCCCCGCCACGAGTGAACCTCGTCTCGGTCGACCCGGCCAGTTATCCAGCCTGCTTATGGGAACGCCCTAAGGTAGAGCAAGGCATGTGCCGGTGCGGAATCTGAGGCGCGGCGTCGCAGCAGACAATATTCGAGTGACACCGACACAAGGGTTTTCGCGATGCCGGCCCGCGATCCGCTCCTCCGCCCATCGGATTCAAAGAGCCTTTTTTTGCTTAGGGAGTGAACAAATTTCAAGCCTTCTTTGCAACGTACCATCCGATTTCCAGCACTTTCTTGAATGGCCTTCCTCTTGCGTCTTGCTGATCTCTTCAACGTCGCGGCGCGGCCGCGCATTGCTTCAGGTTGTGGAGAGAGGTCAACACGACACAGACAAGGTCAACACGACGCGAGACGTTTGCTCGACTCGCCAGGAGGTCATAATGAAGAACGCTTTTGGATTGAAAATAGTTGTGCCGGCGCTGGTGCTGGGGATGGCCATGGCCGCGCCGATCTTCGCACAGGAAGACAACAGTGCACCGGCCAGTCAGTCGATGCATCGCGCGGGAGACTCGGCCGAAAACGCGGCATCTGACACGGGGCAGGCGATCAAGCATGCGTATCACGGCACCGTGACTGCGATCTCGGACACCGCGATCACCGCAAAGGTCAAGACCGCCTTGCATGAAAACAAGATCACGAAGGGTGCCGACATCCACGTCAAGACGGTGGCAGGCGTCGTAACGCTAAAGGGTACGGTGTCCTCGGCCGACGCTGCGTCAACCGCCCAGCAGGTTGCGCAACAGACCAGCGGCGTCAAAGCGGTGAGGAACGATTTGACGATGGGTCCTACCGCGTCGCAATAGCGGAAGTCGGATCGGTCAGCGAAGCGCGACTTTATCGTGGCGGGTACGACGCTTAACCGGGCCGTACCCGCCACGACGATTAGGACGATCCCGCAAAGCATCCAGTCTCAGCATCCCCTCGCAGCGGCGTCGGCGACGGCAAGCGTCGGCGTTGGTTACCAACGGCCGCAAACGCGTCCTGAATCAACCAGCCGCGTTGGTTGCGTTCACTCGACGTTCAGAAAAACCGACGCGATGGTGTCTGGTCATTTCAGACGACGATCAGATATCCGCGCGCGAGATACGTCTCGTTACGGCTACGTCCACAACGTCCTCACCGCTTTGTTCGCGGCGCTGTTCGAGCGCTTAAAGAACGCAGCGAGAAATTGTTACTCCGTAAATGAGTAACTTTGACCGAGCAGTTGATCATCAACCACAGAAAACATGCGCGATTCCGCATAAGTGCGACGGCATGAGGTTTGCCTTCGTAAACGACGACCGCACCAATTGGACGAAAAGAGCGCCATGAAGGAATCAACGCCTATGTGCCGCAACTCGAATGCATTGCGAGACAGCGCTGGATGCAAAATAGGGTCGCGCCCGAGGTTGGCACTGCCGATGGGATCGCTTGGTGTCGCTCTGTTCGCGCTCGTTCTGCACGGATGCTCAGCCTCGGCGTCAGCCTCGCGCGGAGACACCCAGGCTGCATCCCAGGCCGCCGCGAATGTCTCGCCGGAACAGTGCCTCAGCGGAGCCGTGATTCAAACGTCGAACGACCAGCAGAACTATCACATACAGCCCGGCGACCAGTTGGCGATCAACTTCTATCTCAATCCCGAATTCAACGACGAAGTCCCGGTGAGTCCTGATGGCAAGATCACCCTGCGTCTGGTCGGGGCGTTGGCGGCTGCCGGGATGACGCCGACGGAACTCGCCGGCCAAATCGACAAGGCCTACCTGAGCGAGCTGCGTTCGCCTGACGCAGCGGTCATCGTGAAAAACATGCCCGGCCGGCAGATCTATGTCCAAGGCCAGGTCAACCATCCAGGCGCGTTCCCCCTGCAGCCCGGGATGACGGCGCTGCAGGCGCTGGCGGACGCCGGTGGAATCACCTCGGACGCGGCCGACGACAACGTGGTGCTGATACGGCGCGACGCGTGCGGTCGTCCCACTGGCGAAAAGCTCGACCTGGCAACCGCGGCTGACGATCCGGGCAAGGGTGAGGATGCGGCACTGATGCCTTACGACGTGCTGGTAGTGCCGCGCAGCCGAATCGCGAATATGGACTTGTTCGTCCAGCAATACATTCGTGGCCTGCTGCCCGTCGAGCCTTATGTGTCGATGACCCCTGGGCTGTAGCCCGTGCGCGGAGGACTCGGACGATTATGATACTGCGTGACTTGAATTACTGGACCGAACTACTGTTCCGGCGCAAGAACGCCTTCCTCGAAACCGCTGGAATCATCTTCGGACTGGTGGTGCTCGGCACGCTGCTGTGGCCGCCGCTCTACCAGTCGAGCGCCAAGATTTTCGTCCAGAACAACCGCGCGCAGTTGCTGGTCTCGCCGGACCTTCAAACTGAGTCCTCGCAAAATCCTGCGATCGTCGCCAACCCGGTTAGCGAGCAGGATCTCAATTCTGAAGTCGAACTGCTGACCAGCATTCATCTGGTCAAGCAGGCCATCGCGGGTCTCCAGCTGCCATACGAAGTCACAAGCCCGGGGCTGCTGCAAGATACGGTTGGTCTGGCTCTGCAGATCCCGAACAGTGGGTACCGGCTATTGCACTCTTCACCAGCGGCCGACCCGCGCGACCAATGGGCGCTAAAGCTGGCGCAGCATGTGGGCGTTTCAGTGATCAAGCGCTCCAATATTATCGAAGTCGATTTCCGTGCACACGATTCCCGCTGGGCGCACGACTTCCTGTCGCGGCTGATTACTCAGTATCAGGAATATCATGCGGGGCTCTCGAACGACCCTGAGGCGGAACAGTTCTTCGGTCAGCAGGCCAAGCAGCTCAATGAGCAGCTCAATGACTCGGAGGAGAAGCTGCGTCAATTCCAGGTTCAGACCGGAATAACCAGTCTCAGCGACCAGAAGCAGGCGCTGGTGACGCGGCTGTCCGACCTGCAAATCCAGGACGCGAAAAATTCGACCGATCTGGCTTCGGCCCAGCAGCAGGTCGCCTCGCTCACGCAGGAACTCCGGGCGACGCCGCAACAGATCAGCAAGGAGACGCGGTCAGTACAGAATATGGCCCTGCAGCAAATCAAACCCCAGGTGATGCAGCTTGAGGCCGAGCGCGCCGATCTTCTCAGCCGCTACCAGCCCACCAGCAAGCGGATCACCGAGATCGATGCGAAACTCGCAGCGGAGCAGCGGATCCTTAATCACGAGAATCACCTCGAGGTGCAGGAGTCCAGCATCGATCTCAATCCGATCTGGGTGACGCTCGAACAAAGCCTGAAACAGGCACAAGCCAACGCCGCCTCGCTGCAAGCCAGTCACGAGGTACTCGACAAGCAGGTCGAAGCGATGCGCCAGCAGCTTACCGACATGGTCAACAATGGGTTGTCAATTGAGCGGCTGTCGCGCCAGGTCGCAAACGACAAGGACGCTTACCTCTCATACGTGCGCAAGAGTGAGGAGGCGCGCGCCGCGCAAGGCCTCAATCTAAACAAGATCCTGAACGTCAGCCTGGCGCAGGCGCCTACCCAGCCGATGACACCTATCTTTCCGGTCATCTGGCTGAATTTCGTGGCAGGCGCGGCCCTGGCCATGTGCGCAGGCGTTGCGGCCGCATATTTGGAAGAGCAACGCGACCCTAGAATCTATTCGGCCGCCACGGTCGAGGAGGCGAGTGGGGTTAGCACCATCGCCATCCTTCGCAACGAGGCATAGCGCGACTGCCATGTACCATCAGAACTTCGGACTTAGAGGCGCACCGTTTCAGTTCACGCCCACGCCGAGCGCCCTCTACCTAAGCAAAACCCATCGCGAAGGGCTGGCCGCGCTGGAATGGAGCCTATTGCACGAGCCCTCGGGTTTCACGCTGTTGGTCGGCGAGAGCGGGATCGGCAAGACGACGCTGGTGTGTTCGATACTGGCGCGATGCTACGCGAACGTGCGCAGCGCCTACGTCACCAGCCCCAAGTTGAGCTTCGATCAGATGATGCAGGCCATCATGGCGCAATTTTCGCGCGCCACAAGCGGCCAGAACAAGCTCCAGCTGATCGAGAGCTTCACGCGCCTGCTCGACGACCTTATGCCCCGCGAACGCCTCGTCATCATCATCGATGAGGCCCAGGAAGTGGCCGACGAGACGCTGGAGGAATTCAGGCTGCTCTCAAACCTCGACATGGCCGAGGAGCGGCGGTTGCAAATCATATTGGTGGGGCAGCCGGAATTGATCGATCTTCTGACGCGCCCTGAGATGAACAGTCTCAATCAGCGAATCGGCGCGCGCGTGTTGCTCAAACCGCTGCCGGCGGCAGAGGTGCGCGAATATATCGATTGCCGGCTGCGGACCAAGGGCGGTGCGGCGAAGAAGATATTCGCTCCGGCCGCGCTCAACCATCTGGTGCAACACAGCCGCGGAATCCCGCGGCGGACAAACGTACTCTGTCACAACTCGATGCTGCTCGGGTTTGCGGCCGGTCGCGCAAGAGTCAACCTGGCGATAGCCAGAACCGCCGTCAATGAGTTCGAGAACCTGCTCGGCGGCCAACCGGCCTTGCACGATCAACCGGCGCGCGCGCTGGGCCTCAAATACTTCGCACGGGCGGCGCTGGCAGTGGCCGCGTTAGTACTGGTCGCGCTCGGCGTCCTTTACGTCTGGTCATCTCAGTCCGGGTTCACCTTCAATCCGACGCATGCGACGTTGGGCAGAGACACTCTCCGCCCTGCCGTCGCTCCCGCTACACCAGGCCCCGAGATTTTGTCATGGCCGCTACTGCCGGCGCTGGTGCCTGCCGCCAGCGGCCGCTACCCGCTCGCCGGTGCGCAATCATGAGCAAATACTACGAAGCGATAACTCGTCCCCATCAGCCACAGCAGCCACAACAGGTCGACGGCCTGCGTCGCGCGGACACTTCAGTGTTCAACGGGAGCAACGCGGCCTCGCACTCGCTGGTACCGCTGCCGACGCTCGAGCACGTGCCGGCCGCGGTGGCGCGCGCGAGCGCGATCCGCAATCTGACCGAGCGACTCGCGCCAGTGGCGGTGGTCGAAAGAACCTCCCGGCTGCTGGTGACCGGGTGCCGCCCGGGCGATGGGGCGTCGACGGTGGCGACGGCGATTGCGATCGACATCAGCCAGCGCCTGGGCCTGCGCACGATGCTGGTCGACGCGCATCTGCGGCATCCGTCGCTGCATCGCCTGTTCCAGCATCCCGGCCGCCGAACGCCCGAGTTGGTGCTCGACGGCGCATTGCAGATCCGGGCCACCGAATGGCCGCGGCTGGAACTGGTCACCTGCTGCCTGTCGAGTCCCGATTCGCAACGGCAGTTGTTCGACGAATTCGAAACTTTGCTCGGCGCGTATCCGGCCGTGATAGTCGATCTCGGCGTGACGAGGCTCGACGCGCGAATGCTGCCGCTGGCGAGGTCCGAAGATCCGATTCTCGTGGTAGTGCGCCACGGCCATACGGAGCGGCGCGAGTTGGCCACGACCGCCAGCGCCTTGCGCGCGGCGCGCCGTTCGGTGGCCGGCGTAATCCTCAACGATGCAACCGACCCGGTTGCGAAACCACTACGGAGACTGTTGGGAACATGAATCAACCTGTGAGTGCAGCGGAGGTTGTGGACTCCGACGTGAACGGCCGCAATGGCGCCGCCAATACGCATACCGCGCGGCGCCTGCGCGGCGTTGCGGTGGTCGGCCTCGGTTACTGGGGCCCTAACTGGGTGCGCAACTTTTATCAACTGCAAAGCGCCGAGCGGGTCATCGCCTGCGACCTAGACTTCGCCCGCTGCGAGCGTATCCGCAACCTCTATCCGGCCGCCGAAACCGACCTGCGTTTCGAGGACGTGCTCGAGGACCCGGACATCGAGGGCGTGATCATCGCGACCCCGGTCAGCAGCCACTACCCGATGGCGCGCCGGGTGCTGGACGCGGGCAAGTCGGTGCTGGTCGAGAAGCCGCTGGCGATGTCACCGGTGGAGGCGGCCGACCTGATGCGGCTCGCGCGCCGGCGCGGCGGCGTGCTGATGGCCGGGCATACGTTCGAGTACAGTTCGCCGGTGCTCAAAATTCACGAGCTCATATCGTCGGGCGAGCTGGGCGAGATCTTCTACGTGAGCTCGATTAGGGCCAACCTCGGGCTCTTCCAGCACGACGTCAACGTGGTCTGGGACCTCGCCACGCACGACATCTCGATCATCCTCATGACTATGGGGCGGCTGCCGGAGATGGTGAGCTGCCAAGGGCAGAGCCACTACCGGAACGGAGTCGAGGACGTGGCGTTGCTGTCCTTGCACTTCGCGGACAACGTGATCGCCTTCGTTCACGTGAGCTGGCTCGACCCCAACAAGATTCGCCGCACCACCATCGTGGGCTCGCGCAAGATGCTGGTCTACGACGACACGGCCCTGCAGGAGAAGATTCGCATCTACGACAAAGGCGTCGACGTGCAGCGCTACTACGACACCTTCGGCGATTTCCAATTCTCCTACCGCTACGGCGACATCCAGATTCCGCGCATCGAGGAGGCGGAACCGCTCAAGGCCGAGTGCGAACACTTCGCCGACTGCATCCGCACCGGTAGCGCGCCCCGCACCGACGGGCTCTCGGGCGCGCGCGTGGTGAGCGTGCTGCATGCCGCGAACCTTTCGCTGAAAAACGGCGGGTGCAAAATCCCGATCGAAATCCCTAAAGCGTGAAGCGGATGAGCGGCGATATCCAGATGGCCCGCTTTGCGTGCGTGGCCGACGACGTCCGGCTCGGCCCGCGCGTCCGCCTGAGCCCGTTCGTCAATCTGTACGGATGCGAGATCGGCGGGGACACGGGGCTGGGCGCCTTCGTCGAGGTCCAGCGCGGCGCGACGATCGGCCAGCGCTGCAAGATCTCAAGCCATACCTTCATCTGCTCGGGTGTGACGATCGAGGACGAGGTATTCGTCGGTCACGGCGTGGTTTTCATCAACGACCGCAATCCCCGAGCGACTACGGAGGATGGCGCGCCGCAAACCGAGAGTGACTGGCGAATGGAGGGCACGGTGGTGCGGCGCGGCGCGTCGATCGGTAGCGGTTCGGTGATCTTGTGCGGCGTCGAAATCGGCGCGCGCGCGATGGTCGGCGCGGGCGCGGTGGTGACGCGTGACGTGCCGCCGGGCGCGGTGGTGACCGGCAATCCGGCCCGCGTGCGCCGCTCGACTTCCCTCGACAACCAGACCAACCACAATCATGGAGATTCCGATGCAGATTAGATTTGTCGATCTCGTTTCGCAGACCGCGGAAATCCGCGAGCGTGTGGAACGCGAACTGGTAAAGATTCATCTCGATGCCGGCTATATCGGCGGCCCGCAGATCAAGGCCTTCGAAGACGAGTTCGCAGCCTACCTCGGCGTGCGCCACGTCCTCTCCGTCGGCAACGGCACCGATGCGATCCGCCTGGCGCTGCTCGCGGTCGGAGTGGGGCCCGGCTCCGAAGTGATCACGACGCCGATGACATTCATCGCGACCGCGGCCGCGATCCGTCAAACCGGCGCCCGGCCGACTCTGGTGGACGTCGACCCGGAGACCTGCAACATCGACCCGCATGCGCTGCGCCGCTATCTGGTGGAGCGGCGCCGGCGGTCGCCGCACGGCCTGCGCGCGATCGTCCCGGTACATCTTTATGGCCTGCCGGCGGCGATGCGCGAAATCCGGGAGATCGCGGTGGAGTTCGGCCTGCGGGTCGTCGAGGACGCGTGCCAGGCCCATGGCGCGTCGTTTCACGACGGCCAGCGCTGGCGGTACGCCGGAACGCTCGGCGCTGCCGGATGTTTCAGCTTCTACCCGGGCAAGAACCTCGGCGCATGGGGCGATGGCGGCGCGGTGGTAACTGACGACGACGAACTGGCGGAGCGGGTCAGAATGCTGCGCGACCACGGGCGCATCTCGCACTACGCGCACCAGGACTACGGTTACAACTCGCGCCTCGACGCGATCCAGGCGGCGGTGCTGCGGGCCAAACTCGAGCGGTTGCCCGACTGGAACAGGCGCCGGCGCGAGATCGCAGAGAGCTATCGCGAACTGCTCGACGGCGCGGACCTCGTGCTGCCCGCAGAGCCCGAGGGATTGGCCTCGGCCTATCACCTCTACGCGATTCGCAGCCGTCAGCGCGACGCGATCCGTCAGGCGCTGCTCAGCAAAAATATCGAGTGCGGCATCCACTATCCCGTGCCTCTGCACCTGCAGCCGGCATGCCGCGACCTCGGCTACCGACCCAAGGATTTTCCGGTGAGCGAGCGGATTGCGGACACCGAGCTTTCGCTTCCAATGCATCCACATCTGACCGATATCGAAGTGCGGCAGGTGGCTGAGGCCGTGCTCACGGCCGTGCGCAAGCGCCCAACCGTATACGCTGGCGGGCATCGCCGAAGCCCAACCGTCTCTGCTCTCCCCCCGGAGCGTGGCGAGTGAGGCATGTTTGCCGGCGAACTACAGAGACAGAAAGCGCTGTTCGCGGCCTGTGACGGCGTCGCGTTGCTGGCCGCATTCGCGGCGGCACTGATTCTGCACGATCCCTCGCGCGCGATGGAGGGACGCCTGTTGCAGAGCAACCCGGCGCTCCTGTGCCTCAACGTGTTGGCCGTCGTTTGCATGTGGATCATGGTGTTCCGCGCCTGCGACCTCTACCGGATGCGTAATGGCGGCTTGCAAGAATGGCTCAGCATCGTGCGCGGATGTTCGTATGCGGCGCTGCTCACCGTGCTGGTCGGGTTCCTGGTCCACGCGGATGTTTCGCGGCTCACCGTGACGCTGGCCTACCTGCTCAGTATCCCGGCCGTGACGGTGGAACGGATGGCGACGCGGCAATGCATCCGGCGCTTTTACGCCAATCCCAAGAACGCGATCCCGCTGGTGCTGATCGGATGCAACCGGTTTGCACGCTACCTGTGCGACCGAATTCTCGACGAGATGACGCCGTACGAGATGGTCGGTTTCCTCGACGACGATTGTGAGCTGCGCCAATACCGCGGCTGTCCGGTGTTCGGCCCCGCCGAGCGCATCGCTGAAATCGCCGCGCTCTACCCTTCGCTTGAGGCCGCCATCGTGATGCCCGACGCGCCGCGCGAGCAGCACGAACGGATCATCGGGCTGTGCGAGCAACAGCGCTTGCGCTGGTGGCTGATGCCGTGGGTGTCGAAGTGGCCCAACGGCGGCCTGCGGGTCGAAATGTTCGGCGTGGTGCCGCTCGTCAGTCCGCGCGGCTCGAACATCGAGGGCCTGAACTTCGCGCTGAAGCGCGCATTCGACGTGACGGTGGGAACGTTGCTCCTGATCGCCGCCGCCCCCGTTCTCGCGGCGGGCGCGCTCGCGATCCGGTTCTTCGACGGCGGCCCGATCCTGTTCCGCCAGACGCGTATCGGGATGCGCGGCCGGCCATTCAGCATGCTCAAGTTGCGCACGATGCGACTGGCCGCCGACGATTCATCGCATCGCGACTACGTCCGGCAGTGGATTCGCCAGGGCGAGTCCGCGGCGCAAGACGGCTCCGGCGGCGAGCGCGTGTTCAAGCTCGCCAACGACCAGCGCGTAACTCCCGTCGGCCGGTTGCTCCGCCGCTTCAGCGTCGATGAACTGCCGCAGCTCTTCAATGTGATTCGCGGCGAGATGAGCCTCATCGGCCCGCGCCCCGCCCTGCCCTACGAGCTCGAGCTTTATCAGCCGTGGCATCTGCGCCGCCTGCAAGCGGCGCCGGGAATAACCGGCCTGTGGCAGGTCAGCGGCCGCAACCATCTATCGTTCGACGAGATGGTCCGGCTCGACGTGCAGTATCTCCAGAGCTGGTCGTTCGCCGGCGACCTGCGGATCCTGGCCCGCACCGTGCCGGCGATGCTTCGAGGAGGGGGGGTGTGAGCGGGGTGGCAGTTCCGCAAACCATGGAGCCGCAGGGCCCTGAATCGCGCCACTCGATGTGGCAGGCGGTCGCGCGCAGCGTGCGCGACAACGTGATCGCCGAGTTCGTCGTTCAGGCCGTGCGTCTGGGCGGCTTCGTGCTGCTGGCGCGCGCGCTCAGCCCGGGCCAATTCGGCGTCTTCAGGGTGCTCCTCGTGGTCAGCATGCTGGCCACCCTTACCAACAACTCGGGCCTCACGGACGCGCTCGTGCAACGTAAGGAGATAACCGCGGCGCATGAAACCACCGCCTGGTGGCTAAGCATGCTGTTGGCGCTGGGCGCGGCGCTCATTTTGTATGTGACGGCGCCCTTGATCGCAGCGGCGATGGACATGCCGGGGCTGACCGGCGGTGCGCGGCTCCTGTGCCTTCCGATCCTTCTCGACGCGACGACCGTGGTCCCGAGCGCCCATCTGCGGCGGAGGCTTAACTTCAGCGCGCTTGCGGCCGCTGACGTGCTCGGCGAGGTGGCTTTCATCCTGGTCGCGATACTGGTGCTGTCGCGCGCGATGCCAGCATGGAGTCTGCCCGCGGGGCTCGCGGCGCGTATTTCGCTACGCGCGATTGTGGTCTGGATCGCGAATCCGCATCTGCCGCGCGGATTTCCGACCACACAGGCAACGCGCGACTTTGCCCGTTTTTCGACTGCCGCGTGGGGTAGCGGAATCGTCTACATATTTTCCTCGAACTCCGACTATCTGCTGGTCGGCCGCCTGCTCGGCAGCTCGGCGCTGGGCTTCTATGGGATGGCGTGGGACCTGCTGCGGTTCGTGCCCGACCGCCTGCATCGCGTCGCTGGACGCGTGACATTTCCAGCATTCTGCCAGTTGCAGGACGACCACGAAGCGCTCGCCCGTGCCTACCTCGACTTTTTCGACTACATCGCGCGCGTCGTGCTGCCGATAGCGGCCTGCGCCGCGATCGCGGCGCCGGAAATCCTGCACACCATCTATGGTCCTCAGTGGATAGCCGCGGCGCTGCCGATGAGGCTGCTTGCGCCGGGCCTCGCGCTCTGCGGACTGCGGCTTGGGATCGGTTCCGTGTACTACAGCAAGAATCGTCCGGCGCTAGACATGTATCTCCACGGAGTGCGGCTCACGTTGCTTGTGATTGCGGTGGTGGGGCTCGCGCCCTGGGGATTGTTCGGCGTCAGCCTGGGCATGAGCGCGGTCGAAGGCGTGGTGAGCGTGGCCGGTCAAGCACTCGCGTGCGCGCTCATCGGGCTCAGTCTGCGCGACCTCGCCACATCTGGAATTCCGGCATTGCGCCTGACCGTGCTCTGCGCGCTCGCAACCGTGGCCGGAAGAACGGTCGCAGCACTCGCCGGAGCCGACGGCGCGATCGTCCTGATTGCCGCGGCCGCGCCGCCGACCCTGGTCTATCTATGGATGGAACGCTCGAACGCGATCGACCTGATCGGCAAGGCGTTTGTGCCTGCGGCGGGCGCGCAGGCCAAGACCTCGCAAGCGCAGGCATAAGGGTATCGCATCCGACGCTTACTTCGCATGAAACACTATATCGCCATAACGCCCGCGCGCGACGAGGAGCGGCTTCTCCCGCGGCTGCTGGTCGCGATGGTCGCGCAGACGCGCCGGCCCGGCCGCTGGATCGTAATCGATGATGGCTCGGCCGATCGCACCGGCGAGATTCTCGATCGCGCCGCGCATTACCATCCCTGGATTCAGCCGCAGCATCTGCCGCGCAACGGGACGCGCGCGCCGGGCGGCGAATCGGTGATCATGCGCTTTCTGCCACGCGACACGTGGGAGGGCTACGACGCGGTCCTGCGCCTGGACGCCGATCTGACTTTCAAGCCCCAGTTCGCGGAGTTGCTGCTGGCCGAATTGGAAAAGGACCCGCGCCTCGGAATCGCCGGCCCCACGCTGTACGAGCCTCGCGGCACGCGCTGGCACGAAGTGCCGGCTCCCTCGTTCCACACCCGCGGCGCCGCCAAGTTCTACTCCAGCGCGTGCTTCGCCGCGATCGGCGGGCTCGAGGCCGGACTCGGCTGGGATACGATCGACGAAGTGCGGGCGATGATGCTCGGCTTCGGCACTCGCAACTTCCGGCACATTCGCGCCTATCATCATCGCCCGCAGGGCGCCGCCGGCGGCATGTGGCAAGGCCGCAAAGCCGCCGGGCGAGCCGCCTACAACGTCGGCTACTCGCCCCTGTTCCTGATCGCGCGCGCGCTCCGGCTAGGGCTCAAGTGGCCGCCTCTCATCGGCGGCATGGGGCTCATCGCCGGCTACCTCGAAGGCGCGATGCAGCGCTCGCCGCGGCCGGTTTCGCCCGCACTGGTCAGATTCGTGCGTCGTCAACAGCTACGCAGGCTTCTCTTGATGGAGTCGGTATGGCGCTAAGCCTCAAGGTGCCCATTGATCAGGCTGCGCTCCCGCACAGTGATCAGCGGGCCGAACTACCCACGCGCAACGACGCGTTCAGTTTCTGGAAGCTGCCCGAGCAGTGGCGCGCGGCGCTGGAGTCGACGATCGGGCCGTCGGAGGCCGCCGCGGAACGGCTGCTGCTCGAGCAGTACCTGCCGGAGATCGATCGTCATCCGCCTTCCGCGATGCGGGTGTACTACCGCGTCAAACGCCTGATTCCGCAAGGCCTGCGCCATCGCCTTAATTCGGTGGCGATCCGTGCGCGCACGCCACTGGCGTTTCCCCGCTGGCCTTGCGAGAGCGCGCTGGTTGAATTCTGGCGCGCCTGGCTGAGGCAGAGCCTGGAAATCCACGGCGTGACGGACGCATGGCATATCGGCTTTTGGCCGGAGGGCGCGAAGTGCTGCATCGTGCTCACCCACGACGTGGAGAGCCCCAAGGGTTTCGATCGGATGGAGCTGATCGCCGACCTCGAAGAGCAGCACGGCTTTCGCTCGGCCTGGAACCTCCCGCTGGCCCAATACCCGATCGATTGGCAACGCGTCGAGCGGCTGCGCGCGCGCGGCTTTGAATTCGGCGCCCACGGGCTGTGCCACGACGGACGCCTGTTCCGCAGCTATCGCGACTTTGCCGAGCTCGCGCCGATCCTTGAGCGGCTTGCCAACGAACACGATCTCCGCGGCTTCCGCTCCCCGTCGACGCTGCGCGATCCGCGCGCGATCGCCACCATGTCTTTCGACTTCGATTCCAGTTTCGCCGACACCGATCCCTACGAACCGCAGCCCGGGGGAACGTGCAGCCTGTTCCCGTTTCATCTCTCGCGCCTGGTTGAATTGCCCTACACGCTGCCGCAGGACCACACCCTGATTCACGTGCTCCGCCGCAGCCCCCTGCCGGTGTGGACGATGAAAGCGAAATGGATTGCCTCGATTGGCGGGATGATCCTCACGCTCACGCATCCCGACTATTGCGGCGATGGCGTCTATCTCCAGGCATACGCGGAACTGCTCAAGCGGCTCGCCGAGATCAACATGGCGTGGCGCGCGCTGCCGTTCGAGGTGGCCGGATGGTGGCGACAGCGCTCGCAGCTGCGGCTGCGGGTCGAAAACGGCCGGCCGAGCATTGCCGGTCTCGGAGCCACGCGTGCGACCGCGTTGCGGCTCAGTGAACAACCTCTGGCGAATTAGGAGCGCCCCGTGGCCCGTATTCTGCTCATAGCCTATACCACCTATGTCCACGACGGCCGCGTCAAGCGTCATGCCGAGGCGCTGGCCGAACGCGGCGATCATATCGACGTTATCTGTCTCGACAGCGGCCACAACGGCGTGCTCGATGGCGTCAACGTGATCGGACTCAAGATGCCGCGCTATCGGGGCGCCAGCCGCTCGAGCTACGTGCGCAGCTATCTGAAGTTTTTCGCGAGGGCCTCGTGGGCCGCTCTGCGGCGTAGCCTCGTACAGCGCTACGACATCGTAATCGTTTGCACTATGCCCGACGCGGCAGTACTCTGCGCGCTTCCGGCCAAGCTGCTCGGCAGCAAGGTCGTGCTCGACATCCACGACACGATGCCGGAGCTGTACCAGGACAAGTTTGGCGGCCGGCGCGGCGCGATCGGCGCGAGGCTGCTGATGCTGGAGGAGCGCTCGAGCGCAAGCTGCGCCGACACAGTGCTGGCGGTGCACGCGCTTCATCGCGCGCGCCTGATACAGGCGGGAGTCCCGGAGCACAAGATTAGGACGGTGATGAACGCTCCCGACCCGACTGTCTTCAGCGCGATGCCGGACGGGCGAGATCGCGCCGACGGCGCTTTTACCCTGGCTTGTCACGGCACGCTGACGCGGCGGCTCGGACTGGACATCGCGATCGAAGCGATAGCCTTGGTCCGCCCGCGAATACCCGGCCTGCGAATGATGGTGGTCGGGACCGGCGACTATCTGGAGGCGGCCACGCAGCTCGTTGTGCGCAAGCAGCTTGAAGGGTGCGTGAACTTTATCGATCAGGTTCCCATCGAGGAGTTGCCACGGCTGCTGGCCGAAGCCGACGTCGGGCTGGTGCCAAACCGGGCGAGCAACGCAACCCATCTCATGCTTCCGGTCAAGTTGCTCGACTATATGGCGTTGGGCATTCCGACGATCGCGTCGCGCCTGCGCACCATCGAGCACTACTTCAGCGAGCGGGCCGTCAGATTTGTCGAACCGGGGAATGTCGGCGAAATGGCGGAAGCGATCGAAGAGCTCTACCGCGACCGCGCGCGCCGCATCGAGCTGGTCTCCAACGCCCGCCGCGCGGTGGAGCGAATCGGCTGGCCGGCTCAACGGGCGGAGTACTACCGCGCGATTGACTCGCTCCTGCAAAAGCCGTCGTCGGCGGCGCGCTACGACCCGGAGCGGGCAGCGTGAGGCAACGCGAACATACAGAGGAGGAAACCAAGTGGAGCACGGGGAGACGCTGATTGTTGGCCTGGGCGAAGTCGGCGCGGCGCTGGCGGAGGTGATCGAGCGCCGATGGCCGGTCTTGCGTCACGATATTGAGCCGCGCGAGTTCGACGCGCCGATCGGCGTGATGCACGTCTGCATTCCATTTCAATCCAGCGCGCCGTTCGAGGACGCGGTCTGCGGCTACATCGAACGCTTCGATCCGGCGCTGACGATCGTCAATAGCACGGTGCTGCCCGGAACGACGAGCGCGCTCGCGCGGCGCACCGGCAAACCCATCGCGTACAGTCCCGTGCGCGGCAAGCACGTGCGGATGGCGCAGGACTTGCTGCACTACGTCAAGTATGTGGCGGCGGCCGAGCACGAAATCGCCGCGCTAGCCCAGGCTCATTTCGAGCGCGCCGGAATGCAGACCCGGCGGATGGACCGGCCGGAGACGCTGGAGCTGGCCAAGCTTGCGGAGACGACCTATTTCGGCGTGCAGATCGCGTTTGCCCAGGACCTCGATCGCTACGCGCGCCGCGTTGGCGCCGACTACGAGGAAGCAATCAACTTTTTCGAGGAGGTCGAGTTCCTGCCGCGGCCTCGCTACTTCCCGGGGATCATCGGCGGTCACTGCGTTATCCCCAACATCCAATTGCTGCGCAAGCTCGCCGACTCACCGCTGCTCGACGCGGTCCTCGATTCAAATTCACAGCGCGCTCGCGAACTACAGCCCCCCGGGAGCGAAACCCGCAAGCGCAAACCAGTCAGGGGCGACTCACACAAACGTGATGGCGACTTGCTTTCCAATAGATAGCGCTGCGGCGAGCGCCGACGGTGCGGCGGTCCGGTTTGCGCGTCTGCGCGGAGCACGGATCGTGCACTGCAAAGGCCCTGATACTTTGCCCGGCCACCTGCCGCAACCGTCGATGATTGCGATCAGCACATCGCGTCTGCTGGAACTCTCCGAACGCCAGAGCTGCCATCTTGCCAATCTCGTCGGCGAAGGCGCCACGCTATACGTGCGGGGCATCGACCAGCGTTGCGCCGCGCTCAACTTGATGCCGTTCGCATCAGTTGAATTGGCGATCGCTCCCGAACGTCGTGCGGTCGGTTACCGCTTTACGGCGAACCCGATGCTTCCCGCGGTGCTCGCGGACGAGGAAATGGTGGGAGGCCTCTTCGATGCGCCCGGTGTGGAGCGTCATTTCAATACAGCCACGGAAGAACTACTGACCGTGCGCCACGTCGACGGCGTCGAGCGCGCCGCGATTTTCGCTCTCCGCCACGGCAACGGGTGCGTAATCTACGATCTGCATCCGGAGGACGAGACCGGCGCCGACGCTCCGCTCGTGGCGCGGCTGGCCCTTCGCGAGGTGCGTCATCAATACGTAGGAGCGCTCGTCGCGGCCAATCGCGCGGCCGGCATAGAACCAGCACGGCTGCCGCCGTTCAACCTCGTTGTCGACGACCGGCCGGTGAATTTCGATCATTTCAACGCTGCACCTCTGTCCGCCCTTCTCCGTCATATCGACCATCTCTGCCCGGGAGCGCATACGGATTTCGCCTGGACACCCTGCCATACCAACCCCTGCCGCAGTTACCTCGAAGCGATGAAAGAATTTTCGACCGGTTTCGTATGGCATGGGCTGTGCCGCCACGTCGATCATCGTGTGATTCCCCGTCCCGCCGCCGAGTTGGCGGAAGGCCAGCGCATGGTCGAGCGAATCGAGCGGCGCTTCGGCGTCCGATTGCAACCGATAATGATTTTCCCGTTTGAACGCTCGGCGCCGCACCAATTTCCGCTACTCGCGCATGCGGGGTTCCTGGCCAGCGTCGAGGAACCGCGCCACCCATCCTGCTCGGACCCGCATCTGCCCGGATATTTCGCAGACTCACTCCCTGCGCACGCAGACCCGAGCTCAGGCTTCACTATTCTACATCGATATCCGGCGGCCTCGCTCACGCGCGAGCGCATGCTTGCGATGGCGGCGCTCGGTCTGCCGATCATTGCCGTCGCGCATCCCAACGGAGTGGGATTGAAGCGCTTGTCGCGCTTTTGGGTCCGCGGGGGTGAGGTCTCGCATTTCGACGAGGTCCTGAAATTCTCCTCGTCCAAGGGGCTGCCGTCGCGTTCACTCGAAGACATCGCAGCCGAGGTCAGAAACTTTCAACCTGAGAACGATCATGAGAACGATCATTTGACCCAATTCATGCAAGCGGCAGGTGGGCCGTGAACGAAGACGTTGCAGCGAAGCCGGAGCATGAGTTAGGTTACGGATACCGCGTCGTGACGGTGGACGAAGCGGTCGAGCGCGCTTTCTCGGGTGAGTGGGACGTCCCTGAGTTTCAGCGTCAGTTCGTGTGGCAGCCCGCGCAGGTGTGCGACCTCGCAGACTCGCTGTGGCGCAACTATCCGATTGGCGCGTTGCTTTTGTGGCGCAGCGCGGAGAGCAACGACGACTTGCGCCGGGCGCGATGGTGGATCGCGGACGGCCAACAGCGACTTACCTCCCTGTGTATTTTGTGCGGCCGCGAACCGGTATGGCTCAGGCGCAAGCCGGCCGAGTCTCGCATGCGCCTGCTGCAACGCTTCGCCCCATGCTTCGATCCCGGGGTCGATGGGCCACCAGGGTTCGTGGCCGCGCGCTCTGACGCGAGAGCAGACGATCCGCGGCTGATTCCAGTCGCCAGGCTTATGGCAATCGATCCACGCAATGGCCCTGGCGGGAGAAAACTCGAGCGCCTCACCACAGAACTCAAGGCTTTGGAATGCTACCGTGAGTCGGATTCGGCGGAGCTTTACCGGCGGCTAAGCCGAGTCAGCATGATACGGCACCGAAAGCTGGTCGCAACCCTGGTTCATCACGAGCGCGCGGACGTGCTCGAGATTTTCGAGCGCCTGAACAGCCGCGGGATGCGGTTTCGCAGACTATTGTTGAAGCTCGCGATGGAAGAAATTCCAGCCGCGATTCGCGGGACACGAGGACGATAGGACGCCCTGGCGCTCAGCCACGTTTCCGATGCATCAGGTTGGATGGGATTGCGAGGCCGCGGCCTCGCCACCTTCGAGGTCGAGATCTCGGCTGTTGGAAGCGATGGCCGGACTCCATCGGCGGCGGTGCTTGGACAGTTTGTCAAAGAACGCTTGTGCCGTTCGTCCAACCCATGGGATACCCGCGCAGAGGTAGGTATGTTCTCTAACGATTTCTCCTCCGAATGACATTTTGAACTGGGTTATCCCGTTGGTCTTGTCCTCCTTGATCCCACCAAGATCATAAGTGTTAAACCCCTCTTCTCGATAGGCACCTATCTCATAACAGTGGAGAAAGCGATTCAGCGTGCCGCTTAAGCGTGCGGTTTCGCGATCGTCGAAGCGCCGGCTGGCGGAGTATAGAAGGCGAGCGCGGCCGATCTCGGTGTCACGCAGCAGCACGTGGCCGCATACTGGCTTTTCGTCCAGATATACCATGAAGATATCGGCGTGATCTTCGTATCGGCTGAGCGCGCTGTGATTGATGGCCAACACTTCCGGCTTCGAACGGACGAAATCGTTGTAGAGCGCAAGAAATTTCCCGGTCCGCTCAGCATCGTTGCGCTCGATGCGGACCCGTTCGCCAAGTTTCTCGGCCTGTCGAACCTCATAGCGAGTGTTCTTGGCAATCCCCTTCGAAATCGTTTCAAGCGTGGCGCTCAGATCTACACAGACGGTTGCGCTTCTCTCGTGCCTCAACACGCGGTTAGCGTTTCGGAGCTCGGTCGCCGTCCAAAACAGTCTAGCCACTTGAGTCGGTTTCGACCGCTTGGTCAGCTCGGTAAGCGCCAGATCCGTGGGAAAGAACACTGCCTTGTAGCGCAGAAGCCCTCCCACTTTACGATCTATAGTGACCATTCAGTAAACTGCTCCGAACGACTGTCTGTTAGTATCGGGATGATTATAGACAAGAATATCAGTTTGAGAGTCAAAAGCTCGGCTCTGCCGCATGAGATTCGGGCGTCTTGGTCCCACCCTCCCGAAAATGACACACGATCGCCGTCGTAGAAGGGGAGCAAACCTGATGCCAGAAGAAGCCAAGGTGAAACCCGAGACTCTAGCGACAGTGTCTAAGCCGTTTTGGCAATTCGTGGTTCCAGACCTTCGGTAAATTTTCCCGGTCAACTGAAACAGTTGCCAGCAATCGCGCCAATTCCTGCTCAGTCGGGCTGGCCTTGCGCCTCGGGTTTCGTGCCCGAGAGCACCGCGAAGATCAGGTTGCGATAGGCACAGGCCACCTCGACGAATCCGGACTCGCGCATCCACGCGAGCTGCTGACCCACCGTGGCCGGCAGGTCCTGTTTCATCCGCTCGAATGCCGCATTGAGGTCGCGCTCGCCGGCCTTCAGCTCGCGTGCGCGCTTGATCCACATGTCGCGCGAGCGCCGATCGATAGCCGCGGTCTCGCCCGCAACCTGGTCCGCATTGATAAAGACCCCGCCGGGGGTTAGGTACTTGAAGATGTCCGAGAACAAGTGACGTTTGCCACTGTCGGGCAGGTGATGGATCGCCAGCGCCGACACCACTGCGTCGTAGGACTTCGTGGGCGCGACCGTGGCGAAATCGGCGGTCACGAATCGCACGCGTTTGCCCAGCGGCTTCAGGCGCTGGCGCGCGATCGTCAGCATCTCGGGCGTGAGGTCGAACAATGTGAGCTGCGCCTTCGGAAACATTTCCGCGATCATCGCGGATAGCAGTCCGGTGCCGGCGCCCAGATCGAGCACCTCGAAGCGGGCATCGGGCGCGAACGGCAGCAACTCGAGCGCCACGCGATAGAAATCATCGAAGCATGGAACCAGCTTGCGCCGCGCATGGTCATACGTGTCGGCGCCGGCTGCGAACGCCTTGCGAACCGCCTTAACCATCCTGTAAGCGTATCGATTGATCTCGCCTTAGGCGAGCCGTGCAGATATCATTTGACACGGCGGTGACAGTGCGGGCCTGGCCGACTATCAAAAGCGTTTGCTCGATCCGGCATGGCGGATTCCGATCTGTCGAGGTTTTAAGTTGAACGATCGATGGGACGAAGAAGAGGCCAACCGGTTGTTGCGCGCCGCGCTCGCCGAAATCGACGCGCTGGGGGAAGAGCTCTCACCCGCGCGCGCGGAGGCGCTCCTCGATGAATTCGAGCAGGCCGTTGGACGCGCCTTCCTGCGCCACGATCTCTCCGCCGTAAGGGTTACCTGCGAAGAATACGAGCGGCGGTTTCGCGCGCTTTCCGAAGATGAGTGAAGATGAAGATGAGTGACTATCTCTCCAGCGACGCAGCAGACGCGGAGGCCGCATGGCGACCGTAAAGCTCATCGAATATCGCGAAGCGAGCCCGGAGGTCCGGGCCGTTTACGACGACATCATGGCTACCCGCAAGACCGATTGGATTAACAATTTCTGGAAAACGCTGGCCAATCATCCGCCGACACTCAGGCGAACCTGGGAGAGCGTCAAGGAAGTGATGGCGCCGGGCGCCCTCGATCCGCTGGTCAAGGAGATGATCTATATCGCGGTCAGCGCGACCAACGGCTGCGAATACTGCATCCGCTCCCATACTGCGGGAGCGCGCAAGGCCGGCATGACCGAGGCTATGCTCGGCGAACTCATGGCCGTGGTAGGAATGGCGAACGAGACCAATCGCCTGGCCAACGGCTACCAAGTCGAGGTCGACAAGCAGTTTACGTAGTGGTGCTTTCCGGCGTGCGCGTCAGATTTATCTAGAGGATTGATATGGAGATGATAACTGGCGGGTGTTTGTGCGGAGCTGTGCGGTACGAAGCTCAGGGAAAGCCTCTGTTTGCCGTTCACTGCCACTGTCGCGATTGCCAGCGCGCATCCGGAACCGGGCATGTGCCGGTTATGGGTATGCCGAAGTCGTTGTTCAAACTCACCGGCACGACCAGGAGCTACACGGTACAGGGAACAAGCGGACTAGGGACGACTCGGCACTTCTGTCCGACTTGTGGCAGCCTGCTCTTTGGAACGCCCGACATGGCTCCAGAAGCCGTCTCCGTCTATGTCGGCACCCTGGACGACCCATCGGTGTTCCAGCCAGAGGCTATTCTATTTGCGCGCAGTCGCCTGGCTTGGGATGAGATCGTGGGAAGTCTCCCGGAATTCGATACTATGCCTGCCCCACCGGCGGATACTAAATAATCGCGCTGGACCTAAGTGGCGGCGCCGGAGGTCAGGCCGGCGGTATCGCCCCACGACGTTCGGTGATTAGCTTGTAGGCCTCCGGCACGCGATTCAATGCGAAATTGAACAGCCCTTCCTTGTTGGCCCGCGAGAGATCGAGGTCGCAGCGCGCGACCGCCAGTTCGTCCCCCTTGGTGACGGTCTGAGCGATGATCTCTCCTGAGGGCGCGATGATACAACTGCCGCCCGCTAACTCGCATCCCTCCTCCACCCCGGCCTTGGCTACGCCGACCACGAACGTGCTGTTCTGATACGCGCCCGATTGCAATACCAAGTGGTTATGAAACCCAGTGAGATGGTCGTACACCGGCATCCACGGCACGTGGGTCGGCGTGTTGTAACCGAGCATCACCATCTCGACCCCCTGCAAGCCCATCACCCGGTAGGTCTCCGGCCATCGGCGATCGTTGCAGATGCACATCCCGACGATTCCATCGAACGCGCGCCACGCGCCAAAACCCAGATTGCCAACGTCGAAGTAGCGCTTCTCGAGATGTTGGAATGGATACTTCGGCCGATGGTCGGCGTGGCCGGGCAGATGGATCTTGCGATACTTGCCGACGATCTGGGCTTCCCGATCGACGATGATCGAGGTGTTGTAGTGATGCGTCTGCTGGTCCTCGGCCGCCAGTTCCGCGTAGCCGAGGTAAAATCCCATCTTCAGGCGCTTGGCTTCGTCGAACAGAGCACCGGTGTCGGGTCCCGGCATCTCATGTTCGAAGAAGCTGTCGATCTCCTCGCGATCTTCCATCCACCAGCGCGGGAAAAATGAGGTCAGCGCGAGTTCGGGATAGACGATCAACTCGCATTTCATCTCATGCGCCTGGCGCATCAGATCGATAAGCCGGCGGACGACCGCTTTACGGCTGTCGTTGCGCGCGATCGGACCGAGCTGTCCCGCTGCCACGGTCAATAGCCTGCTCATCTTGGAGCCTCCCTGATGGTTAATTATCGCGGCCGTTGTCGTGTCTGCAGCCGCAATCCGCTCTTCCGCCGTCAGTTACTTTACCCACGGCGATTACCATTGCGTCAACGCCGCTGATAGTCTTGCCGCAAGCCGCCTCGGCGATCGCGGCCCTCGGTCCGGATCGCCTGATTCCATAGAGCATCCGTCCAAAGTCCAACTTGCCCGTTGGCGGGAAGTGGGTTTGTATAGCCGGGTGCACAACCAACCGATCGCCGATACCTCGCTCGTCGCCTGTCTGCACTGCGACCTGCTGCAGCGGCTTCCGGAGCTTGCGCCGGGCGCGTCGGCGCGCTGTCCGCGCTGCGACAAGGAGCTGTGGCGCCGCCGCGAGGACTCGCTGAATCGGACGCTCGCCCTAACGCTCGGGGCGGCGCTGCTCTACATCGTCGCGAACTCGGTCCCGATGCTCGGCCTCACGATCGTCGGGCGCGCGGCCTCCACCACCGTGATCGGCGGCGCTGTGCATTTGTGGCAGAACGGGCAGCAGATGGTCGCGGTGCTGGTGCTGCTGACCGCGGTCATCGCGCCGGCGCTGCAGATTGGCTTCATGCTGGCGATCGTGCTGGGAGCCCATCGCGAACGTCCGCCGAGATGGGTGGGGACGCTGCTGCGCCATCATCCGACCACCCGGACCTGGAGCATGATCGAGGTCATGATGCTCGGCGTGCTGGTCGCTCTGGTCAAGATCGCCGACTACGCGACCGTGATTCCGGGAATAGCGTTGTTCGTGCTCTGGGTGCTGGTTTTTCTGCTGGCCGCGATGCAGTCGAATTTCGACTCGCGCGAGGTGTGGGAAAGGATCCAATGGGCGGAGGCCGGAACGCAGCCCGCCTCTGCCGGGAATCCCATGGCCGAGGGAACGTCATGAGTGCGGCCGCCCCCACCGCGATGCAGCAGGGCCTGCAGAGCTGCGAGACCTGTGGCCTGCTTTCGCGCCCCGTACCGGGCGAGGAAGAAGGGCGCTGCCCCCGCTGCGGCGAGGAGCTGGTCTTTCGCAAGCCGGGCAGCTTCCAGCGCACCTGGGCCTTCCTGATTGCCGCGGCCGTCTGTTACATCCCGGCCAACGTTCTTCCCGTATTGACCACGACCACGGCCGCCGGGGCCGAGTCGGACACCATCATGCAAGGGGTCGTGTTGCTGTGGTCGCCGACCGGGTGGCCGCTGTCGCTGATCGTGCTCTTCGCGAGCATCATGATCCCGAGCGCGAAGATCCTGGCGCTGGCCTATCTGCTCATCACGTCGCAGCGCGGGTCGATCAAGAACAACGCCCAGCGGATTCGGCTCTACCGGATGGTCGAGTTCATCGGCCGCTGGTCGATGGTCGACGTGTTCGTCGACACCTTCACCGCCGCGCTGATCCAGCTCCAACCTCTGATGTCGGTGGAGCCGGGGCCGGGCCTGTTTTTCTTCGCCGCGGTGGTGGTGCTGACGATGCTCGCGGTCGAGTCCTTCGATCCGCGGCTGATCTGGGACGCAACAAGTTCCAAAGAGGTTGTCCATGCCTGATCGCGATCCACCGATCCCTTCAGTCCCTGACTCGAGGGCTGTGCCCAAGAAGCAAACGCGGCTCTCCCTGGTCTGGGTTATCCCGATCCTGGCGGCGGCGCTCGGGATCTGGGTCGCCGTGGCCCGAATTCGCAGCGAGGGGCCGAAGATCACGATCGTGTTCCAGTCGGCCGAAGGGCTGGAGGCGGGCAAGACCAAGATCAACTACCGCGGGGTGGACATCGGCACGATCACGGCGATCCGGCTCACGCAGGATCACGAACGCGTGATAGCCACGGCGCAGATGACGCCCAAGACCGAGGATTTTCTGGTCGAGGACACGCGGCTATGGGTGGTACGACCGCGCATCTCTGGCGCCAACGTGACCGGGCTGGGGACGCTCATCTCCGGGGCCTATATCGGCATCGAAATCGGCAGCTCGAAGGAGCCCAAGCGCGACTTCGTGGCGCTCGAGACTCCGCCAGTAATAACCGGCAATGCGCCCGGGCGTTTCTTCGTGCTGAAGACCTCCGACCTGGGTTCGCTGGACACCGGCACGCCGATCTTCTTCCGGCGGCTGCAGGTCGGCCAGGTGGCGTCATACATCCTGGACCAGGACGGAAAGTTTTTCACCGTCAAGATATTCGTTAGGGAGCCCTACGATCAGTACGTCACTGCCAACACACGCTTCTGGCAGGCGAGCGGCATTGACGTGTCCCTCTCCGCCAGCGGCCTCAGCGTGCAGACCCAGTCGCTCCTGTCCATCCTGATCGGCGGCATCGCGTTCGAGTCGCCTGCGACCGGTGCTGTCCTGCCCGTAGCCGAGGCGAACACCGTGTTCACCTTATTCAGCGACCGGGCGGCAGCCTTCAGGCCGGCCGCGCGCAATCCACAGACCTTCGAGCTCATCTTCAATGAATCCGTCCGAGGGCTCGTGCCCGGCGCGCCGGTCGAGTTCCGCGGCGTTCCGATCGGCGAAGTCGCTGATGTTCGCGCACAAGTCGACTTGAAGACCCTCGAATTCTCGGTGCCGGTGACCATCCATTTGGACGCGCAGCGGCTCGGAGTCAAGGTTGTCGGCTTGAGGTCTCAAGCGGATTTCGAGGCCATGCGCAGAAAGTTGTTCGACTCGCTGGTGTCCCGCGGGGTCCGTGCGCAGTTGCGCACGGGGAACCTGCTCACCGGAGCCGTGTTCGTGGCGTTCGACTTTTTCCCTGGCGCGCCCCGGGCGACAGTGGACTGGTCGCAGACTCCAGTACAGCTGCCGACCATTCCGGGTCAGCTCGAGGTGATGGAGACCAAGGTCACGGGCATTATCAACAAGCTCGACAAGATGCCGCTCCAGCAGATCGGCGATGAATTGACCACCGCGATCGCCGAGCTGGATCAGACGCTGGTGGCGGCGCGCGGCACGCTGGTGAGCGCGCGGGGCACGCTCACCAACACCGCCAGCCTCACCGAGCCGAATTCCGCGCAGCTCCAGCAAATGAACAGCACGCTGCAGGAGGTGAGCCGCGCGGCGCGCTCGTTGCGCGTGCTCGCGGATTATCTCGAGCGCCATCCCGAGGCGCTCCTGCGCGGCAAGAAAGGGGAGGCGAAGTGATGGCACGCCGCATCGCGCATCTGATGGTCTCGATCGCGTTGCTTGCGGCTGCCGCATCCGGTTGCGGCACTACGGCGCCCTCGCGATTCTACACGCTTGACGTTACCGCGGTCTCCGACGGCACGGCGCCCGTCGGCGACGCGATCATGGTCGGTCCGGTCTCCGTTCCCGCTTCTGTCGACCGCCCGGAGTTCGTGCTCCAAACCGCGCCCAACCGTGTCGACGTCGACGAATTCAATCGATGGGCCGCGCCGCTCAACGACGCCGTCGCGCAAGTCGTCGCCGGCGACCTGGTCAAGCTGCTCGGGACGCCGAACGTGGCCGCCGCGCCGATGGCGAATTTCGACCCGGCCTATCGCGTGACTATCGACGTCCAGCGCTTCGAGTCGGTGCCGGGCCAGTCGGCGCTGGTCGAAGCGGTGTGGACGGTGCACAGGACGGCGGGCGGAGAGACACGGTCGGGCCGCACGATTGCAAGCGAGCCCGTGCAGGGCAGTGGATTCGACGCGCTCGCCGCGGCGCACAGCCGCGCGCTCGCGAAGATGAGCGTCGATATCGCCGCCGCGATCCGTGCAGAGGCCGTCGCGAAGCCGTAGTAGCGCGACTGCACAGACATGCCAGGAAACAGCGCCTTGGATCGATTGCGGGAAGCCATGCGGCGTCACTTCATGCCGCGCAGACATAGCGCGCTGCTCGCGGCTATCGTCCTTGCTTTCGCGGCGCGGCCGCTGATCGGCGACAACACGATGGCTCTCACAGTATTCAGCATCGTCATAATGGCCGTTCTGGTTCTGGGCCTTTACACCATCCAGGTCGACGAGTTGGTGGGCGAACAGCGGAAACTGCTGGCGGAGCGGAGAAGGCGAAGCGTTATCGGATGGTTGCTGGCCCTCGTGGCAGTGGCGGAACGCCTGTCCATGTTCTTTTCCTCAAACCATCAACTTGGCGTGTTTGGCTCGATTTCCTGGCTGCTGTTCTTTGCTTTCATCACCTGGAATGAGTTGCGCGCCGTGCTGAAGCAGCGGGAGGTAACGAGCGAAACGATCAGCCTGTCGATTTCGGTGTATCTGCTGATGGGGCTAACGTGGGGGTTTCTTTACATTCTGATCTATCAGCTACAGCCCCACGCTTTCAGTTTTCCAAGCACAGACGTATTGACTTCAGGGTTCCCAACCGAGAAGAAGCAACCCGTTTTCCCGGTCCTCATCTACTTCAGCCTGACCACCCTCACGACCATCGGCTATGGCGATATCACCCCGCTGACTATTAAGGCGCGTTACGCGGCGATCGCCGAAGGTGTTGCCGGGCAATTCTATCTGGCCATCCTGGTCGCGCGATTGGTGGGGATGCAAATGAGCAGATCGATGAGTCAGCAAACAGGAAGTTCATCGCAAGGTTCCGGGAAGGATTCCGAAGCCGGAAACCCGCCTAAAGAGGACAGCTGAGGCACCCGCTCCGATCCGCGCAATCCGCTCCATTTCGAGGCTCACCATGACCATGATCTGAACTCCGGAAAGCCGACGGTCAGTCCGAAGTTGACGCCGGTCTGGGGCGCGACGGGCGCGAACTGTCTATAGGCCGTCCACTGCCCGGTCACGAAGAAGTTGAGTGGCGGCAAACCGGGACGAACTATCACATCTCCGATTCCAAGACTCAGCGGCAACACGGTCGAAGAATGATGATGCAAGCTGCAGGTCCAGGTTGCCTCCGCGGATCGCAGGTACCAGCCTTCCCAGAGATGGACCGCCAGAGCCGGCTGAAACTGGAGCGTGTTCTGCGGGGGGCGATTGCGCGAGGTGTAGGCGAAGGAAATCGGCTCCTGTAGGACGAAGGCGGCCACGAGCCAGGGGATACCCTTATAAACTGCGCCCATCGCAGGACCCGCCTGCCAGGCCCCTTGGCCAGCGCTCCTGGAGGTCGCGGTCGGAAACACAAACATCGGACCCGCTCCAATCAGGAGTTTTGTTTCTCTGGACGGCCATGGCAGCACTGCAATATCGAATAATTGGGTGTCGCCGAGTTCGGTGCGCGTCCCGCCCTTGGGATATGGAACCGTCACCAGTGAAAAAGTCGGCCGGACCAGCTGGACGAGAGGGAACAACGTGTATTGCGGCAACCGCGGGATGATCGGTCTTATGATGGCCTGGTTGGTCTGAACATGAGTGCCGAAATTTGCTGGTATGAAGGCGTCCCTGAAGGAAATCTGGGGCAAGGTCGTAAGCGGATCGGTAAAATCCGAGATGAGTTTTTCCTCGGCGACCAGATCCGGCGTTTGAGCCTGAGCGAAACTTTTGGATGGGACCACCATCCATAGAATGATCGACAGCGCATAGAGCGCTGCAAGCGTCTTTAGTATAGGTATCAAAGTGGGGTGATCTTCCGTCGTGGATGTAGCAATCGCAAGCCGAAGCCTAAACCGTGCGCGCGTCGATCTTGTCAGTGCGTCCAGCTGAAATCTGATAAGCGGTTATCGCCAAGTCCTTAAACAGGCTGGCAGCGCGTGAGTGCCGCACGAAACGTGGGAGAAAGCGATGAGCGATTATGAAGTCTTCGAAGTGCCTAATGTCCTCCTGCAGAGGGGAGGACTGCTCCCGATGGCCCGGCTGGCTTACAAGACCCTCGGGACGTTGAGTCCGGCTCGCGATAACGCCGTGCTGGTGCCGACGTGGTACACGGGAACGCACAACGACATCGAGACCTTCATGGTTGGCGAGGGCCGCGCACTTGACCCGCGCAAGTATTTCATCGTGATGACCAACCTGCTGGGCAATGGGTTCTCCTCGTCGCCCAGCAACTCCCCGCCGCCAAACGAGCGCGGCCGCTTTCCCAAGGTCACGATCCACGACAACGTCCGCCTCCAGCAGATTCTACTTACCCAGAAGCTGGGTCTCGCGCGTATCCGTCTTGTGACCGGCTGGTCGATGGGCGCGTGCCAGACCTTCGAGTGGGCGGCGCAGTTCCCAGACATGGTCCGCGCCGCGTGCCCAATCGCAGGCTCGGCCCGCACAGCGTCATACAACAAGGTCTTCCTGCTCGCGTTACAGCGCGCGCTCGAACTGGACCCGGTCTTCGCGGGCGGGTTCTATGATCGACCGCCCGTCGACGGGCTGAAGGCCTTCTCCGCGATCTACGCTGGCTGGGGAACGTCGGAGCCTTTCTACCGGACGGAGGTCTACCGCGCCTTCGGCGCGCGCGACTACCTGGAGCACGTCGCTTATTTCTGGGAGCCGTTCTTCGTGCGCTGCGACGCGAACAACCTGCTGTCGCAGCTATGGACCTGGCTGCACTGCGATATCAGCAACAATTCGGCTTACAGCGGTAACTTCGAGGCCGCGCTTGGCGCGATCAAGGCCCGGACTATCGTCGCGCCGGTGGACAACGATCGCTATTTTCCGCCGGCGGACAGCGAGTACGAGGCGCAACACATCCCGGGCGCCAAATGCCGCGTCATATCCTCGATCTGGGGACACATGGCGCCGATGAACCCGCGCGACATCCCGGCGATAGACGGCGTTCTCCACGAGTTGCTGGCGGACTGAGTTTCTACTGTGACGTCGGCGATCACGCGGTGAGCGCGCCCTCGACGCGCTCGAGCCCGAGCGCGCGTGCTTAGGCGCCCGAGCGCTCGTTCATAGCGCGACGTGCCATCACCCTCGGAGTCTCAACGATCCTGGGTACGCGCAAATCCATCGGAATTTGCGCGCGCTACCCCGGATTTCGCTAAGCTAAAGATTAAGTTCGTTCATCAAACGGTCCTGGCAAGAGGCTTCGACATGAAAAGTTCTTCGCTTCGGCTCTCCGTGCTCACCTTGGTTGGCGCCGCGTTGGTGGCCTCCTGTCTGGCGTGGAGTGGCGTGGCGCGGGCGGCAGCGGCGCCGGGATACAAGCTGACTTCGACGATGAAACTTGGCGGCGAAGGCCGCTGGGACTACGTGACGCTCGACGCGGCCGGCAAGTTTCTGTACGTGACGCGCACTACGCATACGATGGTCGTAGACGTCGCGACGGGCAAGGCGGTGCATGATATTGCAGGGCAGGTACGCTCTCACGGCGTGGCGCTGGTTCCCGCGGCCGGGCGCGGATTTATCAGCGACGGCAAACTGGGCGCGGCGATCGTCTTTGCTCTGAACAGTGGAGCGGCGCTGGGCCGAGTGGTTGCGGCGGATGACGCGGACTCGATCATTTACGATCCCGCGAGCAATCAGGTGCTGGTGTTTTGCGGCGACGCGCATCGGATGGTGGCGCTCGCGCCGGACGTGAACCCCAAAGGCGGCGTAGCGTCGGCGACGGTTGACCTGGGCGGGTCGCCGGAGTTCGCGGTGGCGGACGGGCGGGGCAAGGTGTTCGTGAATATCGCGGACAAGGACGAGGTTGCCGTCGTCGATACGAAACAGATGAAGGTTATCGCGCAGTGGCCGACCGGGCAGGGTCAGCGGCCGACCGGGATGGCGATGGATCGTGCGTCGCGGCGGCTGTTCGTCGGTTGTCGAAACCAGAAACTGGTGGTGATGAACGCGGACGACGGAAAAATCATGGCGGATTTTCCGATCGGCGCGATGGTCGACGCGACGGCGTTTAGCGACGGGATGGTTTTCGCGAGCTGCGGCGACGGGACGCTGACGATCGTGCGGGAAGTGTCGGCGGACCAGTTCGAGCTTGCGGAAATGGTAAAGACCGAGATGGGCGCGCGCACGATGGCCGTCGATGGGCATAGCGGGACCGTTTATCTGCCGACGGCGAATCTGACGATTCCGCCACCGACCGCGGGCAGTGAGCATCCGCGGCCGATCCCGGTGGCGGCGACGTTCAGGATTCTGGTGGTGACGCGAGGCGCGGCCGGCCGGAAGTGAGGGATGATACGGAAGAAGGCTCGGTAAGATACAGCGGCATATGCCCCGTATCCTTCGAATAGTATGCTCGGCCGGTCGAAAGTCAGTACCGGGTCAACCGCCGCCTAAGCATCCGCCTTGGGGTCTTTGGTTAACGCGCGCGACGAGCACCAGTTGTCGATCTCTTCGACGTTGAAACGCCAATGCCTGCCAATGCGAAACGCCGGAATCTGATTGCGCTTCAGCAGCCGATGAATCGTCGAACGAGTCACGCGCAAATAGTCCGCAATCTCTTGCAGGGTCATCATCCGTCTTGACGCCGGCATCTCGGCGCCAGCAGGGCGATTTTTCTCGTCAAGTATCCGCTCTTGCATCAATTCCATCGCTCCATCCTTTGCTCTACCAGGAGGCAATCCCTTGGTTGCGCCCGCCCGGCGGCTCACTGTCGGGAAATCCTGATCAGGACGATGGCGTATCTGGCGACGGCTTTGTCCACACCGTCGATCTTCACCGCCACGTCAATGAATGTTTCCGATTCGAGTTTCTCGTTTCTGCTGACGATTGCGTACTCTCGACCATCGTGACCGACGAATTTCTTGCCGTCGCCGGATTGTGAGATAGCCGACAGAGTATCCTTCGCGAGCTTTCTTCTATCGAACGTCAGAAAAGTCAATCTGCAAACGCCTCCATTTACATTTGAGTCACGGTTCCCTTGCGGCGCGAACCCGCGCGCGCGGCGCGTATTGTCGAAGCAAGTGAGCGGCCCGCCAGCTTGTCCCCCCAGTCGTCAATAGCGACGCCTCTTTGGTCCGGCGGGGCCGCTCACGATGGTTGCTTGACGGTCTCTTTCCAATCCGGTGAGAGCCGTTGAGCGGCGCTTTTTCGTGGTGTCGTGTCGAGGGCTTTCATTCGGCTCACTACGGGAGGCCAACGCCAACTGTCTCAACATCTCCCGGAATGCCGCGTCGATACGGGCGCGCTCGCCAGTAGCAAGCAGGTCCAGTTGCAGCCCGCGCATCGCGGCCAGCGACAAAGTTGCCAGAGCGCGCGCACGTTCGGGAGAAAAGCCGGCGGCGCCCAGCGCCTGCTCGAACGGCGGCAACCAATCGTCTATAAACTGCTCCAGGAATCCCGCGAACTGTTTGGGGTTCTGAAGCGCGAACCCGTAAACTCCAAAACAGAACCTCCCAAATTTCTCCATCCTGCGAGAAGTCCAGGCGCCCCACGCTCGTAGCAGCCGCTCTTGGCGCCCGCCGCGCCCCGACATCGCACGCGCAAAGTCCGCCTGTTGGCGCAAACGGATTTGGGCTAACGCCTCGGATATCAACTGCTCCTTGGAGCCGAAAAAATACAGCAACATGCGGGGGCTTGTATTAACGCCCGCCGCCAACGGCCGTAGCGAGAGTCCGGCTAGGCCATTGCTCAGGATGTAATCAACAACTTCGTTGAGCAGTTTCGCCCGGCGTTCGGGTGCCGCAGATTTCGTCATTGCGGAACAGTTTTTCTTGTAACGAGCGTTTCAGTCAAGATGCCATCGCTTGTTACATGAAACGACCGTTACACTCAATGACACTCTAGCACTGACGCTGAGCTGCGACACTTTATTCATTCGATGCGCTTTCCCATTCGATGGCTTGCAATTTTTTCGAAGCGCTCCCGACAATCCGCATTTGCGTCGCCATCCGCGCGTCATCGAATAGGACTAAGGTCCAACTTCTCAAAGCGCCGATCTCCTGCCAGAGTGTCTCGCGCAGGCCGGCGATACTGCCCCCTCGTAACGCCTGCCCCGCGAGCAGGGCCGAGCCGAGCACTGGCACAGTGGTAGTTCGATGGCGATGAATCGCACATACCAGCAACGGCTATCGCGCGGAGCGGTGGCTGTCGCGCGATGGACGGCCGGCGAATTTCTCGAGATTTTGCCGGCGATGCTTTTCTTTTTTATCGCGCTGATGCTTATCCTTGCGATGCTCAAACTGTTCATTTCGCAGTATTCGATCGAGTTTTACGCCTTCTCCAAAGCCGCAATCGGCGCACTGATTCTCGGCAAGGTGGTTCTGCTGATGGACTGGGCGGAGTCCAAACGCCGCGTCAGCCCTTATCCACGCGCCGTGGTGGTCGCCTGCAAGACCTTGATTTACGGATTGGCGGTGATCGTGCTGGGAATCGGCGAACGAATCATTCACAGCTATCGCCAGGTGGGCGATTTTCGAGACGCGGTCAGGATGGTAATTGCCAATGCCAATCTCGATCGCTTTCTTGGCTGTGTACTTCTTATCAGCCTGCTCGTTTCCGCCTATCTGACTATGGAGGAGATCAGCCGGGCGATGGGCAAAGGTGCCCTTTTCAGGCTGTTTTTCAAATCTGCTGTGCGGATAGGTACCGCATCGCAGAAGCCATGACAGCAATCCAACGGTGTTGAATAACGCAGCAACGAGGAGACAGACATCCGTCGCCTCGACCGCCTCGAATTCTTTCGGAAGCGGAGCAGCCGCCGGTCAGACGGGCAACGCGACCATGACCGCGTTGGGATATGACGATGTCCGCAGGCAGTTGGCGAAAAAGCTGCACGTCGACCCCTACAGTTCCGATCCGATTCTCACTAAGAAGCTGAATTCGGTCGCCTGGGTCATGTTCTCGGCCCGCCTGACAGTCGATGCGGCGATGATGGCGGTGCCGGCCTCGATCATCATCTCGGGTGTGGAGTTCACCAACGACCTGGTCTATGAGAAACCGAAGGGAGACCTGATTATCCTCGTTCAGAACAAGCTCCAGAATTTTGGTCTGTCGCAGGAAGAGATCGCCTCCTTCATTAGCAATTCCGCGATCCCATTGAGTCTGCAGGTTTCCGTGGTCGAAGACCTCAAAGGTCTCGGCGACATTCCGGGCCGTCGTGCCGCGGCGGTGGCTCTGGGCAACATGATGACGGAGTACCAGGCACGTTTCCTGGCCACTTCTCTGCACATGCTCAATCAATGGGGCCAGCAGAAGAGTCCGATTACCGGGATTCAGGTTCCCGGGGTGCTGGTTGCTCACGATCAGAATGGCACCGTGATAGTGCCCGCGCCGGTCGACTATGTATCGTGGACACCGCGCATTGCCGGTTTTGTGACCGCACCGGCATTGCTCGCCCTCCAGCATCGCGTACTTTGGATTCCCGCCAAGATGACGCCGCTCGCGCATCAGCAACTGGTGGGTAACGGCTGGTCGATACACCAGAGCGTACAACCGTAGCAGGCAGCCTATCTCACCATCGATGACAGCAGTCTATGGATTGGCTCCTGGCTTACGGTGATCAAGCCGCGCTCGGGTTGGTTGAGGTCGAGGATGACATAGACGGCTAGACTTGCGAGTACGATGAAGCAGGCCGTGCCTGCGACGTCGGCTCTGTCCGAGGCTCCCTGCTCGCGCCCGACCAGCATCGACGAGAGGACGGCGGATACGAGCAACAGTAACACGACGCTCGCCGGCAGCCGGTCCCGTACCGCGGCGAGGCGAGTAGCGTGATTACTGGTTACGCCGTTTAGCGTGTTGGTCAGAGACACTGCGATCGGCGTACCGGCCACCAGGGCTTGATCGACGAGGGCGGTCATTTGGTCCTGCATCCGTTGCATCCGCTCAAGCGCACTTTCGATCTCGGCCTCGTCAAGCTTCCTGCCGGATAACTCCGAGCGCAGCTTGGCATAGTCACGGATGACGGATCGCAAATTCGTTCGCACCGGCTCCTTTAACAGACTCGCGCAAGTGTAGAAGTCCCCGATCGCATTGCTGTCGGCGACGACCATCAACCGGCGCTGATCGTGCTTGACGATCGCCATCGAAAAGGTGAAGCCCAGCAACAAGCCCAGGAGCGCGAGGCTCGCGTCTTCAAATTTGGATACCGGCACTTCGCCGGATTCGATTCGTAGCTGCCGCCCGTGCCAACGCCCGAACTCCCAGGCCACGAACATCGCAAGCCCGAGCGCCAGGGCGGTCAACCACGCATCAATGTCGGCAAAGATGCTGCGCATGTTTTATGTTCATCATGTTTTTCGTATCGGCATCTTTAACAGAAACGTCAGTTCACTGCGCGCAAGCGGTGCGTGTCCGGCACCTATTGAGCCGATTGCGGGTCCGGGCACGCATGGCCGAGTTCTGCCAGCCGCTTCGAGTAAGCGGCAGCCTTCTCCGGATTTCCTGCGCTCCGGTAAAAGCCGATCAGCGCGGCTAGCGCGTCACAGTCGTAGGGATGCCTTACGACATCGGCCTCGAGCACGCCGAGCGCCTTGCCGTTCTGTCCGGCGTCGTTGAGCGCCACCGCGTACACATACGCAAAGCGCGCGTCCGCGGGATCCAGCTGCGCCGCCGCCGCCAGATGCTCGAGCGCCTCCTGCCCGTGTCCCTCGCGCACCAGCAACAGGCCGAGCGCATGCTGGAGCGAGGCGTCGTTTGGCGAGCGGACGATGGCCTCGCGCAACACGCGCTCGCCTTCAGCCTCGTGCCCGAGTTCGCGATCGAGATCGGCGAGATTCACCGCCGCTGGCGCAAGAGATGGATCGAGCGCGAGCGCCGTCGTAAGTTCGCGCTTCGCGTCGGCAAACCGTTTCTCCGTAGCGAACAGCGACGCAAGATTGATATGGGCTTCCGGCCGGTCCGCATTCAATTCCTGCGCAGCGACATATTCCGCGGTGGTCCTTTCGAGCGCCGCCGCTGAGTTCCCAGGCAAGGCGTCCGCAGGCACTCCCGCAAGCGCCTCTGCCGCCTCGATTCGCACCGCGCGCACAGGATCGTTGAGCAGGAGCGCCGCGGCGCCAGGGTCCGCATGCGGGTCCGTGTCAGGCAAGGCCCGGGCGGCAGCGCGCCTGACCAGCGGCGAAGCGTCGCGCGTGCCGTCGCGCGCCGTCGCCGCGCTGACGGATTCCAGATCACCGGCGATGAGCGCGAGCGCGCTCGCGCGCGCTATCGCCGGTTGCTCGCGGTCCGCGACGAGTTGCTCGAGCGCTTTTTCGGCCCCCGGAGCGCCAATCGATCCTGCATGCAGCGCCTCCGCAAACCGTTGAAATCCGGCGGGTTCGTGTCCGTACCACTTCGTCACCGAATTAGCCGCCCAGCCGGCTGCCTTGTCGCGATGGCATCCGTTACACGCGTTGGGCGCGCCGATCTTCACCGAAAGATCGGGGCGTGGGATGCGGATGCTGTGATCGCGCCGCGCATCCACGACCATGTAGGTCCGGGCCGGCATATGACATTCAACGCATCGCGAGCCGGGAGATCCGGCCTTATGGAAATGATGCCGCACGGAATCATACTTCTCGGCCGCATGGCATTGAAGGCAGACGCCGCTGCCCTGCGCGCGAAGCTTCAGGCTATGGGGCTCGTGACAGTCGCTGCAGGTCACTCCCGCATGGAACATCCTGCTCTGAATGAACGAGCCGTACTCGTACACTTCGTCTTTAATCTGCCCGTCCGGATAGTAGAGGTTGTCATCGAGCAACGCGACCCGATAGTCATCGCCCACCGGCTGGCCGTGCACGTAGTCTTCGTGAATCTGGCTTCGCCGCGAATGGCATCGCGCGCACATCTGGATTTCGCGCTCGGAGGTGCGTGGCGTACTGCGGACCACGTTTCCGCTCGCACGATCGACCTTCCAGCTCACTGCGCGGCGCTCGTCGAGCGCAATCAGCAGCCCATGATTCGCTTCGTACCGGCGCCAGTCTCCTCTCTTCGCCGCCCACGCCACGTGATTCGAGCCCGGACCGTGGCATGCCTCGCAGGCGACGTCGATCTCGGCATACGAGGTGGTAAAGGTGCGCGTGGTGAGATGATAGTTCTTGCGCAGGTTGGTCGAATGGCAATCTGCGCACATGAAATTCCAGTTTTGGTCGATTCCGGTCCAATGCAGCGGATCGCCGGCGCTTAGCTTCAGATCGGGATGCAGATCGAACCAATGTTGGCCGCCGCTTTCGCGAGGGCGGCTGTCCCACGCGATCCCAAGCGCTTGGAGCCGGCCGCCCGGCATCTCGATCAGGTACTGCTGCAACGGCGAGACGCCGAACGTAAATTTGATTTCATAATCGTGCAGCGTACCATCGGGCCCGTCGGTCCGCACCATGAACTTGTCGCCGCGCCGGAAAAAGCGCGACGTAAGCGCACCGTCAGCCACGCTCGCATCGTTGAAGTCGCCAAGCACGGTCGAGTCGTTTGCCGGTTGCATGGCGAGCTCGTGATGCGACCCTTTCCACAGCTTCAACTCGCGCGCGTGGCATCCGCCACAGGTTACCGCTCCGACGAAAATGGCCGCAGGCACCGACGATGCGATACGAGGAGCCGCGTCATAAAGGGACGGCCGATGGCTCAACATACGTGCCACAAAAACGATCGCCGCGAGCGCTATCGCGGCGGTCACCAGGAGCCATATCCGTGTCGTCGGGCCGCGTGACGCGGCCTTTGGTGGCGACGCCTGCGCAGGTTGCCGTGCGACGCCGGCCGCCCGGCCAGATTTGGGCAGCGTGTTTGCGCGTTTTCGCTTCCTGGCCAAGGCGATTGATGACGCTCAAGTCAAGCGCGCGAAACGCCACGCGTGACAAGTGCCGCGGCGATCTTATGATTTCGCCTCTGATGCGGCTACTGCATCCGCCATCCGGCCCGCGCAGTGTAGTCGGTCACCGTTTTGACGATCTGGTCCGAGGTCTTCTTGGCCAGACTGCTGGTGGAGGAGCTGTAGGTCTTGGCCCCGCCGACGGCCGCGTTCGTGGCTACGATTGCCGCCGCACCCCCACCCGCGGCCACGCCGACCGGAGCCATCACCGCCGCTCCCGGCATCTTGCCGCTGTCGGCGTGCGTGCTGAACGCGAGCACCTGATTCAAATTGCCGCCGATACGCTGGTACATCGATACATTACTGTCCAAGGTCGAGGCTCCCGTGCCGAAACCGACTACCAGCCGGCGCAACCGGTTGCCCTCGCTGATGTTAGTCAACGCGCCATCAACAATAAGGATATTGCCGCCGGCCACGAAGGTTCCGCGTTGAGCGCACACGGCGTTGTAGCCATTCGCCGTCAGGTCGGAGACGACTTGCTGACAGATCGCTTGCGCGGTGTCATGCGCGATCTGAAGCTGATCCGCACTCTCGTTGTCGCCCGTCGCGCCGCGATAGGCTTTCTGGATGATGCTCTGGTTGAGCGTAACCTCAGCCGGATCGGCGGCAAAGGGATAGACGACGATCTGGGTGGGACGATCATAGTCGGCAGGCCCGCGCTGGGCCTGCTGCGTCACCGCCGCGCTCGCGCATCCGGCCAGCACAAGCGCACTCAGTACATAAAGTCGGACAAACTGACTCCATCTGACCCTCATCTCTGTTTCCATCCTCCTGCTTGTTGTCCGTTCATCGTCTCTTGCCCGCAGTCCTCAGCTTATCCAGCCCCGGTCCTGGAATCTGATTCTGAGCTGCTCCGCAATTGCGTCGGCTGTCGCTTTGGCTCTCCCCTCGAGTCCGCTCCTGCCACTGGTTTCGCCATATAGTTTCGCGCCGCCAACAACGATAAGGCCGATCGGGTTGGCGGTGGCAATCGCCACCGCGGCGGGCACGACCATCCCCGGCGTTTTGTTTCCGGAAGAGGTAAGTGTTCCTGACCCGAGTTTGCGCCAGCCTTGTGGCGTGACCGCATAGCCTTCCACCACCGTATCCATCTCCGAAGTTCCTGCACCGAATCCGATGACGAAGCGTTGGACTGCGCTCCCACTCTGTACCGATACGAGGTAACCGCGGATTACGCCGTCGCCAACTTGCGGCGACGATCCCGGCCCGGCCTGTGCCGCCGAAAGTCCCATCGCCTGTATATCCGCAACCAGATTGGTGGCGATGAGCGCGCCGAGCTGACGGCCCTCTTCGATTTGCGCGGCCGTCGGTGGCGTGCTGGGCGCAGCGACCTCGCCGCTGATCGAGGAGTTGGCGGGCATATCGGCGGAGTTGGCGACGAAGTTGTACACCCAGATCTGATTGGGCCGCGCGAGCCCAGGGTTGCTCATCGGTGTCTGCTGGGTGACATTCGTCGAAGCGCACCCGGCTACAACGACAAGGGCAAGCAGACACAGTACCATACGGCTAATGGACTTCATCACGAATCTCCTTAGGGCAGTTGGTGGAGCTGAATTCGGTACGGCATACCTGATCGAAGTCGAATTCAGTTAATGCCCTCGTCGATCACAGCGTCCTGTCGTTCCTCGTCCTTCTCGACCTGCGCCGGCGGTGGGGTCACGGCCAGCGTGATCTTTTCGATTGTGCCGGTAAACTTGTTGTCGCCTTCCTTGTAGTCCTCGGTTACCGGAGTGCCCAGGTCTTCGCCGACGTCTTCGGTTTCATCGGCTGAAAAGACGAACGGCTGGGTCTTGTCGATCCGGCCCTCGCCGGCCTTCTGATCGTTCACGTAGAGGGCGGCGGTGCCCCCTTTTCCAAGGCCTCCGCCGTCGTATTTGAATTCGAATTTGACAGTCGCCTTGCCGGCGGGAAGCGGGTTCTTCGATTCGACGGTATAGCGATCTCTATCGACCCAGTTGTAACAGTACTTGAGCTTTCCGCCCTTCATGTAAAGAGTCCAGCCGCCGAAACGCCCGCCCTGGGCGATGATCACTCCCTCGCCGCCTCCTTGCGGAACTTCGATCTCGGCGGTGATGGTATGCGAGCGGTTCTTGATATCGAGCGTCGCGTTTTCCAACATCGCGCTCATCCCGGGATAGAGCGTCACCGAAGTGCGCCCCCACATGAGCGAAGGGCGGCCCGCCAGGGTCGGCACGAAGCGTTCCACGCGGCGGTCGTCGAGCGGCAAGACGTTGTACTTTTCGGCTTCGGCGAGAAAGAGCTGCTGCAGTTCCTTGAGCTTGTCGGGATTTTTGGCGGCGAGGTCCTGCGACTGGCTGAAATCGTCGTTCGTGTTGTAGAGCTCCCACTTATCCTCGCTGAACTTCGGCGGCGTCCCGGTAACGTCCCACGGAATGCTATGCCTGGTCACCGCGGTCCAGCCGTCGTGATAGATTCCGCGGTTGCCGAACATTTCAAAGTACTGCGTGCGATGCCGAGTCGGGGCTTTCGCATCGGCGAACGTGTACACCATGCTGACGCCCTCGATCGGCTTCTGCCTTATGCCGTTTACGAATTTGGGCTGCGGCAGCTTAGCCGTCTCGAGGATGGTCGGCGTGATATCGATCACATGATGCCACTGCGGTCTGATACCGCCGGCATCCTTGATGATTGCAGGCCACGAAATGACCATCCCGTTGCGCGTGCCGCCGTAATGCGATGCCACCTGCTTGGTCCATTGGAACGGAGTATCGCCCGCCAAGGCCCATCCCACCGGGATGTGGGGGAAACTGTTCGGCCCGCCGATGTCGTCCAGATGGGCAAGGATGTTTGCGGTTGTATCGGGAACGCCGTTGAATGCGGCCATCTCGTTGAGCGTGCCTGAAAGGCCACCCTCGGCGCTCATCCCGTTGTCCCCGGCGATATAGATGATCAGGGTGTTGTCGTAGACGCCGACCTCTTTGAGGGAATCGATCAGCCGGCCGATTTCGTGGTCGGCATATTCGCCGAATCCCGCATAATTTTCCATCAGCCGTT
The DNA here is from genome assembly GCA_963810495.1 of uncultured delta proteobacterium. Lineage (GTDB taxonomy): Bacteria > Desulfobacterota > Binatia > Binatales > Binataceae > JAKAVN01. The sequence goes on from CAWENP010000017.1 coordinate 81,071, forward strand.
CAGCGACGCGCTTCTCGTCAGCGCTGAGTTGATCCCAGTGCTTTACACTCGCAGGCCATGGGGCGAGCTGGGTGTTTTGCGGCACGAGGCCCAACTGCTTCTGGCGTGCGAGAGTTTCCTCGCGATACTTGTCCCAGCCTTCATCGAATTTGCCTTTGTACCTGTCGCGCCACATCTGCGGAGTGTGATGCGGCGCGTGCAGAGCGCCGGGCGCGAAATACACGAAGAATGGCTTGTCAGGCGTCATCGTGTGCTGAAAGCGCGTCCAGGCGATAGCATTGTCGGTCATATCGGTCATGAAGTTGTAACCGGGTGTATGCGGGGGCTCAACGTGGGTCACCCCATCGAAGAGCATCGGCGCCCATTGATTCGTTTCGCCGCCGAGAAAGCCATAGAACTTCTCGAAGCCATCGCCGGTCGGCCATCGCGTAAAGGGTCCCGAGACGCTCACCTCCCAGGCCGGCGTCTGATGCATTTTGCCGAAAGCCGCGGTGTTGTAGCCGTTCAGTTTGAGAGTCTCGGCGACCGTCGCGGCTTCATTGGGCCGGATCGAGTTGTAGCCCGGAGCGCTGGTCGCCAGCTCGGTGATTGCGCCCATCCCTACCGAATGATGGTTGTGGCCGGTCAAAAGTGCCTCACGAGTCGGCGAGCAGAGCGCGGTAGTGTGAAACTGCGTATAGCGAAGCCCCTGCTTCGCGAGCAAATCCATGGTGGGCATGTTCACGCCGCCGCCGAACGTGCTCGGCGCGCCGAAGCCGATGTCGTCGAGCAGGATGACGACGATGTTGGGGGCGCCTTTGGGCGGACGCAGCTCCTTAATCGGCGGAAATTTCGCATCGCGCGCATCAAGAGGAAGCTTGCCGGGATATTTGTATTGCGTATCCGGGATCGGCAGCACGGTGCGATCCAGCTGCTTATCCTGAGCCGACGCCGGATGCGTGAGACATGCGGCCACGAATAGAAATACCATCCAGATTCCGGCAATCGATCTGATCCTGAGCTTCGGCCTCATCGCGTGATTCTCCCCTGGCTGCTCGGAATTGGACCGGCAGCGTCGCAACTAGCGCTCCGTAACCCGCATACTCGCCGTCGCACGCGCGGCGGTAAATGCGGACTTTGGTCCGATGCGTACCGAGCATCCGCGCCGGATCGCGCACTCATCAGTCCTCGAGAATATTTCCCCTGATCAACTTCGGGATAACCGGGGTAACGGCGAACTGGAGATTCCACTTCTGCCCAAAGACATCTGGATTAACCGGCATGTACTGTCCCTGGACGGCGAGTTTCACCGGCAATGGGCGAATCTTCACGACCTTGCTGACGGTCAGGCCGATCGGAAATGTGACCATATTGCCACTCTTCTTCGCATACCAGTTCACCAGCATGTTGGGCGACGTGCCGACCGCCCAACCCGCGGCCGGAAAGTACACGAAGAAGTATTGAAGGTTCATCTGACTTATGGTGTTCGAGCCCGGTCCGCCGGTGGAACACCACTGCTGGGGAAAAACGCCCGCGATCCACTTCTCGCTGAGATAGCCGAATACACCCGCCGGTCCGATCTGCCACTTGTTTTGACCAAGGCGCGAATTGCTGGCGGTCGGCAAAATGAAAGTTGGGCCTGCTCCGAGCAGCCAGGGCCCCGCCAATTTTGGACTCGGTGAAAGTAACTCCACCAACACGGTATCGCCAAAACCGGTTGCCCGATGCAGATTGCCGCTGTTGTTGAGGTAGGGAGTTGAGTTGAAGACCGGGATCACCGGTCGGGTGATAAGGTTCCAATTGTCGGTGAGCGACACCGGAAGTACTGGCTAAAAGAGCAGGTTTACTATGTTGCGCTCTGGCTTGTTCAACCAGAAGGTGTTCTGCTGGAACTGCAAAGCCCAGATACTCGAAATCGGGTTGGACAGCTCCTTGTTGACCTCCGTCAGCGAAGCCTTGCCATTACCCGCTTCTGCAACTTCGGAGTTTATTTCCTGCTCGAGGTTTTGTGCCGTTGCGTTGCTTGGCGACGCTGAAACCTGCTGTGCGTAGGCCGTGCCAGCGTTTACCCCGATTAAGGTGAAGGCTAGGAGGAACAGTGGCAGCCAAATCAATTTTTTTACAAGCCTCAAGGCGAGCCCCGTTCTCATATTTCACTCAGGACTGCATGTTCCTAGCCTCGCTCGTGACGGTAAATCGGACCTTGGTCGGATGTGTCCGCATCGGACCAAGGTCTGATTTCTAGATGCGCGTAAGCCAGTCATGCTTGACCTGGCGGCGGTGCGACCGTGACAGCCATTCGCCGGGAGACGACGCGATTTTTTGACAACCGGAATGAAACCCGCCCTGATCCTGGTCGAGGACGATTTATCGGTTCTTCGCGCACTGCGCAGATTGATGCTAGCCGCAGGATTTCGAGTCATGACGTTCGATTGTCCGCGCGCGGTTCTCGATAGCGAACTTCCGAAAACCGACGCCTGCCTGGTGGTCGACGTGCATCTTCCAGACATGAACGGCGTGCAACTCTGCGAGACTCTCGCCGCCGCCGGATGCCAGCTGCCGGTGATAATGATCACCGGCCACATCGACCCGGCCACACGCGAATTGGTGCAGCGCGCAAAGGCCGTCGCGGTGCTGTTCAAGCCATTTACGCGCGACTCGCTGCTGGAGGCAATTGCCGCGGCTCTTGCGGCCGGCAAACAAGCCTGACCTTCGCTTCGATCGCTAGCACCTGCGATTGTGGAGCTGGAGCGATTAGGGCTAAAGTCTGCAAGTTGTGTCGCGAACTACCCCTTCCAGACGATCGGCCCCACGCCGGGAAGCCAAACGGTCTGCTCGCACTTCGCCCGATGAGGCGCGCCAGTTCGAGGCACTCATCGTCGAGTTGGCCGGTGCGTTCGTGCGGGTTACAAGCGACAAGATTGACGAGGAAATCAATCGCTGGCTGGAACGCATTGTTCTGGCATTGGGCCTGGATCGCAGCACGGTCGCCGAGATCAATCCTGCGGACGGTTGGGCCACCTTCAGCCATGGGTGGGCGCGCGAGCCGGAGCAGATAATCGGCAGGTCGCTGGACGCCAACACTCTGGTGCCCTGGACCAAGCGAAAGATGCTGGCAGGGGAGACGGTCGTGATGCCCAGCCTGGATGCGCTGCCTGAAGAGGCTGCCGTGGATCGCGAAAGCATGCGGCGCCACGGCCCCAAGTCCAACGTGATGATACCGATAAGGGTTGGCGGGGTAGTCGTCGCGGCGGTGGGATTCGGGGCTTTGTACCGCGAACGTTCCTGGCCGGCGCAGATTGTCCGGCGGCTGCAGACTGTGGCGGAGATCTTCGGCTTCGCGCTGGAGCGCAAGCGGGCGATAATCCAGGTGCTCCAACTGCGCAACGAACTGACCTACATCTCGCGCGTCAATACCATGGGCGAGCTGGCGGCCTCGCTGGCGCACGAAATCAACCAGCCGTTGGCGGCGATTCGGAGCAATGCCGAGGCAATCCAGAGCATGCTCGAAGCGGAAGTGCCGGACCTGGAGGAGGTCAAGGCCGCGGTCGCGGATATCGTCAGTGACGATGCGCGCGCGGGCGACACGATTCGCCGCCTGCGTGCGTTGTTCCGGCGCGAGGAAATTGCCCACTCGGAAATCGACCTGGAGCAACTCCTGCGGGAGGTCAGCCGAATCATGAGGAGCGACGCGGTAATCCGTAAGATCTCGCTCAAGCTCGATCTCCGCCAACCGCTTCGCGCCGTTCTTGCCGATCGAATTCAGATACAGCAGGCGGTAATCAATCTGCTCCTGAACGCGTTCGATGCGGTTGCCGAGACGGAAGAGAACTCGCGACAGGTCACGCTATCTGCGCTGGCGGAAGACTCCGGCTGCGTCAGGGTGCTCGTGCGCGATTCGGGCAAGGGAATCGAACCCGATGCCCTGCCCCGAATCTTCGACGCTTTCTTCACGACCAAGCCGGGCGGCATGGGGATGGGTCTGGCTATTTCGCGATCGATCGTCGAAGCGCACGGCGGACGGCTCAGCGTTTCGTCAAACCCCGGCCACGGTACGACGTTCGAAATTACACTTCCCTATCCAGACTGAAACATCCGTTCGAAAGCGAACTCAAGTCGGCTATCGGCGAAAGCAATGAGCCAGAGAACGGCAGTAGCTATTATCGACGACGAGGAATCGGTTCGGAAATCACTCGTACGGATGCTTCAGGCAAAAGGGCTTCAGGCGCTGGCATTCCCGTCAGCCCAGGAGTTTCTGGACAGCGCGCAAAGCAAAGTCGTCTCCTGCGTGGTTTCGGATCTGCGGATGCCCGGGTTGGACGGACTCGGCTTTCAACGCAGGCTGCACGCGAAGCTGCCGCATCTTTCGATGGTATTCATCACCGGGCACGGCGACATCTCCGCCAGCGTCGCGGCGATGAAGGCCGGTGCGGTCGACTTTCTCGAGAAGCCCGTGAAAGGCGCGGCCCTGATCGATGCCATCCGCCGGGCCTGCGAGCGCAGCGTCAATCTGCGGTCCACCAACGCCGAGATCGATGTCTTGAAGGCTCGCTACGAAACCTTGACCCCTCGCGAACGCGAAGTGTTCTCGCTCGTCGCGGCCGGCCTCCTGAATAAACAGGTCGCGGCCGAACTCGGCATCGCCGAGAAAACGATAAAGCAGCATCGCGGCCGCGTCGTGGACAAAATGGCGGCGCAGTCGCTGGCCGAGCTGGTCCTGATGGCTGAGCGGCTCGGCGTCAGGCCAAGCGGGGCCGACTTCGCGAATGCCAGGGGCAAGCTAACCTCCTGAGAATATTGCCTTACATGAGCGCGATCCTATAAGACCAAAGTCCCATTTGCCGCGGCCTGCCACGCTGACATCATGGCCTCGCGCCGCTCAGTCGGGATGCAGAGGCGTGACCCGATGGCTGCTATCGCACAAAGGCTGGATCAGGGAAGGATATCCTTCGAACGGACCGACGACTTGACGCTCGTCATGCACCTTTCGGGGCCATGGCATCTGCAGCGCGACCTGCCGCCGATTTCGCTCCTGCTCACCGAACTCGATTCGCGGCCGAATACCAGGCGGCTCGCGTACGAGACTGCCGAGCTTACGCACTGGGACAGCGGCCTGATTTCATTTCTGACCAACACGGCCGAGATCTGTCGCGCACGCGGAATCGCCGAAGATCGCGCCGGGCTTCCGGCAGGCCTCAGGCGCCTGCTCGAACTGGCCGAGGCCGTGCCCGAGAAAAAAGGCGCGCGCAGCGAGGCGCCGCGCGTCTCGTTCTTCGAGCGCGTGGGCAACGTGACGATCGGCTACGGCCTCTCGGTGGGCGAGTTCCTGGGCTTTCTCGGCGATCTGACGCGGGCCTTCGTAAAATTCTTTCGCGGCAAGGCGCGTTACAGAAGGATCGATCTGCTCGAGGTCATCCAGGAGTGCGGTCCCAGCGCGGTCGGAATCGTCACGCTGATTTCGTTCCTCGTCGGCGTCATCCTCGCCTTCATGGGCGCCGTGCAGCTGTCGCAGTTCGGCGCGTCGATCTACGTTGCCGACCTCGTCGGCATCGGCATGGTCCGCGACATGGCCGCGATGATGACGGCGATTATCATGTCGGGCCGCACTGGCGCCGCGTTCGCCGCGAAACTTGGCACGATGAAGGTGACCCAGGAGATCGACGCGCTGACCACGATGGGCGTGTCGCCGCTGGAGTTTCTGGTTCTGCCGCGGGTGCTCGCGCTGGTCCTGATGATGCCGCTTCTCTGCTTGTTCGCTGACCTGGTCGGAATCCTCGGCGGCTTGTTCGTCGGGGTTGCGATGCTCGATCTGTCGGCCCTCCTTTACATGCGAGAGACCATCTCGACCCTGACCATGGCCAATCTGTTCGGCGGTATCATCAAGGGAACTTTCTATGGTCTGCTGATAGCCATTGCCGGCTGTCTGCGCGGCTTTCAGTGCGGGAACAGCTCTTCGGCGGTCGGCGATGCAGCGACACAGGCGGTAGTCATGGCGATCGTGATGATTGTCGTCGCTTGCGGCTTATTCGCCGTGGTCTTCAATTTCCTGGGAATTTGAAGGCGCACCTCACGATGCCAACAGGTGCCAACGGCGAAAATCGCTCCAGCGCGGAGCCGCACATCATCGTGCGCAACCTGACGATGGCCTACGGCAGTTTCGTGCTTATGCGTGATCTCAACTTCGTCGTGCGGCGCGGCGATATCTTTATCATCATGGGCGGCAGCGGATGCGGCAAGAGCACGCTGCTGCGCCACCTGATCGGGCTCAAGGAACCCGCCACGGGCGAGATCATTTACGGAGACATCAACTTCACGCGGGCCGAGCCGGAACAGCGCGAGCGTCTGCTGCGGCGCTTCGGAATCCTGTACCAGAGCGGCGCATTGTGGAGCTCGATGACGCTGGCGGAGAATATCGGCCTGCCGCTCGGCGAGTTCACCGATCTGACCCCGGCGCAGATCCGCGAAATCGCCGCGCTCAAGCTCGCGCTGGTCGGGCTCAAGGGTTTTGAGGACTTCTATCCCAGCCAGATCAGCGGCGGGATGCAGAAACGCGCGGGGCTGGCGCGTGCGATGGCGCTCGATCCGGACATCCTGTTCTTCGACGAACCGTCGGCCGGGCTCGATCCGATTAGCTCGCGCCTGCTCGACGATTTGATCCTCGAGCTGCGCGCAAATCTTGGTGCGACGATCGTCGTGGTCACCCACGAGCTGGCCAGCATCTTTACCATCGCTAACAACAGCGTCTTTCTGGACGCGGAATCCCGTGCCCAGATCGCGACCGGCGATCCGCATGACATGCTTGCGCATTCTAAAGACCCGCGGGTACGAAGATTTCTCACTCGCGGACAGGAAGGGGGCGACTCAGTAGGCAGTCATGAGTAAACGGGTCAGTCCAGCGGTTATCGGCGCGTTCGTGGTCGCCAGCTTTGCGATCCTGGTCGTGGCCCTGATCGTAGTCGGCTCAGGCCGCATGTTCACCAAGCCGGTCACCTTCATCTGCATGTTCCAGGGCAACCTCAACGGGCTCAAGGTCGGAGCGCCGGTCAAAGTAAGGGGAGTGCAGATCGGCACGGTCGCCGCGATCGAGCTCAGGCTTTTGCCCTCCCAGGGGCGCTTGCGTCCTGGGATAAAGGGCCTTCGCTTGCCGGTCATTATCGATCTCGACCGATCGCAACTGCGGGCAAGGGGAGGAACCGGCGAAGCGCTCGAAACCGCCGGCTTCGACAGCCTGATCAAACAGGGATTGCGGGCGCAGCTCGCTACGGAGAGTCTCCTGACCGGACTTCTGTACATCGATCTCGATCTTCATCCCAACACGCCGATCAAATATGTGCTTGCGCCGGGCGGGCCGTACCCCGAGATACCGACGGTCCAGACCGACCTCGCGCAGCTTCAGGAACGTTTGAGGGACACCCTCGATAAATTCGACAAGATCGACTTTCAAGCGCTGGTCGTGTCGATTACCGACGCCGCCAACTCGATCAAGACTCTCACCGGTTCGCCTGAACTCAAGGCCACGCTGGAATCGCTCAAGGGGACGATTGCGAATCTGAACCAGGCGGTCAACTCGGCCCGCGATCTGATCAATAACGCCAACTCGAAGGTCGGCCCGCTGGTTGCGGACATTCGAGAGAGCTCCGACGAAGCCAACAAGACCATGAAGGAGACCCGCGCCGCGTTGGTCAGCCTCCAGCAGACGCTCGATCCCGACTCCCCGCTGGCGGTGCATCTCAACCAGACCCTCGACTCCCTTACCGAGACGTCGCGATCGCTCGGCGAGTTCACTGACTATCTGCAACGCAATCCAAGCGCTTTGATCCGCGGAAGGTACGTGCCGGACAAGGATAAATGAACGTGATGAACCTCAAGACGAAGTTGATCGCGTTCGGCGCGTGCGCGGTCGTCGCGGGATGTTCCGTACTTTCGCCCCAGCCTGACCGCTCCGAGTTCTTCATCCTGACACCGGTTTCCGATAGCGCCGGCATGGCCGCCAGGCCGGCTTCGACCAGCCCCGATTCGCAGCTCACCATCGGCGTTGGCCCCGTCGATTTCCCCGACTACCTTCGGCGCCTGCCGGTGGTGACGCGCGTCGCACCTAACCGGATCGACCTGTCCGAAGAAAGGCGCTGGGCTGAGCCGCTCGACAAGAATTTCGTGCGGGTGCTCTCGGAAAACCTGGCGGCGCTGCTCGACACCCAGAGGATCGAGAAATATCCCTGGTCACTGAGAACCAAGGTCGACTACCAGGTCGAAATCAACGTCCAACGGTTTGAGACTACCGGCGACGGTCAGACACAACTGCTCGCGAGCTGGATAATCAGAGGGAGCCAGCGCAGCAAAATCCTCTACGCATCACAGACTACGGCTGGATCGCCCGCAGGCCCCGATGGAGTTAGCGAGTCGGCGGCGTTGAGCAGCGACCTGGCGACGCTGAGCAAGGAGATCGCCTCGCGCATAACTGAACTCAACCAGCATCGCACTCCCAACAACGCGGATGCGAATTCCGCCTCGTCCTCGTGACCGCATATCGAACAAACACGGCATGATTCAACGCCGCCGGGCGGCAATATCTCATGGAGGAAAAGATGAAACCTCAGTGCCTTCGGCAACGCCATCGACGCGGCATCAGAATCGCGCTCGCCATCGTGGCGCTCCCCGTCCTGCTTCTGACCGGTTCATCTCGCGCGCAGGACATCTACGCCTATCCGGCAAAGGGGCAAAGCCAGTCGCAGCAGGACCGCGACCGCTACGAATGTCATTCATGGGCGGTTAAGCAGACCGGTTTCGATCCGAGCAAGGCTCAGGCCGCGGCCTCTGACACGCACGCCGTATCGAACCAGCCCCCGCCGCCGCAGGGGCATGTGGTCAAGGGCGCAGCGCGCGGCGCCGCTCTCGGAGCGGTAGGCGGCGCGATAACGGGCAATGCGGGCACCGGGGCCGCCGCAGGCGCGGCGATGGGCGGATTGGCCGGCGGGATGCGCCGGCGCGATCAACGGCTCCAGCAAAACCGCCAGCAACAGGCCGCTACTCAGTCCGCGGCCAATTCGCAACAAAGCCAACGCAACTCCTATCATCGCGCGATGGCGGCGTGCCTCACTGGACGCGGCTACACCGTTAATTAGGACTGGCGCCAGTGAGGAGAAGAACGCCATGACCATCAAATCGGTTCGCACGATATTCCGGTACGAGAAGATTAGCAGTGCGCGGAGCGGTGTCTGTCGATACTGTCTTGCGGCCCTGTTGATGATTGTGGCGGGAACGGCAGCCGCCGAGACCGCGGAGAAGTTCGAAACGCCGCCGACCCTGCGAGCTCAGGAACTGGCGCCGGCGGCCATGCTCAGCGGAAAGGGCTTTCACGTCGATGAGGAGGTTCCGACGGACGGACTCACGGCACACTTCACCCTCCAAAGCGACGTCGGCACGTTCAAGGCAGACGGCCTGGAAATGCTCAGAATTCGCGTCGCCGAGGTACCGGCGATCCAGGAACTGACACAGACCAGCAAGACGAAGGTGTTTGCGCAAGCGCTTGCGACGAATGCGGCGGCTCCGGTCGCGGCGGCCGGGCAAATGGTGATGCATCCCGTGGACACAGTAAAGGGGCTGCCAGGAGGAGTCGGGCGCTTTTTCGGCCGGGTCGGCCTCGGTGCTCAGAGGATCAAGGAGGCTGCGACGGAGCCGGAAGAGAGTCCGGCGTCCGAGAGAGCCGGCGAGGTCGCAACGCGCACCTTTCATACTACCAGAGACGTTTTGGGCTACGAGCAGGAGCGGCGAGGGTTGGCGAAAAAGCTGCACGTTGACCCGTACACCACGAACCCGATTCTCAGTAAGCAACTTGACGACTTTGCACTGGTCGCCTTCAGAGCGCACGTCGGCGTGACGACCACGATGTCAGTGTTCATTCCCGGCTCTATGGCGATCACCGCTACACGAGTGGTCTCAAGCTGGGTGTGGGACACGCCGCGGGCGGATCTCATCGTGCAGAACCAGAAGAAGCTGCAGGAGATGGGGGTGCCGGACGAGACTGTCAAGGCGTTCATGCGCAACGCGGCTTTTCCGCTGAGCGTGCAGACCGCGTTCGTGGAGAATCTCAGCCATCTCTCCAGCGTCCCCGGGTCTGCGGGTGTAGTCACGCTGGCGAAAACGGCCGCGTCGGAAGAGCAGGCGCGGTTTCTCGCCGACGCCGTCAGCATGCTCGCCCGCTATCACCAGACCCAAACGTCTATTGTGAAGATCACCGCCACCGGCACAGTCATCGGATGGGACCGCAACGGTGCGATCGTAGTTGAAGCTCCAGTTGACTATGTGTCGTGGACGCCGCGGACTTCATACTTTGCCCACCGGCCGGACCTCGTAGCTGCGAAGCGCAGTGCCTGGCTGTCCGGGCAGATGTCCCCTTTGGCGAAGAAGAATTTCCAGGCCCTGGGATGGACCGTGCATGAGAGGGCGAACCTTTAGCACGGCTGCGACCTATCACCTAACACGGGTAACGACTATCTCGCTGCGCGAGGACGATCACAATACGACTCGCCGTGCAAAGAGGTAGGTCACCAACATTGGATGAGGATTATGGGGATGCGCGGGACGGGTCACCAGCAAAGCGGTATGTTCAGCTACATATCGGCGGAGCAGCCATGCCTAGCGTCGGATCACGCTAGGCGCCGACAAGGGCTACGATACCAAGGAGTTTGCACGCGATCATCAAACCCATTCCCCCACATTGCGCGCAAGCCAGGATTGCTGAAGGGACAATACTCATTTCAGAGTTCCAGTTTCGGAAACAGTAGACCGACCTGGAAATTAATGGTGAATTGCTCAGTCTGATTGGCAAACTGCCGATAGGCGGTCCATTCGCCTGAAGCCGATGTATCGATCGCGTATCCTTTGGAGAGCTCCCATACTCTGCCGAATCCCGCGCTCAGCGGGATTGTGGTCGAGGTTTTGTGGCGCAAATTGAAGGTCCAGGTCGCGTCGCTCGATTTCAGGTACCAATCGTGCCCGAGCTGATAGGTCAGAATCGGCTGAAACGTAAGCGAGGAAGCCGGAGTTGCCGTCGACGAGGTGTACGCAAATGAAGTCGCCTGCTGCAGAAGTCCGGCGATATTGACGCCCGGGATCCCGCGATAGGAAAACCCCCCGGCCGGTCCCGCCTGCCACGATTTATTGCCAACGCGGTCGCTCGACGCCGTTGGAAAGACCAGGTAGGGCCCTACTCCCCAGCGCAAACCGGTCTCCCTGGAGTTCGGCCACGGTATCGCGAAAAGGTCGAGCAGTTGCATGTCGTCGTACGCCGTGGTGGTCGACGCACCTTTGCCATTGGGAACGGTCACAATCTTGATAGTCGGCCGGACAAGCTGCTCGACGGGGATGAATGAGAAAGGACGAATCGCGAAGATCGCCCTTAGCTGCATGGTGTTCGGCTGCGCGTTGGTCCCGTATTCGGCCGGCGTGTATGGGTCTTTGATCTGCATCTGGGTCAGGTACGAGAGCGGATCGGTTACCTGTTCGGCCAGCGGTTCATCGTCGCCTGCCGGGATGGCGCCCGGAGACGCGTGTTGTGCGTGGCTCGTCGAAGCAAGCGCGATCAGGAGCGCCGCGAGCATCAAGACCCAGCCTGATGCGGCTTTGAGATACCTGCGCGCTTGCCCGAGGTTGAATGGACGCCGGCTTGCGCGGCTCGCGAGCGGCAGCACTCGAGAATCCGTTTCAACCGGGATTTCCATTTTTCCTCATGCTTCAACTTGACCGGCTATTCAGGCGTGCCGGCTTTAGCGCTCCAAAGTTGCGGCCGGAAACGCTTCGCGATCTCCGCTCATCGTGCGTGACGCTCGCGGGACGCGCAAACTGAACTTTGGTCCAATAGACCCGCAACGCTTGCCAGACATGGAACGAGCGCGGCATCTGCATCAGGTCTCTCGCATAGGACCAAGGTCCAATTGGCAAAGCTTTTGTCTCTGGGACAACATGAGGGCCGTCAGAGGTGCTGGGGAAACCCTGGCAGGCTGATAAATCAAAGCGGAATGCGGGGGAGTTCAACCATGAAAACGGAACGCATGAGAATGGAACGATCGTCACGGGTAAACGGATTCGCAATGTCGCTCGGCACTACTTGCCGGGGCCGCAGTTTTGGCAAGCGTTCTGTCCGCCTGCGCGGCCACCAGTCAGGGTCAGGTTGCGCTGCAACAGGAAACACCGACCGGACAGGCCGCTCCGACCGGTGCGGCGCAATTTCTGGGCAGTGACGCTTCGCTGCTTCAGCCCGGAGCCGAGGGCCAGGCCGCCTACATCTACATCAATACCAACGTGCAATGGAGCAACTACAAAAAGGTGCTGCTGAAGCCAGTGGAGTTTTGGGACAACCCCGACACGAGCGTATCTCCGGATAACCAGAAGATGCTGACCTCGTACTTTTACAACTCGCTGCAAAAGAACCTGCAGCAGAATTTCACCATCGTCGATCAGCCAGGGCCCGGGGTAATCACCTTCGCTGTCGCGATTATCAATGCGGAATCGGCCACGCCCGGCTTGCGATCAGTTTCCCTGGTCATTCCCCAGGCTCGCATATTGAATTACGCGCAATCTCTTGCGACCGGCCACGCCGCCTTCGCCGGTTCAGCCGAGGCGGCCTTCAAGGCCACGGATTCGAGCACCGGACAGTTGCTGGCGGAATCGGTCGACAAGCGCATCGGCGGTATGGCAGTGAGCGGTGCGGCGCAGATCCAGTGGGGCGACGCCGAGTCCGCCATGGATTACTGGTCGCTAAAGATTACGCAGCGTGCGGTCGCGCTCGGGGCGGGCACTCCGGCAGCAGCCGCCGCTCCGGCCCCAGCGAGCAACTAATCAGGGCGTGGGAGAATCGAAACTCCAACCGTGGAATCGGCGCAAATGCAAGGAGATCAAGGTGAACGTAAGGAAATTGTGCGCTCATGCGCTGCTGATATTCGCGGGCGCAACGTTCGGAGGCTTTCTCTGCGGCCATATCTGGCCCAGCGACTCTTCGGCGATTGCAGCTACGCGACATCCAAAAACCATCACGGCTGAAAAGTTCGTCATGGTCGACAGTGGTGGGAAGCAACGCGGCACGATGCAGGTGTCGGAGGACGGGATGGCGACGGTCTCGCTCAATGACGCCGACGGCAGAGACCGCGCCGAGTTGCGGGTCGGCCCGGAAGGCAGCGCGGGCCTGGGCTTCTTCGATCAGAACGGCCACGAACTCGCGGTCTTCGGCGAAGGCACCGACGGACATTCCGGAATCAAAATCTTCGGCTCTCAGGGCAGGGAGGTGGCGGCCCTGGGATCGCTGCCCACAGGCGAGAGCGCGCTCACCCTCTACGATGCGAACACGGGCCGGGCGCGCGCCGGGTTGGGAGTCGCGGCCAAGGGCGAACCCGCACTTGTACTGCTCGACCAAAGCGGCGCGGACCGCGCGGAACTGAGCCTGCGAACCGACGGCAGATCCGGCCTGGCCCTGCTTGATGGACAGGGAAAGATCATTGCCGGATTACCGGAAATTCCATCCAACGCCGGATCGAACCAGTGAGGCTGAATCGTGAAACCTGATGGCACGATCGGACGGAGCACCCGTCCGCGCATGCGAATCGCGCGCGCCGCAATACTCGTGGCTTGCGCACTCTTGTTGAATGCCTGCTCCGGACAGCCGCTCTCCACGCGCGAAAAGGGCGCCGCCTATGGCGCGGTCGGCGGCGCGGCGACCGGCGCGATTATCGGCGCATTCACCGGCAATCCGGGCGCCGGTGCGGCCATCGGGGGTGGTCTGGGCCTGCTCGGCGGCGCGCTGGTTGGCAACGCGATGCAGAATCGGGAGCACGAACAGGCTCAGACTCAATCGCAGATCCAACAGCAACAGCGCGAGATTCAACGCCAGCAGTACGAGATCCAGGCGCTCAAGAATCAGCAAGCCGGCCAGTAGACTACGCACTGGCTCCGGATGGATTTCGCGACCAAGGAACCGAAAATCAAGCTCGAGGATATTCCAAGCCTCCCCATAACACCCCGCTCTGCGTTCCCCTCCCGTCAAGGGACGGCGCACGTGGCTTTCCCCCACGCTGCGCCGTCCCAGCGCGACCGATCGCGACCCGGGCCTTTTTCACTACATCCGCTGTGCGACCACCATCATATGAACAACGCGTGACAGCCGTGGCCCGCGTATATCCTCTAAGTTGTGTCTCTGATAGACGAAGAGCGGCCGCCGCGACGACTAGAACAGAGCGATCAGGCGTCGCGTTTCGGCGTCGTTGCGGCCGGTGATTATGATAGCGGGTAAGCCGCGGCCCGATCGCGCCAGCACCTCGCACAATTCGATTCCATTCATCTCCGGAAGATGAACATCGATCAACATGCAAGCGTTGGTCTTGGGCAATTCACTCGCCAGCAGCGCGCTCGGCCGGTGGAAGCGTCTCACCTTGAAACCGGCGGCGCATATTTAGTCTGGCCAGGGCCGGGAGAACCGAGCGATCGTGGTCCACCAGCAGCACGGTTGCCTCTGTGCCGCTGGCCGTCGAGATCGCTTTTTGAGCCACCGATCTCCGATGCTTCGGCGCTCGTTTTATGTGCTGGGATTTCACTCGGCGGCTAACAGCCAGCATCCCGCTACCCCGCTCCGAACGCCGGGCGCTCCGCGCGCTTAAACTCCACCGACCGAAGCAACAACCTAGCGCGTTCGTTTGGAATTGATAGTTGGACTTTGGGCCTACGAATCAGAGCTTTGGCGGCCGAGACGAAACAGGCTGCATCGCGCCTGATGGCAACGATGCAGCCTGGCAATTTTCGCGAGCGCGTTTGAATCGCCGACGTTTCGGCGCCGCCGCGGCGAACTTAGTAGCCGCGGCCGTAGCCGTACCCGCCGTACCGATACTCCTGGTTCTGCATTGAATTGCCGATCAGATAGCCAAGACCGGCACCTCCCAGCCCGCCAATCGCGGCGCCTGCGAGAGGAGAACCTACTGCGGACCCAACCAGCGCGCCGCCACCGACACCGGCGGCCCCACCAATCAGCGTGCCTTCCGCGCGTGTGCTGAGCGGCGGGCCGTAACATCCGGCCAGCGAAAGCGTCGCGACCAGCGCGAGCGTTCCAGCGCAATATCGCCAGATCTTTCGCCCCATCGATTGAGTCATGCCCTGTTTCTCGGACGCAATTGCCTTAACTTTTGCTGCATCCATACTCAGCTCCTCCGCTTACCTGATACGAAGGGTCTGCCGTCCGGTTACAGAGCGGGAATCACGCGCTTTCGCAGGACTATATTTGCCGGCGATTCCTGAGGATTTCCGCCAACAAAATGACCTCAGGACTCGGGCAGCCTGGTTCTGAAGCGCCTTCGCGTGCAGGCTCGATTATCACGTTGCGCAAGCGATCGTGCGCGCGCCGTACGTTGGTCCGCCTAGGCCGAACGGCGCTTGGCTTGCTGGAACTCGCTCGCCACCAACGTGAGACGTTGATAGAAAGCTTCGCCGAAGCCGGCCTCGATCGCCATTCGACATTCGATGAACATCGGGTCGCCCTGCTGGGCCCGCAGACACGGAAGCTCCGAATCCTTCTCCCGTCCGAACAGGGACGAAGTCTCGCGCGAGGTTGCCGTCAGCAGAATTTCGCCATTCTCGAAGCGGTAAATGACGATCGGAAAAAGTACGCAGGCGAGCGGTTTGATCGAAGGAACGGGAACGCCCTTTTCCAGCGCCAATGAATGAATTCCGCAGCGCAACTGGCCACCGCCGTCGCGGTAAGAAAACGCGCAGCGCCCCTTTTCCTTGGCGAGCGAGATCGTGTGCGATTCCAGAAAGAGTTCGGCGATCGTGCGGCCGGGCGTGACGCGCTCGCCGTCGTGCCGGCTCAGCAGTTCGATCAGCGCGTCGCCGTTCTCGACGATTCGCGCGTGCTCCTCGGGCGTGATCTCGACGTCGTAGTCGGTGCAGCAGGATTCAATACCGGGGTCCCGATCGATTCCGGCGCACGTTGTGGTGTCGCAGCGAAAATGCGTCTTAAAGAGCGTTCCGGCGTCGACCATTATCCCGTCGACATTGGCCAGCAGTTCGCGCTCCCTGAGCGTGCGTATATACCTGCGCCAGGGCGCCTCGTTGAAATCACGCAGCCATCGCTCGGCCAGCGGACTCAGATCGGCGGATTTGTTCGCGTCCATTTATCCCTCTCGCGGCCCCAGGTTCCGTCGCGGCAGGTTCGATCATTACGGTGACATTTCCAAATCAACGAGCGCCACGCAATACGATTTGGCCGCGAGTGCGCACAGGCGAAGCGCGTCGCAGCTTTTCCGGCGGTTGCTTGCGGTCACGATCTTCTGCCACATACAGGGGTTCGTGAGTACTGCACCCAAAATACCGGCCAACGCGCAGAAAGCCGAGGCGGCCGATTACAAATCGATAGCTCTGCTTTCCGCCTGCCACTTCTCCGACGACCTCAACCAGGGAGTAGTGCCGGCGATGCTGCCGTTTTTCATCACGGCATATC
The DNA here is from genome assembly GCA_963810495.1 of uncultured delta proteobacterium. GTDB lineage: Bacteria > Desulfobacterota > Binatia > Binatales > Binataceae > JAKAVN01. Next base: position 97,527 of record CAWENP010000017.1, read on the forward strand.
ATCTGAGCTATGCCGCCGCGGCGGGCCTGGTCCTCGCGCAGACCCTTTTTTCGTCGGTGGCCCAGCCCTTGTTCGGTTTGCTTGCGGATCGGCGGCCGTCGCCCTGGCTCATTCCGATCGGGCTGAGTTTCGCCGGCCTTGGAGTCGCGCTTACGGGCCTGACGCACACCTACGGCCTGATTTTCGCCGCGATCGCCGCGAGCGGCATGGGCATCTCCGCCTTTCATCCCGAAGCCGCGCGCCGGGTCAGGTACCTGGGCGGCGCACGCGCGGCCACCTCGATGAGTCTGTTCACGGTGGGCGGGATGGCGGGCTTCGCGGCCGGCCCTCTTCTGATCACGCCGACTCTGATAGCTTTCGGTACTCGCGGCGCAATGCTGCTCGCGTTGCCGGTGGTGATCATGTCGCTCGCGGTGACCTGGCAGTTGCCGCATATCGCGGCCCAACGAACGCCGCGGCATCACCGGGACACCCACTCGTCTCTCGTCACCGGCCGCGAGCAGTGGAGCGCCTTCGCGCGCCTCACGATGGTCGTGATGCTGCGTTCGATCGTGTTTTTCGGGCTCAACACGTTCATCCCGCTCTACTGGTCCCACGTACTCCACGGATCGAAGGCCGGCGGCGGTTACGCTCTGGCGACGATGTTGAGCGCGGTGGTAATCGGCACGCTGATCGGCGGCCGGATGGCCGACCGCTACGGCCGCAAAATCGTGGTCGTGGTGTCGCTGGCCGCGCTCGCGCCATTGCTGTTCGTGTTCCTGAGCGCGCACGGCCTGACGTCGGCGGGCTTGCTCCTCATTCCGGTCGGGCTCGCGCTCGCGGCCTCTACCAGCGTGGTGGTCGTCATGGCGCAGGAGTACCTGCCGGATCGAATCGGGTTGGCCGCGGGCGTAACGCTGGGGCTCTCGATGACGGTTGGCGGTCTGTTGATGCCGGCGTTCGGTGCGATAGCCGATCACTACGGGCTGCGGATGGCGATGACCGTGCTCGCGATGGTGCCCGCGCTGGGCTTCGCGATGAGCCTGACCTTGCACGAGCCTTCATAACCCGCACCCTATCGCGAAGACCACGTGGCTCCCGCGCGCAATGGCATAGATGTTCTTCTGCCCTTGGCCATCGGCACAGCGATGACCCTCGTCACCATCTTCATCCACGCGCTGGCCCTGACAACGATTGTCCATTTCGTCCGCCGCGAGCGGAGGCTCGGCTATGCCGGCGCCCACTTCTGGAACGACGTAACCATCGTGGCGGCGGTCACGTCGATAGCGCTCGCCGCACATCTGATTGAGATGGCGGCATGGGCGCTGGCGTTCGTGCGATGCGGCGAATTCCGGGACTTCGCTGCCGCCTTTTATAGCTCCGCGGAAAACTACACGACGTTGGGCTACGGCGATGTAGTCATGTCAGCGCGGTGGCGACTGTTGGGACCGCTCGAAGCAGCCGATGGAATGCTGATGTTCGGCGTGACAACCGCGATGATCTTCGCGGTCATTCAGCGATTAATTCAGAGCAGGCTCGCACGATACAGGCGGCTGATACGGATTCTGCGGGACGTCTCGCAATCATTATCGTGGCGAGCGCGACACGCGGCGTTCTCAGGGTTCAAAAAGTGAAAATATCCTCACCCTGAGAACGCCGGCGGCATCGATTAGCGAATCTTGTCGGTGAAACGAGGCAGCACCTTGGTAGTCAAAAGCTCCAGGGTGCGCATCGCCGCCTTTTGCGGCACCAGTTCGTTGTAGATATACGCCCAGAAATATTCGGCGGGCAGATCCTTGAACAGCCGCTCCAGCTTGCGTGACACCGTATCCGGGCTGCCGCAGATGGTCAGGCCGCGGTCGCACATCGACTCGAACGTGTTGGGCACGTCTTTATGGTTCTCGCCGGGCCGTGCGATCGCGGCGTTGAAACCGAACGGTTCGAAGAACTTGGTCCAGATGAAGCAGCCGGCCTCACGCGCGATTGCGATCGCCTCCTCGTCGGTATCGGCGACCACCATTTCGCGGGTGATGCCGATTCCCTGACCGAAGCTGAACTTCTTGCCCACCTGCGCGGCGCCGTCCTGGCAGGCCTTGAACTGCCCGGTGCATATTTCCTTGTCGCACACGATCGTGATCGGCACGACGTTGTGCTGCGCCGCCCATCGCACCGACGATTCCGAGAAACTGAACGGCTGGAACAGCGGCGGATGCGGCTTCTGGTAGGTTTCCGGCACCGTCCCGATCTCGAGCAGGATGCCCTTGTCGTCGACGCCGCGGCCGTACTTGCGAGTGACATTGTGGGCGGGCCAAAAAATGTTGGGCGGCGGTATCTGCCAGTGCTTGCCGTGATGGCTGAAGGTCGGGTTGGTCCACGCCTTCATGATGATATCGAAATGCTCTTCGTAGAGTTCCTTCTTGAGCTTCTCATAGCTCTCGGGATCGGTCTGATTGTCCGCGAGTCCCTGGTAGTGCTGGCCCAGCGTGTTGACCCAGCGCGGCTGGTAGCCGCGCGCGAATCCGGCAAACGCCCTGCCCTTTGTCACCTGGTCGAGAATCGCGACGTCCTCGGCGATGCGAATCGGATTGTGGCAGGGCAGCACCAGTCCCAGTTGCCCGACCCGCAGCCGTTTGGTCTGCATCCCGAGGAACATGTCGAGCAGGATTGGATTGGTGGAAACCTCTTCGCCCTCGATATGGAAATGATGCTCGGTAAACGCGACCCCGTAATAGCCGTGCTCGTCGAGGTAACGGGCCTGCTCGCTCAGGTTGCCCAGCATCCGCTGATAAAGATCGGTGCGCCTGCCTGCCATTCCAGCGCTTATCTCAGCCTTGTTGCCGATGCTCGGCAGGTAAAATACTCCAACTTCCATCTCGTCACCTCGTGGGGGATAGGTACCGTCTTTGTATCGTCAGACTGTAGCCTAAAACGCCCGGCGCCGAAATGCAGCGCTGGCTTGGCGCTCACGACGGTTGTATCTTCTGGCCAATAATCATGCGGCAGCCGGATTGCCGGCGCTGCCGTCAGGGAGGCTCCCATGTCGATACGGCTTCGTCAGATCTGCCTGGTGGCGGAAAAGCTCGCGCCGGTGATCGATGACCTCAAGGCCATCTTCGCCGTCGACGTCTGCTTCGTGGACCCAGGGGTAGCGGTCTTCGGGCTGGAGAACTCGCTGATGCCGATCGGCGGCAACTTTCTCGAGGTCGTCGCACCGATCAAAGAGAACACGGCCGCCGGACGCTACCTCAAGCGTCGCAATGGCGACGGCGGCTACATGGTCATCTGCCAATGCGACACGCACGAGACGCAACTCGCGCGCAAAGCCCGCGCCGCCGCGCTCAACGTGCGTATCGCGTGGGAGCACGAGGGCAAGTCATTCCACGGCATGCAACTGCATCCGGCCGACACCGGCGGCGCGTTTTTCGAGATCGACTGGGACGCGATGGGCGAACCCGAAGGCCATTGGACGCCCGCCGGCGGCGGCGAATGGGTCAGCCGGATGCATACCGACGTCGTCAAATATTTCAGCGCGGTCGAGATGCAATCGGCTGATCCGCGCGGGCTGGCCGAGCGCTGGAGCAGCATCGCCGAACTTCCGCTACGCAAGGATTCGCGAGGACGCTTTGAAATGCCGCTGGAGAACGCGAGCGTGCGCTTTGTTGAGGCGGCCGACGGCCGCGGCGAGGGTCTCGGCGGCGTCGACCTCGTCGTCGCCGATCGTGCTCGCGTTTTGACGGCAGCGGCCGCGCGCGGACGCAAAGTCAGCGACGACCAGGTGATGATCTGCGGCGTACGCTTCAAGCTGTGTTAGCCGCTGCTCGATTCGCGGCTATGCGAGGAAGCGCCAGGAGCGGAAATCGATCGACGCCAGCGAGGGTTTACTACGATGAGTGCCGTGAATTTTGAAACCGAAGGGTCGTTGGCGATCGTGACCCTCAATCGCCCCGATGTTCGCAACGCGGTCGACCGCCCGACGGCAGAGGCGCTGGCCGAGGCCTTTCGCCGCTTCGAGCGTGAGGACGGGCTCGCCGTCGCCATCCTGACCGGCGCCGGAGGATGTTTCTGCGCGGGCGCCGACTTGAAAGCGGTTTCCACCGGCACGGGAAACCGCCTCAGCCCGGACGGCGATGGTCCGCTCGGCTGCACGCGGATGCTGCTCGGCAAACCCGTCATCGCGGCAGTGGAAGGATACGCGGTTGCGGGTGGCCTGGAACTCGCGCTGTGGTGCGACCTGCGAGTAGCGGCGCGCGACGCCGTCTTCGGCGTGTTCTGCCGGCGCTGGGGCGTGCCACTGGTCGACGGCGGCACTATCCGGCTGCCGCGGCTCATCGGGATGAGCCACGCGATGGACATGATTCTGACCGGACGCGGTGTCAGCGGCGAAGAGGCGTTTCGTATGGGACTTGCGAACCGGGTCGTCGAACCGGGCACGACGCTCGCCGCCGCAAAGGAATTGGCCGCCCAACTCGCCGCGTTTCCACAGCGCTGCCTGAGAAGCGATCGCTTGTCCGCATACCAAGGCTGGACGTTGCCGCTTGATATGGCGCTGCACAACGAGTTCGGCCACGGAATCGCGACGGTCCAATCGGGCGAGACACGCGCCGGCGCGGCGCGCTTCGCCACCGGCGAAGGCCGGCATGGGAAGTTCTAATGTGGTGAGTCTCACGGTGGGACGGAGACTTTTTGACTCGGTTTTTCCGCTGTAAGGGCGAAGCGGCGATGCGAACTATGATCCTGCCGGGGCGCGACGAACTGGTCGCCGCGGCGCAAATTGTCCGCGCGGCGCTCGCTCCCACGGCGCAGCTCCGATGGCCGCTGCTCGGCGCGCGCACCGGCGCCGAAGTCTGGGTCAAACACGAAAACCACAGTCCCGTGGGCGCGTTCAAGCTGCGCGGCGGAATCGTCTATATCGACGGCCTCGCCCGCGCGGCGCATCCTGTCGCCGGCCTGGTCGCGGCGACGCGCGGCAATCATGGCCAGAGTATCGCGTATGCCGCCGGGCGCGCCGGGATGCGCGCGACGATCGTCGTCCCGCATCGCAACAGCCGCGAGAAGAATGCCGCGATGCGCGCGCTCGGCGCGGAACTGGTCGAGCACGGCCGCGACTTCCAGGAAGCGCTCGAATTCGCCCAGCGCCTCGCCGCTGAGCGCGGCCTGCATATGGTGCCGTCGTTCGATCCGGCGCTGGTGCGCGGCGTCGCCAGCTACGCGCTCGAATTTTTTGGCGCGGTCGCCGATCTCGACACGGTCTACGTGCCGATCGGTTTGGGCTCGGGAATCTGCGGGATGATCGCGGCGCGCGAGGCGCTTGGGCTGCGCACCAGGATCGTCGGTGTGGTGGCGGAGAACGCGCCCGCCTACGCGCTTTCGTTCGCGGCGGGCCGCGTGGTGACGACCGAGTCCGCCGACACGATCGCCGACGGTGTCGCCTGCCGCGTCCCGCTGGATGAGGCGGTCGAAGTGATCAACCGATGGGCCGAGCGGGTCGTGACGGTGAGCGAGGCGGAAATCGTGGCCGCGATGCGTTACTACTTCAGCGATACGCACAACGTGGCCGAGGGCGCGGGCGCGGCGCCGCTCGCGGCGCTGCTCAAGGAGCGGTCGGCGATGGAGCGCCGGCGGGTCGGGCTGGTGCTGAGCGGCGGCAACGTCGATCGCGAAGTGTACGCGCGCGTGTTGGCGGAAGAATGATTGCTTCGCGGGCGTGTGTTCGTCACGAACGCGTATCGCGGTGAAAACTCCTCTTGCGCCTGGCGCGGTTGGGCGAGTCTAATCTGCAATCGTGGGCTCTTTCTTCGATTTCGCCGAGGTCTGCCAGTCGCTCAGCCAGACCCATAGCCGTCTCCAGATAGCCGCGCTCGCCGCGGACTTTCTCGCCCGCATCGCGCCCGCGGAGGCCGCGATCGCCGCGCGCTTCATGGTCGGCCGCGCGCTCGAGCAGGGCGGTGAGCGGCGGCTTAACGTCAGCGGCCGCGCGGTGTGGAAAATCGCCGCCGCGCTCGGCGGCGGCGAGGACCAGGGCGAAGACATCTTCACCGCCGCAGCCGACTTCGGCGAGGCGATCGAGATGGTGATGCGGTTGCGGCGCGACGAGCCCGAGCCGACGCTCACGCTCGTCGAGGTCAGCCGGGCGTTCGAGGAGATAGCGGAGATCGAGGGACGCAGCGCGCGGCGGCGCAAGCTCGAGGGCCTCAGCGCGTTGTTCGCGCGGATGACCCCGCTCGAGGCGAAATACGCGGCCAAGGTGCTGATCGGCGAGATGCGCCACGGGATGAGCGAGGGCCTGATGCTGGAGGCGCTGGCAAAGATGGCGGGGCGTCCGGTGGACGAGGTGCGCCGGATGCACATGCTGGAGGGCGACGTTGGGCGGCTGGCGCAGGGACTGCGCCAGCCGCCCAACGTCGCCGCACCCGGCGCCGGCGCGAGCGCCGGCGCCGGCGCGGGAAGCATCGCCGGAGAGGGCGGCGAAGCCGCACGCCCCGGCGACGGCACGGCTGATCAAGCTTCGACGGCCGTGGCTTTGGCGGCGGCGAGCGCGTTCGCGCCCGCCGCCGCCAACAGCGTCGCGCATGCGCGCGCGCTGCGCCCGATGCTCGCGCAGCCGGCGGGCGCGATCGCCGACGCCTTCGCGATCCTCGGCCCGCGCGTCGCCATCGAGCACAAAATCGATGGCGCGCGCGTGCAAATCCATCACGCACCCGGCGGTGTGCGAATCTTCTCGCGCCGCCTGAACGAGATCACGCAGAGCCTGCCCGAGGTCGCCGAGGCGGCGGCCCGCCTCGGCGACCGCCACGCCATCCTCGACGGCGAAGTGATCGCCGTCGACCCGGCCGGGCGCCCGCTCGCCTTCCAGGAGGTGATGCGCCGGTTCGGACGCGTGCGCGAGGTCGAGCGTCTACGCGTCGAGCAACCGATACGGCTGTTCGTGTTCGACCTGCTCGCACTCGACGGCGAACTCTGGATCGATCGGCCATACGAAGAACGCTATGGCGAGCTCGCCCGGCTCGCCGAGGGCGCCCGCCTCTCGCTCGCCGACCGGATCGTGCCGGCGGCTCTGAAAGACGCCGAGCGGTTCTATGCGGCCGCAGTCGGCGCGGGTTACGAGGGTGTGATGGCCAAGGCGCTCGCGAGCCGCTACACGCCCGGTGCGCGCGGCCGCGGATGGCTCAAGATCAAACACGCGCACACGCTCGACCTCGTGATCGTCGCCGCCGACTGGGGCTACGGGCGGCGTCACGGATGGCTCTCGAACTACCATCTGGCGGCGCGCGATCCGGAACGCGGCGGCTTTGTCGAGGTCGGCAAGACTTTCAAGGGGCTGACCGACGATCAATTCGAGCAGATGACGGCGCGGCTACTCGCGCTCAAGGCCGACGAGACGCGCGTCACCGTGTTCGTGCGGCCCGAAGTCGTGGTCGAGGTCGCGTACAGCGATATCCAGCGCAGCCCGCAGTATGAGAGCGGGATGGCGCTGCGCTTTGCGCGTATCGTGCGTATCCGCGACGACAAGGCGGCCACGGAGGCCGACACGCTGGCGGCGATGGCCGAGGCATTCGAGCGCCAGCTCGTCCGCCCGTTGTAAGAGCGAAATTTTTCGGGAATCGGTGAAAAAGATGATCATTCAAATTTACAGCATGACCTCGATCGCCGACGCGATAGCGACCGCCGAGGCCGGCGCCGATCTGATCGGTGTCGTAGTGGCCGAGCCCGGAGTGGTCGCCGAGGGAATCGAAGCCGCCGCGGCGCGCGACATTCTGGCCGCGGCCCGGCCGCGCGCGCGTGGCGTGGCGCTCTCACTGGCGGACGATCGCGACGAGATCTGCGCGATGGTTGACGCGGTGCGGCCGGATATCGTGCATATCGCCGCGCGCGAGATCGAGCCCGAGGACTGCGCATGGATTCGCAAGCGCGTCGCCCCGGTCAGGCTGCTCCGCGCGATCGCGGTGCGCGCCGGCGAAACGATCGCCGAGGCCGACGCCCATCAGGAAGCCGCCGATTATCTGATGCTCGATTCGGGCGCGAAGGGCGCAACCGGCGAGACGCACGACTGGTCGGTCAGCCGCGCGGTCGTCGAGCGCTCGCGCATCCCGGTGATTCTCGCCGGCGGGCTCTCGGCGGACAATGTGGCGCGGGCGATCGCCGCCGTACGGCCGTGGGGCGTCGATTCATTCACCCATACCGATGTGCCGGGGAATCGCGGAAAGAAGGATCCGGCGCGCGTGCGCTCGTTCATCGCTGCCGCGCTGCGCGGCTTTGCGGATGTGATCGAATCGCCCACGCGTTAGCGCTGGACGCGCACGGCGTAGCGGCTCAGAATTCTAAAGGGACCCTCACCCTTCCCGCAAATGAAGCAGGCGAGGGCATAAGAGGAACGCGCACCGGGAAAAAAGCTGCAAGCGCAGGCACGCTGAAACAATTATTCCACGAAGCCGAGCTCCTTCAGCCGCGAGCGGGCTTCGTCGGCGTCGGCTTCATGCACCATCAGGCGCGACGGCACCGCTCCGGTGCTGCCAAGCATCCGCGAGGAGTCGTCGTCGAAGATGAAGGTCTCGATTCCACTGCCGTCGAGCAGATCATGCGCCATCTGCACCTGCGTCGAATCGATGCTGGTGAAGACTTCGGTCAGGTCGTCGGGATTCAACTGGTCTGCCATGATAAGGGCGTCCTTGATTTTCGGAATCGCGCCGCTGGGCGCGGGCCGACAAAACCGTCAGTCGGGCGCGGGAGCGGAAGCGATTCCTTTGATGCGATTGTACAGCACCGCCGCGGCGCCCACGACCAGCAGCACGGCGATCGCCCCGTCGAAGCGATGAAAATACGGGCCGAGATTCTCCCAGTGCTGGCCGAGCTTCATCCCGGCCCACGCGAGCCCCAGGCACCAGATGTACGAGCCGAGCAACGTGTAAATCGTGAAGGGCAACAGGCGCATCCGCGCGACCCCCGCGGGCAGCGCGATAAAGGTGCGGACCACCGGCAGCAGCCGGCTGATGAATACCGCGTGCGAGCCCCAGCGGTCAAAAAAGCGGTCGGCGAGCTCAACTTCGTGCGGCGCGATTAAAACGTAGCGCCCATATTTCAGGAGCAGGCGGCGCGCGCCGCTCGCGCCGATGAAGTACGCGACGTATGACCCGAGCAGGCATCCTATCGCCCCGGCGATCGCGACCAGGTTGAGATCGAAACGGCCGGTCGACACCAGGTAGCCCGAAAACGGCATCGTGACTTCCGAGGGCAGCGGCACGCAGGCGCTCTCGATCGCCATCAGCAGCACGATTCCGCCGTAGCCCATCGCGGAGATGGTCGCGACGATGAACACGGAAACCGCGGTCATCAGCCGATCGATCATCTTGTTGTCGTCCTGGTCTGCGTTTGGAAGATGGGAGCGCCGTTCATGATCGAACAGGGTGCCACGCAGGGGGGAGCGACGCCAGTATCAGGCCGCCGCACGCGCCGCCAAGGTGCGAGGGCGCGCCTGAGGTGGCGGGATTTGGTTAACTGTATATATGTTGATTGACGGACTTGTCTCGGAACGGCGATCGGACAAGACTGCCGATCAGAGAGAAGATTCGCGCGATAGAAGGGAAAAGCTCATGGCAAAAAACACGCTCTCCGTGATCGACAACCGCACCGGCAAACAATACGAGATTCCGATCGAGGAAGGCGGCGCGATCCGCGCCACCAAGCTCCGCGACATCAAGACCGGTCCCGAGGATTTTGGCCTGATGTCCTATGACCCGGCCTTCACCAACACCGCCTCGTGCAGGAGCAAGGTGACCTTTATCGACGGCGAAAAAGGCATCCTGCGCTACCGCGGCTATCCGATCGAGGAACTGGCCGAGCACAGCAACTACCTCGAGGTCGCCTACCTGGTGGTCAAAGGCGAACTGCCGAACGAGCAGCACTACCGCGCCTGGGAAGAGAACATCAAGACCCACACGATGGTGCACGAGAACCTGAAAAACTTCATGCAGGGCTTCCGCTACGACGCGCATCCGATGGGGATGCTGGTGGGGACGATCGGCGCGATGTCGACGTTCTATCCCGACGCCAAAGAGATCATGAACCTCGAGTCGCGGCGCTTGCAGACCCGCCGGCTGATCGGCAAGCTGCCGACGCTGGCGGCGTGGGCCTATCGTCACACGCGCGGCCTGCCCTACGTCTATCCCGACAACGATCTCAGCTACACCGGCAACTTTCTCTCGATGCTGTTCAAGATGACCGAGCTGCGCTACAAGCCCAACACGACGCTCGAGCGCGCGCTCGACATCCTGTTCATTCTGCACGCCGACCATGAGCAGAACTGCTCGGCCAACGCGATGCGCTCGGTGGGAAGCTCGCAGGTCGATCCTTACTCGGCGGTCGCGGCGGCCACCGCAGCCCTTTACGGGCCGCTCCACGGCGGCGCCAACGAGGCGGTCATCCGGATGCTGACCGAGCTTGGCTCGGTCAAGGCCGTGCCGGAGTTCATCAAGAGCGTCAAGGCCGGCGAGCGCAAGATGATGGGCTTCGGCCATCGCGTCTACAAGAGCTACGACCCGCGCGCCAAGATCGTGAAGCGGCTCGCCTACGAGGTCTTCGAGGTCACCGGCCGCAATCCGCTGATCGATATCGCCCTGGAGCTGGAGAAGATCGGGCTCGAGGACGAATACTTCGTCTCGCATCGCCTCTACCCCAACGTCGATTTCTATACCGGGATCATCTACCAGGCGATGGGTTTCCCGATGACGATGTTCCCGGTGCTGTTCGCGATACCGCGGACCTCCGGATGGATGGCGCAATGGGCCGAGATGGTGCGCGATCCGGAGCAGAAGATCGCGCGCCCGCGCCAGATCTATATCGGCGAGAAGATTCGGCAGTGGACGCCGATCGAGAAGCGGCCCGCGCCGACCACGCGCGAGGATGCGGTGAGCGATCAGATCTGATCTGCCTGGGCGGCCTCCGGCCGCAAACCGATTCGCAACGCAGGCGGAGCGCGCATCTTGCGCACTCCGCCTTTTTTTCACTTTTTCACTGACCATGGCTCACCGTTCCGACGTCGCGCCTCGTCCGCGCGTAGGGGTGAAATATTTGGCGATTATGTTAGGCTCGACACCTAGCGGATTGGTCGCCAATATTTCCTCAGCCTTGTGGCTGGGGGCTGTTTCACCCTCTATTGGCGAGCGGGCCAATTTAAGGTGGCAGCCAGCCCCTGCCCGAAAGCGAGGAAATCACAGATGCAGTTCACTCACGAATTCTGGGTCGGACTTGGAATTACCATCGTTTTTACGCTCGCTGCTCTTGCGCTTGGTTTACGGGATATGAAGCAGCGAACCAAAAAAATCTTAGAAGTGATTTGTTGGACGGGCGCTGTCGGCGGCTTGATTTTGATTATTTGCAACGCTCTTAACCCAACTCCGCAGCATGAGGGTACTTTAGTACCCGCAAATCTTGGTTCGCATATGCTCCTTGTTCCTACCGTCACGATCGGCGATTCCAGTGGTGGGCTAATCTGGCTGACTAACAAGATTCCAGCACAAGTGTTAACTATGGCGCAAAATCAAGGCATTCGATTCGAGCCGAGTGATGGCCAACTATTAGTAACCGTCAAGGTGTTAGACAAAGATGGGAAATTTTTGGGGGGCGTAATGCGTAATCACTGGACTGTTCCGAATGTTCCGCAAATCGCCGATTGGAACTACACCAAAGACGCCTTGGAGGTGATAGGCCCGACGAACCGCGTGGTCTTACAGATAAGAGTTTTCCCTGGGAAACTTCAATTACAAGGCGAATTTTGGAACGAGAATGGTACTGGAAACCGATGGGTGAAAAATCCAAAAGGTCCGGGTGGATTCGTTGTGCCCCTGACTCGCGATAAAGACCCCGACGAACCAACTATTGAACGTATGTTCAAATATCCTAACTCTGATTACCTCGGGGTGCTGGCAAGTGACCCGCCACCGGGTTTTCATCATGACCGCGCAATGATTGTCGCAGTTGCGTTATATGCTATCGCGGTGTTTTCCTATCCTTGCTTTTTGTTTTTTCTTTGGCTGTTTTCCGAGTCTTCCTTCGCGTCGAGGTCAATCCGACGCGATCAGGATCTACTCGAACAAGATGCTTCAATGCTTCATGAAACGTGAGCGGATGTAGCGAAACGGGCTTAGCTTTAGGCATGACTTCATTCTCCTCATCCCCCGCAATGGCAATTCCAATTGCACTGGCCTATGCGGCGGCTGAGGCCGCCGCCAGTGTGGCGACCTCAGCATCCTGCAAGGATTGCCTTGAAGATGTCCGCATTGTTGCGATTGTTGTGGCGGAACTGAAACTCGGCCAGATACAGCGGCAAGTAGGTTTTGCTGACGTTGTGATAGGTGCCGATGATTCCGCGTTTGAGCAGGCTCCAAAACGATTCCAGATTGTTCGTATGGACCTCGCCACGCACATATTCATGCGCCTTGTGATCGACAGTGCTCATGCGGGAATGCTTGATGGAGCTTCTGATAGCCAGCGCGCTTCATCGGTCGCAACAAGGCTGACATTGGGCGATACGGTCTGGCGCACAAACTTCGATCATGGTTTCGGTCGAAGTATCTTCGATGACCTTGCAAACGACGTTACCTTTGCGGCTGATCGCGCCGATAACTGTGGTCTTGCCAGACGGACCGCGCCCCTTCACCTTTTTGTTGAAGTGGCGATTGCGGTTCAAGCCGCCAATATAGGTTTCATCAACTTCAACTTGGCCCATCAGCTTCGGGAAATCCTTGTCCTGCATCGCAGCGCGGATGCGCTGAAGCATATACCAAGCCGTCCGATAATCTCCGCTGCCGATCTGCCGATGGATTTGCAGAGCGCTGATGCCCTTCTTACTCTGCCCCATCAGATAGATGACCTCAAACCACGCGGTCAGCGGATAGTTGGTATTCTCGAAAATCGTTTTGGTGATGACGCTGAACCGATACGCGTTGCGTCCGCCACATTCCTTGGTCTTGCAGACCCAGTGGAAGGGCCGCGCCTTGAGCGTATAGACCTTGGCGCTCTGACAGCGTGGACACTTCACGCCATCGGGCCAGCGCATATCACGGAGCAGGGCTTTGCAGGCGTCCTCGCTCGCAAAATCCCGCTTCAATTCGGCGAGCGTGATGTTCGGTTGTGTGGTGAGCGGCTTACCCGCGGCAACTTTGTCGTTCATGGGGAGAAATATAGCAATTATGGCCACGGGTATCAAGCCTAACATAATCGCCAAATATTTCACCCTTATGCGCATTCGCGGATTCGGGCACACTTCCGCGCGATGGACGCGACGCACTTCAAGACCACGGAGCTTATCGAACGGGGCGGCCCGCTCGCGGTCCACGGCACCGCGATCGAGGACGCCGATCTTTCCTCCAGCGCGCCGCCGCAGTGGGTGATGCTGATCCCGGCGGGCGAGTTCAGCGGACGCGACGGCCGCGGACCGTTCCGGCTGGCCAACCCAGCGCGCGTGATCGCGGCGACTGAGGCGCTCGGCCTCACGGCCGGCGTACCGATCGACTACGACCATGCGACCGATTTCGCCGCGCCCAAGGGCCGTCCCGCTCCCGCCGCCGGATGGATCCGCGAGCTCGCGGAGCGCGACGGCGCGCTGTGGGGCCGCGTGGAATGGACTCCACACGGCGCGAAGGCGATCACCTCGCGCGAGTACCGCTACATCTCGCCGGTCTTCCAGTACTCGCCTGACGGCGCGGTCACGCGGCTCCTGCGTGCGGGACTCACCAACAATCCGAATCTCTATCTGACCGCGATCTCGGCGCGTGCGGTGGCTGGAATGGTTGCGCCTGACGCGGGCGTTCAGCACGAACCTCCGGCCCGCACCGCAGCCGGCGCCGAACTCGGCCAAGGGGGCGAAGCGATGGACACGCTGCTGCAACAGTTGTGCGAAATGCTCGGGCTCGACGACGACGCCTCGCCCGAGGAGGTCCTCGCGGCGGTGCGCGCGATGAACGAGAGCGCCCACGGCGATGACGATGACGACGATGAAGACGGCGCGCAAGACGGTGACTGCGACGACGACGGTGACGCCGACGCGATGCAGGCCGCTGGAGCCGGCGCCGACCCGGCGCGCTACGTGGCGGTCGCGCAGTTCCAGCGCGTGATCGGAGAACTCAATCAGTTGCGGGTCGAGCGCGCTCGCGAGCGCGCCGAGCGTGCGGTCGACGACGCGATCAAGGCGGGCAAGCTGATTCCAGCGCAGCGCCAGTGGGCGATCTCCTACTGCCAGGCCGACTTCAAGGGCTTCGGCGCCTTCGCCGCCCGCCAGCCCGCGGCTTTCGGCGGAGCCTTCGAGAGCGCCGCCGCGACCTTTACTCCTCCGCCACCGGCGCTCGCCGCGACGGCCGCGCTGACGGCCACCGAGACCGCGATCTGTGCGCAGCTCGGCTTGAGCCCCGAGGACTATCTCGGGCGCAAGCGTTCCGGCCGAGGCGATTTTCTGCGGCTCGACCGTGGCAACGACTAAACCGGACGCGCGCGCCGCGGCCGGGCAGGCATAGGCAGGATTCAAAGAGGTGACGAAATGGCGGCTCTAACCATCTTGCACAGGGTATACGATCTCCGGTATCCATTGAATAAGGAGTATTTGATTATGGGCAAGGTTATTCAACTATCAACTTCCACACAACAAGTGGCTATTCCGGCCAAGGCCAAGACTGGCGGACGGCAAGCCGGCCCGACTGGCGAGCGAATGCATATCACGCCAGCGGAATTTGACGCTATACTCAATGCGGTAGACCGTAAGAGTAGAACCTTTGAACGTGACTATTGCCTATTCTTGATGGCGTATCACCACGGCTTACGTCTATCGGAAGCTGTATCTATGCAATGGAGTGACGTTGACTGGACCGCTGGCACTGTATACGTCCGCCGTCTCAAAGGATGGGTTTCCGGGATACATCCGTTGTCGGCGTCGGAAATGCGCAGCTTGCGCCGCTGGCAGCGCGTGCAACCTAAGTCGGCTTTCATCTTCACCGCATGGGGCAGTGCTCCGATGACCGCGCGTGCGGCACAGGAGTGTTTCCGCCGCGCGGCGCTCAAGACCGACGTGCCGGTGCGCCTGTGCCACTTCCACGCCCTGCGCCACGGCGCGGGCTACAAACTTATAAACGATGGGATAAATCTCAAGCACCTACAGGTCTGGCTAGGGCATAAGAATCTACAGAACACGGATAGATATTCGGCACTAGCGCATGATGCACTACGGAAGTTGCACCTGTGGGAATGAACTAGCGGTTGTGCCCCCGGCTCGTCACGCATCCAGCTTGGCGGGCCTTTTCTTTGAGCCTGTGGACAGTGTTCAAAGGCGTTCATGCTCTTACTTCAAGTGCAGTCAAACATTCAGTATTCTAAATCATTGGCGTTATGCCTTAGGAGAATGTCATGGCAAGGATGATCGATGTCTTCGCGGACGGTCAAAACATTCTAGTCAATGTCGATACCATAATGTGGCTTTTGCCCGAACCGGGAATAAAAGGCACGACGATCTACTTTATAGATGGCTCACGCAAAGTCGTGGAGGTTGAATTCCGAGATCTTCGTAAGCTCATCCTGACGCCGCCTGGCACTATTTGATCGGCAGCAAGGTTTCCAGGGCGGTCGGCTTGGACTCCGACGCGAACTATCTGGCGATCAACGCGGTCACTTGTGGTTGCGGGATGTTCAACGCTTGCAGCTGCAATTGTGCACTAGCCGGATCGATAAGCTGGTGCGTAGCTTGGGCGGCCAGCGCCGACACCTGTTGATCCAAAACCTTGGCCGCTTCGGGCGCGAGCAATTGGCCGTAGATAAACTTGAGACGGCCCGCTTGAATCGCGGTTTCGGTGGCGACCGTCAAGGTAGATATGAGTGGGTCTTGCTGTGCTGCTAGCAATGCCACTTCTAGCCCTACGGCATTGATGGTGCCATTGCGAAAGTCTGCGATTGCGGCTCTAGCGGCTGCGCGCGAGCGTTGTAAGTTTAGGCGGGCTTCCGCCGCTAGTTCTTTTCGATTCAAGTTGAGCGCAGCGCGGGTCTCCGCCAGTTGAATCTTGAGATCGGCGAGCCACGTTTGCACGCCCGCCGCTTCGAGCGCAGCGGTGCCTTGCGGTGCGGTGAGCAAGCCCCCGGTGACTTCCGGTACAACAAATGACTCAGTGATCTGCGCGAGCTTGATGCGCCGCGCAATGAGTGCGCGCTTGGTAACCAGGCTTGCGGCGGTTGGGCCGAAACCCGCGTCGGTTAAAACCTGCGCTAGCTCTTGGTCGCCGACCACGCCATCCGCGTAAGCGGTAACCGCCTCTTGCACATAGGCTTGATTGACGGCCTGTAAGGCTCTTACTTCGACACTGTTGATCGCTAGGGTTACGTCTTGATCACGTAAGCCCATAAATTGGAAAGCGTCTTGAAGTATACTTTGCGGGACTTCCTTGTTGGTGAAGCCGCCCGCGATCATGAACGGACTAACCGGACGATAGGCCGCATTGATATAGGCGGTTTCATACTTAGTCTTGAGGCCGGAATATTTGAAAATCTCTTCTAAGGTCCAGCCAACATCGAGACGGCGCGAATGCCATTCGACGGCGTTAGACTCGTTAAAATATTCCGCCTTGAACTGGCCCTTGTAGTAATACTTGGCCGGGGTCGTGATTAATGGATCGACAAGGGCTTTGACCAGCCCTTCGGCTACAGCGTCATAGCCCGCACCCAACGCGAATAGCGCGGTAAAATAGTTAAGGTGCTTGGAGTGTTCGCCAAAGATCAAGCCGCGACGGTGGCCGCACCCCATGCCATTGCGCCAAGGGCACTAGCGTTGCCAATCATAGTCTTGAAATTGGCTTCCGCAGCTTCAGGGGCAATGTCACCCGGCGGTGAGACATTTTTCGATAAAGTGGTGAGGGCGAAATCGCCTAGCGGACCAAGTACAGTTTCAAAGGTCGCCAATAAATCGTGCCCTAGCTGCGTCCACTGTGCGTTATTGATAATGCCGCTACTGTTGGCGGTCTGAAGGTATTTCAGGGCGAACGATATGAAATGATCCAGCCAAGCCGGTAGAGTGTTGGCGAGCCACGTTTTGAAGTGCTTGTTAACCCAATTACTGAACAGGTCTATATCGCCAAAGAATATCTTTAGATAATCGAGCAGTGAGGCACTATGAATCGGCGGGCGGATGGTGCCGGAATAGAGTTGAGCTACATTGGATGGAACTAGCCCGGCATTGACCCATGTAGCTAGCTCACCGGGTTGCATTTGAAACTCGCTTTGGACCCACTGCACAAATCGATCAATGATAGAAAGGTAGGCACCGCCGCTACTCGTGATGGCGTTGGTAATGTTGGTCAGGCCGGTGTTGAGCAAGTCTCCGATGGCCGTTTCCGTGGCAGGAAAGGCCATCATGGCGGTTACCATCGCCTGCAATTGAGTCACCACGGGTGTGAGATCGACTGGTGCGGGCGGTGTAGCAGGATTCGAGATCGACTCGGCTATGATTGAAAGCTGACTAGCGACTGAGGCTATAGCTTGGACCACGGCAGCGCAGCATGCACCATTGTCAGCTGTAGGAGTAGTAGGTTGAGGTAGATTCGCTAGTGCGGTCTGGAGCGCGTTACATAGGTCTAGAATCTCGTCTGAATTAGGATCACTAGATTGACATGGGTTGGTAGTAGGCGGATTCGGTACACCCTTGCCAGTTTCGCCACTGCCTCCACCTCTTCCACTTGTGCCTGTGGTCTGCGAGCTAAGCTGACTTAGACCTATAGTCATTTGGTCTATGGCTTTGACGGCCTGCAAGACTTGGCCCTGACCACCACTGGACCAATCCCAACTTAAGTCTATGAGTTGCTGCAACTGCCAATATCCATTACCAGTTGGACCCGGAGTCTGGTGCGCGAACGACTGGATTGATTGAATGGTTCCTTGCTTCCACGCACTGAATTGAGCCTGTATAGCTGGATTGCTATCGCTTATCGGAGCACCATTCTTAGCGGCTATCTGGAGGTCAGACGCTAGAGCATGAAGCGGCCAGTAAGCACTCTGATTATAGGCTGCAATCAGCGCATCAGTATCTTGAAACTTAGGTCTGCCACTGCTAAACAGGCTGAATATGTCGTATATGAGCCCACCCAGAGCAATGAAGGGCCACAGTGGTAGTACTACTTCCGCGCCTAGCAGTTCGATACCTAAATTCTCGAGCAGGAGTTCAATGCCGGTTTGTTCAGCCTGCTGGACTGTGTACTGAGTGAAATTGTTAACTAGGCTCATGTGCGCTAGTACTCACGGCATGACCAGATACCAGAAGGTTACTGGCAGTGTATTGACTACTTGGTCTGAGCCAAGGGTCGGTTCATCGAAGCGAACTAATACAGACCAGCCCGAATATAGCACCATGAGTGGTGCGCCACTCCAGGGATTCGCATCAGTGCGGGGATTTACCAGACCCCATTCGCTACCCTGTGGCCAGCTAGTCACGGTATTATAGTAGATCGCGCCAGATAGGTGTGGACCCGGTACGACAATCGGACGCGAGTTGTGGTCGAACGTGCCGAAAGTACCCTGCATCGTCTCGACAAAGCACCCAGTCTCATTGATGAAGTCGGGGTCTATCGAATAGGTATAATACTTTCGACCTATCGAGTCGTTATTGTATAGAGCGATGTATGGCGTGGTAGTCGAATTGGCAGATACGTAGCCGTAGGCGACGGCGGCATATTCGAGGTTCCACTCGGGATTGTTGCGAATGAGGGAGCCTTTGGGTTTGATTGTCCACAGTGGCATTTCATACCTTACGGCGGATAGGGCAGCATGCCCACGTCCTCGCCACCACCCGCAGCGGATAGGGTGATATGAACCGAGCCGATAGACCCAGCAGTCGAAACTAGCTTGTCTTCAATATCGCAGCCGTAAGTGTTTACAGCGTTGACTCTATCGGTGAATCCGGAGGCGGCAGAGGAGAAGGTCGAACTGTTAACCCAGACAGTGGCGAGGATGGCAATGTCATTTGTGCCTGTTGTGGTGCAGCTAGGTGAGCCGGGCGTGGCTGAACTACCGACGAAAGCCCAAGCATTGTTAATGTCTAGATTAGTGCAGTCGTAGTTATAGTTGGTGCCACGATAGGCAGCGAAACACGCTTCCGTCAATCCGCCCGGATTGCCAAGTGATACCGAACCAGAGTCACCAGTGTAGTAAATCTTGGTATAGAGACGGCCATAGGCTCCGTCAGTAGTGATTACGCTTTGCCATCCAGTTGCAGGCCCGGTATTGGCTGCGCTGTTCCACGCGATGACCATCTGGTCGCCATTCTCTAGAGCGTTCGGGCCGCTACAGGCCGAAGCGTAGTTGAGCGTTAGGCTTGAACCGCCTGACTGTGAGGTCGCGCAAACAAACGATGGCGTTGGCGTTGGGGTTGGAGTTGCAGTCCCAGCGACCACAGGGTTGCCGCACGGCCACCAGCTAATCGCGAGCGCTTTAGGCTGTGCTATCAGCCCGTAGGTGAGCAGCGACAGGATAAATAGCAATGCTGCGAGTCGGCATACGCTCATAATCCACTAAGCACGCTCTCCACGACATGGACCGTCTGGCCCGAGCTGCCACTAATCGCATAGATGTCTTGCATCACGAGTTCGTTATCTATGAGCCAGTTCAACCCTACGCCGGTATTCGATGGCAGGGGCAGGCCTGTGGTGACAGTGACGCCAGAGTTGTATCCAAAGACAACTAGGGCGGAACCTGTATTGCCGAGCGTGATCGCTATGCGAGTGTTGGCATACGTGCCTAGCTTGACGGCTGTAGTGCCTACGCTAACGTCGGACTCATAGATGCGAAGATAGGTCTTGAGTCCGTAATAGAACTCTAGTAGTTCGCGCGCACTATGAGCGTGTGATCCGATCTCGATCAGTACTGGCATCGCTCATATCTCTTAAGACGCCTGATTGACCGGCGACCCACCCGTAAAAACGAGGTCAAGCCATACCTCTTCGGCGGTGTCGGCTGAGGTAGCAAAGAAGTTAAAACTAGGTAAGACGTTTTGCTGGAATGTCAACCATGTACCATAACCGCCGTATCTAGCACCGGGAGCATCAAGGGCGTCATAGCTTTGGACTCCAGTTGAGCCGGGCTGCCACAGTGAACCCATTGCCGGGATCACCTTGAAAAATAGACAAGTGGCGCTATAGGCGCGTGCTCCGATTAGGTTATAGACACCTGCCGGTAATGCTTGGTAGAGAGTGATCGGAACCGTGGTCCATCCACCCGCAGTCAGAGTTGTGCTGGCGGTGCCGTGCACGGTAATGACTCTACCGGGTTGAGTTGTAACTATCGGTCCGTCGCTAAGCTGGACTCCGACATAGCAAGTCTCGCCACTAGCGGCATAAACATAGGCGTCTAGCTCTTCGGTGTAGTTTAGCGAGATGGGACTTGTCGGCATGAACGCGCCCTTCACCGGTGACTCGATGGCTGTGCCGACATTCACCGGCATAAAATCCGGGTAAGGGAACGGACGGAGTGACGGGGCTTGGGTCTGCACGCGATGCAGATGGCCCGACACGCCAACTATACCCATAAGATAGTGCAAAGTCGGGACTTGGAAACCATTGTTGAGCGTCGGGACCACGCCACTATAGACGCTGGTGATCTGGGTAAGAGTGTTTAGGGTGCTAGTTGATTTGAATAATTCGAGAGTGAACATCTACAGACTACTACTTATTGACCAAGGAGCGCACGTTGTAGGCGCTCGAAGGCTTTGACGATTTTCGGCGGACTGCCGAGTGCTTCGATCAGATCGGCACCCGACTCCACCCATAGTGCGAGGGCCGGGGCTAATTCAGCGACAGGTACGCTGTCTGGTGGAGTCGGGAAGTTATGCTCGATCTCAAAAGGCACCTAGTTAGCCTCTATACTGACCGCGTAATGCGGCCATTTGAGTCGCAAACTGTACCGAGCGCTGTATATTCTGCTGTTTGGTGCCGCGCGGTGGCAGGTTAGCCGCGATTTGCTGTATCGCCGGGATTAGTCCGGTGGCGGCCGCCGCGTACTTGTATTGTTTGCTGGTAACGCCTTGGCTATAAGAAGCCGCGCCATTGTTCTGGATATTGGTCGCGATCTGATTGAGATTAGCGTTCGCACGGTTCATGCCCGCGATGTAACCGGCGGTGCCGACCTGATTGATTTGGGCGAGCCATTCGGGTGCTTGCGCTATTGCGGCGGTGGTGAAAAGTACTTTCGGGCGCAGGGTGTTGGTGACGTACTTCTGCGCCTTGGCGGTCGAGCCTGCCACCCAATTGGTGGTGGCTTCGGTTGCGGTAGTTGGGGTGCCGGGTTGAAAAGCCATATTTATGATCCTAGGTCGTTGTATATACAACGAGTAAAACTAAAAGATGGGCACCGCCAGCGGGTAAAGGTAACGCGCTATGCCGACGCGGATAAAACCCCGGTGACGGTGCCGCTGATCCACCAATAGCAAGTTCTTGTCATTTGTGCAATACTGGCATTTATGGCTGGTAGGCAGTTAGTACAGCGTGAATGGCAGCTATTGTCATGGTGGCTAGTTCAATATCACCCGCACGCTCAAATATATATGCAAGTACGTGTTGGGCCGACCATAGCTCCGCTCGGTGCGTATCCGCTTAGTCCGGCAATGGCGAACCTCGCTAGAGTTTCCAACAGATGGGCCGACGCTATCTTTATCGAGAATGGGGTTATCTATCTGATCGAGGCCAAGATGGAACCATCACCAGGCATCTTTTCGACTCTGATCCACTACGCTCGCAAGCTACGGCTAGACCCGAATTGGTCAAAGTACGCTAGCGCGCCGTTGGGATTGATTGCGCTGGTAGCGCGCGATGATCCAAGTGTGGCGATAGAAGCGTCGTGGTATGGAATCCAATGGATAGTTTATCAGCCGTCTTTCCTCACTAGTGCGCAAATCGAGCCGAGTGGACTTGGCGTGCCTATATCTAACCCGCCGCTACCGGCTGATTATCCGGCTAGACTCGATCTCCTAAACTTGAAACCTGTTCCGTGAAAGAGATGGGGACGGGGTACTAGCGTAGGTGTGCCGGGGCTTCAACGCGAGAAATATAAAGCATTCCTTTCGCCGATTTTATCAAGTTAAGGATTGAAACGTCGCGCTCTTTATCTTCGCCAACGGGAGCCGACGGGCCGCTTAGTGGCTATTGGGTAACGAAGGTAGTATATTGGTTGGCGAGGCATGGCTAATCAATGAATACCCCGGACATGATCGCGGGCTTGATGGTGCGGTGCGGGCATATGGGCGTCCGCCCCAACGGCTTATGTATATCGCTAAATCGAAACTGTTGGCTTCAAATGCTTGGGAAACGCGGTTGGGAACCTGCGCGCCTTAGAGCAGGGGATGTCGTCGCCGAAGATTGGTCCATCGTGCCACTGCCGACCGACGCACCAGCGGCGAATCCGACGGCGGGTTAGATGTTGCTCCCGAGGCCGTACAGGCCGATCTGGCCGCTCAAGGGCTACACCTGGAGCATTGAGATCACAGCGAGCGTCGAGGGAGAGGTTGCGGTCGATCTTTTAGGTGACGGCGTGATGGTCGAATTGCCCGCCGTGCGCCTGTTTGGCCGTCGGCTCGACAAATTCAGCACCGCCGCGTACTGGGATGCGACCACCGCCACGGTGGCGGCCATCCTGACGCCGTGGCTGCGCTCGGGGCTCTTGGTCGGCAAGCAGGTCAGCTTTAGCACCCGTGGGCGAGGCGCGGCGCGCCGTGACACCATCGCCATCGGGCCTATTTCTCAAAAGTAGGGGCTAAATGTCGATCGGGAATGTTGCACAGGAATGTTGTGCTGGCGCTCTGTGCTGGAAAGTTGTCTTGGAATGTTGCACTGGAATGTTGTGCTTCCTCTCTAAGCTGATGTTGCTATCTCGATATAGCCATTCGGTGTAGCTCTGAATAGTATGTCTTTCACGACTCCACTTGACAATTAGACTTTCGGGAGCGGATGATCCAAAGGCCGGGCCTCGAAAGCCCGGCACTTAAAGGAGGCTAATACCATGATGCAAGAATGTCATTGCTGCGGCGGGCGCGGCGGGATCGCGTTCGTGGCCGAAGTCTGGGGCTCGGTGGAGCACGGCGGGAAATGGCTGCCGCTGCCCGCGTGGTGCGCCACCACGCTGATGCTCTGTGCGAAATGTGCCGGAGATGAATTCCGATGGGTGAAGATTCTCCGCGATCTGGATCGCACGCCGAAGATCGATTTCGAGGCGGTCAACCGGGAGTACGCGAAAGCGGAAGCGGAGGCAGCGGAATTGCGCAAACGGTCGGGTGGGGGAATCTAAATGAAAGCGGCGGAATTTATGGCGCTGCCGCGCGGCAAACAACACAAGTTGCTCCGACAGGTGATGCGCGACGAACGCATCCCGTGGCAGGAGCGGATCAAAATCGGTGACTACTCGTATATAGTCGCGATGGTGATCTTCACCGCTGACAGTCAGAAAATCCACAAAGCGAAGATGAAGCTGGCGAAATATCTTGAGAAGATAGCACCAGTCAAAGGGCGCTAACCAAAGGAGCACAAATGGCAACGCCAGGTACACCCGATCAAATCGCACGGTTATCGGACATACTGATGGGGCTTGGGGAAATCACAGGTGCGCTGGAAAGCGATGATGAGGTGCTGGTCCACCTATATTTCACAAAGCTAAAGTGGTTCGTCGCGAGATTGGAGGCGAGCATCACCGGCACCGCGAAGAATGAAGAAGATGTAACAGTGGCGGTGAACGAGCTAGCTCGGACGCTTAAGGCAAGTTGTGAGGGACTTCGCCATACCATCGTGGAGTGGGGCAAAGAAAAAGGACTCGCCGACATCGCAATAATGGGGGCCATCGGCGGGCTACTGAATGTTGACATGCTCGTGGAAGCGGGGGATCTTGTCTCCGCCGTGACGCGGTTTGAAATGGTGAACGATCAAATTGTGGAGATGATGAGCGCAGAGGGATAGTCACAAACTATAGGGTCGAAATGAGACTCAGAAAGTGAAGGGCCACGGTGCGATATTGACGCCGTGGCCCTTGTGGTTCATGGTGTTGATTGGCTGGTCAACATCGTTTATCCAATCACAACCTTAGTACCCTGTCAAATCGGATTCGTCGCTTCGACCGTCACCGGTGAAATGTTGCGCCTTGGGTGTGGGCGCTGGCTGTGTACCGCCTGCGGGCCGCGTAAACGAGCGGCAGTGTTCAAGCGCGCGAGAACCGGGATATCCAGGTATGACTATTTCTTGACAGTGGATTCGGAAAGCTGGACTCATTTACGGTCGGTGTGGCCGACTTTGAAGCAATGGATTTATCGGCGGTTTCGCGGATGTAAGGTGTTGCTATGGTCAAACGAGATCGATCAACGGATGGATTTACCGCATAAGCATGTGCTGATTAGCGGGGCGATGATCGACGGCACGGCGGTGGAAGCTAAGGCTGCATCGTTAGGATTTACTTCGGCACTGGTGCGCCGATTGCCGTCCCGGCAAGATTCGGAACGGGTGATTAAGTACATACTGAAAGCAAAATGTATACTTCCGTGGCGGATGAAGCGGATATATTGTGCCATGTATCGCGCCAAGGCTAGTGCGAGTGAATGGATGTTCATGCCGGAATTTGGATTGTCGGCCTTGATGCAGAAGTTGCTATATGCAAAACCGAAAAGATTATTGACTATAGCGCAAGCGGAAGCGCGGGCGTGGTTTCGTAATCTAAATTTGATGAAGGAAAACGTAAGGGGTATTAAGATGAGTGAAGATTACGATTGTAGTGAACGGAAAAAATGGAGTGTAAAGCGGAAAGCATGGCGAGCACAAGAACGCTGGTGCGGATCATGTGGACGCGAACACTGGAACTACGATTGGTCGTCCGGGAAAATCGAAGAACTGATACGAAGCCCTCGATTCAAAAGTGTGTGCGAAGACTGTGAAGCCACTGCTAAGCCACAAGGCTAGATTCGTGAAAGAACTGATTTGCACATATCGCGCTTCTTACTCTGCAAAGGCTCTATCCTATGGCTGTCTATCTTCTCTTATAGAACTATAAAGCTAGCTTTTAGACGCATCTAAGTTGCGTCTTGTAACCAGCTCACGCAACACGCCCGAGATGTCCGACTTCGGGCGGACGCAGATTTACCCGGTCGAGGCCAACACCACGGTTTACCTGGGCTCGATGGTGGCGCTCAACGCCAACGGCAACGCGGTGCCCGCCTCTTCGGCCGCGGGACTGCGGATCGTCGGCCGCGCCGAGCGAACCTACCTCGGGATGCCGGGGCAGGACGCGGTCAACACGTCGTCCGCGATGATTCCCGGGACCAATCTGCCGGCCGGCGCGGCGGGCGCGATCTCGGTGATTTGCGCGCGGGGCGTTTTTCTTTACGCGATCAACGACGGATCGATCGCGCAGCCCCAGGTCGGGATGCAGTGTTTCGCGGTCGATGACAACTCGGTCTCGCTCAGCGACGGTTCGGGCGCGACCGCGGTCAGCGCGCAATCGCATGCGTTTCCCGCCTCGACCAGCGCGCAGATCATCAGCGTCGGCCATGAGAACATCTCCAAGCTCCTGGTGACCTCGTCGCCCGCCGGCACCACCTACGTCGAGGGCAGCGACTACGTGGTCGACTACCAGGCCGGGCTGATCATGCTGCCGCCGAGCGGCGGCACGATCGCCGCCGCCGCCACGGTCCTGGTCTCGTACAACTGGGGCGGGCCGACGCGCAGCCCGGCCGGCACCATCGTCAACCTCGACTCCAGCGGCCAGGTCTGGATCGACTTCTGGCATCAGGCGGCACTCGCGGTCTAGGACGACCGACCAACCCTCCAGCCGCTCGCGGCCGCGCCGCGGGCCCACACGGTAGCAACGATGGAAATCAGCGCAGCAAATCTCACCGCACTGTTCACCGGCTTCGACGTTATCTTTCAGCGCGGGTTCGAAACGCCGCCAAGCTACTACGAGCAGATCGCCTCGATCGTGCGCTCGGGCTCGCGGCAGACGACCTACCCGTGGCTCGGCCGCACCACCAAGTTCCGCGAGTGGCTCGGCAGCCGCGTGGTCCAGGCGCTCGAGGCTCACGCCTACACGATCGTCAACAAGAACTTCGAGGACACCGTCGGCATCGACCGCAACGACGTCGAAGACGATACCTACGGCGTCTACGAGCCGGTCATCGAGCAGCTCGGCTGGGACACCAAAGTGCATCCCGACATGCTGCTCTTCACGACCATCAAGGCGGCCGTGAACACGCCCTCCTCCGTGCTCGGCTACGACGGCCAGCCCTTTTTCTCCGCGACTCATCCGGTGGGGACGATGGGCAATCCGCAGACCGAGGTGGCCAACCTCAACACCACCGGCAGCGGCGCCTATTGGTTCCTGGTCGACGCCTCGCGCCCGATCCGGCCGTTCATCTTCCAGCTGCGCCGCGAGTACGCGGTCACCCGGATGAACACGCTCACCGACGAGGCGGTGTTCAACCGGCGCGAATTCCGCTACGGCGTCGACGGCCGCGCCAACACCGGCGTCGGGCTGTGGCAGCTCTGTTACGCGAGCAATACCGACCTCAGCAATCCGACCAACTACGGCGCCGCGCGCGCGGCGATGCGCTCGATCAAAACCGACGGCGGACTGCCGTTCGGCGCGCTCTCGAGCCGCAAAGGCGTCTACCTGGTGGTGCCGCCGGCGCTCGAGGAAGTCGCCCGCCAGCTGCTCAACTCGGAGTTCATGGTCGGCGCCGGCGCCAGTTCCTCCGTGCCCACCACCAACATCTGGCGCAACAGCGCCGACCTGATCGTCAGCGAGTATCTCGCCTAGCCCCTCTCCTCCCGATGCGAGCCCGGGACGGAAGCCGCAAGGCTCCGTTCCGGGCCGCCCGCCCTCAGGCGAGCTAGGTAAACGACAAGGAAGTATCGGCCATGGTTTACGCGCAGCCTTCGGACATGATCGCACGCTACCCCAATCGCGATCTCGTGCAGCTGACCAACGAGGACCCGACTCAGACCGTCGTCAACCAGACCGTCTTGCAGCAGGCGCTCGCCGACGCCTCGGCCGAGATCGACGGCTACCTGGAAAGCCGCTTCACTCTGCCGCTCAGCGATCCGCCCGCCGTGCTCGCGCGGCTGACCTGCGATGTCGCGATGTACCGCTTGCAGGCGCTGCGCCCGCTGCACGATCTGGCCGAAGCGCGCAAGCGTTACGAAGACGCGGTGGCGGTCCTGGTGCGCGTCGCCGACGGCACCCTCACGCTGGGGCTTGCACCGGATAACCAGGAACCCCCCGAAGCCGCGGGCGCGGTCGTAACTGACGCAGGCGGCGATCGCTCGGGCGCGCTGCCGCAGCGCGTTTTTAGCCGCGGCACCTTGAAGGGATTCTGACGATGGGCGTAACGCTCGACAGCCCGTGGGCTGGTCAGACTTTCGCGCCGCCCACACCGCTCGACATCGCGACCCTCGAGTCGGCGATCGCGGCGCAGCTTCGTGCGCAGATAACCGCGATCGAGATCGCGCAATTTCCCGACAAGCCGGCCGCCTACCGCCTCACCCATCGTATCGGCGCGGCCCTGGTGGCCTGGCGCGGCGCGACATACGGAGCGTTGATCGACACGGCAGCGGTGGTGCAGGCGCGCCGGCTCGAATTCGAAGTCATCCTGCTGGTGCGCGACCTCGGATGGAGTTTCGGCGCCGACCCGTCGGGTCCCAACCCCGGGGCCTACGCGCTGCTCGAGGCGATCCGCGCCGCGCTGACCGGCCTGCGGCTTCCCGGATGCCGCAAGATGTTCCCACTTAGGGAACAGTTCCTGGGCCGCGACCCGCAGGGCGGCGTATGGATCTGGTCGGCGCTCTACGCGCTCGAGACGATGGCGCTGGAGGCGTCGACGCAGGACAACTTCCCGCTCTTCATCAAGGGCACCGCGTTGGAAGAGGGCGGGCAGACCGTCAGGGTAGCCGCGCAGGCCGCATACACCTTCAACTCGCAGGGTGTTATCCAGTTGCCGGTGGGTAATGTCGCTAATCTAGTGATTATTCCGGCTGGTGGTGGCAATCCCTATCTCGCCGGCACTGACTATACGCTGGACGCGGTCAACGGAATCATCACACAGGTCGCGCGCGGCGCGATCGCTCCGAATGCGACGGTAAACGTCACCTATACCTATTCCGACACCGTCACCGCGATTGCCGGCGGCTCCTCATACCCGACGGCCCCGACCAACTAGACGCAACGGAGCGGCAAACTCCCGCAGGCATTAGAAGAAGGTGAAAGAAGATGGCAGCCAGCTTTCTACATGGAATTGAAACGATCGAAACTTCCACCGGACCGGTCCCGATCACTGTCGTCAAGTCGTCGGTGATCGGCCTGGTCGGCTCCGCGCCGCTGTGGGCAGCCGTCGGCGCGCTGGCGATGTGGCAGCCGAGCTGGGTGGTCGCGGCAGGCCAGCAGCTGGTCGATCCCAACGGCAACATCCAGCAGTGCTCCACCGTTGGCACCACCGGCACGTCCGCACCGGCCTGGTCGACCACGCTCAACGCCACCACCGCCGACGGCACCGCGGTCTGGAAGCTGGTCACCATCGCCGGAACTCTGTTGCAAGCGCCCACGCTGGTCAATTTTACCGCCAACCCGAATATCGCCGGCTCGGCCGCCGCTTACGGACCGCTGATCCAGGGCTACACGATTCCCTACGCGCTCGCGGCCATCCAAGCCCAGGGCGCCGGCCAGGTGATCGTGGTCAACGTCTTCAATCCGTACCTCCACTACACCGCCATCACGGCCCAGGCGATGGCCTTGCCGGCGTCGGGGCCGCAAATACTCAACCTGGGGCATATGGGCGTCTGGAATGTGGTAGTCAAAAACAGTGGAGGCTCGACTACCTATATAAACGGGACTGACTATTCGCTCGATCCCATTAATGGAATCGTGACGCAAAAAGCGGGCGGCGCAATCACCACTGGCGAAGCGCTCAGCGTCTCTTTCAGCTACGCCGACCCGAGCAAGGTGCAGGACAGCGACGTCGTTGGCACGGTCACCGGCACCATGTACACGGGAATCCAGGCGCTGCGCACGACCTACGGCACGATGGGGTTTTTCCCGAAGATCCTGATCGCGCCAGGCTACTCGCAGGATCCAGCGACTGCCGCCGCACTGCTCTCGACGGCGGAGACGGTCCGCGCGGTCGCCCTGATCGACGCACCACCGTCGATCTCTCCGGCCACCGCGATCGCCAACCGCGGCGTCGCGGGCAACGTGTTCGACACGAGCTCAGACCGGGCCCTGCTCTGCTATCCGCAAGAGCAATTCTCCGACCTGGGCCTCATCCCGACCGGCATCACGCTCAATTCGGCAGGCACTCCGGTGCAGAACGCAGCCAACGCTACGGCGGTCGGACCCTACTCGCAGTGGGTGGCCGGCACGATCGCGGCCAAAGACCTGGCGCAAGGTTACTGGTGGTCGCCCTCCAATACTCAGATGACCGGCCTGCTCGGTCCCGACGTCACGCTTTACGCCTCCGTGCTGGACGCGGCAAGCGACGTCAACAATCTCAACGCGCAGGGTATCGTGACCGTCTTCAACGCCTTTGGCACTGGCCTGCGGGTGTGGGGCAACCGCTCCGCCGCCTACCCCACGGTGACCACGCCCAACAACTTCATCAGCGTACGCCGCACGATGGACGTGATCGAGGAATCGGTGGAGCTCGCGATGCTCCAGTTCATCGATCAGCCGATCAGCAACGCGCTCATCTCGGCGATCCTGGCCAGTGTCAACGCCTTCATCCGCAGCCTCATCGGGCGCGGCGCGCTGGTCGCCGGCTCCGCCAGCTACAACCCCGCCGAGAACCCGTCCAACCAGGTGGCCGCCGGACAACTGGTCTTCGACATCGACGTGATGCCGCCGCCGCCGGCCGAGCGTCTGACCTTCAACGTCTACATCGACTCCACGCTGCTGAGCGGACTCGGCGACACCAACGCGCTGACCGCGGTCACGCTCAACGCCTAAGGTCACACTAATCGGGGCCCCGGGCGCCGCGTGCACCCGGGCCTGACGAGGTTCACGCAATGTCAAACCTGGCCGTAAATCGAATCACCAACGCCAACGTCTACCTCGACGGCACCGGGCTGCTGGGCCGCGCCGAGGAAATCGAGGTCGCCAAACCCAAGCACAAGATGGTCGACCACAAGGGCCTCGGCATGGCGGGCTCGGCGGAGTTCTGGGCCGGCGTCGACAAGCTCGAGGCCAAAATCAAGTGGGCGTCGATTTATCCCGAGGCCGAGACGGCGCTGAACAGCCCCTTCACGGCGCACTACTTCCAGGTGCGCAGCAATCTCGAAACCTACACCAGCCAGGGCCGCACTCAGGAACAGCCGCTAATCTACTTGATGACCGGAATATTCAAAGATGCAGGCTCGATGAACTTCAAGCTGCACGAGGGAGTGGATACCACATCGCTCATCTCAGTGTATCACTCCGAACTGTATATCGGTGGTACGCAGATATTCCTGTTCGACGTGATGGCGAATATCTACGTGGTAAATGGCGTCGATCAGCTCAGCAACTTCCGCAGCAACCTGGGCGGCTAGCGCGTCCGCCGGCTTCCTGTCCCGGAACCGGCGCTCACGAGCGGCAACTTGAACGATCAATCACGGCTCGCCGGAGATAATCCCCATGGCCGAAACACAATCGACCGAGCAGCTCGCAGCAGCGCCGCATTTGCGCAGCATCACGCTGCCCTCCGGCAAAACCGCCGCTATTCGCAGGGGCAAGGGACGCGACCTGATGCGTGCGCAACGCGCCGTCGCCGGCAATCCCGACCCGACGGCGGTGGTCTTCGCTCTGATCGCCGAGTTGGCGCAAATCGATGGCGCGCTGATCGTATATGAGGACGTGGTCGAGATGGACCTGGGCGACGTGCTGGTGCTGCAGGCCGAGGTAACCGGAGCAAATTTTCCCGAGCCGGCGCAGGACTCCCCAGCGCCGGCGGCTTCGCAGGACTCGTCCGCTTCGGCTTCGGTGTCGGGGAACTAGCGGCGATGGAGTTCGATGAGATTGATTTCTGGATGGCGGCTGTCGCTGATTACAACCGTGCGGCTGACGAAGCAATGAGTGCGCGCCGCGACAATAGGCAGTAAGCCACTGAGTATCGCACGGGCGCTCGCAGCTATAGGGTTTGCGTGACGTGAACAGTTGTCGCCTATGATTCCGAGAGACAGTACTCGCAACATGCACCACTTGCCGGACAGCTTTAGTGCTATTCGGGAGACGGCGTCCGGCTGGATGGGTGCATATTCACGGCCTATTTGCTCCAGCATCGGTCGTGCCTTGCTTCGGTCGATCAAGGTCGCCCCGCCAGGCGAGTATCGGATGCCTGTACGCCGTCCAAATCCGCCGACCGAGGAGCTTCAGTACGCCTCCCAAAGTAGCGGGCCGACCGCGTACGATTTGATTTTTCACCCACTCGGCATGGCGTGTTTCACTGCGAATGCGGAGTTCTTCCAGGTCTCTGAGTCCCTCTGCCCGAAGGAAGATCCACCCCACCAGCTTGAGGACCGCCTTTAGCACATTCCAGATAACAACAATGACACCCGTACACAGCCCAGCGATGATGTATAGAGCGATGAGCCCTTCAAGAAAATCGGAATCTATCCGAATCGTCATAGTGTGAAATGGTATCGCCCATGATCCCGAGAGGCAATGTGTTCGACTCGCGGCGCGCGCTTGCGAGCGTTCGTAATTTTCGACAATTTGCCAGCGGCTTTGTACACGTTGCGAGCGCGACGCAAACACTCTTTTTCGACTCACGCGAGATCCGTGCCTGGTCACTAGGCAATCAACTGCTTACAGCGCCGTCCGCCGCTGGCCCTCAGAGTTCGGCCATGACTCGTTTAGGCGCGCCTGATTCCTCGGTCGAAAGCGGAAGGAAAGATTCCAAACATAACCTTCGCCATTATGGCTTTTCCAAGCCTTCCGGCACCGGCGTGTCTTCACTAACTTTCACAGCACTTTTGGGTATCTTCTCGCGCGTGTTTCACTCTTTCGCCGTTCCTCGGCGGGACCGCCACGAGACGTACCATCACAAGTCGAATCGCAACGATAGAACCGTGCCGACGCCTTTCGCTGATTTCAGACAAGGGCGTCTCCTAAAACAATTGGCCGCTCCCTTCGCATCGATCTTGAATCGGACGCTGGTGGGCGCGACTCGGATAATGAACGACATCACCGAGTTCCTGAAAGCCAAGTCCGTGCTTTCTGAGATAGGCAAGTTGGGCTCCGGTGTTGTAATTGCGGTATTTTTACTTGGCGCGGTAAGCAAAATCTTGAAAAGCGATCTCTTCGAACCCTTTATGGAGGGCTCGAGATTGGCGCGGGCTCCCATTCTTGCGCTCCGCTGGTTAATCGGAAAAAGCATCCCAGGTATCATTTCCGGACTGAGGAGCTTGCTTACCAACGTCGCTGTATTCGTCGACATGCTCGCCGCCATCGAGTTCAGTTCGCTTTTGCTCGTCGGGGGTATCATCGCTGCCGCCGTCGCGCTCGCGGTTGCCGGATATGAACTCTACGGGCATTGGGATACCGCGAAACGCCTGTACTCGCGTTCGGTTGACTCGGCGCACAAGGCAGCCGCGCGTTTGCTGAAGTGGGTAGACGAGAGCGTGCGGAGCGCAATCCCGTTCGCCAGCGACGCGCTCGTCGCCATCAAGCCGGCAAACCGCAATGTACCGCGCTTTTCCGCCGCTCGAGCGGCAACAGCGCGTGGCATAAATCGCGAGCGTGCCGTGGAGCACGCGGCGACTGTGGTACGCCCGGCGCCGATGCTGCGCGCGGTCAGGCGGGCCGCGGCGGCCGCCGCGTTCGCGACGCCGCTGATGCTCACCGCGGGCCCCGCCAGCGCCTTCGCGACACCCCTCATTTCGACCAACGATACGACGCACATCGCCGCTCCGCTCGCAGCGGTGCGCATGACGCAGGGTCCGATCGTAATCAACTATGCGCCCAACGTGGTTATCCATTCCGAGGACGCGGCCGACACCACCGCGCTCAAACGCCGCGTGATGGAAGTGCTCGAGCGTCACGGCCGCGAGCTGCACCAGGTGCTGGCGCGCGAAATTGTCCGCCAGCAGCGCAGAGAGTTTAACCCTGTGTTGTCGCACCAATAGCCATCTCATCAAGGCAATAAGCATGTTCGCACTACTTGGCGAAATCTCCTTTGAAGTGATCGGCTCGCCCGAGGTGTTCGAATCGAGCCGGCGCTTCGACTACGCGGAACATCGGGTAGTCGAAGACCGGCCGCGCCTGCAATGGCTCGCCGCCGAACTCGAAAGCATCACGCTCGCGATGCTCTTTCACACTTCTTTCACCGACCCGGCGGCGCAACTCGCCTCGCTGCTCGCCGCCGCCGACGACCATCAGGCACGCGCACTCGTGCTCGGCAACGGTGTCTTCCGCGGCTTCTTCGTGGTGGCATCGGTTGCCACCAGCGATATTCAACTCGGCGCCGACGCCACGCCGATCGCGATCCGGGTGCGGACGAGCCTTCGCGAGTGGGTGCCCGGTTCCGAGTTCGACCCGTCCGCGCCGCCACAGCTCGCCTCGGCGCCGCTGGGGATTGCGCCTGTAGCTATCAGCTACAGCTCTCCCGCCGCGCTGCTCGGGACCGGCGCTCCTGCGGCCAGCTACACGGCGCCGACTTTCAATCAGCCCGGGGTCTCGCCGCTGGTTGACAACCCGCTGCCGGGAGGCGCGGGCGGACCGGACCTTTCATACACCGACGTGCCGGCGGCCGCTATCGTGAGGTCCTCGCAATGAGCGCGCCGCAGTTTATCCAGCATCTCACATACGCCGGCGAGCGATGGGATTTGCTGGCGTGGCAATACTACGGCGACCCCACGAACTACAGCATCATCGTCATGGCCAACCCGGGTGTGCCAATCGAGCCGGTATTCGAGGCCGGGATCGCGCTGGCCATTCCGATCATCCAGCAACAGAACGTGCTGATCAGCGATTTGCCGCCCTGGAAAACGGCCTCCACGGGATGAACTGATGACTGCTGCGATTGCATATCCGGTCCGCTCGCCTAATTGGATACTCACTTACAGTGGCGTGAATATCACCGCAGACATATCGCGCATGGTACTGTCGATCAGCTACGTCGACGAGCTTGGCGGACGCTCCGGCGAGCTTGAAGTCGAGTTGGAAGACCGCGACAAGCGCTGGCAGGGAGCATGGTTTCCGCAGCCGGGCGACGTCGTCAGCCTGCTGATTGGTTATACCGGCGAATTGCTGCTGCCGTGCGGCGACTTCCAGGTCGACGACCTCGAAATCGAGGGACCGCCCGACGTTTTCCATCTGCGCTGCCTGCCGGCCTGGATCACGCCTTCGCTCCGCACCCGCAACAGTCTCGGATACGAAAATCAGACACTCCTGCAAATCGCGGCGACGGTCGCGGCGCGCCATGGGATGACCGTGATTGGGGCGCCGAATCAGGTCGACGTGAGCTACTTGCGGATTACGCAAAAGCAGGAGACCGACCTTGAGTTTCTTCGCCGCGTCGCGATCGAACACGACTACGATTTCACGGTGCGCGGCGCCCAGCTGGTGTTTTACTCGCGCGCCAGTCTTGAGGCGCGGCCGGCGGTGCTGACGCTCTATCGCAACACGGTCGAGCGCTTCAGCTTCGTGGCCAAGACCCATCGGATCTACAAACAGGCGCAGACCGCCTACTTCGATCCGCAGAGCAAGCAGCTCTATACGCAGACCACCCAGGCCGACCCCGCAGTGGCGACCGGCGACATGCTGAAGGTCGTCGCGCGCTGCGAGAACGGACAGCAGGCCCTGGAACGCGCGAACGCCGCGCTGCACGAGGCCAATCGGCTCCTGATAACCTGCCGTCTCCTCGCGCCCGGCACGACGCTGCTGGTGGCTGGCAACGTGGTTGCGCTGTCGGGATGGGACGTGATGGACGGGAGCTACATGATCGAGCGCGCGCAGCATCGGCTTTCGCGCGCCACCGGCTATATCACCGAGGCCGATCTGAGAATGGTGTCGTAACCTGCGCCACCCGGCCTTCAGCGGCATAACGCTGGATTTCCAACTGAGTAAGCACACATGTTTCGCGTAGGACTGGTGAAACAGCAAGACCTTCAAGGCGCCCGAGTGCGGGTCGCATTTCCCGATCGCGACCAGCTGTTGTCGTACTGGCTGCCGATTCTTTTTTCGAAAACCCAGAACGACAAAAGCTACTGGGTACCTGATATCGGTGAGCAGGTCGTATGCCTGATGGACGAGCACGACGAGGCGGGAACGGTAATGGGGGCAATATACTCGAGCGCCGACACGCCGCCGGTCCAGAGCGCTGACAAGTACCACATGTCATTCAAGGACGGCGCGAGCGTCGAGTACGACCGCGCCGCGCACGCGCTCGCCGTGAACCTGCCCAACGGCGCGACGATAAACCTCAGCGCCAACGGCGCGTCGATTGCGATCGACGCCAGCGGCAACATCACGGTTCACGCCGCGGGCGGAATCAACCTGCTCACTTCGGCGCACAATGATTCGGTGGACGGGATTATTAACACTTACAACGGACATACCCATTCGGATCCGCAGGGCGGGAACACGGCGCCGCCAAACCAGCAGATGTCATGATTTTTTCACCAATATCGTGGCCGCCGCTCCGATGTCGCAGCTGGATTTGTGGGCGGTGAAATAGATGGCTCATGGAACAATCACCCTTTCGGATATCACGTCGGCGGACTGGTCACTGATGCTCGATACGCCGGGACAGCCAGGGTCGGGGATCGGCAACGTCGTCACGGGGGTCGACGACGTCGACCAGTGCATCGCGATCATTCTGACCACGCCCAAGGGCACGGACGTGCTGCGTCCGACCTTCGGCACCGACATTTGGAAATATATCGATGCGCCGATTAGCCAGGCGGGACCGGCCGTAGTCCGCGAAGTCACTCAGTCGATTACTCGGTGGGAACCGCGAGTGAAGGTGCTCTCCGTCACGACCACGCCGCTTAACGGCGTCGTGACGCAACCGGGAGCGCACGTCGATATCACTGTGGCGTGGCAGCTCAATTTGGGCGGCGCGCCGAGTCCGGCGCAGAACACCACGATCACGCTGGCGAACGCGGGCCAGCCGGGATAGCAAGTTCGGGACGCGCGCAGCGTGCGTGCCAATCGCGAAGGGATGCCAGATGGGAGCCGGAATATCGAATCTGCCGCCGCCGACGTTCGTCAATGACGCCGACGGGCTGAACCCCAACCTGATCCTGGCCGACATGGTCGCGGCCTTCCAGACCGCCGCCGGCCGCACCTTGCAACCGGCGCAAGTCGAGCGCCTGCTGATCAACCTGTACGCTTATCGCGAGTCGCTGGTCCGCAACGCGATCCAATACGCCGGGCAGCAGAACCTGCTCGCCTTCGCGGTCTTTCCAATGATCGATTACCTCGGGCAGTTGCTCGGGGTGAGCCGGCTCGGCGCGCAGGGCGCGGTGACGACGCTGCAGTTCACGCTGCAAAACGCGCTGACCCTACCATACACGATCCCGGCCGGCACGCAGGGCGGCACCGCCGACGGCGAATTCGTTTTCGCCACCAACGCGGACCTCATCGTGCCGGCCGCAACGACGGTCGCGAGCGTCACGGCTACCTGCACCACGGCCGGCCCCAACGCGAACGGCTATCTTCCCGGCCAGATCAACGTATTGCTTAACCCCAACGTGCTGATCGCTTCGGTGACCAACACCATCACGACCGGCGGCGGCTCGGCGCCCGAGACCGACGACCATCTGCGCACCCGCATCCAGGCCGCACCCAACCAGTTCAGTGTGGCCGGCCCGGCGGGCGCGTACCGCTTCTTCGCGCTCGGCGTCGATCCCTCGATCATCGACGTGAGCGTGGCGTCGCCCACGCCCGGCACGGTGCAGATATACATCCTGACCGGACCGATCGCGACGCAGCCGGCGGCCTCGCCCAACAATGCGGGCGTGGCTAATTCAGCGCTGCTCGCCAAAGTGCTGCAGGCGCTTAGCGCCGATAACGTGCGGCCGCTCACCGACACGGTGAGCGCGCTCGCGGTGAGCGAGATCGACTACCAGATTGCGGGTACGGTCACTCTGTTCGCCGACTCCGAACCGATTTCGACGATGGCCGCGGTCAACGCCGCCGCAGAGGACATCGCGCTCAACCTGGCCGCCCGCATCCAGCGCGACATCGTGCCGAGCGAGATCGTGGCGGCGCTCTCGGTCCCCGGCGTCTATCAGGTCGTGCTGACGCAGCCGTCGTATACGCAGCTCAGTGTGGGACAATGGGCCAACTGCACAGCGATTACGCTGGCGCAGGCGACCGCCGCGGAGAGTTCGTGATGGGCGCGACGGCCAGCCAGTTTTGCCCATTGTGCCGGGGCGAGTTGTGCATGGCGGACACGGTGCGCGCGCATCTCATCGCGGATCACAAGCGCAGCGCGGCGGAGGCCGACGAGCTGATCGCGCGATTCGATATCGCTCAGCCGATTCCCCAGCCGGAGCCGCACATGTATTGCGCTACCGAGACGCAGCGTAGCGGCGGTGGACGATCGGGCTACGGCGGCACGGCGGCGCCGGAAATGCCGGTGAACTGATGGCGCAGCTCCAGCTACCGCCTTCGATCAACGACTTGCGCTCGCAATCGCTATTGGCGACGGTCGAACGGCTTGACGCGCTCGACCTTACGCCATTGCTGGTCTACCGCCTCGACTCGGCTCCGGATTCGGCGCTGATCTTCCTGGCCTGGCAGTTCGACATGCTCGATCCGCAGTGGCAGCTCGCCGCGACTACCTCGGGCGAGAGTATTGACGCGCTGACCGACATCGACACGCTAACCGATATTGACACGTTGTTGTCGTCGTCGGGCAGCGCCGGGCCGACCGACTTCGATTCGTGGCGCGCGCTGCTGCAGGCCGCCATCCCACTGCATCGCGTGCATGGCACACCCGATTCGATAAGGCAGGCGTTGGGCTCGCTCGGCTGGGGCAGCGTCGGCTTCCTGGAGGGACAGGCGAGCTGGGGCGGCAGCGCGTGGCCGTCTTCGGAGGGCTGGGCGGTATTTCGCGTGGTGGTGAATCTGGGAGCCGGACAGGCGGTCGGGACGAACGACCCGGCGCGAATTATCGCCGCGGTGAACTTCTTCAAGCCCATGCGAAGCTGGCTCGACGCGCTGGTGTTCGAAGCGGCGCCGCTGGCGGACGCAGCTCCGGCGCCGGGCGACTTCACCGGCGCGGTCGACAACGCACCCGCGCCAAGCGACCTGCTGACCGCGCCGATCGCACCGCTGGCGGACCAGCGGCTGATCGCGCCGGTATACAACGGGCATTACTACCATATCGGGATAACATACGGCGCACACGAACCGGCGGTCGCCGACTCGGGCGTGGTCGCCAACGGAGTGCCTATTTCGGCAAACGGGTAAAGCAATGGTGAAACGGCCAAAAGGAATAGTCAGAATCTTCAGCCGCGGCACGCTGGTATGGGAATGCCGCAACCTGTTCGTCAATGCGGGGCTGCCGGCGCTGGCCAACCTGATGGCCGGAGTCACGTCGGGCCAATACGCACTTGCGGTCGGCTTCGGCTCGGGCGGCGCCGCGCCGACCGTGAACGACACCGACTTGAGCACGGCGCCCAAATACTACAACGCGGTAGGCACGCATACTTTCCCCAGCTCCGGTAGCGTGCAATTCAACTACGCGCTGTCGGCGACCGTCGACTACGGCGCGCTCGGGATGACCGTGCAGGAGGTGGGCCTGTTCGCCAACGGCGGGGCGGCCGCGATGCCGGCCGCGCTCGGCACGGCGAATCCGGCCTGGGCGGCCTCGACGGCGTGGGTGGCCGGCAATCTGATCGTCGACGCCAACGGCAATATCCAGCGCTGCACGACGGCGGGCACCAGCGGCTCGGCGGCGCCGACGTGGGCGACGGCGCTTGGCGCCACCGCCAGTGACGGCGGCGTAGTCTGGACTCTGGTCGCGCTGCATACGGCGCCGGCTCCGATGCTGGCGCACGCGGTGGTGCCAGCGTTCGCTTTCAACGGCACGGCGAATTACCAGGGCACCTGGACCTTCACGTTCTGAGCAAGTACTGAGGTGCATGATGGCAACGCTTATCGATAGTCCGGAATATACCGCCAACGAGATCTACGAGATTCAGCAAACCGATCCGGTCGAGGGTGCGGGCACCGGTGCGAGCTTCAGTGGTATCGGAGTGAGCAACGAGCCCCATCAGCAGCTCAGCAACCGCACGGCATTTCTCTACGGACGGCAGAACACTAACATCGCGAACATCGGCGCGCTGCAGAACTTCGTCGCCGGCTTCACCGGCTCACTCAAGACCTCGGGCTACCTGAAAATCCCGCTGACTGACGTGAGCCGCGGTCCGGCGATTGCGATCATCCAATGGGGTTATTATGCGCTGTCCCAGCAGGCCATCCCCAACGACACGCAATATACGGTGGCCTGGCCGATCACGTTTCCCAACGCGATCCTGCTGCCGCCGCTGGCGACCAACGTTTATTATAGTACCGGCGGCGGCAATACCGCAGCGTCGGTCATCAGCTATGGCGTGTCCGGCGCGACCTTTGTGCTCGACGTTCCAGGAATCCTGATGCAGCGCGCTGGTCTGGCCAGCGAGCAGAGCAACGGGTTCTCCTGGCTGGCAATCGGATTCTGACGGTTTCACATCATGTATAAATCGCTATTGAGAACGTTCCTCGGCGCACTCCTGATACTGGCCGCGATGGCCGGGGCGGCGGCGGCGCAATACCAGCCGATTCCCAACTTCACTGGCATCGGTGCCGGCTTCAACTTTCGCCAGGCGATCAATCAGCGCTTCTCGGGCACTCAGCCGATCGCGCCGCAGTTTGCCGGCCTGCCCTTCGCGAGCCTGCCCGCCGAGCAGGACGGGCTGCTGCTGTGGTGCAAGGATTGCCAGGCGACGGCGCCGTGCAGCGCCGGGGGCGCCGGCGCGTGGGCGAGAGGCGCGCGCGGGGCCTGGAGCTGCGCCATCGGCGCGCTCGAGCAGGACCTCAATGCCAACGGGCACAACATCATCGCGGCATCCAGCGTGAAAGCCAACCAGCCGGGTGACTCGCAATACCGCGAGCTGCTAGTGCCCGGCAATGGGATCCAGGTCGGCAACGGCGCGACCGCGCCATATGTGGCGATCGACGAGAGCGCGAATATCAGCGGCCACGTCAACGGTGCGATCAACGTCAAGGCACCGCCCTATCTTGCCAAGGGCGACGCGGCGACCGACGACACGGCGGCAATACAGGCGGCGGTTAACGCAGCCTGCGCCGCGTCGGGAAAGAACAAGCCGGAAGTCTACTTGCCCGCGACTCCGGGCGGGCTGTGCTACAAGACCACCGCGCCGATCCTGCTTAACTGCTCGCTCAAGTTCAACGGCGCCGGATGGCAGCAAACGCAGATTTGCCAGAGCTATTACGGCCCGACGATCATTGCGCAGGCGGCCGAAGTAGGATGGAAGCCCCCGCTAACCGGCAACGTCACAGTGACGTGGACTGCCTCTCATAACTACAATTATGGGCAAGATATCCTGGACTCGAACGGCAACATCGAGGTCGAGGAAACTCAGCCGACCTGCACTTCGGGTAGCGGGTCGCATCCCGCATGGCCGACTACGCAACCCAATACAGTTACAGACAACTCATGTGTTTGGGGATTGGCTACAACGGGCGGCGCAAGGCAGATTGCGACTGGTGCGGGCTCATCGTGGGACGCCGCCGACCCTGAGTTCTTCAACGGCGCCGGCTACGGCTCGAACAACGCGACCGTCGAAATGATGAATCCGGCGAACCTTGAGAGCGCTATCAACGGGCTCTCGCATTTCACCATCGAGTTCTACATGGAAATTTTTGGCAGCGACGGCGGTGGGTTCAACAATTGGCACTTCATCGGTATTCACCCCGGCGCACCCCTTCCCGGCAACGTCAAGGCATTGGACTTCGGTACTAATGGAAATGGCTGTACGGGAGGGTCCAATTGCTTGTTCGCGGAAGCCAACATTAATGGCTCGGCGGTGGCGATTGGCGGCGGTGCGGGGACTTTGCAGATAGCACCCAACAAAATCCATCATATCGCCCTGACCTACGATGGCAGCACGCTGCGGCTGTTTGTCGATGGCGCCCTGTCGGCCTCCACCTCGGCATCGGGCAACTGGACGATTCCCGCTTTTGAGAGTTTTGAGATTTCCGATACTGCTCCCAATATCTATCCCGGTTACGGCGCCAATTCTTCATTACCCGGCGCTTTTTACGACTCGCTTCGCATTTCCAACACGGCTCGTTATACATCGAATTTCTCGCCGCCGACCGCCAAGTTCGTGAGCGACAGCAATACGGTCTTTCTGGAGAACTTTCCGAGTGGTACGCCAACCGGGACGATTGAAGGATTGTGGGGTAACAGTACCAATACCTTCATTCCGATTGAGACCTCAAATGGTGCGGCGCTCGATGACCCGATCTACATCGGCAACATGCAGTTGAGCGACAATGGCATCTATGCGAATTGGATGCTGAACTCGACGATTGAGAATATCCAGATCAACGGTGCGGGACGGACCTGCGTCAACCTCGCCAACGATGACTTTCAGGACACGGTGCGCCGGGTTTTCTGCGGTATTGTACCGGCTGCGAAGACCAATGTCGGGTTCCTCTTTGGCAATCAGTCGAACAACAACCTTTACGACCATTTGCAGTGCGACGGGCAGTATTCGTGCATCGGCCAATTCAGCGGATCGGGGCACTACATAATCCCGGACTTCAGCGACCGCGGGTACGCAATTGCCCCGCTGTACTTCGTGCAGGCTCAGGCGCTATTGGACAGTCCGGAACTCGATATCGAGGATACTGCAGCCAACCAGATCGCGGCCGTATATTCCAACGGCGCGTACGCCCCGATAGTCATCAACGGTGGGCAACTCACCAGCGGCGCGACCGGGAACGCCTATCTCGCAATCAGCGGCGGCGCGCCATTCATCGTCAACGGAACGATCTTCACCGCCGGCAGCCCGGCCGAACTGCTTAATGTGATCGCAAACCCATCGTCGCCCGTCGTGGTGCGGGACGTGATACAGCCCAGCGGCATCGCTCCAACCAATGCCGGCAAATCATGGTGGTTGAGCGAAAGCCTGGGCGGCCAGGACGTGGGCGTGAAGTTCGCCGACCTACCGGGCAGCGTGACCAACGGGGTGCGTCGCTACTGCGTCGATTGCGACCCGCCGGCGAATCCACCGGTGGCTTGTACGAGCGCAGGAGCGAAGACCGGAGCGTGGGTTAACGGACTGAACAACACCTGGCTCTGTGTCCCATAGCCTAGCCGCCGCGGCGCAAACCCGTGCGCGTCGCCAGTCCAACTGCCAAGGTCCGTGCGAATACGATCGCGGTGAATTCGCCTGATACCCGGCGGCCTACCGGTTTGCGAGCATGGAACGGTGGTTTATGCCGGACGGGAAAGACCGCTCACCAGCCCTGTTAACTGAACCGCACTATTTGATAACGGGAAGATAGCGCATCTGGTCGAAGCCTTGCGCCGCCCAATTCCAACTGACAAGATTTTGCGGCGTCGCGAATTACCGCGCGCAGCCTGATTCGCTTCGTATGCTGGTGTCCGCTGTCGCCCGTCGGCAGATGACTGAGTCTTGGATGAGAGGGGCGCAGGGATGTCTCGACCAATCGTTCGTGCCAACTCATCAGTAGCGGCGAGTTTCTTGGCGCGAATAATCTCGGCCCTGACGCGAACGTGGGTTCTCGCCCTGCTGTGGCTGGTGGTGCTGGTCTATGCCGTCCGCTTCGCCGTGTTAAAACTGCCGGCGCCTCCGACATTCACCGACTTCAATCACTTCTATGTCGCCGCGCTGGCGGTTCGCATGAGATCCAATCCGTATATCACCGACCTGGACACACTTCCTCCGCCCGGACTGGAACTCGGTCCTGTGCGTATCGAAAACCAACCTCCGACGCTTTTGCTCTGTTTCGAGGCGCTGACCAGACTTGACCCATATATTGCCTATTGGATCTGGGCAGGAATATGCCTGGCCTCTTTGGTTATCGCGCTATGCCTGTTGCTTGGGGAAACCTCGCTTGACCCTCGCCAGGCTTTTCTGTTCGGCGCGATGCTGTTCCTCTGCCCGGTCGTATATGAGCATTTCTATTATGCAAACATGCAGATCGTGATCACGCTGCTGGCGGTCATCGCGATGTGCTGTATGTCGCGCGGCGCGGATCGTTGGGCGGGTTTGCCGCTGGCCCTGGCAACCGCGCTCAAGGCGTATCCGGCGTTCCTCGCCATCTATCTGGTATGCCGCGGCCGGTGGCGCACTCTGCGCTGGATGGCAATCTGGGGGAGCATTATTGGCCTGGTGACCTTATGGAGAGTGGGGCTGATCAGCCTCTCGTTCTTGAACACATTCGGTTTCACGACCGCCAGAAGCGCTCTCGGAGTCCCTGGCTTCGTTTCGATCGACTCGATGGTGTCGCGCCTGTTCTGG
This sequence comes from uncultured delta proteobacterium, assembly GCA_963810495.1. Classification (GTDB taxonomy): domain Bacteria; phylum Desulfobacterota; class Binatia; order Binatales; family Binataceae; genus JAKAVN01. The sequence continues at coordinate 141,017 of CAWENP010000017.1, forward strand.
CGCGAGAACGTCGCGCTGGCTCCTTCCATGGACATGATCAGAAGAGCTGCGGTTGGAGTTGTGGAACTCGCGGTGTTCGTCCTGACGGTTTCAGCCACTGCGAGCGCTAAACCGGACCGTGGCTGGCGGTCTTTTTCGCTTTGGGTAACGGCGATGGTTTTGTTATCTCCGGTGGGAGAGCCACCATATCTCATCTTGCTAATGATACCCTTTGCATCGATCGCTGATGCGGCGGCGCGCGGCGAAGCTGAACCTCGGGTGATTTATGCCGCGATCGGCAGCTATCTAGTGACCTTTTCGCGCTATCCGCTGACGCTGTTGCATCACTTTGCGCTGGGCTCCGTCGCGTTCTTCTGGATAGCCAATCAGTTCTGGTCTCTCGCCCTGGTTCTGGCGTACCTGGCGGCTTATTGGCTGGTGACCGCGCAAAAATCCACCGAGAGTGAAACATCCTTTGCATTGGCGGCGGCGGCCGCGCCTGGCGAGCACTGACTTTTCACACGAACGAGAGTCTTTTCATGATGCGAGCTCGCTTTGGAGGAACTGCAAATACGCTATTGTTGTGCGCCACCGGGATAGGCCTCGTTTACGCGGCTTTTTTTCCGGCCGTCATCTACTCGGTTGACGGCAATTCGATGGTCGCGGTATCCGAATCACTTATCACCAGACAAACCTTTGCAGTACCGATACCCGGATTGGGAGTGATAGGGCGTCATGGGTCGTACTATTCAATATGGTATCCGCTACTGTCGGCCCTCGCCTCGCTGCCGGTGGCGATCGGGGTTTTCATCAGTCATCGCCTGTGCCTGCCGCAGCACTATGTCGCGGCGATCTTTGCCCTGACGCTGTCGCCGATCCTTTTGGCCGCGACCGCATTGATGGTGGCTCTGCTAGCCCGGCGCCTGGGCGCCACTGCCCGGGGTTCGCTACTGGCCGCGCTCGGCTTCGCCTTCGGCACTATCGCACTGGTCTATTGCCGGCTATTTTTCGCTGATCCATTGCTCGCGCTCCTTACCGCGGCCGGGATTTATTTTGCGCTGGGCAGCGACTGGCGCGGGGCCACCGCCGCCGCGCTGCTCGCGGTCCTGGCCAAGCCGACCGGAATAGTCCTTGGCCCGTGCCTGGGCGGCTACTGGCTGTGCACACGGCGGCCGATGGGGAAATGGATCGCACCGCTGTGCGGCACCGCGGCTGGACTACTGATTTACTTCGTTTACAATTGGGTCCGGTTCGCAGATGCGTTCAATTTCGGCCAGCCGGGACACTTCTCTCTGAGCGTCGCTCCGATCGCACTGGCGGGACTGTTGACTTGTCCAGGAAACGGATTGCTGTGGTACTGCCCCGCGGTTGTCGCCGTGGCTGGGTTGCCGGCCGCGACCTTCAAGCGATGGGAAAGCGCGCTGATTATGGCCGTGGCCGGGGCGTATCTGGCGGAGCACGCGGTGTGGGGGCATTGGGACGAGTCGTGGTCGTGGGGTCCGCGCCTGTTGCTACCGGCGGTACCGGAATTGATGGCTCTTACGGCGCTGCTGGAGCGGCGGCGGCGGTGGTTACTAATGGCACTGACTATCACCGGTTTCGTGGTCAACGCGCCCACGCTGATTTCCTTCTACGAGCGGTACTACCAGGAAGCCACGGCGGCAAAAGTCAGCACCGAGGCGAGAATATGGAATCCCCGCTACGCGGCGGCGTTTCGAATCTGGGGCGCCGCGTGGCGCGAGACCGTCGACGCCTATCGCAACGCGGACCAGGTCGGCGCCTTCGTGCATCAGGCGGGCACTGCGCCGCTCGCGGCCAGCGTCGAGACTTCGCGCACGCTCAGAATAATTAATGTATGGTGGTGGATGCTCCCGGCGATGGGAATTCCTCGCATCGCCGGCGCCGCCGTTTCATTGGTGCTCCTTATTATCGGGTTATGGCTAATTGCGCGCGCGCTGGCCCATGCGCCTGACGACGATGGCGTCCCTTTGGCCGCCGGGCCATAGGAGCCTCACTCGGTACGGTAGCTTCGGTTCCATTTGACGGGCGCACACGCTCCGTCAGCTCTTGTCCGGCGGGCGCGGCGCCGGCGCGGCAGGCTCGCTCGCCGGCGGTTCAACTACCACTTCGGCCACCGCGGGCACCATCGCATCCGCAGCCGCGCCCTCGGACTCGCGCGGCGCTTCGCGTCCATCGGCGGCGGCGCCTGGCGATGACTCCGAAGCCTCGGCCACCGGCGGCCGACGCTGCCAGGGGCATCAGGTTCGGCGTACCCGGCATCGCCAGCGAGAGCGCGGGATCCTGCGCGATCGCGTCGAGGGCGCGGCGCGAAATCTCGTCGGCGACCTGCACCGCGTAGCGCGTGTCAGCCGGATAGCGAATCGTCAGCTCGATCCCGTTGGAGCCCAGGCGCAGCCGGCTCTGCGGACGCGGTGATTCGAACTTCATACTGAGGTCGCGCTCGAGATCGCCGTACTGGCGCAGCACCGTGTCGCGGTAGCGCGCATACACCTCCTCGACCACCTCGAGCAGCCGCTTCTCGGCCAGACGGTAGTCGCATTCTGGCGCCAGCGTCAGGCGGAACTCATTCCACACGAAGCTGGTCCCGGGCGCCTGCTTGAAGAAGTTGCCGTTGGTCTGGAAAACGATCGAGTTGGGAAAGACCACCACCCGCCCGGTCGGCTGGCGCGAGTTGCCATCACCCACCAGCTCCATCAGCGCGAGCTTGAACAGCCCGATGTCGATCACGTCGCCGCTGATACCGGCGATCTGGATGCGGTCGCCGACCCGGATGCCGTAGCGGCCGGTTACGAAGAAATAGCCGGCGAACGACAGGATCACGTTCTGCAGCGCGAGCGCGACGCCGGCCGCCGCCAGCCCCATCACGGTCGCCAGCGTGCCCAACTGGCTGGCGAAGTCGAACAGCAACACCAGGACCACGACCAACGCCACCGTCAGCTTGCGCAACTGGAGCAACTGGCGGCGCCGGCGCAGGTCCTGCACGTAGCGGAAAGTCAGCCTGCGCCAGATGAAGGCGCCGATGAAAATCGCCAGCAGGACTACGCCGAGCGCAGAGAGCCGGATGATGAGCCGGCGCAACTGGGTGTTCGAGCGCTGATCGACCGCGCCACTCCACTGCTCGAGATTGGCGACATATACCTGCAGGAGCACGTTCTGCTTGGCGAGCGGCACCAGCGCTTCGGTGATCATCTTGTGGCGCTTTATCAGATCGTCGAATTGCTGCTTGCGCGAGAGGTTGGCGGCCAGGTCGTCGCCTCCCGGCGCGGCCGCCAGCGCGTCGGCGCGCGCGTTGAGCTCGCGCAGGCGCGCGAGCAGCGGCGTGCGCGCCGCGGCGTTCAACGCCGACAGACGGCGGGTTTCGCCGATCCGGTCAGTCAACGCGCTCCGCTCCTTTCCGAGCCCGATCAACGCCTCGATCGCGCCCAGCAAACCGTTATCCGGCGCGGTCGCGGAATCGTCGGGCTTGGGGGCCATCGTCGCCGCCACCGTCGCGGGCGGCGCTCCCTGCGGCGGCGCCGGCGCGGCTCCCTTGGCCGGTGTGTTCAACTGCGGCACGCTCCGCTCGAGTGCGTCGATCTGGCTCGAGAGCCCGGTGCCCTGGGTGCCGGCAATCGCCGTCGTGTTCTCGAACTGGATGAGCGCGTTGTAGGAATTCAGGCGCGCCTGCGCGAGTTCGATCTGGCTTTGGACGATTGCGAGCTGGCGCGCGAGCTGGGCGCGTTGCGCGGCTTTGGCGGTGGCGCCCGCGGCTTTGAGCTGCTCGGCCTGCTGCTTGAGTTGGTTGAGGTTGTTCTGTTGCTCCTGGGCCCTTGCCATCAGGCCAGCCAGTCCGGGCAACGCGGCCGTGTCGCTCCTTCTCGGCCCGCCAACCTCACTCCCCTTAAGCGACGGCGGCGCCGCGGCCGGTTTCTCCGATTTCAGCAGCGCGGCCGTTGCGCGCGCGTACTGAAAGGCAAGCTTCACCGCCTCGAGCGCCGTCTGGCGGTCGCCGTCGACAAAAAGCATCTCGGCCGGTTCCGTCGCGAAGCGCTCCTCGGCCGAAATCTGCCGGTACCATCCGATGGTCTCGCCGAGAAAGTTGAGCACGCCGGCGCGCTCGTCGACCGCGGGCGATGGTGCGGCGGACGGCGTCTGCGCGCGCGGGCTCGACTGCGCCGCGGCGCTCGCCGGAGCGCCGCTTGCGGCGGCGCGCGCGCGGGCCGCGGAAGCTGGCGTCGCTGGCAGCGCGGCCCGCGGCGCAGCGCCGCTCGGAGCCGCCGCGCTGTGCCTGGGCGGCGGCGGATTCTCCGCCGCCGCCCAGGCACGCCGCAGCGCACCTGCGCTCGCGCAAACCATCAGCGCGAGCGCGAGCGCCGCCGCGCCCGCCCGCCGGGCGGGCGCGGCGGCGCTCGGCGGAGCGCTGGTTGGTTGCCGAGGTGAACGCATCGAGGTCGCTACCGTGCGGCCCGCGCCCCGACACGGGGCGCGGGCCGCACGGTAATCAAACCATCATCCGCGACCCGCCTGCAACACGCCGGTTCGCTTGCCTCCGGCACGCCTCGCGGATGAAACGAAAGAGAGGCGGCGGACCGATGGTCCGCCGCCCCCCGTTCGTAATCGATTCGCCGCGAGCGCCGCGTGGCCGCGGCACGCTACACGGTTACGCGATCAAGCGTCGTAGTACAGCGCGAACTCGTACGGATGCGGCCGCAGGCGCGTCTGGCTAACCTCTTTCGACATCTTGTAGTCGATCCAGGTCTCGATCAGGTCTTCGGTGAAGACGTCGCCCTTGAGCAGGAATTCATGGCTGCGCTTGAGATTGTCGAGCGCGGCCTCCAGCGACGGCGGCATGTTGGGCACCTCGGCCAGTTCGGCCGGGGTCAGCGCGTAGATGTCCTTGTCCAGCGGCTGGCCCGGATCGAGCCGGCGCTGAACACCGTCGAGCCCCGCCATCAGCATCGCCGAGAACGCGAGGTACGGATTGCAGGTCGGGTCGGGGAAACGCACCTCGATCCGCTTGGCCTTGGGCGACGGCGAATACATCGGGATGCGCACGGCAGCCGAACGGTTGCGGCTGGAATATGCCAGGTTGATTGGCGCCTCGAAACCCGGCACCAGGCGGCGATACGAGTTGGTGCCCGGATTGGTGAACGCCGCGAGCGCGGGCGCATGGTGCAGGATGCCGGCGATGTAGTGCAGCGCCAGCTCCGACATCCCGGCGTAGCCCGAGCCCGCGAACAGCGGCGTCTCGCCCTTCCAGATGCTCTGATGGGTGTGCATGCCGGAGCCGTTGTCGCCGAAGATCGGCTTGGGCATGAAGGTCACCGTCATCCCATGACGGACCGCGACGTTCTTGCAGATGTACTTGTACCAGGTGAGCCAGTCGGCCATTTTCACCAGCGACTGAAAGCGCATGTCGATTTCGGCCTGGCCGGCGGTGGCGACTTCGTGATGGTGCTTTTCGACCCGGATGCCGACGCGCTCCATCTCGCGCACCATCTCCGCGCGGATGTCCTGCAGGCTGTCGTTGGGCGGTACCGGGAAATAGCCCTCCTTGTAGCGCGGCTTGTAGCCGAGGTTGGCGCCCTCGCGGCCGCTGTTCCAGAAGCCTTCCTCGGACTCGATGTAAAAGTAGCTCGAGTGCTGATTGGTGTCGTAGCGGACGCCGTTGAAGATGAAGAACTCGGGCTCGGGGCCGAAGTAGGCGGTATCGCCGATTCCGGTCGACTTGAGGTAGGCCTCGGCCTTGCGCGCGACGTTGCGCGGGTCGCGCGAATAGTCGGCGCGGGTGATCGGGTCGGAGATGTCGCAAATCATGGTGAGCGTGGGCTCTTTGGTGAACGGCTCCATCACCGCGCTGTTGGGGTCGGGGATGACCAGCATGTCGCTGTTGTCGATCGACTGCCATCCGCGAATCGACGACCCGTCGAATCCCAATCCGTCTTCGAACGGCGACTCGTCCTGGAATTCGCTGATCGGCGCGGTGAAGTGCTGCCACTGCCCCAGCAGGTCCATGAACTTCAGGTCCACGGACGTGGCGCCCTTGTCCTTGATCATCTGGAGAATTTGTTTGGGAGTCATCGAACGCGTAACCCTCCTGGCCGCTTTAGGGGCGGCAACCCCGTATTTCCGGTTAAGCTAAACACTGCCCGCGTTTCATTTCGTGGGAACGACCGCGAGATTTACACCGCCGGGCGAGCGGCGCGCTGCAATCCCAGCGTGGCGGCATCCCCCCGCTTTTGTCACGAAAATTCGCCTAACGCAACGCCCGTGACTCATTCGCCTGACGCCTTTTTGGGCAGCACCATGCCGACCGCGTGGACTCGCTCGCTGCTGCACGGCATTGCAAGCTGCCTGCATTTCGCAATGAAAATCGGCGCCCACAAACCGCGGCGCCGCGCGCGTCATCCTGTTGCGTGCAGCAACGCAAAGTAGATGCCAAGCAGAACGAGGCCCATCGGGATGCCAACTTTCGCCCACTCGCCTGCGCGGATCCGCAGCGCGGCGGCGGCCACGATATTCGGGATATTGCCCGGGATGAGCATCCCGCCCGCGACCAGCAGCGCAATGATCGCCGCGCGCGCGCGCGCCGGGTCGATCGCGTGAATCTCCAGCGCGACCAGCGTCGCGTTGTCCATCGTCGCCGAAATCGTGTTGGCCCAGTAAAGCGCCGACTGACCGAACATCGGCACGTAGCGCGCCGCCAGCGGCGCAAAGGCTTCGCCGACCAGCACCAGTCCCGCGATGAAAACGTAGACCTTGAGCCCGCGAATGAGCGCGCGGACGGCTGATTCGCGGATGAGCACCAGCGTTGGCGCCGCCGCGGCGGCGCTCTTGCCGTCGTCGCCGGTTGCAAAGAGCCCGGCAACGATCGCACAGGCCAGCATCCCCGGCAACACGTACGGCGCGAGCATAGCGAACAGCCCTCCGAACCCCATTCCCAGACCGCTGGCGGCGAGCGTCGAAAGCGGCCCGCCCAGCGGCGTCAGCGCGGAGCCCAACCCTATCGCAAAGCACCCGGCCACCGTGACCCGCACTCGCGCGCGTGGCCCCAGGCGCATCAGTTCGACCAACTCGGCCAGCATCAGCGCCGCGACGATCGCGGTGAGCATCGCGGACAGCAAAGCGATCACGAAGATGGCGCCGCCGCAGACGAGCGGGCGCGCAATCCGCGCCTGTATCCATCCAAGCGCCCGATCCATCTGGCCTCGCACGCGGCCGAAGACAACGTCGGCGACGATCACGGTCAGCGTGATCCCCAGCGGCACCTCGGCGGCGCGAATCGCGACGTCCCATCGCCACGCGCCCGCGAGCGTCATCGCGAGCAGCCCGATGGCGAGAAAGAAGAGCTCGATCCGTTCTTCGATCGCGCGCGAAACGACCGGCCCGATGAGCAACAGGTCAATCAGCGCCACGCCAACAGCGAGATTCATCGCGATGGAATCGGTCTCGGGATTGCGCCTGGCCGCGAATGCATCCAGTTCTTATAAATGAGAGCGCCGGGGCAGTCGAACGGCTGGAGCCGACGCAGGCGCTTCAGATTGGCCGCGGTCGGGTTGTAATAATGGAGTGAGCCGTTAAGATGCCGATAGTTATACCGGCGCATAGCGGTACGCCGCGGTTACATTTTTACCAGCAGGATTTCATTTCAACGGACGGTGACATGGATTTCGATCTGACCGAGGCACAGCAGGAAATCGTGCGGGGCGTGCGCGCGATGTGCGCGCGCTTCAACGACGAGTACTGGCGCGCCAAGGACGCCGCGCACGAATTCCCGCACGACTTCTACCAGGCCGTCGCCAAGGCCGGGTACCTGGGAGTGGCGATCCCCGAGGAATTCGGCGGCAGCGGACTGGGCATCACGGAGGCCGCGCTGGTGATGCGCGAGGTCGCCTACGCCGGCGCGATGAACGCCGCCAGCGCGATCCATCTGTCGATTTTCGGACTCACGCCGATCGTCATGCACGGCACCGAGGAGATGAAGCGCCGCCACCTGCCGCGCGTGGTCAGCGGCGAGCTGCACGCCGCCTTCGCGGTGACCGAGCCCGACGCCGGCAACGACATCACGCACATCAAGACCTTCGCGCGGCGCGAAGGCGACAATTACGTGATCAACGGGCGCAAAGTGTTCACCACCAAGGCGCAGGAAGCACACAAGATGCTGCTGCTGACGCGCACCACGCCGTTCGAGCAGGTGGCGAAGAAGACCGAGGGGATGAGCCTGTTCTTCGCCGACGTCGACCGCAACGCGATCGAGGTGCGCGAGCTGCTCAAGCTCGGCCGCCACGCGGTCGACACCAACATGCTCTTCATCGACAACCTCAAGGTCTCGGCCGCCGACCTGATCGGCGAAGAAGGCAAGGGCTTCCGCTACCTGCTCGACGGACTCAACCCGGAGCGCATCCTTATCGCCTCGGAGGCAGTGGGGATCGGGCGCGCCGCCGTCGACAAGGCGGTGCGCTACGCCAAGGAGCGCATCGTGTTCGGACGCCCGATCGGCCAGAACCAGGCCATCGCGCATCCGCTCGCCGACGCTTACTCCAAGCTCGAGGTGGCCGAGCTGATGACGATGAAGGCCGCGTGGCTGTTCGACCATCGCAAGCCCTGCGGACCCGAAGCCAACATCGCCAAGCTGCGCGCCGCCGAGGCCTCCTTCGAGGCGTGCGATCGCGCGGTGCAGACGCTCGGCGGCTACGGCTACATGCGCGAGTACGACGTCGAGCGCTATTTTCGCGAGTGCCGGATGCTGAAGATCGCGCCGGTCTCGCAGGAGATGGTGCTCAACACGATAAGCGAGCACGTACTGCATCTGCCGCGTTCATATTGATCGCGCCGCGAGCGGACGACGGCGGCCATGCGCAAGGGTACGCTTTTCATCCTGCTGGGAGCGATAGCTTTCGTCGCGGTCGTGTTCGCGCTGCTGGCGCACGTGCAACCGATAAAAGTGATCGACAGCCGGCTCGAGCACGAGGGCGATAACGTTTTCGTGACGGGCGATCTGCGCAACACGGGCGCGCGTGCCGCCACGCTTGACCTTGAAATTCACTACTACGACAGCGCGGGCCGCCCGCTCGGCGAAGACCGGCTCCAGGTCGGCCCGCTCGGCGCCGGCACTGAGCAGCATTTTCGCGGCCCCGCTCACGCGGCGGGCTCGGTCGAGGATTTCTCGCTCTACCTTAACCAGGGGCGCAATCCGTACGGCAATTGAACAATCCGCACGCAATAGAATTGATCGGCGCGCCTCCGCCTGACCCGGCTGCGACAAAGGACATCCGATGCGAAAACCGACTCAGCCAACTTTCGGCGCCGTCATTCGCGAGCGCCGCCGCCGACTCGATCTCACCCAGGAAGAGGTCGCCCGACGGATTAAGACTTCGACTCCGTATATCGGCCACCTGGAATCCGGCAAGCGCCATCCTTCGGAAAAAGTGATCGCGCGGCTTAGCGAGGTGCTGGGCCTGCAAAGCCGCGAGCTCTTCTTTCTCGCCAACCCGCGCGCGCGCGATTTGCTGAGCACCGCCAATCGCGACGGCGCCCGGCGCTCGGCCTGGGAGGAATTCCGCCACGACGAGCGCCTCCGGCGCGCGCACAACATCAGCCCCGAGGAGATGGACGTGCTGGCGCGGGTGGCGGCGATGGGCGAGGCGCGCGCGCCGCGCGACTTCGTCTATATCCTGAACGCCATCCGCCTGGCACTCAGTCACTAACGCGCCGCGAGTGGTAAAGTCCGCACCGTCCAACTAAGCTCGGCGCGGACTTGCGATGCCCGATTCACTCTCAGCCGCGGCCACGGTTGCGATGGCGGCGCGATGGCCGCGGCGCTACACCGTCATCATCTTGTTCGCGCTGTCGACGGTGCTCTGCTATGTCGACCGCGTCAACATCTCGATTGCGATCATCCCGCTCGCCTACGCCAAGGGCTATAGCGACGCTCAGCGCGGGCTGATCCTGTCGTCCTTTTTCTGGGGCTACCTGTGGTTCCAGTTGCCCGGCGGATTGCTCGCCGATCGCTTTGGCGGCAAGCGCGTACTGGGCGCGGGCGTTGCGCTGTGGTCGATTGCGACTTTCCTAACGCCGATCGCGACCGCGTCCTTCGGTCTGCTGCTGTTCATGCGCGGCGCGCTCGGCGCGGGCGAGGCGGTCAACTTTCCCGCGATCCATTCGATCGCCGCGCGCTGGACGCCGGCTTCCGAACGAGCCCGCGCGATCTCGCTGCACCTAAGCGGCACCGCGCTTGGCACGATCATCGCCCTGCTCGCAAGCCCGCCGATAATAATCGCCTTCGGATGGGAGGCGGTGTTCTACATTTCGGGACTCATCGGGCTTTTGTGGCTCGCGACGTGGTGGTGGAAGGCGGAAGACTGGCCCGAGCGCTCGCCCGGCGTGACCGCCGCCGAACTGGCGGTGATTCGCGCGGGGCGGCCCGAGGCGGATGCTGCCGAGGCCATCCCGTGGAGCAAAATCTGCCGCGAGCCAGCGGTGTGGGCGATCGTGATGGCGCATCTGTGCAACAACTTCGGCTTCTACATCCTGCTGCTCTGGCTGCCGAGCTATCTCGATCAAACTTTTCACGTTCCGCTTAAAGACCTCGGGGTAATGGCGGTGATGCCGTATCTGGCGGCCTTCGTGGTCTCCAATTGCAGCGGATGGCTAGCCGACAACTTGCAACGGCGCGGGATGTGGATGACGGCGGTACGCAAGACGCTGGTAACGATCGGTTTTGGCCTCGGCGCGACGGCGGTATGCACGATGCCGTTTGCGCACACGGCCGTGCAGGCGGTCATGCTTGCGACGGCAGCGATCGGCAGCACCTCGATCGGGCTCGGCGGATGGGGCGTCAACCATCTGGATGTCGCGCCGCGCTACGCGGGAATCCTGATGGGCATCTCGAACACCTTCGCCACGCTGCCCGGAATCATCGGCGTCGCCGCCACCGGTTTTATCGTGCAGGCGACCGGCTCGTATTCGGACGTGTTCTACCTCGCCGCCGCCGTCTACCTGGTGGGACTCGTCGCGTTCGCGGTCTTGGGCAGCGGTGAGCGCAAGATCTGACGTCGCGGCGCGCGCGGCACTGCCGCGGGTGGCAGTGGCGCTCGCGCTCGTCGCGGCTATCGCCTGGTTCGCGACTCATCGCTCGTACTTCGCCGCCGGCCATCTCGAAACCGTACTGCGAGCGATGGGGCGATGGGCGCCGCCGGCCTTCATCGCGCTCTACGCCGCGGCGACGGTGCTGTTCGTGCCCGGGTCGGTGCTGACGCTGGCGGGCGGCGCGCTGTTCGGACCGCTGTGGGGCACGCTGTGGAACCTCATCGGCGCAGTCCTCGGCGCGACGCTCGCTTTTGTGGCCGCGCGCTACGTGGCGGCGGATTTCGTCGCGCGCCGCGCCGGGCCGCGGCTCAAGGCGCTGGTCGAGGGGGTCGAGGCCGAGGGATGGCGCTTCGTCGCGTTCGTGCGGCTGGTGCTGCTGTTCCCGTTCAACCTGCTCAACTACGCGCTCGGGCTTACGCGCATCAGGCTCGGGGAGTACCTAGTCGCCTCCGCCATCTGCATGCTGCCGGGAGCGTTTGCCTATACCTACCTCGGCTACGCCGGACGCGAGGCGGCCGCGCACGGCGCCGGCGCGATACGCAATATCGCACTCGCCGCCGGATTGCTGGCCGCGGTCGCGCTGCTGCCCCGGCTGGTGCGCAGATTCAGACGGACCGACGCGCCCGCCGTGTAGCTATTTCCTGATTACCAATTTACTCAGCGCCGCGTGCAACGCCGGACCTGCGGCGACGAAGCCGTCGAGCTTGACCTGCTTGCGATTGAAGCGAATCGGATGGCCGTGGATGTCGGTCATCACGCCACCCGCCTCCGCGAGCAGCGCGGCGCCCGAGGCGATGTCCCATTCGCTCTTGGGGCTGGCGGTGAACGTCCCGTCGGCCTTGCCCGCCGCCACCAGCGCGAGCTTGTAGGCGACGCTGCCGATCGGGCTTGCGGCGAACTGATCTTTATAGGCCTTCCACTCGCCGCGCGCCGTCTCGCTGCGGCTGGCGAGCACCACGGAGCCTGCCAATCCGGCGGCGGCGGTCACGTGCACGGGGCGGTCGTCGAGATAGCATCCTGCGCCGCGCGCGGCCCAGAACAGTTCGCGCTTGATCGGATTGTAAGTCACGCCGAGCACCGGCACACCGTCCTCGGCCAGCGCGATCGCGACGACGAACTCCGGAATGCCCTTGATGAATTCCTTGGTGCCGTCGAGCGGGTCGACGATCCACACGCGCCGGCGGGAAAGCCGCGCGGCATTGTCGGCGGTCTCCTCGGAAAGCCATCCGTAGTCGGGAAAGGCGCGGCTCAGATGCTCGCGCAGCGCGGCGTCGGCCTCGAGATCGGCCGAGGTCACCGGATTGTCGCGGCCCTTGGAGCCGACCTCGTAGCTGTGATCGCGAAAATAGCGGCGCAGGATTTCGCCCGCTTCCAGAGCCGCTGCGCGCGCGTGCTCGAGCTCGCGCGCGAGCTCTCCGCCAGGGTTTTTTTTCATCGCGGGATCACCGTCCGCTCACGACTCGCCGCGGCGCAATCGCTTGCGGCGCACGCGCTCGTAGGCAGTGCGCAGCCGCGTCATCATCGCCTCGCGCTCGTCGTACAGCCGGCGCAACCGGCGGGGCTTGCGGCGCGCCAGCGCGTAGGCCGTGATCAGCGGCAGCGCCACCGTGGAATCGACGTAGCAGACCACCGTGTCGGGCAGGCGGTTGGGATCGATCTTGCCCCAGCTCACCGCCTCCGAGGGCGTCGCGCCGCTCAGTCCGCCGGTGTCGGGCCGCGCGTCGGTCACCTGGAGAAAATAGTCGTGGCCTTTTTCCGCCACGCCCATCACCTCCTGGATTTGCGGCTCGGTCTGCAGGACGAAATTCTTGGGCGAGCCTCCGCCCAGGATGAACACCGCGCTCTTCATTCCGTCGGCCTTGGCTGCGTAAACGATCGCCGCGGTCTCGTTGACGTCGGCGAGCGGGTCCAGGCGCAGGCCGTAGCCCTCGACCTCGAGCAGCGCAAGATTCATCCCGATCGAAGAATCCCCGGGCGACGACGTGTAGATAGGCACCGCGCACTCGTGCGCCGCCGCCAGCATCGAGCGGCTGTGCAGCTTGAGCACGCGCTCGCGCTCGGCCACGTAGCGGCCGGCGCGATGATGGAACTCGGCAGTGCTCATCGGGTGCTGGAACTCCTCCTGCCGCGCGATTTGGCGAAAGAAAGCGTCGGTCGAGAGCAGCACGCGGTAGTCGAAAAAGATGTCGTAGATCCTGACCACGCCGGCCTTGTGCAGCGCGACGTCGTCGGCCTCGGCCGATCCCTGGAACATCTGCAGGCCCAGGCCGAAGTGCGTGTCGTGATAGAGGTTGGCGCCGGTCGACACCGCCCAGTCGACGAAGCCGTTTTCGATGAGCGGTATGAGACACGACATCCCGAGCCCGGCCGGCGTGAGCGCGCCGGTGATGCTCATCCCGACCACCACGTCGGGCTCGAGCATTCTCTCGGCGAACAGCCGGCAAGCCTCGCGCAGGCGCCGCCCGTTGTAGGCTAGGAATGCGGTATCGATCAGTTCCGCGGCGCTCATGTCGCCGCGCACCGGCGCCGGGTTGATCGGTGCGCCGCCAAGTCGTGATTTACCTCGTAGAGCCATCGCCAATCCTGTGGTGGTCTTGCTCTGGCTTTGCGGGAGCGAGCGCCGCTCCTGCCACGCCATCGCCTATGAAGTCCGCGCCGGGGACGCCACACGCCGCGCGCGGGCGCAGAAATCCTATCCGCCCGCGCCGCGCAAAGCCATCGCGCCGCAGTTTGCCACGTCACCGGCGAGCATTTAAGATTGCGCCCGGGACCTGAATTCACGCATCCATAATCTCGCGCCTGCCCGAGGGACCGCCGATGGCGATAATTGCGATCAGTCAGCAGCTCGGTTCGCGGGGTAACGACCTCGGCCAGCTCGTGGCCAGGCGGCTCGGCTACCGGTTCATGAGCAGAGAGGATCTGATCGCGCAGGTTTCGCGCGTCTACAAGGTCACCGCCGATCAGTTGGTCGTGCTCGACGAGCGCCAGCCGCATTTCTGGTCGCGCCTGAAGACCGAGGGCGCACGCTTCGCGTCGTTCTTTCGCGCCACGCTGCTGCGCGAGATGGCGCAGGACCGGCTGGTGACCGTCAGTCCCTCTGCGCCGGTCTTCCTGCCGCCGTACGGATGCGGCCTCAAGGTTCGCGTCGTCGGACCGTTTGATGATCGGGTGAGACTGGTGGGCGAAATGGAAAATCTTGCGTCGGTGGCCGCCCAGCGCCGCGTGCGCGACCATGACCGCGAGGTGCGCGCGCGCATCCAGACCCTGATGGGCGTCGATATCGAAGACCCCTCCTCCTACGACATCGTGGTCAACGGTTACGGGGCGCCGCTGCAAATCGCCGCCGAGGGACTTGCCACGTGCGCCGAGCAGGTCGACGCGCTCATCGGCGCCGAACAATGGCAGCGGATGCGCGACGCGGCGACCGCGGCCCAGGTGCGCGCCGCCTGCCACGCGCATCCCAAGCTCGGCCACGCGCCAATCGAGGTCATGTGCACGCAGGGCGCCGTGCAGGTGCGGGGCCCCGGGCTGGTGCCGCCGTGGGACGAGCTCGCCAACCAGGTCGCGAGCACGGTCGAGGGCGTGCGCTCGGTGGCTGTGGAAGCCGACGAGACGCCGATCCCGGTCCGGCCGGATTGAAACCGTCCCGATTGAGACTGTCTCGATTTAGTGCGCAAGCTGATACTTTTCCTGGCGACCGGATTTTATAGCGGCTACGCTCCGGTCGCTCCGGGCACTGCCGGCTCGGCGGTGGGATTGCTGCTGGCGTGGGGCGTCACTGTACCGCTGGAGCATCGGTCGCGACTCGCCGCACTCGCGCTTATCGCGGCGATGTTCGCCGTGGGATGCTGGCTCTCGGAGCGCGCCGAAGAGCTGCTCGATCAGCACGACAGCTCGCATATCGTGATTGATGAAATCGTTGGAATGGCGCTAACGATGTATGTTTGCCCGGCGGCGAGTTGGCTGGCGTTCGGCGCGGGCTTCGCGCTGTTTCGCCTGTTCGACGTTCTCAAACCCGAGCCCGCGGGGCTTATCGATCGCCGGATGAGAGGCGGGGTCGCGGTGATGCTTGACGATGTGGTAGCGGCGATATATGCGAACCTCGTGCTGCACGCGCTCGCGTTGGTAGTTTCGCTTTAGCGCGCCGTGCGGCGCATCTGAGCAGCCCGGCACGCGCGGGCAAGGGAGCCATCGATGATTCAAAAGGCGGTCATTCTCTCCACCGGCGACGAAATCACTACCGGCCGGATAGTGGATACCAATTCCAACTACATCGCTGACAAGCTCGCCGAGGTCGGCATCGAGGTCGTCGCGGTGCTGACGGTGGGCGACGTCCCCGAGCGGCTGGAGTGGGCGTGGAAGACCGCGATGGCGATGGCGGACGTAGTCATCTCGACCGGCGGAATCGGACCGACCGCCGACGACCTGACCAACGAGACCGTGGGACGCATCACCGGCCGCAAACTGGTGCGCGACCAGGAAAGCGTCGACCACATGAAACGCATCTTCGCGTCGATCAACCGCATCATGCCCGAGAACAATCTCAAGCAGGCCGACCTGCCCGAAACCTCGGAGGTGATTCGCAATCCACTCGGCACCGCGCCGGGCTTTCGGATGGCGGTGCCGCAGGCCGATGGCCACACCTGCCATCTGGTCGTGATGCCCGGCGTGCCGCGGGAGATGAAACCGATGATGGAAGACAGCGTCATCCCGTGGCTCAGAAAGAACCGCGGCAGCGATACGATCTACGCGGTGCGCGTCTTCCAGACCTTTGGCATCAGCGAGTCGGGACTCGATGAGGCGGTTGCCGGACTGATCAACCCCGAGGAGGCGCGGGTCGCGTTTCGCGCGGCCTTCCCGCAGATTTCGCTGCGCGTGACGGTCGAGGGCAAGCCGGGCGCGGCCGAGCGCAAGCTCGAGGAGTTGTGCGAGCGCGTGCGCGGGCGAATCGCAAACTTCGTCTACGCCGAGGGCAACGCCTCGATGGAAGAGGTCGTCGCGCAACTGCTGACCGAGCGCAAGATCAAGCTGGCGGTCGCCGAATCCTGCACCGGCGGCCTCATCGGCCATCGCCTGACCAACGTTCCCGGCAGCTCCAAGTTTTTCCTCGGCGACTTCGTGACTTATTCCAACGAGCTGAAGACCGGCATCCTCGGCGTGCGCGAGGAGACGCTCAAGCAGCACGGCGCGGTGAGCGAGCAATGCGTGCTCGAGATGGCGGCCGGGGCGCGTGAGCGTGCCGGGGCCGACCTCGCGATTGCGACCTCGGGGGTCGCCGGGCCTGATGGCGGCACGGCCGAACATCCGGTGGGCACGGTCTGCGTCGGGCTGGTGGGGAGCAACGGAACCCAGGCCGCGCGCCGCTACCAGCTACGCGGCAACCGCGACTGGATAAAGATTCTCACCGGCCAGGTCGCGCTGGACTGGCTGCGCCGCTACGCGCTGGGACTGCCGATCGGCGAATCGACGCTGTTCCGCCGCTAACTTCCACGCCCCGCTCTCGTTGGTCGCGGGACAACGCTGGGCAGCCTCCAGATGCGGCATTGAACGTCCGTGAAACCCGAGTCCGCCTCCGCTCGCTATTGCCGTCGCTTTTGCTACCGCTATTGGCCCCGCTATTGCCGCCAATATTTCTGCCGCCACCTTCATCGCTTTTGCCGCGATTGTTTTGGCGATTGCGATCGCTTTTGTCGCGGTTTCTGCCACCACTGTTGTCCCGTTTTTTGCCGTCGCCTTTGTCTCTTTTGCCGCCGCCTTTGCCGGCCCCGGCGCCGTCAGATCGCTGGGCAGTACGTCCCGTCGCCTTGGCCGAGCATGATGACGAAGCTACAGACTTTACTGGGCATTGCGGTTTCGTTTTTGCTCCTCGGGATCGCCGCTTTGCGGCGCATGATGGCCGAGTCACCGACGTTACGGGAGATTGCGGTTTCGTTTTTGCGCCTCGGAACCACCGCGTTCGGCGGGCCCGCGGCGCACATCGCGATGATGGAAGAGGAATTCGTGCGGCGGCGCGGATGGCTCTCGCACGAAGAATTTCTCGACATGCTCGGCGCGACCAATCTGATCCCGGGGCCGAACTCCACCGAGATGGCGCTGCACATCGGTCATAAGCGCGGAGGCTGGAAAGGACTGGTAGTGGGCGGCGTATGCTTCATCATTCCGGCGATGCTTCTCGTGATGGCCGCGGCGTGGGCCTACGTGCGTTTCGGATCGCTGCCTCAGTTCCAGGGAATCATGCACGGGATCAAGCCGGTCATCATCGCTATCATACTACAGGCGCTCTGGCGGCTGGTTCCGGTCGCGGTCAAGAGCGGATTTCTCGCGCTCGTCGGTTCGATTGCGATCCTGGCAACGATGCTTGGCGCCGGCCCGCTGACAACACTTTTCGGCGCGGGCATCGTTACAGCCACGACCGCATGGATCGAACGAGAGCGCCGCTCTGGGACGCTTGCCGCGATCCCGATGCCCGGATGGCCGGGCATCGTGGCGATGCTCAAGAGCGCAGGCGCGGCGGCGATCATACCTTTCAGCCTGCTGGGGCTTTTTCTTTTCTTTCTCAAGGTCGGCGCGGTGCTTTACGGGAGCGGTTACGTGCTGCTCGCGTTTCTTCAGACCGACCTCGTGGATCGCCTGCACTGGATTACGCAGTCGCAGTTGCTCGACGCAGTCGCGGTCGGCCAGGTCACTCCGGGACCGGTATTCACCACCGCGACTTTTATCGGCTACCTGCTCGGCGGTATGACCGGCGCAGTGGTCGCGACGATAGCGATTTTCGTCCCGGGCTTTATTTTCGTCGCCGCCAGCCGTCCGCTGATTCCGCGCATCCGGCGCTCGATGATCGCCGGGGCGTTTCTCGACGGCGTTAATGTTGGCGCGCTCGCGCTGCTGGCCGTCGTGACAGTGCAGCTCGGACGGGCCGCGCTGCTCGACGTCGCGACTGTCGCAATAGCCGCGACCAGCGTCGCGCTGTTGATTTATTCGCGGATGAATTCCGTGTGGCTGATTTTCGCAGCCGGGATGATCGGCCTGATCTTGACCCGATGGTTCGGCTGAGCGCGGGGAAGGCGCGCGTCACGGTATCGATACGCATCGGCGCTCCTCCAATCGATCTGCGATGCGCGCCTTGACATCGTCTCGCGTTGGCATCATTGGAATGGATGTCGGCAATGGATGTCGGGCGGCCCGGTGTGCCGTCCTGCGCAATGAGCACGGTCCCTTGAGCGGGGGCGCGATGACCCAGTACTGGCCATTTTCAAGCCTGATCCGGCATGGCGCGCTTCGCGAGCGGCTGATTGTGTCGCTCGACCTGGGGACGCCGGCCGAGGCGCTGCGGCTGGTCAACGAGCTGGCGCGCGTGGTCGGGATGTTCAAGGTCGGCAAGCCGCTCTACCTTAACAGCGGACCCGACTTCGTGCGCGAAATTCGCCGCCGCGGCGGTGAAGTCTTCCTCGACCTGAAGTTTCACGACAGCGCGCCCGCCGTATGCAAGGCCGCCATCGAAGCGACCCGTCTCGGCGTGCGCATGTTCGACCTCTATCCCCACGGCAGCTTCGAGATGATGGACCGGGTGCGCAGCGAAGTGACCCGCGTGTGCCGCGCCGAGGGGCTGCGCCGCCCGCAGATCATCGCGGTCGCGATGCTCGTGGCATTGAGCCGCAACGATCGCACGCCGGCGGTCACCGACGGCGGATGGGCCCCGCGGCGCGTCGTGCAGATGGCCAAGCTGGCCGCCGACGCCGCACTAGACGGCGTGCTGACCTCACCGCACGAGACCGCGCGCGTGCGCGCGGCCTGCGGCCGGCGCTTCACGGTAATCAGCTCGGGGATGGGCCGCAGCCGCGGATGGGAGGCCAGCGAATACCCCTTCGGCGCCGCCGAAGCGGTGCGCGCGGGCGCCGACTACCTGGTCGTCAGCAACCCCATCTGGCGCTCGAGCGAGCCGCTGCGCGCAGTGCGCGAGATAACCGACGAGATGGAACGCGGGTTGCGCGCCAATCCGCGTCTCGCTCTCGAACTCCACCCCTCGCGCCCGTTCTGACACAGTAGCGGCCGATGTTCATCTTGCTAGGGCTTCTGGCGCTCGCCTTGGGCGCGGGCTTTATCGGCGCGCTCTCTGGCCTGGGCGGCGGGGTCTTCATCGTGCCCGCACTGCTGATCTTCGCGCACATCCCGATGGGGATCGCGGTCGGCGCGAGCATGATTTCGGTAGTCGCTACCAGCGCGGGCGCCAGCGTCGCCTTCGTTCGCGACGGCTGGACCAATCTGCGCGTGGCGATGGCCCTGGAGTGCGCCACCGTGACCGGCGCGGTGACCGGCGCCTACCTGGCCGGAGTCGTCCCGACGTGGGTGCTGGAGCTGCTGTTCGCGCTGATGATGCTGCAGTCGGCATACTTCACGGTGACCAAGTCCGGGGATTCGATCGTGCCTCATAGCGACGCGCTCGCGGCGCGCTTGAAGCTGGGCGGCCGGATACCGGCCGAGGATGGCGGCCAGGAAATCGAATACGGAGTCGTCAATGTGCCGGGCGGCGCGCTTCTGATGGTGGTGGCGGGCCTGATGTCGGGGCTGCTCGGCATCGGCTCGGGAGCGCTCAAGGTGATGGCGATGGACTACGTGATGCACATACCGCTGAAGGTCTCGAGCGCGACCAGCAACTTCATGATCGGGGTAACCGCGGGCGCGGGCGCGCTGGTTTTTCTGGCCCGCGGCGACGTCGCCACCGTAATCGCGGCGCCGGTCGCGCTGGGGGTCACGGCCGGAGCGCTCGCCGGCAGCCGCGTGCTGCCGCACGTCAACGTGCAGGCGCTGCGTAATCTGTTCGTGGTAATACTGCTGCTAATCGCCGTCGAGATGGGATGGCGCGCGTTAAGTGGATTCTAGATGAACGATAAGACCGCCGACGAAGAACGAATTCTGCGAGTCTGGACCCCGATCATCCTGCGCACCATCCTGGTGAGCGCGATCATAATCCTGCTCGTCGGCCTCCTCAGCATGGCCTGGCAGAACCCTGGCTACTACGTCGCGCGCTTCCATGCCTTGCAGAAAATCGGACACTTGCAGAATCGCGAGAGCGTGGCCGCACTGGTGTCGGCCTCGTTAAGGGGAGAACCGCGCCCGACAATGACTCTCGGCCTGATGGTGCTGACGCTGGTGCCGCTGGCGCGCGTGGCGTTCTGCTTCCTCCTCTTCGTCAAGGAACGCGACGGAATTTATGTCGCGTTCACCGCCTACGTGCTGATCGGGCTCGTGGCCGGCGTCATCCTGGGCCGTGTCGGCTAGCCCACCGTCCTGGCCGCAAAATAATTATTCCGTCTTAAATCCGATCCGCGCACTGCCCTCGTATATGGAGCGACGATGCCGTCCAGAGGGCGCGCGGAAGGTTCGCGCCCGCTTCATCGCGCCGGGCCCGCGAGGGTCTCGGGCCGGGGGAACAACCGTGCGCAAGTCGGAGAGATGTCCTATGGAAAACGCCAGCAAAATCGCTGGCCGAGTCACCACAACAATGTTAGCGATCGCGCTTGTCGGCGCGGCGCTGACGATCACGCCGCCGCGCGCCACCGCATCGAGCCATCGTGAGGCACCGCTCATCACCGAGATGCCGAAGGTGGATGGAACTGACTGGTACATGTTTCGCAGCTATGAAGCCGGGCGTTCCGATTTCGTGACCATGGTCGCCAACTACTACCCGCTCGAGGATCCGTTCGGCGGACCCAACTATTTCCTGCTCGACCCCAACGCTCGCTACGAGATGAAAGTCGACAATGACGGAGATGCGAAGCCGGACATCATCTTCAGTTTTCAGTTTACCAACACGCGCCAGAACCTGACGCTCCCGATCAACGGCAAAAATGTCGCGCGTTCCGCTGACTAACGTCGGGCCAATACCCGGCATGCCCGGCAACCTGAACGTGATCGAAACCTATGCCGTCAAGGTGATTCGTCCGGGCCATTCGACAGAGTTCATTACCAATGCCAGCGGCGGATCCAAGGTCTTCACCAAGCCCACCGACAATATCGGTTGCAAATCCTTCGGCGACGCCGGCATGGGAACGAACTGTCTCAATGACGACAGCACCTCCGGCATGAGCTATGACACCTACGCAAAGCAATTCATCTACAACGTCAATATTCCCGGATGCGCGGGCGAGGGGCAGGCTGTTCGTCGGGCAACGTCGAGAAGGGCCGCGAAACCGGCGACGTCACCTACTACGACCTGGCATCGCAAACCCTGCAGCGCGCGCTGAAGATCGAGCCCGACCTGGGTCCCGCCCGCCGTCACCTGGCATACGTGCTTTACTCATTGCATGACTTCGCCGGCGCCACACGTGAGGCGCGCCGCGCGATCGCGCTCGACCCGCGCGATTCGAACGCCTATGGCGTGCTCGGCGATACTCAACTCGAGACCGGGCATTACGACGCCGCCGCGATAACCTATGCTCAGATGGCGGCTATCAGTAACGATTTGTATTCATACAGCCGCCGCTCCGGTCT
Organism: uncultured delta proteobacterium; assembly: GCA_963810495.1. Taxonomy (GTDB): domain Bacteria; phylum Desulfobacterota; class Binatia; order Binatales; family Binataceae; genus JAKAVN01. Next base: position 162,575 of record CAWENP010000017.1, read on the forward strand.
TGAGACTATTCGCGGCGACAATTCCGCCGCCGTTGCCGACCTGAAACGCGCTATCGCCGACGGCACTCGAAGCGGAGAGCCGTCTGAGGGAATCGCCTGGGCGCAAACGCGCCTGGCCGAGGATTACTTTCTGCTCGGCCAGCTCGATGAGGCCGCCACACAGGACCAGGCCGCGCTCGCGACCTATCCGGGTTACTATCGCGCGCTCGCGAGCCTCGGCCAGGTGCGGACGGCCCAGGGCAAGCTCGACGAAGCAGTCGGCCTGTACCGCGGCGCGATCGCGGTCATTCCGCTGCCCGAGTATGCCGCCGCTCTGAGCGACGTCTATGCGAAGATGGGCCGTCAGGAAGACGCCCAGCGGCAGCGCGAACTGGTCGAGTTCATCGCGCGGCTCAACGCGATCAACCGCGTCCTCTATAATCGCGTGCTGGTCGATTACTACGCCGATCACGACCTTGAACATCAGCAGGCGATCGATCTGGCGGCCAGCGAATTCGCGGTCCGCCAGGATATCTACGGACACGACGCGCTCGCATGGGCGCTCTACCGTGGCGGCAAGGCGGCCGAGGCTTTGCCGCATATAGTGGCGGCGCTGCGGTTCGGGACCACCGATGCGCGGCTCTACTTCCACGCCGGGATGATCTACGCGGCGCTGCGACGTAACGATCTGGCGCGGGCCAGCCTCGCTCGGGCACTGGCTATAAACCCGCACTTCCAGCCGATCCTCGACGAGGTTGCTGCCCGCGAGTACGCGATGCTCTCGGGAACACGAAAGCGCCAATATGCAGAGGCCGGCGAGTCAGGCCCGCGATGATTTCGAATTCTCCGATTCGCATCACGACACCGCGGCTTCTAATGACGCTGATCGCTATATGCGCGACAGTCGTGATTCCGCGCATCGCCCACGCGCATCCGATGGGCAACTTCAGCATCAATCACTATACGAAGATCGTTGCCGGAGCGCGCGCCGTCGAGCTCGACTACATAATCGATATGGCTGAAATTCCGACCTTCCAGGAAACAATGGAGCGCGGGCTGGTTACCAAGGGCGGCGATCAGGCCCTTACGCCATATCTCGTGCGGCAGGCCGATAGCTTGAAGGGCGGCTTGAAGCTCGACGCTGACGGGCACCCGCTCGCGCTTGAATGCGTTTCGCGCCAGGCAATTTTTCCGCCGGGCGCCGGCGGGCTGCCGACGATGAAGATGGGTTTTGTTTACCGGGCGAGTCTGCAACACGCTATTGGCGCCGGGCCCGTGTCGCTCAACTACCGCGACGACAATTTCGCCGGCCGCGCCGGATGGAAAGAGATTATCGCGCTCGGCGGCCGCGGCGTGGCGCTGACTGGCAGTTCCGTTCCCTCGCGCGACCGCAGCCTGGAGTTGACCAACTACCCGACCGATATGCTGCACAGTCCGCCGCAGACGCTCGAGGCCGCGGTCACCTTCAAGGCTGTGCCGCCCGGCACTGTGACCGGCGGTGAGCCCGCCACGACCGCCGCCGGCGCGGCAGGATTGCTCGCCGCGAGGAGCGCTGCATGGGCGCCGGGCGTGAGACTGGAAGCAAACCGGCAAGGCACGCCGCGCAACGCGTTCACCGATCTCATCAAGTCCAACCGCATGGATTTGGCGTTTCTGCTGACCGCGGCGTTGATCGCAGCCGTGCTCGGCGGCTTTCATGCGCTCGAGCCCGGCCACGGCAAGACGCTGGTGGCAGCCTACCTGGTCGGCTCACGCGGCACCGCCGGTCATGCGGTGTTGCTGGGCGCCGTCGTAACAGCGTCACACACGATTTCCGTATATGCGCTCGGCATCATCACGCTTTACGCTTCGCAATGGGTCGTGCCGGAGCGGCTTTATCCCTGGCTCGGAATGACGTCGGGTTTGCTGGTGGCCGGACTCGGTTTCGCGCTCTTCATCCGCCGCTACCTCTCAGTCGATTCGCACGATCGCGATCATCATCACGATCATGGTCACGACCATCAACATGGCCACGCTTCCACGCCGATCCATCGCCACACCTGGTCGGGCGGCCACGTGCACGAACATTCACACGACGAGGCTCGCGCTCACGGGCATCCCCACGCCCATCAAGACCGCGACCATGCGCCGACCGCCGCGCTCTCGCTCAAGAGCCTCTGCGCGCTCGGCATCACAGGCGGAATCGTGCCCTGCCCGGCGGCGCTGGTCGTGCTGCTCGGCGCGCTCGCGATTCATCGCATCGCCTTCGGCCTATTTCTCATAGTCGCGTTCAGCGCGGGGCTCGCCGCCGTGTTGATCGGCTTTGGGCTGGCGATGGTTTACGCGGGCCGCTTCATGAGCCGTTTCGCCGCGCGCGGACCGCTGACCGAGCGATGGCTGCCGCTTGCCTCGTCCGCTGTGATAACCGTTGTGGGCATCACCATAGCGCTGCAATCGCTCGCAAGCGCCGGCGTGCTGCGCATTTGACTATGGGGCGCTCGCGATCGATCTCTGATCGGACTCTAATCGATCTGTAATCAGATGGCGCCGTTAATCCGATGGCGCTCGCCCGGGAAGGTTAGACGATGGACCCTGGAAGTTCTGCACCGCTTGGAATCGCACTGCTTGGACTGCTGCTCGGGATGCGCCATGCGACCGACCCCGATCACGTAATCGCGGTTACCGCCATCTTGAGCCGCGAGCGCCGTCTCGGCGCGGCGGCTCGTATCGGCGTGGTCTGGGGCCTCGGGCACACGTTGACCGTGCTTGCGGTTGGCGCCGCGATCATTATCTTCAAACTTGCCGTCCCGATTCGGCTCGGGCTCGCGATGGAATTCGCGGTCGCGCTCGTGCTGATCCTGCTGGGCCTCGGCACGGTCGGCGCGTTGGTGCGCCGAGTCGCGTCGCGTCTGTGCGGAACTCGGCCGCTCGCCACGGAAGGCTTACGGGAATATCTGCCGGAAGATTTGGTCGTGCATTCGCATTCTCACACTCATGACGGTGCGCCGCATCGCCATCCGCACGTCCATCAGCATCCGCACGAATACTCCGGCGGAGCCGATTGTGCGGCCGGCGAACTCCATCGCGAACACAGCCTTGCGCCCGACGCACTGCCGCCGCTCGCCGCGCGCCGCCCGTTGCTGCGGTCCTTTGGCGTCGGCCTGGTTCACGGACTCGCTGGCAGTGCGGCGATCGCGTTGCTGGTCCTGAGCGCGATCCCCGAGCCGCTGTGGGCGACGCTTTACCTGGCGATTTTCTGTGTCGGGACGATTATCGGCATGGGATTGATCACGACCGCGATCGCCACGCCGATGATCGTCGCGTCGAGGCGGATGTCTTCGCTGCACCAGCGGCTCGTCATCGGCTCGGGACTGCTGAGTTTCGGCTTCGGCCTGTTCCTCGCCTACCAGGTAGGTATCGTAGATCGGCTCTTCGAGGCCGTCCCCATCTGGACTCCCCATTGAGCGCCGGCGCCCCCTCGCGGGGCGCATCGCTTTTGCCGTGACGAACGGCGGATCATCGTCCGCGCGCAAGCTTCCGTTTGCAATGCGACTCCCGTTTGAGCCAACCTGAACTACCATCAAAAAACGGAAATCGCGCCATGCAAGAAAAAATCGAGGTCGGATTCCAGACATTTATCTCCGACGGCGGCGAGGAGTTCGGGGCGGTGCGCAAGGTGGCGCCCGACGGCCGACCGGAACTGGTAATCTACGTCGAGAATGCCGGCGAGTTCACCGTCCCGCTCGACGCCGTTGAGTCGGTGCATTTCGAAAAGGTTATCCTGAATTGCGCCAAGCTGGATCACCGGCTGCGTCAGGCTATCGGCCACGCGCACGACGCCGAAAAGCCCGGCGCATGACCTGATCTGTAAATCGCACGGGCCTAACCGGCCGTTTCTCCGGCGAAACCGAAATTTTCACCTGCCGCTCCTGCAAGCACGGGTCGTCTAACGGAAAAACTCACAAGGGGAGGAGGGTTCCACTATGAGTACAGGAACGACCGGACAGAAAACCGTGCTTGCGGCGGGCACTCCGGCGCCAGACTTCAAGCTGCGAAGCACGCCCGACCAATTCGTCACCTTGACTGATTTGCGCGGCGCTCCCGTCATCCTCGCGTTCTACCCGGCCGACTGGAGTCCGGTGTGCGGAGACCAGATGGCGCTGTACAACGAGATCCTGCCGGAATTTCATCGCTTCAAGGCCAACCTACTGGGTATTTCGGTCGATGGCGCGTGGTGCCACAGCGCCTTCGCCAAGGACCGCAAGCTACACTTTCCCCTGCTCGCCGATTTCGAGCCCAAGGGGGCCGTCGCTCAAACCTATGGCGCCTATCGGCCACAGGACGGCGTCTGCGAGCGCGCACTGTTCGTGATCGATTCCGGGGGAACAATTCGCTGGAGCTATCTGTCTCCGATCGGCGTCAATCCGGGGGCCGACGGAATCCTCGCTGCCCTGGAAGACCTCGCTTCAAAAGCAGACCGGTGACAAATGGCAGGCAAACTCACCCCACAGGTCAGCCATCGCGATCATATCCAGGGACCGGACACCGCGAGCGTCACGCTGGTCGAATACGGCGACTACGAATGTCCGTATTGCGGACAGGCATTCCCGATCGTAAAGGCAATCCAGAAGCGGCTGGGGAAGCGGCTGCGCTACGTCTTTCGGCATTTCCCGCTGACCAATGCGCATCCGCACGCCGCGCCCGCGGCAGAAGCGGCCGAGGCGGCCGGTGCGCAGGGGATGTTCTGGGAAATGCACGATACGCTCTACGAACATCAGGACGCTCTCGAAGACGAGGATTTGGTCGGATATGCCACCGAGCTCGGTCTTGATTTGGCGCGATTCGGCGATGATATGGCCGAGCATCGACACGCGGCACGCATCCGCGAGGACTTCACCAGCGGAGTTCGCAGCGGAGTGAACGGCACGCCCAGCTTTTTCATCAACGGCGTACGACACGACGGCGGTTACGATCTCGCCACCTTGCTGGCCGCCATCGAAGAAGCAATGTAAAAATCGCCGAAAGCGCACGACGCAAAGATCGCGCAGGCACGCGCGAGGGGCGAAGGCTGCGCGATGAATCGCGAGGGACATCTATGGAACGCCATCTGTTCGGTTCCACCAAGCGCCAGGTAGCCGTGATTGGCCAGGGGACTTGGTATATCGAAACCGCCGAGCGGCGCTCCGCGATCGCCGCGTTGCGCCGGGGCCTCGATCTCGGCATGACACACATCGACACCGCCGAGATGTATGGATCGGGCGCCGCGGAGGAGGTCGTTGCCGAAGCGATTGCCGGCAGACGCGACGAAGTGTTCCTGGTCTCCAAGGTCCTTCCGCAGAATGCCTCCCGGAGCGGAACGGTCGCGGCCTGCGAGAACTCGCTCGCGCGGCTGGAGACCGAGTGGCTGGACTGCTACCTGCTGCACTGGCGCGGTTCGCATCCGCTGGAGGAGACGATCGAGGGCTTCGAGTGGCTTCAGCGCGAGGGCAAGATTCGCTCGTGGGGCGTGAGCAACTTCGACGTGGCCGACCTCGAGGAGGCCGTGAGCATTGCCGGCGAAGGCAGCGTCGCGTGCAACCAGGTCCTCTACCATCTGAAGGAGCGGTCGATCGAGCACGCCGTGATTCCCTGGTGCGAGCAGCACGGCGTCGCTGTTGTTGGCTATAGCCCGTTCGGGCATTCGACGTCCTTTCCTGACCCGGGGACAACCGCTGGCCGCGTATTGAGCGAAATCGCCACGGCCCACGACGCGACTCCGCGCCAGGTCGCACTCCGCTTCCTGGTCCGCCGTCCCTCGCTCTTTACGATTCCCAAGGCCTCCAGTCCCGCGCATGCCGCCGAAAATGCGGGCGCGGGAGACCTGAAGCTGACTAAACGCGAGCTCGAGCTTATTGACGAAGCGTTCCCACTCGACCGCCGTCATCGCCGGCTTCCGATGGGCTGACCCTGAAATCGAAAGTTCCTGGCTTCCGACCCACGAAATGTGGAGAACTGCGTAGATGGAAATCAAAGGTAAGACTGCCGTCGTCACCGGCGGCGGATCGGGAATCGGCCGCGCTACGGCCGTGCGTCTGGCGGCCGAGGGCGCCGCCGTGCTAGCGGCGGACCTCGACGAAGCGGGGATGCGCGAAACGGTTCGGCTGATTGAAACCGTCGGCGGACGCGCCGCGGCGGTACGCGCCGACGTCACTGACGCCGAGCAGGCGCGGCACATGATGGACACGGCGCTATCGGTCTTCGGCCGCTTCGACATCCTGCACAACAACGCCGGAATCGCGGTCGGGACGCCGGCCTTTCCGCAATGCGACCTCGACCGATGGCGGCGCGTGCTCGATATCGATTTGCAGGCGGTGATCCTCGGATGCTTCCTGGCGGGACCGATGATGCAGCGCGGCGGTGGCGGCGCGATCGTCAACACCGCCTCGATGGCGGGGCTCTATCCGTACGTGGACGACCCGGTCTATGCGGCCGCCAAGGCGGGCGTCGTCAACCTGACCTATTCGCTGGCGCCGTGGGCGCAGCGGTTCAAAGTCCGCGTCAACTGTATCTGTCCGGGCGTGGTGGACACGCCGCTGGTCAGGAAGGCGGTCGAAATCCAGCAGGGCGCCGGGCATGAGGTGAGCTTGCCGAAGCGGATTCTCAAACCTGAGCAGATCGCGGACGGGGTGATAAGCCTGATTCGCGATGACGCGCTATTCGGGCGTGCGCTCGAAGTCAGACCTTCAGAAGTGCGTGTTGTGGAGGTGCCGGGTTTACCACGAACGCAGCGCTAACTGCGTCAGCGCGACTCCGGCACTATGCCGCAATGGGACTGAGAGAGCGCGAGAAAGCCCCGATCGGAGGGATAAAACCCTTCGATTACGGGGTCTTTTTACTGACCCGGACGCCTTCACAGCCAGCCGACGCGACTCGCGCCGGCTGGCCATGTGGACAGTAAACTAATTTCCGCGAAGGCTCTCGGCGATTTCGCTGGGCTTCATGTTGCGCTCGAGGCACCAGCGGTCGATTACCTCGGCGTTGAAGCGCCAGTCAGTGCCGATGCGAAAACCCGGCAGTTCGCCGCGCCGCAGCAGCTTGTAGATGGTTGACGGATGCACGCGAAGGTAAGCGGAAAGCTCCTTCACGGTCATCACGCGGGGCAGATTGTATTTTGCTTCTGTTGCCATTTTCTCTCCGCGCCAAAAGCTCTCGACACCGCCCCCTTACGGTCAAGAACCACTGCGCTTTTAAAGTCCTGCTATATCGGATGCTACCTTAAACCCGCCTTGACTGCAAGCGACATTCGCAAAACTGCTTGCGCTGGTCAAGAGGCCCTACAAGGGCTACCGACAACGTTGTCCACAGTTGCCGCTGTACACATCACTTCCTGACGGATTACTATCCGCAAACAGATGCATCGCGCGTATAGAGCGCCTTGCGACGCGTCACTCCCGAATAGGAGGCCACTATATGGCGGCTCGTGTCAAGCCACTCCTCACACTTATGGTGCTCTTCCTATTGGCCCTTCTCCGCTCTGCCGTCGCGCAAAATAGTCCAAAATTGAGCGTGACGAGTTCGGCCTTCACGGCAGGATCGGCGATTCCCGTCGGCTACAGCTGCAAGAGTCCCAATGTTGAGTCACCACCGCTCGCCTGGAAGGGCGTTCCCGGCGACGCAAAAACGCTCGTCCTGATCGTCAAGGACCCCGACGCCCCCCACGGGACGTTCATCCACTGGGTCGTCTACAATCTGCCAGCCAGTCTGAGCAGATTGGACGCCAACGTGCCTCTCACAGAGAAGCTCGCCAACGGAGGGCTGCAAGGCGCCAATAGCTTGGGCCAGATAGGTTATAAGGGTCCATGCCCGCCACCGGGCGCACCGCATCACTACCACTTCGAGCTGACCGCGTTGGACACGACGCTCGATCTCAAGCCGGGAGCAACCGCGGCGCAGGTCGAGGAGGCCGCGAAGGGACACGTTAAGGCCACCGGCGACCTCGTCGGGACCTTCTCCCGCTAGCCGCGCCGCTCGCAAGCCCCCTGCGATTAGCGGCCGTTGGCCCTTTTGCCGGACGCATAATGGGCCGCACGCAAAATGGCGCGTGCGATACCGCTCCACTGCGACTAAGCTCACACGATGCGGCTGGATGCGAAATTCGTGACCTCCACCTTTGCGCCGGAGGGCTATCCGCGATGGGACCGCGTCGAGGTCGCGCTCGCCGGGCGATCAAACGTTGGCAAGAGTTCGATGCTCAACGCGCTGGCGGGGGCGAAGAATCTCGCGCGCACCTCGCGCACGCCGGGCCGCACGCGCGCGCTCAACTTTTTCGCGGTCGGCGACGACCTCGCGATCGTCGATCTGCCGGGTTACGGCTTCGCCAAAATGGCGCGGACCGAGGCGGCGCGAATCGCGTCGCTGATGAACGACTACCTTGGCCAGAGCGAACGCTTGGTTGGGCTCGTGCTGCTGGTCGACGCGCGGCGCGGGCCCGAGCGCGAGGAGCTTGACCTGGCAACTCTCGCTGCCGGGCGTGGAGTAAAACTCATCGCCGTGGCCACCAAATGCGATAAGCTCCGCCGCTCCGAACGCGCCGCGGCGCTCGCGCGTTTCAAGCCGCTGGGTGTCGAACCGATCCTGTGCTCGGCGCTTGACGGCGAGGGAATCGACGATTTGCGCCGGCGGATAGTCGGCTGCGCGCGCGAGGCGCGGCGCGCGGCCAAGCTTTCCGATGATGACGGCGCGGTGGACCTTCTCTCGCGATGACGCCCGAGTTAAGCGTAATCATCCCGACCCATAACCGGCGCGCGATGCTGCGCGAGGCGTTGGCCTCGGTCGCCGCGCAGCGCGACGGAAACTTTGGCCAGACCTTCGAGGTCATTGTCGTCGACGACGGTTCGACCGACGGGACCTGGCAAGACCTCTCCGGTCACGACCTATCCGCCGAGCGAGACAAGATACGCGCCGTGAGAACCGAGCGGCGCGGCCCGGCTGCCGCCCGCAACCGCGGTATCGCGATCGCGCGCGGCGCAATGGTCGCCTTCCTCGATTCCGACGACTTGTGGATGCCGGAAAAGATCGCACGCCAGAGCCTCTTCATGCGCAACAATCCCGACTGTCTGATTTCGCAGACCGCCGAGACATGGATGCGCAACGGCCGGCGCGTCAACCCCGGCCGGCGCCATCGCAAACGCTCCGGCGATATCTTCATCGATTCGCTCCACACCTGCCTCATCAGCCCGTCGGCGGCGATCTTGAGGCGCGAATTGCTCGACGAAGTCGGCGGCTTCGATGAGGACATGGCGGCGTGCGAGGACTACGACTTGTGGCTGCGGATTCTGGCCCGGCACGAGGCCGGCCTGCTCGACGAGCCGCTGACGGTTCGCCGCGCGGGCCATCCCGGACAGCTTTCGGCGACCGTCGCGGCGCTCGATCGCTTCCGTATCCTCGCGCTGGCGAAGCTGCTCGCCGACGCCTCGCTCGGCGCCGCCAGGCGCACGGCGGCGGCGGAAGTGATGGCCGGGAAATGCCTCGTCTATGGCAAGGGACTGGCGCGACGCGGGCGCCACGAAGACGCCGCCTTCTTCGCCGAGACGGCGCAATCGGCGCTGGAGCGATGGACCGACGCGCCCGACGCCGCGCTTGAGGTCGCGTGCGTGCGAATGCGCGCGATGCTCAGGTATCGCGACATAGCAACGGACTCAATCGAAACGAAGGCACAGCGGGGGGCGGGGCTGGAAACGAGTTAGGATATATAAACGCCTCGTGGAAACGCCTATTTGATGTAATACCCGGACACACGTGCCCCCCGTCGCTGTCCAACATCGGAGTCACGGTTTCCACCGCGGAGTTCTTGTTCTGAAAAGAGCTCGCATACTTGAGGACGACGTACTTGCCGTCGGGTGCGCCGGGCAGACTGGTCGCGTAGTGCGCGGTCTTGAGCCTTCTCGAGACGACCTTGCCCAACCCGCTGGTCCCATTGATCATCTAATAGCGTTTTTGAAAATGCTGCTGGCCGACTCCCAGCTTTGCTTGTAGTCGCCATCGTCCACGAGCTTCATCCATGCATCAGCCGCCTTGGTTGCCTGGGCGACTGCGGCCGGATCCGAAGCTCCCGCGCGAGCCGCCGCGACGTTGATGATGCCGAGGAGGAACACGACCATCGCCCCCGTCATGGTCCATCGCTTCCTCATCTTCTCCTCCCCGAGCTGTGGTTGACGACCGCGCTCGACTTCCGTTGCCCGTATTGTTTTACCCGCGCGGCGTCCCTACCTGTCTAGCGGGATCATCGAAGCGTATAAAGCGGGGTATCAGTCGTTAAAAGAGGGTTTAGGGCTCATCTAATGTCTCGCCGATCTGTGATCGTTTCTCGCGCGGCTTGCTGGTCCCCACCCGAGGTCGGATGATACAAGACGGACCGGTACCGTTGGTTCTTTAGTGAGTCGACGATGCGTTGCGAGAATTGCTCAGCCGAAAATCCCGATGGCGCGAAGTTTTGCATAGAATGCGCAACTCCGATTAAGCGCCGGTGCGCGCAATGCGGCTTCGAGAATCCGCCCGCGGCCAAATTCTGCGCGCAATGTGGGAGTGCTTTGAGCGCAACCGCGAGTGGGGCGCCCTTGAAAGCCGCGGCGCCAAACTCTTCCGGCATTCGCGTAACGCTTGATAACCCCGCACCTTTGGCGATCGAGGGCGAGCGCAAGACCGTCACGGCGCTGTTCGCGGATATCAAAGGTTCGACCGAACTGGAACAGGACCTTGATCCAGAGGACGCGCGCGCGATTGTTGACCCGGCGCTGAAGCTCATGATCGATGCGGTCCATCGCTACGATGGATATGTCGTGCAATCCACCGGCGACGGAATTTTCGCGCTGTTCGGCGCTCCCGTGGCCCACGAAGACCATCCGCAGCGCGCGTTGTACGCCGCACTGCGCATGCAGGAGGAGTTGCGCCGCTACTCGACCAAGCTGGTTGCCGACGGGGGAATGCCGATCGAGGCGCGGATCGGCGCGAACACCGGCGAGGTCGTAGTGCGATCGATCGCAACCGGTGGCGGACACGTCGAGTACACGCCGATCGGACACACCGCCAATCTCGCATCGCGGATGCAGGCGGTTGCGCCGACTGGATCGATCGCGATCAGCGAAAACGCGCGCCGCCTGGTCGAAGGATATTTTGCGCTCAAGCCGCGCGGCCCGACACGCGTAAAGGGCGTCACGGAAGCGGTCAACGTCTACGAAGTGACGGGCCTTGGGTCGCTGCGCACGCGGCTGCAGCGCTCGGCCGGCCGAGGGCTCTCGAAATTCGTCGGACGCGAGCGCGAGATGGCCGCGATGCGCCATGCGCTGGAACTGATGAAAAAAGGCCACGGACAGGTGGTCGCGGCGATGGGTGAGGCCGGGCTGGGCAAGTCGCGGCTGCTCTACGAATTCAAGATGACCTCGCAGAGCGGGTGCCTGACTCTGGAAACCTTTTCGGTCTCGCACGGCAAGGCCTCGGCCTACCTTCCGGTCATCGAATTGCTGAACAACTACTTTGAGATCGAGGCCGACGATGATGCGCGCAAACGGCGCGAGAAGATGGCCGGCAAGGTGATGATGCTCGATCGCGCGTTGGAAGACTCCCTGCCATACCTGTTTGCGTTGCTGGGCGTGGAAGAAACGGCCGGCGCGCTGGCGGAGATGGATGGACAAGTGCGCCAGCGGCGGACGCTGGACGCGATCAAGCGGATTTTGCTGCGCGAGAGCCTCAACCAGCCGCTGATCGTCGTGTTCGAGGACCTGCACTGGGTCGACAACGAGACCCAGGCACTGCTCGACCTGTTGGTCGACGCGATTGCCAATGCGCGCGTGCTGTTGCTGGTGAATTATCGGCCCCAATACCGACACAACTGGAGTAACAAGAGCCATTACGCGCAGCTTCGGTTGGATCCGCTGGGGCGCGAGAGCGCCGAGGAAATGCTGACGGCGTTGTTGGGCGACGACGCCGCCCTGCAACCGCTCTGCCGGCTGATAATCGACAAGACCCAGGGCAACCCCTTCTACATGGAAGAGACGGTGCAGGTGCTGATCGACGAGGGGGCGCTGGTGCGCAATGGCCTCGTCAGACTGACCAAGCCGCTTGACGAACTGAAGATTCCCCCGACGGTGCAGGCGATTTTGGCCTCGCGTATCGACCGTTTGCCTGCCGAAGAGAAAGACCTGCTGCAGACGCTGGCGGTGATGGGCAAGGAGTTTCCGCTGGGGTTGGTCAGAAGGGTCACCGGCAAGCCGGATGACGAACTGGAGCGGATGCTCGGCGATTTGCAGCTCGGCGAGTTCATCTACGAGCAGCCGGCTCTGCCAGACGTGGAATACACCTTCAAGCACGCGCTCACGCATGAGGTGGCGTACGGCTCGGTGCTGAACGAGCGCCGCAAGCCGCTCCACGAGCGAACGGCACAGGCGCTCGAGTCGCTGTTTGCCGATCAGCTCGACGATCATTTGCCGGACCTCGCTCGCCATTACAGCCGCAGTGGAAATACCGGCAAGGCGATACAGTATCTGCGTCTTGCCGGCGAGCAGGCGGCCCGGCGCTGCGCTCATGAAGAGGCTACAGGCCTGTTCAATTCCGCGCTCGAGACGCTCGCGCGTATGCCCGAAAGTCAGGAACGGACGCGGCGCGAAGTCGAGCTGCGTCTTGCTCTCGTCGGATCATTGGTTGCGAACAAGGGCTATGCGGCGCCCGAAGTCGCCGAGTCCGCGCGGCGCGCGCTCGAACTCAGCAGCGAGCTCGGGGAACCCGAATCACATTTCTCGGCACTGATGTTCGCCTGGGCCTTCCATCAGGTAAGCCGCGATCTCGAACGCGCAGACCAGACCAGCAGGGAACTGATCGAGCTTGCCGAGCGCGCGCGTGAGCCAAACATGATAGTGCACGCGAATTTTGCTAGCGGCGCAGTGTCGGTCTTTTGCGGCAGACTCCAAGCTGCCCGCGCAAGACTCGAACAGGCGGTGGCTATACATGATCCTCCGCCATTGGCCGGGATGCCGCAGGATCCCCGGGTCGCTGCGCTTTCATTCCTGGCGCTGACATTATGGCTGCTCGGCTACCCGGCTGCCGCCATCGAGATGGCCGGGGAGGCGATCGGACGGGCGCGAGGCCTCGGCCATCCGACGAGCCTGGCATTTGCGCTCAGTTACGGAGCGATGCTTCATCTTTGCCGCCGCGACCCCGAACCCGCGCATGGACTGGCGGACGAAGCCCGTAGGCTGGCGACGGAGCACGGCTTTCTCTATTGGAGCGCGCTCGGATCGACCTACCACGGTATCGCTCAGGCCGCTCTCGGACGCACGGAGGAGGGCATCGCGGAAACCCTGGCCGGCATCGACTCGTATCGCGCGACGGGATCCGCACTGGGCGCCGCCACCCTCGTGGTAGGCCTGGTGTCGTCCTATCTCAAAGCGGGCCGGGAGGACGAGGCGCTGAGAGCCGCGGAGGAGGCGCTCCGCGCCAACGCGCAAACCGGTGCACGCATGAGCGAGGCCGAGTTGTATCGGCTCAAGGGAGAGGCACTGCTGGCCGGCGGCGCGCCGTTCGAAGCGCAGGCGCAGGCCTGCTTCGAGCAGGCAATCATGGTAGCTCGCGAACAGGAAGCCCGGTCGTGGGAATTGCGCGCGACGACCAGCTTCGCACGGCTGCTGCGCAACAAGGGCCGCCGTGACGAGGCGTGCGCGGTGCTCGCCAACATCTACGGCTGGTTCACCGAGGGTTTCGAGACCCCCGACTTGATGGATGCCAAGGCGCTACTCGACCAACTCAACGCATAGCCGGTACGATCGAGCGCTGGGCTGATATCGTCGCCTTCAAAGATCTCGGTTCAGGCTCGCTTATCTTGTCGAGATCACCCGAGGCGTATAAAGCGGGGTATCAATGAGCGACGACGATATCGCGAAGACGGTGCAGGCGTGGGCCGAGCCGCGCCACCTCGACCGCTCGCATCTCGAGCGATGGCTGGCGATGGATGCGTACAGCGCGGCTTCGATGCTCGACGCGGCCGCTCGCCTGCGCCTACGTGTCGGCCAGTTGCAGGGCGCGCTCGAGATGCTGGAAGAGATCGCTCTGGTCGATAAGACCCAGGTTTCGGCCGTGCTTGCCCGCGCGCCGCTCAAACGGATACTTGAAGGGGTTGGACCCGCGCCGGCGCGGGCGCGCGCGTTCGTCGATGAGCTCCGAGTGATGCGTTTTCCGCGCCTGGGCCGTGCGCTTGAACAGATGAAGGCGGAAGTTGCCGCGCTCAAGCTGCCGCGCACGGTGGCCGTAACGTTGCCCAAGGACCTCGGCTCCGATGAACTGCGGATCGAGATTCGGGCGCGCGAGGGCACGGAGTTTAGGGACTCGCTGCGGGCGCTTGAGGAAAAGGCGGACGGCGTGGAACGGATACTGGACCTGCTTGGCGGCAAGAATTGAAGCATCAATTTCCCGCGAGAATTTCTTGCAGGAATTTTTCGCAGAGATTTTTTGATCGATGAATTTTGAACTGGACGAGATCGTAGTCGAAGAGCGATGCCGGCAAAGCGCGCTGACCGCGCGCGTCATCAGCCGCGCTCCCGCCGCGGTGCCGGTGAATTTCATCGCCGACGCGCGCGAGGCGATTCGCCCCGCTTCCAGCGCCGCAGACCCGTTCGGCGCGGGCAAGCGGCGGATGGTCGTGATGCATCGGCGCGCGCCCTTTCTGATGGCCTGTCCGGCGGGATCATCGGAGTTCGCCTGCTGCGGATATCTGGTGCTGGTCCTGGCGTCGAACTGTCCGATGGATTGTAGCTACTGTTTTCTGCAGGAGTATCTGGCGGACAATCCCGGGTTCCAGGTCTACGCCAACTACCCCGACGCCTTCGACGAGCTTGAACGCGCGCGGCGCCGCACGCCGGGGCGTGCGCTGCGCGTCGGCACGGGCGAACTTGCCGATTCGCTCGCTTTCGACCGGATGACCGGTATCAGCCGCGAGCTGGTCGAGTTTTGCGGCTCGTGCGACGGCCTGCTGCTCGAACTCAAGACCAAGACCGACGAGATCGACAACTTGCTGACGGTCGATCCCCGCGGACGGACGCTGGTGTCGTGGACGCTGTCGCCGCCGCACGTCTTCGCTAACTCCGAGAAGCGCACGGCCTCGCCTGCGGCGCGCCTCGTGGCGGCCCGCCGCGTGCTGGAGGCCGGCTACAAGGTCGGCTTTCATCTCGATCCGGTAATCGCCTATCCAGAGGCCGAGCGCGATTACCTGGCGCTGCTCGATGATCTATTCGACACGATTTCGCCCGCGCGTATCGCGTTCATCAGCCTGGGCGGCCTGCGGATGACGCCGGCGCTGCGCTCCGCGGCGCGCCGGCGTCATCCGCACGACCCGCTCCTGTGCGGCGAAGAGGTGCTCGCGCCCGACGGGCGCTATCGCACCTTTACGCCGCTCCGCGCAGGCCTGTTGCGCGCGCTGGAGCGGCGAATCGCCGCCGCCAGCCCCACAATCATGCGCTACCTGTGCATGGAACCGCCGAGTATCCATCGGCGCGTGCTGGGCCAGGCGCCGCCGCCCGCGGCGGCGCTTGGTGCGGCGTTGGCTGGACGCTGATGGCCTCTCGCGGCGCGGCGGGCGGCCGCGGGCGCGGCGGTCGCGGACCGGCTGGCGGCGAGACGCCGCCAGCCGGTCCGCGACCGCCTAGATTGCCGCGCACGCCGCGAGCGCCGCTCGCGGCGCAGGCGGCGCAGCAACCGCGCGATGCGCGCATCGCGCGGCGGGTGCCCGCGGCGAGCGCCGCCGCCGAAGCGGCGGCGCTCGCCGCGGGCAACGGCAAGGCGAACATCGCGGGCCGCGCGCGGTCTGCCGGCCGCGCCGCGGCCGACAACCGCGCGCGGCCGATCGGCGTCTTCGATTCGGGCATCGGCGGCCTCACCGTGCTGAGGGCGCTGGTCGAATTGCTGCCGCACGAGGACTTCATCTACCTCGGCGACACCGCGCGGCTGCCATACGGCACCAAGTCGCGAGAGGTGATCGTGCAGTACTCGCGTGAGAACACGGGCTTCCTGCTCGCCAAGGGCATCAAGCTGCTGGTGGTCGCGTGCAACACGGCGAGCGCGGTGGCGCTCGACGATATCGCGCGCGAGACCGTGGTGCCGGTGGCCGGAGTGATCGAGCCCGGCGCGCAGGCGGCGCTCCGCGCGACGCGCTCGGGCAAGATAGGCGTGATCGGCACCGAGGCGACGATCGCCTCGGGCGCTTACACCCGCGCTCTGCAGCGGATGCGCCCCGGGGTCGAGATTTACACCCGCCCCTGCCCGCTGCTGGTGCCGCTGGTCGAGGAGGGATGGACCGAGGGCGAGGTGGCCGAGCGCACGGTCGCTTATTACCTGGAAAGCCTCAAGCAGAGCGGAATCGACACGCTGCTGCTGGGCTGCACGCACTATCCGCTGCTGAGCGCGATGTTCGCGCGGGTGCTCGGCGCGGGAGTCCGGCTGGTCGACTCGGCGACCGCCACCGCCACGGCCGTGCACAAGCGCCTGGGCACGCTCGAGCTCGCTCGGCGCGACGGGCGCGGCGCGCAGAGCTTCTTCGTGACTGAAACGCCCGACCGCTTCATCCGGGTCGGGCGGCGCTTTTTGGGACCGCAGGTCGATTCGGCCGTGCGGATCGAACGTTAAAATTGTCCCGCGCTGAAAATTGTCCGGCGCTGAGGTAGAATCGACACATCAGAGTGCGCATCGACCCGCGCCCGCAGCTCCCGCTATATTGGTTCGTACGAAATGGCATCATCTTTTACCGCTGTTGCACACAAAGTCTTCGGCTCGAAGAACGATCGCGAGCTAAAGCGTTTACGGCCAAGCGTCGCCGTAATCAACGACCTCGAACCGGAGATCTCGGCCGAGAGCGACGATCGCCTGCGCGAGCGCATCGCGGAGTGGAAGACCAGGCTGAGCGCGATTGAGGAGGAGGAGGCGCGCGAGGAGGCGATGGACGAGGTGCTGCCCGAGGTCTTCGCGGTGGTGCGCGAGGCTGCCCGCCGCACGCTCGGCCAGCGCCACTTCGACGTCCAGCTAATCGGCGGGATGGTGCTCCATCGGGGCAAAATCGCCGAGATGAAAACCGGCGAGGGCAAGACGCTGGTCGCCACGCTGCCGGCCGTGCTCAACGCGCTGACCGGCCGCGGCGTGCATATCGTCACGGTCAACGACTACCTGGCACGGCGCGACGCGGAGTGGATGGGCCGCATCTACACGTTTCTCGGCCTCAGCGTCGGCGTGGTCGTGCATGGCGTCAGCGACCCGGATCGCAAGGCCGCCTACGCCTGCGACATCACCTACGGCCAGAACAACGAGTTCGGCTTCGACTACCTGCGCGACAATATGAAGTTCAACCTGGAGGATTACGTCCAACGCCCTCATAACTTCGCGATCGTCGACGAGGTCGATTCGATCCTGATCGACGAGGCGCGCACGCCGCTCATCATCTCGGGCGCCTCCGAGGAATCCACCGACACCTACTACATCGTCGACCGCGTCATCCCGCGCCTGAAGCTCGAGGACCACTACACTATCGACGAGAAACTGCGCACCGTCGCGCTGACCGAGGAAGGCGTGACCAAGGTCGAATCGCTATTGGGGATCGACAACCTCTACGACCCGCGCAACATCCTCCTGGTCCATCACGTCAACCAGGCGCTCAAGGCCCATACGCTGTTCAAGCGCGACGTCGAATACGTGGTCAAGGACGGCCAGGTGGTGATCGTCGACGAGTTCACCGGACGGCTGATGCCGGGGCGGCGCTGGAGTGACGGATTGCATCAGGCGGTCGAGGCCAAGGAAGGGGTCAAGATCGAATCCGAGAACCAGACGCTCGCGACCATCACGTTTCAGAACTACTTCCGGATGTACGACAAGCTGGCCGGGATGACCGGCACCGCCGACACCGAGTCGGCCGAGTTCAAGGAGATTTACGGTCTCGATGTGGTGGTCGTGCCAACCAACCAGCCGATGATCCGCATCGACAACCACGACGTCGTCTACAAGACCGAGGACGAGAAGTTCGACGCGGTGATCGAGGAGATCCAGGATTGCCACGAACGCGGCCAGCCGGTGCTGGTCGGCACGGTGTCGATCGAAAAGTCGGAGCGGGTCGCCAACCAGCTCAAGAAGACCGGGGTCAAACATTCGGTGCTCAACGCCAAGAACCATGAGCGCGAGGCCGAGTTCGTGGCCCAGGCCGGCCGTTTCGGCGGAGTCACGATTTCGACCAACATGGCCGGCCGCGGCACCGATATCGTGCTCGGCGGCAACCCGGAGTTCATGGCCGCGGCGGAGGCCGGCACTCGCGACCCCAACGACGAGAAGTTCCGCGCCGCGCTCGAGAAGTATCGCGCCCAGTGCCTGGCCGAGCGCGAGCAGGTGCTCGCAGCCGGCGGATTGCACATCCTCGGCACCGAGCGCCACGAGTCGCGGCGGATCGACAACCAATTGCGCGGTCGTTCGGGACGCCAGGGCGACCCCGGCAGCTCGCGGTTTTTCCTCTCGCTGGAGGACGACCTGCTGCGCATCTTCGGCGCCGACAAGCTCAAGGGCCTGATGGGCCGGATCGGGATGGAGGACGGCATCCCGATCGAGCATCGATGGATCAGCAAGGCGATCGAGAACGCGCAGAAGAAGGTCGAGGCGCACAACTTCGACATCCGCAAACATCTGCTCGAATACGACGACGTGATGAACCGCCAGCGCGAAGTGGTTTACCATCGACGCAAGGAATTGCTCTCGGGCGCACCGATCAAGGACGACATCGTCGACATGTGCGAGGCGCTGATCGAGGAGATCGTCAAGGCCCACGTCGAGGCCGAAGCCGCGCCCGAGGAATGGAACTGGAAGGCGATCGAGGACGCGTTCTACAAGCAGTTTCATTTTCATTTCAACTTCCGCGAGAATGCCAACGGCCGCGCGATCGACCATCCCGACGACCTGGTCGAGGTCGCCGGCGAACGCGTGCGCGCGCTCTACGACGAGCGCGAGCAGGAGTTCACGCCGCCGGTGATGCGGCAGATCGAGAAGATCGTGATGCTGCAGACGCTCGACTCGCTATGGAAGGACCATCTGCTCGCGATGGACCATCTCAAGGAGAGTATCGGGCTCCGCGGCTACGCCCAGCTCAATCCGCTGGTCGAGTACCAGAAGGAAGGCTTCTCGATGTTCGAGGCGCTGATGGCCACGATGCAGGCGGACGTGGTCGAGAAGGTCTTTTCGGTGCAGACCGTGCGCGAGCAGAGCGTCCAGCAACTCGAGCAACAGCAGCGTCCGCAGCGGGTGGTGATGAGCCATGGCGGGCAGACCGAACAGGCGCCGGCGGGCGCTCCGCCGGGGGCGGCAGTAAAACGCGAGGCCGACAAGGTCGGCCGCAACGATCCGTGCCCGTGCGGCTCGGGCAAGAAATACAAGCGCTGCCACGGCAAGTAGTCTGATCCTCCTCTGCGCGCCGTTTTTCTAAACTACTTCCCTCTCGTCTCTTCTATACCCTCGCTCGCGATCATTCGCGGGAGAGGGCTCAGAGTGGGCGTGCGGCTTGCGCCGTTACCGACGCGGCACGTATAAATCGCCCTCGGAGGCGCATCCCTGATGGACCTGACCCTGGAACCGCGAGTGGTAAAAGGCTTTCGCTTCGCCGGCGTCGCCGCCGGACTGCGCAAGGAGCCGGGACGCAAGGACCTCGGCGTGATCGTGGCCGACCGCCCGGTCGCCGTGGCTGGCGTCTTTACCACCAATCGGGTCAAGGCCGCCCCGGTCGTGGTCACCCAGGAACGCATCCGGCGCGGCCGCCTGCAGGCGGTCGCCGCCAACTCGGGCTCGGCCAACTGCTTCACCGGCAAGGCCGGAATCAAGCTCGCGCGGGACTCGTGCGCGGCGCTAGCGGCGGGAATCGGATGCGCGCCCGAGCTGGTGGCGCCGTGCTCGACCGGCGTGATCGGACATCTCTACGATTTCGAGAAATACCGCGGCGGGATTCGCGACGCGGTCGCCGCGCTCTCGCCCGGCGCGCTCGAAGATTTCGCGCGCGCGATCATGACCACCGACACGCATCCCAAGATCGCCTCGGCGCGCCTTAAGCTCGGCGGCGCCGAAGTGACAGTGGCGGGATGCGCGAAGGGCGCGGGGATGATCGAGCCCAAGATGGCGACGATGCTCGCCTTCGTCGTGACCGACGCCGCGGTTGGCGCACCCGAGCTCAAACGCGCACTCACGCGCGCGCTGCCATCGAGCTTCAACGCGATCACCGTGGACGGCGACATGTCGACCAACGACACGCTGCTGCTGATGGCTAGCGGTGCCGCCGCCGCGACGCGCGCGCTCAGGGGGCGCGAGCTTGCGGCTTTCGGCGAGGCGGTCACGGCGGTTGCGCGCGCGCTCGCGCGCGAACTGGTGCGCGACGGCGAGGGCGCGACCAAGCTGGTCACGATCGAGGTGCGTGGAGCGCGCAGCGCCGCCGACGCCGACCGGATCGCGCGTCAGATCGCCAACTCGCCGCTGGTCAAGACGGCGTTCTTCGGATGCGACCCGAATTTCGGACGAATCGTGATGGCGGCCGGCAAAGCGGGCGTCGCGCTCGATCTCGAGCGGCTCGAAGTGCGGATGGCCGGAATTCCTATCGCCAGCCACGGCGCGCTGCATACCGACGCGCTCGCGGCCGCGGCGGCCAGGATGAAGGATCCCGAGTTCGCGCTCACGATCGATCTGAAGCTCGGCAAGGCCCGCGCGAGCATCGTGACGTGCGACTTCAGCTACGACTACGTGAAGATCAACGCCGAGTACACGACGTAAAGGGCACGCTCGGCACCCGGCGGGCGGGCCCAAGTTGCATCGGCGGGCCGTCGCCCAATACAATTTGCACGCAGAAACGGAGGCAGGCGGGCGCGTGGCAAATTTCGTGAAAGTCGCACGACGCGATGAAATTCCCGACGGCACCGGCAAGACGGTCGAAGCCGGCGGGCGCAAAATTGCGCTGTTCAACGCAGGCGGCCAGTTCTATGCGATCGACAACACCTGCCGCCATCGCGGCGGTCCGCTCGGCGAAGGCGACCTGATGGGCACGACGGTCGTATGTCCATGGCACGGATGGGAGTACAACGTGACCAACGGACAAAACGTGGACGATCCCAGCGTCACAGTCGCCTGCTTCGCGGTGCGGATGGACGGCGACGACATTCTGATCGACGCTTGATTGGTCGATCGATGCCTGAGTTGGCCGGAGCCTAAACGGCCTTCGATGCGGGCAAGGCCCGCGCCGCCCTTGCGTTTGCGCGCGGACCCATCGAAACCGCGGCGCATCGAAATATCGATGACCTTATGAAACCCGGCTTGGCTGCGACTCCCAAACAGGAGGCAGGCGTGCGTCTGCCCGACTTTGTCGCGATCGGACCGCCGCGCACCGGCACCACCTGGCTCTATCGCGCGCTGGGCGGACACGTCGGACTGCCGCGCGACACCAAGGAGACCGATTTCTTCTCGGCGCACTACGCCAAGGGGATGGAGTGGTACCTGGAATTCTTCCGCGACTGCCCGAGCGGTCTCCCGATGGGCGAGATTTCTCCCAACTACTTTGCCGCGCCCGAAGCGCCCGAGCGGATCGAGAAGGATGTTCCCGGATGCCGCATCATCTGCACACTGCGCGATCCGGTCGATCGGCTGTATTCGTTTTACCGGCTGATGCGGCACAACGGATGGACGCGGGCGACGATGGCGGAGCTGGCGGAGAGCGCGACGCCGGCGACCGAGGGCAGCCGCTACGCTTACTATCTTGGCCGCTGGCGCGAACGGTTCGGCGCCGAGCGCGTGCTGGTCGTGCTTTACGACGACCTCGAGCGCGCGCCGCAGCGCTTCCTCGATACGATCTCCGGTTTCATCGGGATAGCGCCGATCGCGCTTGAGGGTTCGCCGCTGCTGGGCAAACGGGTCAACAGCGTGACCCGCGGCCCGCGGGTAGCGCTGCTCGCCGAGCAGGCCTGGCGACTGCGGCGATGGCTGGAGGCACGCAAGGCCGGGGCCGCGATCACGATGCTGCGCAAGGCCGGCGTATGGCGCTTCAGCTTTCGCGGCGGCGGCGAGTTCGGTCCGCTCGACTCCGCCCTCGATCGGCGGCTGCGCGAGCGCTTCCGGCCCGAGGTAGACGCGCTCGAAAAGATGCTCGGGCGTGATTTGTCATTATGGAAGAAGCCGGGCGGAGCGGGAGGTTCGGGCTCCGAGATGTAGCCGTCGCGGAGATTTCCGCGGTGCGGATTTGCATCGGGACAGTTTCAGGCATCAATCAAAGACGCTAAGATCGCCGCGCTGGCCAGTGGCGATTGCGCAGGGTCAAGGCGAGCCACAGGAAATTGGCGAAGCGCGCAGTATCCGGCCAAGGCGGGGGAACCGTAGTTGATCACGAACGATAAGTCGCGCAGCCGAAGCGCCGGGCGACTGCCGGGCTTTTTGCTGGTCGGTCCGCCGCGCACCGGCACCACCTGGCTGCATGGCGTGCTGTACCATCGCGCCTGCCTGCCTCAGCGCACCAAGGAAACCCACTTCTTCGACATGTTCTATCACAAGGGCGTCAACTGGTATCGCGCTTACTTCCGCGATTGCCCCGAGGAGGCGATGATTGGCGAGGTGACGCCGACCTATTTCAGTTTGCCGCAGGTGCGCGAGCGAATCGCGCGCGATTTGCCGGGATGCAAAATCGTCTGCACGCTGCGCGACCCGGTCGCGCGCGCCTGGTCGTGGTACCGCGTGTTGCATCGCGAGGGGCGAATTCGCGCGGATTTCGAAGACGAGATCTCCAACGGCTTCGAACCCCAACTGCGCGAGGCCAATCGCTACGCGTTTCATCTGCGCGCGTGGCGCGAGCGATTCGGCGCCGCCAACATCGGCGTGTTTCTCTATGACGACCTGGCGGCGGACCCGCAACGCTTCGCCGACTCGCTGCTCGGCTTCCTTGGCCTGCCGCCCGTCGCCATCACGCCCGCGGTGGCCGCCCATCTGATGCGCAACGAAGCCAGCTTCGATTGCCGATTACCCGCTGTGGCCTATCGCGCGTGGCGCTTGCGAATCCGGCTCAAGTCGATGCGCGCCGACGGCGCCGTCGAACGGCTGGAGCGCCTGGGGCTCTGGCGATTTTGCTTCGGCGGAGGCGGTCCGTTCGCGCCGCTGGCTCCACAAGCCGAAGCGCGGCTCAGGAGGTTCTTTACGCCGGAAGTCGAGGCGCTGGAGGAAGTGTTGGGCCGCGACCTGTCGGCCTGGAAGCTGGCATCTGCGGAACGCACGGAGAGAGTTGCAGCGAGCCTCTGAGGAAAATGGAGTCTAACAAACGCCCGCGCACATTATTGGTTGTCTGCGCGCGGAAATGATAGTTATGTGACTATGAGCCGAGTCTCGGTCATTATCCCGGTGCGAAATGGCGTCGCCACCGTCCGGCGAACCGTCGACAGCGCACTCGGCCAAGCGTGCGAACGCCCCGAGGTGATCGTGGTCGACGACGGTTCGACCGACGCGACTCCGCGCATCCTGGGCTCTTACGGCGACCAGATAAAGGTCTTGCGCCAGCGCAACCGCGGCCCGTCGGCCGCCCGCAACGCCGGCGCCGCGGCTGCCAGCCCGGATTCCGAGTACTTCACCTTTCTAGACGCCGACGACGTGTTGCTGCCCGGGATGCTCAAGACCCTGATGGCTGAGCTGGACACGGCCGCGCCGGTAGCGCTCGCGTTTTGCGATGTCGTCCCGGTGGATGACTACGACCACGAACTCGACGTCAAGTTCATCGACGAATACACCGCGCACGCGCCCTCGATGGACGAGCTGCTGACGCGATGGTGGCCGATCCTGACCAGCGCGGCTGTGATGCGCCGCAGCGCGTTTGAACGCACGGGCGGGTTCGACGAAAGCTTCACCAAGCCCGGCTTCGAGGATCCGTATATGTGGCTGGTGATGCGCGAGCAGGGCGAGTTTACCTATGTGCCGCAGCGCCTGGTGAGATACCGCACCACTCCGCCGAACGAGCGGATGATGAAGTATGCCAACGGCTACCGGATTTTCGGGCGGCTGGTGTCCGAGCGCTATGGCGAGGCGGGCCAGCGGCTCATCCGCGAGTCCAGCAACGCCTTCGTCTCGGCCTGGGGCTACGCGGGCCTGGTTGCCTTGCGCGACGGCGACAAGCTGCGCGCGCGCCGCGCGTTCGCCTGTGCGATGCGCTACGGGCCGTTCCAGGTCCGCGCCGCGTCGCGCTACCTGCGCACGTTCCTGCCGATGTCGGTGGTGCGCGCGCTCAGCGGACGTATCGTCCGTGGCGACCGGACGAAGCCTGAGCTTGAGAATTATTTCCGCTAGACTGATATATCAAATATGTCAGAGTGCCGGCGGCCCGAGCGCGCTCGAAACGGGCGGCGCGGAGCAGGCCGTGAAATCGAGCCAAAAATGGCGCGCAAGGAGCCGATGAGTAACAAATTCTGGCGCGGGTTAAGCGAACACCTGCTATGGTGGCGCGCGACCGAGGGCCAGCATGAAAAAAGCCGTTACTGGGAGCTGTACAAGCGCTTGCTCGGTTATGCGCGTCCCTACGTTTTTCCCGACCTCGCCTGGGCGGTGCTGGCGATGCTGGTGCTGAGCGCCGCCAACGGCGCCATTCCCTACCTGATCAAGCAAACGATCGATTTGCTCCCGAAACTCAAGGCGAGCGACTCACTGACGGTGCAGCGGCTGCATCTACTAAGTCTCGGGATTCTCGCTGCATTCGTCGTGCGTGCCCTAACAGATTTCCTCTCAAGTTTCCTGACTGACTATATCGGCATGAAGACCGCGATGGACCTGCGGGCCGAGTTTAACGATCGCCTGCAGCGCCTCCCGCTCTCGTTTTTCAACTGGACGCCGACCGGTAATCTGCTCACGCGCTCACTCAACGACGTTCAGCTGGCCTCTGCGATCATAACCAACAGCCTGATTTCGCTGATCGGTGACAGCCTCACGCTGATCGCCCTGATCGGCGGCCTATTCTGGATGGATTTCAAGTTCGCACTGCTGGCTTTCGTGGTATTTCCGGTCGCGATCCTCCCGATCGTCGGAGCCGCCCGGCGGGTGCGCAAGACGGCTAAAAGCGCGCAGCGCAAGCTGAGCGACATTTCGGTGATGATGCAGGAGGCGGTGCAGGGATGCCGCGTGGTCAAAGCGTTCGGGATGGAAGATTACGAATCCGAACGCTTTCGCGCGATGCTCAAGAAGCAGCTCCGGATGATGCGCCGGGTTCTGCGCGCCAGCGCCTTCAGCAGCCCCTTCATCGAGGTCCTGGGCGCATTCGCGGTGGTTATGGTGTTGTGGTACGGAATTCCCGCGGTGATGGCGGGAACCCAGTCGCCCGGAACGTTTGCGGCGTTTATCGGCGCAATGCTGATCATCTACAAACCGTTCAAAAGGATCGCGGGCACCAACAACTCGATCCAGCAGGGACTGGTTTCGGCCGAGCGGGTGTTCGCGATCATCGACCATCCACCCGAGATCTACGACACGCCGGGCGCGCTCGAGCTCAAACACGGCCCGCACAGCATCGAGTTCCGCAATGTCAGCTTCCGCTACGATCCCAAGGGCGAGTGGGTGCTGCACAATATCAACATGAAGATCGGAGCGGGCGAGACCGTGGCGCTGGTCGGGATGAGCGGCGGCGGCAAATCGACGCTGTCCGACCTCATCCCGCGCTTTTATGACCCCGGGAAGGGCACGATGCTGGTCGACGGCAGCGATGCCAGGCGCTATTCGCTGACGTCATTGCGCGCCGAGATCGGTTTGGTCTCGCAGCACACCTTTCTGTTCAACGACACGATACGCACCAATATCGCGTACGGCGGCGGTACGGGCGACTTTGACGAGATCGTCGCCGCGGCCAAGGCCGCCAACGCTCACGACTTCATCTCCCGCCTGCCCAATGGCTACGATACGCTGGTGGGCGAGCTTGGGGTGCGGCTCTCCGGCGGCGAGCGTCAGCGGGTTGCAATCGCGCGGGCGCTGCTCAAGAATGCGCCGATCCTGATCCTCGACGAACCGACCTCGAACCTTGATTCCGAAGGCGAGCGCGTGGTGCAGGACGCGATCGAGCGTCTGATGGAGAACCGAACTACCCTGATGATCGCTCATCGGCTTTCCACCGTGCGCCGCGCCGACCGCATCTTTGTGATCGTCAACGGCGAGATCGTGGAAGAAGGCACACACGACCAACTGCTGGCGCTCGACGGCGCGTATCGCAAGCTGTGCGACCTGCAGTTCTACATGCCCGAAGACGACGAAGCGCTCGCACGCGGCGCGGCGAACGGCTAGCGGGTCCGGATTCGCCGGCGGCAGATGGCAGCGCCACTGGTCTCCGCGATAATCGCCGTCTACAACGGCGAGGGATGCGTCGCGCGCGCGATCGACAGCGTGCTCGCGCAGCAGTTCGAGAGCTTCGAGGTGATCGTCGTGGACGACGCCTCGCGCGACGCCACGCCGCGGGTGCTGGCCGGCTACGGCGACCGTATCAGAGTCATCCGCAGGAAAAGGAATCGCGGGCTCGCCGCGGCGCGCAACCGCGCCGTCGACCGCGCTCATGGCGCCTTCGTGGCGTTTCTGGACGCTGACGACGTGTGGCTCCCGGGACGGCTGGCCAAAACGGTCGAGGCGTTGCGAAGCCATCCGACCACCACCCTGGCGTTCTCCGACGCGGTACCCGTCGGTAACGACGGCGCGCCGCTCGCGCCCACCTATCTGCATCCCGGGATGGCGCGGCCGCCGCTGCTGGAGGATTTGCTGGAGGAGGGATGGTGGCCGATTCTGCCCAGCACCGTGACCATCCATCGCTGGGCCTTCAACCGGGTCGGCGGCTTCGCCGAGGAATACAAGGGCGCAGCCGGCTTCGAGGACACCGAACTTTGGTTCCTGTTGCGCGAGCTGGGCGACTTCGCCTTCGTGCCCGAGCCCCTGGTCAACTACCGGCTCGCGCCGATAGTCGAGCGGATGCGCAAGTACGCGCCCGGCTTCGGGCTGTTCGCACGGCGCGTACGCAAGCGGTACGGCGAGCCGGGCGACAAGCTCGCGCGGCGCTGCGCGGCGCTGTATCACTGGCTGCTGACGGTGAAGGGCTTGCGCTGTCTGGAGGCGGGCGACATGCGCGAGGCGCGGCGTGCGTTGTTCTGCGCGCTGCACTACCAGCCCAGCCTGGCAGAGCCACGTCTGCGCAGTCAGCTTCAAGCCATTTTTGAAAATGATTTCGCTCCGGATTCCAACGGCAACATCCCGGCCGTCGACGGTAACGACGTGCTCAGGGCATGGTACGCACTTCTGCCGCATCGAACGGCGCTGGAAGCGATGCGCCGCAAGGGCCTACTTGAGATTCCGCCCGCACCGCCCAGCCATGCCGGCTTCGCCGCAGAACTGCTCGCCGGCGGGGCGCCGCTTGCGCTCTACTAGCATCGCACGATGAGTCAACGTAACTGCCTGATCCTGGGTTCCGGCCGCAGCGGCACCAGCATGGCGGCCGGAATTCTCGCGCACGCCGGCTACTTCATGGGCGACGAGCTGTGGCCGGCTGACGGCGGCAATCCCAAGGGCTATTTCGAGGACCGCGAGGTCAACAACATCAACGACGAGCTGATCGCGCCGGTGGCCCCCAAGACGCCGCCCAGCGGGCTGCGCAGACTCTTGCTCGGCGACATCCCGATACTCGGGCACTACCAGCATTGGGTCGCGGTGTTGCGCCCCAGCGTGTCGATTTCCTGTCCGCCCGCGATGAGCGAGCGGATCGCGGCGGTGACCGCGCGCCAGCCCTTCTGCTTCAAGGATCCGAGATTCTCGTACACCCTGACCGCCTGGCGGCCGCATATCGGCGAAACTCTGCTGCTCTGCGTCTTCCGCGACCCGAGCGTCACGGCCTCCAGCATGGTTCGCGAATGCAAGCGCGCAGACCACATGCGGGGCGCGGGAGTGGACGAACGTTGGGCGCTCAAGGTGTGGGAGGCGATGTATCGCTACATTCTGGACGTGCATTACCGGCAGGGCGGCGACTGGCTTTTCCTCCACTACGACCAAATGCTCGATCATTCGATGGACGAGGAGCTGGAGCGGCGTTTGGGAGCCGGAATCGATCGCGAGTTCGCGGTGGCCGAGCTCAACCGCTCGCGGCCGGACGCCGCGGTGCCGCGCCGTATGGCCCGGCTCTACGAGCGGCTGTGCGCGCTCGCCCGCTATGACCCGGAGCGCGGTGCCACGACGCAGAGTGTCGCGGCTTTCAGGTGAGCCGTTCAAGGCGACGCTGATCGAAAGGGGGCGGCCCGCACGCCGCTTTCGTTGCGATCGCCGAAGCCGCTCTTGCCTGACTTTGGTGAACTGCTAGATTTTGCCCGCCGCGGTCAGGAGCAGCGCGATTGGCAAGTGGCATCGTAGGTAAACCCCCCAAGCTAGCTGACGGCGGCGAAGTGGAGATTGCCACCTCTCCCGCCTCTCGGGAACGGTTCTATCTACCAGCACTCGATACGCTGCGTTTCTTCGCCTTTCTGTGCGTCTTTGTAAGCCATCTTCCTTTCATTCTCACGTGGCAACCAGCGGTCATCAAGAATGTAGTTGTCAGGAACACTCTTGCGGCAGGAGTCTTCGGCGTCGATCTTTTCTTTACGCTCAGCGCATATCTTATTACGAGGCTCCTGTTACAGGAGCGCGCGAGCAGTGGAAAAATTCACGTTTTGTATTTTTACATACGGCGAGCATTGAGAATCTGGCCGCTCTACTTTTTCTTTCTGGCGTTTGGATCTGTTCTTTTATACTTCGATTCCGCCTTTCGATTCGCAGCGCTGGAGCCGAAATATCTATTGCTGCTGGCGATTTTCCTGGGCAACTTTGCGCCGGCCAACTGGATGGGTTCCGCTTACGTGTTGAACCACCTGTGGAGCGTCTCGGTGGAGGAGCAGTTCTACTTGTGCTGGCCGAGGGCGATTCGCGGAGCGTCAGAGCGCGGGATCAAAATGACTGCGTTGGGGTTGCTGGTAGTCGCATCTCTCGCGCGGGTGGCTGCCTGGTTGGCGGGCGCTTCGTTGCGATGGATTTGGACTTGCACTTTTACTCGTCTGGACCCATTCGCGGTGGGTATTCTGCTCGGTACAGTACCGTACGCCAGGGTGACCAGCCTGCGCTCTCACTGGCGACTCGGTCTTTTGTTGGCAGGATTTGTGGCCTGGGGTTTTGCCGCGTACTTTGAAATACCAAGAGTTCCAAAAGAGGCGCACATCGGTTTGCTACTCGAATACCCATTGGCGGCGGCGGGGAGCGGAGCGTTTCTATTGGCCACCTTGAGCACGGCCGGGAAGAGCGCGCGGTTTATGACCAATCGATGGCTAGTCTACCTGGGAAGAATTTCGTACGGGCTTTATGTCTACCACTTGTTTGTCATGGTATTCACGAATCACTACTTGTTTCCGATCTTTCTTGGCTGGTTTCAGGATCCACCGATGTGGGTCGGACGCCTGGTGTATGTCAGCGTGAGCTTTTCATTGACGGTTTTTCTGGCCGCCGTTTCCTACCGCTGGCTTGAGAGTCCATTCCTCAAACTGAAGAGCCGATTCACTTATGTCGAGTCGCGTCCGGTCTGAAACAAGCGCACAGCGATTTTCCGGCGCTCGGCCCGGAAAATCAGTGCGCACGCACTTCGACCAGGTTCAGCTTGGCGATCACCCGCGGGTAGCATGCCTCCGCGTTGGCGATCCGCTTGTCCGGCGCAACCCCTCGCCCACTGAGGATCAACACGGGCGCCTGACTGCATTCGTCCTTCATCGTGACGGCGGCGACGCGACGCTCGGGCGGCAGATAGAAGCGCACCACGTTCACGTTGCCCGGCGGACAAACCGCGATCTGGCCGCCGGCGGCGATCTGATCAGCCGTGACGGTCGCTTCGCGCCAGGCGCCGTCGCGCAAAACCTTGAGCCAGTTGTGGAGCATCGGCACCGAGAGATGAACGATCATTACGGCGAGCACGATGCGCACGGCGGTGCTGCGCGCGGAGCCCGCTCCGAAACCGGCGAGCGCGAACATGCCCAGGAAGGCGATGAGCACGTAGCGCGGAAATTCCATCGGCTGAATCAGGTAGGTGACCAAGTATACCGCCAGCACCGGCCCCAGCATCCAGGCCGCCAGAAACCCCCAAGCCAGGCGCGCTGAGCGCCACTGCCAGAAGATGCCGAAGACGATCAGGGCCTCCAGCAACTCGAACAACCGGGGCTTTCCCACCACGTCGCGGAACACGGTGTACGGCCAGGAGGCCGGCTGCAGCCTTATCCAGCCGACCGCACCTGTCGCAACGGCCTGATGCGACGAAGCAATCACACCCTGCAGGAACGGCACGAGCAGCGCGATTCCGGCCATCACTGCGATACCCGGAGCAAAGATCGCGACCTCGCCTGCGCGTGCCGATCCCGCCAGCCTGGCGAGTAGCAGGCAGCCGAGCCATAGCGCTTCGGCTAACAGCAGAAAACTCGCGGTGTAGTTGATGGGGACCATTATCGCGGTAAAAATCGCTATGCCCAGGTAGTCCATCCACGCGGCGCGCCAGGTGCCGCGGCCCTGCGCGCGCACGAAAAAAATTATCTGCGCCAGCTCCGCCACGCTCAGCAGCGGAAATTCCCGCGCCGTACGATCCGACACCACCATCGTGAGATTCAGCGCATAGAAGAGCGCGGCGAACGCTCCGCCGGCCTCGCCGGCTTCAGCGGCCGCTTCTCCGCCCAGCGCGCAACAGGCCTCGCGCACCGCGACGAACAGCAGCACGATCGCGAGCGTCCCCAGCGCGGCCGACATCGCGCGCATCGCGAACAGGCTGTCGCCGAAAATCCGCACCCATCCGTGCAGCACGAGGTCGAAGAGCGGAAGCTTGCCGCCATTCTCAGAGCGCCAGAACGTCCGCGCCACCTGGCGCACGGTCGGCTTCACCACCGCCGCCCACGCACTTCCCTCGTCGCCGTTCATGTCCCAGCGGGCCAGCCGATGGAAACGATAGAATCCGCCGAGAATGACCGCGAGCGCCAGCACGATGAAGGCGAACAGCCGCGACGAGCGCCAGGCCGACAACGCAATGTCCCACACCGTCTGGCGCGACGACGGCTGCGGCGAAGCGGCGGTGATGCGCTCCGGTGAGGTCGAGCGAGCTTGCTGATTCACGATATCGGGTAGAGATACCGGTGATTCGCCATCGAGGTCAACGTTGGCTGGCCTGAAAGTGGCCAGTCGCGCCGCATAAATTGGATGCGCTACTTAGCGGCGCGCGAAGAATCGCCCGGCGCCGTAAGTTACGGCCGCGGCGACGATTCCGGTGGCCATGCTCTCCAGTCCGCTCCGCCACCACGGACGCGCCGTGATTATCGTCTTGGCCGCGCCGACCACGAACAACGTCGCGACCGTCGCGATCACCGAGATGACCAGGCCCTCGCGCGGCGGAACGAAAAGATAACTGATCACCGGCACGGTCGCCCCCACGAAATAGGACAAGCCCACCGTCAAGGCCGAGCGCAGCGGCCGATCGAACGACTCGACGGCCATCCCCAACTCCTCGCGCATCATCACGTCGCTCCAGCGCTCCGGGTCTGCCGTGATATGGCCCACGATGCGGTCGAGCAACTCGCCGCCGAAGCCCTTGGCTCGGTAGATGGTGCGGATTTCCTCGCGTTCGCGCTCGGGCCATCGCTGGATCTCGTCGCGCTCGCGCTGGATCTCGCTGTGGTAGAACTCGATCTGCGAGCGCGCCGAAATAAACGCCGCCAGGCCCATCGAGACCGCGCCGCCGAGCATCTCGGCAAGTCCGGCCATCACCACGATATTGCCCGAGGTAAACGCGCCGGCCACGCCGGAGGTGACCGCGAACGAAGCGACCAGGCCGTCGTTGAGCCCGAGCATCAGGTCGCGCAAGCTGGCGCCGCCGGCCGCGTGGACTTGCTCGGTGTGGTGATCGTACTCGCGTCTGCGAATCGAGAAGGCCATAGCTCGGCGATGCGATCGATTGTTTGCGGTGTCAGTGGCCGCGCGGCGGCGGCGCAAACCCGTCCGCGGCCGCCGGCCCGGCGCCGTGCGCAAGACTCGCCGACGGCTCCTCCACTGGCGCCAGGCGCGGCGCGCGTGCGCGGTGGCGGCTCTCGAGCCCGTCGCGCAGTTGCCAGAACTGCGCAACGGTGCGCCGCCGCTCGTTGCGCTCCAGCGCGCCTGCGCCGAGATAGTCGTAAAGACAGCGCAGCCGCGCGGGACGATTCAGGAAGCGTCCGATACTGCGGTCGAGATGAACCAGATTTAGCAGCCTTCTATGCCAGGAGACCGAGCGCACCCGGCGAAAATCTTCGAGGTCGACGAAGCTTATCCGCGGCGGCGCACCGTCGCGCTCCTGCACCATCAAGTTGGTCTCCTGCAGGTCAAGCGTGTAAAGCCCCGCGTCATGCAGGCGGCGAACCTCGCGCGCCACGGCGCTGAGCAACGAGCGGCGCGAGCGAAAATGTACCCTCCCCCCGCCCAGCACCGCGCCGCTCAGCACGGTCGCGTCGTTGAGCGCCTCGCACACCAGGTAACATTCGCTGACCGCGCCCGCTTGGCGCACTTCTAGCGCGGCCAGCGGCGCCGGACGGTTGAACCCCGCCCTCGAAAGCATCGCCGCCCCCTCGAGCCATCGCCGCACGCGCGAGCCGCGCGCGGTTGCGATTAGCCCCCTCGCCCACGAGCCGGTACGCACGCGCTTGACGAAAACCCACGCGCCGTCAGGCCCCTTGAGCAAGCCGGCGCGCGTGCGGGCTTCGTCCTTGAGCGCACGGAATCCGCCATCAGCCATCAGCACCTCGAGCCGTTCCGCCATCGCGGCCCATCGCGGGTCGGCCGCGTACAGCACGCGCTTATACATCGCGAAATAGCGTAGCCTATCCGAACCTTTAGCGCATCGGGCCATTCCGTTTGCCGGGGTGGTTTAAAAGTGCCGCTCAAGAGCCGATAATGGAGCCTTATGTTTTATTCATACGCGATGTCCAGTTCTTCGGTTACAAGGCAGCAACGCGGCGCAGGCGCGCGCGATTGTAACGTAGCGGTTAAATCCCGCCCGAGCTTGGGCGCGGGGCCGATGAGCGCGGTCTTCCTCGCCGGCGCACTGTGCGCCATCGCCCTGATGCCGCGGGCGGCGTATGCCCAGGCGAACGCCTCGGCAGCGGTCCTGGGAAACGACCCGACTGCGATGGTCAGGGCGGTTATCGACCAGGCGACCGCCGTGGTGCGCGACACTCAGACGCCGGCGGCCGCGCGCGACAAACGGCTGCGCGAAATAGCGGAGGCCAATTTCGACTTCGCCGACATGGCCCGCACCACGCTCGGCTACCATTGGCGTCAGCTCTCGCAGCAGCAGCAGGCTGAATTCGTCCCCCTGTTCGCCGCGTTCATGGAGAACGTGTACCTGAGCAAGCTGCAGGAATACGGCGTGCAGAAGATCCGCCAGACCGCGACTTCCTCCAACGTCAGCTTCACCGGGCAGCAGTACGACGGCACCGACTACGCCGAGGTCCATAGCACCGTGCTGCTCAAGGACCAGCCGCCGCCGGTCAAGGTCGACTATCTGGTGAGGCGCGACGGCGCGAGCTGGAAGATCTACGACCTCAATATCGACGCGATAAGCGTGATGGCCAACTATCGCCAGCAGTTCAACCGCGTGCTCAACAACGACGGCTACCCGGCCCTCCTGAGCCAGCTGCGAAAAAAGGTCCAGGAACTGGGCTCGACACTCGACAAGTAGGCGCGGCGGCGGGCGCCCGCGCCACCGCCCGCGGGCTCAGCTGTTGAACTGCTTGCAGAGCTGGCGCCAGGCGTCCTCGTCGGCGCCGGCTTTGTACGGCATGTAGAAGGCGACGCGGTCGAGCAGGCCGTCGTAGCGCGCCTTGACCTTGGCCGCGATGTCGTCCCACTTGCCGCTCACCGAATAGGTCTCGAGCATCTCGTCGGTTACCTCTTTGGCCATCCCGGTCCAGTCGCCCTTGGCTGCCTTCTCATTGAGACGCGGCGCCACGTCGCCCCATCCGTGCGTGTCGAGCACGACCTGGTAGGTGCGAGTGGAGGCGTAAAAAGCGATCTGCTGGCGCACCGCCTCGCGCGCCTTTTCAATTTCCGCGTCGTTGCTGCCCACCACCACGAAGGCGGTGGTGAAGACGGTGAAGTCCTTGCGCGAGCGGCCGGACTTTTTAAATCCCTCTTCGAGATGCGGCATCACGAATTCGCGCAGGTACTTGGGCGAGTTGAACGGATGCGCGTGCAGGCCGTCGCAGAGCTCGCCCGCCAGCCGGCAGATGTGCTCGTTCACGCCCGCGATGTAGACCGGGATCCGGAACTTATGCGGCCGCGGCGCGAAGAACGGCGTCATCAGGGAGAAGTTGTAGTACTTGCCCTTGTACGAGAGCTTCGAGCCGCCCTCGTTCCAGCATTTGAAAATCGCGGCCAGCGACTCCAGGTATTCGCGCAGCTTCGGCACCGGCGGCTCCCATCGCATGCCGTAGCGCCGCTCGATATGGCCCTTGACCTGCGTGCCAAGCCCCAGCACGAAGCGCCCCTCGGACAGGCGCGCAAGGTCGTACGAGGTATAGGCGATCGCCATGGGGCTCCGCGGGAAGGCGATCGCGACCGCCGGACCCATCTTGATCCGGCGGGTGTGCTCGGCGGCGAGCGCCAGTGGGAGGAACCCGTCGTTGCCCGCCTCCATCGACCAGATGGCGTCGAAGCCAGCGTCTTCGGCGGCCTTGGCCGCCTTGGGAACCTCGCGCAGGTCGCGTGCAGAAAGCATCGTGTCGAGCTTCATCGATTCAACCTCCAAGCGCCGTGCTGTGGGAGCGGCGGGAATCGTAACAGAAGCCCGTCGCGCCGGGAAAGCGCGCCATGTCCGGCGCTACGCAAGCGCGGACCACTGAACGCGAACGCGGCGGCGAGCCTACTTCATCAGTGCGAGCAGGCGGGCGGGATAATCGGT
Organism: uncultured delta proteobacterium; assembly: GCA_963810495.1. Lineage (GTDB taxonomy): Bacteria > Desulfobacterota > Binatia > Binatales > Binataceae > JAKAVN01. The sequence continues at coordinate 197,511 of CAWENP010000017.1, forward strand.
GATGATACCGTCGACGCCGAGGTCGAGCATCGCAAGCATCTCGGCCGGATCGTTGACCGTCCACACGTGCACTTCGACGCCGAGCCGATGCGCCGCGGCGACGCTCTGGGGCGTCACGAGCCGCCACCCCTCGTACTCGGGCGGAATCTGCAACGCGTCGCCGCGCGGCTGATACGGCTCGGCGGCGGGCGCGAGCGATATCATGAAGCCGGCGATCTCGTGATAGGGAAATCCGGTGGGAAGCGCGGGGGCGAGCGCCCGCAACTCATCGATCGGGGCCTGCTCCTCGCTCGCAATAAGCACCCGCCTGCGCATCCCGGCGCGCTCGATCACATCGAGGAGCGCCGCTACGAGGCTCGGCGCGCTCTGCTTGACCTCGACGACGTAGCGGCGCTCGGGAAACGCCGCGAAAACCTCGGCCAGCGCCGGCACTTCGATCCCACGGCCGCGAAACGGGAACGCGCCGTCGCCGGCGGTGGCCGTAGCGGCGGTAGTGGCGGCCCTGCTGGTGGTGAAGCCCCATCCCGCGTCGGCCCGTTTCAGCTCCGCCAGCGTCAGGTCGCGAATTGCCGCATCGAGGCCGCAGGTGCGGCTGAGCTCCGGGTCGTGGCTGACCACGACCACGCCGTCGCGCGTCATGTGCACGTCAAGCTCGAAGTACGGCGCGCCGGCTTCGGCGCCGACGCGAAAGGCGGCCAGTGTATTCTCGGGATACTCGCCGCTGGCGCCGCGATGGGCGATTACGCGTGGAGTGGGAAGATCGAAGAAATCGCTATCCAGTGCCGAGCGTACCACGGCAGCGCGGAAAAATCAGTGAACCATCGAGGTGGGCCAGGAATGCCATCGATGGTGCGACGGCCGATGCGAACCCTGCTCGCCCGCCAGATGCGTGGCCGCCTGACCGGTCGCCTGCGCAACCGAGGATACCGCGGCGCCGACATGGAAATGACCGCCCAAGTCGGGGAGCTTCGACAGCATCGCGAGATAGTTGTCCTTGAACTGGTCGAACAGCGACCGCATCCGCGGCGACACCTGATGGTTGACGCCGATGTTCTCAGTCAGCGGGTTGATGTACTGGCCGTTACGTTCCAACGCGAAGTGCAGATGCGGTCCGGTAGACAAGCCGCTGCTGCCGACCCGCCCGATAATCTCGCCCAACGACACCCATTCGCCACGGTCCAGCCCCGGCGTGATTTGCGACAGGTGGCCGTAGATGCTCACCATGCCCTGCGAGTGGTCCAGCCGCACGCATCGTCCCAGCTCCCCGCACCATCCCGCATACTCAACGCGTGCGTCCGCCACCGCCTGGACCGGCGCGCCGTACTCGGCCACCAAATCGACGCCGACGTGCGGACGATACTCATGCAGGATCGGATGGTAGCGATGGAAGGTGAAGCCCGAGGAAATGTAGTTGAACTTGACCGGGAAGCGCAGCGTCTGCGGCTGGCCTAACTCCTGGCCGTTGGCGTCGAACAGACGCGGCTGGCCATGCTCATCGCGAAAGGCGAAGGCGCTCATGATCCGGTCTTCCGATTGGATCTGGGCTGCCTCCACGCCGGTCACCAAGTCGTAGCTGCCGTCGCGAGCCACCTTTTCCTGGTAGATGAGCTTGACCACCGAGCCCGACGGCAATTCGTCGAGCGGCTGATGGTCGCTGAAGATGTTCTCCAGTGTATATACGATTGGCTCGGGCAGATTGTGGAGCTGAGCGGCGGTGCGGAAGCTGCGATCGACTTGGAACGCCAGACTCACCCGGCGAACGTCGTACTGAATGAGGTCGCGCGTAATGCGGATGACGCCCGCGCCGAGAGCGTGCTCGCGGATCGCGATGTTCGTGTTAAGGTCGTAGCGCAGGTCGCGCAAATCGCCGGTTTCGGGATCCTTGTAAAGGACAAGCGCGTGGCCCTCCTTCATCGTCCCGGTGTTGGCGACCTCCTGGAAATGATTGGCCCAGTTCTGCGCTTCCGCGAGGTCCAGCCCGGCGTCCTCGAGGTAACGCAAGACCGAGGCCGAGCGGTCTAGGGTTAGCTGGATGATGATTGGGTCGGGAGCCGGTGTGGCGCTTTCGGCGATCTCGGCGGGGCCGCTATCGGTACGACCGGCCTGCAGATCCATTAGCGCTACGGATGGCGTGGGAGGCTCGCCCGCCTGGAAAAAGAGATGAATCGACGCAAGCGTAGCCAGAGCAGCGACCACCAAGGCGGTGATCAGACGTGGAAATACTCGCGCGAAGGCCCCCCGAACCATCGGGCACAACTTAGGGGATTTGACTAACATACGCAACAGTGTGGGCGCCCTGTATTTCAACAGTCTTTCTTATAAGTGATATTAGCCCATCTAAGACCGGTTATGCAAATTGCAGGGATCGATTTCGGCCGAAAACGGATAGGATTAGCGATCAGTGACGGTCAGGGAGCTTATCCGATCGCAGTAATGGAACGTCGTTCGCTCAAGCGCGACCTCGACGCGATTCGCTCGTGGCTGGTCGATCGCGAGGTCTCGCTTATCGTCATCGGGCTGCCCCTAAACATGGATGGCACCGAGGGGCCGTCGGCGCGCGCAGCCAGGGCTTTCGCGGAGTGCGTGGGCTCGGCAACCGGTCTTCCGGTCGAGATGTTCGACGAACGGCTGACCAGTGTCGAGGCCGAGGAGCGCCTGCGCGAAGCGTCGGGCTCGCAGACATCGAAAAGGGCTGCGCGGAAAAAGGCCGCGCGCGATGCCGTGGCCGCGGCGGTGATTCTGGAAGGATGGTTGGAAAGCCGCCGGCCGCAGCCGAATCCGCGATGAATTCCGCATCACGGCCCGATGAAGCCTGCGCAACGCCAGTGAAACAGTGAAACCTGCTTGAAGCCTCGATATGCTCGATCTGAGACGACCTCTTCGGACGTTGCCCTGGTGAGCCAGTGAGCATGTACCTCAAGGCTGCAGCCGCCGTGACGACGCTTGGCGCCCTGGCGGCCGCCGCGTGGATTGCTTACGCATGCCTGGTTCCGGTGGCGAGATTCGCCGCGCCAAGGGTCGTGTCCGTCGATCCGGGCGATTCATTGGGCGTGGTGGCGCGCCGGCTCGCATCGGCCGGAGTCGTCCGCAGCGCGCGGGCGATGATGTTGTATGCCGAGTTGACCGGTGGCGGGCGCAATCTCAAGCCCGGCGACTACACCTTCAGTGGCGGCGAACGCCTCGCCGACGTGTTGCGCCATCTGGTCAACGGCGACTTCGTCGCAGTGACGGTGGCGATTCCCGAGGGCGCGACGCTGCATCAGATAGCCGAGCGGCTGGAGGAAGCAGGCCTCGTGTGCCAGGAGCAATTCGAGGAGGACGCGCGACGGGGTCCGCTGCCGGCCGCGCTCGGTCTGGAGCCTCTAGGCGCCGAGGGCTACCTGTTCCCGGCCACCTATCGCTTTTCGCCGCACGCAACTAATGGGCGGATACTCGCCGCGATGCTCGGGCGGTTCTACAGCGCATTGCCATCCCCCACCGAGGAGCGGCTGTTCGAGCTCAATGTGACCGCGCACGAACTGGTGACGCTCGCCTCGATCATCGAGAAAGAAGCCAAGGTGCCAGGGGAGCGCCCTACCATCGCCAGCGTGTTTTATAACCGCCTCAGGTTGGGGATGCCGCTTCAGTCCGATCCCACCGCCCAGTATAATCCAGACGGGGAAATTGAGCCTGCGGCGACGGCGGTGCATACTGCGTCTGCCTATAATACGTATTCATTTGCGGGACTCCCGCCGGGACCGATTGCAAACCCTGGAATGTCGTCGATAATGGCGGCGCTCTACCCGGCGCACACGGATTATCTGTATTTTGTGGCGCGCAACGATGGAACCCATATTTTTTCGCGCACGCTGCGCGAGCACGAACGAGCTATCGAGATCGTGCGCAAGCTGAACGCACAAGGGATCGCTCTGAAAGCACAAAGGCCCAAAATTCACGCCGCGCCGCTACCGGCGTCTGCCGCCAACCGATAACACCCCGATGACACCCGTCGTGATCAATCCCGTGGAGCAAATCGTGGCCGCTCGCCGCCGCCTCAAACGGGTCGCCGCCTTGCGCGCGGGGCTGGCGCTTTTCGTGCCCGCACTCACGGCCCTGATACTGGCCGCGACACTACGAGCGATCGGAGCGGCGACCTGGGAGCGTATCGGCTATGCGCTGGCGCCGGCGAGGCTCGGAGGCCTCCGCCTCGCGTTGGTGGTCGCGGGCGTCGCGGCGCTCGCCGGATGCGCCTGGATGGCATGGCGGGCCTGGCGCGAGGCCGACGATTTCATGGATACCGCCGAGCGCGTCGACGAGGCCGTCAACGGCCATCAGGAGATCGTCACGCTCGCGAGCCTGGCCGATCCCGCCGAGTCTCCCTCGCAGCGCGCGCAGCGGACCCCGCTATTTCCGCTGCTATGGCGCCGCGCCGCCGGCTATCTCGAGCGCTTCGATCCCAACGGCGCATTCGCCTTTGAGGTGCGCCGCCCACTCATGCGTTCGCTGCCCATCGCAGCCGTCATGGTCGCGATGCTCGCGGCGGCCGCATTGGCGCTGGTGCGACCGCCCACACCCGAGCAACTGGAGGCGCGCAAACTCCGCGCCGCCGCTCAGCAGCTTGCAAGCTCGCCCTCAGCTGCCAACAAGGAACTTGCCTCCAAGATACTCGCCGCAGCCGCCGCGCTGGAAAATCCCGAGCTTCCACCTCAGGAGAAGCTCGCGCGGCTGGCCGAAGTGATGAGCGAGCTGCAGAGGCAGCAACAGCAGGGCTCGTCGGCTCAGCAATCCGCCAAGAACTCCTCGGGCAGCGGAAATAGCAAGGGCAACTCCGGGAAAGGAAGCGGACAGGGCAACGGGCAGAGCCAGGACAGCGGCAATGGCCAGGGCAAAGGTCAGGGTCAGGGCCAGGGTCGAGGCGAGGGCCAAGGTAACAATCCCAACGGCCCCAAGAGCAAGGAGCAGATAGTCGAATTGCGCAACGACCTGTCCAAGGCCCAGGCGCAGATCGAAACCGGCTCGAACTCCAAGAGCAACTCCCCGAAGCCGGGCCAGGGCAACAAGGGCAACGCACTCAAGCCCGGCAGCAACCCTAACGAAAAGGGCCCCTCGCAGCAGCCCGACGCGATGGCCCAGGGCAATATTCCGAGGCCCGACGCCTCGGCCAAGGGCCAAGTGCCCGCGGGCGGCAAGAAAGGCGGAAAAAACGAAAAGGGCGGCAACGGCGATACTCATCTTGGAGAATTCCCGGTGGCCGAAAATTTCCCACGCTTCTACAAACCGGGCGAGGGACCGACGATCGAAATTCGCGACGCGCGCTACGTGCTCTTCCGCCTGCCAACCGAGGTGGTCTCCGCCAACGGTGGCAAATTAGTCCCCGACACCAACCGGCCCACCGCGAGCGTGCCGTACGCCAACGTCCCGCTCAAGGCCGAGCGGCTTGACGCCACACCCGAGGAACGTCAGCTTGTGCCGCCACGCTACCGCGATCTGATCCACTGAGCGCGTGCACGGCATGCATCAATTGGAACAATTGGAACAAGGAGAAGGCATGGGAGCGGCCCCGCAAATTACGCCAACCGAACGCGTCGCCGATTTCCGGCGCACTTTCGCGCGCGCCGAAGCCGAGGTCGGCAAGGTTATCGTCGGCCATCAGGATGTCGTCCGCAAAACCCTGACCGCATTGTTCGCGGGCGGACACGTCCTGATCGAAGGCGTCCCCGGCCTGGGCAAAACCCTGATGTGCAAGACCGCCAGCGACGCTCTGGGGCTCAGCTTCAAGCGCATCCAGTTCACGCCCGACCTGATGCCCTCCGACATCGTCGGCACCCAGGTCCTGACCGAGGCCGACGGACGGCGCGAGTTCCATTTCAAGCCCGGCCCAATTTTCGCCCACGTCGTCCTCGGCGACGAGATCAACCGCGCCACGCCCAAGACCCAATCCGCCGTACTGGAGGCGATGGAAGAGCGGCAGGTCACGGTCTTCGGCATGACCTATCCGCTCGAGCCGCCGTTCATGGTGCTGGCGACGCAGAATCCGATCGAGCTCGAGGGTACCTATCCGCTGCCCGAGGCGCAGATGGACCGCTTTTTGTTCAAGGTCGTGATGGGTTCGCCCAAGCCAGAGGAGTTGCGCGAAATCTTAAACCGCACCACCGGCGCCACGATGCATTCCGCGGAGTCGATCTTTCCGTTGGCCAGCGCGCCCGTGGCGATCGAGCAGCTCAAAGCGCTGGTGCGCGAGGTGATGGTGGCCGAGCCTATCGAGCGCTACGTGATCGGCATAATCGGCGCCTGCACGCCCAACGGCCCCGGCGCGATTCCCGAGGTCTCACAGTACCTGCGCTTCGGACCGAGCCCGCGCGGCGCCCAAGCTCTCATCCTGTGCGCCAAGGTCAATGCCCTGCTCGACGGCCGCGTCAGTGTCAGCTACGACGACGTCGCCGACGGCGTGGTTCCGGCACTGCGCCATCGGCTGTTGCGCAACTTCCAGGCCGAGGCCGAAAACGTCAGTACCGATTCGATCCTCGACCAGGCGACCAAGCGGCTCAAGAAGCCGCGCACGTAACTATCGATGCTGGGATTGCCCGAGGAATTTACGCCGGACTTCCTGGCCCGGCTCGAACATCTACGGATCAAGACGCGGCGCGAGTTCGAGGGGCTTGGCAAGGGCGCCCATCTTTCACCCCGGCGCGGCTCGTCGCTAGAGTTCAGCGACTTCCGCCACTACGCGCTAGGCGACGACTTCCGCTTCATCGACTGGGGACTCTACGGCCGCACCGACAAGCTCTACATCAAGCTGTTCAAGGAGGAGGAAGACCTCCTCACCTACATCTTTCTCGACGCCAGCGCCTCGATGGGCCTGCCCGAGGCCGACCGCAAATTCCCGATGGCGGTCGCGACCGCGCTGGCCTTCGCCTACGTCGCGCTCGCGCAGGGCGACCGCGTAATGATCCGCGTGCTGGCCGGCGACGGCAAAGCCTCCACGCCCGGCTTCGTCTACGGGCGCCATCGGATCGTCGAGCTGGCCCAGCGCCTCGGCGCAATCCGGCCGGCCGGCGAGCTGGACCTCGCCACGGCGCTCGCGCGCGAGCTGGTCTCGGTGCGCCGCGCCGGCAAGGTCTTCGTGATCTCGGACTACCTGATGATGATAAATTCGGTGACCCGCGGACTGGGCCTGTTTACCGCCGCCAACATGGACGTGACCGCGGTGCAGATTCTCGGCGGCAGTGAGATGGCGGGCGCGGGATTGACGGGCGACGTCGAACTGGTCGACGCGGAGAGCGGAGAGCGCGTGATGGCCTCGATCGGGAACCGCGAGCGCGAGCAATATCGCCAGACGCTGGCGCGTCTCTCACGCGAGATCAGAACATTCTGCCTGCGCCACGGCCTGCATTACACGCTCTATACCACCGACCTGAATTTCCACGACTTCTTCCTGCGCGCGAGCGCCGACTTCGGTCTAAGGCACTGACGGTGTGATGGGATTCCTCAATCCAGGCGCGCTTTATTACCTCCTCGCGCTGATCCCGGCGCTCGCAATGGCCTACCTCGTGCGCGAGCGTCCGCGCCGCGTCGTCGTCTCCAGTGTGCTGGCCTTTCGCGCGTTGCGAGCGCGGCGCGGGCAGCGCTTCGGCGGATGGCCGCGGCCGGACTGGATGTTCTTCGTCGAAATGCTCATCATCGGGCTCGCGGTGCTGGCAATCGCGGGGCCGTACGTCACGCGCACGGGCAATCCGATCGCGGTGGTGCTCGATGACTCGGCGGCGATGCAGGCCGCGGCGGAGCCCGGGCGCACCCGCTTCGACCTCGCGCGCGCTGCGCTCAAGAACGCGCTCGCGCGGGAAGGCCCGGGCGAGGTCAACCTCTATCTGACCGCCCCGCAGCCTCATCGCGAAGGTCCGCCGTTCGCCAGCGCCGCCGACGCGTCGGCCGCACTCGAGCAATTCCATCCCGCCGACGCGCCGTCCGATCAGGCCGCGCTGAGCGCGCTCTTGCGCGGGCTTGCTTCCGACACGCGGCTCCGCCGGGTGATCTATGCCGGCGCGCGGCCGCTTGCGGCGCCTGTGCCGCGGCGTATCGAGGCGTTCGTGTCTGGCGATCCACTGCCCAACTACGCGATCGGATCGTTCGTGCTCCGCCGCGAGTCGTTGGGACGGGCTGCGCTGCACGCCCGTTTGACGGTCGCAAACTTCAGTCCCGCGGCGCAGACGCTGCGACTCGCGATCACCGGCGACGGCAAATCCGTCGGACACGCCCAGGCGCATCTGGAGCCGGGTCAGATCGGCGTGATTGAGTTTCCCAACCTCGCGCCGGCCGGGGTCTATCGCGCGGCGCTTACGCCGGCCGACGGCTTTACGCTCGACAACGTCGCCTGGGCCACCGCCGGCGCGGTCAAATCAATTTCGATATTGTTCGTGACGCCGACTCCCGCCGACGCAGCCGGCCTCGACGGCTTGCCGGGTATCTCGGTCCGCGTCGCGTCGCCCTCAAGCTTTTCGCCCAAGGATCTCGCCTCCGCGGACCTTGCGATCTTCGAGTACGCGGTGCCCAAGGAGATGCCGCCGGTCAACACGCTGCTGGTGATGCCGCCGCCCGCCGATCCGGTCTTTGGCTTCAATATTCAGCCGGCCTCAAGCGTCGAGATCACCGGATGGCCGCCGACCGGACCGCTCACCGACTCGGTGAATTTTCGCCTGCTCAATTTGCATGGCGGCGAATACCTCGGCCAGCATCCGTGGCTCCAGGCGATCGTCACCGGGAGTGGCGGCGCGCTGATGCTCGCGGGCGAGCGCTCGGGTCATCGTATCGTCGCCCTGGGCTTCAATCCCTTTCCCTATCTCGGGCGGCAGAACCTCCCGATGTCGGTGCTGACGCTTAACTCGCTCAGCTACCTGGCCGGCTTCGGCGCCGAAACCGCCGGCTACCATACCGGCGATCCGTGGATCGTGCCCGCCGGTGTCGACGCGATCGTGCCGCCCGACGGGCGCAAGATCAAAGTCACGCCCGGAATGCTGTTCACCGGCGCAAATTTCCAGGGCCTCTACCAGCTCATCGCCTCGGACGGGGCCAAATCGATCCGTGCGGTCAACCTCGCCAACCTGCGCGCATCCGATCTCGAAAACACGCCCTCGATGAAGATCGAAGCGAGCGGCTCGGGCGCGATGGCTGAAGTCGCACCGCGACACGCACCAGTGACCAGCGACTTCATCCTGGCAATCGTCGCGCTGGTGGTCCTCGAAGGGTTGATCGCGTATCGGCGCCGCCGCCGAGTGGTCACGGTCTAACGATGAACCTCGGGAGCCTTGGAGGCCTTGGGAATTTGGGCGGCATGCTGGCCGGCGTGAAGCTGGCGAATCCGCAGGCGCTCTGGCTGCTGATCGCGGTAGGCGTGATCTTCGCCTGGTCGCTGCTTGGCGTGGACACGCCGCGCAAGCTCTTCGCGCCGCTGCTGCGCACGGCGGTGCTGGCGCTATGCGTGCTGGCGCTCGCCGATCCGCAGACCGTCACGCGCAGCGAAGGGACCACGCGGCCAGCCGTGGTCGACGCCTCAGCCAGCATCACCAAAGCGATGCGCGCGTGGACGGCCAAGCTCTTGCGCGACGATCTGAAACTGCGCGCCGGCGATCCGGCGGTGATCTTCGCCACCGATCCCGAACCGACCACGGTCTCGGGCGCGCTCGCGAAGCTCGACGCGGCGGCCGGATGCGCCACTTGCGTGCCCGGCGCCACAGACCTCGAAGCGGCGCTGGAGAAAGTCGCCGCCAATCCAGCCGCGCACGACGGATCGGTCGTGCTGGTGACCGACGGATGGGAAAACCATGGCGATGCGGAGCGCGCGCTCGGCGCGATTCGCTCGGCCGGAGTGCGCCTGTACATCTTCACTCCGCCCGGCGCACGCGGCATCCCCAATGTCGCGATTACGGGCCTCACGATGCCGCCCGCGCTGGCCAAATCCGAGCCGTTCGCGCTCGGCGTCACCGCAACCAACTACAATTCGACGCCGGTCGGCGGAACCATCTCGATTTTCCAAAACGGCCGCCCGATCGACGCTCGCACCGTCACTCTGCAAAGCGGCCAGCAGCGCTTCGATTTTCCGGTCCATGCCGAGGCTTCCGGGCTGACCTCGTATACCGCCTCGTTCAAGCCCGCCAATCCGGCCGAGGACGTCTTCAGCGAGGATGACTCGCTCACCGGATGGGTCGGGATCGGCGCGCAGCGCAAGGTGCTCATCCTGACCGGCTCGGCGCGCGACGCGGAGTACCTCGAATCGGTTGTGCATCGGATGGGCCTGGAGCCGACGGTGATCACGCCCAGCGGCTCCTGGAGCGGCAATCTCAAAGGCTATGACGCGGTGGTGCTCAACAACGTGCCGCGCTCGCGGCTCTCGCCCGCGGCCCAACAGGCGCTGGTCAACTATGTCGAGGAGGGCGGCTCGCTCGCGATGGCGGGGGGCGACGAGAGCTTCGGCCTGGGCGGCTACCAGGATAGCCCCCTTGCGCGCGCGCTGCCGGTGATCATGAAACCGCCGCAGCATCGCCAGCGCACCCGTGCGCTGGTCCTGATAATCGACAAGTCGGGTTCGATGGGCCGCAACGACAAGCTGGAATACGCGAAGGCGGCGGCGCTCACGGTCACCAAGACCATGGCCGACACCGACCTGGTAGCGGTCATCGGCTTCGACTCGCAACCGTTCGTGATGGTCCCGCTGACGCCGCTCAGCGAGAGCCGGCCTTACTTCGACCAGCTGATCAACCGGCTCAAGGCGCACGGCACCACCTACCTCCTGCCGGCGATGCAGGAGGCCGAGCGGATGCTGGCCGGCAACAACGCGTCGGTGAAGCACGTCGTGGTCCTGACCGACGGCGAAACCGGCGGCACGGCCGCGATGTACTACGACCTGGTCTCGACGATGCATCGCGAGGGCGGCGTGACGATCTCCACCATCGCGATCGGCCGCGAGGCCAATCTGCCGCTGCTCGAATCGATCAGCAAATACGGCGGCGGCGGCTTCTACCAGACCGACAGCGCGGCCAACCTGCCGGAGTTGTTTTTGCAGGACGTGAAAACGCATGGCGGCGAGACCACGATGGTCGAGAAGGACTTCACGCCGTTCACCGTGAAGCCCGACACGCTGCTGAAGGACCTCGCCGGCCGCCAGCTTCCGGCGATCAAGGGCTTCGTCGCGACCGAGCTCAAGCCGCAGGCCACGCTCGACGCCTTCATCAACCGCGCCAACACGCACGAGCCACTCATCGCGAGCTGGCGCTACGCGGCCGGCAAAACGGTCGCGGTCACCACCGACGCGAGTGGGCGATGGTCCTCGCCGTGGGTGCAGGACGGAATTTTCGGCCAGGTCTGGAGCAAGGTGTTCGCCTGGATGACGCCCCAAACCGCGGCCACTGAGCAGAAGTTCGACGTCGCGCTCGGCTATCGCGAAGGCCGCATCCATCTGCGGCTCACCAACTATAGCGATCGGCCGGCGCCGTCGGCCGCGCTGGTCAGCGCGACCATCACGCGCCCCGACGGCAGCCGTCTGCAGAGCGCGCTTTCCGAGGAAGTGCCGGGCGAGCTTTACGGCAGCTTCGAGGCGCCGCGCGCGGGCACGTACAACATCACGCTCAAAGCGACCACCGCCGAGGCGCTCGCGTTCCCGCCGCTCGCATACACGGTCAGCCCCGCGATCAATGCCGAGCTGCCGCGCCCGGAGCCCAACTACACGCTGCTGGAGCGCCTCGCGTCGGGTAGCGGCGGGCGGCTCAATCCCTCGCCCGCCGACGTCGGGCTGACGCGCCCCGAACATGAGTTGCGGCAATCGATGGCGGCATGGCCGCTGCTCGCGGCGATGATCCTCCTGATCGGCGAAGCGCTGGTCCGCCGCCTCACGTTCTAGTTTTTTCGGCGCGGTTGCAGCGCGCCGTCTCGATCCGCCAAGCTCTCTCGCATGGCCGACCAAGACGATCGTCCCGTGGAGCCGCGCCACGAAATCCAGCATCAGTATCCTGCCAACGCGCGCTTTTGTCCGCTCTGCGCCGGCGCGATGGAACTGCGCACGGTACTGCCCGACCGCAAGCGCCATAAAGTGTGCTCGCGATGCGGCTATATCGATTTCCAAAGCCCCAAGCTGGTCGCCGGATGCCTGGTGATCGACGCCGGCCGCGTGCTACTGCTGCGCCGCGCGATCCCGCCGCGGCTGGGCTACTGGACTTTTCCCGGCGGCTACGTCGACTTCGGCGAAATGCCCGAGTCGGCGGCGTTGCGCGAGACGGTCGAGGAAGTCGGGATGAACGTCACGATCGAGCGGCTGCTCGGCATCTACGCCGACCCGCAAAATCCGATCGCGGCGGTCGTTGTGTACATCGCCAAACCCGGCCACGAGAGCCCCGGGCTTTCCGACGAGGCGAGCGAGGTGCGCTACTTCGGCCCCACGGATATTCCATGGGAAGAGATCGCGTTTCGCACCACCGAGGCCGCGCTGCGCGACTGGATGAAGCTCGCCGCGCCGTCACGTTAGGAAATCAACGAACGTCCTCAACGCCCACTCCCCGCTTATGCTCGCGCCGCCGCACAGGTAAGCTCGTAACGATGGCTCGCCAGGAAAGCGCCAAGGCGCCCGACGACGGCTTCGAGCTGGTCGCCGACAATCGCAAAGCTCGCCACGATTTCTTTATCGAGGAGTCACTGGAGTGCGGCCTCGCGCTGACCGGCACCGAGGTCAAATCGCTGCGCGCGCACAAGGTCAACCTGCGCGACAGCTACGCGCGGATCAAAAACGGCGAAGCGTTCCTGTACGGCGTGCATATCGGCGCCTACGCGCCGGCTGGACAATTCAGCCACAAGGAAATCCGCCCGCGCAAGCTGCTGATGCATCGGCGCGAGATCGATCGCTGGTGGGGACACGCCCGCGAGCAGGGCTACACGATGGTGCCGCTAAAAATTTATTTCCGCCGCGGGCGCGCCAAGGTCGAACTCGGTCTCGCCAAAGGCAAGAAGCTCTACGACAAACGCGAGGCGATCAAGCGCAAGACTGCGCGGCGCGAAGTCGAACGCGAACTGCGCCATCGCAACCGCTAGAGCCGTCTTCGCTCGCGTGTATCAGCCGCGCGGAGTTGGCGCAGCGGCCGCGCCCACTGGCGGCGCTTCGCCGCCGGCCTCGCCCAGCATCGCGCGCAGGCGCTCGATCCGCCGGGGGAGCGGCGGATGAGTCGAAAACAGGTTGGCGAAAAATCCCTCGTCATCGTCGCGCGCGCCCTGCAACGGATTGACGATGAACAGGTGCGCGGTGCCGCGCGAGGCGTTGCGCAGCGGCGACTCGGTTTCGGCGATGCGTTCGAGCGCGCGCAGCAGCGCCCGCGGATTGCGCGTGAACTCGACCGAAGCGGCGTCGGCGAGATACTCGCGCTGGCGCGACACCGCCATCGCAAGCAATTGCGCGAAAAACGGCGCCAGCACCGCAAGCACGACCACCAGGATACCGATCAGCGCGCCCGCGTTGCCTCCGCTGCTATCGTCGTCGCGGCTGCCGCGGCTCCTGCCGCCACCGCCGCCGACCCCACCCGTGTACCACATCGAGCGGTAAACGAAGTCGGCCAGCATCGCGATCCCCGCCACCAACACCGCGATCATCATCATGGTGCGGATGTCGTAGTCGCGCACATGCGCCATCTCGTGGCCCAGCACGCCCTGCACTTCCTCGCGATCCATCGTGTCGATCAGCCCCTGGGTGACGCAGACCACCGAATGATTCGGATTGCGGCCGGTCGCAAATGCATTAGGGGATGGATCGTTCATCAGGTACGCCTTGGGGACCGGCATCCGCGCCGCCAGCGCCATCTCGCGCACCACGTCGAGCACCATCTGATGCTGCGGCGTGTCGGGGGCAAGCTCGCGCGCCTGCACCGAGGCCAGCACCAGCGACGCCCCGCCGTAGTATGAAAGCAGCGATTGGAAAATTCCGAAGCCGAACGCGATGAGCGTTAGCAGCGGGAAGCCAGTCAGCGATCCGTTGACGATCGCTAGGTCGTGGAAGCGGAAATCGAGGCCGAAGCCGAGCGCGGTGAACAGTGCGACAAAGACCACGACCAGGATCGCGGTCTCGCGCCGGTTGCGGCGCTCAAGTTCCCAGAAATCGGTGCGTGCGGCCGCCATCCCCGCTCAATCTCCGCGCCGAAGCGTCAGGTGCGCGGCGGCGGGGGTGGCTGCGGCGCGCCGGCGGCGCCCATCGAGAGATCGACCTTCGGCACCGCCTGGTCTTCGGGCGCACCCTGAAAGTAGTCGGCCTGCTTGAAGCCGAAATTGTTGGCGATCAAATTGGTGGGGAAACTTTCGATGCGCGTGTTGAGCTGCATCACGGCGTCATTGTAGGCCTGGCGCGAAAACGCGATCTGGTTCTCGGTGGTCGTAAGCTCCTCCTGGAGCTTGAGCACGTTCTGGTCGGACTTGAGTTGCGGGTAGTTCTCCATCACCGCCAGCAGCCTGCCCAATCCTCCCGTGATCTGGTTCTCGGCGGCCATGCGCGAGGCCTGGTCGGGCGCGCTGATCGCCTTGGCCCGTGCCTCGACCACCTGGGTGAGGGTGTCGCGCTCGAATTGCATGTAACCCTTGACCGCCTCGATCAGGTTGGGGATGAGGTCGTGACGGCGGCGCAGTTGGACGTCGATCTGACGCCATGAGTTCTGCACCTGATTGCGCAGGGTGACGAGGCTGTTGTAGCCGAGCACGGCCCATCCGACGATCACGATCGCGATTATCAGGATGACAAGCGATGCGCTCATATCAGGATTTCCGACCTTTCGCCGGTAATCGTTCGCCGGCCGCGTTGCGCGGTATTATAGAATAAAAAAGGCGCGCCGCGAACTTTTGCTCGCGGCGCGCCAGCAAGAACTTTACTACTACTAGTTCTCGACGTTGACCTTGATCCGGGTCGGCTTGGCTTCGGGCTTCTTCGCCACCACCACCTCGAGCACGCCGTCGCGATAGGTCGCCTTGATTCCGTCCGCGCTGGCATCGTCAGGCATCGAGAACGTGCGGCGCATCGTGCCGTAGCTGCGCTCCGACAGATGTACCTCGGCGTCCTTCGCTCGCTCAGGCTGCTTGCGCTCCGCCTCGACCATCAGCCGCCCGTCTTCAACCTGAACGTTGACCGAATCGGCCTTGATACCCGGCATATCGAAGTAAAAATGATAGCCTTCGCCATGCTCGATGACGTCGGTCCGCGGCGTCACGTGGTCGTGAGTTTCAAGAGCCGTCCATCCCGCCTCGTTGAAGAGCCGGTTCAGCCTGTTCATCCGATCGTACAGCCATCCGTTCGCGTATCCGTTTCCCAATACTACTTCCATCTTGCAATCCCTCCCGACCGCATATTTGCCGGTCGATATTTTGATTTTCGCTGCGCGCGCCGGGCTGGTTTTCCCTCCACGCCTCGCTGAACAGAACTTAAGTACGAACTGCGCTCCGTCAAGCGGCGCGCCAGCGCGCGCGACGGCAGCGAAACCCCTGTCCCGGAGCCGTTTGGGACGCTACCGCACCTCACAGGAGTCGGCGAAACCCTCGCAACGCCGAAATTTCTTCGCTTATTCCTTTTCGGTATCCGTGGGTGCTTTGGCGCGTTCCATCTCGGCCGTGAGCAGGCGCGCCATTTTAGGATGGCCCTCGCGCTCGGCGAGATCGCGCCCCTCTTGGAGCACCTCGAGCGCCCGCGCTACGTTGCCCTTGGCAAGATAGACGCCGGCCTTGCGAAAGATGCGGGCGTAACGCTCACCCTTGGCGCTGGAATCCATAACTGAATCCATAACTGTATAAATGACTGAATCAATCGCGGAAGAAACGCTCGACTCGATCTTAGGCGGGGCACTGCGCCTTTACCAGCCGCGGCGCGGTTACCGCTTCTCGGTCGAGGCGGTGCTGCTCGCGCGCTTCGCCGCCGCGCGTCCGGCAGCGCGCGTGCTGGAGTTGGGCGCGGGATGCGGCGTGGTCGCGCTGATCTACGCCGCGCTCGCCCGGCCGCGCGAAGTAGTCGCGCTGGAAATTCAACCGGCGCTCGCGGCGTTGATCGCGCGAAATGCGGCGCTCAACGATCTCGGCATCGTGCGCGCCGTATGCGCCGATCTGCGAAGCCGCCGCGCGCTCGACGCGGCCGGCGGCTTCGACCTGGTGCTCGCCAACCCGCCCTTTCGCGCCCGCTTAAGCGGGCGCGAAAGTCCGCTCGCGGGCCGCCGTCTCGCCCGCGGCGAGACGGCGGCTCGGCTGGAGGACTTCGCAGCCGCCGCGGCGCGCCATGCGCGCCACGGCGGCCGCGCGGCCTTCGTCTTCGCGGCGGCGCGTAGCGCCGAGCTCATCTCGGCGCTGCGCGCCCGCCGCCTGGAGCCCAAGCGCATCCGCTTCGTCCATCCCTACGCCGCCGCGAGCGCCTCGACCGTGCTGGTCGAGGCGCGCAAGGGCGGCGGCGTCGAAGTCGAAGTCGAGCCGCCGCTGGTGATGTACGACGCGCCGGGCGTCTATAGCGACGCGGCACGGGCGCTGCTGGAGCGGCCGTAGGCCGCTCCAGCAGCGCCCGTCAGCGATACGGCGCGCGGGGCACACGAGGGGGAGGAGGCGGCGGCGCGCGACGCGCGCCGCCGCCTCCTCCCCCTCGCAGTGGCAAGCCGGGGCGGGCAAGCGCGCGCGTCGCGCGCGCTTGCCCGCCCCGGCGGCGGTGGCTAGCCTCCAACTTCCGCAGGGATATCGCTCCCGGCGCTAAGGGAGGCTTCGATGGCATCGCAGAAAACCGTCGGCGTGTTGCTCTTCGAGGGCTTCGAACTGCTCGACGTCTTCGGCCCGCTGGAAGCGTGGGGGATGCACGCCGAGATCGCCGGCGCATGCACGATCGTCACGGCGGCTGAAAGAGCCGGCGCGGTTAAAAGTGCGCAGGGGCCGCGTGCGATCGCCGACTATGCGCTCGCCGATTGCCCGCGAATCGACGTCATACTGGTGCCGGGCGGTATCGGCACGCGGCACGAAGTCAAAAACGCCACGCTGTTGGATTGGCTCAGGCGGCGCGCAGCGGAAGCGGAAATCGTGACCTCCGTATGCACCGGCGCGGCGCTGCTCGCGCGCGCTGGACTGCTCGACGGGCGCCGCGCGACCTCCAACAAGCTTTCGTTCAAATGGGTGACCGAACAGGGTCCGGCGGTGGAATGGGTAAGGCAGGCGCGATGGGTCGAGGACGGCAAGTTCGCGACTTCATCGGGAGTCTCGGCCGGCATCGACATGACGCTGGCTTTGATCGCGAGGCTCTATAGCGCCGAGAGCGCAGAGCAAGTCGCAATCCGGATGGAATACGAATGGCATCGCGATCCGTTCGTGGGACCCGTTCGCGAAAATCCACGGATTGATCTAGCGAGCTGATTAACTCCGGTTGAAGAACTCCGCCGTCGTCCGGGCGACCATTTCCGGCTGCTCCATCGGTAGGAAGTGGCTCGCGCCCGGAATTGTGACCACGGTGCCGTTCACCAGTTGCGCCGCGATTTTGTCCACGATTTTAGCGCCTGTCGAGTCGCTCTTTTCACCGAACATCAGCAGCAGCGGCGAGCGGCTCTTGAGCATCAGCGTCAGCCCGGGAAACTCGCGCGCGCGCGAGTAGAACTCCGCTTCGATTTCCGGCGGGCATTTCAGTTCCACTCCGCCCTGCGGCGCGGGCCGCGTGCCGTACTCGCAGTAGTCGTGCAGCATGTCGTGCCGCCAGGTGTTGAATGGCGGCTTGCGCTCGAGATTGCGAAACATCGCCTCGGCGCTCTCGAACCATCGTTTGCGCTTACGCGTGCGCTCGTACAGTGAGTCCTGCGCTGATTCCGGCACCTCGTCGTCGAACACCACCGGTTCGACCAGCACGGCGCGCGAAATAAGCGCCGGCTCCGCGCCGGCCAGCGAGCCGATTGCGGTGGCCCCGGCCGAATGACCCAGGCCGCGCGCGCCTTCGAGCTTCATTGACACGATGAACGCCTTCAGATCGGCGGTCGTGCCCGCCCAACTGTAATCGCCGTCGGCCGGGCGCGAGCTGTCGCCGTGGCCGCGCTGATCGTAGCTGTAGACATGGCCGGTGGATCGCAACGCCAACGCGATCGGCCGGTACACGCGTCCCAGGAATCCGGTCGCGTGCAGGATTACGATCGGCGGTCCTTCGCCGCCCCAATCCTGGCAGCTCAGGCGGATCCCGTTCGCGTCCAAGAAAAAACTTCTCGGCTCGCCGCTCTCTACGTTCTCCATGCTCGCGCAATATAAGCGACCCGACACTGCGATTGAAAGCGCTCTCCGCGTGCAGCGTGTGCGGCATCGCGGTTTGGAGAGCCGCGCTTGGGCGGGACCGCGTTGCGCGCTCTGATTGTTTGCGATTAGCTCATCGGGATGGATCGTCTGGTCGCACGCGGCAAATTCCTGTTCGAGGGCGAGCGCAAATTCTATGCACGCGGCGTTTCATACGGACCGTTCGCTCCCAACTCGCGCGGCGAGCGCTACCCGGAGCCCGAGCGCGCCGCGCAGGATTTCGCGTTGATCCGCGAGCTGGGCGCCAATGTGGTGCGCACTTACGTGCCGCCGCCGCCGTGGATGTTCGAGCTGGCCGCGAAACACGAGCTGCGGCTGATGGTCGGGATGCCGTGGCCGTTTCACATGGCATTTCTCGACTCGCGACAGATGTCCGCCAGCATCCGCGGCACCATCCGCACCTCGGTTAACGAGATGCGCCGCTTCGCCGACGTGATTTTCGCCTTCAGCCTCGGCAACGAAATCCGCTCCGATATCGTGCGATGGCACGGCGCGCGCGCGGTCAGCCGCTTCATGGGCGACCTTTACGATCTTGGCAAAAGTATCGCGCCCGATTCGCTCTTCACCTACTCGAACTATCCGCCGTCCGAATATCTCGATCTCAGCTTCCTCGATTTCATTTGCTTCAACGTCTACCTGCATCGCGAGCCCGACTTCCGCCGCTACCTGACGCATCTGATGGCGGCGACGGGCGAGCGCCCGCTGGTGCTGAGCGAAACCGGGATGGACACCATCCGCGAGGGCGAGGAGCATCAGGCCGAACTCCTCACATGGCAGGCGCGTGCAGCCTTCGAGCTCGGGCTCTCGGGTTTCATCGTGTTCGCCTTCACCGACGAATGGCATACCGGAGGCGCCGAGATCAGCGACTGGGCTTTCGGCCTGGTGACGCGCGAACGCACCCGCAAACGCGCTTTCGACGCGGTCGGCGAGGTCTTCAGAAGCCCGATGCCGCCGCAGCTGAAGGAGCATCCAAAGGCGTCGATCGTGGTGCCCGCCTACAACGCAGCAGCGACGCTCGGCGAGTGCCTCGACTCGCTCGCCCATCTCAACTATCCCGACTACGAAATTATCGTCGTGGATGACGGCTCGAGCGATTCGACCGGCGAGGTCGCGGCGCGCACGGGCGTGCGCGTGCTGCGTGCTGAGCATCGCGGCCTCGCGGCCGCGCGCAACAGCGGGATCCAGGCCGCCGCGGGAAGCTGCGTCGCCTTCATCGACGCTGACGCGCGCGCCGATAGCGATTGGCTCTACCACCTGGTCGAAACCCTCACCCGCCGCGGCGCGGCGGCCGCCGGCGGCCCCAATTTCGCGCCGCCATCCGCCTCGGCGCTCGCTGTTGCGATCGCCGCCGCGCCCGGACAGCCGCGCGAGGTTCGCGCCGGCGACGACACGCTCGAGCAGGTATGCGGATGCAATATGATCGTCGACAAAGCCGCGGCTCAGGCGGCCGGCGGATTCGACCCGATGTTCACCGCGGCGGGCGACGACGTCGATTTCTCGTGGCGGCTTAACGAGCGCAAACTCACGATCTCAAGCGCTCCCGCCGCAGTCGTGATTCATCGCCGCCGCCCGACGCTCGCCGCGTATGTCGAACAGCAACGCGGTTACGGCCGGGGCGAAGGGTTGCTATTTCGCAAGTATCCGCTGAAGGCCGGCAGTGCGGACGCGATGTATGGCGGCGCCTCGTGGCTCGGCGGCCTGTTTGGCGGCGCGCGAATTTACTACGGCACCTTCGGCCGCGGGCTCTTCCAGAGTGTCTATCCGGACGCCGAGACTTCGCCGCTTTTGCAACTGCCGCTCACGATGCCGTGGGTCGCGATCGCGATCGTCATGATCGTGGCCGGCCTGGCGAGCGCGCCGATGGCATGGCTGGGATGGGCCGCGATCGCGCTGACGCTCGCAAGCGCGATACGTATCGCCGCGCTCCGCACGCCGTCGGACGGCGCGCGGACGACAGTGGCGGCGCGCGCGATGCTCGCGGTTGCCGCGCTGGCGGGAGGGCTCGCCCGCAGCGCGGCGCGTGAGCGCATCAAATGGAGTTCCGCGCCGCCGCCCGGCCCCGCCGACGACGAGGCTGCGACGGTGCGCGCACGCGGCCGCGTGCTGGTTACGCTGGCGGAGCCGCTCGGCCTCGGCGGCATCGAGCCGTTGCTGGATGCGATGCGTGCGGCGCTGGTCCGCCACGGCCTCGCCGCCGCCGCCGGGGATCGGTATGAGACATACGACCTCGTGATCGTAATTCCGCCCGCGATGCGCGTGCATCTAAACGGCCTGGAACTGGAAGACGGCCGCGTCGCGCTCTCATGGCGCGCCGTGCCCGCGGGACGGCGAATCGCGGTGGTCGCGGCGGCGATCGTCGTGGTGATGCTCGCAACCGGCTTCTCCGGCATCGGCGCGATCGCCGCGGCCGCGATCGCGGGAGTATGCGGGGCGGCGCTCGCCGTGTTGCACCTAAGCCGCCTGCCGGCCGCGCTCAAGGCCGCCGCCGCGGACGCGGTGGCCGCGCTCGGCGCCCGCGCGCACGTGGAAGAAGAAGCCGCCTGATGAGCACGCTCGGGCTCATCGGCGTGGTGCTGCGCCGCACGCGGCCGCATCTGGGGCGCCTCGCGCTAGCGGTGGTATGTGTGATACTGGCCGCGGCGTTGGAAGTGCTCAAGCCGTGGCCGCTTAAGGTCGTGATCGACAACGTATTGCGCGGCGCACCGCTCGGCGCGGCGTGGCCGGCGCGCGCCGTCCGGCTTTCGCCCGCGCACCTGCTGATCGCCGCCTGCATCGGGCTGGTAGTGCTCTACGTGGTGCTCGGCCTGATCAACGTCTTCAACAATTACATTTCGATTTCGATCGGGCAGCGGATGGTCAACGATCTGCGCGCGGAAATGTTCGACCATCTGCAGCGCCTCTCGCTCTCGTTCCATCGCGGCCGCCCAATCGGCGATCTGATGGTGCGGATCACCTACGACACTTTTTCGGTCCAGACGATCGCGATGAACGGGCTGTTCCCGCTGCTCTCTTCCATCGTGATGCTGGTGGAGATGTTCGTGGTGATGATGCGAATCGACCCGGAACTGACGATCGTGGCGCTGGCGGTCGTGCCGTTTCTGGCCGCGCTGATCGCCACCGCCAGCAAACCGATCGACCGCATCGCCGCCGCCGCCCGCGTCAAAGAGAGCCGCCTCTACACGGTGGCCCATCGCTCGCTCGCCGCGATCCACGTGGTCCAGGCCTTCACTCGCGAGGCCGAGTCCTATCGCGAGTTCGTCGAATCGAGCAGCGAGAGCCTCGGCGAGACGCTGCGGCTGTACACCTTGCAGACCGCTTATGCCGGCGCGGTGAACATACTGATTGCGATCGGCACCGCGGTGGTGATCTATATCGGCGCGCTGCATACGCTCGGCGGCCGGCTCACGATCGGCGACCTGATCGTGTTCGCCACCTACCTTGCCTCGCTCTACGCGCCGATCAACCAGATGTTCCAGACCTACGGCATGGTGCAGGGCGCGATGGCGGGGCTGCGGCGATGCCTGGAACTGCTGGAGATCGAACCGGAGGTGAAGGACCGGCCGGGAGCGCGAGCGCTCGGACGCGCGCGCGGCGAGATTGAGTTCGCAGGCGTCGTCTTCGGCTACGCCCCCGGGCATCCGGTGCTCAAAGGCGTGAGCTTTCGCGCCAGGCGCGGCGAGACGGTCGCGATAGTCGGGCCGAGCGGTGCGGGCAAGACCACGATGGCGAGCCTGCTGGTGCGCTTCTATGAACCGCAGCAGGGCGCGATCAGCATCGACGGGCACAACGCACTGGAGTTCACGCTGGAGTCGCTGCGGCACAACGTCGCGATGGTGCTCCAGCCGCCGCTGGTGCTGTACGACACGATGCGCGCGAATATCGCGCTGGGCCGCCCCGGCGCGAGCCAGCGCGAGATCGAACGCGCCGCCTCGGCCGCCCGCCTCGACCCGGTGATCGCGCGCCTGCCGGCCGGGCTCGACGAAGTCGTCGGCCAGGGCGGCCACAGCCTTTCCGAGGGCGAGGCGCAACGCGTGACGATCGCGCGGGCGCTCCTGCGCGACGCGCCGGTGCTGGTGATGGACGAGCCGACCAGCGCGCTGGATGCGGAAACCGAGTCGCTGGTGCTGGCCGCGGTGCGCGAGGCGATGCGCGGGCGCACCACGCTGGTGATCGCGCATCGGCTCTCGACGATTCAGAACGCCGATCGCATCCTGGTGCTGCGCGACGGTGAAATCGCCGAGCAGGGAACCTTCGCCGAATTGCTTTCGCGCGGCGGCTTCTTCAGCTACCTCTACAATCTCCAGTCGTGGGGGCGCGAGGCAGCCGGCTGAGACGGCGCGGGTAACGGCGGCACAGTAACGATCGAATCGCGATGAAACCAATCACCATCGGACTTACGGGCGGAATCGGCTCGGGCAAAAGCACGGCGGCAAAAATTCTGGCCGAGCTGGGCGCGCCCGCGATCGACGCCGACAAGGTTGGCCACGAAATCTATCAGCCGGGCACTCCCGCCTACCGGGAACTGATCGACGCCTTCGGCGAGGGCATCCTTGCTTCCGACCGCACGATCGACCGCCGCAAGCTCGGGCCGATCGTGTTCGCCGATCCCGCGGCGCTGAAAAGGCTCAACGCGATCGTGCATCCGAAGATGTTCGCGCGGATGGGCGAGATGGTCGCCGCGATGCGCCGCGGCGGCGAGACGCGGCCGATCGTTATCGAGGCGGCCATCCTGATCGAGGCCAACTGGCAGCCGCTGTTCGACGAAATCTGGCTGGTAACCGCCTCGCGCGATCGCGTGATCGAACGGGTCGAGCGCGACCGCGGGCTCAAGCCCGAGCAGACCGAGGCGCGCATCCGGGCGCAGCTCTCCGACGAGGAGCGGCGCAAGTACGCAACCTCGGTGATTCGCAACGACGGCACGCTCGAAGAACTGCGCGCCGCGGTGACACGCCTGTGGCAGGACGCGCTCGCCCGCGCCGCGTGAGGAGCTAGCGATGAAGATTCTGATCATGGGAGCGGGCGCGGTGGGGCTGTTCTATGGCGCGCGTCTGCAACGGTCCGGCGAGGACGTCTACTACTGCGCGCGCGGCGAAAATCTGCGCGTGCTGCGCGAGCACGGGCTCGAAGTGAAGAGCTTCCAGGGCGATTTCAGCTTGCAGGTCAAGGCGACCGGCAACCCCCGCGAGTTCGCGCCCTACGAGCTGATCCTGTTCTGCGTCAAGTCTTACGACACGATCGCCACGGCGCGCCTGCTCGACGGATGCCTCGGCGAGGACGGCGCCGTGATGACGATCCAGAACGGAGTCGAGAATGAAGCGGCGCTATGCACGGTGCTGCCGCGCGAATCGGTGATGGGCGGCAACGCGCGCGTGGGCGCCGAGCTGACTGCGCCCGGCAAGCTACTCCATACCGCGTCAGGCATAATCGAATTCGGCGAGCTCGACGGACGCGACACGCCGCGCGCGCAGCGGATGGCCGAAGCTTTCAAGCGCGCCGGAGTTTTCGGCCAGTTCACGCGCGATCTCAAGAGCGTGCGCTGGAAAAAGTTGATGGGCAACAACGGCACCAACCCGGTGAGCGCGCTCGCGCGCTGCACGCTCGGCGAGATGTTCGCCGACCCCGAAAGCGACGCGCTGGTGCATCGACTGATCAACGAGACCGCGATGGTTGGACGCGCCGAGGGCGCGAACATTTCCGACGAGGACGTTGAGGCGCTCTACAACGTCGCCCGCGGCTTTTCCAACGCGAGCGCGATCAAGACTTCGACGCTGCAGGATCTCGAGCGCGGCAAGCGCCTGGAGTACGACGCGATAAGCGGCGCCGTGGTGCGCGCCGCGCGCCGCCACGGGCTTAGCGTGCCGGCCACCGAGACCGTGCACGCGCTGCTAAAGCTCCTCGACGCGCATCGCGGCTGAGTGCTCGCGACACGCGCGCAACCGTTTCGTCCTAGCGTTTCTCGTACTGCTTGGGGCCGAACAGCGTCTGCCACGACTCCTTGTCGGGCGGCCCGTGATGCAGATGCTCGGCCATCACCGCGCATCCTTTCTGCACCGCGGGGCGCTTTTCGAGTTCGTCGTACCATCGCTTGAGATGCGGGAAGTTCTCGAGTTCCTGTCCCTGCCATTTATACGGCCGCAGCCACGGATAGGTCGCGATGTCGGCGATCGAGTAGTCGCCAGCGAGGTACGGCGCCTCGGCCAGGCGCTTGTCGATCACGTTGTAGATGCGCTTGGCCTCGTTGGTGTAGCGATCGATCGCGTACTGGATCTGCTCGGGGGCATAACGGCGAAAGTGATGCGCCTGGCCGAGCATCGGACCGACGCTCGCCATCTGGAACATCAGCCACTCGAGCACGTTGTAGCGCCCGCGCGGCTCCTTGGGCATCAGCTTCCCGCTCTTCTCGGCGAGATAAATCAGGATCGCGCCCGACTCGAAAATCGAGATCGGCTTGCCGCCCGGACCGTCGGAATCGACCATCGCGGGAATCTTGTTGTTGGGGCTCACCTTGAGGAATTCGGGCTTGAACTGATCGCCCTTGCCGATATTGATCGGGATCACGTTGTAGGGCATCCCCAACTCCTCCAGCGCGATCGTGACCTTGTAGCCGTTGGGGGTCATCCAGAAATAAACGTCGATCATGGGATCTCCTTGATGCTACTTTCGGCGGGCGCGGAATGATGCGCGCGCCGTTTGACTTTGCGCCATCGCGGCCGCGCCGTGCAAGCGCGGTCAGGCTGGCGCGACCTCGGCGCCCGACTTTCGCACGCCCATCAGGTAGGCCTCGATAAACGGATCGATCGCGCCGTCGAGCACGGCGTCGGTGTTGCCGATCTCGATGCCGGTGCGATGGTCCTTCACCATGCGATACGGCTGCAGGACGTAGGAGCGGATCTGGCTGCCCCAGGTTATGTCTTTTTTTTCCTTGCTGAACTGCTCGAACTGCTCGCGCTTCTTGCGCTCCTCGAGCTCGAACAGCCGCGCGCGCAGAATCTTCATCGCCATCGCGCGGTTCTTGTGCTGCGAGCGCTCGTTCTGGCAGCTCACCACGATGCCGCTTGGAAAATGGGTCATCCGCACGGCCGAGTCGGTCTTGTTGACGTGCTGGCCGCCGGCGCCGCTCGCGCGGAAAGTATCGACGCGTAGATCGGCCGGATTGATTATCACCTCGACCTTGTCGTCGATCGCCGGAAAGACGAAGACCGAGGCGAACGAGGTATGGCGGCGCGCGTTGGCGTCAAACGGCGAGATGCGCACCAGGCGATGGATCCCGGCCTCGGCCTTGAGGTAGCCGTAAGCATAGTCGCCCTCGACGGTGAAGGTCGCGCTCTTGATTCCGCCACCGTCGCCGGGCTGCAGATCGGCAAGGTCGGTTTTGTAGCCGCGCCGCTCGGCCCATCTCAGGTACAGCCGGAGCAGCATCTCGGCCCAGTCCTGCGCCTCCAGCCCGCCGGCGCCCGGATGGATCGAGACGATCGCGCCGAGCCGGTCGTACTCGCCGCCGAGCATCACCTGCAATTCCTGGCGCTCGAGTTCGCCGCGCGCCTTGTTAAGCGCCGCTTCGGTCTCGCGCGCCGCTTCCGAGTTGTCGCTGCCCTCTTCTTCGGCCATCGAGAGGAAGAGCCGCGCCTCGTCGAGCGCCGCGCGCAGCCGCTCGAAGCCGGCGAGCTGTTCGTTGATGCGGTCGTTTTCCTTGAGCGTGGCCTGGGCGGTCTCGGGCCGATCCCAGAAGCCGGGCTTGCCGGTCTCTTTCAGCAGTTCTTCGTGGCGGGCTTTGAGACGAGCGACGTCAAAGACGCCTCCCGAGCTTGTCGGTGCGGGTTTCGAAGTCGGCTACCTGATCGCGCATTTCGCTGAGTTCCATGCGTTCGTTTCACTCCGTGCGGGGACATTGCACCCGCTGCATTGATCATTGTGCCAGATATGGGTACGTAGCTTAATGACCTCGAAACGGGCGCCCACTTTGTGGCGCGCCGTCAACTGCTCCCGTTACGATTGAGCGTTCCAGCAATCGGCGACGGTGTCGTTTGTGTTTCGCGGCCGCGCAGGATCGCGAGCAGCACCCCGACGATCGTCAGCACGAAGCAGATCTCCGAGAACAGATCGCCCACCATCGTGTAGACCGTGCGCCGCGGACGCCAGCTCACGTCCTCGATCTCGGTACCGCGCTTGAACAGCGGCGTGCGCGCCGTGATCCGGCCGTCGGCGTCGATTACGGCGCTAATCCCCGTATTGGCCACCCGCACTATCGGGACCTTGGTCTCCACCGCGCGCATCGCCGTCATCGCGAGCAACTGGTACGGCGCCGAACTCTTGCCGTACCATGCGTCGTTGGTGATGTTGACCAGCACGTCGGCGCCGCGCTTGACCGCGCGCCGGGTGAGATCGGGAAAGATGCTCTCGTAGCAAATCAGCACGCCGACCTGCGCGCCCTTGACCGGGAACAGCGTCTGCACGGTCCCCGCAATCATATCGCCAAAGCCGTGCACGATGCGGTTGACGAGCAAGCCCAGCAGCGGACGCATCGGCACGTACTCGCCGAACGGCACCAGCTGAATCTTGTCGTAGTAGTCGACCACCTTGCCCGCGCTCGAAACCAAATAGGCGCGGTTGTAGGCGCCGATCTCGCCATCGGCGGCGACGCCCAGCGCTGGCGCGCCGAACAGGATCGGAACGCCAGTTTCGGCCGCGAGCTTGAGCAGGCGGTCGCGGTAGACCGCGTCGCCGGCGAAACGCGGCGGATAGAGCGCCGTGGGCTGAAAGAAAAACGCCGCCGCCGCCTCCGGCCAGATGACCAGGTCAACGTGATGGCGCGCGGCCTGCTGGGTCTGGTCGACGTAAACGTTGAAGCTGGTGTCGAGAAACGCCGGGTCCCACTTGATGCTCTGCGGGATGTTGCCCTGCACCATCGCGACCCGTATCTTCCCGGCCGGCGCCTGCGCTTCCAGCGCGCTCATCCGGATGCTCCCGAAAACCAGCACCGCCAGCATCAGGGCCGTCAGCGTACCGAGACTCCAGGTTTGAACGCGGCGCGAATGACGCCCGAACAGCACGACGAAGACCACCGCATTGAAAAACACGATCAGCGCCGAGACGCCGTAGACGCCGGTTATCTCGGCGAACTGGATCAGTTCGAGGTTGCGGTAGGCCGTGTAGCCGAGCAGGTTCCATGGAAATCCGATCGGAAAAAAACTGCGCAGCCATTCCACCGCCGGCCACGCGATCGGCAGCGTGACGAAGATCGGTAATCCGAGCCGTACGGTCGCAAACTGCGCGGCCCAAATCGCGAGCCCCGCGAATAGCGCCATGATTCCCGCCAGCAGGACCAGCGGGCCGGCCGCCAGGACCGGATTGACGCCGGCGAAGTGATGCAGCGTGAACTCGATCCAGTAAAGCGACACCACGTAACACACCAACCCCTGGAACCAGGCGTAGCCGAACACGCGGCCCATGCTCTCGCCCTCGATCGCGTGAAGCAGCGGAACGAAGGCGACCCATGCGAGCAGATTGATGTCGAACTTGGGAAACGCAACGCCCAGCGCGACGCCACTGATGACGCATAGCGCGAGACGGGTTGTGAAGTTGAGCGGGCCGTTCAAGACGTCCCAAACAGCTCTTGAAGCGGTATCACTCCGGCGCATGGCGGCTGGCCCTGGAAACGATCGTAGATTTCGTCGGCGTCGCGCCAGTTCTCGACCAGCGCAACCGCGCGCCCGGCCGGCAACGCGAGGTCGCCCGCAAGCCGCCACTCGCGCTCATAGCTCCAATCGATCGGTGCATCCCGCTCCAATTCAAGGGCGACCACGCGCCATCGCTCGCCCGGCGCGAGCAAACTTTCAGCCTCGCGCCCCGGCATGTAGATGACCGGTCGCGCTCCCGCCCGGAAAGCATACCGTTTCTCGATCGCAATCCCGAAGGGCTCATAGCGGCGCCGGTTGCTCCGGTCAAGCAGCACGCGCAAATCGCGGATCGGTACGTCGCACAGGCATACGACGGCGCGTCCCTCGCGCACCATCCGGGTCGAGCCCCGGATCACGCCGTCGCGCAGGATCGTGACCAGGTTGTCGAGCGCGGACGACGTTTTTCCGGCGCGGGTGAAATGCGTGAGCATCGCGACGGATGGCATTTTCAGTCGCCGCGCGGTCATCGTTTTGCGTCTCCACCGCCGCGCGCCGAGCGCGCTGAGCGCCTCGGCGGCGCCGGTTTCGCGCGCCGGAGCGCCGCGGCCAGTTCGCGCTCGCGCGCGAACATCCGCCGCGCCTCGGCCGGCGAGCGTTCGTGGTCGTAGCCCAACAGATGCAGCAATCCGTGCACCAGCAGCGTGCGCATCCGCGCCGCCGGCGCGACGCCAAGGCGTCGCGCCTGGCGGCGCGCCGTGTCGAGCGAGATTACGACGTCGCCGAGCGCCGTCCCGGCAGCCGGCACAAGCGTACCCGCTTGTGCCGGCTCAGCGAGCAGGCCGACTGACGGCGGTGGCGGCGCGGGCGGAGTCCCGCGCCGGCGCCGCACGGCTGCGAGGCCCGGAGCAGCGCCGCGCGGCAAAGCCGCGCGGCGCTGCCCGTCTTTGGGTAGCATTTCCTCGAGCTGCGAGAACGACAGCACGTCGGTTGGCCGATCCTTGCCGCGAAACTCCCGGTTGAGCGCGTGGACGAAGCGGTCGTCGGCAATCACTATCGACAGCTCGCACGCCGCAACGCCGACGAGCGCCATCAGGCGGCGCGCGTCGGCGCGCAATCGCGCCGCGTACGGCCGCGCGCGGCCGGTCTCGCATCGCAGCGCGACCGCCACCGCCTATTCCTTCGCGGGTTTGTTTCCGTTGTCGGGCAAGGCCTCGAGCCGGCCCTCGGATGCCGCCTCGTAGGCGGTGATCACCGCCTGTACCAGGCGATGGCGGACGACGTCGCGCTCGTCGAAGTACACGAACGAGATTCCGGGCGTGCGCGCGAGCACGGTGCGCGCCTCCTTCAGCCCCGAGAGCTTGCCGCTCGGCAGATCGATCTGCGTGATGTCGCCCGTGATCACCGCCTTGGAACTATAGCCCAGGCGGGTGAGGAACATCTTCATCTGTTCGGAGGTCGTGTTCTGCGCCTCGTCGAGGATGATGAACGAGTCGTTCAGTGTACGCCCGCGCATGAAGGCGAGCGGTGCGACCTCGATCGTGCCGCGCTCGAGCATCCGGCGCGCGCGGTCGAAATCGACCATGTCGTGCAGCGCGTCGTAGAGCGGCCGCAGGTACGGATTGACCTTCTCGGCCAGGTCGCCCGGCAAAAAGCCGAGCCGCTCGCCGGCCTCGACCGCCGGCCGGCACAACACCATGCGCGTGACCTGGTTCTTCATCAACGCCGCCAGCGCCATCGCCATCGCCAGGTAAGTCTTGCCGGTGCCGGCGGGTCCGATGCCGAAGACGATATCGTGGGAGCGGATCGCGTCGATATAACGCTTCTGGTTGACGCTCTTGGGCGCGATCACGCGCTTGTGCGCGGAGATGTAGATGGTGTCGAGGAAGATGTCCTTGAGGTCGACGTTGCCGTCGGCGCGCAGGATGCGCACCGAGTATTCGACGTCGCTGGGGTAGATCGGATGGCCCTGCTTGACGATCTCGTAGAGTTCGCTCAGCACTTTGCCCGCCAGCGCCTGGTCGGGATGGGCTCCCGAGATGCGCAGCGTGCTGCCGTTGACGCCGATCCGCACGCCGAGCGCCTGCTCGATCACATGGACGTGGGCGTCGTGCTGGCCGAGAAGATCGGTAAAGAACCGATGGTCGTCGAAGTGGAGTTCGAGAGAATCTTCGGTGGCTGGCTGAGAAATGGTGTTGCTAAGCCTCGTGCCGTCTATTGCGGGATGGAGATCCCGAAAGCTGGATCAGTTCGTCCGCCGCGTTGCGAGGATCGTAGCTCTTTTCGCGTTCATTTTTAAAGCCCGGCTTTGTGACGCGCAAATTAAGCGTGCGGTTAAGGGCAAATCACAAAACAAGGTCACGCAACCAAGTTACGCGACCAGCGCAGTGATCCGTTCCAGCGCCTCGTCGAGACGCGAGGCGTCGCGACCTCCCGCCTGCGCGAAATCCGGCCGTCCGCCGCCCGTGCCGCCGATGATCGGAGCAATCTGCTTCACGATATCGCCGGCCTTGATTCGGCTGGTCAGGTCGGGCGTGACCGCTACCAGGATTGCGACCTTGCCGTCGAGCACCGAACCGATCGCTACCACCGCGGAGCCATATTTCTGGCGCATGCGGTCGGCCATCTCGCGCAGCGCGCGAGGGTCGACGCCTTCGACGCGCCGCGTGACGACTTTCACGCCGCCGGCCTCGCGAACCTTCTCGGCATCCGCGCCGCCCGCCGCGCCATCGCCCGCGACCAGTTTCTGCTCTAGCGCGCGGAGCTTTTTCTCAAGCTCTTTCTCGCGCGCGAGCAGCCGCTCGAGCCGCTCGACCGCCGCGTCGTCGCGCGCCCCCAGATGGCCGCCGATCGTTTCCAGGATTCGCTCGCGGCGGCGAATCGCCTCCAGCGCGCCCTGCCCCGTCGCGGCTTCGATCCGGCGCACGCCGGCGGCGACGCCCGATTCTGCCTCGAACTTGAAGATCCCGATATCGCCCGTGCGGGCGACGTGCGTGCCGCCGCACAGTTCGACCGAAAAATCGCCCATCCGCACCACGCGCACGACGTCGCCGTACTTGTCGCCGAAGAACGCGAGCGCGCCGGCCTTGATCGCGTCGTCGTAGTCCATCTCTTCGGTCGCGACCTCCGCGTTTTCGCGGATACGCGCGTTGATCTCCTCTTCGATCGTCGCCAGGTCGCCCTCGCCGACCGGGCCCGCGTGCGCGAAATCGAAGCGCAGGCGATCGGGCGCGACCAGCGAGCCCGCCTGATGCACTCCGCGTGCCGAGCACGTCGCGCAGCGCGTAGTGCAGGATATGGGTGGCGGAGTGATTGAGCATCGCGGCGTCGCGGCGCGTCCGATCGACGCTCAGCTTGACGCGCCGGCCGCGTTCGAAATCGCCTGGCTCGCCGCGCAGCAGCCGTCCGACATGGAGAATCGAGCCGTCGGCCTTGCGCGTGTCGACGACCTCAAGGATCGCGCCGGAAGCGGATTCGATTACGCCGCGGTCGCCGATCTGGCCGCCGCCTTCTGGGTAAAAGGGCGTTTCGGCGGTTACGAGGAGGACGCGGTTGTCGCCGTCGCGATGGGCCGCGAGCACTTCGGACTCGGCGTCGTAGCGATGGTGTCCGACGAAGCGCGAGGCGGCACCGGCGCCGAGTTTTATTTCAGGGGCGATCGCGTCGTCCTTGCGCGCGGCACGTCCGCGCTCGCGCTGCTCTTCCATCAGGCGGTCGAACTCCGCGAACGTCGATACGCGCCGATTCTTGTCTCGCTAAAATGTCTTCCGTGAGATCGAGCGGAAAGCCATAAGTATCGTAAAGCTTGAAGGCAACGTCTACCGAGGACAGAACCTGGCTGCGCTCCTTCATCATAGCGAGCTGGACGTTCTCGCCATTCCTCTATGAGTTGCGAATCGCCTCGTCGAGAGTCTTCGAAGAAGCGCGCATCTCTCCTCCTCGGACAACCTCGCTCAATATTCTGTCTCGCTTCCTTCTCAAGCTCGGGGTACGTGGTCGCCCATAGCGTCAACCACTGCCGGAGCAGCCGTCCCGAGAAAATGGTCCATCTATCCCCAGACCGTCGCCCGTGACGCGCCGCCCGGCGGATAGTTCGCCGAAGCACGTATTCGCGTCTTCCGGTATTTCCTGGGCTCAATCCTTCTGCGATTAGGAAGCTGATCGCCCGGGCGTGATCTGCAATCGCGCGATGACGCAGATAGAACGATCGTTCTCCTCTGACTCACCGTAACCCTTCTTGCATCCGACGCTCAGCAGCTACTTCTTTCTATCCGCTTGATGATCTTCCGGAATACGTCGATGTCGTAGTTGCCGAGCGGCGGGTTGGCGTTGGTCTCCAGGCTCTGCAATACCGACGCGACGCGCTCCAGCCCCGTGCCCGTGTCGACGTGTTTCATCGGCAGCGGCGTGAGCTTTCTCGTCGCGTCGCGGTTGAACTGGATGAACACGAGATTCGCCAGTTCGATAAACCGCGAGCATCCCTCGACGTTGACCGCGCATTCCTCGCTCGAATCGGCGTGACCGCTCCGATTGCAGGCCGTCGGGCCGCGATCGATATGAATCTCCGAGCATGGGCCGCATGGCCCCGTCTCGCCCATCTCCCAGAAATTGTCCTTCTCGCCGCATCGCAGGACTCGTTCGCGGGGCAGATATCCGAGTTCGAGCCATGCCTGCTCGGCCTCGTCGTCGTCCTTGTAGACGGTCGCCCACAGACGGTCGGCGGAGATTCCCCAGACTTCGTTGATCAGCTTCCAGTGGAATTCGATCGCCTCGCGCTTGTAGTAATCGCCGAACGACCAGTTGCCGAGCATCTCGAAGAAGGTGTGATGGTACGAATCGCGGCCGACCGCTTCGAGGTCGTTGTGCTTGCCGGAAATCCTGAGGCACTTCTGGCAGTCTGCCACGCGTGGCTGCGGCGGCTTGCGTATGCCCAGAAAATAATCCTTGAACGGGACCATCCCGGCGTTGGTGAACAGCAGCGTCGGGTCGCCCTTGGGCACCAGCGGGGCCGAGGGCACGATCTGATGGCCGCGTTCCTTGAAAAAATCGAGGAACGATTGACGGATTTTGTCTGTGGTCCAGCGCATGTGGGATTTATTCTAACGCAAGCGCCCGTGGCCATGCATCCGGTTCGCGCGCCCGTCGCGGTCGGGGAAGATGATGGCCGCGTCAGCCGGGCAGAACTTCGAATTCGACTAGGGCGAAGCGTGAACCGGCCTAACGCGGACGGGCCAATTCTTCAAGTTCGCGCAGCGCGCGCTGCAGGATCTCACGCACGCGTTCGATGCGCCGTTCGCTCGCGCGCTCTCCCGCCACGGCGCGGAACGCCGCCTTGACCAGCCGTTCCGCCGGGCCTCTGATCTCGGACGCGTCAGGATCGAACGCGCCGCGCCAGTCCTCCCATCGCCGCGCGCGCCGCCAGATCTCCCGGACGGCCTCGTCCCTTTCCTCAAGTTCCCGCCGCCCCTCGTCGGTCAGCCGGTAGACCTTCTTGCCTTCGCGCAATTCTGAAGTGATCAGACCTTCATCCTCGAGCTGCTGCAGCGTCGGGTACACGGTGCCCGCACTGGCCCGGTAGACGCCGCCCGAGCGCTCCTCGAGCTGCTTCATCAGCTCGTAGCCGTGCACGGGCGCCTCCGTCAGCAAGGACAATAGCGCGAGCCTGACCTCGCCGGGACCAAAAAATCTGCCCGATCGGGCCATCATCCCGAAGCCATGCCAACCGGAGCGCGCGAACCGCGAGTATCCGCAAGTCATCATGACAAGCCTCCAATGCTAGCTGATTTAAAGATATATCGTACGATATACCTCAAGCTGGCTCGGACAGCAACATGTCTCCGCAATGCCTGCTCTATAGAAGAGCGGTAAAACGGGGGAGGTGGTGACAAAAACCGGCGATTCCGCCGGCCCTTTCCTGACGCGCTACGCCGCGACCTTGGTCGTTCCCTGGAAGGCCGGGCGCTCGGGATCGCAGATGAAACGAATCCGGGGCAACGCGATGTCGGCCACGGCGTAGCTCATCGAGATCGGATTGCGAACCTTTAGATGGCCGCCGGTGTCGCCCCACGCGGCGCTGTCGAGCGTGCGCAGCAGTGGCCGGCCGCGCTCGGCACGCGAGAACACAAAATCGGGATCGACCTGGACCAGCACGAGCTCGCCGTCGTCCTTGTTGCGCGCCAGGTGCATGCTCGCGATGTACTGGATGTCGTTGCCCGAGATCAGGTCGCGGTCGAGCATATCCATTTCCAGGATCGTGCGGCCCTCGGCGACGACGCGGCCGATGACGCGGTCGTGGCGCACGGTCAGCTTGATCTCGCCGGGCAGGGTCGGATAGCCCCAGCGCTCGGCGAGTTCGCGGCGCGCGTCGGCGCTGTCGCAAAAGCTGCGCAGCACGAAGTCGCGCGGGCGCACGCCGGCGCGGCCGGCGATTTTGACCTCGCCCAGCGAAAACGCGCCGACCGGGCTCTCCGGGCATACGATCACCGTGAAGGTCGCGTAGGCCGGGATCGCCGGATGCATCGTGCGCGGCAGCAAGTAGTCGCCGAGGTCGTCGTCAATCTCGTGGTTGAAGTTGAGGATCTGCGCCTGCTTGAGCGTCCACGGCTCGGTCTTGTAGCCGAGGATTTCGCGCGCGCCCTGCTCGGCGAAGGCCTTGGCGTCGAGTTTTCCCAACCGCGGCGGCATCAGCGGCCTCCCGCGGCGGCGACGCTCTGGTTCTCGTCGCGAAAATGCGGCATCACGTGCCTGGCAAAAGTGCGCAGGCTTTCGAGCACGTCCTTTTGCGGAATCGTCTCGAGCGCGTTGAGCAGAAAATTTATCCGGTCGACGCCGGCCGATTCCCAGTTCTTGCACGCGCGCAGCACGCGCTCTGGATCGCCGATCGCGATACCCTCGGGCACGCCGTGATCGTCGCCGGGGCCCGCCGCCTCCTGGCGCAGTGTCGGCAAAAGACCGAGCGAGGGATACGACTTGGTCGGATAGGCCTCGCGGCACGCGAGCAGTTGCGCCGCGAGGAAGTTGAACGTGCCGAGCAGGCGGCGTCCGTTCTTCACCCCCTTCTCGGTCTCCTCGTGGCAATACAGGAAATTGACCGTGCTGACTTTTTCGTTGATGAACTCGCCGACCGGCTCACAATTGCGGATGATGCGGCGATAGTTCTTCACCTTCTCCGCTTGCTCCTTGAACGAGCCGAAGGTCAGCCCCAGGCTGCCCATCCCGCGCTCAGCCGCGTCGATCTCGGTGCCCGGACTGGTGACCGCGACCCATAGCGGCGGGTGCGGTTTCTGGTAGGGCTTGGGCAGGATGGTCCGCACCGGCATCGACCACGAGCGCCCCTCGTAGCCGAAGCGCTCCTGCGTCCACATCTTCGGCAGGCAGTGCACGAACTCGTCCCAGGTCTTCTTGGTCTCGTCGGGATTGACGTTGAAGCCGCCAAGCTCGGTCCAGGTGGCCGAGCGGCCGGTGCCGACTTCGAGCCGGCCGCCAGAAATGATGTCCATCGTGGCCGTGCGCTCGGCGATTTTGATCGGATGATTGAACTGCGGGACGCAGACGATGATGCCGTGGCCGACGCGGATGTTCTTGGTCTTCATCGCGCAGGCGGTGAGGAAAATCTCCGGCGCCGAGCAGTGCGAGTACTCCTCCAAAAAGTGATGCTCGACCGCCCATACCTGGTCGAAGCCGAGTTCGTCGGCCAGCACGACCTGTTCAAGACAATTGTCGTAGACGCGCTTTTCGGTTTCGCGGTCCCAGGGCCGCGGCACGGAGATTTCGTAGAAGATGCCGAACTTCATCGCTTCACCTCACGCTTGTGATTCGCTCGAGCGCTTACGCCGCGCGCAGGGAAAGTCCGACGTGGACCGAAGATGGGCCAGTGGGCCGAAGATGGCCCAACTGAAAATTCGTTCCGCCGATCTCGCCGCGCCCGCCGCCAAAAACGCCGCCGCCGCGTGCAAGTCGGACCCCTTACGCTCCTTTTTGAGGCTTATCACGATCGCGTCGCCGACCAAAGCTGTCCAGCCGACCAAGCTGTCGGCCGGAGCTATCTTGGCGACCGCCGCGATTGAACGAACGCTGAAAATGAGACAAGCAAATAACATGCGCATCACGCTCCGCCACCGGCCGCGAACCGCATCGATCATTCTCGCCCTGCTTCCGATACTTGCGGCTGTAGCGGACCTGCCCGCGGTTGCGGCCGAACCGTTTCGCTATCCGGCCGTGCTGCGCAGCGGCAAGAAGATCGGCGACCTGGTGCCCGGCCTCAGCGCGCTCGCCGACGTAGTCAAGCTGTTCCCGGCCCCGCCGCAGGACTACCCGGGCAATCCGCGCCCGCCGGTTGGTTTTCCCGAGGTCAAGATCGGCAAGGTCCAGCCCGAGCCGGCCACGGTCTACAATCCGCCCGAGACCAGCTACGCGCTGTTCTTCGACGACAACGACAAGCTGGTGATTATCGAGGACGGCCACTCGCCGCTCGCCGGCCTCGGCCCGGAGGCCGTGCATCA
The DNA here is from genome assembly GCA_963810495.1 of uncultured delta proteobacterium. Classification (GTDB taxonomy): domain Bacteria; phylum Desulfobacterota; class Binatia; order Binatales; family Binataceae; genus JAKAVN01. The sequence goes on from CAWENP010000017.1 coordinate 233,902, forward strand.
GCGCTTCCCCAAGCTCAAGGGCACCGGGCACGACGAACGAGTGATCGAACTCCAGGGGCAAATCGAGCCGTGCATCGTGATGATGGTGCTGTTCAGCGCGCAGACGCGGAAAGTAACCAAGGTCGCGTACGCGTTCACCTGTCCGACCAGCGGCTCGCAAAGCACTCGCCGCGACGAGATTCCTCCATGCTCTCACCGCCGACGCGGTTGATGAACAAGCCTCGCCTGGTCGGAGGCCTCATCGCCGCCGAGATTTTCTCGATGGCGGGCTATGCGGCCTTCGCCTCGCTGCTGGTCGAATTGTCGCATCGTTGGAGGCTCGATCCGGTGCAGGCCGGATGGATCGGCAGCGCCTACCTAATCGGCTATGCGCTCGCCGTGCCGGCGCTGGTGGGGATGACCGACCGGATCGATTCGCGCGCGATTTATCTCGTCGGCGCGGCGTTGGGCGTGATCTCCGGTTGCGGCTTCGCCTGGCTGGCGCGCGGATTCTGGAGCGCGATGCTGTTTCGCGCGCTGGCTGGGATGGCGCTGGCGGGAACCTACATGCCCGGCCTGCGCATCCTGACCGAGCGTCTCAGAGGAACGGCGCGAATCCGTTCCGTTCCCTACTACACGGCGGCATTCGGCGTGGGCGCGAGCCTGTCGTTTTTCCTGAGCGGCGCGATGGCGCAGCACTACGGATGGCCGGGCGCGTTCTGGGCGAGCGCACTCGGCTCGGTCGCCGCGGCGTTGCTGATGCTGGTCGCGGCCTCCGATATACCGGTCGAGCGTGAACCTAACGCCGCCAACCACGGCCGCCATCCGCTCGACTTCCGCCCGGTGCTCACCAATCGCGACGCGCTCGTCTACGTGCTGGCGTACGGCGGCCACTCGTGGGAACTGTTCGGCTTTCGAGCCTGGCTGCCGGCCTATCTGCTGTTCGCCTGGACGCATTTCGGGGGCGGCGCGGCTGGCTCGTGGATCACCAACTGGGCGACCGTCATCACGGTGACGAGCCTGCCCGCGAGCATCATGGGCGCGGAATTCGCCATCCGCGGCTCGCGCAATCGGCTGATTCGATACTTCGCGATCGCGAGCGTGGTTGTCGGTCTCGCGACCGCACTTTGCGGAAATTTTTCCTTCGCGCTCACGGTGCTGATGCTGTTTGGCTATGCCTTCGCCATCTCGGCCGATTCGGGAGCGCTGACCGCCGGCGCGGTAGCGGCGGCGCGGCCGGGCGAGCAGGGGGCGACGCTGGCGGTCTATTCGCTGGTGGGTTTTGCCGGCGGCGCAATCGGGCCGCTAGCGGCGGGCTTCGCACTCGACGCGGGCGGCGGTCTCAGGATGCCGGGCGCGTGGCATCTCGCCTTCGGCGCGATCGTGACCGGTTCAGCGCTGGCTGCGGTCGCGATTTCGCAGTCGCGATCTCGATAGTCCTCTGCGCCGCGCCGAATCCGGCGCTCCCGCCCGACGCCGCGCAGTAGCGTTCAGCCCCTGACGGCCGCGATCCCTTTGCCTGGCGGAGCGACGCCAGCGATCCGGTACGCCGGATGGTCGGGCAGCAAGCGGCGATGGCCGGTCCCGAACAGGTTCTCGCGCAGCGTGGTGCCATCGTAACCGGTGCGCATGCGGCCGCGGCGCTGCAACTCGGGCACTACCAGCTCGATAAACTCGGTGAAGCTGCCGGGCTGGTAGATCGGCACCAGGTTGATCCCGTCGATTCCGGTCTCGTCGACCCAGCGCTCGAGTTCGTCGGCGACGCGCGCGGGCTCGCCGACGACGAGCGGGATCAGGCTCGCAAGCTTCATCTCCTCGCGCGCCTCGGCCAGCGTGAGCGGCGAGCGCTCCGGATGCACCGCCGAAAACCATCGCGCGGCCGACTTGATTCCCTCCGAAGGAAAACGATCGAGCACGTCGTCGTCGCGGAATTGCGCGAGGTCGACTCCCGTCCATCCGCCGAACAGCGCGAACGCGCCTTCGGGGCTGGCGTACGAGCGCAGGCGCTGCTCCTTAAGCCGCGCCTCCTCGTCCGTCTCCGCGACGACCACCGACAGCGCCAGCACCAGCTTAACGTGGCCGGGGTCACGCCCCTGTTCTCGGACGGCGGCGCGGATGCGCGCCACTCGCGCGCGCGTGACCTCGATCGTCGGATAGACCACGAACAGCGCCTCGCCGTGGCGTGCGCCGAACGCGATGCCGCGGCTCGATTGGCCGGCCTGCAGCAGGAGCGGCGTGCGCTGCGGCGAGGGCTCGCACATGTGCGGCCCCTCGACTTCGAAGTATTTGCCCTTGTGATGGATCGGATGAACGCGGGCGGGGTCGGTATGCATGTCGCGGGCGGAGTCGCGCACCACCGCGTCTTCCTCCCAGCTCGCCTCCCACAGCTTGTACGCGACCTCCATGTATTCCTCGGCGCGCTCGTAGCGTTGGTCGTGCGGGAGCATCTCGCCCAGGCCGTTGCGGCAGGCGCTGTCCAGATACGAGGTCACGATATTCCATCCGACGCGGCCGCCGGTGAAATGGTCGAGCGAGGAAAAGAGCTTGGCGGTGTGAAACGGCGGATAGTAGGTCGTGCTATAGGTCGAGATGAAGCCGAGATGGCGCGTCGCCTGCGCCATCGCGGGGAACAGCATCGTCGGATCGTTGCCGGGGAATTGCACGGCGTGGCGAATCCCGGCCTCCGCGCTGCCCTTGTAGACGTCGTAGGCGCCGTGGACGTCGGCGAAGAAAATCGAATCGAAGCATCCGGCTTCCAGCGTGCGCGCGAGGTCGACCCAGAAACGCGTCGAGGTATATTGCTGCGAGGTGCGGTCGCGCGGGTTGCGGAACTGCCCGAACGATTGCAGCGCCGCCGCGCACTGGTTGAACGCGTTGAGATGGATGATCTTCTTCATAAAAAGGCTGCTTCACCGCTCTACCGGAGTACGAGTCCTCATCCGTCGGCGCTCCGGTTGAGCCGCGCTCCTTTGAGCTCTTCCCGCACGGCTCGGCGCACTGCCGCCTCGATCCCCCCGCGCCGGATGTGCTCGCGCAGTGCGTCGTTGATAAGGGTCTGATAGCTGCCGCCGCCCATCTCATGGACCCGCTTGCGGAAGTGATCGAGAACTCTGTTGTCCAGCCGGATGGTGATCCTGGTCTTGCCCAGCTCGAGAGGTACGACCGGACCACGCCGACCCTTGCCGAAATCGTATTCGCGCTTCATAGGCCCTGCTTTTCGTACTGCGCGCGTTCGCGCCGGGTGGCTCGCCGCGCGGAAATGATTCTTATGCGTTCGCCACGGACAGTGTAAACCACGACCAACTCCCGGCCGAGCGCGTCCGTACCGATGGTGGCGTAACGTTCTTCATGCGGGTCCTCATCGACGACAGTGATGGCGCGAACATCCTCGAAAACCGTGGCGGCGTCAGCGAAGTCGACTCGGTGTCTGCGAAAATTCGTCCGCGCCTTGCGCTCGTCCCACTCAAACCCTGCGGCGCGCCCTCGCATATGCACAAACGTACATGATGGGGCGGCAGCACGTCCACAGAGAGCCTCAAACACAGCCGGGTTTGTGCGCCGAAAAGGTTTCGCGTTACGATCTGCCCCGGTCCGGTGAGCCGCCGATCTATGCGGCCGTCTCAGGGCGGCTTTCCGCGTATGAGGACAATCTTCGATGGAACGCGTCGCTGAAATTTTGCAGTTCTGGTTCGGCGACGGCTCCGACCCGGAGCACGAGCGGCGATGGTTCGCGCAGGACGCCGGCTTCGACCAGGCCTGTAGAACCGGCTTTCTCGCCGACCATCAACGCGCGGCCGGCGGCGAACTCGATAACTGGAAGGACTCGCCGCCTAAGCGCGCTCGCGCTGATCCTGCTGCTCGACCAATTTCCGCGCAACATCTTCCGCGGCACGCCACGCGCATTCGCCACCGATTCCAAGGCGCTCGCGACGGCGAAAGACGTGGTCGCGCGCGGATTCGACCTCGCGCTGCCGCCGGTCCGGCGGTCCTTCATCTATCTCCCGTTTCAGCACAGCGAGAACCTCGACGACCAGCAGGAATCCGTGCGGCTCTTTCGCAAGCTCGCCGCGGAGCATCCCGCGACGGCCGGATACGTCGAATACGCCGAGCATCACATGGACGTGATCCGCCGCTTCGGCCGCTTTCCGCATCGCAATGCGGTGTTGGGCCGCGCCTCGACGTCCGAAGAGACGGAGTTCCTCCAGCGCCCAACTTGACCACGATTCGGACGCCCACCTATAGTGAGCTTTCGAGCTGCATTTCTGCGGCGCGATCGTAGTCCGGAACGTTTGATCAGAGGTATCCCCGACATGACTCAGATTGAAGCCGCGCGCAAAGGGATCGTCACCCCGCAGATGATCGAGGTCGCCGAGGACGAGGGCCTCGCGCCCGAGGAAATCCGCGGACTCGTCGCCAGCGGCGAGGCGGTCATCCCGCACAACGTCCATCACGATTTCCGCGCGATCGGAATCGGCAAACGGCTGCGCACCAAGGTCAACGCCAATATCGGCGCCTCGAACTTCCATCAACTGCTCGACGAAGAGGTCGAGAAGCTTTACACGGCCGTGCGCTTCGGCGCGGATTCGGTGATGGACCTCTCCACCGGCACCGACCTCGATAAGATTCGCGCCGAGCTGCTCTCGCGATGCACGGTCATCCTGGGCACGGTGCCGATTTACCAGGTCGCCTCTGAGCATTCGATCATGGAGCTGGAGCGCGAGTTCTTTCTCCAAGTGATCGAGCGCCAGGCGCGCCAGGGCGTCGATTACATGACGCTGCATTGCGGGGTGACGCGCGAGAGCGTCGCCCGCCTGCGCCAGCATCAGCGGATCGAGGGTATCGTGTCGCGCGGCGGCGCGCTGCTCGCGGCCTGGATGGAGCGCACGGGGCGCGAGAACCCGCTCTACGAGCACTTCGACGAGGTCTGCGCGATCCTGCGCGAGCATGACGTGACGATTTCGCTCGGCGACGGGCTGCGTCCGGGCGCCACCGGCGACGCCACTGACCGCGGCCAGATAGCCGAACTGCTGGTGCTGGGCGAACTGACCGAGCGCGCGCGCAACCTGGGCGTGCAGGTGATGATCGAGGGGCCGGGCCATGTGCCGCTCGACCAGATCGAGGCCAACGTGCAGCTCGAAAAACGCATCTGCGGCGGCGCGCCCTTTTACGTGCTGGGCCCGCTGACCTGCGACGTCGCCCCCGGCTACGACCACATCACCGGCGCAATCGGCGGCGCGATCGCCTCCGCCGCCGGCACCGACTTCCTGTGCTACGTCACTCCGGCCGAGCATCTGCGCCTGCCCGATATCGACGACGTGCGCGAGGGCGTGATCGCGACCCGAATCGCCGCGCATTCGGGCGACCTGGTCAAGGGCGTGCGCGCGGCCAAGGTCTGGAACGACCAGATGTCGCGCTATCGCAAGGCGCTTAACTGGGAGGGGATGTACGCGATGGCGATGGACCCGGACAAGGCGCGCCGTTACAAGGAAGAGAGCGAGGCCGCCGGCTCCAACGTATGCAGCATGTGCGGCTCGTTGTGCTCGGTGAATATCGACAACGCCGCGATCAAGTTCGCCGCCCGCCGCGCGCTCGGCGAGGCCGAGACTCATGCCGTCCACTGAGGGATTGCGCGCGGGCGACGACCTGGGCGCGGCGGCGCAGATCGCGCTCCGCGACCAGCATGGCAATGAGCGCCGGCTGGCGGAGTTTCGCGGCCACGGCCTCGTGGTCTACTTCTATCCGGCCGACGATACGCCCGGATGCACGGTCGAGGGCAAGGAATTCCGCGACCTCGACGAGGCCTTCGCGGCGCTCAAATGCGCGATCGTCGGCGTCAGCGTTGATTCCGTCGAATCCCATCGCGCGTTTGCCGAAAAGCACGCCTTCCCCTTCGTCCTGCTTTCGGACCCCAAGGGCGAGCTGGCGAGCGCCTTTGGCGTACTCCGTGGCGGGGTCGCCGCGCGCTCGACCTTTGTGCTCAATGCGGACCAGCGCGTCGCGCGGGCCTTCCACGAGGTCACGCCGCGCGGCCATGCCCAGCGCGTGCTCGACTTCGTCCGCTCCATACTCGAATCGCATCGGATGCTCGGCGGCTGAGGGGGCCCCGGATGGGACTCGACAGGGGCTGAAAGGATGGTTATTTTCAGCGCTAGCGAATAGATGACAAATGATGTAATCTAAGGACTAAATTCCGCAGCCGAGTACGGTCCAAAGCTATGGCCAAGACTTCAAAGAATATTCTCGACGAGGCGCGCGCGCAGATTAAGTCGATCGATATCGACGAGGCGCGCCGGATGCTGGAAAAGCCGGGCACGGTACTGCTCGACGTCCGCGAGGGCGACGAATGGCGCCAGGGGCATATTCCGCAAGCGGTCGGAATCCCGCGCGGATTCCTCGAATTGCGGGTCGAGGAGAAGGTTCCCGACCACAAGACGCCGGTCATCCTGCAATGCGCCTCGGGCACGCGCTCGCTGCTCGCGGCGCGGTCGCTGCGCGAGTTGGGCTACGAGAACGTCTACAACCTGACCGGCGGCTTCAATGCATGGAAGGACCGCGGCCTGCCGTGGGTCGCCGATCGTCAGTTCACCCCCGACGAACTGACCCGCTACTCGCGCCACTTCGTGATTCCGGAGGTCGGCGAGAAGGGGCAGGCCAAGCTGCTCGACGCCAAGGTGCTGCTGCTCGGAGCGGGCGCGCTGGGCTCGTCCTCCTCGCTCTATCTGGCGGCGGCGGGCGTCGGCACGCTCGGACTGGTGGACTTCGACGTGGTCGATCTCTCCAACCTGCAGCGCCAGATAATCCATACCACCGACCGGGTCGGGATGCTCAAGACCGAGTCGGCGCAGAAATCGATCAACGCGATCAACCCCGGCATCAAGGTCAACCGCCACGAGGTCCGGCTCACCTCGGACAACGTGATGGACATCATCAAGGACTACGACGTCATCGTTAACTGCGGCGACAATTTCCCAACGCGCTACCTGATCAACGACGCCTGCGTGCTGGCGCACAAGCCGCTGGTCGACGGCGCGATCTTCCGCTTCGAGGGCAACGCCACGGTCTTCTACCCGGCCAAGGGCGGCCCGTGCTACCGATGCCTCTATCCAGAGCCGGCGCCGCCGGACATGGCGCCGTCGTGCGCCGAGGCGGGCGTGCTGGGCGCGCTGCCCGGAATAATCGGCTCGATCGAGGCGCTCGAGGCGATCAAGCTCATCCTGGGCGCGGGCGAGCCGCTGATCGGCCGGATGGTCTACTTCGACACGTTGTCGAAGGACTACGTGCGCGTGCTCAAGATCAAGCGCGATCCGAAATGCCCCGTCTGCAGCGACCATCCGACGCAGACCGGGCTAATCGATTACGAGGCGTTCTGCGGCCTTGCGGCGGCGCCGAGCGCTGGCGCGGCGGCCAATGGGCATGCCGAAGCGGCGCCGGCGGGGCGCTAAGATCCGGGGATAGTTCGGAGTCTTGTATCTGCCGGGTGGCTGCGCCCGATCACTGAAAGCGGGACCTCCTATTCGCTCAGCGAAGCCCACTGTTTGTATCCGGCTTGTTGACAAACACATGGTAGGCGACGCTATCCCAGCTCCGATGCGTCTTCACTCAGATTTGAGAGAAGCCATATCGATGGAGAAGCGGTACTTCACATCGGACTTGAGCAGTCTCTCGTAGGCTTCGTTTACCTTCTGGATACGGATAACTTCGACATCGGCGGTGATGTTGTGTGCGCCGCAAAAGTCGAGCATCTCCTGGGTTTCGGCGATACCGCCGATGTTGGAACCGGAGAGAGTGCGGCGCCGCATAATGAGGCCGAAGGCGGAGACGGCCAGGGGCTTCGGGGGTGCGCCGACAAGGATGATATTGCCGTCGCGTCGGAGCAGGTTGATATAGGCGTTGATGTCGTGATCGGCGGAGACGGCGTCGAGAATGAAATCGAAGCTGCCGGCGCGCTTCTGCACCTCGTCGGTGTTGCGTGAGAGAACGACTTCGTCGGCACCGAGGCGGAGCGCGTCTTCCTTCTTGCTCGGTGAGGTCGTGAAGACAACGACGTGGGCCTCTAACGCATGAGCAAACTTCACGCCCATGTGGCCCAGTCCACCGAGACCCACTACGCCAACTTTCTGGCCCTTTGTGACCTGCCAGTGACGCATGGGCGAGTATGTTGTGATCCCGGCGCACAGAAGCGGCGCGGCTCCGGCGAGATCCAGGTTGGAGGGGACGCGCAGAACGAAGCCTTCATCGACGACGATGCTCTCGGAGTAGCCACCATAGGTTACTCCCCCGGAGTATTTGTCCGGGGAATTGTAGGTGAGGGTCAGGTTCGGGCAGAACTGCTCAAGACCAGCTTTGCACTCGGGACAGCTGCCGTCCGAGTCGACCATGCAGCCGACTCCGGCGAGATCGCCGGGCCTGTATTTGGTAACTGCCGAGCCGACCTTCGTGACACGGCCGATGATCTCATGGCCCGGAACAATCGGGTACACAGTGGGCACGAAGGCGCCCCACTCGTTGCGCACGTGGTGGACGTCGGAGTGGCAGATACCGCAGAAGAGGATTTCGATCTGAACGTCGTGTTCCGTTGGATCGCGCCGCGGGATCGTCGTAGGGGCAAGCGGCGATGTCGCACTGGCCGCGGAGTACGCCTTAGCTTTGTACATGACTTTATCTCCCTGCAACGTCCGTTGTAACGGCCGATCGCCCTGCCGCCACTGTCGATCACTCCTCCGCGCGCGCGCCGTGCGCGAATAGCCGCGGGGCGGTAGCTTCGCCCCAGTGATTGCTCGTCGGTGAGATGGTGCATGAAGTGTGCCGCTCGCCGTCTAACCGTTCCTGAATGGCCATATGCGTCATGGCGGTGGGCGTAGTGGCGCGATGCCACACCTTTGCACAATTGAATCCACACCACGTCGCGCAGCCGAATTCCTCGATCGGATCTCCCCCAGCGTGTACCGGGCCGCAGCCAGACATCACTATGAGGGTCCGGCCGCTCTCGTTTCCTTGCCGCACTTCGGGTTAAATGTTGGCGGGTGCCGTTTCTCCGGCGCCCGCCAAACGTTTTTAGCGCAGCGCGGGCGGGAAAGTATGGCACTGGGGCCGTTTTACGTGGCGGAAAAACTCAAACAACCCGGCGGCGTGCGCGGCGTCGCGCTCCTGATGCGCCATGGCGAGACGCCATGGAATCGGGAGGGCCGCGTGATGGGCCGCAATCCGGTCGAACTCGACAGCCATGGCCGTGCGCAGGTCGCTCAACTGGTCGACTTCGTGCGCGCGCTCCAGCCAGACCTTATCGTGACCAGTCCGCTGGTGCGCGCGCGCCAATCGGCCGAGATAATCGCGGCCGGCCTCGGCGATGGCGTGCCGATTCGCGAGGACCCGCAAATCGCGGAGGTCGAATACGGGCGCTGGGAGGGAATGACCTACGAGGACCTGATCGTTGACGAGGATTACCTGCGCTATCGCGAGGAGCCGATCCTGAGTTCGACGCCCGGCGGCGAATGTATCGGCGAGGTCCAGGCGCGCGGCGTTGCGGCGGTGATGCGCACGCTCGGCGAAACCGACGGGCAGCGCGTGCTGTTCGTCTCCCACGGCGATATCATCCGCACCGTGTTGTGCCACTTCTTGGCGATGGAGTTGCGCCACTTCCGCCGCATCCGGGTCGACAACGCGGCACTCTCGGCAGTCCAGGTCGCGGGCGACTTCGCTGAGGTCAAGTTCCTCAATATCATCCCTGACATCGGACGCACCTTCGTCGCGCCCTTCCCGGTGAAGCCGGCGGCGGATTCGCCGGCCGAAGCGGAAGACGATTAGCGCGGGCCGCGATGAACCCTCTGATTGCGCATTTCCAGATGATGGCGCGTTACAACCGGCTCGCCAACGAGCGGTTGTACGACTGCTGCGCCCGGCTCTCGGATGCCGAGCGTAAAAAGAATCGGCAGGCTTTTTTCAAAAGCATCCACGGCACGCTCAACCACATCATGGTCGGCGACCGCAACTGGATGACCCGGTTCGAGGGCGGCGTCGCGTCGTCGGCCCATCTCGACGCGATCCTGTACGACGACTTCGAGGAGTTGCGCGCGGCGCGGGTGCGCGAGGATGAGCGTATCGAGCGCTTCGCCGCGGGGCTGAGCGACGATTTCCTCGACGGCGAGATCGCCTACGTCAGCAACGAAGGCAAATCATATCGCAATCCGACCCGGATGCTTCTGGCGCATCTCTTCAACCACGAGACGCACCATCGCGGCCAGGTTCACGACATGCTTTCGCAGGCCGGCGTCGCGACTCCGGTGCTCGACCTGCCTCGGGTGATATTGCCCTAGCGGGCAAGCCCATTTGGGCCTACTGACGCCGCCGCCGCATAGCCCAACGCCCGACCCGGTGACCGCGCCCCCGCCTGGCTTAGCGATCCGGCCCACGCCGCGGCCGCTGCCGGTGGGTAATAAAGATTCGTAAGTTCGGTGTCGCGATGAGTGGTAGAAATAGTCCTGGCGAAAGGTCTCACCGGAAGGGTTCGAAGTTCGGTTCGCGGTCGCGCGGTCCGGCTCGGCACGACAACTTCCGCGACTCCGGTAGGTTCCGCCGCCGCGCGCCCGCCCGCGGCCGGAGGTTACCTCCAGCCCCCGGGCCGCGGGCCTTTATGTCGTGCGGTGGCAACCGCGCTGACCCGCGGACCGCGTGCGCGCTCAGGGCGTCTCCCCTGAGAGAAGGCGGCGGGCGGTCCGCTTCTAGCCTTAACGCACGCGAAGACGGGGCTTCGCACTTAGAATTAGAACCGAAACTCTCGCCCTAAGGAGCCGGAGGATAGGGCGCTATCGGCTACGACGGGCCGCTAACAAGATAGCGAACTTTTTCCGTATCAACCCGGAGATAACTATCCGTCAAAACCCGAAGCGTTCCGTACTTTAGCCCCAGTTCGGTCCCAGTTCCGGGCCTACTACAACACCGACTCGCACGAGTACCGCGCCATCGAGACGGTTGGCCGACCCCCGCCCCGTGCCGTGGCGCTCGCTGCCGCTGACTCGCCTCTGAAATTCAACGAGCGATCCCCTCGATCCGAAGGCCCGGAAACTGCCCGTTGAACGACCACGAAACGGTGCGACGCACCGACGCGGCGTTGTCTGCCGATAAGAACACTTCGGGCCGGTAGGTTCCCACTCGAAAACCCAGCGCCTCTAAGCTCGCCGGTCTCCAGACGAAGTTCATTTTAAGGGCGACGCCATCGCCTACCTTTTGCGTGTACTGCAGGTCAACGAACCGATGCGCCCCTCGTCCTGCCAACCTGAACGTCCGCTCCTCCGTCATCGCGACCTTCAGATCCAACACCTCTTCGTCGTATGTAGCCTTGCCCCGGCCCGGCGCCTCGAAGCTGAGGCTCATGATCGAAGCCGATACATTCATCGCTGCCGAGCGGCCTCGGTTTCGGATTTTCAGCCGCAGAAAGCTGTGAGTTATCTCGGTGCCACCCACGACGGGGCTGTCAATGCGACACCCGCTTTCGTTCTCGGCAAATAAGATCTCTAGAACCGGCTTTGCCCACCAGCGTTGGAGGGCCTGCACGCCCAAGGTCGTCACCGCGCCAGCCAGCCCGCCGCTTAAGATTGGCCACCAGTCCATCTGCTAACAACCGATAGGCTGGTCCAGCGCGCCGCGATCGCGAATTCGCCCAAGACGGCTAGTGGAGCATGCCAAGGTAATCGAGCCATTCCATTAGTTTCAACAGCCACTTATCGGCGGGTAGACTCGGTGTCGTGTTGGAACCCGCCTGCTGGGTCGCGCGCCAACGAGTAATCGCTGGCATCACTTCCGTCCTGACAAACTCGTCCAGCAGTAGCAGCCGAGCGCCCGGCACGATGCTCAATACGGCTGCTCGCGCAGGCTGGGAAATGCCGCAAAATATTATCCATTGCTCGTAGCATGCGGCAGCGGCTTGGGGAACTCCGAACAGCCTACGGAAATGTCTTTCGACACCTTGAACGATTGCCGGTCGGAACTTCTGGCCATAGCTGTGCGCTGTCGGCTGAGGATTGCCTGCGGGCCAGACAGCGGTCTCACAATGCCGAACTAGCAACCGCCCTTGCGTGTCTACTCTCGCTCCAAGAACATCGGGCTCAGCCCGGCCTCCCTGAGGTCCGAGTTGAATTGGCAGTAACACTTCGACTAGGAAGCCATCGACAGAGAGCCATTCGGCGACCAACTCTTCTAACCAGTTGCTTCCGAGTCCCATTTCCCGGTCCTCTTTCGGTCCCATGTGCAGCCGCCGATCTCTGAGGGTTCACAAGCCTTTTACGCAACGGTTTATCGACTGCTCCATTCGACCAGAGACGGATCTATGCGGAGGCGCGGAGAAGGTCCGCAAAGATGAACGGCCTCCCCGGAATTGGTACACTGTCACTGTGACGGGCCGCTGCATACATTGTCTTGGCTACTTCACCGACGACCAGATGACGGACGATCACGTTGTGCCGGACGCATGGTACCCTAGCACGGTACCGCCTCGCGATCGGCCCGTGGCTCCTGCGTGCCATACGTGTAATCAAGAGCTGAGCAAGATCGAGGGCGCGATGTTAACGCGCCTTGGTCTTTGTTTTGGTCCAGACGACCAGCTTGCGGGCTACTTCGCGAAGAAAGCCGCGCGTTCTGTCAATCCTCGCGCTGGGACCAATCCAAAGGATGCGCAACGTCAACAAGCACTGGGCAGGGTCATAATTAGCAACTGGCTCACCGCCGACCAAATTGCGAGTGATTCTATTATACCGGGCTTCGAGAGACCGCCCGGCGTGGAAGATTCCGACGCGCATGCGATAGCACTAGAGAAGGCTCTTCTTGATCCATTTGGTGAGAAGCTTATACGGGGTAGCTCCTACATTTTCTCGGGCCTGTACATCGAGCCCGGCCATGAAATCACGGTCTGGCTATTACCGCGCGGGGACAATGCGTTCCTTCAGGTACTAGATAAGTTTGGCCGATGTCGCGATTTAGCTCCGGGCATTGGGATTCGACGTGCCGGTGATGATCCCGCAGATCCAGCGTGTGGGATCTTTGAGTTCAAGTTCTGGGACCGATTTCTTATTTATGGAGTCGTCCAGCCCTCAGTTCGCCCGATCTGAAGCAATCGGAACACCTCCGATAAGATTCAACGAGGCCGTCCTATAGCGCGCCCGCGTATTACGTGGGATGCCTCATCACTGAGGGCCGGGGCTCGATGCTCCGGCCCTTCCTTGTGCGCGGCTCCCTGCCTCGGGTGATATTGTCCTCTAGCAGGGTGTGACCCGAAACGTTTAGTTCGGGTCTGACGACCGATCGAGGGAGGAACATACCAGAGGACAATCCGTTCCTTTAGAACGTATCGCGCGTCGCTGCAGGTGTTTCATTTGTGTGGTACTGATTCCAATGAAGATAGCCGGGCGTGAAATATTGCGCCGGAGGGAATGGCATTCGAATCTCACGGTTACAGTCGCTACTCCG
>CAWENP010000018.1:0-40065 GCA_963810495.1 uncultured delta proteobacterium
AGGGCTTCGACACCGCCGACCTGAAGGACGCCGAGGCCCTGCTGGACGAACTGAACGCATAGCCGGTTCAGTTCCCCCCTACCCCAAGAAATGCGATCGAGCGCGCGCGCGGGTCTGGTAACACCCAGGAGCTTTTTCAGGATTCGAATGAGGTTGGTTGCCTTGGCTGGACAGGAAAGCCGACCCGAGTTCTGTAATATTATAGAATTTCTGGCAAGCCACGTGGCGTGAAACGACGGAGTACGCGCTCATCATGGCCGTCGTCGCCGTCTTGGCGGACGCGGGAGTTACCTCGTGCTCGGCAGCAACATCAGTTCGCTCGCCAGCGGCGTAAATTCCACTCTGACCACAGCGTCCAGCGGGGCGGCAGCGGCGGAGTCCACGCCCAAGCCATAGTCGCCACCGGACGGTCGCTAACGTCGCCAGGAATGGCCTTTCGTTGGGTGAAGATCGTCAACCCGACCGCGGCCACGACAGAATCACCAAAGCGACGATAGCTTCAATCGGTACATCCAGGCTGGTAGAGAGCCACGCACAGAGCGCCTAAGACCACAGCGAAGACAATCGCGAGATCGGTCTTAGAGAACATCGTTGCTGTACTCGTTGGTGATCTCGTTCATCCTGCAGGACAAGATTTGACTGAGTGGTTCGCTCTTTGCCGTGAAAAGTGAAACCCGGAGACGGGGCTGGTTAAACCGGCCCCCGTTTTCTTTTCGAGATTGAAGAGGGCATCGATCGAGCACAAGCGGAAGGCCGGGCCGCTCGCCGGAGCACCGGCAAAAATCGCCGAGCATCTTTCTGCGTTGTCTCGCCTGCGACCCTTCGGTTGTCAGGGACGCGGCCTGCTGCGGCGGATCAGAAAGATGCCCAGCGCCGTCAAGGCGAAAATCGCGGAGAGCGCCAGTAGTGCCCTTAGAACGAAGGCCACAATTCGCACGGCGCGTGGAGGCCGCGGGCAATATCCGAACCGCGGCGGATGAGGCTGCGCCCAACCCATCGGAGGCTGCCCCATCATGCCCCCGCTCGGACCGGGGCTGGCCATGGCGGCTGGCGAAGCCTCCATCGGCGAGGATGTCTGCGCCCAGCTGACCGCCCCCAGCAACAGCAACAACGGCAGGACCAGTAGCATTAGCCGCATGATGAACCCCGCTTTTCTCTTTTTGTATTATTCCAAAAGGGACCGAGCTACAAACCGGTAGTAGCGCGAAGATTGGCGGTTTATCGGCGTGGCGCTATAAGTCGCTCCGCAACTTTTGCGCCCTTCCGCCAGCGGGAAGGGGCAGGGGTTGGGTCGCCGGCAATCAACCAAAAGTTCACGCGATGCAACGCTCCACTCAGTCGCGGCGTTTGGCCCCTTGCAGGACGTCGAAACGGGCGCGACGGCGATCGCGCCGCAGCAGCACGTACATCGCGCCCGCCCCGCCGTCGGCCGGCCGCGCGGTCGCGAACGCCAGCACGTACCCGCCCATGTGCCCGTGCGAGAGCCACTGCGCCGCGGCATGCTTTAGCACCGGCATCCCGCCCGGCGACCGCAGTCCGCGGCCGTGCACCACCAGCACCGTGCGCAGCCCCTTGCGCACCGAGCCGACGATAAATTCCTCGAGCGCCAGCTTGGCGTCGGCCTGGATCATCCCATGGAGGTCGATATGCGCCTGCACCGCGAACTCGCCGCGGCGAAGCCGCGTCACCAGGCGCGGGTCGAGTCCGAGCCGCGTCCCCTCGGTGTATTCCTCGGTCTCGGTCAGCTCGAAAGTCCCCACTCCGGAAACCAGGTCCGATAGTTGCGCTAGAACCTCGGCGTCTTCGCTGACGATTTCCAGCGTCACCTCCGGCTTGGGGACCACGCGGACCGGACGCTGGTCGCCCAGCCGGCGCACCCCGTCGACGGCCTGACGGAACATCGCGGCGTCGTCGAGCACCGGCGCCGGTTCTGACTCCACTATCGGCGTCACTGCCGCGGCGACGGCCTTGGCGCGCTCGACAGGGTTTTTGTCAGCGCTTTTGAGCTTCGGCCGCTCGCCAAGCAGCTTCTTGAGATCCTTGAACGGCGAGCTGAAGGCCGGCTTCTCCGCCTTCGGCTTGGGCGTCGGGGCCTCGCGCGAGGGCGATGGAATCTTTCGCCTCTTGGCCATTGAGAGTAGAGCCTACCGGTTGTTCCCGCCGCGCGCATCACGGCGATGCTCGCGACGGTGTGTATGCCGCCTCGCTGGATGCCGCCTCGCTGGCCGCGGCTCAAAAAATGGGCGATTACGAGACTCGGCACCCATTCTGTTTCATGGCATATTCTCCCCATGACGTTCACCGGAGTGCTGGCTAAATTCCCTGACGAAACGCCCGACGTTCTACCAGCGGACGTTGATTTTCGATGCTTTGACCGCGCGCATACTTAAAAACAAGGGGGAGAAAGGTGGCAGAGAAGGACGCGCTCAAAGAGCCAAACAAAGAAATAGCCGCCGGGTTCCAAAACGATAAGCCCGAGGCCAATACCGAAATACCAGTTAATGCGCTGCTGGGCGATTTGGTCGCTTTTGCTGATGAGATAAACGCCCGCTATGTAAGTGACACAACCGCAAATCAACAGAATCGTAAGAGTCAACTTCGCTGGCAAAAGGGGTATGTCATTGCGGCAGCGGCGCTGGCTGCTTTTACTTTGTGGGTTCTTTATCTAACCTATCGCGCTTCCAACAGATTGGCGACCACTGCTGATGCGCAAGCTAGGATCATGGCGACTCAGGCGGCTATTCTCGATAAGCAGCGGGAAATAGCCAAAAGTACCGTAACGGCCATCAAGGCTCAGCTTGATGAACAGGTAGCTGCAAATCGCCCTGCGATAGTGGCTAATGGCGTTTTCCCGACGAGGTCCGGACCGATTCCTCAGAGTTGGATTCGAGTAGAAGACACTAGAGGTATTCCACCTAAGAACGTCGCTGTCGGCTGGCGCAATTTTGGGAAATCCATAGCGAGCGATTTCGTCCAAAAGGGCCACCTGATATTGGCCAAGCCAGGAGACCCGGCGCCAAAAGACCCCGAGTGCGACGAATCTCATCGGCCTGAAAAGCAAAATAATAGGTCCGCATTGGCTCCGGACAACACGATGTCCGTTGTCTGGGGGGTGCTCCCCGGAACTGATCTGACCGAAGCGGATAACGGCGCAATCGTCTATGCGGTAGGCTGTGCCTACTATGACGGGCTGGATAAGGGCCGTTACTTTTCTGACGTTTGTCTTCTCTGGGTTCCTAAAGAACAGCCAGAATTTCAGCCCTGCCAAGACACAAATCGAAACTACATTCACTAAGAGGAACAGAAAACCGGCCTGTCCCGACGAGAATAGCCGGCCTTCGAGCGCGCGATCGCCCGGCTGCTCGGCGACGAGGGTGGCGCAGTTCTTTGCCTCGCGCAGCTGAAAGCAAATCCCTCCCTCTCAAAACACTGGGGAGGGAGTCAGACGCGGCTATCCCAAAACACTGAGCCATAAAGGCGCGGCGGCGTTGTCATAGCCGCCCGCTTCGGTGGAGAATGAAATCTCTCCAGGGGCGGGAAAGGATGTCGTGATGCGCAAGCTCATCCGGGCAGCCATAGTTGTGGTTGGAGTGATCGTCGTGGTCGTGGTCGCGGTGGTGATCTACGCCGTGCTCAACCTCAACGGGATCATCCAGAAGCAGCGCGGCCTTATCCTGAGCAAGGCGAGCGACGCGGTCGGGCGCAAGGTCGACGTCCAGGACATCCACGCGAGCCTCGGATGGGGTGTGATCGCCGATCTTCGCGGCGTCACGATCGCGGACGACCCCCGTTTCTCCCAGACGCCGTTCGTGCAGGCCGCCGACGTTTACGCGCGGGTCGCGCTGATGCCCCTGCTGAGCCATCGCGTCGAGGTCAAGCAGATATCGCTCAAGCAGCCCGTGGTGCATATCATCCGCAATCAGCGCGGCCAGTTGAACGTCAGCAGCATCGGGAAGAAACCCTCCACTGGCGAGCAGGTGACTCCCGCGCCGGCCACGCCGCCGCCGGCGGCCGGGACGGCGCCGCTTAAAGGCGCGCCGCTTACCGAGGCACAGCCCTCGGGACAACCGTCGGCGGGTGCGGGAGCGCTCGGCAGTGTGTCGGTCTCGAGCCTGACGGTCGACGATGGGACGATCGTCTACCAGGACGCGGGCGCTGCGCCGGTCACGGTGAGCGCGGTCAACCTGGACGTCGAGAACCTCGGCGTCAGCACGCCGGTCGACATCAAGCTGACTCTCGCTGCGCTGGGCACGGAGAAAAATCTTTCGTTGACCGGCAAGGTCGGGCCGTTGATAACCAACGGCGTGATCGATACGACCGCAGTACCGGTGGCATTCAGTCTGGACGTCGGGCCGGTTACGATGTCCGAGCTCAAGGCGGTGCCGCAAATCGCGAAGGCGCTGCCGCCGCAGCTCCAGCTCACCAATCCCGTCACGGCCAGCATCAAGGTTGACGGCAACCCCCAGACGATCGCGTTTAACCTCGCGACCGACCTGAGCGGCAACCAGGTCGTATACACCGGCGTGCTCGACAAGGCGGCGGGCGTGCCGCTTAGGGTCGCCGCGGCCGGGACGCGAAAGGACAGCGTGGCCGGGCCGCAGGTTGAAATCCAGACCGCGACGCTCGTGCTCGGCGACCTCAATCTCAAGGCTGGCCAGATTCAGCTCGGCCAGAACCTGAGCGCGCGAGTGGACAGCAATCGCTTCGACCTCGCCGCGATGGGCAAGATGCTGGTCGCGCTCAGCAAGTACAACGCCTCGGGCAAGGCCGAGATTCACGCCCTGGTCAAGGTCGTGCAGAAGCAGCCCGAGGTCAACGGCGTCGTGACGCTGGCCGTCCGTGACGGTTACGCCGCCGGGCAAGCGCTCGATCGTGGGCGGACTGAGCGGCGACATCAAGATGTCAGGCAACAGCGCCACGGCCGGCCCGCTGGCTTTCAATCTCGGCTCGGGCCACGCCAGGCTGACAGTCAACGCGCAGTCGATTCAGCCGATAAGCGCGAGCTATGACTTCAGTGCCGACGTGGTGAAGCCGGCCGAGCTGACCGCCAATCCCAAGCCCGAGGCGGCGGCCGACCATCTCGATCAACTGGCGGTCAAGGGCACGGTCCGGGGTACGACTTCCGCACCGACGGTGACCGCGATGGTGACTTCGCCCGCCGGCGTGGCGCAAAATATCGCCTACCGCAACCTCGCCGTCGACGCGACTTACGGTGGGCAGGCCGTGACGATTAGCTCGCTCAAGGTGGCGGCTTTCAGCGGCACGCTCGACGGCAACGCACGGGCCACGCTTGGCACCGAGCCGGTCTTCAACGTGGGGCTGAATCTCCACGGAATCGACCTGCAACAGGCGTTGGTCTCGCAGAAATCGAAGGCAGCCGACACGGTGCGCGGCCAGCTAACCGGGCAGGTGCGCGTCGCGGGCCGCGGCGCCACCTTCGACAAGATCAAGCCGACGCTGAGCGGCAACGGCCAGATGGCGGTCGCCAACGCCAAGCTCATCGGGGTCAATATCGGCGCGCAGGCGTTGCGCAAGGTGCAGGGCGTGCCGGGTATCGACACGCTGGTCACGCCGTCGATCGTCGCGCGCCATCCCGCGTTGTTCAATTCGCCCGACACCAGCCTGACCGAGCTGGGCCTGACGTTCGTGATCCAGGGGCCCAAAATTATTTCGCACGACATCAAGGCCGCGACGCCCGATTACAGCGCGCTGGCCGACGGATGGTTCGACCTGGACAAGAACATCGACATGAACGCGCATCTGTTGCTGTCGCAGGAGCTGAGCCGCGAGCTGATGTCCGAGAAAAAGAACGTGGTTTACCTGGCCAACGAGCAGAAGCAGGTGGACATCCCGGTGCGAATCAGCGGGCAGTTGCCCAAGCCCTCGGTGCAGCCGGATATCCAGTTCCTCGCGCAGCGTGCTGCCGGGCATCTGATGCAAAAGCAGGCGGGCAAGTACCTCGACAAGTTCCTCGGCGGCAATTCGAAGAATGGCGGTTCATCGGGCAGCAACCCGCTGGGCGGCGCGCTGAATAAGTTGTTCCACTAGTTACTTGTTCTACTAACGGCGAATAGCCTGGAGGCTTTTCCGATGCGGTCAGGATTAGCGAGTCGCACCGCGCTGGGCGCGGCTACCCATCGCGCCGTCCACCAGGTCTTGGAGCGGGGTTATATTTTCGCCGATCCGCTGGCCGTGCGCATCCTCGGGGCGGACGCCGAAGCGCTTGTCCGCGATGCGGAAAACGACCCGTCCAGACGAAGGCTGCGCCTGTTCATTGCGGTGAGAACGCGCTTTGCCGAGGATGCCTTGACGGCGGCCGTCGCACGCGGTGTCCGCCAGTTGGTGGTGCTTGGAGCGGGCCTCGACACGTATGCCTACCGCACCGCCTTGGGGGAAAGGCTCCGCGTCTTCGAGGTGGATCACCCGGCGACCCAAGCTTGGAAGCGCCATAAACTCGCCGAAGCTGCGATCCCGGTGCCCCGCATGCTCACCTTCGCGCCGATCGATTTAGAGCGGGAGACTTTGGCGGACGGGTTGGCCGCCGCCGGCTTCGATACGACGCAACAAACCTTTTTCACCTGGCTGGGCGTCGTGCCTTATCTGACGGAACAGGCCGTCTTTGCGACGCTCGGATTCATCGCCAGCCTGCCGGGGACTGCCCACGTTGTGTTCGACTACCGAAATCCTCCGGCTTCAGGCCAAGACCGGAATGCATATGATGATGCATACGATGCCGGCCGCGAGGCGCTTGCCGTGCGAGTGGCCTCTGTGGGAGAGCCTTTTCGAAGCCAGTTTGAAGCGGATACGCTCCACGCCAAGCTGACGGCCCTGGGCTTTCGCGAAGTCGAAGACCTCGGCCCGGCGTTGATCCGGGAGCGCTACTTTGCAAACCGGGGAGACTCGTCGCGCGACAGGGGCGGTCATATCGTACGCGCAACGACGGTTTGAGGGCGACGAACCTGGATGGCCGCGCCGCGAACGTGTGCCGAGGCGACGAGAACTATAAATTGATCTGCACCACCGTGGCGCCGGCGCCGCCGCGATGCGGGTCGGCCTGATGGAAGCCCGCGCAATACGGCGAGTCGCTCAGATATTCGTGGACCGCCTTCTTGAGCGCGCCCGAGCCAATCCCATGCACGATCCGCACCTCGGCGCGGTTGGTCAGGTAGGCCTGGTCGAGGAACTCCTCGAGCCGCCGGAGCGCGTCCGCAGTGCGCATCCCGATAAGATTGAGCTCGCTGTCTCCGCCCTCGGGACCCGGCCCGGCGCTGACCGTGACCTTGGGCGCGCCGCGCTCCACGGCCCGGCTCTGCGCACGGCGCAATCGCTCCGGTGCGACTTCGATCCGCAATCCGCCGCGGCTCACGACGGCGCGCCCCGGCTCCAGCGCGATAAGCTCGCCCTGGATGTCGCCGAACTCGACGCGGTCGCCAACCTTGAGCGGCTCGCGCGCCGCGCCGCCTTCGTCAGCGTTGGCGCTCGGCGCCATCTGCCCGACCCGCTCCGCCGCCCGCCCGAGCATCGAGCCCATTTCGCGCTGCGCCTTGCGCCCCGCCCTTACCTCCTCGGCGAGCGTCGCGCCTTCGCGGCGCAGTTCCGCGATTAGCGACTTGCCCTCGGCCACGACGCGTTCGCGCTCGCTCTCGATCCGCGCGCGCGCGCGCCGCGCCGCTTCCTCCGCCTCGGCCGCGCGTTCCTCGGCGCGACGCTGCTCGATCCGCAAGCGCTCGGCCTCGGCCCGCACCTCCGCACGCTCGGCCTCGAGCAGGCCGAGCACGCGCTCCACTTCGGCCGCACCGGCGGGCATCGCCTCGCGCGCGGCGGCGACGATCTCCACCGGAAGGCCCAAGCGCTCCGCGACGGCGAGGCCGTAACTCTGCCCGATCGTGTGCGGCTTGAGGCGATAGAGCGGCTGGAGATTCTCGGCGTCGAAGTCGACCGCCGAGGCCTCGAAGCCCGCGCGCGAGTACGCATGAAGCTTGATCGCGGCGGAGTGAGTCGCGATCGCGACCAGGCATCGCCGCCGTCCCAGGTAAGTCATCAGGCCAATCGCGAGCGCGGCGCCTTCGACCGGGTCCGTGCCCTCGCCGGGCTCGTCCAGAATGACCAGCGCCGGCTCCTGGAGCGCGGCAGCCATCTCGCTCAGGTTGGCGATATGCGCGGCGAAGCTGGAGAGACTCGCCTCGATCGATTGCTCGTCGCCGATATCGGCGAAGATGCTGCGAAAGACGATGATGCGGCTGCCCTCGCGCACCGGAATGAGCAGGCCTGCCTGCGCCATCAGGGCAAGCAGCCCGATGGTCTTGAGCGCGACGGTCTTGCCGCCCGTGTTGGGGCCGGAGATCACGATGCCGTGCAGGCCGGCGGCGATCCGCACGTCGATTGGGACGACGTCGCGCCCGGCGGCGATCAGCAGTGGGTGGCGCGCCTCGACGAGTTCGAGGCCGCTCTCCTCGAATTCGCCGAGCACGGGTTCGATGCAACGCAGGCGCTCGGCGAAAATCGCGCGCGCGTTGAGCGCGTCGAGCGCGACCATCGCCTCGAACGTCATCCGGAGTTCGGCGCCGTAGCCGCGGATCATCGCAGTCAGATGCGCCAGGATGCGCCGCTCCTCGGCCTCGACCTCGCGCTCGAGCATCATCAGGCGGTTGTTGAGCTCGACCGCCCACATCGGTTCGACGAACAGCGTCTCGCCCGACACCGAGCGGTCCTGCACGATTCCCTCCAGCCGTTCGGAGTAGTTGAGCTTGAGCGGCAGGACGAAGCGATGGTTGCGCACGGTGACCAGGTAGTCGGAGACGAACGGCTCCATCCCCGACGCGTTGAGCGAGCGCGCAAGCCGCGCCTCGAGCTCGACCCGCTCGGCGCGGAGCCGATTGCGCAGGCGCGCAAGTTGCGGGCTCGCCTCGTCGAGCAGGGCGCCGTCGTCGGCCAACGCGCCGAGCAGCGCGTCGGCCAGCTCCTTGGGCGCGGCCAGGTTCTGCGCCGCCGCCGTGAGATGCGGATACGGCTCCACGCGCGAGCGCATGAAGGCCGCGACGTGGCGCGCCGCGAGCACGAAGTCGCGCACCTTGAGCAGCGAGACGCCGTCGAGCACGGCGCCCTCGCGTGCGGCGGCGAGCAGGACTTCGCGCTGGTCGGCGAACTCCTGCATCGGCAACGCGCCGGCGTGTCCGCGCAACGACACCATCTCGGCCGTGACGCGAAGCCGCACGGCGACTTCGGCGGGGTCGCCCGAGGGCCTCAGCATTTCCATGGCGCGGCGGCCGGATTCGGAAGCCGCCAGCGCGGCGACGAGTCCGATCACCTTGTGGAACTCGAGCACTCGCAGGTCACGTTCACGCATCGCGCCGCCGTCTTTACCCTCCGAACCGCTTCGCGGTCTGTTTTTACCGCTTCGCGGTCTGCTGTTTGGTCAAGCTAATATCTAGCCCAAACTAGACCCGGCAGGCATCAGGCCAAGCTGCTGGTGATCGAACCGAGAGGACGCCGATGGAACGAATCGAGAGCCGCATCAACACCTCGAGCCCGGAGTACCGGCAGAATTTCGCGCTGATGGAGGCGGCGGTAAAAAAACTGCGCGAGGAAGTCGAACGCGTCCGGCAGGGCGGCCCGGAGCAATCCCGCCGCCGCCATCTGGAGCGCGGCAAGCTGCTGGTGCGCGACCGGATAAGGAAGTTGCTCGATCCCGAGAGCGCCTTCATGGAACTCTCGCCGCTCGCCGCGTGGGGGATGTACGAAGACGAGGCGCCGGGCGCTGGAATCGTCACCGGCATCGGGCGCTTGCAGGGCCGCGAGGTCGTGGTGGTGGCCAACGACGCGACCGTCAAAGGCGGAACCTACTATCCGATCACGGTGAAGAAGCATCTGCGCGCGCAGGAGATCGCGATGCAGAACAGTCTCCCGTGCGTGTACCTGGTCGATTCGGGCGGCGCGTTCTTGCCGCTGCAATCGGAGGTCTTCCCCGACCGCGAGCACTTCGGGCGCATCTTCTACAACATGGCGCGGATGTCGGCCGCGGGAATTCCGCAGGTGGCGGCGGTGATGGGTTCATGTACGGCGGGCGGCGCCTACGTGCCGGCGATGTGCGACGAGAATATCATCGTGCGCGAGCAGGGCACGATTTTCCTCGCCGGCCCGCCGCTGGTGCGCGCCGCCACCGGCGAGGAAGTCAGCGCCGAGGAACTGGGCGGCGGCGACGTTCATACAAGGCTTAGCGGTGTGAGCGACCATCTGGCCGACGACGACGAGCATGCGCTCGCGATCGCGCGCTCGATCTTCGAAAGCCTCGGCCCCCGCACCAGCCTGGAGTACGCGCTGCAGCAGGGGGAACCCGAGGATCCCTACTACGATCCGCGCGAAATCTACGGCGTGGTCTCGGGTGACACGCGGCGGCCCTACGAGGTGCGCGAGCTAATCGCGCGCCTGGTCGACGGCAGCCGGATGCACGAGTTCAAGCCGCGCTACGGCGCTACACTGGTGACCGGTTTCGCGCGCATCTACGGCTACCCGGTCGGCATCATCGCCAACAACGGCGTGCTGTTCAGCGAATCGGCGCTCAAGGCGACACATTTCATCGCGCTGTGCTGCGCGCGGCGCATCCCGCTGGTCTTTCTGCAGAACATCACCGGCTTCATGGTCGGCAAGCGCTACGAGCAGGGCGGAATCGCCAAGGACGGGGCCAAGATGGTCAACGCGGTGGCCAACGCGCAGGTGCCGAAGTTCACGGTGATAATCGGCGCGTCGAACGGGGCGGGGAATTATGGGATGTGCGGGCGCGCATACTCGCCGCGGATGCTTTTCATGTGGCCCAACGCGCGCATCTCGGTGATGGGCGGGGAGCAGGCGGCCAACACGCTGCTCACGGTCAAGCTCGAACAATTGAAGGCGCAGGGTCAGACGATGACGCCCGCGGAGCAGGCCGAATTCATGCGCCCGACGCTCGCGAAGTACGAGCACGAGTCGAGTTGCTATTTCTCGAGCGCGCGGTTGTGGGACGACGGCGTGATCGATCCGCTGGAGACGCGCGCGATGCTGGCGCTGGGGATCGCAGCCTCGCTCAACGCGGGCATCCCGCCGGCAACGAGCTTCGGCGTGTTCCGGATGTGAGAATTGTGACCCGTCTGTAGCCCGGTTCCTAACCCAAGGCGTCTGCGAAAGCCGCGACCCCGCTGCCAACGTACCCGAGGCCTCTCCCGCGACGATGATGCGGGAGAGGTGGGCATTTCGATCATTTTCGTGGAAAGCGGCTCATAATGCGGGACAGAAAATCACTCTGTAGTTCACCAGTTTGTCATTCGTATTGTTGCAGGTCCAATCGCTCGACGGATCGTCGTATTGGTAGGCATACGCAGTCGGGCACGCCAGCTTAAAATACTTCTCGAAACCAGCTCGGTTCTTGCCTCCCACGCCGGGATATTTCGCCGCCGTGAGCCAGTCCGCATTCGTCGGGCCGCACGTACCCGAATAAGTTGCTTGCGGTCCGCAGTAACAGGTCGTTGAGCTGCAGTCGACCGTGGTTCCGTTGTCGGATCCGCCATCGGGAACCCCGTCACTATTCAAGCACGAATCCGGTTGCGAGCATCCGTCGTTTGTCCCGCGGCCTGCCAAACATGGATCAGGATTGTAACAAAAGCAGCTTCCACTCGAGGCCGAGCATTCCTTCTGTCCGTTGCCGACGATACCGCTATCGAGGCATTGCTGTGCACCTGAGCACTCGCCGCCGCCCGCAGTGCAGGTTGTCGCAGTCGCGCTCCAGACTTTCGAGTTCCAGACCAGTTCGCCCGCGCCGGAGGTGGTTGGCGGCAGACAAACGGCGGTTGTCGAGGTTGGCGAAAGCTGGATCGTATTGCACGTATAGTCGACATACGGAAATGCGGCGCACGAAGTGCCCTCGTTGCCCGGGGTGCAAGCGCCGTTCTGGATCACCGGCGTGCAGACACCCACGCCCGTCGGTAGAGGAGGATTGAGGGCTTTCACGAAGGTAGGATTCATCAGGCAAGTGGTGCCGGGCTGACAATCTTTAGCTGAAAAGCACAGCGGGGATTCGCCGCCGGGAGACTGAAGTCCAAGAACATTGCCGAACAGGTCTTGTGCACCCGCATAATTTTTGCACGCGTAGTACATTGCATTCGTGCTACAGCTTTCCGGGCCACCATTCAGGCATACGTTCGCGGGACTGTCGCAGGCAATCGTCGATGTGCCTGACTTGACTTGGAGAGTCCAGGGGCACGTGGCACGAAGGTCGGATGTGCATCCCGCCGTTTCGCAGGACAGCCCGTTGTTGTTCCAGGTTATGGACGGGCCATCGGCGACCGTGGCAAACCGCGTGGCGGGGAATTTAGGTTTGGTATTCCCGCTCGTTCCGCCCGAACCGATATTGTTGAAGAGAAAGTTGTTCGTATTAATTGTCTGAGTAATGGTCGCCTGGTTGGCAAACGAGGTGTCCTTCTTCCATATCGGCGCATCGGTTGGCAGCAGTGGTATCACCCTGATGGGGAGGTTGTACCCGCTAACGAGACTCACATCGTAGTTATCAAGCCCATCGGTTCCGCCAGTGGTTATCTCGAAAAGCGTCGCGCGATTCGCCGACTTGTTCTCTGTGGTGCAGTCAATATTTCCGGGATCGCCGCATTGGCCGGTCTTGCAAGTGAAGTCGCTCGATCCGCCGGAGCATTTGGTGCGCGGCCAGAACCTGCCCGACCAACCCGCGGGGATCGACAAATCGGTCGAGCTCGCACAGTGGCCGGCGGAACAGGTAGCTGTCGCAGTGCCTGCCGGCGCTCCAAACTTGCAATCAGCGTCGCTCGTACACTTGCAAGTGTCAGTCGCCCCGTCACATGCCTTGGCGCAGATTTTGGGTGCTCCAGGCCCGGCCGAGCATCGTGGCGCAAGTGCCCAACTCGTCGGTACAACATCGGCGCTCGCCGACGGAGCCAACTCCGCGAGCCAGACCTGCTGGAGGCATCGGTTCTCGAAGGTGACGTTATGGGTCTGCGCGACCGCTGAACCTAGCAGAGCCAGCAGCAGGACTGCGCATGGGATCGCCGACCTAACCCAGAATTGGCGCACGATGGTCTTCAAATCCGTCCCCCTTGTTAGATCGTCGAGAATCGAGTCTCACGGGCCAGACAAATATACGCTAATTGCAGTATTTGACAAGTGTATATCATCTATTTTGTATTCATATCTTGTAATACTGATATAGAGCACTATAAAGGCTAAATCATAGAGTTATTTCTAAATTAGCCTTGTTAAAGCTAATTCAAGATAATATGGCCAGAAATGGTTAGAGACAGGCGGGCATTGCGAAGCCTGACCTGTGAATCAATCAGGTCAGGAAATGCACGATCAGAATCGAATTGATCATCACGAAAGCTGTCGGCACCAGCCAGCGCGCGGTGCCGCGGATCTTTGCCGCCGCCTTGCGCCGCTCGCCGCGATGGGCGATATGCACCGCGGTGACCTCGACCATCGTCACAAAGGTGAAGATGTAGCAGGTGAGAAAAAAAGCGTCGGCGAAAGTCAGATACGGCACCCGCGGGAGGGTCAATGAGATCGCGAGCGCGAACGCGATGATCGTCAGGATCGTCGTTACCGCTATAGTTACCTGACTCGAGACCTCGGGCGGATCGAACCAGAAGACCGACCACGACACGACCACCATTAGCAGCAGCGGCAGAAACACCTTCCACAGATAAAACCCGTAGCGCCGCTCGACCCTGATCTCGAACCTGGCCTCGGCGGCAGCGTGTGCGCCGTATTGACTCGCCGCCGTTCCAAACTCGAACGTGAGCGATTCAAATTTCCACGACTCCAGCGAGGAGTAGCTGCTGAACTCAGTTGCGGTCCATACCGGCAACTGGTTGGGGACGAAGGCGATGGACTCTTGCTGGTCGGTGAACGAATGGACGATGATCTCGAGTTTCTGCACGTCGAAGGGGAAGGACTTGAGATGGAAAGTCGAGGTTATGAACGCGTCAAAGCGCTCAACGTACAACACGGTCCCGTCCGGCTCGACGCGCATCGAGGTCTCATAAACCTGGCGCGGCTCAACCACGTTGATTATCACGAGTTGCGGCCGCCATACCGAATCCGGCGTGAGCGTCCGATACTTGTCGTTGGGCCCGGCGGGCTGATAGGTGAGGCGCGGATCGTGCCACTGCGCCAGCAGATACCCGGTCAACTGAAAGCGCTCGGTGACCTCGTTGATGCCCGAGAGGTTGAGTACGTGTAGCGCGACGCTCACCTTCACGCGTCCGCCCTCGGAGGGTGGCGGCAACAACATCGAATTGGGGTCGACTCCGGCGGGGAACGCTGCGATCGGAGGTGGCGCCGCCGCGGCGGAGGTCGCGAGCGCTCCGATCAGAATCGCCGCCAGCGCGAGCATCACGAGTGCACCGCATGCCCACGTCTCCTCCGTAGCTTCCCCCATTTTGCGCCACCATGCCGCGCGGCTCTATTCGGAGCGCCGCCGCTTCAGTAGTTGGCTTTGCCGAGCGGCGAATGCTCGCGCTTGTAGACCAGGAAGGTGCGATCGAACTCGATCACCACGATTCCCGATTGCCCGCTCTGCCCGTCAGTTTTCATCCCGACCGTATGCACGGTAACCAGTCCTTGCGTGGGGCGGCTTTCAGACTCGCGTTTGGAGACCACCTTGGTTTCGGCATAGAGGGTGTCGCCGGCGAAGACCGGATTGACCAGCCGCACCTTGTCCCATCCGAGGTTGGCGACCGCGTTCTGACTGGTGCTGTGCACGCTCATCCCGGTGACCACCGAGATGGTGACGAGCGAGTTCATCAGCGGCCGTTTCCACTGCGTCGCGTTCGCGTAGGCGGCGTCGAAGTGCAGCGGATGCGTGTTCATCGCCAGCAGCGTCATATAGATGTTGTCGGTTTCGGTGAGCGTGCGGCCGGGGCGATGCTCGAAAACGTCGCCGGGCGTGAAGTCCTCGTAAAAGAGCCCGTAGGCCTCGCGGTAACGGTTGGGTCCGACCTGCTTGTAGGCGGACGGCAGCTTTTCCATCAATGATTCCTCCGATGCGATTGCGAATTGTCGGTTGCCGGCCTTCCGTGCCGCTCAGGCCTCCGGCGCCAGCATCTTGTTTGGCTGCACGTAGCGGTCGAACTCCTCGGGCTTGACGAATCCAAGCTCGACGGCGGCCTGGCGCAGCGTGAGGTTCTCTTCATGCGCCTTCTTGGCGACCTTGGCGGCCTTGTCATAGCCGATATGCGGGCTGAGCGCGGTGACCAGCATCAGCGAGTTGGCGACGTAACTTGCGATGCGCTCGCGGTCGGGTTCGATGCCCAGCACGCAGAACTCGGTGAACGAGACGCAGGAGTCGGCGAGCAGGGTTATCGAGTGCAGCAGGTTATGAATGATGAGCGGCTTGAAAACGTTGAGCTCGAAGTTGCCCTGGGTGCCGGCCGTCGCGATCGCGGTGTCGTTGCCGATCACTTGCAGACAGACCATCGTCATCGCCTCGGACTGGGTCGGGTTGACCTTGCCCGGCATGATCGACGAGCCCGGCTCGTTCTCGGGCAGGCGCAGTTCGCCAAGACCGCAGCGCGGCCCTGAACCCATCCAGCGGATGTCGTTGGCGATTTTCATCAGCGAGCAGGCGAGCGTGCGCAGCGCGCCGCTCGCCATCACCAGCGCGTCGTGCGCGGCCAGCGCGGCGAACTTGTTAGGCGCCGAGACGAACGGCAGCCCGGTAAGCTCGGCGATCTTCGCCGCCGTGCGATCGGCGAACTCGGGATGGGTATTCAATCCGGTGCCGACCGCGGTGCCGCCGATCGCGAGTTCGTAGATGTCAGGCAGGACCGCGTCGATACGTTTGAGGTCGGCGTCGAGTTGGGCGACGTAGCCTGAGAATTCCTGGCCGAGCGTCAGCGGCACCGCGTCCATCAGGTGGGTGCGGCCGATTTTGACGATGCCGGCGAACTCCTCGGCCTTGGCGTGCAGCGCGTCGCGCAACTTTTGCACCGCGGGCATCAGCTGGTTGACGATTTCCTCGGCCGCCGCGATATGCATCGCGGTCGGGAACGTGTCGTTGGAGGACTGCGACATATTGACGTCGTCGTTGGGATGGATCGGCTTCTTGCTGCCCAGCTTGCCGCCGGCCAATTCGATCGCGCGGTTCGAGATGACCTCGTTGGCGTTCATGTTGGTCTGGGTGCCGCTGCCGGTCTGCCAGACGCGCAGCGGAAACTCGGCGTCGAGCTTGCCTGAAGCGACCTCCTCGGCCGCCTGCACGATCAGCCGCGCCTTGTCGGCGGCGAGCTTGCCCAAATCCTGGTTGACCTGGGCGGCGGCCTTTTTGAGCAGGCCGAAGGCGCGGATCATCGAACGCGGCATGCGGTCGGGCCCGATATTGAAGTGATGCAATGAGCGCTCGGTCTGCGCGCCCCAGTAGTGCTCACCAGAAACCTCGATTGGGCCCATGCTGTCGGTTTCAGTGCGGAATGTTTGTTTGTCTGCCATGGCGGGAACCTTCCTCGGAGAAACTTTGCTGAATTTTGCCTGATGGATTTTGATCCGACGGACTGACCTGATGTTCGGCTTTGGCAGCGGCGGCCTCGAATGCTGGCGAAAGTCTGTAGCCTCACAAGCGGATTTGCAACAACGGTTGCGGGGGAGCCTTTCCGGAGGTCTGTCAACCCTTTACTTCCAATATGGTCGCTCAGAGTGCGCTCTCAGACTCGCGTCGCTCAGGACGGCGAGCCTTGGTAATGCAACTTATTAATCG
Organism: uncultured delta proteobacterium; assembly: GCA_963810495.1. Lineage (GTDB taxonomy): Bacteria > Desulfobacterota > Binatia > Binatales > Binataceae > JAKAVN01. Next base: position 16,748 of record CAWENP010000018.1, read on the forward strand.
AACATTGCATCGGTGTGATGAGTGTGAAGGTCGGTACCAGGAGCGCCGAACGACCGGACGAGCGGTGGGATCAGCCCATCGCGCTCGCGGGTTCGGCGCTGCTGCGCAGAGCGCTGACGAAATCGATCACCTCGGAAGCCACGCGCTCTTTTTCGCTGTCGACTGTGATCACGTGGAAGCTCTCTTCGAGGATCACGGCGCGCTTTTGCGCGCTGCCGAGATGGCTCATCACAAAATCGACGTTGCGGCGCATCGGACAGGTATGGTCGCGGCGGCTATGGATGACGAGCACGGGCTGGGTGACGCGGCCAAGGCGCGGGCGCACCGCCGCCGACAGCTTCAGCAGTTCGAGCACGGCGCTGAGCGGCATCAGACGGGCCGACGGATGCACGCCGCGGGCGGCGGCGTCGTGGATGTCCGAGCCTTTGCCGCGCAGGTAGATGCGGTCGACGAGCGGGCCGAGCGCACCCAGCGCCTTGAGCGGCCCGCGCACCCATAGCGGCAGGAAAAACGCCGGCGACAGCATCACGACTCCCGCGACCGCCTCGCCCTGATCGGCAGCCAGGCGCGCCGCCAGCACTGCGCCCATCGAGAGCCCGACCACGGCCACTGGGTCGCCGTAGCGATGCAGCCGCTCGAAGCCCTCGACCACGCTTTCGTACCATTGCGCGTGGGTCGAGGTGCCGAGCTCCTCGGATGCCCCCGCGTGGCCGGCTAGCCTCACGCCGCATACGCGCACGCCAGCGGCGGCCAGCCGCTCGCCCAGGTAGCGCATCTCGAACGGCGTGCCGCTTAGCCCGTGGATGAGCAGCGCGCTCACCCCCGCGCCGGAAAAAAAGAACTCGTTGGTGTCTATGGCTGGGTTAGCTGGGTGGGGATCGTCGTCTGACGAACTCATTCGTTACTCCGCTTTTAAGGCCGCCCCTCTTTTTGCGATCGCGCAGGCGTTTGCGTATCGAGCGTCGCGCCGGCCGCGGCTACATCGTTGACCCTTGCTCGCCCACAAGATCGGGACGCACAAAGATCTGGGCGCGCGCGCGCAAATCCTGAACAAAGTTCTCCCAGGCCTGCGCCTGGCGCTGCTTGATCAGCTGATCCTTGAACGCAGCCTTCGCTGCCTTCCACTGATCGTCAGTGGGCGGCGTGCGGCCGGTGACCTCGAAGACATAGGCGTTGCCGTCGAGCGTGAGCGGGCGGCTGATGAGCGCCGGCGTCGCGGGCAGCAGGGAGGCCTCCTGCACCGCCTCGTGGAATTCGCCGACGCCGGGGATCGAGCCGTCGGCGCGCGAGAAGTCGCCCGTGGCATGCACCGCGAGCTTGGCGGTGGCGGCTGCCCCGGCGAACCCGGCGGGATCTTTCACCTGCTTGAGGAAGGCCGCGGCCTGCTCCAGCGCCTTGGCCTCGGCCATCTGGCGTACCAATGCGGCGCGAACCTTGAGCTCGATATCGGCCAGCTTGGGCAGATAACTCGGCTTGCGCTCGACGAACTTCACGATGTACTGCGCGTCGCGGCCGTTGATGACGCGCACGTCGTTGGGGTTGAGCTTGAAAGCGTCCCGCAGCAGGCTCGGATCGCTAATCTCGGGCGTGCTCTCATTGGCGGCCAGCATCGGGGTCTTCACGAGGTCGAGCCCGCGCTTATCGGCCAGTTCCTGGAGTCCCTTGCCGCCGAGCGCGTCCGCGAGATCCTGGTCGATCGCCTGATGGGCCTGCTCGGCGCCGGCGCGATGACGCAGCGCTTCGACGATATGCGGGCGCGCCTCCTCCAGCGTCTCGACGTGAGCGAGCTTGTGATCTTCGACCTGGATGACGTGGTAACCGTACTGGGTCTGTACGACCGTCAACTCACCCGCCTTCATCGCAAAGGCCGCGTCGGAAAACGGCTTCACCATCTGGCTCTGCTCGAAATAGCCGAGGTCGCCGCCGCTGTTCCTGTTCCCGGGGTCATCGGAGAACTGCTTGGCGAGCTTGGCGAAGTCGGCTCCGCCCTTGATCTGCTTCAAAAGGTCTTCGGCCTTGGCCTTGGCAGCGGCCTTTTGAGCGGGCGTGGCGTCGGGCGCGACCGCGATCAGAATGTGGCGCGCGCGGACTTGTTCAGGATGGGTCAAACCGGAGTCGCGCTGGCGGTTGTAGTAATTCTGGATTTCCTTGTCGGAGGGATTGACCTTGGCCGCGAGCTTGTCTGGGTCGTAGCGGATGAAATCGAACGAGATGCGCTCGGGCTCGCGGAATTGTTCGCGATGCGCCTGGAAGAAGTCGGCGATTTGCTTCTCTGTGGGGGTGATAGTCGATTCAAAGTCTTTATAGGAAATTTCGACGTAGGATATCGCGAGCTTCAGGTTCAACTGGTCGTAGATCTGGCGCATCTCGGTGTCGCTGACCTCGACCGTCTCGGTCACCATCCGCTGCATCAGTTGCTGGAGCATCTCGAGCCGCAATTCGGACTCGAAATCCGCCGGGCGCATATTCTGGCTGCGGAGCGCAGTCTGGTAGATGGCGAGGTCGAAGTGGCCGTCGACCTGAAAGGCGGTCTGCGCCTCGATCATTTGCTCCAACGCGGCATCACTTATCCTAAGTCCCAAACGATTGGCTTCATCGAGCACAAGTTGCTGATCGACCAGCTGCTCGAGTGCCTGCTCGCGGACGTTGTAACGCGCCAACGCCTCGGCGGCCTCAGGGCCATATATCTGTTCCAGCCGCCGACGCAACTGTTGGGCCTGCTGATCGACGTCCTTGGTCAGGATTTGATGGCCATTGACTGTCGCAACCGGCTTTATGCGGGTGAACATGCCGGTGCTGACGCCCCAAAAAGCGAACACTCCGATGAGCGCGATGACGACCGCACGGGTCAGCCACGAGTACGCATGCTTGCGCATCAGGTCGAGCATTGTTCACTCATCATATTTTGCGGCTTTTGATCGCGCAAATCGCCCTTGCGCCTTGCCTCGGATGATAGGCGTCTGTTAGCTTCTTCATGGGTCTTGGGCACGTCTAATAATTCTTTATACCGCGCGCAGCCCCGGCCTTGTGTAGCCTGTTTTTGGGGGAACGATGCGGAAGTCCGAGTAGAAGTTTCTCGGGCGGGCAGGGGGGCGATCCAGTGGTACTCAATTCCATATTCGGCTGGTTTTCCAACGATCTCGCCATCGATCTCGGCACGGCGAACACCCTTATCTACGTCAAGGGTGAAGGGATCGTGTGCAACGAGCCTTCGGTGGTCGCGGTGCAGAAGGACTCGCGCGGCGCGCGGCGGGTGCTGGCGATCGGCGCTGAGGCCAAGAAGATGCTGGGGCGGACGCCGGGCTCGATCGTGGCAATCCGGCCGCTCAAGGACGGCGTGATCGCCGACTTCGAGATCACCGAGAACATGCTGCGGCATTTCATCCAGAAGACCCACAACCGCAGGTTCCTCGCGCGGCCGCGGATCGTCATCTGCGTCCCGTTCGGCATCACCGCGGTCGAGAAGCGCGCGGTGCGGGAGTCGGCCGAGGCAGCCGGCGCACACGAGGTTTATCTGATAGAGGAGCCGATGGCGGCGGCGATCGGCGCCGGGCTGCCGATCACCGAACCCTCGGGTAACATGATCGTCGATATCGGCGGCGGCACCACCGAAGTCGCGGTGATCTCGCTGGCGGGCGTGGTCTTTTCGCGCTCGGTGCGGGTGGCCGGCGACAAGATGGACGAGGCGATCATCCAGCACATCAAGCGCAAGTACAATCTGCTGATCGGCGAACGCACCGCCGAGCTGATCAAGATAACCATCGGATCGGCCTACCCCGGCAACGAAATCCAGACCATGGAGATCAAGGGCCGCGACCTGGTGGCCGGCGTGCCCAAAATCATCGAGATAACCGACGAGGAGATCCGCGAGGCGCTGATGGAGCCGGTCCATCAGGTGGTCGAGTCGGTCCGTATCGCGCTCGAGCGCACGCCGCCCGAGCTCGCCTCCGATATCGTGGACAAGGGAATCGTGCTGGCCGGCGGCGGCGCGTTGCTCCGCAACCTCGACGTCCTGCTGCGTGAGGAAACCGGGCTGCCTGTGACGCTGGCCGACGATCCATTGACCGCGGTCGTGATGGGCGCGGGCAAGGCGTTGGACGAGCTATCCTTGCTGCGCGACGTGACGGTCGACTAAACCACCGACTAAACTGCCTTGCCATGACGCCCTGAGGCATCGCCGAAGCACAAAGCGGTGAAGAATTACTTCCTGTGGCGCAATCGCATTCCGATCACGGGTGCGGTGCTGCTGCTCATTTCCGCCCATTTCCTGTGGAGTGGAGTGCTGCCCGACCAGCGGGTGGCCAAGCCGCGCAGCCTGGTAATGGAGGCGCTCGCCCCGTTCCAGAGCGCCGCCGCGCGGCTGACTGAGGGCGGCTCCGGCATCATCCATGACTATGTCGACCTGGTGGGCGCGCAGCAGGAGAACACGCGGCTGCGGGCAGAGCTCGCCCGCGATGAAACCCAACGCGCGCGGCTGGCCGAATTGGAGGCCGAAAACCTTCATCTGAGCGACATGCTCGAGCTCAAGCAGGCGCTGGCGCTGAAATCGGCGGCGGCTAACGTGATCGGCGCCGACGCCTCGGGCCTCGCGCGCACGCTGGTGCTGGAGGGCGGTTCCAACGAGGGCTTCGAGGCGGGGATGGCGGTGCTGGCGACCGAGGGCGTGGTCGGCAAGCTCATCGCGGTGGGTCCGAGTTCTTCGCGCGTGCTGCTGATCAACGACCATAACTCGGCGCTCGACGCCTTCGACCAACGCTCGCGCATACGCGGTATCGTGGCCGGCGTGGTTGACGACGGGCTGGTGATGAAATACGTCGACCGTTCGGAGGACGTGAAGAGCGGGGATACAATAGTCACGTCGGGCCTGGACGGGGTTTTCCCGCGCGGCCTGCTGGTGGGCGAAGTCACGGCGGTGGTGCGCGAGGGTCCGGGATTGTTCCTGACCGTCAATCTCGCGCCGGCGGCCGACTTTCGCCGCCTCGAACAGGTGCTGGTCGTGACCCAGCGGATTCCCCAGCCGCCGCCGGCGGAGCCCAAGGGCTGAGAGGTTCGTGCGTTTGGTTGCGTTGTTCGCCATTTTAACCCTGATTGCCCTGGCGATTCAGACCACGGCCTCGCGCTGGCTGCCGCTGACCGCGCTGGTGCCCGATCTGGTGCTGGTGCTGGCGGTCGATCTTGGGTTGCGGCATCGGCGCGCGCTAGCGCCTATAATAGCGTTCGCGATGGGCTACGCGATGGACGCCTTTTCGGGCTCGCAGCTTGGCGTCAACACCTTCGCCGTGACACTGACCTATCTGGTCGCATACGAAGTCGGAGTCCATATCTCCGTCGGCGGAGCGGAGGCCGGCGCCGTGCTGGTCTTCATCGCGGTGCTGATCCAGAGCCTGGGCGGATTTCTAATCAGCACGCAGTTTCGCGCGCCCGATCAGCTCGGGGCGTTGTTGCCGGCCGCGCTGTTGCAGGCGACCGTGACCGCAGTGATCGCGCCGCCGATATTTCGATTGACCGCGGGCCTCAGGCGAATATTGGGGCTGAGCCAGCAACGCCGTACGCGCGGCTGGGTCTCGCGAGGAGCCTGAACGTGGCGCGCTGGCGTTACTACAGCAGCAGCAAACAGTCGCGCGCGATTCCCCGTATCGAGCCTCGCCTCGCCATCCTCTCCGCACTCATCGCCCTGGTCTTGTCGGTGGTCACGGTGCGCCTCTACTACCTGCAGATCATCCGGCACAAGGAATTTATCGAACTCGCCGACCGCAATCGCATCCGCATTCATCGCCAGCCGGCGCTGCGCGGCCTGGTCTTCGACGTGCATCATCGCCCGCTGGTCGACACCAAGCCCTCATTCGATGCGGTGATGGTGCCCGAGGACGTGCGCAACATTAAACAGACGGTCGCACGCCTGGAGGGCCTGCTCGGCCAGGACAACGTCGCCGCCAAGCTGAGCGAGGCCGAGGATGAGGGGCGCCCGCCCTTTGACCCGGTCACAGTCGAGGAGCATCTGGGCTGGCAGCAGGTGGTTTCGCTCGAGACCCATCAGCTCCAGCTACCCGGCGTCAGTCTCGAGGTGATGCCGCAGCGCCATTACATCTACGGGCCGCTCGCGGCGCATCTGCTCGGCTACGTCGGCGAGGTCGCGGAGGGTGATCTCCGCCACGCCAGCGAGTATCGGATGGGCGACGAGATCGGAAAATTCGGCCTCGAGCGCGTGTTCGAGAGCCAGTTGCGCGGCCAGGCGGGAGGCCAGGAGATTGAGGTCGATTCGGTCGGCCGCCGGCTCAAGCTGCTGCGCGAGATTCCCGAAATTCCGGGCCAGAGCGTGGTGCTCAGCCTCGACCTCGACCTCCAGCAGGCGGCCGAGAAGGCGATGGGCAAGTGGTCCGGCGCGCTGGTCGCGATCGATCCCAACACCGGCTACATCCTCGCGATGGTCTCGCATCCGACCTTCGATCCCAACATCTTCGCCAACGGGATCACCTCGGTGCAGTGGCGCGGGCTGACCACCGACCCGGCGCATCCGCTGGCCAACCGCGCCATCGCGGGCACCTATCCGCCCGGCTCGACCTTCAAGCTGGTCGACGCGATCGCCGGGCTGGAGGATCACACGCTCACTCCCGAAACGAGCTACTTCTGCCCCGGCGGGCTGTACTACGGCAATCGCGAGTACCATTGCTGGCGCAAGCAGGGCCACGGCACGCTCTCGGTGCATCGCGCGATCGTGGGCTCGTGCGACGTCTTCTTCTACCAGGTCGGTATCCATCTCGGCATCGATCGCCTCGCGCGGTGGGCGCGTATGCTCGGCCTGGGCGAGAAGAGCGGAATCGATCTCGACAACGAACGGCCGGGCGTGATGCCGTCGTCGCTGTGGAAAGAGAAGCGCTTCCGTCAGCGATGGTACCCGGCGGAGACGTTGTCGGTCGCGATCGGACAGGGCTACGTCGCGGCGACCCCGCTGCAGATGGCGATGGTCGCGGCCGAGATCGCCAACGGCGGCATCCGCTACAAGCCGCAGTTCGTCAAAGAGGAAGAAGCGCTCGACGGCTCCGTGGTCAGGAGATTTCCGCCGATCGTCGAACGCCGTATCCCGCTCGATCCCGTCGTGCTCGACATCGTGCGCAGCGCGATGTGCGACGTGGTTAACACCGGGGGCGGCACCGGCCATGCGGCCCACCTCGACAACATCACCGTGTGCGGCAAGACCGGCACCTCGCAGGTGGTCAAGGAAGCCGGCAACGCGCGCATCCCCGAGGACAAGGAGCCGATGAAATACCGCGACCACGGATGGTTCGTGGCGTACGCGCCGAGCGACCATCCGCAAATCGCGATTGCCGCCGTGGTCGAACACGGCGGGCACGGCGGAAGCTCGGCCGGTCCGGTCGTGCACGACGTGCTGCAGAAGTTCTTCGAGCTCTATCCGCCGCCGGGCAGCAAGCCGGCCGTGCCGGAGAACGGCGCGCCGCAAGCGGCCCCTAGTCCGGCTCCCGAAAGCTCGCCCGAGGGCTCGGTCGCCGAGCGCGGGGACTGAGCGGCATCGACGATGGCGCTGGACCGGCGGCTGGTTTATCACTTCGACTGGACCCTGTTCACGATGACGCTCGGGCTGGCGGGCGTCGGCCTGCTAAGCGTGCTGAGCGCGTCGTGGGGCGGTCCGAAGCATGCGCTCGACCCGCTCGTGGTGCGCCAGTTGGTCTGGATCGGGGTGGGCACGGCGCTGATGGCGGCGGCGGCGTTTTTCGACTACCGCGCGCTGGCGACTTACGCCTACCCGCTCTATGCGATGACGGTCGGACTGTTGGCGGCGGTGATGGTCGCGGGGCACGTGACCGGCGGCTCGCGCCGTTGGCTCAATCTCGGCGTGCTCCGGCTGGAGCCGTCGGAGCTGGCCAAGCTCGCGCTGGTGCTGGTGATGGTGCGCTACCTGCGCGAAGAGCCGCCGCGCGGTGGATGGAGCTTTCGCCAGATGATCATCCCGGCGGTGCTGCTGGGCGTGCCGATGGCGTTGGTACTCAAGCAGCCTGACCTCGGCACCGGGATCATCCTGGCCTTGGTGACCGCGACGCTGGTCTTCGCCGGCGGACTCAACGGGCGCGTGCTGCTGGTCGCGATGCTGGCGGCGGCGCTGGCCGCTCCTGCCGGATGGCACTATCTCAAGCCCTACCAGAAGCAGCGTCTGGTGAGTTTCATCAATCCGGAATCCGACCCGCTCGGCGCCGGCTATCATATCATCCAGTCCGAAATCGCGATCGGCGCGGGCGGCGCGTGGGGCAAGGGCTTTCTTAAGGGCACGCAGGCGCGGCTGAACTTTCTGCCCGAGCAGACCACCGACTTCATCTTTTCGGTTTTCGCCGAGGAGTTCGGCTTCGCGGGATCGATCCTGCTGATGGCGCTCTATGCGGGGGTGATCGCGCGCGGACTTTGGATCGCGCGCCACGCCCGCGACCGCTTCGGCCAATTGCTCGCGGTGGGACTTACCGCGATCGTCTTCTGGCAGGTCGCGATCAACGTCGGGATGGCAAGCGGGGTGCTGCCGGTGGTAGGAATTCCACTGCCGCTGGTGAGTTATGGAGGCTCGTCGCTGATCGCGATGATGGCCGCGATGGGCGTGATGATCAGCATCAATACCCGCCGCTATCTTTTTTAGCCAGTGTGGTGGGCGGACTCTAGTCGGACGCGCATGGATCTGCTTCCGCAGCGGCAGGCGCCCGGCCGGCCGGGAGGAGACGATAGCCTGATGAAGGCGCTGGCGCTGATAGCGCGCGTGGTCGTAGCGGTGGTGCTCGCCGTGGCGCTCACGGCGGCGACGACCAAGGGATGCAACCTGGTTTCCGCGCCCAACTCTTCCCGCGTGTTCTTTGGGCTGGTGATCCTCGCGGTTTCATGGGCGATCGCGATCGCGTACATCACTTGGCTCTACCTCGGCATCGCAAATTGGGCCAATCGGGCGAAGTGGGAGGGGCCGAAATGAAGCTCTGGCGACCGATCCTTCTTGTCCTGTGCGCCGCCGCGCTGGCCGCGGCGGGATGCACCAAGGTCGAGCCGGGCTACGCCGGCGTGCGGGTCAATCTCTACGGCAGCCAGCGCGGCGTCAGCAGCCTGCCGCTGGTGACCGGCCGCGTCTGGTACAACCCGCTGACCGAGGAAATCTACCAGTTCCCGACCTACATGCAGAACGTGGTGTGGACCCGCAGCATCACGGAGGGGCGCGCGTTTGACGAAAGCTTCACCGCCAACTCGCGCGAGGGCGTGCCGTTCAACTTCGACGTCGGCGTGAGCTACCAGATGGAAGCCGACAAGGTGCCGTCGATTTTTCTCAAGTTCCGCGAGGACGCTCACACGCTGACCACCGTCTATGTCCGCAACCAGGTGCGCGACGCCTTCAGCATCGAGGCGAGCAAGATGGCGATCATGGACATCGTCGGTCCCGGCAAGCCGCATCTGCTCAACGCCGTGCAGCACGACCTCGAAGGCAAGCTCGGCCCCGATGGCATCCACTTCGACAACGTGTCGATCATCGGCAAGACCCGCCTGCCCGAGCAGGTCGAAGCATCGATCAACTCGGTGATCGAGGCGACTCAGCGCGCGCAGGAGGCGCAGAACAAGGTCGCCCAGAGCAGGGCCGAGGCCGAACAGCGGGTCGCCGAAGCCAACGGCATCGCCCAGTCGGTGCTGATCAAGGCCAAGGCGCAGGCCGACGCCAATCGTATCCTGAACGAATCGCTGACCCCGATGCTCATCCAATACGAGGGTCTGCAGCGATGGAACGGGACGCTGCCGCTGATGACCGGCGGCGGCGCGATTCCGATGGTTCAGTTGCCCGCCTTCAATGCGACCAAGCCAGGGCCCTAGGGATCACAGGGACGCGCTCTCGGAGCGCTGGGCCGGCGTCCTTCTCCTGCAGATGGTGGGTATTCAGGCGTTATCGATTCGTCCAGAAAACTATCGAGCAAACACCTGAATGGCGACTCCCACTGATACTCAGCCGGCGGCTCCCAGGCGCGAACTCGCCGCGATCATGTTCAGCGATATCGCGAGCTACACGGCAATCATGGGCCGCGACGAGCAGGAGGGACTGGAAGCGCGCAACAGTCATCGCGAACTGCTGCGCACCATCTTGCCGAGGTTCAATGGACGCCTGCTGGGTGACTTGGGCGACGGCGCGCTTTCGAGTTTCCATAGCGCGATCGATGCGGTCAATTGCGCGCGCGCGTTCCAAGCCGCAACTGGAAACAACCCCCAGTTCAGAATCCGCGTAGGAATACACGTCGGCGATGTGTTGTTCTCGGACAACACCGTAGTTGGCGACGGCGTGAACGTCGCATCGCGGATTGTTGCGCTGGCTGATCCCGGCAGAATCTGCATCTCGGAGAGAGTTTACGAGGAAATCCGCAATCAGCGCGGAATGGCCGTCAAGAGCCTGGGCATCAAGAACCTCAAGAACGTAAGCCGCCCGATCGGCGTGTACGTTCTTTCGGAGGGCGCGGATTCCACCGCTGCCGCGGAGTCTTCAGCCCGCACCAGCCGCACGAAAAGCCGTATCGCGCTGGCGGGCGTCGGAGCGATCGCCATTGCGGCGCTGGCCTATGTCGCGATGACCCGCCATGCCCCCGCGCCGAACTCCGTGACTCCGTTGGGCCGCGGCCCTCGCGTCATCCGATCGATTGCCGTGCTTCCACTCGACAATTACTCGGGCGATCCCAAGCAGGAATATTTCGCCGACGGGATGACCGATGAATTGACGACCGACCTCGCGACCATTAGCCAGCTTCGCGTGATCTCGCGCGGCTCGGTGATGCAGTTTAAGGGCGAGCATCGGCCGCCGACTCCGCAAATCGCCAGACTGCTCAACGTCGATGCGGTCGTGGAAGGCTCGGTGCTCCGAGTAGGCGACAAGGTGCGGATCACCGCCCAATTGATCGATGCGCCCGCCGACAAACATTTGTGGGCTAAGAGCTACGAGCGCGACTCGCGCGACGTGCTCGCGCTCCAGGACGAATTGGCGTCGGCAATCGCGCGCGAGATCAATGTGCAATTGACGCCAAGTGAGCAGGCGCGCCTGACCGGCGCTCCAACTGTGAATCCCGAGGCGCACGACGCTTACTTGAAGGGCCGCTTCTTTTTTAACCGCCCGAGTGACGAAAATCTCAAGAAGGCGATCGCGCGATTCGAAGAGGCGATCAGGCTGGATCCAAGCTTTGCGCCTGCGTACTCGGGACTGTCTGACGCCTATCTATGGGCCGGCTTCAACGAAGGAGTCTTTACCGCCGCGGAAGCGATGCCCAAGGCAAAAGCAGCGGCTGAGAAGGCTATCCAACTGGACGATAATTCAGCCGAAGCTCACACCTCGCTTGCCGTATTTAAACTTTTCTATGAATTTGATTGGGCAGGCTGCGAGAGCGAATTTCACCGCGCATTCGCACTCAATCCAAACTATGCATTCGCACATGATCAGTTCGGTGTGGGGCTTGCCCTCCAGGGACGGCTCGACGAAGCGCTGGCCGAAGGCAAGCGCGCGATTGAACTAGACCCCCTGTCTCCCGAAATCACGCTTGACGTTGCCTCCGCGTTTGCCTGGCAAGGCAAATACGAAGCGGCCAAACAGCAGGCCCGCAAGGCCGGTGATCTGGAACCGACATTCTTCCTTCCTCATTTTATGAGCGGGTGGATCGATATCGAAGCAGGGAAAATCAGTGACGCCATCCCGGAATTGCAGAAAGCCAACGCGGTGGATTCTCCCACGTGGGTTGCTGCGTGGCTCGGATACGCCTATGGAGCGTCAGGCGACCGCAGCCACGCGATGGCGGCGATTGAGGAGCAGAACAAGCGGTCGTTGCATGGGTACATTCAGCCGTGGAACCTGGCGATTATTTATCTAGGTTTGGGCGATCGCCAGCGCGCGTTGGACGGCCTCGAAAAAGCTTACGCAGCCCATTCGGAATGGATGGGCTGGCTCAAGATGGACAGGATTTTCGATCCGCTGCGCTCGGAGCCGCGCTTCATCGCGCTGATGAAGAAACTGAACTTCGAAAAGTGACCGTGGGCGCACTGGATCAGCCGCATGATGGCGAGGGCCGGTTCGCCGCGTCACACGCGCGGCTGATATACTTTGGCCCTGGCGCGCGCGGCGCGCCCAATCCATACCGGGTGCATCAACGATGGCTACCAAGGGCAGGAAATTCGACCAGCCCAATCCATTTACGGACCCCGTCGACCGCGAAATCTACGAGGCCCATCGCCGCTTCGTCGAGGTGATGGAGGCCGACCGCCTAACCTCCATCGGCGCCGGCACCAAGGAGCAATACCTGCGCATCATGCGCTCGCTCGCCGAGAAGCTCGCCGTGCCGAGCAAGCCGCTCGCGGAAATCGTCGGCGAGGTAATGTCGGAGGCCGCGCCGCTCCTGTTCGCGGCGATGCAGCGCTGAGGCTTACGCTCCCAGGTCGTAGGCGCTCTCCTCGTGCTCGCTCAGGTCGAGCCCGATACGCTCGGCGTCGTCGCTCGCGCGCAATCCCACCATCGCGTCGGTCACTCCGAGCAGGATGAGACTGCCGGCGAAGGCGAACGAGATGCTGGCAACGACCGCGACCACCTGGATCAGAAACTGGAGCGGGTTGCCGAAGAACAGGCCGTCGGCGCCGCCCGCGTTGACCGCGACGCTGGCGAAAAGGCCGGTCGCGAGCGCACCCCAAATCCCACCCACCGCATGCACGCCGACCACGTCGAGCGCGTCGTCATAGCCGAAGCGCGCCTTCATCCGCACCGCGAAAAAGCACAGCACCCCCGCTCCCGCGCCGATCACCATCGCGGAAATTGGCCCGACGTAACCCGAAGCCGGCGTTATCGCGACCAGTCCGGCGACCACGCCGCTGGCGACACCGAGCGTGGTCGGCTTGCCGAGCACGATCCATTCCGCGAATACCCATCCCAGCGCCGCCGCGGCCGCGCCGATATGGGTCGCGACGAAAGCCGAGGTCGCCAGCCCGTTGGCGGCGAGAGCGCTGCCGGCATTGAAGCCGAACCATCCGAACCACAGCAGGCCCGCGCCGGTCAACGTCAGCGTCAGGTTGTGCGGCGGCATCGACTCGCGCAAAAAGCCGCGCCGCGGCCCGATGACCAGCACGGCGGCGAGCGCCGAGGTCCCCGAGGAAATGTGCACCACCGTGCCGCCCGCGAAATCCAGCGCGCCCAGCCGATGCAGCCATCCGTCGACGCCCCATACCCAGTGCGCCAGCGGATCGTAGATGAACGTCATCCACAGCAGGCTGAAAACCAGGAAGCCCTTGAACGAGATGCGCTCGGCAAAGGCGCCGGTGATCAGTGCCGGTGTGATCACGGCGAACATGCACTGAAAGATCATGTAAGCCTGATGCGGGACGGTGGCCGCGTAGTCGGGATTGGGCAGCGTGGCGCTCACGCCGTGAAGTCCGATCCAGTGCAGGCCGCCGATAAGCGCGTGGCCGGGCGAAAACGCCAGGCTGTAGCCGAACAGAATCCACTGGATCGAGACCAGTGCGGCCAGAATGAAGCTCTGCATGAGCATTGCGAGCACGTTCTTGCGCCGCACCATCCCGCCGTAAAACAGCGCGAGTCCCGGTGCGGTCATCAGCAACACCAGCGCCGACGAGGTCAGCAACCAACTGGTGTCGCCGCTATTGATGGCCGACGACGCGTCGGCAGCGTGTGCCGGGACGGCAAAGAGCAGCGCTATGGCGGCGGTTCCCAGGCAAACAATAGGCCTTGTGCGCAGCATCCACGGGTTCTCCTTCAGTACGAGGGTGAGCGTGCAAAATGAAATGCGCGGACGCGGCTTTGCGACGCGTCCGGGTAACGCTATTGGGCGAAGTTTGTGACAGAACTCGGCGCGGCGGACAAGCGATGCGCGGGAAAAAAATTATTGGTGGCCGCTACGGAGAGGCCGGCGCCTCAGCCCTTGGGGAGCTGCAGGATGCGCTCGCCGATCATGTTCTTCTGCACCGGCGAAGTCCCGCCCGCGATCGTCATGCTCTCGCTATAAAGGATGCGCCGCAGCCAGTCGCCGTCGGGCGCGAACGGCGAGCGCCGCTCGAGCAGCGCGAACTCGCCGAGCAGCCGCACCGAGAACTTGACCATCCGCTGCGTCAGCTCGGTCGAGACCAGCTTGCCGATCGAGCTTTCGGGGCCGGGCAATTGTCCCTTGAGCCGGCGTGTCAGCGAGCGCAGGCCGTTGTACTTCTTGGCCGCGACTTCGATCGCGAACTGCGCGAGCTGCTGGCGGACCTCGTCGTCCTCGGCCGCTGAGCGCCCATCGATCGTTGCGCCGCGCGCGATCTCGACCAGTTGCGCGAGCGTCTGCTCGGTGCCGCCAATTGTCTCGCCGATCCCGAAGCGCTCATGCATCAGCGTCGAGACCAACACTTGCCATCCCTGGTTGAGCGGCCCGAGCAGATTGTCCTTGGGCACGCGCACGTCTTCGAAGAAGATTTCGTTGAACTCGGACTCGCCGGTTATCTGCTTGAGCGGGCGCACGATGACGCCGGGGCTCTTCATATCGACCATCAAGCAGCTCAGTCCCTTGTGCCGGGGAACGTCAGGGTCGGTGCGCACGAAGAGCTGGCAGAAGTGCGAGCGATGGGCGAGCGTGGTCCAGACCTTCTGCCCGTTGACGATGAAGTTGTCGCCCTCGAGCACAGCGCGGGTCTGCAGCGCGGCGAGGTCCGAGCCGGCGGCCGGTTCCGACATCCCTTCGGACCAGATCTCCTCCGCGCTCAGGATTTTCTGCAGGTAGCGCTGCTTCTGCGCCTCGGTGCCCCACTGCATCAGCGCCGGGCCGGTCATGATCACGCCGAGCACATTGCATCCCATCGGCAGGTTGAGCCGTCCGAGTTCCTGCTGGAAGATGACCTGCTCGACGAAGGTCGCGCCGCGCCCGCCGAATTGTTTGGGCCAGGTAAGCCCGGCCCATCCACCGTCGTAAAGCTTCTTGTGCCAGAGCTTGAGGCGCTCCCATAGGAAGTTTTCGTCGGCGCGCTCTTTTTCCTCGGGCCTAAGCGGCGGCGGCTGATTGGCCTCAAGCCATCCGCGCACTTCCATCCGATAGGCTTCCTGCTCGGGCGTGTAAGTGAAATCCATCGCTCGGATGCTCCGTCAGCGTTCGGTGGTCGTGACCGATGCTAGCGAACCGGCTCCCGCCGGGGTAGTGGTGCGGACGGCACGAATGTCGCGAGAGCGCTAATTCAAACTTTTGCGAGAGTGCTGAGCGGGCTAAGAGGCCAGTGCCCGCGGCCGGCTCGACTCAATCACGAACGGTAACGGGACTGTCAGCTCGATATCGCCCTTCGCTAAAACTGTCTCGGGCGCCCGCTCCTCGGCAACCGGCACGAACCCGGCGTCACGCAACACCTCACCCAAAGTCCCGCGTTCGTAGCAACTCATCAGAAACGACGCGAGCGCGTCGACCAGGTTGTGCTCGGCCTCGTTACGAGTGTGGCCCTGCGGATGAACGTCGAGCAGGGGACACGATGAGATGAACCATTTGCCCTTTTTTGCGAATCCGGGCAGGGACTTTGAATTCCATCGCGATCCGCATGCGTTATCCGCTAGCTTTTCGACCCGTTCCAAGCAACATGATAGCGACCTGTAAAAGATCATACGCCAGTTTATCGAGCGAGGTAATTGCGGCGGCCAAAGCTGAAGCAAAGATGGACGATGAAGGCGCATTCTCCTACGTCTGCAACCGATGCGGCCTATGTTGCCGCGATAAGGTGATCACGCTCTCGCCCTATGACGTGATCCGGATCGCGCGGGCCGCCAAAGTCAGCACCGGCGCAGTAGTCGCGCGCTACACGATGCGGCGCGGATCGCTCTTGCGCTTTTTGCCCGACGGGCGATGCTCCGCGCTTGAGGGGCCGCGCTGCACGATTCATCCGGGACGTCCGCTCGCCTGCCGGCTCTATCCACTGGGCCTCGAACGCGCGCCCGGCGGCGACGGCGCCGGATACGTCGAGCGCTTCGTGCAACTGGAGCCTGCCATCGGCTCGCTCGGGGCCTATGGAACCGCCGGCACGATCGCGGAATTTCTCGACGGCCAGTGCATCGGTCCGTATCTCAATGCCGTCGCGTTCTACTGTCCGCTGATCGAGAATTTTCGCGAGCGAGTAGCCGCGACCGTCGATTTCGAACGCGTCGAGCCGCGCGAGTTCTGGCGGCGCGCGGCGCGCGAGGCGATGGCCGAGACCAACTATGATCCCAATCGGCTGATCGACTCGCTGTTCGACCCCGACGGCCTCGGATGCGGCCGCACGAGTGCCGAGGAAACCGCCGTCGCGCATGTCGCGGCGCTCGGCGAGATGGCGGCGAGCGAGCGCGACGGCGCGATCATCGCCGCAGCGGCGGTGATGCTCGCGACGAGTCTCGGCTACGCGCCGAGCGAAGTCGCCAGGGCGCGCGCTACCCCTTGATGCGCGAGTCGATCTGAATTCCCGCGCCCTTGGCGAAGCCGAGCAGGATATCGCGGTCGCTCTGGAGCCCGCCGCCCTGGACGTTCTGCGCGTCGTCGAATTCGCCGCGCACATGCCCGTTCTTCATATCGATGAAGGTGACTTTCAGCGTGATCCCGGTGGTGCCGCTGTTAGCTGAGGAGGTGTCGGGCTGATAAGCGGTAAGCTCGCACTTGATCAGCAGCGGCTCGGATTCGGCGGGCGCATTCGCGACGATATTGTAGCCGCGGTTCTTGAGCTCGACGGCTATCCCCTCGCCGATTATTTGCGCCGCCTCGACCCCGGACGGCTGCCCGCTCTGGTTCGTAACCGGCGGCAACTCGAAAGCCGCGTAGGAGGAAAGCGGGATGTCGGGAATTTCGGGCGGCGGCTTGTTGGCCGCGCACGCCGCCAGGATCAGCGGTGCGAGTATCGCGGCCAGCGCGATCGCGCGACGCCGTATCGCGATCCCGATCGTCGGCTTCCATTGTGGCGCGCCGGGTTTCATTCCACGTCGTTCTCGTCGCCCGGCTGCGGCGTTGCGGTCTTTCGCGGCGCCTTTGCGCCGCCCTTGCCACCGGACGGCTCCTCGGCGGACGCGGCGGGCGAAGCGGTCGGCGTCGGGCTCGGCGGATGGTCAGCGCCGAGATCATGAATGATCTGTTTGGCGTGGATGCCGGGATCGACCGATGGGTAGACCTTCAGGATGAGTCCGTTCTCGCCGATTACGTAAGTCACGCGGCGATCGAGACCGAGAATCGGGACGCCGTTGTCGGCGCCGTAGGCGCGCGCGATGCTGCGGTCGGGGTCGAGCAGCAGCGAAAACGGCAGGCCGTACTTTTTAATGAATGCCTTGTGCGATTCGGCCGAATCAATACTGCATCCGAGCACCGCGATACCGGCGGCCTGAAAGCGCGCATAGCCGTCGCGGAACGCGCACGCCTCCTTGGTGCATCCGGGCGTATTGTCCTTGGGATAAAAGTAGAGCACCAGCTTGTGCCCATGGAAATCGGAGAGACTGACCGGCGTGACCTGGTCGCCGTTGACCACCTGGCTATGGAAATCCGGCGCCGTTGCTCCCACGGCGAGCATTGCCGCGCGCGCGATTCGCGGGCGAAAGACGATCGCTCCCAATCCCGCAACCGCGAGTACGATCACCACCATGATGATGAACCGCATCGGCGCCCCCTGCTTCGCTTCTGGATTCCGCCGCCGGCGCGAGCGCGCCAGCGCCTCGGGCTAGACGTAGTGCAGCCAGTCGCGGTAGCGCGCGTCGCGGCCATGCAACGCGTTGCGGAAGACTTCCTGCACCTTGATCGTCACCGGCCCCGGCACGCCCGCTCCGATCATGCGATCATCGAGTTCGCGCACCGGCGTAACCTCGGCCGCGGTGCCGGTCATGAAGGCCTCGTCGGCGATATAGACCGCGTCGCGCGGGAAGATCTGCTCGACCACCTCGATCGACGCGTCGCGCAGAATTTTCATCACCGCGTCGCGCGTGATCCCGGGCAGCGCCGAGATAAGCGGCGGCGTCTTGACCACGCCGTCGCGCACGATGAAGAAGTTCTCGCCGCTGCCCTCGGCCACGTAGCCGTGGACGTCGAGCAGAAGCGCCTCGTCGTAGCCGTTGCGGCGCGCCTCGTAGCCGGCGAGGATCGAATTGACGTAATGGCCCGAGGCCTTGGCGAGCGGCATCAGGGAGTTGTGATGGAACCGCACGAAGGACGAAGTCTTGAGCCGCACGCCTTTCTTGGCGCCGTCCTCGCCGAGATAGGCGCCCCACGGCCATCCCGCGATCGCGACGCGCACCTTGTTGCCGCGCGCCGAGAGCCCCATCTCGCCCTCGCCGTAAAACGCGATCGGCCGCAGGTAACATTCCTCGAGCCGGTTGACCCGCACCACGTCGCAGCAGGCCTTGAGCAGCTCTTCGGGGCTGAACGGGATTTGCATCTCGACAATATGCGCGGAATCGAACAGGCGGCGGATGTGCTCGGGCCCGCGGAAGATCGCAGAGCGGCCGTTGTCGGATTTGTAGCAGCGCATCCCCTCGAACACAGCCAAGCCGTAGTGCAGGCTGTGGCTGAGGACGTGGATGTTGGCCTCGTCGTAGGGAATCAGCGCGCCGTCGATCCAGATTCTGTCCGTGCGTAAACCGTTCGCTGCCAAAACCGACCTCTTTATATGGCTGCTTTAGTTGATGAGACCCATCCGCTGCCGCCGCGCTCGATCAAAACGCGAGCAACTCAGGGTAGTCGAAACGAGGCGGCCCGGACAAGCGGCGGCCCGTTTACGGTCGTGGGCGCGCGGCGCTAGCCGCGCGGGCGTTCCACCGGGTCCACGCCCGCCGCCGAAGCGGCCGCCGCTTCCTCGGGGGGCTCCGTTGCCGAGCCTGCTGGCTCGGCGTGACGCGAGGGGGCCGTCGGTTCGCCTTCGCCGTGCGCGCGCGCCTCGCCGTTGGGCGAGGCGCCGAGCGCGTGCGCCGCGGCCCGGCCGCGGCGCCGATGACGCGAGCGGCCGCCGCGCCGTCCACGCCTGCGCCGCCGGCCGCCGGGACCGGGACCGGCGGCAGGCTCGCGCGGCTCGACGCGCCGGGGCTCACCGCCCCGGCCTTCGAGCCACGCCTCGGGATCGCTGAGGAAGCGCGCGAGCACCTCGGGATCGCCGCCGCAGGTGGGCGCGACGATCTCGAACATGGCGCGCGCCTCGTCGAAGTATGGGCGATGGATAAGCCGGCGCGTGCGGCGCGAAGGCGCGACCAGATGCGGCAACGCCTCGAGCACGAGGCGCATCCGCTCCGTGTCGCCGCGTGCGAAGCCGCGCGATCTCCAGCTCCGCCAGCAGGTCCAGCGGCTCGCCGCCGGGCATCCCGCGCATACAAAGGTCCGCGAACATGCAAGCCAGGACGAGCGAGTGCGCGGGTTCCATCCCGGCCGAGATCCGCCGGCCCATCGCGGCCAGATTGCGCCCGGTCGCGCTCTCGTGCACCGGGCCTTGGCCGGCGCGGATGAAACGCGCGAGCGGCGCCAGCAGCAGGTCGAACAGCGCCAGCTCGTGCATCAGCTCGAAGGCGCGCGCGGCAGCGGTGATTCCCAGTGCGCGGTAAATCTCCTCGACCACGCGCGGCACCGAGGCGTTCAGAAGGTCCTCGCGATGGCGCTCGATGGCGGCGCGCGTGGCGGGCTCGATCTCGAAGCCAAGCTTGGCCGCGAAGCGCACCGCGCGGAGCATCCGGACCGGATCCTCGCGCATCCGCACCTCGGGATCGCCGATCGTGCGGATGAGCCGCGCTTCGAGGTCGGCGACTCCGCCGGTGTAGTCGATCACGTGAAACGTGCGCGGGTTGTAGAAGAGCGAGTTGATAGTGAAGTCGCGCCGAAACGCGTCTTCCTCGGGCGTGCCGAAGGTGTTGTCGTGGCGGATCAGCGGATCTTCGGACTCGGCCACGTCCTCGGCGCGGCGGCGGAAGGTGGCGACCTCGATATTGTGCTGGCCGAAGAAGACGTGGACCAGGCGAAAGCGCCGCCCGATAAGCCGCGAGTTGCGGAACAGGTCGCGCACCTCCTGCGGATGCGCGGACGTCGCAACGTCGAAGTCCTTGGGCCGCCGCCCGATCATCAGGTCGCGCACGCCGCCGCCCACCAGGTAGGCCTCGTGGCCGGCATCGATCAGCCGGTAGAGCACCTTGAGCACGCGCGGGTCGATATCGCGGCGGGAGACCGGATGCTCGGAGCGCTCCAGGATGCGGGGCTCGCTGTGAGCCTCCAAATCGCCGTGGCCGGAATCAATCATCAGGTCCCGGCCCAATCTAGCACGCACGCCAGCAGCCTTTCATCGGGGGGGGGTGCGGCCATTGCGGACGACTGTGGCCAGACGGCTATCTCGGCCGGCTATCGCTACGGTCGGCGCGATGCCATAGGATTTTGAACACGATGAGCAAGCCAGCTACGCGCCGCGCGATCCAGCGCGCGATCCAGATTGTCAGCCACGGGCCGTCATGCCTCGACGGCGTGATGGCGGCGGCGGCGGTCGCGCGCTTTTACGAGGGCGAGCGCGTGACCACGCGGCTGGTCGCCAACAACGACAGCGACAGCGTGCTGCAGGACCTCGAACTCCGCACCGGCGGCGAGGACGACGAGATCTGGGTCACCGATCTTTCGTGGAACTCGACCGCGACCGGCGAGCATCTGACCGACCTCGCGCAAAAGGGCGCGCTTGTCTACTGGATCGACCACCATCGCACCGCCGTCGGCCGCGCCGACGCTCCCGAGTTCAAGGTGCCGTTCACGGGGCGCGTGCTCTCGGAGCAGTACTCGGCCGCGCGGCTGACCTTCAATTACCTGCGCCGGCGCGCCGCCACGCTCCCCGCGGCCCGCGCGCGCGCCTTCGAGGAGTTCGCCGTCTTCGCCGCGATCGCCGACGATCATGACCGCTGGGTCCATCGCATCCCCGAGTCCAGCGACTGGGCGCTCGCCGTGCAGACGCTCGGCGGGATCGAGTCGTACCGCGAGATTTTGCGCCTGCGCGAACCGAAGCTGTCGCGGCGGATGCGCGCGGCGCTGGAAGCCGGGCGGGAGGCGATGGCGAAGTCGCTGGAGCTCGCACGCTCCACGATGGTCGATCGGATGCTAGACAACGGAATCAAGGTGCGCAGCGCCTGCTGCTTCGGCTATAGCAGCGAAGTCGCGGCGGCGCTTTACGAGGGGCAGACGCGCACGGTGATCGCGCTGTTCGACTTGCGCAGCCAGGGCGTGAGCCTGCGCCGCAGCGCCGACTCGGAAATCGATCTCTCGGCGCTGGCGCGGGTCTTCGGCGGCGGCGGCCATGCGGCGGCGGCCGGATTCGCGACCTCCGATTTAAAGCGCGCGCCGGCCGAGCGCCTCGCCGAACTGCTGGGCGACCGCCTCGCCACCGCTTGATGGTGCTCCGGTGCTTCTCTAGGCATTGCCGTAATTCGGACTCGCGTACTACAGTCCCGACATGGACGCCGCGCTGGAGCGGATGCTCAACCTGTTGCTCGAGTCCGAGCGCGCGGGCGTGGCCGTGCTCGACTCGCTCGCGGCCGAGGTGAAGCATCCTGAGCTCAAGGAGCTGTTGCTCGACGCGCGCGAAGACGAGAGCCACAATGCCGTCGCGCTGGAGCGGCTGGTGCGCGAGGGCGGCGGCACACCGTCGGCGGCGACCGGGCCTTTCGCGAGCAAGGTCGCGGCGGTCGGCAATATCCGCGGACGGCTCGCGCTGCTGATTCGCGGCCAGGAATGGGTCGCGCGCAAGATCGAGGAGACGCTCGCGCTCGCGCCGGAGAGCGGTCCGATTCGCGAGTGTCTGCAAAAGATGGCCAACCGCCATCGCCATGAAATCGAATGGGGCCGCGCCGAATTGATTCGGCTGATGGACGCCGTCAACTAGATCGTTTCGGTCATACATATTCTAGTGATCCGCATCTAGAGGAATCCGCGCGGCAATACCCGGCGCAACAATCCGTATGGACCTGGTTTTCGGCCCCGACGAAGAGCGCTTTCGCGAGCGCGTGCGCAACTTCCTGCGCGATAACCTGCCGCCTAAGTGGGGCACGGCCGAGCAGCACCTGCCCGAGGGCATGACGCAGATCGAATTCCTGCGCGACTGGCAGCGCCGCCTGCATCAGGGCGGCCTGCTCGGGATGTCGTGGCCCAAAGAGTACGGTGGCCAGGGCGCGAGCCGCACCGAGATGGCGATCTTCAATGAGGAGATGGCGCTCAGCCGCGCGCCCGGGCCGCTCAACGCGCTGGGGCTCTCGATGGCGGGTCCGACGATCATCACGCACGGCACCGAGGAGCAGAAGCGGCGCTTCCTGCGCAAAATCCTCAACTGCGAGGAAATCTGGTGCCAGGGTTTCTCGGAGCCCAATTCCGGCTCCGACGTGGCCTCGCTGCGCACGCGCGCGGAGCTCAGCGGCGACGAGTTCATCGTCAACGGGCAGAAGGTCTGGACCTCGATGGCGCATCTTGCCGACTGGTGCATGCTGCTCGTGCGCACCGACCCCGAAGCGCCCAAGCATCGCGGGCTCAGCTACCTGCTGGTCGACATGCGCACGCCCGGAGTCACGGTCAAGCCGCTGCGCCAGATGACCGGCGAGTCGGAGTTCAACGAGGTCTTCTTCGAGGACGTGCGGGTGCCGCGCGCCAACCTGGTCGGCGGGCTCAACGAGGGATGGCGGGTCGCGATGACCACGTTGATGAACGAGCGCGGGACGGCGGCGTTCGCCTCGGCGGCGCGTTTTCGGATCGTGTTCGACGAGATTGTCGAGTTGGCGCGGGCGACGATGCGCAACGGCGCTCCGGCGACCAGCGATCCCGTTGTCCGACAGCAACTCGCGCAGTTCCACGTCGAGCTCGAGATGATGAAGTACACGTCGTACCGGGTGTTCTCGAAGATTCTCAAGGGCGGCGATCCGGGACCGGAGGGATCGATCTCGAAGCTGACCTGGTCGGAGCTGAACCAGCGGATGACCGAGTTCGTGATCGGGCTTCAGGGTCCCGCCGGCCAGTTGGTCAAGGGCTCGCCGCATGCGGTGCACTCGGGCCGCTGGCAGCATCATTTTTTGCGCTCGCGCGCGAACACAATCGAGGCGGGAACGTCGGAGATTCAGCGCAACATCATCGCCGAGCGCGTGCTGGGGATGCCGCGAAGCCGTTAGCGCGGCGTCTCAGCGACGCTCGCATATCGGCGGACATCAGACGCACACTTGGGGGCCAGTGTTCGGACAGCGATCATTACTCTTGCGACAGGACGCTGCTGGCGCGATAATTCGTCTCCCGGTGGACGCATAGCTCAGCCCGGTTAGAGCGCTTGCCTCACATGCAAGAGGTCCCAGGTTCAAGTCCTGGTGCGTC
>CAWENP010000019.1:0-131442 GCA_963810495.1 uncultured delta proteobacterium
CCCTGCGTCTGCCATTTCGCCACCCCGGCGTGCCTCCGAACTCGTCATCCCTGCGACCGCGCGATCGAGGCGCCGAGGGCGATTCTGCACGGCGCGGGAAGGCCGGCGCAAGCCACCCGCCCCGGACTCGTCCTGAGGCGCAGTGGCGCGATTTTGCCGGCGGAGCATCAAACGGACCATATGCGGGCCGCTTGATCCCACCATACCGCCCGGCATTACAATGAGGCATGACGGCTGTCGCGCAGGTTCATCGCACGCAAATCCGCCGGTTGAGGAGACCGCTCGGGTTCCTGACGGCGCTAGCGATGGCGGGATGTGGATTCGCCTCGGCGCCACTCAAGAACACGCCACAGATCGTGGCTACGCCGCAGCAGGGCCAGCTTAACGTAACCACTCAGCCGGCCACTCCGATCGGCGATGTGCAGCCGGTCTACGTCTCGGTCGCCAACGGCAGCGACGTGCCGCGTTCGATCGTGCCAAGCCAGATTTTCGCGCTCAACGACTCCGGCGCGCGAGTCGCGCCACTGCCGCCGGGCGAGGCGGCGCGCCAGGCCGGCGGCAGTGGTGAACTCAAGGCCGCACTGACCAGCGGCGTGGTGGGCGGAGCTGCCGAAGGGGCGCTGGGCGCGGGCCTCGGAGCGGCGATAGGGTCGGTGGTGAACGGATTCTCGGGTCTCAGCGGAGCCGCGAGCGGCGCGATAGTGGGCGCCGCGTTCGGCGGCGGCTCGGGAATCGTCAGCGGAGTGCAAAACGGCGCCAGCAAGGCCGACCAACAGGCCAACGCGCAGCTAGGGGCGCTGGCGCTGCAGGGCGGCGAGGTCCGGCACGATTTCACGGTCAGCGGCTACGTGTTTTTTCCCAAGGGCAGCTATCACGAAGTCGAGTTCCTGATGGTCAACCAGGAGACCGGCGACACCGAAGTGATGCGCGAGCCCTGGCGCTAGTCAGTCGGGCGTGTTCGCGCTCCGGTGTGAAACTTACTACTTCTTTTTCTCCGCGCCGGCGGCGAGTTCGTCGAGCGCCTGGTTGACGAAGTATCGCTGCTGAGGATCGCGATCATCAAGTTCCGACCTGCGTCGCGCGGTCCATTCGGCGATCGCGATCACCGCGGCTTCCTCGGCGCTGGAAATGCCGAGCGCCTCGGCCACTTCGCTCAGCCCCGCCCATAGCTCGTCGGGCACCTCGACGCTTATCGTCTTGCCGGCCATCGCATATATTTTACGAACTTGAGGCTCACCGCACTAGGAGCCGGGGGCCGCGAGGCGGCGGGCGCCGCGCCATAGCACTACGACGATCGCGGACATCATCAGTACGACAATCGCCACGCCCTGGCGGATCTGCAGAAACGGCTGCAGCACGGCGAGCAGCAGCAGCCCGGCGCAGATCATGATCGCGAGTTGCAGGATTTCCATCATCACGCTCCGCTCCCAGTCCTGCAGCGTGCCGCGGCCGGCCGGCATCCGATGGTCCGCGAGCCTCGCCGCGAGCTGGCGCGCGCCGAAGAGCATCGCGGCCATTCCGGTCACCGCCACGGCGAGCGCCAGGAGGTCGGCCGCGGTGGCGGCGTGCGCCGTCGCGATTCCGTGAGCCATTATGATTTTCTCGATCGGACGCCCCGCAACATCGAGAGCGACCACCACCGCTGCGACGCACAGCGCGCCCGCAATCAGGAAGAAGGCCGGCGCCGCAACGCCCGGACGGCCATCCGAAACGGCGCGGCCGGCGTTAACCCGCTCGACCCATCCGTCATAGACGCGCTGCAGGCGCGCCAATGCGTGGGGCGCGCGGCGCTCGACCATCGCACCGACCGGTCCGCAGGCGCGAATCATGAAAGGCGTGGTGAACGTAGTGACCGCCGAGACGGCGACGGCGACCGAGTAGAGAAATGGGTGGGCGGCGCCGGTCTGAATCCCCACGCCGGCGATGATGAACGAGAACTCGCCAATCTGGGCGAGGCTCAATCCGGTCTGGACGGCGAGCGGCGACGGCGTCCCGGTCAGCATCGCGCCCAGCGTCACGCCAACGGTCTTGCCGGCAATCAGGACGGCGACCAGGAGCGCGAGCGCATGCCAATGCGTCGCGATGAGCTGCGGGTCGATCATCATCCCGACCGAGACGAAGAACACCGCCGCGAAGACGTCGCGCAACGGCCGGATCAGCTCCTCGAGGCGCTCGGCATGGCCCGACTCCGCCACCAGCGACCCGGCCAGGAAGGCGCCCAGCGCGACCGAGTAGCCGGCGCGCTCGGCCTCCATCGCGAAGCCAAAGCAAATCCCGACGCTGGCGACGACCAGCGTCTCGTCGCGGCCCATTCGCGCAACGAACCGCACCAGCGGCGGAATCAGCAGGATTCCGCCACCGACAATCACGAGCAGAAAGATCGCCAGACGCAAGCCGGTCCATTCGAGCGCCCCGGCGTTCAGCTCCGCGCCGGCGCCGAGCGGCGTCAGCACCGCCAGCATGATCACCGCGACCAGGTCCTCGCACAGCAGCACGCCCAAGGCGAGATCGCGTAGATCGGCGCCGACCTGCTGCTCGGCGAACGCCTTGGCCACGATCGTGGTAGAAGAGATCGAGAGCAGCGCGCCCGTGAAAATGCTCTCGAGCTCGCTCCATCCGAGCGCCCGCCCGCAGACGTAGCCGAGCCAGAGCATCAGGCCGACCTGCACAGCCGTGATAAAGGCGGCGCGCGGACCCAGGCGCAGCAGGCGGCGGATGCTGAACTCCAACCCGAGCGTGAACATCAGCAGGATGACGCCCAACTCGGAGACGCCGTGGATACGGCTCGCGTCAACGAGTATTCCGGGCGTGTAAGGCCCGACGATCATACCGGCGACCAGGTAGCCGACCACAACCGGCTGGCGCAGCACATGGAAGACGACCGTGGTGACCGCCGCCACGCATAACACCAGCGCCAGGTCCTCGAGAAAGGAGTTCGCAACCAAAGTCGGGATCATTACCACGTCGTCTCCGGCAACCGCCTCTCCTCATGCGCCGCGCGACCGGGAAAGCCGCACGACGGGCTTTGCATATGGTCTTCGCTCGCGGTGGCCGTCACAATAGGGAGACCGGTGAATTCAGCAATAAAATACACAGGCTCGCTAATCGAGTATCTCGACCACGGCGGGCTTCATCCAGGGTTCGTGGTGCGCGAGCAGGGCGACAAACTGGTGATTCGCGACCGCGCCGGGCACGAACGCACCATCGTGCGCGAGCTGGTCATGATGCGCCACGCCGCGGCCCGCGCCGAAGGCGACGACGGCGAGCCGGCCGCGCGAATCGCGGCGTTGGAGGAGGAGAAGGCGCGATTGCGCGCCGAACTCGACCTCACGCTGCTGTGGGAAGTTGTGCAGGAGCAGGGCCGCGCGTTCAGCGCGGATGATCTGGCCGAGCTGTTCTTCGGCCGCCGCTCGAGCTCGGGCGCAGCCGTGATGCTGGAGGCGCTGATCGCCGATCGCATCTATTTTGTCCGCCGCAACCGCGAATTCATGGTGCGTAGCCCCGAGCAGGTCGAGCGGCTGCGCGTGCAGGAGAGCCGAGTGAGGATGCGCAGCGAGGAGGGGCGCCGCACGCGCGATCTCTTAAGCGCGATCATCGCGAACGATACCCGCGCCAACGGCGCCTCTTATTCATCCGAGGAAGCCGGGCCTTTGATTGCGGAGTTGCAACGTTATCTCAAGAATCCCTCCACCCGGAGCCAGGAACTGACCGTGATGCTGGGGCAGGCGGCGCCCGACGTCGACCCGGCCGAGGTGGCCTTCGAAGTTCTCGACCGTCTCGGGGCAGCACCCGCTGCCCCGCGGTTCGCCGCGATCGGCGCCCTTGCGACCCAGTTCAGCGAAGCGGCCGAGGTCGAAGCGGCCACGGTCACACCGATGGAACGTGCAGCGATCGACGGGCCGGTCGCGTTCACTATCGACGACGAGGAGACGCTCGAGGTCGACGACGCGCTCAGCTGCGAAGTGACGGCGGAGGGCCAGTTGCGGGTCGGTATCCACATCGCGCTGGTCGCGGATTTCGTCGCGCGGGGCGGCGCGATGGATCGCGAGGCGGCCGCGCGCGTCACCACCGTATACCTGCCGGAGACGACCGTCCGGATGCTCCCCGATGAAATCTGCTGCCGCCGGGCAAGCCTGATCGCCGGCGAACGGCATCCGGTGCTAAGCACTTCGGTGCTGCTGGGCCTGCATGGCGAATTGCTCGATAGCGCCATCAGTCCGCACAATCTCAGGATCGGCCGGCGGCTAAGCTACGCCGAGGCGGACCGCATCCTGGGCGGCGCTGAAAAGGCGGACGACGAGGTGGCGACGGCGCTTCGGCGGATGTACGAAGCGGCGCTCGAGCTTCGCGAACGGCGCAAGCGGGCCGGGGCGATCCTGGTGCAGCGGCGCGAGCCGAAGGTGCGGGTGCATGGCGACGAGATCGAAATCGAAATCATCGACAACAACAACTCGCCCAGCCGACTGCTGGTTGCGGAGTTCATGGTGTTGAACAATTTCGTCGCGGCGAGCTACGCCGCCGAGCGGCGCATCCCGATCATCTACCGGGTGCAGCCGGCGGCCGGCGATATGGGCGCGGTGCGAGCACGCTTGTCGGTGTATCCCGAGTACCACGCGGGAGCGGGGCTGCAATGTTATGCGCAACTCAGCTCGCCCATCCGGCGTTACGCAGACCTGGTGTTGCAACGCCAGCTGGTGAGTGCACTCGCGGACTCGTCGGCGCCGCCCTACGACGCCGACGGGATACTGGCAGTGCTCGCGAATACGGAGAATGCCGAGACGGAGGCCAAGGAACTGGAGCGCCGGGCGCGGCGCTACTGGACGTTACGCTATTTGCAGCGTCATGCGGTGGGCCGCGAACTCGCGGCAACTGTCACCCGCGACGGAGTCAGCGCGGAACTGGACGACTATGCCGTGCGCGGCGCCCTGCGCGGCGCACCTAATGTTTCGAGTCAGACGCCGATACGGGTCCGTATTGCTCGGGTCGACCCGCTGCGCGGCTGGCTGTCGTTCGACTATCTCGCGACCGTGCCGAGAACCGTCGAGCGACCGCCATCTTAGTGCCTGCTCCCGGGCTGCGTATTCGGGGCTTCCTGGCGGGGCTTTCTCGGGTCTCGGCCTGCGAGCCTTGAAAACTTCGCCCCGGGAATCTGGCCTCAGGATCTTTTCGCCGGACCGTCTGGGGTCCGACGCCTCAAGCACGCTGCTCCCCCTGCGGCGTCAGGTCAGTTTCGGAAAAGGACCGCGCCGCCTGCGGCCCATCCCGTCGAGTCGAAAATCAGCCTTTGAAGTTGTCCTGCTGCAGGCGCCAGCGGTCGATCGACTCGATATTGAAGCGCCAATCGCTGCCCACCTTGAAAGCTGGCAGCCCGCCGCGCTTGAGCTGACGATAGACGGTCGAGGGATGTACTTTAAGGTAGTCCGACAGTTCCTTGACTGTCATGACCCTACTGCTTTCCAATTTCATTGCCATGTTAACTCTCCCCTATATTTCGCTTTCGTATCTCACCCTGCTGGGCTGCTATGCCCCGGACACTACGGCATAAAGCAAGGCGTGTGCCGTAAGCGGCAGAAAGGGGAATCGAGCCTAATAAGATGAAAATGAGGGCAAACTTAACGAATAAAGCGTCAACAAATTGCCGACTGGTATGGAAATGCCGGTCAGGCTTTCGCCACTCCGATGCAAGTTTGACCATAGCTTGTTTCATTCATGCAATACCTACCGGCCATACCAACCCTCCCGATCGGTATCAGCGGCAAATTTTAGGCCGCCAAACGAACACTGTTATAAATCTCGGGGCGAACGGCCCGCCGCCTTTACCGCCCATCGCGGAGGCGTGATGGCCTTGATTCTCCTCTAAACCTTGCCGAGGAGTTCGCGCTCAGATTCGCCCACGAAGCGCATCACGCCCGCCGCGTCGCTCTGGCGATGCAACAGGATCAGGCGATGTACGCCGGCCTCGGCGAAACGGCGCGCTTCGTCGCGATCGATCCGGCGGCTCGGAGTCACGCTTATCTCCAATTCCTCGAAGCGCCGTCCGGCTTCCTTGCACGCGGCTTTGAGCGCCTCGACGTGCCGCTTGGTGGTTTCGAGGTCGAGCGCGAAACCGTACCATCCCTTGGCCAGGCGCGCGGCGCGCGAGAAGGCCTCCTTGGTATGGCCGCCGAAGACGATCTCCGGATGGGGCTTCTGCACCGGCCGCGGCATCGCATTGACGCCGCCGAAGGAGACGAAGCGGCCGCGGAATTCCGGCTTGTCCATCGTCCATAGCGCGATCATCGCGCGCAGGAATTCCTCGCTGCGCGCGCCCTTGTGGTCGAAGGGCGCGCCGATCGCCTCGAACTCGGGTTTGAGATAGCCGACGCCGATGCCGAAAATCAGGCGACCGCCGGCGAGCACGTCGGTCGAGGCGAGTTCCTTGGCCAGCACGACTGGATTGCGTTGCGGCAGGATGATGATCCCGGTACCGAGCCGGATAGTTTTGGTATGCGCAGCGACGAAGGCCAGCGCGATCAGCGAGTCGATAAATGGGGTGTCGGGCGCGGCTGGCGACGGCGGCACTTGCGGGTCGGGCAGCACGATATGCTCGCCGGTCCAGAGGCTCTCGAACCCGGCCGCTTCGGCAGCGCGCGCGACTTCTCTCGCCGCCCGCGGATCGGCGCATGGGCCATAGTTGATTCCGAACAGCGCTATCTTCATGTTAGGCAGAACTAACACGAAGCGACGCGCACGGGAACCCGGCGAAGCAGGCCGCGATGCGATACGCGCGGCCGAGGCCGGATCGCCGTTGCAACAGGGAACGCAACAGTATGAGATGTCCGCAATGTGGATCCGACTCGGCCCCCAACGCGCAATTCTGCGCCCGATGCGGCACGCGGCTTTACGAGCCAAAGCCGGCGGACAAGCGCGAATACGCGCTGATGCGGGTGCATCCGGCCTGGTGGCATTTCATCGGCGCGATTCTTTTTTCCTGCGCCCTTATCGCGGCGGGGTTTGCTGTGCGCTTCATTTACGTGAACGGATGGAACGTCAGCTTGCTGCTGTTCGCGATCGGAGTGGCGCAGTTGATCGCGACCGCGCTTAGGCGGCACTTCATCTCATGGAGCCTCACTTCGGAGCGGGTGATCGAGAACAAAGGCATCCTCGCCAGGCATCGGCGCGAAATGGAATTGGCCGACGTTCGCTCGGTGGATGTCGAGCAACGGTTCATGCAGCGCGCGATGGGTCTTGGGGACGTCATCATCGCGTCGGCCGCCAGCGCCGACTACGCGATCAGGCTTTACGACATCCCCGATCCTGAAGGAGTGGCCGAAACGCTGCGCCGCGCACGGCTCAAACGGCTGGCGTAGTTTTTCCAGCGCGCCGAACGAAAAGGAAGAATGGTCGCGCGCGCGCCCGTAGAGGCCGCGCGCGACGGTGGAAAAATCGTCTGGAGCAGGCCGCTCAAAGTTTGACCTCGATTGAGCGTGCGCCGATAATCGGCGCATCGACGCGCACGATGCGCGCGCGATGAGGGGCGGCGCGATGACCAAGCATCCGGATCTCCGCTACGAACGCAAGCTCTGGCGCAGCGGCGTCGAAGTGGTAGCAGGCATCGACGAGGCCGGGGTCGGTCCGATGGCTGGTCCGGTGGTCGCCGCCGCGGTCATCTTCGCTCCCGAAACCTTCATCAAGGGCGTTCACGATTCCAAGCAGCTCGCGCCGGAAAGGCGCGAAGAGTTGTACGATCGCATAACCGCGCGCGCGCTCGCCTGGGGAGTCGGCGTAGCCGAGCCGCTCGAGATTGATCGACTCAACATCTATTGGGCGACGCGCGAGGCGAGCCTGCGCGCGCTGGCGGGCCTGGGACGCGCTCCCGGCCACGTACTGGTCGACGGACGCGGGATCGCGGCGCTTGAGCATCCGCAAACCCCGATCGTCGGCGGCGACCGCAAGAGCTTCTGTATCGCGGCCGCCTCGATCCTGGCCAAGGTGACCCGCGACCGGATGATGTGCGAGTACGACGCGCGTTTTCCCGGCTACGGCTTCGCGCAGCACAAGGGCTACTGCACGCCCGAGCACTTCGCCGCGCTGCGCGCGCTCGGACCCTCGCCGATCCATCGCCGCTCGTTCGCACCCGTCTTCGACGCCGCGCAGCTCGTGCTCGCCATCTGCGACTTATCATCCTGAGCGCCTTGGGTTAGAGTCTGGAATTGAACGATTCCGGCACCCGGGCGTCGTCTTCGACAGCGCGCGCGCCGTGGCCACTTGCCGTTCCATAGCTTCATCCGGAGGGCCTGACGAACTTGGCAAATGCACGATACGACCTGGCGGTAATCGGTTCCGGCCCCGGCGGCTACGTGGCGGCGATCCGCGCGAGCCAGCTCAAGATGCGGGTCGCGGTGGTCGAGCGCGAGGAAGTGGGCGGCGTGTGCCTTAACTGGGGATGCATCCCGTCCAAGGCGCTGCTCAACTCGGCGGAGACAATGGAGTCGATTCGCGGCGCCGCCAAGGAGCACGGAATCGAAGTCGGCGAAGTCAAGGTCGATTTCGTCCGCGTGATCAAGCGCAGCCGCGAGGCGGCCGACAAGCTCTCCAAGGGCGTGCGCTTTTTATTTCGCAAGAACAAGATCGAACTATTCGAGGCCAGCGCGAGTATCGCGGGGCCCAATAGCGTCGCGCTTGGCCAAGCGCCTGGCAAACCGGCTCCGGCCGCGCCGGCGATCGAGGCCGAGCGCATCCTGGTCGCCACCGGCTCGGGCGAACGGCTCTTCGGCGGGATGAAGGTTGGCGAGGGCGTGATGACCAGCCGCGAGGCGCTCCTGCACGACCGTCTGCCCGAAAGCGTGGTCGTGATCGGCGCGGGCGCGGTGGGACTGGAGTTCGCGTATTTCTACCAGGCCTTCGGCGCCAAGGTGACGGTGGTCGAACTGGAGAAGCAGATGCTGCCCGGATTCGACGCCGAGATCGCCGAGGAGTTGCGCCGCTCCTTCGTCAAGCGCGGGGTCACGGTGATGCTGGGGCACGGGTACAAATCGATGGAGCGCAAGGGCGGGCGCTGGACGGTCACGCTGGACGCCGCCGGCACCGCGAAAACCGTCGAGGCCGAGGCCGTGCTGGTCGCGGTCGGACGCAATCCGCTAAGCCCGAATCTGGGGCTGGAAAAAGTCGGCATCGAACTCGATCGTAGCGGCTTCATCAAGGTTGACGACTCCTTCCGCACCGCCTGCGCGAGCGTCTACGCGATCGGCGACGTGATTCGTCCACCGCTGCTCGCCCATAAGGCCTCGGCCGAGGGCATCGCCGCGGTCGAGATCATGGCCGGCGTGCGCGAGCCCGGGTTCGACCTGTTGTCGATCGCCGGATGCATCTATTGCGAGCCCGAAGTCGCCACGGTCGGACTGACCGAGGCGCAAGCGCGCGAGCGCGGGATCGAGGTCAAGGTCGGCAAGTTCCCGTTTCGTGCGATCGGCAAGTCGGTCGCGGTCAATCAGACTGAGGGCTTCGTCAAGATAGTCGCGAGCAAAGAATACAGCGAGGTGCTGGGCGCGCAAATTATCGGCCATCATGCGACGGATCTAATTTCCGAGATCGTGCTAGGGCGGACGCTGGAGACGACGACTGCCGAGATCGGCAAGACACCGCATCCGCATCCCACGCTGTCCGAGGCGATCATGGAAGCGGCGCTGGCGGCTGAGGGCGAAGCGATCCACATATAGCAACATTTTGTGTCATCCTGAGCGAAGCGAGTCCGCGAGCGGAGTCGAAGCGACCGTATTGGAAGTAAAGGGTCCCGATTTTCTGGAGCGTTCGCGGTCTATCTACGGTGACAAGACACTCAAGGCGAGTGGCGCCAAACTGCTCGCCAAGGAGCGCGACCGCTACTGAGCGGGCTGCATCGGATGGAAACCCGCGGCACACTCGAGATAGCGCGGCTGGGAACGGTCGATTATGCAGCCGCGCTCGCGCTGCAGGACGCGATAGTGGCGGCGCGCCGCGACGATCTGATCGGCGATACGCTGCTGATGCTCGAGCATCCACACGTCTTCACCCTCGGCCGCGGCGCCGACGCTCGCTACCTGCTCGAAGCGCGGCCGGGAGTCCCGGTGTTTCGCGTCTCGCGCGGCGGACAGGTCACCTATCATGGGCCGGGACAACTCGTCGGCTACCCGATCCTGAAACTCGAAGGACGCGACCGCGACATCCATCTCTATTTGCGCCGGCTCGAACAAACGATGATCGATGTGCTGGCGAAACTAGGCATTACGGCGGGACGGCGTGCCGGCCTCACCGGCGTATGGGTGGGCGAGCGCAAGATCGGCTCCATTGGCGTCGGGCTCCGGCGTTGGATAACGCTGCACGGTTTCGCGCTCAACGTATGCACTGATCTTGAGTATTTCGACGCCATAGTGCCGTGCGGAATCGCGGGAGTCGAGATGACGTCGGCCAAACTTGAACTTGAGCGCGAAATCGGCGGCCGCGAAATCTCCCCCCAATCAGACCTCGGCGCGGCGGCCGCCTCAGCAGTCGAGCAATCCTTCGCCGCGGTTTTGGGCTATGAGCGTATCTCGAACGCCGACGCCGCTGCGCTCTGGGCGCGCGTTGACCCGACCGCCGCCGCCTGCGAAGCTCAGATTCGTCTATGACCGAACGCAGGCATCCGGACTGGATCAAGGTGCGCGCGCCGACCTCGCCCGAGTACTTCCGCACCAAAGCGCTGCTAGCCGAGTTGCGGCTGCATACGGTCTGCCAGGAAGCTTGCTGCCCAAATATCGGCGAGTGCTTCTCGCATCGCACCGCCACCTTCATGCTGATGGGTGACGTGTGCACCCGTAACTGCCCCTATTGCGCGGTGGCGCATGGCAAAGTGCGTCCGCTCGATCCCGACGAGCCGCGGCGTATCGCCGAGGCGGTCGCGCGCCTGGGCCTGGACCACGTGGTCGTCACGTCGGTCGATCGCGACGACCTGCCCGACGGCGGCGCCTCTCATTTCGCCGCGACCGCTGGCGCGATCCAGCGGCTTCGACCGGCGACTCGAGTCGAAGTTCTGGTGCCCGACTTCAAGGGATCATATCCGGCGGTCGAAACCGTGGTCGGAGCGCCGGTCGCGATCTTCAATCACAATATCGAGACGGTCCCGAGCCTCTATCGTAAGGCCCGGCCCGGCGGAAACTATCAGCGCTCGCTCGACCTCCTCGCTCACGCCAAAAGTTTCGGCAAGACTTTCAGCAAGGCCGACGGCCGCGCGCTCCTGACCAAGGCGGGCATCATGCTCGGCCTGGGCGAAGAACCGGATGAAGTTGAAATCGTGCTGCGTGACCTGCGCGCGGCGGGATGCGACATCCTGACCCTTGGCCAGTACCTGCGCCCCTCGCGCGACCATTTGCCGGTCGAGCGCTACGTTACGCCCGCCGAGTTCGCCGAGCTTAAGTCCAGGGCGATGGCGATGGGCTTTCGCCACGTCGAGTCCGGTCCCCTCGTCCGCAGTTCCTACCATGCCTGGGAGCATGTGAATTAGGCCGCTTTCGGGCCCTCTCTCTGCCCTCCAAACCAGGATTCCTAGGGGCTTTGGCCATGCTGCCGGGCCGCATCCATTCGTTGCGCCCCCGCAACACGGGGTCCAGGGCGATGATGCCGGGTCCCCCGTCACCCCGGGAACTAATGGAGGCATTAGCTCTCTTTATCATCATCTCCTTTTTTCCTTCTCATAGCGATTAAACGTCTCTAACAGTCGTGTGAGATGCTATAGATGCTCTATTGCCTTTTATTGGACACAAGACTGGAGATCGTCTAAGACGACTCGCCTAGCCGGAACGTGTTTTGCGTAACAGCAAGAGCACCCCAGGGTGGAAACGCCGGAGAACCATGAATCTAAAACTCGAAGAGCTGAGGAAGCGTCTGCTCGATCCAACGGCACCAACCGCACCGCCGCCGGCTGAGACGATTTACAAGCGTAGCGCTGACCCGACTAGCGCGCTGGAGCCTCCGGCGATGACTAGCGTCTCAGATGCCGCCGAGCGAAGGAGCACGCCATTGCGGGATACACAGCAACCAACGGCCCAGCCTGACTCACTGGCCAGCACCGTCCTCCAATACGTCGGCGAAACCGCCGACCCGGGGAAATCCCGCTATCAACTGGCGCAGGCCGTCACCAAGGTCTTTGAGTCAACCAGGCAATATCAGGAACGGCTGGCCGACTTGGCCAAATCGTTCGACACTATCGAGCAGACAGCTCAGTCGGCGTCGCGCGCGTTCGAGCCGATCCGCGCCTTCGGCGAGCAGATGGCAAAGCTCTCGAGCACGTTCGAGCCGATGCGTTCGTTCCAGGAACAACTCGGCACGCTGGCCGAGTCGTTCGAGCCGATGAAGGCGCTGCACGAGCAGATCGCGATGCTGGCCGAGGCCTTTCAGATCAATCTGGCGCAGTTCGCGCGCTCGATGGAGCCCGCCAAGGCCTTCCAACTGCAAATCGCCAAGCTGGCCAAGACCTTCGAGGCGGTGGGCGAATTGCAGAGTCAGTTTCTCGAACTGTCAGAGACATTTCGCGTCGCGTCGCGGACCGACAACGGCATCAACGGCACTACCGTCCATAACTAGCATTATGACGCGGCGCCACCGCCTGACGGGCGTCGCCGCGATGGTTTGAAAAGGGGGGTTAACCAAAGGCCGGACGGGCCGCAAGGCCCGGCCGACCGCTGGGAAAATCCAAAGGTGGGGGGACCGCGAGGGCCGCGCCGGCCGCTCGAAAGAGCGGCGAGCGCGGCCCTCGCATGTCAGCTGCGTGCGGCGCCGCCGCGCGCGAGGCGCGCTTCGGGCATCACAGCAGCCTCGCGCACGCCGCTCGGCGCGCGGGAGAGCGTGGCGCCAAAACGGCAGGGGCGGGCCGCTCTGAGAGCGGCCCGCCCCTGCCGTTTTCTGCGGCATTATGATGGGGCGAGGGGGCGCGGGCTTAAGCCCGCGCCCCCTCGCCCCGAAGCGTCACTGTGCCAGGCGTTTGAGCTCAGCAGTCCGCGTCTGCATGTACGCATCCTGCACCGCGCCGTACAGGTCGACCGCGTAGCGGTCGGCCTCCTCGAACTGGTTGGGATGCAGCGAGCGATAATTCACCGCGTTGATCGCCTCGGACCCGATGTCGGCCGGCACCGTCACATACCACGGCAGCAGCCAGCTCATCGGGTTCATGAGGCCATCGACCACCAGGCCGACCGTATCGCGGGCCGTCGAGGGGCCGAGGAACGGCAGCATGATATAGGGCCCCGAGTAGATCCCATAGTGCCCGAGCGTCAGGCCGAAGTCGTCGTTGTGCTGCTTCATCCCGAACCAGCTATCGGCAACGTCGAAGAGCCCTGCCACACCGAGCGTGCTGTTAATTCCGAAGCGCGCGAGTTCGTTAGCCGCGTTGTAGACGTGCAGCTGGAACAGATTGTTGGCGAAGCGCGGGATGACGCCAACGTTTCTGAAAAAGTTATTCACGCTCTGACGCGCCGGCCCGGGCAACACGTACGAGTAGCCCTTGGCGACCGGCGTGACCACATACTGGTCAACGTTGATGTTGAAATTGAACATCGTCGAGTTGAAGGGCTCCAGCGGATCGGGATATGGTCCTCCCGACTCACCTGGCAACGCGCGCTCACCGGGCAGCTTCGGCGGAGCCGCCTGGTCCGCGCCCATCGCGGACTGGGCGAATGCGGTGGAGACGACCATTAGAGTTGCCAGCAGCGCCGCCATCGACAGACTGGCCAGCCTTTTCGCATACAGGTTGGTTCGTATTCGTATAATTGGTTGACTCACGGCGACGTTTAACCTCCGCACCGACCATCTGGTTCGGCGCTGTTCCCCCCAGGATTACGGGGTCTACGACCCCATCGAGGCCTGCAATTGCTGTTGCTTGGCCTTCATATCAGCCATCAGTTTATCGAATCCTTGATCATTAATCACGCGGTTAAACTGATTTCGATAGTTCGCGACAATGCTGATGGCGTCAACAGTCACATCGTAGATTTTCCAATCGCCATCTATGTCACGCAACAGGTAGTCGACCTCAATCGGCTGTTTTCCCGGCTGAATTATCTGGCTGCGCACCCGGGCGAAGCCTTCCCCTTCGGAATTCTGGCCCAGCACGGCCACGTCCTGGCCTGAATAATCCTGAATTTTGCTCAGGTAAGCGTTCTCAATAAAGGCCGTGAACAGTTCGGTGAACTGGGCGCGCTGGGTCGCGCTGAGCTCACGCCAATGGTACCCCAGCGTGATCCGCGCCATGTCTGCGAAATCGAAGTGCTGCTCGAGCAGGCTGCGCAATTGACGACGGCGTTGGGGAAGCGGCGTTTGCTTGTCGCGCAGCACCGGTAGGGACTTGTTGACAACCTGATCGACCGTGTCCAGCGGTGTCTTCGAAGCCCATGCCGGCCCCTGCGACGCGAGCTGCACCAGCATCATAGCAAGCATCGTACCCGCAAACACGCTCGTCGCCTTCCGTATTGGGGTAAACCAATCCCGCGCCGTACGGATGGCTCGAAGGTCGTGCGCTGAGTAATTATTCCCGACCATAAAGGCTTTTTTCCTGTTTACTTCAGGTCCTTGCCACTATCGCCGGGGGATGCGCTTTTGCCCGAGCCGCTGCCGCTGCTTCCCGAGCCGCCGGGGCTGGAGCTGCCATTGCTGTTGATCAGCTGACCGATAGCGTCCTCCAGCACGAAGGCCGATTGGGTTCGCCTTATTACGCCACCATCGGCGAGATCATGCTCGCCGCCGCCCAGCGAAACCGAGACATACTTGTCGCCAATTATACCGCTTGTCTTGATTGAGGCTATCGCGTCCGTGTCCACATGCACCCCCTCGTTGATCCTCAATCCCACGTGAGCGCGGTAATCCTTGAGTGAAATGGAAATTACCTTGCCAACCTGCACACCCGCAATCTCGACCTGGTCGCCGACCTTCAGGCCGGAGATATTATCGAAGTTCGCATAGATGACGTAACCGTTGTGGTTGAACAGTTCGATTTTTCCGAGCCGCAGCGACAGGATCGCTAGCGCCACGATCCCCGCCAGCGCGAAGAGTCCCACGATAAGCTTGGTTGTCCAACTGGCGTACATTGTCTGCTCTCAGAGCCTCTGTTTCTCAGAGCGCGGCCGCGTCGCGCTCGTCTCCCGCGGCCCTGCCCGCCAAGAAGCGGTTGAAGACCTCGTCGTTGGCAGCCGTAACTTCGGTGGGCGTGCCGGTAAGCCTCATCCTGCCCTCGTGCATGAAGGCAACGCGGTCGGAGATCTCGAAGACCGCGGGCACGTCATGGCTGACCATCACGACCGTCAGGCCAAAGCGCTGCTGGGTATGGCGTATCAGCGCGTGAATCGATCCGGTGCGGGTCGGGTCCAGTCCGGTGGTCGGCTCGTCGAGCATGAGGATCTTGGGATTGCGGATGAGCGCGCGCGCGAGCGCCGCCCGCTTCTGCATTCCGCCGCTCAGTTCGGAGGGATACTTCCGCTCCATCCCCTCGAGCCCCACGTTAGCCAGCATCTCGCGCACCTTCACCGCAATCTCCTCGCGTCCCATGCGCGTGTTCTCGACCAGCGGAAACGCGACATTATCGAACACGGTCATCGAGTCGAACAGCGCGCCTGCCTGGAACAGCATCCCGAATTGCTTGCGCACCTCGTCAAGTCCAGTATTGCCCAGACGGGTAACGTCCACGCCTTCGATCACGATCCTGCCTGAGTCGGCTCGCATCAGCAGGTTGAGATGCTTGAGCAGCACGGTCTTGCCGCATCCGCTGGGTCCCACGATGGTGGTGATCCGGCCGCGCAGGCAATCGAGATCGACGCCCTTCAGGACTTGCTGGGCGCCGAAGCGATGGCGCAGATCGCGCACTTCGATCGCAATTGGGGCACCTGTCGCAACCGTCCCTTTTCCGTTTTGTTCAACAACCGCCATCTTGCGTCATCTTCACCTGACAACGTTCGCTCGAAATTCTCTCGAAGCGCGGATTCTATAGGAGAATCGACGTGAGGAAATAGTCCCAAGCCAGGATCAGCACGCTCGAGAGCACCACCGCCTCGGTCGTGGCGCGGCTCACCCCGGTCGCCATCCGCTGCGCGTGGTAGCCCTTGTAGCAGCAGACCCACATCACTACCAGCCCGAAGACCAGGGCCTTGTACAGGCCGGTCATGATGTCGTGGCCGCTCATGTTCTGCGCGATACCGTTTAGGTAGCTGCCGCCCGGCGCGCCCATCAAGCCCACGCCGATAAGGTAACCACCCCAGATTCCGATCACGTCAAAGATGCTGGTCAGCAGCGGAAAGCTGATTACCCCCGCGATCACGCGCGGCGAAACCAGGTATTGGATCGGATTTATCGCCATCACGGCCAGCGCGTCGATCTGCTCGGTCGCCTGCATCGATCCCAGCTCGGCCGCCATCGCCGACCCTGCCCGCGCCGTAACCATCAGCGCCGCCAGCACCGGGCCTAGCTCGCGCACCAGCACCAGCGCGACCACGGTGCCGAGCGCGCCCTCCGAACCGAATCGGCGCAGAGTGTTGTAGCCCTGCAGACCGAGCACCATCCCCGTGAACGCGCCGATGAGCGCCACCAGCATGATCGACTCGGCCCCGATCGTGCGCATCTGGCGGATCGTCAGCCGCGGCTTGTAGGGCGGCGTCATCGCGCACCACAGCGCGGTTGCGAGAAACAGCACAAAGTTGCCCAGCGCGGTGACATTATCGATCACCAGCGCGCCAAGGCGCTCGATCATCTCCACGATTCTCGACATCCGGATAGCCGTCTAACCGTGGGCGATCCCGAGGCGTGCAAGCTGGCTGTACGTATGCGTCATGCTGGGCGTGCGTACGAATTCGTTCAAATCGTCGATCACGTCGAGGTCGAGCTCCGGGCCGCGCTGGCGCACGACCCTGCTGGGCAAACCGAGCCGGTAACACTCCTCGAGATGGCGCCTGAGACTCTGGCCGCCGAAGCGGGTCGGAATAGCGCCGGCCGGCGCGCGCGCGATTATATTGGTGCCGCTTAAATCGCGCGAGGGCACCAGCACCACGCCGCGCTCCTCTTCGGCCAGTTCGCCGAAGACCGCGTCGATATCCTCGCCGGTCACCAGCGGAATGTCCGAAAGGACCGTGCACAGCGTCCCGACGCCTTGCGCGGCCAGCGCCTCCGTCGCGAGGCGGACCGCCGCATTGAGCCCGCGCGGAAACTCCTCGTCGATCACCAGCGCGCCCGCAATGCGCGCCGCGTCGAGCAGCGCCGGGTCCGAACTGATAACCGCCACGTGGTCCGCCGCGCTCGCGCTCAGCGCCGCGGCCAGCACGTCGCGGAACATCGCCTCGGCCAGCGCCATGCGATCGGCGTCGCCCACGGCGCGGCCCAGGCGCGTCTTGGCGAAAGCGAGATGCTTGGCAGCGATAAGAATTGCGCGCACGGCGTACCTTTATAACTCACACCGTGAGTCGAGCCAACCGTAAAAGAGTAAATCAGCGAATCAGCCGCCTTGACAGTCTTTGCGCCGCTGCTTCAACATTGGACCTGCGCTCCGCGATCATTTGCCGGGCAACCGCCCTGCGCCGCTCGCCCGATGTCCGACGCGGCAGTCGCGGCGGACGCGCGATATCGTTCGAGTCCAACGAGGAAGGTGGAGGCAATGGAGCGGAAGCGACGGACTTTACCACGATCCATATCAGGATCAATGTATTCAACAATCATGCGCCCGAAACTTATATGCGCCCGCACGCTCGCGCTGGCGGCAGCCGCCGCGTTGGCCGTAGCGCTGGCCGGCGGATGCCACCACGAGACGGTCGACGAGTACCTGAACGCCGGAGACGAGGCGATGCAGAAGACGGAACTGCCGCAAGCCGAACAGAACTACCAGGCCGCGGCCAAGGCCGCGCCCGACGACCCGCGGGTCCATGTCGCGCTCGGCAATCTGTACGTCTTCGAACAGAAGCCGACGCTGGCGCAGGTGGAATTCATGCGGGTGCTCGAACTCCAGCCGGACAACGTCGCCGCGCATTCGGCGCTGGGCGGACTTTACGAGTCGCAGTCCCAGATGGGCGCGGCGCTAGAGCAATACCTCGCGGCGGTCGCGCTCAAGCCGGCCGACCCGGCCTGTCATCTCCAACTCGGTTCGATGCTCGCGAAGGCGAACAAGCCGGGATGGGCCGAGCTCGAACTGCGCACCGCGATCGGGCTTCAACCCAAAAATGCGCAGGCTCACCTGGCGCTCGCCAACCTGTTAAATGCGACCCCCAATGGCAAGGCTGAGGCCGACACCGAGTATGCCGAAGTGCGCGCGCTCGATCCGCATCTGTTGCCCGCTCCACCGCCGAGCGCGGTCGTGCCAGCGGCGCCGGGCGCGGCGCCCAGCGCGGAAGCCGCCGTGGCACCTTCCGCTCCCGGCGTCGCGCAGCACAAGCTCAAGCCGCTTAATCGCAAGTTCAAGTTGTCCAAAGACTCAGCGGTCTACCAGGCGGCCGACAGCTCCACCGCCGTGGTCGGCCAAGTGCATCACGGGCACTTCGTCCATGTCACCGGAATCCAGGGAAATTGGCTCCAGGTGACGCTCCGCAACGGCACCGTCGGCTTTATCCCGGTGACCGCAGCCGAGTAGCAGCAGGCAAACCGGCCCCAAAGCAGGAGAACCAATCATGGCCAATGAGGTAGTCGCACAGGACGTAACGTTCGCGGGTAAAGCCGGCCAGCTCAAGGCCTACGTCGCTCACCAGGGCGGCGGCGGCGCTCCGCGCCCGGCGGTCATCGTGGTGCAGGAGTGGTGGGGACTCGACGACCATATCCGTGACGTCGCGCGGCGCTTCGCGAAGGAGGGCTATTTCGCGGTCGCGCCCGATCTCTACTCGCGCCAGGGTCACCAGGTGACCAAGG
The DNA here is from genome assembly GCA_963810495.1 of uncultured delta proteobacterium. Classification (GTDB taxonomy): domain Bacteria; phylum Desulfobacterota; class Binatia; order Binatales; family Binataceae; genus JAKAVN01. Next base: position 18,859 of record CAWENP010000019.1, read on the forward strand.
ACCCCAACGTCGCGGGCGAGCTGATGTCGAAACTCGCGCCGGCCGACGGCATCGACGACCTGTTGAGCACGGTCGCGTGGATCAAGAACCAAAAGGAGGCCAACGGCGCGCGTATCGGGGTGATCGGTTTCTGCATGGGCGGCAGCTATGCGATGGCGCTGCCGTGCGTGAGCAGGGACATCAAGGCCGCGGCGCCGTTTTACGGCGAGGTCCCTGGCGACGATCAACTGCAGAATCTCAACTGCCCGGTGTTCTACGCATACGGCGAGAATGATGGATGGATCACGCGGGCAGACGTCGACCGGCTCGCCGCCGGGCTGAAGAAGTTCAACAAGCGCGGCGAAGTGAAAATCTACAAGGGCTGCTCGCACGGCTTCTTCAACGACACGCGCAAGGATGTCTACGCCGCGGCCGAAGCGCGCGACGCGTGGGGCAAGGCGATCGCGCTGTTCAAGGAAAATCTTGGCGCCTAGCGCCAGACCACCCGGACCGCGCGGGCATCTGCTGCTCGGCAGCCTGCGCGAGGTACAGCGCGAGCCGCTCGGACTTCTGCGCGACGGCTTTCGCAACCACGGCGACGTCGTGAGCTTTCGCTTCGGCTCCACGCGCGCACTGCTCCTCGCGCATCCCGACCACATCGGGCACGTCCTCCACGACAACCATCGCAACTACGACAAGCACAACGTGGACTACGCGATGCTGCGCCGCCTGCTCGGCAACGGCCTGCTGACCAGCGACGGCGCGTTCTGGCATCGCCAGCGCCGGCTGATGGCGCCGATGTTCCATCGCCAGCGCGTGGCCGGATTCTGCAACCTGATGGTCAACAGCACGCTCGAGATGCTCGAGCGATGGGACGCGCTGGCGCAAAGCGGCGAGCCTTTCGACATCGCGGCCGAGATGACGCGGCTTACGCTCACGATCGTGGCCAGGGCGCTGTTCAGCGCCGATGTGAGCGACGATGCCGAGGCGATTGGCGTGGCGCTGACCGAGGTCAACCGCCAGTTGGGCGAATTCAGCCTGCTCGACATGTTCTGGATGATTCCGACGGCGCGCAAGCGGCGCTTTCGCACCGCCGTTCGCGCGCTCGACGAGGTGGTGGGCAAGATTGTCGAGCAGCGCCGCCACGCGACGTTTCGCAACGAGGACTTGCTCTCGATGCTGCTCGACGCGGTCGACGAGGAGACCAGCAAAGGGATGACGCCGCGCCAGGTGCGCGACGAGGTGCTGACGCTGCTGCTGGCCGGTCACGAAACCACCGCCAACGCGCTGGCCTGGACCTGGTACTTACTTGCGCAAAACCCCGAGGCCGAGAACAAACTCCACGACGAGATCGCGAGCGCGCTCGGCGAGCGCGCGCCCGGCGCGCTTGACCTGCCGCAACTCTCTTATACCCGGATGGTGATCGAAGAATCGATGCGGCTCTATCCGCCGGCATGGGCGATTTCCCGCAACGCCATCGGCGAGGACGAGATTGGCGGCTATCGCGTCCGGCCCAGGACCAACATCATCATCTGCAGCTTCGTCACCCATCGCCATCCCGCATTCTGGGAGGAGCCCGAACGCTTCGACCCCGAGCGCTTCTCGCCCGAACGCTCGCGGCGGCGGGCGGGCTTCGCCTACCTGCCGTTCGGCGGCGGCCCGCGAATCTGTATCGGCAACGCTTTCGCGATGACCGAGGCGCAACTGGTCGTGGCGACGATGGCCCAGCGCTATCGGATGCGGCTGGTGCCCCGGCATCCGGTGGAACTCCATCCACTGGTCACACTGCGTCCGCGCCACGGGATACGGATGACGCTGCATCCAGCCGACGCCGACGTCGCCGTCGCCGCGGAAACTCGCGATCGCGCCTCGCGATGACGACGTGTTGCGCTAAGCGTTACGAGAACTGGCAAGAACTAGCGAAAACTAGCGATAGATCATATTGATCGAAAGCGTAAGGACGCCCTTGCCCGCGTATTGAAACTTGCACTGATCGAATGATGGTGCCCTGAGCGTCGGATATACGTTGTTGGTGAATCCGTAACCCTCGAGCGGATAACCGAACCTGCGATCGAATTTGCCGTTGCCGTTTTCGTCATGAAACACGGTAGCGGCGTAGGCGCCGGCCGGCAGCCCCTTGAACTCGCACACGGCCTTGTTGCCCTCAATAGGCACCGAAATTTTACGGAACTCGGTGCCGACGGTGGTAAATTCAGCGGAGTTCGCGCTCGACCATAGCGAGCAAATCACGGAGCCTTTCTGATTGCGCACGCCATTCACCACGATGCGGATTTCGTCCGGCTGAGCCGCCGGTTGCGAGTGAGCGATACACGGCGCGAGCGTAAATCCGATTGCCATGGCGAGTGCCAATGCGAAGCGTCTGGACTTCATCCTGATTATTTTTTGCTCTCCGTAAGTCGGGCCTTGACGCTATCAGTGCTTGCCGTAGTCAAGCGCCACGCCTTTGCGCTGCGCGTAGATATAGGCCTCGAGCGCGCGCAGCTTCGAATCGTTGGGGTCGAGCGCCTTGCCCTTGATTGGGTTCTCGATACACCAGTCGATCATGTCGCGCAGCAGCGCGACCCGCTGAAGCTGGACTTGATACTTGGGATAGGTCTCGGGATGCGTATTGGCGGCATCGGGATGGCACATGTCGCAGCTTATTCCGATCGTACTGCCGAGCGCCTTGGCGTCGTGAAAAACGCTCTTGCCTTCGGCGACGAACTTGTCAGTCTCGGCTTTCCAGACTTTGTAGTCGCGCGGCTGAAAGCTCGCGTACGTGTCGCCCTGCTGGACCGCTAGTGAGGGCGCCGCAGCAGGGGCTTGAGTACCCGACGTTGTCGCAGTCGAGGACTTGGGGTTCGGCGGTGTGGCTTGGGCGACTTCCCATCGCTCGCCCGGATGCGCCCGTCGCCACTGGCCCATCAAGTCGTCGCTCACGGCCTGCGCTCGCGCGCGCGACATCATCTGTCCGGGCTTTAAGTTCTTGACCTCGATGCTGGTCTTGCCGTCGCAGAGCATCACGACCGTGCCGCCGCTTTGCGCCGTGGGAACGTCGTGAGTCGTCGCCGCCTGCTGCGCATACGAACGCGCGCCACGGATCGCCAGGGCTGCGCCCGCGATCGCGGTTCCAAGCATCAAGAGAACTATTCGTCTGGAGATCATTGTCGCCTCGTCGAATGAGAGACCATCGAGTATCGGTTGGCGATCAATAGCTCGCGAACTGCGGCGCGGGCGGGCGATAGACCTTGCCATGCGATCTGAGGTATTGCGCGCGCACCGTGACCGGGTTGCGGTCCCACAGGTTGTACATCATGTCAGCCAGTCCTTCCTTGCTGACATTGACCTGGCCGTCACCGAGGCCGTCGAGCTGATCGTACGGATCGGCGCGGTTCATCTGCACGGTGAGCGGCGGCAAGCCTTGCGGCGCGTAGGGCCATGGCCACGCGGTCGAGAGCATCCCGTAAAAACTGATGTTGCCAATCTGGTTGAAGAGCATCTGGTGCGTATGGCCATGGATTACGGTCACGTTGTGGTAGGGCCTGAGCAGCGCCTGCACCTGTTCGGCGTCGTCGGTCCAGAAATTCCAGTTGCGGTAATATTTGTAGAGCGGCGAGTGCGAGAACACGAGCAGCGGCGTGGTGGCCGGCACCTTGGCAAGATCTTTTTTAATCCATGCACGCTGTGCCGCACCAACTTCGAAGCGCGACTGAATCCCGTTGTCCAATCCCGCGACGATCTGCATTCGTTCGGCAGGCGTGAACCTGCCGGTCCAGAAATCCTTCTCGTACACGCTCATCAGGACGATCACGTGGACGCCCTTCCAGTCGAACGAATAAGTCGGCGGACCGAACAGCTCCTGCCACTTGTCGCCCAGGTCGTAAAACCAGTCGTGCTCGCCGACCATTATCTTGACCGGCGCCTTAAGCATCGAGAGGATTTCCTTGCCCTGCTGCAATTCCTCGGGCCGGCCCAACTGCGCCAGGTCGCCGCCGAACAGCACGAAGTCGGGCTGCGGATCGAGCGCGTTGACGTCCTCGACCGCCTTGACCGCGCCTTTGACGAAGCGCTGATTGAGCGTTCGCACGTACATGTGCGTGTCGGAGATATACGCGAAGGTAAACGGCGGCGTTCCCGGCGCGCCGGCCGCACTCGCGCTCTTGTCCAGCGCCGCCTCGGCCACGTTGACGAGCTGAAAGGTGTGCGGCGGCATCAGACCCTTGGCCAGAACGGCGGCGGCGCTCGCTCCAAGGACCTTCAGGAAGGTGCGGCGGTCGAGCCGTCGCAGCCCGCGCAGCACCGTATCGCGATCTTCCATGTATTTGGTTTCGACGCTCTTATGCCGTGCCGCCATGGCTTAGCTTCCTCGTGGATAAGATGTTGTCAGTCGCCGCCGAGCAGCGCGGGATTCTCTTCGTTCTGTGGCGGAGTCATATCGCCGAACGGACCCTTGAAGCCGGGACCGAGGCCGCTCTTGCCCATCGCAGCCGCCTCGTCGCGCTGCGGTCGATCGGTCTTGGCGCGTGCGCGCTGCTTTTCTAGCTCTTCGTTCGCCGCGTTCGCGTATTCGGGACTGGTCAAGGTGGCGAGGAGGGCGACGAGGTCGGCTTCTTCGGATTCGCTAAGGCCGAGCGGCAGCAATCCGCCGTCGAGATAAGGATTCGGCACGCCGCCCTTGTTGTAGTGATCCAGAACGTCCCACAGTGTCTGCTGCGAGCCGTCATGGAAGTAGGGTTGAGTCACCAGCAGGTTGCGCAAGCCCATCGTGCGGAAGCCGCCGATATCGTGCACCTGTTTGGTTACGAGAAAGCGCCCGAGCCCGCTCATGTCGGTCTGGATTGCGAGTTGGTCGAGTTGCTGCGAGCCGCCGCCACCCTGCGCTATAAGCACCAGCGCCTTGCGCGCCAGCGGAACGAAGTCCGCCTTGTGCGCCGATACGCCGATGTTGTGAAACCGGTTGTCGGTAAAAAGCGGCTGCGTCGGGTTCCATCCATGGCAGGTCATGCAGCGGCCCTTGCCGTTGAACAGCGACCATCCGCGCTTGGCGCTGGCGCTGATGGCGTTCTGATCACCCGCCATGAAGCGGTCGAACGGAGTATCGAAAGCGATCTGCGTGCGCTCGTAGGCCGCGATCGCTTTTTCGATATTGTCCATCGTGATCGCGCCGTTGAATACTGTCTGGAATGACTGTTGGTATTCGGAAATCCCCTTCACCTTGGCGACTACGTCGTCGAGGCTCTTGTTGCCCATCTCGACCGGGTTAACAGTCGGGCCTTCGATTTGTTTCTCCAGCGTCGGGGCGCGGCCGTCCCAGAACTGGAGCGTGTTGAAGAGCGCGTTCAAAACGGTCGGGGCGTTGCGCTGTCCGAAAGCGTGATGAATACCCATCGAGGTCGGCAGTTGATCGGTGAACCCTTTGGCGGGCGAATGGCATTGGTCGCACGACACCTTGCCATCGGCCGAAAGCCGATCATCGAAGAAGAGTTTTCGCCCCAGCTCGACCTTTGCCGGCGTCTGCGGATTGTCAGCCGGTATGACCCACGAATAGAGATCGGCGGGAAAACCTTTCTGGTTGAGCGGCTTGGGCGCGGCGAGCGGAACCGATTGGTCGGCGCCCACGGTGGTCATCGACGCAATCGCGACGGCGCAGAGAATCGTGGATGCGAGCAGCCTGGCTTTCATTGCGCCCTCCTCGCGGCTGGTCGAAAGCTTGAAGTCATCTAGGGCATCCTGGAACGAGGCCTCAGGTGCTGGAAAAGCGATTGTGTTGCAACCTGATCCAATCAGGTTGGAAACATTCTTATCGAGGACGACCGCTAATTTTTACCGTAGTCCGCGAAAAGCGCAAACAGCGTGATGTTGCAAAATTCAACGCTCAGGGATCAGCATTAGTTCCCTGCCTTCTGCTCCTCTCCTTGTCCTTGTCCAAGGAACGTGTTGGGGTTAAAGATTCAAGTAGGTGGCGCGTTGTCGCGGTCGGCAGTGCCCGCGGGCGGCCATAGTGCTGCGGGATCGAGATGCGGTCCGCGCAGATAAATCAGCCGGCCGTCGGCGCCGTCGCGCTCCGAGAGCCATCGCGCGGCGATCGCCATCGCGTCGAGTTCATCGCGCACCACCGGCCGGGCGCGGTAGCGCTCGTAATTCGCGGCTACGAATTCCACGACCGCCTGCGTGTCGGCGGCCTCCGCGAGCGGACGCGTCAGTGCAAGCCGCCCGCTCAGCACCACGTGCGCTCGCATCGAGGCGCTTGCGTCCGCGACCCCTCCTACAATGATGACGAGATTGTTTTCGGTGACGACGCGGCTTAGCCGCTCGGCACGCGAGGCCAGCGTGGTGAGCGCGGTCAGCTCGCGCTTAAAGCGCGCCGCTTCCTCGAACCGCATCGCGCGTGCCGCGTCGTCGCGCGCGCGAGCCAATTCGCCGAGCAGCGGCCCGCTCCGCCCGCGCAAAAATTCGACCGCGCGCCGCACTCGCGCGCCATACGCGTCTTCGTCGGCGCTCAGATTGCACGGCATCGCGCAGTGTCCCATCTGGCCATACATGCATGGCGAGAAATCATCCTTGGGCGTGAGCTTGCCGGCGCACGTGCGCATCCCCAGGATACGTCCGAGGGCGCGCACCGCACGATCGACTCCGCCTCGTCCGACGAACGGCCCAAGCTGCATCACGCCGCGACGCGCTGAAAGTTTGGTCGAAAGCACCAGGCGCGGAAAGGCGTCCATCAGATCGAGCCGCACGAAGTACGCCTGCGCCATCCCCTTGAGCATCCGGTTGTGCGGCGGCTTGAGTTCGCGGATGAGCCGCGCCTCGAGCAGCGCCGCGTCGAGCGCGGACGGCGTCACCCGCGTGTCGATTGTGTAGACGTGGCTCACCAGGTCGGCGGTCTTGGCGTTGATCGTGATGCCGCCGTTGAAATACGACGCAACACGCTCGCGCAGGCGCCGCGCCTTGCCGACGTAGAGCAGATCGCCGCGCTCGTTGCGCATCAGGTAAACCCCGGGTGCCATCGGCAGTGCCGCGATCGCCTCAGGCGGGACGTGGCGCTCGATCCTGCGGCCGGCGGCGCCGCGGCTATGCAGATCGATCAGCCGGTCGACGCGGGTGATTCCGCTTTGCGCCGCGATGTCGAGAAAAATCGACAGCAGCTCGGCCGCCATCCGCGCGTCACCTAGCCCGCGATGGCGTCCCTCGGTCGAAAGGCCGAAATGCTCGGCCAACGCGTCGAGCCGGCGGCGGCGCAGCGACGGCGCGAAGCGGCGCGAGAGCCTGAGCGTGCACAACACCGGGTTCTTGAGCCCCATCCCGAAAACGCGGCGGAACTCGAAATCGAGGAACGCGAAATCGAACTGCGCGTTGTGTGCGACCAGCACCGCGTCGCCCAGGAAATCGCGAAATGCCGGCAGCACGCTCTCGATCGGCGGTGCGCCGGCCACCATCTCGTTGGTGATCGACGTAAGCCGCGTGACAAAAGGCGAGATCGGTCCGCGCGGGCGCACCAGCGTCGCAAACGATTCGGTCATCCGCGGACCTTCCATGCGGTACGCGCCGATCTCGGTAATCGCGCCGGGACCGGGGCGGCCGCCGGTGGTCTCGAGATCGACCACCACGTAGCGCCCTCGATCCAGCGGCACTTTCAGCGCCTCGCTCGCGCGCAACGCCCACATGCCGCTTTGAGGGTCGAACACGAAATTCGGATCGCCGTCGAGCAGACGATGAACGATACGCGGGCCGAGTTCCGGGTCAGAGCCGGCGCCGGCAAAGAGCAGGCCGACCAATTCGCCGGTATGCGCGCCGGCTACCTGGCGCTCGAGATAAGCGTAGAGCTTCTCGCGCGCGGTCGCGCCTGAATACCGATGCTCGAGTTCGCAAGCTCCCACAGCCCCATCTACCGCGCTTCGCGTTATGTTCGCTTTAGCAGACCCGGCGGCGAAAGCCTATCCCTGCGTGCGATGCGCTTTGCCGGCCCGGGTTTGGACGCGATACGCTAGACGGACGGCACGGCTGGAAATTTTCGATGCTGACTCGATGGAGGATGTGGACGTTGACGTGGATGTTGATAGCCGTCGCCGCGATAGCACTAATGGCGGTCGTGATGAGCGAATTGATTTCCGAAGCCGGTCCGTACCAGGACACCTCGCCGCCCACCGGCCAACTGCATCCGGCCGCGTGGCCCGACCGCACATTGACTATCGCCGACCTTGGCCATTCGGCGCTGCTGATGAACTGGTACGGCGTGCGCGTGCTCAGCGACCCGACGTTGTTCAATCGCGTCGGGCTTTCGATCGGCTCGCTGCTGACCATCGGACCGCATCGGTACACCGCACCGCCGCTTGCACCAGCGCAGCTGCAAAACCTCGACGTCATCCTGATAACCCACGCGCACATGGACCATCTCGACTTGCCCTCACTGCGCGTGCTGCCCAAGAGCGCGGTTGTGATCGCATGCAGCGGATGCGGCGAATTGATTCGTCCGCTGGGCTTCACCGACGTGCGCGAGCTTCGATGGGGTGAGCATACGGAGGTCAAAGGCCTCAGCGTGACGGCGATGGGCGCGAAGCACTGGGGCGTGCGATGGCCGCCGATGGGACGCGCGTACGGCTACAACAGCTACCTGCTCGAGCGTGGCGGGACGCGAATGCTGCTCGCGTGCGACAGCGCTTACACGCCGCTATTCGATACGCTCGCCTCCGACCCGCCCGATATCGCGGCATTTTCGATCGCGGCCTACGATCCGTGGATTCACAATCACGCCAATCCCGAGCAGGTCTGGACGATGTTCCAGCAAAGCCGCGCGCGCTATTTGGTGCCGATTCATTGGGGGACCTTCCGGCTCTCCAAGGAGCCGATGGACGAACCGATGCGCCGGCTGCTGGCTGCGGCGGGTCCCGAGGCCAATCGCGTGACGATACGGCAGATCGGGGTCGCCTGGAGCCTGCCGACGGACGGCGCGGCAAGATCAGCAACATGCCAGTCTGGACGGGCCGCGGGCAAAATGACCGGCCAGGACTCCGGTCACGATACCAGTGACGCTACGCTAAAGGCGTCAAAATGAGCTACAATGGCACAAGAGATGGGAGGGCAGCATTACGCTGCGTGATTAATTCCATCATTGAGGGGAATCATGGCCAAGCCGCAAGGACCAGAGAGGCTGCATGGCAGGCGCGCGACTACGCTTGAGGCTTCACTTTCCAGCCGGACCTTCGCGCGGCTCGCGATAGCCGCGCTGGTGCTCGGATGCGCCGCGCTCGGCGCGCGGCCGGCGCTCGCGCAGGACGACGACTGGTCGGTCGTACCGTCCCAAGTTCAGTCGAACCAGGATCAGTCGCATCAGGTCCACCAGAGCCATCCATCCAAGGCCAAGTCCGCCGAAGCTGACCCCGACGCCTCGCAAGCGCTGCCGCAGGAGCTGCAACCTGGAGCCGACGGCGCGCAGATGATCTGCGGTGAGATGGCGCGGCCGGCGGCCGAGCCGTACAAGAGCATCGTCGCCGATATCGACCGCGCGTGGGGCACCAACGCTCCGGTCTACGAATCGGTGCGCGCCGACTCGCCGCACGTCTCGCGCGCCGGATGCATCTTCTATAACCCGGCTTTCATGGAAACCTTCCTGCGCGGCGAGACCGACGAGCACGGCGAGCCGGACAAGACCTCGATGATCTACGCGATCATGGCGCATGAGCTCGGCCATATCGAGCATCACGACTACGAGCGCACGGACGTTTCCAGCGTCGACAAGGAACTCGAGGCCGATCGCTTCTCCGGCTATACGCTCTCGCGTATGGGTATTTCACGGGGCAACATCACGCCCTTCTACAGCTTGGGCGGCGACGAATTCAGCGGTGTCCACGACCACGGCTTCTCCAACGAGCGTATCGCGGCGTTCAACAAAGGCTGGAAGGAGGCCGAGTGGAACCAGCCCGAGGACGGCGGCCCCGCGGCAAAGAGCGCGGCCAGCAATTCCGCCTCTGACGACTCGGGCGAGACCGACGATTCGAGCGCAACCGCTGCGGTGCCGTAGCCGCGCGCGCTTCGAGTCGCTCCCTGAGGAAGCGAATCCGCCTCTTCAGTAAGGCTTTTTTTTCAGTATCCTGAGCGAAGGCTGCCGGAGTCGGCGAGTCGCCGCCTAAACTTTCTTGCGGCGCTTGGAGAGATAATCGACCAGCATGTATTCGCCGAGATGGTCGGGGCGCGTGTAGAGCGCGCGGCCGCGATTGATCTGCGTCATCTTTTCGACGAACGCGCGCAGGCTCGGCGAGTCGTCGAGCATGAAGGTGTTGATCGTGATGCCCTTGCGGGTGACGCGCTCGACTTCCTTCAGCGTCTCCTGCGCCGCGCGCATGCTGATGCCGCCGAACGAAAGCGGCCATTCGCAGTACAAGCGCTTGTTGAGAAAGTACGCGGTCGGCTGGCCGTCGGTTATCACGATGATGTGCTGGTTGCGCGAGGGATGACGCCCGAGCAGATCCGAAGCCAGGCGCAGCCCGTCCTGCAAATTGGTGAACGGGTCGCCCATGTTCCACGACGCCTCGGGCAGGTCCTTTAACTTCAACTCGACAGCGCGGGTGAAAAACCCGACGATCGAAAAAAAATCGCGCGGGAACTTCGAGCGGATCAGCGTCTCCATCGCCATCGCGACCTTCTTGGCCGCCGCGAACCGCCCCTCCCAGCTCATCGACCACGACATGTCGAGGCACAGCACGGTCGACGACGAACTCGCGTAGTCGTTTTCGTAGACCTCGAAGTCGCCGGGTTCCAGCTTAAGCGGCACACCGGGCCGCCGCGTGAGCGCGTGCTTGAGCGTCGCGACCAGGTTCAAATTGAGCGGATCGCCGAAGCTGTAGCTCTTGGTCTCGTCGGGGCGAATCTCGGTTATCCCGCGATGGTCAGTCGCGTGCGATCCGCCGCGGTCCTTGAGCAGGCCCTGGTAGATGTCGCGCAGTGCGAGCTGGCCGATCCGGCGCACGCCCTTGGGCGAGAGCGCCATGTGCTCGCCCTTCTGCACCATGTAGCCGCCCTCCTCGAGCAGCAGCATCACCTGGCGCAGGTTGTTAAAATCCTGCTCGGCCTGCTGGCCCAGCATCTCGCGCAGATCTTCCATCGAGATGTTGTCGAAGTTGCCCGACATCAGATCCTGCTCGAGCTGCTTCATCCGATCCATCTCGCGCATCAGCTCGAGCGCCTGCTGGTAGTTCAGGCTCTTGGGGCCGTGGAACAGATGCTGGTTGCGCTCGCGGAAATTCTCGAGGTCGCGGATGTTCTCGTACTCCTTGAGCAGGGCCTCGAAATCGGCGCGCGCCCGGGCGTCCTCGAACTCATGGCTTTCGAGCTTGCGAATCGCCTCCGAGAGCCGCCGGGGCATCCGCTGCAATTCGCGCAGCTTCTCGTCGAGCTTGCCGCCCGGCTGCTCAGCGCTTAGCCGCTCCAGCGTGGCGCGCTCGCGATCGAGGATGTCCTGGAGCCGCCGTTCCATCTCGCTCAGCGCGTCCTTGAGATTGAATTCGCGGTAGCGCTGGCGCATCTCCTGGCGCAATTGTTCGAGAAATTCTTCCAGCCCCGCCACGCGCGAGCCGTCGAAGTCCATCCCCTGCCGCGTCATCCAGTCCATCGCCTGGCGCACGTCGTCGGTATAGGAGAGGAACTCGGCCAGCTTCTCGAACACCTTGTCGGCGTCGAGCTTGAGCTTCTGGCTGCCGTCCCACGCGGTGTAGCGGATTTCGATCATCGGCGTCGCGCGCGCTTGCCCGGACCTCAGGCGTGATAGGCGAAGCGCCCGCCGTGGCGCTCCTTGTTGAGCTTCTGATGGAGATGCAAGCCCTCGAACACCAGCTCGCTCGCCGACGCCATCAGGCCCGGCGTCTCGAACGAGCCGAGCTGTTCGACCGCCTCGCGCAAGCCCGGCACCTCGCGCAGCGCGTCGAGATAGTCGGAGGCCGGCGCGTCGTCGGAGACCTCGACGCCCCATCCGCCCTCGAAGTAGGCGGCCACGCGGCGCAGGTCGTCGATCTTGAAATAGCGGTCGAAGACCTTGAGCACGGCGCGGTTGACGAGGCGCTCGATAAGGTCCTCTTCCTTCTTATCCTCGCCCACGTACTCGAGCTCGATCTTGCCGGCGGTCGAGGCGTAGAGCGAGGGCAGATCGGAAAGTCGCGGTACGATCTCATTGTCGCCCAGGCGCACGGCGCGCTTCTCGGCGTTGGATAGCACGGATTCGAAGTTGTTGATCGAGACCCGCACCGAAACTCCCGAGCTCTGATTGATCTCGTTGGAGGCGCGCGCCTCGAAGGTGAGCTGCGCGACCACCTCCTTTATAAAGGGCGGGACCCGCAGCGCCATCCCGGCGCTCGCCGGGTAACCGCACTCCTGGTCCATGATCGCAATTTCGTCCTCGATCGTGCGCGGATAGTGCGTGCGAATCTGGATGTCGAAGCGGTCCTTCAGCGGCGTGATGATTCTGCCGCGCGAAGTGTAGTCCTCGGGATTGGCGCTGGCGACGAACACCAGGTCGAGCGGCAGACGCACCCGGTAGCCCTTGATCTGGACGTCCTTCTCTTCCATCAGGTTGAACAGTCCCACCTGGACCTTCTCGGTCAAGTCGGGCAGCTCATTGATGGCGAAGATGCCGCGGTTGGTGCGCGGGATGAGGCCGTAGTGGATGGTCTCCTCGTCGGCGAGGTAGCGACCCTCGGCGACTTTGATCGGATCGATCTCGCCGATCAGATCGGCCACCGAGACGTCGGGCGTCGCCAGCTTCTCCGCATAGCGCCGCTCGCGTCCGATCCATTCGATTTCCAACTCTTCGCCGAACTCGGCCGCCCGCCGCCGGCAGGCGCCGCAGATTGGCCGATAAGGATCGTCGTTGATCTCGCAACCCTTGACCGCCGCCACGCGCTCGTCGAGCAGGTCGGCGAGCAATCGGATGAGCCGCGACTTGGCCTGCCCGCGCTCGCCGAGAAAAATCATGTGATGGCCGGCGAGCACGCCGTTTTCGATCTCGGGCAGCACGCTTTGGTCGTAGCCGATGATGCCGGGAAGGATACGCTCGCGCGCGCGCAGCCGTTCGAGCAGGTTGCGGCGCATCTCGAGCCTGACCGGCAATACTTCGACGCCCGCCGCGCGCAATTCGCCGAGCGTGCGAATCTTGAGCAAATCTTGCTTGAGCAAATCTTGCTTCATTTGAAGATCCAGTTGGGAAGTCGCGTCCCCGGTTTTAGGATATGGTAGCGCCGACCGTCTTGAAAAGCGGCTCAAGCAGGTCGAAGGTCTGCTCGAGATGTTGCGAGATTACGCGGGTAGCCGCCAGCACCGGCATGAAGTTGACGTCGCCGTCCCATCGCGGCACCACGTGCCAGTGCATGTGATCGGCGAAGCCCGCGCCGGCGCATCGCCCAAGATTGGCGCCGAGGTTGAACCCGTCGCAGTTGAACGCACGCCGGAGCAACGCCACCGCCGCGGCCTGCAGTTCGCTGAGCGCGGCGCGCTCTGCGGGCTCGAGTAGTTCGGGCGAGGCGAGATGGCGCCGCGGCGCGATCATCAGGTGGCCGTTGTTGTATGGGTAGCGGTTGAGCATCACCAGCGCGAGCGGCCCCGCGTAGAGTACCAGCCGGCGGCGGCGCTCACGAGCGCCGGGCGTGCCGAAGCAGAAGATACATTCGCGTCCGGGCTTACCCGCGATGCGCAGGTAGGCTCCGCGCCAGGGCGCCCACAGCCGGAGCGGCGCGGCGCTTGCGGCCTTAGGCCGAGCGGGCTTACGCCGAGCGCGCTTGGGCGTCGTGCTCCGCGCCATTGAGGCCCGCGCGCAGCTCCTTGCCGGTGCGGAAGAAGGGGACCCGCTTGGCTTCGACGGAGACCATGTCGCCGGTGCGCGGATTGCGGCCCTGGCGGGCGCGGCGCTGCTTGACGCCGAAGCTGCCGAAGCCGCGGATTTCGATCCGCCCGCCGCGGGCGAGCACGTTGGCCATCTCTTCGAACATCGCGTTGACGATGGTCTCGGACTGGCGATGCGAGTATTTCTGATGCCTTGCCAGCAATTCCTCGATGATGCCGCGCTTGGTCATCGGACTACGCTCCTGCTGTGGCTCCCGCCGTTTTCGCTGTTGCCGCGCCCGGCAGGAATGCGCGGGCTCACCCCGCGTTAACGGTTGCGTCTTTTAACGGTCGCGTCTCTGGCCGCGCGGAGCGGTGCGGCCGCTCTCGTCGCGATCGAGCCGGAGTTCCTCGTTGAGGATATCTTCCATCGAAAAGCGCGCCGCCTCGTGCTCGCGCTTGAGGTAAGCCTGCATCTCCTCGCGCTCCTCGTGCTGCTTGACGGCCTTGACCGAGAGCCCGATACGCCGCTCGCGGCTGTCGACCTGCACCACGATCGCTTCGATCTCGTCGTCGACCTTGAACAGCGAAGACGGCTTGTCGACGCGCTCATTGCTGAGCTGCGAGATGTGGATCAAGCCCTCGATCCCTTCCTCCAGCTCGACGAACACGCCGAAATCCGCGACCGAGCTCACCTTGCCGCGCACCCGCGTGTTGAGCGGATAACGCTGCGCCACGGTCGACCACGGGTCGGGCATAAGCTGCTTGACGCCGAGACTCACGCGCTCGTTCTCGACGTCGATGCCAAGTACGGTGGCCTCGACCTCGTCGCCCTTTTTATAGACTTCCGAGGGATGGCGCACCTTCTTGGTCCACGAAAGATCCGAAATATGCACCAGGCCGTCGATCCCCGGTTCGATTTCGACGAACACGCCGAAGTCGGTGATCGATTTGACCTTGCCTTTGACCAAGCTGCCGATCGGATGCTTCTGCGCGAGCTCTTCCCACGGATTAGGTTCGGTCTGCTTAAGCCCGAGCGAGATGCGCCGGTTGGTCTCGTCGACGCCCAGCACCTGAACCTCGACCATGTCGCCCTGGTTGACGACCTTGGAGGGATGCACCGCGCGCTTGCTCCAGCTCATCTCGGAGACGTGGATCAACCCCTCGACGCCTTTCTCCAGTTCGACGAAAGCGCCGTAATCGGTGACGCTCACGACCTTGCCCTTGAAGCGCGCGCCGACCGGATAACTTTCGGCCGAGCGCGCCCACGGGTCGGGCATGATCTGCTTCATGCCGAGCGATACGCGCTCGCGCGAGGGATCGTACTTGAGCACCACCACCTTGACCTTGTCGCCGACCTTGACCGCTTCCGAGGGATGCTGCAGGCGGCCCCACGACATATCGGTGATGTGCAGCAGGCCGTCGAGCCCGCCGAGATCGACGAAGGCGCCGTAGTCGGTGATGTTTTTGACCACGCCCTCAAGAATCACGCCCTCTTCGAGCACCTTGAGCGTCTGCTCCTTGAGTTCGGTGCGCTCGCGCTCGATCACGGCGCGTCGCGAAACCACCACGTTGCCGCGCGCGCGGTTGAACTTGAGCAGTTGGAAGCGCCCGCGCTGACCGACGTAGCGGTCCAGGTTGCGGGCCGGGCGGATGTCCACGTGCGAGCCGGGCAGAAACGCCGGCACGCCGATATCGACCTGCAGGCCGCCCTTGACCTTGCCGAGGATCACGCCCTCAACCGGCACCTCGTTCTGGAACGCGCGTTCGAGCTCGCGCCAGACCTTGAACTTCTCCGCCTTGGCGTGCGAGAGGGTGACCGTGCCGTTCTCGGTCTCGGTGCCCTCGAAATAGACGTCAACCTCGTCGCCTTCCGTGACCACGGGGTTGCCCTCGTGGTCGAGGAACTCGGCGAGAGGCACCTGCCCTTCGCACTTGTAATTGATGTCGATGATGACGCTGTCGCGCGTGATCAGAAGAACCGTTCCGGTGAGAACATCGCCGGGGCGGGGAGCCCTGAGGCTCTGTTCCATCAGCGACTCGAAGTCATTATCTCCTCCATGCACCTTGTCAGACAACTCTTTCTCCATTTAGTGGGACCTTCCCCGGAATTCGAGGCTACAGCAATGCATACCGCCCAGACCTCTGCGTTTCAAGCCCTAAGCCGCGCCGCCGCGCGCGCTGACGCGCTGAGCCATCAGCGTTACGACCTCTTCGACATTCATCCGGCTCGCGTCAACGACGATTGCGTCGGACGCGGGCTTAAGCGGCGCCAGCTCGCGGCCGCGGTCGCGCCGGTCACGTTCGTGCAGTTGCGCGAGCACTTCCTGGCGCGTGATCGTGACGCCGCGCGCAGCCAGCTCGCGCCAGCGTCGCTCAGCGCGCACCTCGGCGCTGGCGTCGAGAAAAAATTTGAACTCGGCGTCGGGAAAGACCGCGGTGCCGATATCGCGGCCTTCCATCACCACTGCGCCGCGCGCGCCGGCCGCGCGCTGCAGATCGCGCATCCGCGCCCGCACCACGCCGAGCGTCGAAAGCCGCGACGCGCTCTCGCTCATCTCGGGCGATCCGATCTCGGCGCTGATATCGCGGCCGTCGAGCATGATGCGCCCCGCTGAAAAATCGATCCGCGCCGCCTCGAGCAGCGCGTCGAGGTTGCGCTCGGCCTCTGGATCGTCGTCGCCGATACCGGCCGCGCGCGCCGCGAAGGCGACCGCACGATACATCGCGCCGGTGTTGACGTACTCGAAGCCGAGCGCCTCGGCCAGGCGCCGGGCAACGGTCGATTTGCCCGCGCCAACCGGCCCGTCGATTGCCACCACCGGACGTGAGCGCGTCATTTGAGCCCCTCGCGCATCACGCGCCCGCGGTTGAAAATTTCCTCGAAGCGCGCGACGTCACCCGCGCGAATCGCGCGCTCGAACTCATCCAGCGCGCCGCGAAAAAGCCCCAGCGCCGCCAGGATCGCGTCGCGATTGGTCAGCACGATGTCGCGCCACATCTCGGCCGACGACGCCGCGATTCGCGTGGTGTCGCGCAACCCCCCGGCGCCGTAGGCGGCCGCCTCGTGCTCGCCCACCCGCTCGCCGCAAAGCGCCGCCGCGAGCGCGCTCGCGACCATCTGCGGCAGATGGCTTGCGCGCGCGAGTATCTCGTCATGCTCATCGGGCGCCATCCGCTCCACGTGCGAGCCGGTCGCCCGCCACAACCGCTCGACGCGGTGGATCGCGTCGGGCGTGCTGCGCGCCGACGGCGTGATTATCGTGCGGCGTCCGATAAACAGGCTCTCGTCGGCGGCACCCGCGCCAGTGCTCTCCTTGCCGGCCACCGGATGCGCCGCGACCAGCGCCATCTGCGCGCCGAGCAGCGGCTCCAGTGCGCGCACCACCCATCCCTTGACGCTCCCAACGTCGGTTATCACCGCCGCGGGAGGCAGACGCGGCGTCATCGCGGCCAGCGTCTCGGGCATCGTGCGTATCGGCACCGCCAGCATCACCAGGTCAGCGCCGCGGGCGGCAGCCGCCGGGTCGCGCGTCGCGTCGTCGATGATCCCGCGCTCAAGCGCCACGTCTAGGTTTTTTTGCGTGCGTCCCAGACCGACCACGCGCTCGACCAGTCCCTCGCGCCTGGCGATTAGCGCAAGCGAGCCGCCGATAAGGCCCACTCCGCATACGGTCATTTGCTTGAACAGCGCCGCCATGATGGTCAGTTCCAAACGCCTGGCGAAATGTGCGCCAAATCGCCAGCCGCAACATCGGCCAGACCAGATCGAGACTTCAGGGATTGGAGTGTTGGGTAAGTCAAAACGTGAGAAGAAACAGCCGCGGACCGCGCCGGGCGACGCCAAAGACTACCACATCGGCCAAGGCCTTGCGCGTTTTGACGGGTCGAAAATTGTTAATTTTCGGAAAATCGCGCTTAGTGGGAAATTTGACTCTTGAGCGCGCGTTCGAGCGCGGCCACCATCCGATGGTTCTCTTCCTTCAGCCCGACACTGATGCGCACGTGGTGCGGCAGACCGTAGCCGTTCATCGGACGGACAATTACGCCCTGTTGCAGGAGCTTTTCGTAAACCGTACGCCCCTCACCGACCTCGACCAGGATGAAATTGGCCTGGCTCGGCAAAAACGGCAGGCCCAACCGGCGGAACTCGTCCTCCATGTAGGCCATCCCGCTCGCGTTGACCTCGAGCGTGCGCCGCACGTGCTCGTGATCGTCCATCCCCGCCTCCACCGCGACCAGACCGAGCGAGGTGATATTGAATGGCTGGCGCACGCTGTTGAGCAGGCGCGTGATGTCCTCGCGCGCGACCGAGTAGCCCACGCGGAGTCCCGCCAGGCCGAAAATCTTCGAGAAAGTGCGCAGCGTCACCAGCATCCGCCGCCCGTCGTGATCCTTTATCGAGTCGGGATACTCGGGATCGCGCACGAACTCGAAGTAGGCCTCGTCGGCGACGATCACCACGCGCTCGGGCACGCGCTCAAGAAATCGATGCCACTGGGCCTTGCGGTAGATGGTGCCGGTCGGATTGTTCGGATTGCCGAGGAAGACCAGCCGCGTATTGTCGTCGATCGCGGAGGCCATCGCATCGAGGTCAAAGACGTAATCCTCGCGAAGCGGAATCACCTTGGCCGTGCCGCCCGAGGCCGCGATCGCGAGCTGGTAGATGACGAACGAGTGCGCCGCGATCACCGCATTCAAGCCGGGCCGCAGAAAAAGATAGACCAGCAGGTTCAGAATCTCGCACGAGCCCGATCCCATGAAAATCTGATCGGGGCTCACCCGATGCTTGGCCGCAATCTTGTGGCGCAGCGTCCAGCTCGAGCCGTCGGGGTAGCGATGGAGGTCGTCCAGCGCAGCGCGAATCGCGGCCACCGCCTTGGGCGACGGCCCGACCGGATTCTCGTTGGAGGCAAGCTTGGCCGGCTCGCCGATACCCAGTTCGCGCTGGACCTCTTCGATCGGCTTGCCGGGCTCGTAGGGATGGAGCGCGGCAACCGCGGGCAAAACCAGATCGTCGGCTTTTATCAAGGGCGCTTGCAGGCGGCCATGCTATGCGGCGGGCTGCCTCCCCTCAGGATACGATCCCAGTACTTTCAAAAAAAGGGCTTTGCGCTCGAGCGCGGCGAGCGCGCGCTTTAGCCCCGCGTCCTCGCGATGGCCCTGGAGATCGACAAAAAACAGGTACTCCCACGGGCGCGAGCGCAGCGGGCGCGATTCGATTTTCGAGATGTTGATCCGGTTGCGGGCGAAGATATTGAGCGCCTGGTTGAGCGCGCCGACCTCGTCGCGCACCGCGAACAGCGCGGTGGTCTTGTCGGCGCCGCTGGGGCCGGCCGGATTGCTCCCGATCACCAAAAAGCGCGTTGTGTTCTGCGCCGAGTCCTGGATATTGCGCGCGATCACGCTGAGCCCGTACGGCGCCGCCGCCGCCTCCGAGGCGATCGCCGCCGCGTCAGGCTCGCCCGCCGCGCGCGCGGCCCCCGCCGTGTTGGAGGCCACCGCTTCGAGCCGGCAGTGCGGAAAATTGGCGGCTAGATAGTTGCGGCACTGCCCCAGCGATTGCTGATGGGAGTAGATCACCGCAATAGCCGCCGCATCGCCCTCGCGCGACATGAGGGCGTGGCGAATCGGCAGCAGGACCTCGCCGATGATCACCAGCGGCGTGTCGATCAGCAAATCGAGCGTCAGCGTCACCGAGCCCTCGCTGGAGTTCTCGACCGGGACCACGCCGAAGTCGGCGCGCGACGTGTCGAGCGCCCCGAAGACCGCCGCGATCGACGGCTCGGCGGCGAACTCGGCGCTCGAGCCGAAGCGCATCCGCGCAGCCTCATGCGAGTAGGTGTACTCGGGGCCGAGATAGGCGACGCGCAGCGGATGCTCGAGCGCGGTGCAGGCCGAGATTATCTCGACGAAGATGCGCCGCAGATGCTCGCCGGTAAGCGGCCCCGCATTGAGCGCCGTTACCTTGTCGAGCACCGCGCGCTCGCGCGCGGGCTGATAGATCGCGGCGCCGCCGGCTTGCTTGAGATGGCCGATCGCCTGCGCGACTTTCGCGCGCTGGTTGAGCAGGCGCACGAGTTTGACGTTGATCGCGTCAATCTGAGTGCGCCGGCGATCGAGCCCGGCGAGATCTGTTGGACTTGCCGCGCCTGCCGGATTTGCGACGACGAGGTCTTTAGATTTTCGGGATGCGCTTGCGCGGGATGCCGTGCGGGATGCCATATCGGATGACGCCATGTCGGGCGAAGTTATATCGGAAGAGATGGCTAACCCAACGGGCGCTGATTTTCAACGCGCCGCGCCGAGACGAACGCCGAGCCCATCGCGGCAAACTTCTTCTCGCGCTCGCGGCGTAGTCGAATCGGGGAGAGACGGGAGAGCCGCACGAGTTGGCGCTCGATCGCGCGGCCCAACTCGCGCGCGGCGCGCGGCGGATCCTGATGCGCTCCGCCCGGCGGCTCCGGCACGACCTCGTCGGCCACTCCAAGCCGCAGCAGGTCGGGCGCCGAGAGCTTAAGCGCCGCGGCTGCGTCGGCCACCCGCTCCGGACCGCCCTCGCGCCACAGGATCGCGGCGCATCCCTCGGGCGTGATCACCGAATAGCAGGCGTTCTCCTGCATCAGGACGACGTTGGCGACTCCGAGCGCGAGCGCGCCACCCGAGCCGCCCTCGCCGATCACGCAGGCGATTACCGGAACCTCCAGGCGCATCATCAGTTCCAGGTTGGCGGCGATCGCCTCGGCCTGCCCGCGCTCCTCCGCGCCCAACCCCGGCTCCGCGCCCTGCGTATCGATAAATGTGATGAGCGGAAGCCCCATGCGGCTCGCGAGATCGTACATCCGCGCCGCCTTGCGGTAGCCCTCGGGATGGGGCTTGCCGAAATTGCGCCGGATCCGCTCCTGGGTGGAGCGGCCGCGCTGATGGCCGACGATCGCGACCGCGCGGCGTCCGAAGTAACCCACGCCCGCGACGATCGCGCCGTCGTCGGCGAAGCGGCGATCGCCGTGAATCTCGAAAAAGTCACGCACCAGATGTTCGACGTAGTCCAGGGTCTGCGGGCGCGACGGATTGCGCGCCAGGCGGACGCGCTCGATCGCGCTCAGAGCCGCTGAGACCGGCGCGGCCGGGGCGGCCGAGTCCTTTGCGTCGTCGTCGGCGGGACTGCTCATGCGCGAATTCGTCGCGCGCGGCCGGGGATGTGTCGACGTCGCCATAGCGAGGATGTATCGGGTTCAGCGCCTTGCCGCCTGCTCGCGCGCGAAAAATGCGCCGAGCAACTTCGAAAGCTTCCTGTAGCCCGCGCTCCGCGTCAACCCACACGATCTCGGGATCGGCGCGAAACCAGGTGAGTTGGCGCTTGGCGAGCCGGCGCGTGTCGCGCTTGGCGAATTCTACTGCCTCCGCGAGCGTCATCTCACCGCGCACGGCGGCGGCGATTTGCCGATAGCCGACGGTCCGAAGCGGCGCCTTGCCAGGATCGCATCCGGCCTCAAGCAGCGCGCGCACCTCGTCCACGAGTCCGCGCGCGATCATCTCGTCGAAGCGCCGGTTAATCGACTCGTAGAGCCGCTTGCGCTCCATCGCGAGGCCGATCGTCAATGTCTCGTACTCGCGCGCGGCAAAACGATGGCTCTGCTGATGCGTGCTTATCGGATGGCCCGTCAGCCGAAAGACCTCGAGCGCGCGCACGATACGGTAGAGGTCGCGATGGCCGATGCGCTCGGCGGAGGGCGCGTCAACTTCGGCCAGGCGCGCGTGCAGATATTCGACTCCATGCTCCGCGGCGAGCGCCTCCAGTTCGCGCCGCACCTCCGGCGCGGCGGCCGGCCCGGCGAAGATTCCGCCACGCAGCACGCGCAGATAAAAGCCGCTTCCGCCGACCACCATCACGTTACGGCCGCGCGCGGCGATCTCCGCGATCGCCGCGCGCGCGAGCTTCAAAAATTCCGCCACGTCGAGCGGTTGGTCGATCGCACGGATGTCCAATAGATGATGCGGAACGCGGCGGCGGTCCTCGGCGCCCGGCTTGGCCGTGCCGATATCCATCCCGTGATAGACCTGGCGCGAGTCGGCATTGACGATTTCCGCATCGAGGCGCTCCGCGAGCCCATCGCAGCCGCCGACTTGCCGACGCCGGTCGGCCCGACGATAAAGCCAACCCGAATCGCGCGCGCCGAAGTCGGCGGGCTTCGCCGGCGAGACCGCGTCGTCGTCGATTACCGCCGCGTTTATCACGATATCCGCCTGGTTCCTCGCTTAGCGGCGGAACATCCGTTCGATAAGGCCGCGGCCCCATTGGATATGGACCGGGCGGCCGTGCGGGCAATTGGTCTTGAACTCGGTACGGTCGAGTTCTTCGAGCAGCGCCGAAATCTCGGGCTCCCGGAGCACGCGGCCCACCCGCACCGAGCCGTGGCAGGCAAGCTGCTTGAGCAGCTCCTCGAACGCCGTGGCGCCGCCTGACCGAAAACCGTCCTCGCCCATCGCGTCGATCATCTCGACCAGCAGCCGCGCACCGCCGTCGGCGCCGAAGACCGCGGGCGCGCCCTTAAGCAGCAGCGTCGCCGCGCCGAACGGCTCGAGCTCGAAGCCCATCGCGCGAAACTCGCCGAGCGCCTGATGGACCTGCGGGGCGCGCGCCGGACTGAGCTCGATCGGCACCGGCGTGAGCATCGCCTGTACCCGGATACCGCCCGCGCGCAGTTCGGCGCGGAGCTTCTCGAAGGTGACACGCTCGTGCGCCGCGTGCTGGTCGACCAGGATAAGGCCGTCGTCGCCCTCGAGTGCGATGTAGCCGGCGAAGAGCTGGCCGACGACGCGCAGCCGCGAGTAAATCGGGATTTGTTTCTCGGGTATCTGCTTGTCACCGGGATGGCCCAGCGGAATGACCTGCGCGCCGCCATTAATTGCCGCCGCCGGCGCGAGCGCTCCGGCGGAGTCATCGCTTGCGGGCGCGTCGTAGAGCGCGGCGACCTCGGCCGCTGTGCTCGAACTCCATTTGAGACCCGGCGCGCCGAGACCCAGCGCGCGTTGCTCGGCGCGCGCGAGCGTCGGCGCGTCGGGCACCAGGCGCAGCGTCGGCGCGGCGTCTGAAGCTGCGATCAGCGCGCCGACAGGCTCGGGACGCTGCGCCACCGCGGACGGCGCGGTGGACGCCGCACCCTCGATCGTTTGGTCGGCGAGCCGTTCGCGCAACGCATGGTACACCGCCTCGAAAACCGCGCCCGAGTTGCGAAAGCGCACCTCGGTCTTCATCGGATGAACGTTGACGTCGACGTCCTCGGGACGCATCTCGACGAACACGGCCGTGGCAGGATAGCGGCCGCGCGGAATCAGCGTGTCGTAGGCCTGCTGGACCGCGCGCTGGAGCACGCGGTCGCGCACCGAGCGCCGGTTGACGAAAGTGAAGACCATCCGCGGCGTCGGGTAGGAGTCCTGGCTGATAGTGGCGAGGCCGAAGACGCGCGCGCCGGCGCGCTGGGAGTCGAAGTGCAGCATGCGGGAAGCGACCTTC
The DNA here is from genome assembly GCA_963810495.1 of uncultured delta proteobacterium. GTDB lineage: Bacteria > Desulfobacterota > Binatia > Binatales > Binataceae > JAKAVN01. The sequence goes on from CAWENP010000019.1 coordinate 42,158, forward strand.
GCTCCGTGAAGCTGGCGCATCCGCTCCAGCACCGAGGCCGCGCGCGAAAGGTCGTAAACGACGCGCCCCTCGGCGACGAGCTTGAAGGCGACGCGCCAATGCGCGATCGCGAGACGCCCAATCACCTCGGCCGCGGCGCCCTGCTCGGTCGCGAGCGTCTTCAGGAACTTAAGCCGCGCCGGGGTGTTGAAAAAAAGCTCGCGGACTTCGATTCGGGTGCCGGGCGCGATGGCGCTTTCGCGCGTGAGCGAGATTTCGCCGCCGTCGGCGACGATTTCGACGCCCGCGAGATCGGCGGGCCGCCGCGTGACTATCCGAAGGCGCGCGACGCTCGCGATCGAGGCCAGCGCCTCGCCGCGAAAGCCCATCGTGCGGATCGCCGCGAGGTCGGCGGCGTCGCGAATCTTGGAGGTCGCATGGCGGCGCAGCGAGAGGATCGCGTCCTCGCGGCCCATCCCGCAGCCGTCGTCGCTGACCGCGATAAGGCCCGTGCCGCCGCGCTCGATCTCGACGCTTATCGAGCGGGCGCCGGCGTCGAGCGAGTTCTCCACCAGCTCCTTGAGCGCCGAGGCCGGTCGCTCGACGACCTCGCCCGCCGCGATCTGGCTCGCCACCTGCTCGGGGAGAATATGGATCAGCCGTTCCGCCATCCCCGGCCCCGCCCTCCACGAAAACTACGAAGCAATGGCAAAAGCATGGCAAAAGAATGGAATGTTTGGGCGCCCGACTCAAGCGCGGCGCAGCCATTCATTTCGCCATGTATCCCCCGTCGACCGACATCGCATGGCCGGTGACGTAGGACGCCGCGTCCGAGCACAGCCACGCGACCGCCTCGCCGATCTCGGCCGGCTCGCCCAAGCGCTTGAGTGGTTCGGCTGAGGCGAAGCGCTGTTCCATCTCGGGGCGGCTGCTCAGCAGGCGCCCGAGCATCGGCGTGCGAATCGGCCCCGGGCATACGCAATTGACCCGGATTTTTTCGCGCCCATATTCGATCGCCGCCGCGCGCGTCAGCCCGACCACGCCGTGCTTGCTCGCGACATAGGCCGGAAGCCCCGGCGAGCCGGTAAGCCCTGCGGCCGAAGCGGTGTTTACGATCGCGCCACCGCTCTGGCGCAGCATGTGCGGAATTTCGGCCTTCATGCAGAAGAACACGCCGCTCAGGTTGACCGCGATCGTGCGGTTCCAGTTCTCCTCGGTGCACTCGGTCACCTTGCCCATCCTTCCGTCGATCCCGGCGTTGTTGAACGCGCAATCGATCCGGCCCCAGGTCGAGATGACCTTGGCCACTAGCGCTTCGACCTCGGCCAGTTTGGAGACGTCGCTGCGCACGAAAAGCGCCTCGGCGCCCGCGTCCTTGACCATTCGGAGCGTCTCCTCGCCGCCCTCGGCCACGATATCCGAGAGCATCAGCCTTGCACCCTCGCGCGCGAAGATGAGCGAGGCCGCGCGCCCGATACCCGAGCCCGCGCCGGTAATCAGCGCCACCTTGCCGTCCAACAATATTGCCATCGTAGGATGTCCTCCTTTGGATACATGCCAGGGATGTCTGCGCGTGGCCTCTTTTATGCCGCCGTCCAAGCGGATAGTGTGAGCACTCGAATCAAATGCAACAAATCCATCTAATCAAGCGGAACAGCGGAACCACCGATGCGAACCTGTGAGATTTGCGGCAAACGCCCCTCAGTCGGCAACAACGTAAGCCACGCCAACAATAAGACCAAGCGCCGATGGCAGCCCAACCTGCAGGAAGTGCGCACGGCGGCCGGCGGCGGGGTCAAACGAATCCTGGTTTGCACGCGATGCATCCGCAGCGGCCGGGTCACCAAGGTCGCTCCCGGCGCGCAGGCGCGGCACGACGCGGCAGCCGCCGCCGGCAAACGGTCCTGACGGATCAACCGGGGTCCTATCGGACCAGCCCAAGCAGCGGGAGCATCCGCTCCGGCGGACGCGCAATCACCGCCTTGGCGTCCTTGACGACCACCGGACGCTGCATCAGCTCCGGATGCTTCAGCAACAGCGCGACCACGGCCTCGGCTAAGACGTAGTCCGCGGACTTCAGCCGCAGCCCTTCGAAACGGCGATCCTTGCGCACCAGTTCGGCGGGCGGCGTATCGAGCATTGCCACGATGCGCTCGAGCGTGGTGCGGTGGAGCGGAGTTTTAAGATATTCGACGATGTCGAACTCGACACCTTGTGCGCGCAGCATTTCCAGCGCGCCGCGTGAATTCCCTCAGCCAGGGTTGTGATAGAGAGTCACCTTTTTCATCGTGTGGAGGCCCCCCCGATGCGCTTTTCCTGCGCGATGCTTTGATTCAACATAGGTCCAATATAAGTGCTAGACCCATGCTTCATCAGATAGCAAACGGACGGTACGTAAAGTCCGGGCGAAAGTTTCAGGACGACGACGATGATGATTCGAAGATGCGCTGGCTGAATATGATCGCGGCGAAGGTTGCGAGAGCGGCGTTCGTTATCGCCTACGTCACGATAGCGCTGACGGCAATGCTCGCGATCGGCGCCGGGGCGGCGAATGCGTTACCGCATTCCGGCGAGCCCTCCGACCTGGCGCATCGCGAGGTGCCGGCGATGGCCTCGCCAGGGGCCGCCACCTGGCAGATGTCCACCCCGGTGACGGGAGTGCTGGCCGCGCCTGAGGCGGGAGGACCGCTGGCCGGCCATGAGTTGCATTTCCAGGACCGTATCAGCGGGAACATGTACACCTTGCGAACCGGGGCCAACGGCGCATTTTCGATCATGCTGCCGCAGGGCGTTTACGATCTGCGCGGGATGCACGGCGCCGTGATCGCGCGCGGAGTGGTAGTCGGGCAAAGCCCGGTCAACCTCGGCCAGGTGAGTCCGCCCGCGCCGTACGACGTGTGGCGCCTGTTCGAGCGGCAGGAAATCGGCCAGGCGATCGTGAAGAGTCCGGCGCCCGCGACCGCCTACGTGCCGAGTCCCGGAGAAGCGCCGCAGGCGATATCGGTCACGCCGATGACCAGCCCTCAGGTGATGGGAGGGGGGCCCAATGGGCAGCCGCTCGCGCCGGCGGAGGTCATGCCGGCTCAAATACAGGAGCAAACCGAAATTCCCTCGGGTGCCGAGGCGCCGGCCCCCGGCATGCCTCCCGCGCAGGACATGGCGCCCGCGCCCAAGGGTGGCTACTGACGGGCCGCGCCGCTCACCACGCGCGGGCCTCGTGGCCGGACAAGTATTACGGCAACAAACTGAATCTCTATCCGCTGCCGCTCAGGATGGCTTTCGCCTGCGACAGAAAGCTCTCGATTCGAGCACGTTGTACAACCATCTGATGATTCGTTCGTGCAATGAAGCGACCCTGCTCGTACTGGCTCATATACTCCGAGACCCGCGGCCGCGAGGCTCCCACCAACTCCGCCAGATCGCTATGGCGCACGGAAAGCCCGAGCCGCAAACCATCTCTATGGCGAATTCCGAAATCTTCGGTTAGTTCGATTAATGCCAGCGCCAGACGCTCCTTGAGGGTACAGCCCAAAAAGTTCGAGCAACGCAATTGAACCAGATTCCAGCGCCCGAGATAGTTGTGCGCCATTCGCTTGAAGTCGGTCGATTGGATGCCGAGGGAGATTTTTATGAACGCTTCCAAATCGATTGCTCCGATCTGGCAGCTCGTGAGCGCCTCGCAGCGAAAGTCATAGCTGATTCCGTTCACGGGAAGCGGGAATCCGGAGATCATTCCCGGCGCCACAATGATCACCAATCGGCGCTGCCCCTTGCGGTTGCGGCAAGTGATGCGCGCGATGCCCGATAGCAGTATATAAACGGACTCGGGAACACTCTTCTCATCGAAAATGATCTCGCGTTCTTCGACTGTGCTCACGCTCAGCGCACGGGCGAGTTTGTCCGCTCGTTTCGCCGAAAGCCACGACATGTTTTTGAGTTTCTTCAGGCCTCGGACTTCTGAAGTTCTCTTGACAGGCATGCCGTCAGAGTCGCAGGAAGATAAATCGATTAGCTAGTCCTCGTTCAACAATTTTGGTTATCCATATAACCAATTGGTGCCTTCAGCGCGATTGGTCCGCGCCCAAGCCGCCCGCGCCGGCGGAGATCTCCCGCGCAGCTGCCGGATTCAGCAAGTAGGCTTCGGGAGTGAGCGCTCCACGGTGAGGCCCACATCCTGGCCGTAGGAAACCTCTAGGTTGTTGCCGTCGGGGTCTGCGATATAGGCCCAGTAGCCGACCGGATAGCCGGTGTCGGTGGGGCCGCTGCGCAGCCGTCCCTCGGCGCGCGCCTCGGCGCATAGCCGATCGACCTCCGCGCGGCTTTCGCATCCGACGCCCAGATGGCCGAAGGGGCCTAGCGGCGGGTCGTGCTGCTCGCGCCATTCGGCAAGCACGATCACGAAGGGCCGGGTGCCGTCGGTCATCCACGCCACCGCGATTCCGACGTCGGCGTCAGTGCGCTGATGCACGAGCCGCATGCGCGCGTACCTGGTGTAGAACGCGATACTGTCGGCGAGATTGCGGACACTCAATGCGACGTGGGTGAACCCGAGATCGGACATCGTAATTTGCTCCTTGCTTTACCCCTTGCCTTGCTCCTCATCTTGCCTCTTGCGGGTGTATTTGCCTGGCAGGCAGCCGCTCTGATCGGATTACATTCCGAGCGCCGCGCTGAGTAAAGCGCCCGCCAATGAGAGGGATGTTTGATCACGCCGAAAGGGGAAAAAAGGGCCCCGGCCTGCGGCGGCAAGTCAAGCAGGCCAGAAGTCAGGATGCTTGCCGCCGCAGCGCCGGGTGGGGGAGAAAGCCTTTTTTACTGTTTCAAAGCACCGCGCTAAGCCTTGATCCCGCCAGAGAGCATCGAATCGCCCCCGCGGGCGCGCGCACGCGCAGTGCCGACAGACCATGCCGACAGGACCATTGGGCTGCCAGAGTTACGTGGCGTGGTGGACGGGCGCACCTTCGCCGTCGCCAACGCCGTCACGTTCACACCGGCCACGCCCAGCAGCCGGAGCAGCAGGACCGGCGCCGTGCGCCGCACCGTCACATTGAACGACATCCGGTCGGACGCCGCGCGGGCACGGACAACTTCCGAAGGGCTAAGTCCGCAAAGCGCGGCCGAATGAGCCGCGGCAATCGTGGCGCGGGCGGGCGCGCCCGGCAGGAATTCGACGCCGGCCGCAGCCATGTGGGCTGCGTCGAGCTCCAAGCGGGTCTGCGTGTCCCACAGCACCAGGAGGTCGTGGGTGACCAGCGCCGCCGCCGCCGTGATCAGCATCACGCTCGCGATGAAAATCCTCGCCCATCGCGGGAGCGGAGCACCGAAGCCGCCGCGGCGACGCGCTGCCGTCAGCTGCGTGTCGGGTCCAGTCGTCGGAGTATCCACCAGATTATGCCTTCACCAGCCTGAGCCCGGCAGGTCGCAGCGCGAAACCGTCGTCGTCCCCATCCTCGCGCTCGCGGCCGAAGCTCTCGAGCCCATAGCGCATGAGCATCCGGTAGAGCGTGGTGCGCGAGACGCCTAAAATCCGCGCGGCCCGCTGCCGATTGCCGCGCGCGTGTTTCAGCGCGCTCACCAGCGCGTCGCGGGTAAGCTCGCGCAGCGAAGAGGGTGTGGACCGGACGGGCTCAGAGTCAGGAGCCGGTCCGGCCCCGACGGATTGCGCGGAGGAGGACGCAACCGTCGCGGCGACGCCAGGCCTGGAAGGCAGCCGGGCGGCCAGAACGTCGCCGGGGAAACTTTCGAGATCGATACGGTCGGAATCGCTGAGCAGCAGCGCACAGCGGATCGCATGTTCCAGCTCGCGTACGTTGCCCGGCCATTCATGCGCGAGCAAACGCTCCATCGCACGGCGCGAGATAAACCTGACGCTGGTGCCGAATTCGCGATTGCAGCGCTCCACGAAAAGGCTCAATAGCGCGTCGATCGCCTCGAGCCGCTCGCGCAGCGGCGGCACCACCACCGAGGCGACGTTGAGCCGGTAGAACAGGTCGCCGCGAAAGCGCCCCGCTTCCACCGCCTTGCGCAGGTCGCGGTTGGTCGCCGCGACAATCTGAACGCCGACCTTGTAAGTGCGGGTCGAGCCAACCGGCTGGACTTCATGGTATTCGACCGCGCGCAACAGCTTGGCCTGCAAACCCATCGGCATCTCGCCGACCTCGTCGAGGAACAGCACGCCGCCCTCGGCCGCCCTGAAGTAGCCTTGCGAATCCTCACGGGCGTCGGTGAAAGCGCCCTTGACGTGGCCAAAGAGCTGGGATTCGGCCAGCGTTTCAACCAGGTTGGAACAATTGAACGTGACAAAGGGCCCGCGCGGCTCGGGGCGCAGGTTCCATACCGCGCGCGCCACCAGTTCCTTGCCGGTGCCCGATTCGCCATGGATCAGGACGGTCGTGCGATGGGCGCTCAGACGCGCGAGCAATCGCATCAGGTCAGCCATCCCGGCCGACTTCACAACCATCTCGCCGACCTGACCCGCGCGGCGCATCAGACCAAGGTCGAGCCAGTCGCCGTCGGTCCCATACGCCCCGGCGCTCGCGGCCAGACGTTCCATCACTTCAGCAATTCGCACTTCGGCAATTCGATTCAACAAGCAAAACCCCTTATCTTCGGTCTTTCCCCGTTCCCCGGTCGGGCGTAGAAGATTCGCCAGACGTAGACTCAATCCGAGCAATTGCCATGCCATGGAGAAATATTGCCTAAAAATACCTGTTAAAGAGAAAATAAGAGAGAGTTAGGACGATAAAAGTGTGGTGAATCAGTCTATTCATGTTGCTCTAATGCAACCATATTTAGCTAAATTAGGCATATTTGAGCGCCCGACGAGTACCAGAAATGCCGCCCCCGCGGGCGACAACTGGCGGTGCGAAGAATTAGGCCCTCGTCCCTGATGGCTGTTCACCCGAGCGAGGCAGACGCGCTGGCTTGCGATGTTGCGTCGCGGCAACGTCCGGTTGCGGCCCCGCGCGTCATGCTAACCGAGGAACAATTTAACTCACTTTTGCCAACCATGTGTCGTGGCACGCGGTATGCTGCTGCCACCGCTAGGGTCGCACGGGGTTTAGTTAACGGTTTGAGCGCAGCACGGCGGGTTTTTCCGCCCTACGGGAGTAGCACGCTCCGCATCGAACGAGCGGCTGATAATGAGCGTGGATCGTACGATCTTCAAAAAGCGCCTCTCGTTCACGCGCGCTCCCGACTGGGTGCAATGCGAGCTCTGCCAGCGCAACGGCGAGCATCTGCCGGCGCGCTTCGTGGTTGCGGTGGACGACGAATCGGATCGGCCGCCACCGATTGAATCGAAAACCCTGCGGCTGCTCTGCATCGATTGCTCGGCCCTGGTCGAAGGCGCAATCGACGCCGCCGAGTGGAAGCGCCGGACCAACTTCAGCGTCGCGGAGTGATCAATCGGGGGTGGAAAAGTTACGGGGGGGCTGAGGTTAGAAAGGGGGGAGAAAAGGGGCCGGCGGAAACGCCGGCCCCTTTGCATTTCACCGCTCGGACAGGATTCGGTTCCGCGTACTTGCGACTAGGCCGGGCTCGGTGGCCTCAGCGGTCAGGGGTGCTCACGCCCCGAGAAGAGAGCGGCGGCCCGGGGCCGATAAACTCGCGCAGCCGCTCGAACCATATCAGCTTGTGTTTGAAGCCGGGAAAGCTCGCGTTGAGGCCGCTCGGGTTGGGCAGCACGAAAACTTTGGCGCCGCAAAAGAGCTCGGTCTTGGGGCCGGCGCCGGCGGTCGCGGCCTCACTGAGAGGCAGGCCTGAAGCCCTGCGCGGAACCTTACCGACGAACTCGCGGAAGAACTCGCGATAGATGGTCACGCCGACGAAGGCGACTACCTCGGGCCTTAGACGCCGGACCTTGGCCACCAGCCGCTGCTTGCCGCGCTCGATCTCTTCGCGCCCCAACTCGGCGGCGGCGCGCGTGGCGCGCGGGCAGAGATTGGTAAGTGCGAGGCCGAATTCGACGAGCCGGCGATCCTCAGTATGCGTCAATTCGACCGGCACCAGACGGCCCGCATGCAGCAGCCGCCAAAACGGATTGCCCGGGCCGGCGAAGTGATGGCCGACCGCCTCGGAACGCAAACTCGGATTGATCCCGACGAACAGCACTCGGGGCCTGGGCGTGAGGATATCGCTGAGCGGCACGCGTCAATTACTACGCTATCAGCAGTCCGGAAAGAAATATTGCGGACCCGAGCAAATCGAGTTTGAGACGGGCCCGCTCCAACGCCTGATCCGTCGCCCGTCGGGCCAACAACGGGTATCGTATCGTCTGATCGTCTGCGCGAGGCCAAAGCGTCGCGAAGCAAAGGTCCGCGGAGCCAAAAACCTATGAAACCTATGGATCAGATCGAACTGTTCGAGGCGATCTACTCGGCACGCGCGCTAAGAAAGTTCCGTCCCGACCCGGTCCCCGACGAGCTGATCTCGAAGATCCTCAACGCCGCGATCCAGGCGCCCTCGGGCGGCAGCCGGCAGCAATGGCTGTTCGTAGTGGTGAAGGACGTCGAGCAGCGGCAGCGGCTCGCCGCCATCTACAAAAAGGCGGCGGAAATCGTGGCCGCGTTTTACGCCGTGCGCCCCCGCCCCGCGCATGTTGACGAGGCGGGGTATCGGCGGATGCTCGCGTCGGGAAGCTATCTCTACGAACACATGGATGAGGCTCCGGTTCTGCTGGTGCCGTGCATCAGGCCCGAGGCGCTGAAATTCCCGCCGCTTGCGCAGCGCGTCGATCAGGCGGCGCTTGCGACCCAGATCGATCGTACCAAGTGCGCGAGCATCTATCCGGCGGTCCAGAACGTCATCCTCGCCTGTCGCGCCCTGGGACTGGGCACCGTGATCACGACCAATCACCTCATCTACGAGGACGAGGTCAGGGAGGTGCTGGGATTGCCGTCGGAGATTCAGACGCATGCGCTGATGCCGATCGGCTATCCGCGCGGCAGGTTCGGCCCGATGCGCCGTCGCCCGCTCGCCGAGATTGCGATGCTCGACCGCTTCGGCAACGCCTGGAAAGCGACCTGACCGGGCGTTACCTGCACACGGCTCTAACATGCCTCCGCTAAGCCAAATGCTGGTGCAGTGGCACGATTTCTACGCTCTGATCGGCGGCGCATCCGCGACTCTGGTCGCGCTCATCTTTGTCGCCGCGTCGATCGGGGCCGAAGTCTTCACGGCCAAACATCAGGCCGGCATCCGTTCTTTCCTTTCGCCGACGGTGGTGCACTTCACCGCGGTGCTGGTTATCTGCCTGCTCGCGTGCATCCCGACCGAAACCTGGGGTCTTCTCGGCGCTCTCCTCGGATGCGTCGGCGTTATCGGCCTGGTCTACTCGGGTTGGGTCTGGCGCAGGATGATGAAGCACGGCATCGTCGCCTCGATCGATACCGTTGACCGCCTCTGGTATGCGCTGCTGCCGATTCCCGCCTACCTACTGATCATAGCGGCAGCGCTGAGTCTTTGGAGAGAATCCGCGTTCAGCCTGGACATCCTCGCATCAGCGCTGATCCTGCTGTTGCTCATCGGGATCAGAAACGCGTGGGACATGACGGTGTGGATCATCGACCGCCGCGGGCGACAATGAGCATCTAACCTAGGATCATCCGTCAAACCCAGGGCGGCGATCTCGAAGTAAGCCTCAGCCGCCGATCTGGTACATCGAACGGTCGCGCGTCGAGCGGCCCTCGAGCAGGTGATGGCCGGTCGGCTTGAGTTCCACAGCGCGCACCAGGATGCGCGCCACCGCCTCCATCCCGCCGCCCGTGCGAATGGCCTTCCGCACGTCCATCTCGTCGTCGTTCAAAAGGCAGAGATGGAACTTGCCGTCGGCCGTGAGGCGCATCCGGTTGCAGGTTCCGCAATAGGGCTCGCTCACCGGGCTGATGAAGCCGACCACGCCGCTCGCGCCCGGAAGCGTATAGTTGCGCGCCTCGTCGGAGGGATTGCTGGATTCGAGCTCCATCAGCGGGCCGAGCGCCACTTCGATCCGCCGCCGCGTCTCGATATTCGACACGTAGCGCTTGATCGAGAGCGTCGCGCACTCGCCACCACCGAGCGGCATCAGCTCGATAAACCGCACGTGCCAGTCGCGCGCGATCGTCAGCGCGGCGAGATCGACCACGTCTTCCTCGTTGTAGCCGGCCGCGACCACCGCGTTGAGCTTGATCGGCACCAGCCTAGCCGCTTCGGCGGCCATGATGCCCTCCCATACGTGCGCGAAGCTGCCCCATCGCATCTGGCGCTCGACGGTAAGCGGATTGAGGCTGTCGAGATGGACATTGATACGCTTAAGGCCGGCCGCCCGCAGCGGCATCGCGAGCTTAGGCAGCAGCAGCGCGTTGGTGGTGAGCGCGAGGTCGCCGAGCCCGGGCACCGCCGCGAGCCGCTCGACGATCTCGAGCAAATCGGCGCGCAGCGTCGGCTCGCCGCCGGTCAGGCGAAACTTGCGAAAGCCGACGCTGACGGCGGCGCGCACCACCAGCTCGATTTCCGCGGGCGTCAAAAGCTCGTCACGGGGCAGGAACCGCAAACCGTCGAGCGGCATGCAGTAGACGCATCGGAGATTGCAGTTGTCGATAACCGAGATGCGCAGGTAGTCGATTTCGCGGTTGAACGAATCTATTGGCATGCTTGCCTGGTGGTGAAAGCCGTCGAGCGTGTCTCTTGTAAGCTCGCGGCAGCGGGCTTCGCTGCGCCCGAGCCCCTGTTTCATTGTAGTCGGGCGCGATGCGCGCATACAACCACGCCTTCTCCGGCGAGCGTTTCTGACTCTGGCCTCTCCCCCAGTTGTCTTGGGGGAGGAAGAATTGCCGATCTTATTGTTCCGGCTTGCGCCGGTCTGACTTCTTCCGCTTGCGCCGGTCTGTCAGAGCGCTCCGCGATCCATTAGAGTTGGGGCCCGCGCCCATCTTGTTGCTCGCGATGCCTCCCAAGACTCCAAAGACTCCCAAAACTGCCCGCACCGCGCCTGAAGATAACCGGCCGGTTATCGAGCTCCCGGTGATCGAGGTCGCGGGCCTCCGCGTCGACCGCGACGCGCTCATCCTCGACGCGGTCGACTGGCGCGTGGACACCGGCCAGCACTGGGTCATCCTCGGCGCCAACGGCTCGGGCAAGACCTCGCTCTTGAGCGTGCTCACCGGCTACCTCGCGCCGACCGCCGGCACGATCAGCGTGTTGGGCGAGACCTACGGCCGCGCGGACTGGCGCGAGTTGCGCACCCGGATCGGTCTGGTCAGCTCGTCGATCCATCAGCTGATGCCGCCGCACGAGAGCGCGCTCAACGCGGTCCTGAGCGGGCGACGCGCGATGATAGGGATGTGGGGCGAAGCGGGCGAGGCCGATTCAAGGCGCGCCGGCGAAATTCTGCGCGAGGTCGAGGCCGCGTATTTGAGCGAGCGCCCTTGGCGTTTTCTTTCCCAGGGCGAGCGCCAGCGGGTGCTGATCGGGCGCGCGCTGATGGCCGATCCGCGCCTGCTGGTGCTCGACGAGCCGTGCGCCGGTCTCGACCCGGTCGCGCGCGAACATTTCCTGGCCTTCATCGAGCGGCTGCTCGGCCGCCGCGACGCTCCCACCCTGGTCCTGGTCACCCATCACGTCGAGGAAATCGTCGCCGGCTTCTCCCACGTCCTGGTGCTGCGCGCGGGTAAAGTGCTCACTGCCGGTTCGCGCGAAAGCGTGATGACCTCGGCGACGCTGAGCCGCGCCTTCGACGCGCCGGTGCAACTGGCGGCAAACGGCGGGCGTTACTCGCTCGCCGTCGGCGCGGAACCATCCAAGGTTGTTTGATCGGCGAAAACGCGATCGATTCGCCGCGCAGCGTCACGTGGGTGACGATTTTCTCCATCCTCTCAACGCTTTTCCCTATCGTCTCATAGGATCAAACCTGATAGGTTTTAGGTTTAGTGGCAGTCCCGTGAAGGCACGCCGCGTGAGAGTCGGTTGAGCGCGGTTTGCGACGGGTGGGATAGAAGCTAAGGCGGGGTCGCGGGAAAAAAATACCATGGGATGGAAGCTCACGTTCGCGCTGGTGCTGGTTTCGGTCGCCGTGGTTTCGGCATTGGCGGCCGGCGGCGAGCCGGAAAATGAAGCGGTGGTGCAGGAAGAGGCGGCAAAGCAACTGAGCGCGCTGCGGGAGTATCTGCTCAGGCGCTGACCCGGTACCGGGTCACCCAAACCAAAATTGGCAGCCCACGACGGACACCGGCTCGCGCCGCGCCCGGGGGTGCAGTCTGCTACGCGCCCTCCGCACCTCCCTGATTGTCAGGATTTCCCGGACTTGCCGGATTTCCCGGATTTCCCGGACTTGCGATGCGGCGGCGGGAGAATTTCTTGAGCCTGCGATACCGAATCTTTCGCGCACTGGCGCAGATCAGCATAAAGCGGCCCTACCTGGTGCTGCTCTGCGCACTGGCGCTCTCGATCACCTCGATCTTCTACACCAAGGCGCGCCTCGAATTTCATACCGGCCAGGACGATCTGATCACGCCCAACAGCCGCGCCTCGCGCGACTACCTCGATTACACCCGCGAATTCCCCGACCTTGATGGCCTGGTTATCGTGGTTCGCGCGGCGCCCGACCCGGCGCGCGCCGAGCACTTCGCCGACGCCCTGGCGGCGCGGCTCAACGCAGACCGCGCGAACGTCAAAACCGTCTTTTATAAAATCGACGCCGGAGCGTTCGCCGACCGCGCGATGCTCTACATGACCAGCGCCGACCTCGATGCGCTCGCGCAAAAGCTGCGCACCGCCTTTCCGATGCTCGGCGCGTACGCGGCCGACTCGAGCTTGGCCGGCTTTTTCGCGATGGTCAATGCGGGAATCGACCGCCAGATGCAGGCCCAGCTGCCCGCTCAAATGCAGAGCCAAATGCACAGTCGGACGCCTACCGCGATGCGCGCGGGCGGGCGCCGGATGCGTCGCGCGGCCTCGGCGGCCCGTCCGAACACTCCGCCCGGCGTGTCAGCCGCATCATCCGTCCCCGCCGCGCCTGCCGCGTTCGACCTCGGCGCGATCGACACGGTGCTGGACGGGATGCTCGCCGACACCGGCGGCGCCAAATACGTCTCGCCCTGGCAATCGATGATGCAGGCGGACGAGCAGGACAGTGCGCAGGGTCACGGCTACCTGGTCTCGGATAACGGCAAATACCTGCTGCTCCAGGTCGCGCCCGGCGACGGGGTCAAAGACGGCCCCGATCCGACCGAGGCGATCGAGAGCGATCTGAATGCGGTGCGCGCCGCGTTTCCGGGCGTGATGGCCGGGATGACCGGCAGCCCGGCGCTGGCGCACGCCGAGGAAACCACTACCGCGCACGACATCGCGCTCGCCTCGCTGATCGCGATCGTGAGCAACGTGCTGCTGCTGGTGATCCCATTCACCGCGGTGGTCGAGCCATTGTTTGCGGTGCTGGCGCTGCTGGCCGGCGTGGCTTGGTCGTTCGGCTTCACCACGCTCGCGATCGGTCATCTCAACCTGCTCTCGGCGGTCTTCACCAGCGTGCTGGCGGGAATTGGGATCAACTTCCCGATCCATCTGATGGCGCGTTACGACGAGGCGCGCCGCCAGGGTTCAACCTCGGCGCAGGCGGTCGAGTTGGCGGTGATCAACACCGGCACGGGCGTATTCGCCTCGGCCTGTATCATGGCGCTCGCCTTCCTGACCCCGGTGTTCACCGACTTCCGCGGGATCGCGGAGCTCGGGATCGTTTCGGCGGCCGGATTGTTCCTGTGCCTGGTTTCGGCGCTGCTGGTTTTTCCCGCGCTGGTGGTGCTGCGGGATCACTATCGCCCCGCCCGCACCCGGCCGCAGCTTGCGCCGCAGACACGCGCCTCGATTCTCGAAGCCGCTTTCCGCCACCCGGCCTTGATCGTCGTGGGCGCGGTGGCGCTCACCGCCGGCTTGCTCCTGCTCACCAACCGGGTCCACTTCGACCAGAACCTGCTCAAGCTGCAGGCCGAGCAGACCGAGGCGGTCAGGTTCGAGAACCTCCTGCTCAAAGATTCGGGACGCTCGTCGTGGTTCGCGGTCTCGCTCGCGCCCTCGATGGAAGCGGGTGAAAGGCGCGCGGCGGCTTTTCGCAAGCTCCCCGTGGTTTCCGACGTCGAGACCATCTCGACCTACATTCCCGAGGACCAGGCGGCCAAGCTCAAGACGCTGCGTGCGCTGAGCGCGATGCTTGCGCCGATCGAGATGGCGCCGCTGCATCATGCGGGTGACGCCGCGCGGCTCGCGCGCGAGCTCGGCCAGCTGGCGGGCCGCCTGACGCAAATGGGGTCCGCCGACACGTCCGGCGCGACGGCTAAAACCGCAGCGCTGGCAGAGACCGCGCTCGATCGGCTCAAGAGCGACCCGGCGGCGTTTGCGGGCTACGAGGGCAGCATCAACGCCGATCTGCGCGCGCGCCTGGGCGAGCTCAAACACGGTCTCAAGCCCGGCGTGGTGACGACCGCCAATCTGCCCAAGGTCGTGCGCGATCGGTTCATCGGAAAGAGCGGACGTTTCCTGGTCCAGATCTATCCGCGCGGCGACGTGTGGGAGGATGCGGCCCTGAGCCGCTTCATCAGCGTGCTCAAGACCGTCGACGAAGATGTGACCGGGCCGCCGGTGCAGACCTATAACATCGCGACCGTCATGCGTCGCGGCTATGAGCACGCCGCCGTGATGGCGCTGATCGCCGTGTTCATTTTCGTCTTCGCCGATTTCCGCAATCTGCGCGACACGGCGCTTGCCACTGTGCCGCTGCTGTTCGGCGGCGCCTGGCTGCTTGAGGCGATGGGATGGATGGGCTGGGAATTCAACCTGGCCAACCTGTTCGCGGTCCCGATCCTGATCGGCACCGGCGTCGACAACGGCGTGAACATGCTCTACCGCTGGCGCGAGGAGCGCGACAAATCGGCGCTGATCCTGAGCAAGGCGGTGGGCAAGTCGGTGACCATCTCGTCGCTCACCACGATCGCGGGCTTCGCCGCTTTGATTCCGGCGGCGCATCGGGGCATCTCGAGCCTCGGATGGGTGTTGAGCCTGGGCGTCACGCTGATCCTGGTCGCGACGCTGGTGGTGCTGCCCGCGATGTTCGAGTTGGTGGGACGGCGAATCGATAGCCGCCGCATGCTGCCACCGCCGGCACCCGAATCGATCCCCGAAGAGGAACCGCCGGCTCCGCCCAAGGCCGCGTCGGGCGGCCTGCGCGGCTGACCGCCCTAGTCACTCACTGGCGGAGATTGGGATCGACGACTGTTCCGACGAACAATATCGCGCGGGTCTCACGTTCGGCGATCGCAAAAGCGAAAGGGCGATCGACAATCATCCTGAATGGCTTTCCGCTACCTACGATTGCCGACGTCAAGCGTGCGACAACCGCGGTCGACGCCGCGGCCTCGGTACCTTTCTCGTCGACTTTCACGTAGGTCTTGTGTTCAACGTCGCTGATATAGATGTGCGACGGCGTGATTCCTGAAAAATCGGCCTCCTCCTTGTTGAACGCCACACCCATCCCCATCGCTTCCAGCACTGCGTTAAGCTTCTCTCCGTAGCGAACCTCAAACTTCGGCAATACGATCGTGCCGCTCCTGCTGGCGAGCTTCTTCATCCATTCCGCCCAGTGTGACTGATCGAAAGATTTGAGAAGCTGCCCCAGACCGCCCCTTGCCCGCGGCAGGAATACATACATCGCAAACTGTCCATTTCCATAGGGCAGACGAATTCCCTGAAAATCATTGGTTTCGAGGTATGAATAAAATCCGTCCTGCTCCATCATCGGCGTCGTCGCCGATTTTCCGTCCGGTCCAAAAAACGCACGGGGCTTGCTCTCCTGCGGGTCGAATACTTCACTCCAACCGCCCTTGAAATAGACCGCGTCCGTAAGCACGAGCGCCGTGTCGGTTTCGAGGCGGTCCACGATCGATGGAATCTTGCCTTGCGTATTCCGGCTGACCCACGCGTTGATCATCTCGGTGGCGCGCAGCGGATCACCCGCGAAATCAAGGCTGCGCACGGCGGCGCCGTAGTAGCCCTTGGTCAGGGCGACGAACTGCGGGGCGACCGCGAGGTCCTTTTGCAACCACAGCGCATTAGCGATTTCGAGCCGCGCATCGGGATCGGCCTTGTGCAGCGCTTCAAGCAACTGGCGGTTTGAAGCATTGAGCTGTGAAACATCGATCGCGCCGATCCCCAGCGTCCGCGCCATCGCCGTCTTCGTGCTTCCCCGCGCGCCGTTATAAGTCATCGTCAGCGCCTGGGAGACGCTGAGCGGCGAGACGATAAGGTTGGTCGCAGTCCCGTTCGCGTTCAGCGCGCGAAGCAGGCGAAAACCGAAATCGTTGTCAGCCACCGCCACCGCGGCCGTCGGAGCCTCTTCGGCAGCGTTCACCTCACGTGCCGTGCTGCCGCACCAACCGGCCGTCGACCATACAAGGACGGCCAGGAGCATCAACTTCGACGATGTCCCCATCCTCGAAACCTCGTTTCCGGCCCTTTTCGGTTCGCTGTGGCGCGTTAGCCGGTAATTGGCTTTTCCGGCTCGGCCACGCAGTGCGCGCAGCGGCAGTTCGCGCGCAACTGGACAGTGGTGTAGAGCGTCTCGTGACCGTCGACCCATCCGAGGAACACGCCCTGCTCGCCCAGGCGCGACAGCTGCGAAAGCCGCTGGCTCGCGGGCGGAATCTCACCCGCGATTGCGCCGCCGCACGCGACGCATGGGCATCCGCGGCGCAGGCTCTCCAGAGGATAGATGCTGTCGTGCCCGTCGGCCCATCGCACGCCGATGGCATAGCGGCCGACTTCGTTGAGCGCGGCGATGCGAGGCGTCTTTGACTTGTTCAAGGGCATTGATGCACTCTTTTGTTGAACAACAACTATAGCATTGCGCGGCCGCCGCACGCCCACCCGGCGCGGACGCGCCATCGATGGAGGCCGGAGATCCCCGCGGAGAAAACTCATGGACGAGAATGCAAAAAAGAAAGCTCTGCTGATGATCCCTTACGGACTGTTCGTGCTCGGCGCGCGCGCTGGCGACAAGCAGACCGTCGCAACCGTTAACTGGCTCACCCAGGCGAGCTTCAAGCCGCCGCTGGTGGTGGTCGGGATCAAGGCCGACTCGACCGCGCATGCGCTGGTCAAGGAGTCCAAAATTTTCACGCTCTCGATGCTCGGTGCGGGGCAGAAATCGATCGGCACCGCGTTCTTCAAACACGTCGAGCCCAAGGACGGCAAGTTCGGCAACTACGCCTTCGAGGCGGGAAAGAACGGCGCACCGATCATCAGCGAGGCGCCGGCCGCGGTCGAGTGCAAGGTGGTCGGCTTCCACGAGCTTGGCGACCATAGCGTGGTGATCGGCGAGGTCACCGAGGGCCATCTCAAGCGCGAGTCCGAGCCGCTGACGCTGAAGGAGTGCGGCTTCAACTACGGCGGCTGATTCGCCCGCGGCGCGATCGGAACGTGGCCATCAAGAAGGTCGTGGTGCTGCCCGGCGACGACGCCGCGCCGGAGACGGTCGGTGCGGCGATGGAAGTCCTGCGCGCGCTGGGGCCGGATATCGAGTACGTCGAATTCCCGCCTGGCGAGCAGTGGGTGCGGAGCAAGACCGCGATCGACGCGCGCGCGGCGATCGACGCCTCTGATTCCACGCTGTTCGGCTCGACTTCAGGCAAGACCGGCGGGATTTTCTACCTGCGCTGGGGCAAGGATACCTACGCCAACGTGCGGCCCGCGCGTTACATCCCGGGCGCGCGCAGCCCACTCAAGCATCCCGAGGGTATCGACTACGTAATCGTGCGCGAGAACCTCGAGGACCTTTATCTCGGCCTGGAGGGGCCGCTGGAAGTCCTGAGTCCGCTCAAGCTGCACAGCCGCATCACGCGGGCCGCGCTCGACACCTCGATGCCCGGAAAGTTTGCGATCAAGATCATCACCGAGCGCAACAGCAAGCGGATCGCGGAATTCGCGTTTAAGCTCGCGCGCAAGCGCAAGGCGGCGGGCGGCAAGGGCAAGGTCACCGCGACCTCGAAGTACAACATGCTGCGCGAATCCGACGAGTTGTTCCGCCGTATCGCCGAGGACATCTCGTCCGGGTATCCGGATATCGCGTACGAACAATTCATCATCGACGATTTCGCGCGCCGCGTGGTGCAAAGCCCGCACGATCTCGATGTGGTCGTAATGCCGAACCTCTACGGCGACATCATGTCTGACGCCGCGGCGGGCACACTGGGCGGACTCGGCCTCGCGCCGAGCGGATGCTACGGCACCGACTACGCCTACTTCGAGTCGGTACACGGAACCGCGCCAGACATCGTGGGACAGAACATTATCAATCCGACCGCGACGATGCTCTCGGCCGCGATGATGCTTGAGTACCTCGGCTTCACCGCGGAATCGCGGCGCTTCGAGAGCGCCGTGCGCAAGGTCTACGCCGAGGGCCGCGTGCTCACGCCCGACCAGGGCGGACGCTCGAGCACCACGGAGTTCACGCGCGCGGTTCTGGCGAATCTGTAGCGTCGCACTATTTATGAATCGGACGCTCGCGGCGAGCGCCCGACAGAATCGACCCCCACCCGCCGGCCGAGGGGGCCGACGCCCTCCCCAGGACAATATGGGGAGGGACAAGAATGACGGACGGCCGTTCGCGACGGCCCTCACAAAATCACTTGTTCTGGTGTAGGGGTTGCTCGTGAGCGCCCTCTGAAAAACGCAAACTGCACTTCAATAGAAACGCTGCTCGCCGGGCGGGCGCGTTTTCCATCGCCGATGGATCCAGTTCCAGTGATCCGGATAGCGCCGCACCATGTCTTCGATAGTCCTGGTGTAGCGCTGCGTATTGAGCAGCATCGATTCCTCGCGGTCGGCGCCGCGGATCGTCTCGATCGGCTCCATGCATTCGATGAAGTGACGGCTGCTCGTGCCGTCGCGCACGGCAAAGACCGGCACCACCGGTACGCCGGTCGCGATCGCAAGCCGCGCCAACCCGTCGCTGGTCGAGGCCTTGAGCGAGAAGAAATCAACGAACACGCCCTGGCGCACGTCGAGGTCGAGCGGCATCCCGACAATCCAGTTCTGCCGGAGCAGACGCAGCACCTCGCGTCCGGCGCCCTTGCGCGGTATGACGCGGTTGCCGAAACGGTTGCGCGCCGCGCATACCGCGGCGTCGATGAGCGGGTTGCGCAGCGGGCGATGAACGATCGCCACCCGATGGCCGTAAATCGAGTGCGCCAGGATCATCAACTCCCAGTTGCCGAAATGGCCGGTCAGGATGAGGCCGCCGCGGCCGCGCGACAGTTCCTCACCCCGCTGCCAGTTCTCCATCCCGCGATAGGTGGCGAAGCGCTCGATATTGTCCGGCCCCAGGCTGGAAAAATGCATCCACTCCGCCAGCGTCCGGCCCCAATTCTCATAGGTATTCCGCAGAATGCGCATCCGCTCGGTCCGGCTTCGCGCGGGAAAAGCGATCTCCAGATTGCGCATTGCGATTGGCCGGTCGAAACGATCGAGCCGCATCGCGAGCGCCCCCAGGCGCGCGCCCGCGCGGATGGCGCGTTCGCGCTCCATCGCGGCGAGCGGCGCGACGAGCGCGCCGATCGCTGCATACTCCAGCCGCGCGCGTAGAGGACCAGTCTGCCGAGCCATCGCGGCATCGAGGGTTCCAGAGCGGGGGCAGGCGCGCAAGCGCCCGCCCCCGCTCGGTGCGTCAGCCGCGCGCGCGGCTGACGCGCACTTACGGAGGATCGCCGGCAGTGGCCGCCGGCACGGCCGCCAGCGCGGCCGCGGGCGCGGCCGGCGCCGCCGACCCGGTGGTCGACGGCGACGTGGTTGACGGCAAGGTCGCCGACGGCGATGACGGCGGCGCCGTCATCCATGGGGCGGGCTTGACCGCCTTGGAGGTTGGCCCAATCTCTTCGGTGTTGAACGGCGTCGAAGATGAGGAAGACGGCGCCATCATGCTCGACGGCATCGACCCGAAGCCGCCACCGCCGAAGCCGCCGCCGCTAGCGGAGGGCGCCATCGTCGAACCACGATTTTTCAAATCCTGGGCGGGCGACACCGGAACGCTGAAGGTCGGCTGGTAGAGCTGCTTATACTGCTCCATCGGCATCTGGTGCAGCTCTCTGCGGCCCAGTGCATCGGTGAACTTCTGGCGCTCGTCGAGCGCCAGCGCGCGCAGGTCTTCGCGCGTGCGGACCACGTGCGGCGTGAGGAACACCAGCAGATTGAGTTTCTGCTTGTTGCTGCCGTTGTCGGTGAACAGGTTGCCGAGCACCGGGATGTCGGAGATGAACGGGATCGCCGAGCGCTGGACGTCGCTTTCGTTGGAGAGCAGCCCGCCGATAACTGCAGTGCGATGGTCCTGGACCATCACCGTGGTCGACGCCGAACGGATGGTAGTAGTCGGTCCGAGCGGATTGGTGTTCTGATTGGTGGTGCCGCTGACCACGTTTGAGACTTCCTCGTACACGTCGAGCCGCACGTAATCACCCTCGGACACCTGCGGGATGATGTCGAGCGTGATGCCGACGTTCTGGCGGTCGACGGAATTGAAGATCTGCCCCGACAGCGCCGAGGTTGCGCTCGCGGATCCGACGAACGGCAGGTTCTCGCCGACCACGATCGTGGCCTCTTCGTTATCGGCCGTGAGCAAGGTCGGAGCGGACAGCACGTTGCTATGGGTGTCGGTCTCAAGCGCCGTCAACAGCGCGACATCGCAGGGTACCGTTGCGGTGGTGCTGGAAGTGCCGCCGGTGGCGACGGTCGTCGCGGCGGCCAAAGCCGTGGAGACGGTACATTGGCTGCCCGAGGCCAATCCGATACTCAGCCCGGTCAGCCCGAGCGGATTGGTGAGCGCGGTCTGGAGGTTGCCATAGTTTAGTTGTCCGACACCGAGCGTGCTGCCGCTGATGTTGGTGGCGGCCTGCCAGTTGACCCCGATGTCGCGGGCGCGCTGAGCGCTGACCTCGACCATGATCGCCTGCACGAAGACCTGGATGCGTGGCACGTCGAGTTCCTCGATGACGCGACGCAGGGTCTGGTAGTCCTGCGGTGAAGCACTGATGATGAGCGAGTTCGTGGCCGGATCGGCCGTCACGTTGACCGCGTTTTCAAAGTCGGGGGATTTTGAGCCACTGCCACCGCTGCTCGCGCTGATTGTTCCCGATCCCGTCGAGCCGCTGCCGCCGCGGCCACCCATCGGCGATCCCATCGAGCCGCCGAAACTGGAGTTGGAACCGTAACCGCCGAACGACGCGCTCGAGCTGCCGAAGCCGCCCGAACTCCCGAATCCGCCCGAGCTCCCGAAACCGCCGCTCATCCCGCCGCCGAAGCCTGAGTTGAGCGAGCCGAAACCGCCACCGCCCATGCCACCCGAGCCGCCGCGACCGAGCGAGTTGCGCCCGGTTACCGGCGAGAGCGTGGAGGGCGCGCCGCCGCCGCCCAATAGCCCGTTGAGCACTTGCACTATCTCACCCGCCATCGCGTTCTTCAGCCGGTACACGTGGATGCGCGAGTTCTCGTTGGGCGGATGGACGTCGAGCTTCACGACCAGATCTTTGATGGTGCGCATCTGCAGCGGCTGGGCCAGCACGATCAGCGAGTTGGTACGCTCGTCGGGCACTACCTTGAAGCCGCCGGTCGGCCCCTGCGCCGAGGGCGCAACCACGCCCAGACCGGGCCGTGGGAAGCGTCCGATGCTGGAGTCAGAGCCGCCTTCGCCGCTCATGATCTTTTCGATCTGCGAGGCCAGATCGTCGGCGAACGCGAGTTGGAGCGGAATGACCTCGATGTTCTGGTGCGTTCCCTGGATGTCGAGGCTGCCGATGATCCTGAGCAGGCGATCGATATTGTAGGCGTCGTCGGTGAGGATGAGAGTGTTGTCTTCCGGAAATGCCGCGACCAGGCCGTCATGCGAAACCATCGGCTGCACCACGTTGACCAGCGAGGCGGCATCGATGTTCTTCAGCCTGACCATCCGCGTGACGTACGCGTCGCCCCGGGCTTCGCCAGGTTCCTGCGAAGTGGTGAGCGCGGCCGATTCGCGGACTTCGCGCGAAGGCACAATTTTTATTACCGGCCCGGCCTGCACCGTCGTGAAGCCTTTGACCTGGAGCACCGACTGAAAAATGGAAAACGCCTGGGCGGGCGTGACCTTGGTCGGCGAAATGATGCTGACCTTGCCGCGCACGCTCTCGTCGACCACGAAATTTTTGCCGGTAATTTCGCTGATGAACTTGGCCAGGACCGGAATATCCACGTCCTGGAAGTTCATCGTGATCAGATTCTGGTCTTGCGGCGGCAGCGGATCCTCAGCCCCGACCTGCACGCACAAAACGCAGGACCACAGCACAAAGGCTAGTGCCCCCAACATCCAGCACTTCATTTGGATACCCCTCGGCGAAGACTCTGGGCCTTTATAGCGGTCGGACCATGGCACCGCAACTAGGCCCCTGTTTGCAAAACTGTTAAGCCTCGATGACTATTAAAAGAGGCCCTCATCGATTTTGCACGGCCATCTTTAAACGACTTTTGATGACCATTCTGACCAGGATGCCCACCCCGATTCCTGCCGCGTGGCACGCGCCCCAGCCGCTCCTGGGCGCGAACGTCTCTGAAAACGGCCAGCGGTGCGCTTCGAATTCCTGATAGGCCTGCGCTATCTGCGCGCGCGCCGACGCGAGCGCTTCGTCTCGCTCATCGCGATCATTTCGCTGGCCGGCGTGGCGCTCGGCACTTTCGCGCTGACCGTGGTGCTGTCCGTGATGAGCGGTTTTCAGGAGGACTTGCGCCAGCGCCTACTCGCTTTCAACCCACACGTCACTGTGGAAAGTTCCAACGCCGCGGCCTTCGACCCGGCTCCGCTGATGAGGCGAATCACCGCGCTCGCCGGAGTCGAGGCGGCAGCACCCTATGTTTCCTCGCAGGTGATGGCGGTTTCGACCAACGCCGAGGGAGTGCCGGCCTACGTGGCGGGCGGCGTGCTGCGCGGGGTGGTGGCGGCGAATAACCCGGTGCTGACCGAGCTCAAACAGACGCTGATGGTGGGCGGCCTCGATGCGCTGGAGCGGACCTATCCGGCCACCGTCGCCGACAACGGCGCCAAGCGAAGCGTAAATCTTCCCGGCGCGATTATCGGCGACTCGCTCGCACTGGAGTTGGGGATCCGCGCGGGCGACCCGATAGTGCTCATCTCGCCCGCCAGCCTGGGCAGCGGAATCGGCGCGCCGCGGCTTCGGCGCTTCGTCGTCGGCGGGCTGTTTCATTCGGGGATGTACCAGTTCGATTCCTCGCTGATCTTCGTTTCGCTCAAGGACGCCCGCGCCCTGCTCGCCGACGATCCGCAACTCGAAAGCGGCCTGGAGGTGCGGGTGCGCAACCTGTTCGACGCGCCCGCGATCGGGGCCCGCATCGCGAGCCTCGCTGGCAGCGGCTTCACGGTGACCGACTGGACGCAGGCCAACGCGGCGCTGTTTTCGGCACTCAAGCTGGAGAAGTTCACTTACTTCCTGGTGCTGATGCTGATCGTGCTGGTGGCGGCGTTCAATATCGTGGCCACGCTGGTGATGGTGGTGATGGAGCGGCGCAAGGAGATAGCGATTCTGCGCACGATGGGGGCGCGAGCCGGCTCGGTCGCGGCAATTTTTCTATGTGAGGGCGCCGCGCTGGGCTTCACCGGCACGGCCATCGGCGTGCTCGGCGGCTTCGTGACCTCGTTCCTTATCGGCAAGTATCACTTGATTCATCTGCCGGCCGACCTGTTCATGGTAAGCGCGGTGCCAGTGCGCTTGTACCCGGTAAACTTCCTCGCCGTGGCGGCGGTCGCCGTGGTGCTTTGCCTGGGCGCGTCGCTTTACCCGGCCTTCAAGGCGCGCACACTCTCACCGGTCGAGATCATCCGGTATGAATGAGCGCGGCGGATCGTCCACGACAGCGGCCCCGACAAGTTCCGCGGCGCCGGTCGCGGCCGCGGGCGGCTCGGAGCTATTGCTGCGGGCCGCGGCGCTGGACAAGAGCTTCTTCGACGCTGGCCGTGAAGTCCGCGTGCTCCGCGGGCTCGAGCTGGAGGTCAAGGCGAGCGAGGAAATCGCAATCGTGGGGCAGTCGGGCACGGGAAAATCGACTCTGCTCCACGTGCTTGGAAGCCTCGAGACGCCCACCGCGGGCAAGGTCTACTTCGAGGGTCAGGACCTGTTCGCGCTCGGCGAGCGCGCGTTGGCCGAGTTTCGCAACCTCAAGCTCGGCTTCGTTTTCCAGTTCCACTACCTGCTCGCCGATTTCACCGCGCTTGAGAACGTGATGATGCCGGCGCTGATCGCGCGGATGGCCGAGCGCGAGGCCGCGCGGCGCGCGGGCGAGGTGCTGGAACTGGTGGGGCTCGCCGACAAGCTTCATCGGCGGCCAGCCGAGCTTTCCGGCGGCGAGCAGCAGCGCGTCGCGGTGGCGCGCGCGGTGGTATTGCATCCGCGCCTGGTGCTGGCTGACGAACCCACCGGCAATCTCGATCCGCAGACCGCCGACGAAATTCATCAACTATTCCATCTGCTTAACCGCGAACTCGGCATCACGCTGGTGATCGCGACCCACAACGAATCGCTGATGCGTTCGTTGGGCCGCGCGCTGAGGATGCGCGACGGACATCTGATCGAGGAACGCGGCTAGCAGGCGACGACGCGCCGGTGCACATCCAACCGCGCGCCGAGCCGGCATTTGGTTTACTTCACAGTAGCGATTGGTTAGCTTGGTCGCGCCTCGCACAGATGGGAAGGTGATTGGTGGATTTTCGCACGCGGTGCCGCCCAGGGGAGCGCCTGGTCCATGCGGTTTTTTTATTGGTGGCGCTGATGCTTGCGGCGCAGCGTATCGGTGCGCAACCGCCTCCGATAATCTCCCGCATCCGCATCGTCGGTAACCAGCGCGTCGAAGAAGACGCGATCCGCATCCACATCAGCGCGCAGCCCGGCCAGCCGCTCAACGAAACGATCGTCGACCAGGACGTCAAGTCGATCGCCCGGATGGGCTTTTTCACCGACGTCCACGCCACTCTCGACCAGCAGGGCGGCCAGGCAATCCTCACCTACCATGTCAAGGAGCGGCCGCTGATAACCGACGTCCGCACGGAGGGGATGAAAGAGATCAAACCTACCGCCGACGAGATGGTGGGCGCAATCAAGCTCCATTCGGGCGTGATCGAGGATCCGCAACTCGTGCAAGCAACTATCCAGGCCATGCGGCAGGTCTACCAGGGCAAGGGCTACCTCGACGCCGACATCACGTTTCGCACGACGCCCGGGCCCAACAACACCGCGATCGGCGTGTTCCATGTCAACGAGGGACCGCTGGTCGAGGTGAGCGGCATCAAGTTCGTCGGCAACAAGGCGTTCTCGGCGCGCCGGCTGAGCGCGCTGATGGAGACGCGTAAACACAATATGCTGAGCCGCTTCTTCAACACCGGCACGCTCGATCGGACCAAGCTGCAGGAGGACGTCGACCGCCTGACCGCGTTTTACTACAACCACGGCTACCTGCAGGTGCATATCGGCGATCCCACTACCACCCGACACGGCAACTCGATCATCGTCACGGTAACCATCGACGAAGGCCCGGTCTTCACGGTGGGCAAGATCGGCGTGGCCGGCGACCTTAAGTTTCCCAAGGACGAGCTGACCTCCAAGCTCACGCTCAAGCCCAAAAAGGTCTTCAGCGGCGCCGACATGGAGCACGACGTGCTGACGCTGTCGGACTTCTACTCGGATCGCGGCTATGCCTTCGTCAACGTCGACCCGCACACCCAGGTTGACCCGGCGGCGCATCGGGTCGACATCACCTATGCGGTCACTCCGGGCAACGAGGTCCTGATCGACCGGATCAAGATTTCCGGCAACACCAAAACCTCGGACAAGGTGATCCGGCGCGAGATCAAGGTGCAGGAGCAGGAGCCTTACTCGGCCTCGAAAATCCAGGCCTCAAAGCAGCGGCTCGATTCGCTCGGCTATTTCCAGAGTGTGCGGTTGTCGACCGAGCCCGCGCGCCAGCCCGACAAGATCAACCTCGACGTCAACGTCCAGGAGGGCAATACCGCGTCCTTCCAGGTCGGCGGCGGCTACGACAGCGCCTCCTCGCTGTTCGGCACCTTCCTGCTGCAAAACACCAACCTCTTCGGCGGCGGCGAATCGGCCGCGTTCAGCGCCGAGATCGGCTTCCTGTTCGAGAACCTGAGCGTCAGCTACACCGAGCCATGGTTCCTCGACATGCCGCTCGCGGTAAGTATCCAGGGCTTCGACAACAAGCTCTACCTGTTCAGCTTCGACCAGAGCGAGATCGGTTTCCTGATCAACAGCGGTTATCCGCTGGCCGACCTGGGACTGCGCAAGCTTGGCCCGTTCTCGCTCGAGCACATCACGGCCGGGCTGGGCTACGAGTTCGAAAGCGTCGGCATCAGCAACCTCTCGCCGTTCACCACCTTCGACATCCAAAGCCAAAAGGGCTACAGCCGGGTCTCGGAAATTCTGCCCTCGATCCGCCGCTTCACCGTCGACGACCCCAGGGACCCGCGCAGCGGTTCCGTCGAGAGCCTCGACATGGAAGTCGCGGGCCTGGGCGGCACCCCGTTCATCAAGGGCATCGCGCACGGGCACTGGTTCTTCCCGTTCATCAAGAATCCGACACTGGGCGAATGGGTTTACTCGCCCTCTGTCACCTTCGGCATCGGCACCGAGCTGCAGACCGGCACCGGCGGCAACCTGCCGCTGTACGAACGCTTTTTCCCCGGCGGCCTCAATGGCCAGGGCCAGGTGCGCGGCTACGAGATCTATTCGCTGGGTCCGCAGGAAACACTGTTCAACCAGTTCGGGCAGCCCTTCGGGGTCGAGCAGGTGGGTGGCAGCAAGGAGCTGCTGTTCAGCCAACAGATCGGGTTCCCGATTCTCGAGTCGCTGGGCTTGCGCGGCAACGTGTTCCTCGATGCTGGTAATTCGTTCAGGATGCAGGATTCGCTCACGTTCAACGGCTTGCAGTATGCCTGGGGCATAGGGGCGTTCTGGAAGTCGCCCTTTGGTCCGATCAATGTCGACATCGCCAAACCGCTCAACCCGCGCCCCAACGATCAGCGCACGGTCTTCGATTTCGGCGCGGGAGCCCCGCTCTAGCGTAGGACGCGCCAAATCAGCTTATAATGTCGTCAGAAGTTTTACGCGCCATTCCGATGCCACCTGACGCGGCGCCGGTGCGTCAGCTAGTTACTCATGGCCAGTTAGTTCTCATGGGAGGATCGTTATTTCGATGAGGCAAGGTCTGATTTGTGGGGCGGTGCTCCTGCTGATGGCTGCCGCGATTCCCGCGCGCGCTGACGTCAAAATCGCTTACGTCGACATCCAGCGCGCGCTCAACGAATGCAACAACGGCAAGCGCGCGCGATCCATTATCCGCGTCGAGGCCGAACGCGCGCAAGTCAGGCTCCAGCGCGAGCAGTCCGAGGCCCAGGGGCTCAAGGACGAACTCGAAAAGAAGGGCATGCTGATGCCGCCCGATCAGCGCCAGAACCTTGAGGACGAGCTCGCCAAGAGGATGCGCACGTTCCAGGATGACGTGAAGAACGAGCGCGACGAACTGCACCAGAAGGATAACGAGGCCACCGCCGCGATCGTGCGCGACCTCGCCACCGTGGTCCACCAGATTGGCGAAAGAAGCGGCTACACCCTGGTGATGGAAAAGGGCGGATTGCTGTGGGGCGTCCCCTCGGCCGACATCACCGACCAGGTCATCCGTTCCTACGACTCGATGAACGTCAAGGCCGGCACGCTTGCGCCTGATCCGCGATGGGCCGGCGCGGGTCCGCAGGGAGCGTCGGCTGGCGCGCCGGAGCCAGCGGGCGGTGATGAGTCGAGCAGCGGCGGCAGCTCCATCCGCAAGCACTCGAGCATCTCGAGGTAACAGCCGCGCCGTGAACGGCGATTCTTCCTCGCCCGACCTCGCCGCCCTGTTGCGGCGGCTGCCCCATCGTTACCCGTTCCTGATGGTCGACCGGGTGCTGGAGCTGGGCAACAACCGGGTGCTCACGCTCAAGAACGTGAGCATCGACGAGCCCTTCTTCAACGGTCACTTTCCCGGCCGCCCGGTGATGCCGGGAGTGCTGGTGGTCGAGGCGATGGCGCAATCGGGCGCGCTGCTCGCGCTCGGCATGATGAAGACCGACATGATGAATACCAAGACGACGGACGCCGAACGCCCGGCCGCGCTCTTTATGCTCACCGGCATCGACCGGCTGCGCCTCCGCCGCCCGGTGGTGCCCGGCGATCAGTTGCGGATGGAAGTGCGGCTGCTCAAGCATCATCGCCCGCTGTGGAAGATGCATGCCGAGGCGCGGGTGGACGGCGAGTTAGTGGCCGAGGCCGAGTTGTCAGCGATGGAAGTCGAGGAGTCAACGCCATAGCCGGGCGCCTCCATCCAGCCGCCGTCATCGACCGGCGCGCCGAACTCGATTCCAGCGTCGAAGTCGGACCGGGAACGGTCATCGGCCCCGAAGTGCGTATCGGCGCCGCCACCAAGATTGGCCCCTACGCGGTCATTGAGGGCCACACCACAATCGGCGCGCGCAACCGGATTTTCCAGTTCGCCTCGATCGGCGCCGCGCCGCAGGATCTCAAGTATCACGACGAGCCTTCGCGGCTGGAAATCGGCGACGACAACCGCATCCGCGAGTTCACTACCATCCACCGCGGCACCGAGGGCGGCGGGATGCTCACGCGCATCGGCAGCCACGTGCTGGTGATGAACTACGTGCACATCGCGCACGACTGCCTCATCGGCGACCATTCCATCCTCGCCAACTCCACCGAGATCGCCGGCCACTGCGTGCTCGACGAATGGGTCGTCACGGCCGGGATGTGCGGCATTCATCAGTTCAGCCGAATCGGCGCGCACGCGATGCTCGCGGCCGGCTCCAAAGTCGCGCAGGACGTGCCGCCCTATGCGATGGTGGCGGGAGACCGCGCCCGCATGGTCGGGATCAACGCCGTCGGCTTGGAGCGGCGCGGCTTTAGACCCGAGGTCGTCGCCGCCTTGCGCGCGGCCTTCCGCACTCTCTTTTACTCCAAGCTGCTGCGCGATGACGCGCTCACGCAGGTGCTCGACGAGCACGGCGCGCTGCCCGAGGTCCGAAGGTTAGTTGATTTCATCCGCGCCTCCGAGCGCGGAGTGGTGAGCCGCGACCGTGAATAAGCTCGGGATCATCGCCGGCAACGGCGTCTTTCCGCTCGAGGTCGCGGCGGCGGCGCGCCGGCGCGGCTACGCGGTGGTCGCGGTCGCGCATCGCGGCGAGACCGACGAGCGGCTGGCCGAGCTGTGCGAGGAGATAACCTGGATCCGCGTGGGCGAGCTGCAAACCATGATCGACGCGTTCAAGCGCGCCGGCGTCACCGAGGCCGCGATGGCGGGCGGGATTGCGCGCGCGCGCCTGGGCGAATCGTTCGCGCCCGACGCGCGGGCGATCGCGATGCTCGCGCGCGTGGGCCGTTTCAGCGACGACGCGCTGCTGCGCGCCGTCGCGGCCGAGGTGGAGGTGGACGGGATCACGATGATCGACCCGGTGCCGATGCTCGACGACGCGCTCGCGGGACGCGGCCGGATGGCCGGGCCCGAGCCCAGCGCGGCGCAGCTCAAGGACTTGCGCTTGGCTTTCGGCGTGATGCGCGCGCTCGGCAGCTTCGATGTTGGCCAGGCCGCCGCGGTGCGCGACGGCGTGGTCGGCGCGATCGAGGCGGTCGAAGGGACCGACGCGGCGCTGCGCCGCGCCGCGGCGCTATGCGGCCGCGGCCTGGTCGTCGCCAAGGCGGCCAAGCCGGGCCAGGACCTGCGCTTCGACCGCCCCGCGATCGGCCCGGCGACGATCGAACTCCTGAGCGAGATTGGCGCCGCGATGATCGGCGTCGAGGCCGGGCAGGCGCTGATTCTCGAACGCGCGCGCACGCTGGCCGCCGCCGCGAGCGCCGGAATCACGGTATGGGGCGATGGCGCGGACCGCGGCGGAGAACGGAGCGCGGAACCTGGCGCAGAATCTGACGATGGATGAGATTCGCGTGGCCGTGATCGGTGCCGGACGGCTGGGCGCGCTGCACGCGCTCAAGTACACGGCGCTCGCCAGCGTCCGGCTGACCCACGTTGTCGACGTCGACCCCGTGCGCGCTCGCGAAACCGGCGAGCGCTACGGCGCCGCGGCGCTCGCCGACTATCACGAGCTCAAGGGAAAGGTCACGGCCGCCAGCGTCGCCACGCCCGGCAGCCTCCATCACGAGATCGCATCCTACCTGCTCGCCCACGGAATCGACGTGCTGCTCGAAAAGCCGATGGCGGCGAGCGTGCACGAGGCGCGCGAGCTGGCCGCGCTGGCGAAACGTAGCGGGCGCGTGCTCCAGATCGGCCATCTCGAGCGCTTCAATCCCGCGATCGTCGAGCTCCGCCCGATGGTTCGTGGGCCGCGCTTCATCGAATGTCTGCGCGTCGCGCCCTTCACCGAGCGCGGCACCGACGTCGACGTGATCCTCGACCTGATGGTGCACGACCTCGACGTCATCCTGACCCTGACCGCAGCCCAGGTGGCGACGGTCGAGGCGATCGGCGTCGCGGTCCTGACTGAGCAGGTCGACGTCGCCAATGCGCGGCTGCGCTTCAGCGATGGGCTAATCGCGAACCTCAACACCAGCCGCGTGGCGCCGCGCCGCGAACGCAAAATCCGGCTCTTCCAGCCCGACGCCTACCTCTCGGTCGACTACGAGGCGCGCCGCATCCAGGTCTATCGCAAGTCGCCGCCGCTGCCCGGCGGAACCTATTCGGAAATTTCCGCGCAACAGATCGATCTCGGCGAAGGCGATCCGCTGGGCGATGAGATCGCCGCCTTCGCCGACTCCGTGCGCACGCGCCGCACGCCCGCGGTCACCGCGCTCGACGGCCTGCGTGTGATGGAAGTGAGCGAGCGCATCCGCGACGCGATGCGCACCGAGACGGGCACGCTCGGTTGACGCGCCGGCGCTCCTGTACAAGCATCATCACATGACCATTGTCGCATCCGGTCCGGCATGAGCATGCGTTCCGCAATAGTGACGCTGACGATCGCCGTGGGGTTGGCGACAACCCTTACAATCGGATTTGCGGGATGCTCGCCGCGCCCTGCCGAGGTGACTGAACCCGGCTCTTACGCCGCCGCCAACTCAAGCGATTGTCTGCCTGCGCTTACGCTCGTTGACCAGCACGGCCGCGACGTCACGCTCGCCTCGCTCAAGGGCCGTCCCGTGCTGATCGATTTCATCTACACCACCTGCCCGGGACCGTGTCCGCTGATGACCACGCGGATGGCCGCAGTGGCGAAACTGCTGGGGCCGGACCTGGGCAAGCAGGTGACTTTCGTCTCGATCTCGATCGACCCCGAACATGACCGGCCGGCCGAACTCGAGAAGTACGCGCACGCACGCGGCGCCGACGAAGCGGGATGGCTTTTTCTGACCGGCACGCCGGCGCAAATCGATCGCGTGCTCGCGCTGTATCACCTGAAGCGGATGCGCGATCCCGACGGCACCGTGAATCACGTGGCGGGGACAGCTTTCTCCTCGGCCCCGACGGCCGTCAGGTGCGCCAGTACCAGCCGCTGGAGGTCAAGCCCTCCGCGGTCGTGGCGGATATCGATCGAGTGCTTGGCCGAAGTTAGCCGAACGCGTGAGCTGTGAATCCTGCCACGGTCCCGTCAGCTATGATTGGGTAGGTGGCGGCTCGGATGACGGACCACCATCACCGGGACGTTCGCGCTGCGCAGGATTTTATCGACTGTACCGCCGAGCAACAGGTTGCGCAGCGCGCCGCCGCCATGCGTACCCATCACGATCACCCCGGCATGCTTTTCCTCAGCGGCCTTGAGAATCTCCAGCGAGGCTTCGCCCTCCTTGGTGGAGAGCTCGAAGTTGGTGAAGCCCGCCAGCACGTCGTCGAAACGATGGATCAATTCGTGCACTTTCTTGATCGCGTTCGCCTGGAGTGCGGGATACTCGCCGTGCGGCACGCCGTAGAGATGCTCGAGCGGATTCTCGATCACGTGCACGATGTAGAGCTTGGTGTTGCAAAGCTCGGCGAGCGTGCGCGCGTAAGTCAGCGCATATCCAGAATCCTCGGAGAAGTCCGTCGCGAAGAGAACATTTTCAATCTTCACCACCACTAGTCTCCCGCTGACCGGAGCGCTCGCGCAAGGCACGCCCGCCCCGGCGCAAATCTCGCGCGAAAGTACTTTGTTTGCGGTCCGACTGCAAGCCACGTGCGGCTGCGGGGGCGGGCGCCAACCCCGCCGCGAGCGTCGCCAGTTGCCGCTCTCTTTCGCGATCCGTGTGGCGCGGGACCGGGTTTTCCAGCACAATTCACCCGATGAGCGCGACTCCCCGGGAACAATCGCCAACCGCCGCCGTCTCGCGTCGGCGCCGCCGCGTGATGATCGTCGCCGGCGAGGCCTCAGGCGACCTCCACGGCGCCGACCTCGCCGCGCAGATCCTCGCCCGCGATCCCGGGTGCGATCTGTTCGGCGTCGCCGGCGAGTGGATGCGCGCGGCCGGCGTGCGCGCGCTCACTCGCACCGAGGACATCGCCGGCCTCGGCCTTGCCGAACTGGCCTCCACCATCCGGAACACTCTGCGCGTGCTGCGCGAACTCAAAGCGAGGCTCCGCAGCGATCGCCCCAACCTCGTCATCCTTATAGATTTCGCCGAGTTCAACATGTCGCTCGCGGGCGCCGCCAAGCGCGCCGGTGTCCCGGTGCTCTATTACATCACGCCCCAGGTCTGGGCTTGGCGGCCCGGCCGCGTGACCCGCATCATCGAACGCACCGATCGGCTTGCCGTGGTGCTGCCGTTCGAGGCCGAAATTTACGCGAGCGCCGGCTCGCGCGTCACCTTCGTCGGCCATCCGCTGCTCGACCGCGTCGCGCCCGCGCAGGATCGCGCCGCCACGCTCAAGCGCCACGGCCTGCCCGCCCACGCGCAACTGCTCGCACTGCTGCCCGGCAGCCGGCGCGGCGAGGTACGCTACCTGCTGCGTCCGATGGTGGAGGCGGCGCGCGTGCTCGAGGCCGATCACGGCCTCACTCCGCTGATCGCGCTCGCGCCGACGCTCACGCTCGCGCAACTGCACGAGGAGGGCCGCGTCAACCTCGACGGCATCCGCGTGATCGAGGGCGACACCTACAGCATCGTGGCGGCGAGCGAGCTTGCGCTGGCGGCTTCCGGTACGGCGACGCTCGAGACCGCGCTTTTGGGCTGCCCGATGGTGGTCGCGTACAAGGTGTCGTCGCTGACCTACGCGCTGGCGCGGATGCTGGTGCGCGGAGTCGATTTCATCGCGATGCCAAATATCCTGGCCGGGCGCGAAGTGGTGCCCGAGCTTCTCCAGGGCCGCGTCAACGCGCGCAACCTGGTACGCGCGGCCGAGAACCTGATGGTCGAGCCGCTGCGCACCGAGACGCGCGACGCGCTGCTGGCGCTGCGCTCCCTCCTGGGCGAGCCGGGCGCCGCCGCGCGCGTCGCCGCGATAGCGCTTGAGATGATGCCATGAGATCCGCCGGAGCGAGCAGCCGCGGCCGCGCCGAATCGGCGGGCTGCCGGTAACTATCGCGTTGACTCCGCGGCTACGGGATGCTTCGTCACTTGTACAACGCGCTGTGGTACCCGGCACTGCCGGTCGCACTCGCGCTGAGCGGCGGAGCGCGCGACGCCGGGACGCGGCGCGCGCGCATGGGCCTCGCGTGGGCTGGCGACGGCGCGGCGCCGTCGGCCGAGCCGCGAATCTGGGCACATGCGGCGTCGGTGGGCGAAGTCGGAGCGCTGCGCGCCGTGGTGACGGCGCTCCTTCGCGAGCGGCCCGGTGCGACGCTGGTGGTCACCACCATGACCGCTGCGGGGCGCGACGCCGCGCGGCGCTCGCTTCCTGGCGCGCGGGCGCATCTGCTCGCACCGCTCGACTGCCGCCGCGCGCTCCGCCCCTTCCTCGACGCCCTCCGGCCCGCGCTGGTGCTGATTGCTGAGACCGAGCTCTGGCCGAACTACTTCATCGAGTCGCATCGCGCCGGCGCGCGTGTCGCGATCGTCAACGGCCGCATCTCCGAGCGGGCGCTCGCCCGCTATCGTTACGTTCGCCCGCTGCTTCGCGAAGCGCTCTCCTCAGCCGAGCTCATTCTCGCCCAAACCGACGACGACGCGCGCCGTTTCCTCACGCTCGGCGCGGCACCGAGCCGCGTGATCGTGACCGGCAACACCAAGTTCGATCTCGAGAGCCTAAACGCCGCGCCGCTGCGGCCGGAGCTTGAGGCTTTCGCGCCCGGATGCCCGATACTGGTCGCCGGCTCGACCGCGCCGGGCGAAGAGCAAATCGTTATCGACGCGTGGCGTGAACTGCGCATCCGCTTCGGTCAACTGGCGCTGGTCCTCGCGCCACGCCATCTCGAACGCGCCGCCGAAATCGAAGGACTCCTGCGTGCAGCGCAGATCGAATACTCAAAGGCGAGCGCGGCGGACGCTGGCACGGCCGGCACGTCGCGCGTGCTGCTGCTCGACACGATGGGCGATCTGCGCGCGATGTACGGACGCGGCGCGGCTGCTTTCGTCGGCGGCAGCCTGCTGCCGGGACGCGGCGGACAAAGCCTTGCCGAGCCCGCCGCGGCCGGCGTGCCGGTGCTGTTCGGGCCCTTCCACGAAAATCAACGCGCGATCGCCTCGGCGCTGCTTGAGGCTCGCGCGGGAGCGGTGGTGCGCGACGCCGCTGAACTCGCGCGAGCCGTGACCGCATTTCTCAGCGACGAGGCCGAACGGCTGGCCGCAGGACGTCGCGCGCGCGCGGTGGTCGAACGGATGGCCGGCGGTGTCGCCGCAACCTTGATGCGTCTGCGGCCGTTGATTAGCGTCGCCTGAACCATGGCCGATTCCACGCCAGCACCACCGAATCGTTCACGCCTGGAGGGGCTGTGGCAGAGCGACCTCGCGCTCCGCGAGCGGCTGCTATGGGCCGCGCTGGTGCCCGCGGCCGGCGCCTACCGGGTTGCGCTGGCGGCGCGCGCGCTCTGGTGGCGCAGGATGAAACGGCGCGCGCGTCCGCTGGTGGTGAGCGTCGGCAATCTCACGCTGGGGGGCAATGCCAAGACCCCGTTCACGCTGTTCCTCGCCTCGCGCCTGCGCATGCGAGGGTTTAAGGTCGCGATCGTGAGCCGCGGATGGGGCCGCACGCCGAGCGCGGAGCGCGCGATCCTGGTCTCGGACGACGAGCGGCTGCTCGCTGGTACGGACGAAGCCGGCGACGAGGCGGTGATGATGGCGAAATCGTTCGGCGGACCGATCGCGGTCGCGCGCCGGCGCCTCGACGGTATCGAGCTTGTCGAGCAGCGGCTCGGCCCGCTCGACGCGGTGGTGCTCGACGACGGTTTTCAACACGTGCGTCTTGGACGCGACGTCGATCTGCTGTTGATCAACGCCGAGCGCGGCGTGGGCAACGGATGGCTATTGCCGGCGGGCCCGATGCGCGAACCGCTCGGCGCCGCGCGGCGCGCCGACGCGGTGATCGCGATCGACGGGGGCCGCGCCGACGCCGCCGAACGTACATCCGGAGCGATCCCACGCTCCATCGCAGAGCATCCGCGCCTGCTGCGCGCCACGCTCAGGCCACGGGCGCTTATCTCTCCCTCCGGCTCCGGGGGCCGATGGATCGAAGGGCCGCTCTCGCTGATGGGCCGGCGCGTGGTCGCGGTCAGCGGGCTCGCCGACGCCGGCGGCTTTTACCGGATGCTGCACGAGATGGAAACCGACCTGGTCGGCGTGCTCGAATATCCCGACCATCATGTGTACACGACCGCCGACTGGCATAGCATCATCGCCGCGGGGCGCGGCGGCGCGGTCTTTATGACCACTGAAAAAGATTTGGTGAAGCTCGAACGGTTTCCGTTCGAGCGCGATTCGCTGTACGCTTTACGCCTCGAAGTCGTGATGGATCTCGACGACGAGACGCGGCTCGTCGAGATGATCGTTGCAAAGCGCGTTCATCCGCGCGCCGCCGCGAGCGCCAATTCCGACCCGGGAGTAAAGGAGGCCTTTAGCAAAAATGGCCGTTAGTCAGGAACTGCTCGACATTCTGGCCTGCCCTAAATGCAAAGGCGACCTGCGCGTTACCGACAAGCAGGACGGGCTCATCTGTGACGGCTGCCATCTGCGCTACCCGATCAAGGATGACATCCCAATCATGTTGATCGAAGAGGCCCAGGAGGTGGAGTGAAGCGGCCGCGGACTGGCGCGCCGATCCGCGCGCCGCGTGCCGCAGGACGCATCAATCACGAGCCGGGCTCCGCGGGCGTGCGATGAATATCGCGAAGCATCTGACATCCCGCGCCGCCGTCTCGCGGGAGTTCTCCCGAATCTCCGCCGGCCCCTACCAGCTTTACCTGCGCGCTGACCTGGCGTCTCATGCGGCCGCGCTCGCGGTCGCGCTGGACGAGCTTGGCGCCGCGAGTTCCACCGGCACCAGCAATCGCGGCGCCGGCAATCGCGGCGGCGGCTTCAGGCTCACGCTGCTGGGCGGGCCGGAATTGTTCGTGCGCCGCTCGCGGCGCGGCGGCGCGATGCGCCTCGTGCTCGACGATCTCTATTTCGGACTCCGTCCGCGGCCGGTCAGCGAACTAGTGGTCACCGCTGAAGCCGCGCGGCGCGGCGTGCCGCTGGCCGAGCCGATGGGCGCGGCGGTGCGATGGGTCGCACCGGGACTTTACCGCGGCTTCTTCATAACGCGCGCCGCGGCCGGCATGACGCTATGGGAATTTCTACGCACCGATGACGATCCGAGCGTGCGCGCCCACGTGCTCGAGCGCGCGCGCGAAGCGATTGAGACGATGCTCCGCGAGGGACTTCACCATCCCGACCTCAACTTCCACAACCTCTTCGTGACTCCGCACGGCGAGAGCTTCGCCGTAATCATCCTCGACCTCGACAAGGCGCGGCTCCACGACCGCCCGGCGAGCGGCGCGGCCCGTCGGCGAATCGCGGCGCGCCTGCTGCGCTCGGCGCACAAACTCGATCCGCGCGGACGTTTTCTCGATTCCGCGGCCTTGTCTATTCTGAATTTCGCCTGAATCGTCTGAATTTCGCATGGCGTCCGCAACGCAGGAGATGCCGCCGATGAAAGAGGAAAAGAGTGTCCCGCCCGAACAGGTGATGGCGTCGTTGTTCGAGGGGCGCGAGCGCATGGACCAGATGGCGCTGCTCGCGCGGCTCGAACACGGCGGGGCCTCGATCTATCGCGCCTGGGCCGGCGCCGAGCGCAACGTCAAGGCGCGAGAGGCCTTGCTGGCCGCCGCGGAGCGCGAGGAGGCTAACGCCAAGCTGCTGCGCCTGATGAGCACGCCCAAGGGCGAGTGCGAAAAATGCCACACCGCGCTCGCGCTCGAGGCCGAGGCCGTGTGCTGCGCCTTCCAGTGCACCTTCTGTTGGGCGTGCGGGACGGGGTACAATCACGTCTGCCCGAACTGCGGCGGCGAACTCCTGCGGCGCCGCGCCGTCTGAAGCTCGACCGCCCGGCTGGAGGATTCACGATGCCGACAATCGGTGCGGTCAAGGAAATCTGGCGCTTCCCGGTCAAATCGATGGGGGGTGAGTCGCTCGCGCACGGCGCGGTCGGCGGACTCGGAATCGTCGGCGATCGCGGATGGGCGCTGCGCGACGAAAAGGCGGGCGAAATTCGCGGAGCGAAGAAGATGCCGCAACTGATGCAGTGTCACGCGGCCTATGTCGAGGAACCGACTTCCGGCCGCGTCCCCGACGCCACCATCACGCTGCCCGGCGGCGAGCGCGTACGCGCCGGCGACTCGGCCACCAATCAGAAATTATCCGCCCTGCTCGGCCGCGCGGTGACGCTGTGGCCGCGCCAGCCCAAGGCAGACAAGGATTTCTATCGCCGCGCCGCCCCCGACAATTCCGACATGACGGCCGAGCTGCGTGAGATGTTCGGCCGCGTGGGCGACGAGCCGCTACCCGACCTCGGCGTCTTCCCGCCCGAGATCCTGGAGTTCACTTCGCCGCTCGGCACCTACTTCGACGCCTTTCCGCTCCACCTGCTCACCACCGCATCGCTGAATGAACTTGCGCGGCGTAATCCGGCGGCGCGCTTCGACGTGCGCCGCTTCCGCCCCAACATCCTGATCGACACGAGCGACGCAGTGAACGGATTCGATGAAGCCGGATGGAGCGGCAAGACGCTTAAGATCGGCGACGTGCGAATTATGCTTGAGATGCCGTGTCCACGCTGCGTGATGCCGACGCTTAAGCAGGATGATCTGCCGCAGGATCCTTCGGTGCTGCGTACCATCGTGCGCGAAGCGGCGCAGAATCTCGGGATGTACGCGACGGTCGCACAGGCGGGTAAAATCTCGGTCGGCGACCCGGTCTCACTGGAATAGGCCGAATTTCTTTAGTTCGAGGGGGTGGCGCCGGCTGCTTCGTGCGGCACCTCGTTCATGTCGGCGATTTGTCGGCGAAGCTTGGTGATCAGCTCGTCCTGCGCCTGAATCAGATTTCGAACTTCGAAGACACTGGGGGTCTGTGCGCCGGCTTCCTTGTTCGGGACTACGACTAACTCGTGCGGCTGCTCGAATTCAGCGCTCTTGCGCATCGAGTCGCAGTCGGCGGCCGAAAGATCCGCCGCCTCGCATCGCTGGCCAATCATCTGATCCAGCTCCTTTCGCAGGCGCTTGATCTCCGCCTGTTGTAACTGGGCCTGATCGGCGAGCGATTCCCCACTCACCTGCGTCTGACCGGGCAGCGTGGACTCCATCGTGCGGCGGAGGTTCTCCCTTATGTTTCTTGTTGGATCCATGCCGACGCTCCCTTCTGCGTCGGCGGCCGTGTTGGTCGTGCCCGCCGGTCCGTTGTAGCCCGAGCCGGTAGTGGCGCCGCGGAACATGGCGCGCGGCTTGGAGCCGGTCGCGAAATTGATCAGCGCAGCGGTTATCTTGTCCGGCAATTTACAGTCGAGCTTGCTCGGCCGCTCGATTTTCACCGCCTCGCCGCTGACGAGGACATCGCTGCCGATGTCGTGGTCATCCGCATGTACGTTGATAATCGCGTCGACCCGGTTCGGATATTTTTCGACCGCGGCCTTTCTTAGCTGGTCCGCCATCTGGAGGTGCTCAGGGTCTGTGGCCGCTGCCGCGAAGGGCTCCACGTAGCTGACTTCTCCAACCTCCTGGTAGCACGCGGTGTCGAGCGATTGCTCGGTGACATAGATATGCCCGGCGGGGCGGGAGGCGCTCTGCGCGGCCGGCGCGGGAACGGCTTCGGGCGGTTTCGCGGTCGCACAGGCCGAAAGCAAAACCGCCGTT
This sequence comes from uncultured delta proteobacterium, assembly GCA_963810495.1. GTDB lineage: Bacteria > Desulfobacterota > Binatia > Binatales > Binataceae > JAKAVN01. The sequence goes on from CAWENP010000019.1 coordinate 81,492, forward strand.
ATCGCGATTGAACCGATATACCCGGCAACGCGCATCGTAACCATCGGAGCCGCTCCCCCAACTCGGCGCTCTTCGGCCGCGGGCTTGTTCGACAATATCATTTTTGCGGCTTTGCGCTTTCCATAGACGAAAGGCCGCGCGGTTGGTTACATCGAAAATGCCAGGCCTCCGGGCTGTCTTCCGGACTTGAATGGATGCGGCCCAACGCGGTAGTAGGGCTGATGACTGGCGATTCAGGAAGGAGCCCTTAACCATGCTGACACTCTATTACGCTCCGGGGGCGTGCTCGATGGCGTCGCACATCGGTCTTGAGGAGAGCGGCGCGCCGTACGAAACCAAATTGATCTCCTTCGCCAACGCAGAGCAACGCTCCGAGGCCTATCTGAAGATCAACCCGCGCGGCAGAGTGCCCGCGCTCAGCATCGACGGCGCTATCCTGGTCGAGAACACCGCCATCCTGACCTACCTGGCGAAGAAGTTCCCCGCCGCGAAGCTCCTGCCAGCCGACCCGTTGGCCGAGGCGCGATGCATCTCGACGATGGCCTGGTTCTCCAACACCGTGCATCCGTCCTTCACCCATATCAACCGACCCGAGCGTTTTGCCGATGACCCGGCGGTCCACGCGAACCTCAAGGAGACCGGGCGCAAGAACTTCTGGGCGAACCTTCAGGAAATCGACTCGATGCTGAAGGGCAAGGACTGGATGATGGGAACGCAGTACACGGTTTGCGATCCCTATGCGCTGATCTTTTACGGCTGGGGCACTCGGATCAATCTGCCGATGAAGGAACTCGCCGCGTATACGGCGTTCAAGGACCGGATGCTACTCCGCCCGGCAGTGCGCAAAATCCTGGAGCGCGAGCAGAATATCCTTCTGACCGCTGCCGCCGCGTAATTTCCGCCTCGAAACTCCGGCGGAACGCGAGGCCGTCTACGAGCGCGTGCGCGCGATCGCGTCGATCTCCACTCGTGCGCCGCGCGGGAGCGCTGCCACCTGCACGGTCGCGCGCGCCGGGTAAGGCGCGTCCAGATGCTCGCCGTAGATGCGATTTACGATGTCAAAGTCGCCAAGGTCGACCACGTAAATCGTGGTCTTAACGATATCGCTGAAATGGAGATCCGCCGCGCCCAGGACTTCGCGCAGGTTCTCCATCACGCGTCGCGTCTCGTGCTCGATCCCGCCCTCGACCAGCCGTCCGCTGGTCGGGTCGATCCCGATCTGCCCCGAGCAGAAAAGCCATTCACCGTCTCCGATCGCCTGCGAATAGGGGCCGATCGCGGCCGGCGCCGTGGGCGTCGAAATCTGATGTTTCATCGATGACTCCGAAGAGGAATGTTCGCAAAAAAATACAGGCGGCCTACGCGCGATGGCCGTTGCTGCTGCCCATCCCGACCCGCGCGACCCGCATCACGCCGTCGATCGCGGCGATCTGATGGATGAGAACGTTGAGCTGGCGCGCGCTGCCGACGCTCAGCTCAAACACCGATAGCGCCCGCCCGTCGTTGCCGGTGGCCTTGACCTCGGCGGTCGAGATGTTGACCCCGGCCGAGGCGATGGTCTTGGACATCGCGGCCAGCAGCCCCGGCTGATCGATGCTCAGCACTTCGAGCCGGATCGGCCGCGGACTGTCCTCGCCCTCCTTCCATACCACCGGCACGCGGCGCTGCGGATCGCTCACCATCGCATGCGGGCATCCCTTCAGATGCACCGTGACGCCGCGACCGCGCGTGATGAAGCCGATGATCTCCTCGCCGGGCAGCGGGCTGCAACATCGCGCAAACCGCACGAGCATGTCGCCCACGCCAGAAACGATCACCGCGTTGCCGCTTGGCGGGCGGCGCGTCTCGCGCGCCGGCCGCGCGTTGTCGGAGGAAGCCGGCGACGCCGGCGCCTTCTCGGCGCGGTAGAGTTTGAGTTCGTCGGGGGTCAGCAGCTTGGCCAGCAACTGGGCCGCGGTGATGATGCCGTAGCCGACCGCGGCCAGCAGGCTGTCGACGTCGCGGTAGGAGAACTCCTTCAGCACGGGCTCGAAGCGCTTGCCGGGGCGCAGTTGCGCGACCGTCAACCCAAGCGGTTCCAGCTCGCGGTCGATGAGCGTGATGCCCCACTTGATCGAGCGCTCGGCCTGTTGCGCGCGCAGCCACTGGCGAATGCGGCTCTTGGCGCGCGCGGTGACCGCGAAGCTCATCCAGTCCTTGCCCGGACTTTGCCGCTCCGAGGTGACGACTTCGATCGTATCGCCTGACTTCAGCCGATAGCGCAGCGGCACCATCCTGCCGTTGGCGCGTGCGGCGCTCAGATGCTGGCCGACCTGGGAGTGGATGCGGTAGGCGAAATCGATAACCGTCGCGCCCTGCGGAAAGTCGAGCACGTCGCCTTTGGGCGTAAAGACGAAGACTTCGTCGGGAAAGAGGTCATCCTTGACGGTGGAGAGGAATTCCTGCGGGTCTTTAAGGTTTTGCTGCCACTCGATGAGCCGGCGCAACCAGGCGAAGCGTTCGGTCTCGCGCAACTCGCTGGTGCCGCCCTCCTTGTAACTCCAGTGCGCGGCGATTCCCTCCTCGGCGACCTTGTGCATCTCGGCGGTCCGGATCTGCACTTCCATCCGCTGCCCCTGCGGACCTATCACCGTGGTATGCAGCGACTGGTACATGTTGACCTTGGGCAGGGCGATGTAATCCTTGAAGCGGCCAGGAATCGGTTTCCAACTGGCGTGGGCCACGCCCAGTGCCTCGTAACACTCGCGCAGCGTGGCGACGATGATGCGGAAGGCGACCAGGTCGTAGACCTGATCGAAGTGCAGCCCTTCCTCCTGCATCTTGCGATGGATCGAATAGATGTTCTTGGGCCGCCCAGTGACTTCGGCCTTGACCCCGGCCTCCTCCAGGCGCTGCGTGATGATCCCGATTACCGCGCGGATGTACTCCTCGCTCTCGGCCATCGTGCGCGCAACGTGCGCCTTCAGCGTGGCGTAGGCGGTCGGATTGATGTAGCGGAAGGCCGCGTCCTCCAGCTCCGACTTGAGCCAGTAGATGCCGAGCCGATGCGCGATCGGGGCGTAGATCTCCAGCGTTTCGTGCGCGATCTCCTCCTGGCGGTCGCGCGCCAGGTGCGAGAGCGTGCGCATGTTGTGCAGGCGATCGGCGAGCTTGATGAGCACGACCCGGATGTCGTGCGCCATCGCGATCACCATCTTGCGGAAGTTCTCGGCCTGCTTCTCGGCGCGGCTGGAGAAGGTGATCTTGGAAACCTTGGTGACGCCGTCGACCAGGGTGGCGACTTCGCTGCCGAAGAGCTCGCGCACCTCGTCGAGCGAGGCCATCGTGTCCTCGACCACGTCGTGCAGCAGGCCGGTTATGATCGAGGGCAGGTCGAGCTTGAGCTGGGCGATGATGAGCGCGACGTTGAGTGGGTGAGTGACGTAGGGCTCGCCCGATTCGCGCTTCTGCTCGGCGTGCATCCGTGCCGAGTACTCGTAGGCGCGGCGGATTAGCTGGGCGTCGGCCTGCGGATTGTACGCCTGGATCCGCGCCAGGAGATGTTCGAGCTCGTCGGGCTCGCTGGCGGCGACGGCTAGTTCTTCCACGCTGCGAAGTCCTCGCAGAGCCGTGCCACTCTTAGCCGCTCAGCCTCCACCACGGCCTTTAAACGAATCAGCGAATCTTCGAGGTCGGCGTTGATGATCAGGTAGTCATACTCGGGATAGGCTTGCGCTTCCTCCCGCGCGCGCCGCAGTCGCTCGGCGATCGCGGCCTCATTCTCGGTGGCGCGCTTGCGCAGTCGCCCCTCGAGCTCGGCGAAGCTCGGCGGGAGGACGAAAATCGTGACCGCGTCGTGCGGGTACTTCTCCTTGATCTGGCGCGCGCCCTGGATGTCGATGTCGAGCAGGATGTCATGACCTGCGGCGATTGCGCGGTCCAACGCCGCGCGGGGCGTGCCGTAGGAGGCCTCAAAGACCCGGGCCCACTCCGCCAATTCGCCTGCCTCGCACCGCCGGATGAATTCCTCCTCGTTCACGAAAAGGTAGTCGAGTCCTTCGACCTCGCCGTTGCGTGGTCTTCTTGTCGTCAGCGACACAGACGCTTCCAGGCCGCCGATCGCCTTGAGCGCCGCGCGAGAGATAGTGGTCTTGCCGGCCCCGGATGGGGCCGAGAGAATGAAAATTATCCCGCGGCGGGGCGCCCCAGTATGCTCCATGACCAAGCCTATAAAAGCCGCAAGCCCTTTGCAATCAAGGTTTTTTTTCGCGCCCTACTCGACGTTCTGCACCTGCTCGCGCATCTTTTCGACTTCGCCTTTGAGCCCTACGGTCACCCGCGAGAGCGCCGCGCTCTGCGATTTCGCCCCCATCGTGTTGACCTCGCGGTTGACCTCCTGCAGCAGGAACTCGATCTGCTTGCCTACCGTCCCCTCGCTTTCCACCAGCTCGCGCAGCCCGTGCAGATGGACCCGCAGGCGGGTGATTTCCTCGGCGATATCGGCCCGCTGGGCAGCGTCGGAGGCTTCCTCGTAGAGCCGCTTCTCGTTGACCGCCAGGTCGGCGACAAGGTCGCGCAGCCTGGTCTGAAAATTCGCCACAATTTCGCTGCGCGAGGCTTCCGCCAGGCGCTCGATTTTCGGCACGGCCTCGGTGATCGTGTTTATTCGACGGATAAAGTCGGCGCGCAGCGCCTTGCCCTCGCGCTTGCGGTCGATCTCGAGCGCCTTGAGGGCACGTGCGATCGCAGCGAACGCCAGCTGCACACCGGGGCGGGAATCGGTCTCCTCTTCAGTGACCTGGAAAATTTCGGGGCGATGCAGCAGGACCCCGATCTCCGGCTTGCCAGAAAGACCGAGGCGGCGGCCAAGCCGGCCAAGCTCCTTGACGTATAGCGCGGCCAGCCGATCATTGACGCGCAGCGTCGTGGGCGGTGGGCCGAGCGGCGTGCATCGGACGAAAAGCTCGACTCGGCCGCGCGCAATAACGCCCTGGACCAGCTTGCGGATTTCGGCCTCGTGCTCGCCCCAAGTGCGGGGCAGATTGAGCTTGAGCTCGAAGAAGCGCTGATTTAGCGTGCGTACTTCCGCCGTGATGCGCATCTTGCCGCGTTCGATCTCCGCCCGTCCGAAGCCGGTCATACTGCGCATTTAGGTGTCATCCCCTCCTCGGCTTTCGCCGATGCCCCAGTCTGAAGGCAAGACCGATAAAGCTCAACCGTCCGGCGCGCCATCGTAGCCATCGAGAAGCGCTCGACCGCCATCGCCCGCGCCGCAGCTCCCATCGCGATCCGCGCCGACGCCTCGGCGCGCAAACGCGCCAACGCGCCGACCAGCGCGCTCGCATCCCCCGGCGCGACCAGGATTCCAGTGCGGCCATCGTCCATCGCCTCGACGATCCCGCCAATGCGCGAGGCCACGGCGGGAAGCCCACAAGCCATCGCTTCGAGAAGCGCGACGCCGAGCCCTTCGCTAAGCGAGGGCATCGCGAAAATGTCCAGCGCCCAAAAGATCGAGCGCGCGTCCTCGACCCGGCCCACCAACCAGACCGCGCGGACCGCGCGAAACGCGCGGTCCGCGCGGTCTGCGCCACCCTTATCGCCCAGCCCGAGGCGCCGAATCTCCGCCGCGAGCGGGTCACGGAGCGACCCGTCGCCGGCGATGATCGCGACGACGCGGCGCGGCGGTGCGGGGGCCTGCCGCACGAAATTGTCGCGCGGCAGGCCCCCGCCCTCAGCAGCAGCGTCGTCACGCTCAAGCAGAGCCATCGCTTCCACCAGGTAGCGATGGCCCTTGCGCGGCTCGAGCACGCCGACCGCGCCGACGGCGAGGTCGGCGTCGCCGAGGCCCAGCGCGGCGCGCGCCTGCGCGCGTTCGTCCGCCGTCGGCGGACGAAAGTGAACGCAATCGACGCCGCTCGGGATCACAGTGATGCGCTCGCGCGCGACTGTGGCGCGCGCAAGCGCATCAGCGACCGCGGCTGAAATTGCCGCGACGCCGTCGACCGAACGGCGACCGTAAAGCCATGGCGCGAACAGCCGGTTGGGCACGTAATCCATCCGCCGCGTCACCACCGCCGCGCGCGTGAGGCCGCGCACCCACGGCGCCATCGCATGCGCGCGCGAAGTATGGAAGTGCACCACGTCGTAGCGGCCGTCGCGAAGCCGGCGCCTTAGCGCCGCGGCGGCCACGAGGTCGAGCGCGTTGCGGATGGGCAAGGGGCGGCAGACCACGCCGGCCGCCTGTGCGCGCCGCCACAGTTCGCCCGCCGGATCGCACAACAGCTCCGCGCGATGGCCCATCGCGCGGAGCTCCAGCGTAAGCCCAAGCGCCTGGGTTTCGCCGCCGGCGAAATTGCGCTCCGGATCGACGCCGGCGACGCTGAGCGGCGGCGCCGCAGGAGTCGCCGCTGGAGGCGTGGCGGCCTCGGCCGGAGACGAAAAACCCATCGCTCAGTCGGCGCACCGGTAGTAAAGGATCGCTGCAACCGCGGCGATCGCATCGCGCCAGCCGGCCTTCTTGCCTTCTTCGTAAGTCCGCCCCGAGTACGAGATCGGCACTTCATAGATACGCCATCTGGCGCGCGCCGCCTTGGCGGTTATCTCGGGCTCGAAAGTGAAACGGTCGGCGCTGAGCTTGAGCGTGATCAGCTTGTCGCGCCTGAACCCCTTCATCCCGGTCTCCATGTCAGTCAGGTTGAGATTGCACAGCATGTCGGAAACCAGCGTCAGCATCCGGTTGCCCACGTAGTGCCAGAAGAAGAGCACGCGATGCGGTCCGCCGAGAAAGCGCGAGCCGTAAACCATGTCCGCGCGGCCGTCGAGGAGCGCCTCGAGCAGGTGCCGGTAGTCGCGCGGGTCATATTCGAGGTCGGCGTCCTGGACCACGACGTACGGATTGCGCGCCGCTGCGAAGCCGGTGCGCAGCGCCGCGCCCTTGCCGCGGTTGACCGCATGATAGAAGCAATGGACCTGCGGATGCTCGACCGACCGCAAGTACTTGGGGGTGTCGTCGGTTGAAGCGTCGTCGACCACTATAACCTCGGTCTCGAATCCGCACTCCAGCACGCGCCGGATGACCTCGGCGATCGTGCCAGCTTCGTTGTAGACCGGGATCACAACGGAAATCTTCACCGTATCGTCCATCGCTCTTCCCGCGCCTTCCCCGTGTTCTTGCTGCAGTTGCCGCTTGGTTGCTCCGCCTGGCCACTCACCCCGGGCGCCGCGACGAACCGCCGCAAACGGGCTCTATCGCGCCGCTCACAGTATCGCGAAGCCGGCGCGCTCGCAGCATCCCGGTAACCCGCCGAATCAAGCGGCGCGGCGCATCACCCATCGCACGGCCGTACGCATCGACCACCCGAAGCCGATCGGTGCGGCCCATCCCCTCAAGGTCAAAGCGGCAAAGCTGCACCAGGTTGCGCAGCCGCCGGCGCTCCCACATGAGGCGCGGCTCGGCCGTGCGTTCGTGATCGATCAGGCTGAAGCGCATCGGCTGGCCGTTCGCGACAAAGATGTTATAGGGCGTGAGGTCGCCATGGATAAAGCCGGCGCGATGGAGCCGCGCGACTTCGGCGCCGAGCGCACGCAGCACCTCGCGCCTGCGCGCCGGAGCGCCGGCCGCGCGCCGCAGAAAACGCGGCAGCGGCTCGCCCGCCACCCGCGCGGTAACCATCATCGTGCGCCCGCTCCCGCGCTCGTCACCGAGCATCAATATCGGCGCCACCGCGAAGCCGGTTGCGACCAGCGCGTCGAGAATCGCCTGCATCCGTTCGGCGCGCGGGCGCGAGACCAGCCGGCGAACCGCCTTGAGTCCGCGCGGCGCATCAAGCAGCTTGACGAAAACCTCAGTCTCGCCGGAGAGCGGAGTGCCGAGCCGAATCTGGTAGGTCGAAGCATGGCGCGAGCGCCGCAAGGGCCGGTCGCCCCCGCCGCCGGCGATTTTGAGTGCGTGCTCGATAAGTTCCATGCCGAGCCTGGATGGAAGTTCCGCCAGCGCGGGCGCCAGCAGCAGCGACCATCCGTCGCGCTCGATACGCGCCCGGGCGGCAACCGTCACGGACGCTCCTGGCTCTGGCGCGCAGGCTGGATCACGCCGCCCGCTTCGGAAGCCGGCGGCAGCGGACGCAGCCGGTCATCCGCAAACGCGCGGATGGCGCGCGGCGCCGCCAGCGCGCGTCTGATCGCGGCCGCGACTTCCCCTGGAGCGATCCGCCGCATGCATTCGCGACCGATCGGGCACTCACGCAGGTAGCACGGATGGCACGGAATCGCGCCGCTCAGCGCCAGGTCGGCAAATCCCCACGGCGCCGAGCGTTCGGGCGCGGTCGCGCCCCACAACGACGCCACGGGACATCCAACCGCCGCCGCGATATGCATCGGGCCCGAGTCGGGGCCGAACGCCGCAGCGCAGTCGGTGAAAATCGCGACCAGGTCGCGCAAACCGGTCCGTCCCGCCAAATTGAGGGCGGGCGCGCCCGCGAGGTTTGCGATTACTTGATCGGCCAGCGCCACTTCGTCGCGGCCGCTACCGATCAGCACTGGAAACAGCGCGGGAGAGCCGTCGCGCGCCATCGCCATTTCGCGAATCACCGCCGCGATCGACTCGGGAAAGTAGATTCGGCTCGGCCATGACGAGCCAAGGATCACCGCCAACAGCGGCCGCGGCGCGCCCTCGAGCATCGCCGCCGCGCGCGCTCGCTCGGCGTCCGCGGGAACGAGCCCGAACTCTATCGGCGCCGGCGCAAGCCCCAGCGCATCCGCGAAGCCCTGGTACTGCATCAGCTTCAGGCGCATCGGCGGCTGCGGCGCTATCTGCCGGGTGGAGAACAGATGGTTGAATTCCTTGCCATTGGAGCGATCGAAACCAACGCGCACGCGGGCTCCGGAAGCGATCGCAACCACGCCGCTCTTGAGATGGCGCTGGAGGTCGAGCGTCAGATCGAAATGGCCCGCGCGCACCCGCACGAGAAAGGGAAGGAACGAAAGCGGGGCGCGGCGGCGGTTGTAGACGATCAGCTCGTCCACCCAAGGATGGCCTTCGAGCACCGCCTGCGACTTGGGCTCGACCGCCCACGCGATATGCGCGGCCGGCCACGCGCGACGGATACGGCCGAGCAGCGGCAACGCGCGCACCACATCGCCGATCGCGCCCAGCAGAATGATCAGGACGCGACGCGGCGCGGCGCCAGATTCGGCGATAGACGCAGGAGTAGCGGATTCAGCGGTCGGATCGGCGACAGTCTGATCGGTGTGAGTCGAGCTCAAGTCCAATCCAGCGCGCCGCGCTGCCAGGCGTAGACCAGGCCGACCGTGAGGATCGCGATGAAGACGAGCGCCTCGACGAGGCCGAACATCCCGAGATGGCGCAACTCGACCGCCCACGGATAGAGGAATACCACCTCGACGTCGAACACCACGAACAGCAGCGCGGTCAGGTAAAAGTGCACCGAGAAGCGGCCCCACGCTGCGCCGCTTGGCGGATTGCCGCATTCGAACGCCTCGCCCTTGATCTTGCTGGGGCGCCGAGGGCCGGTCAGGCGGTTGATGGTGACCATGCCGCCGACGACCGCCGCCGCGACCGCGAGCGTTACCAGAATCGGAAACCAGGTGAGCAGCATCGCGGATACCTTCGCCTAGAGCCTCTCAGCAAGCCCTTCTAATTGCCTTATGAATAGCGGATTAGCCGGGCTTTTCCAACGCAAGCCGATCAACGGCGCTGCGGGGGGGCGAGACGAGGCTAAGAACAATCGCATCGGGGAGACCTCGCGGGTAACCGGATTTACCATCAATCCGAGACTCTCCAAGGTCAAAGCTCCAAGCAGTGGTGTTACATTCGCCGGTCCGAAAACGACCTTTGAGGTGCCACGACGATCGCCCAGCTCGAAAAATGCCTCTCCGACGTCGTACGCGCGGCGAGTCCCGTCGGCCAAGGTGGACTCTTCGCGACCCAGTTTCGCGAGTGCAAGCTTGCGAGCTATCGGACCCGGGAGCACGCTGAAAATTGCACCGGTGTCGATCAGAAATTCGAGTTCAATTGCGCCCCGGCGCGGCTGACGCGGATTGGAAATTGTCGCTTTCGTGAATGTAATTCCCATTCTCGTCGCGGCTCCGCTTTGCGCCGGTGAGCTAGTGCATTCTCGCAGCAAGGCAGGCGGTAGCCAATCCTGCCACGATCAGAGTGACGCGTACGCGGCCGCGATGAGCGCCTTGGCGCGCGGGTCGAGCAGGATTCCCCCACCCATCCGGTTCATCGCGTAGCCGAACCCGATTTTCGCCTCGGGGTCGGCGAAGCCTAGCGATCCGCCGGCGCCCGGATGGCCAAACGCGCTCGCGTTAGGCCCCATCTCCTCGCCCTGCTGCGAGAGCATGAAGCCGGACGAAAAACGCGTCGAAATCAGCAGCACCTCGTCGGGGCCGCGCGACTCCTCGACGTAACACGCGGGAATCTCGCGTGCCGCCAGCACGCGCACGCCGTCGACCTCACCGCCGCGTGCGAGCGCGCCATACAACCGCGCCAGCGCGCGGCCGTTGGTATGGCCGTTGGCGGCGGGAATTTCGGCGCCGCGCCACGCGCGCGAATTCACCGTCGCCATCGAGAGCACCAGCGGGTTCATGAAGGTCTTCGCGGTGACGGACTCGGGATTCTTGGCCATTTCGGCGAAGAGGTCGAATTCGCCCGGCGCCGGCGGCGGCGCGCCGATCATCTCGGCGACGCGGCGGTCTTCGCGCGCCTCCAGTCCGATATGCGCGTCGATCTTGAGCGGCGCGGCGATTTCGTCCTTGAAATAGCTGCCGGCGCTCTTGCCCGTGATCCGGCGAATCACTTCTCCAACGAGATAGCCAAAGGTGAGCGCATGATAGCCGTGCCGCGTGCCCGGCTCCCACCATGGCGCCTCGGCCGCCAACGCGCCGGTCATCGTTCGCCAGTCGTAAATGTCCTCGGGCACAAGCGGTTTGCGAATCGCGGGGAGGCCGGCGCGATGGTTCAGCAGTTGCCGGACAGTGATTTGGTCCTTCCCATTCGCGGCGAACTCGGGCCAGTACTTCTCAACTGGCGAGTCGAGCTCAAGCCGGCCCTCGCCGGCGAGCCGATGGGCGCAAATCGCGGTGAGCCCCTTGGTGGTCGAATAGACGTTGACTATTGTATCGCGCGTCCACGGCCGCGTCCGCGCCCTGTCGGCCCATCCGCCCCACAGATCGACCACAAGACGGCCGTCGAGCGCGATCGCGACCGACGCGCCGGTCTCGCGATAGCTTGTGAAGTTGTCAGCAAAGGCCTCGCGCACGCCCGCAAACCGCGCGTCACAGGTTCCTTCGATCGTGACGTCAGCCATTCCTTCCTCTGAATTTTTCTATGGCAATTACTCTGATTTTTTCTTTAGTTGACCAGGGCGCCGCCGCAACTCGAGCCCGCGCCAGCCGTGCATCCGAAGCAATGCGCGCCGGTAGCGATCGGCGCGCCCGCGAGCGCGTCGAGATCGTCGATATCCCACACCGTGAACGCCTCGCGCTTGCCCGCCGCGCCAATCGGCATCTCAAGCATCTGGTTGAAGTCGCAATCGTAAAGCCGCCCGTCCCATCCGACGCTCACCAGGGCGCGGCACATCAGGCCCTCAACCGTCCCCGGATTGAAATGATTGACCAGCAGCCCCATGTAGTCCGCGTACTTGTCCCATTGATGCAACTGATGAGCGAAGCGTGCGATCGGCATGTTGGTAATCGTCAGCAGGCGATTGAAGCAGACGCCATATCCGGCGAGTTCGCGTCGATAGTCAGCTTCGAGCGCGGCCTGCGGCGGCGGCAGCGCGGGGCCGACGGGATTGTAGACCAGGCTAAGCTCGAGGGCGCCTGCGCCGTAGCCGAGAGCGTTCAGGCTTTGCAGCGCCGCGATGCTTTTCTCGAAGACGCCGCGCCCGCGCTGCCGCTCGACGTTCGCGGCGCTGTAGCATGGCAGCGAGCAGACCAGCACCACGTCATTGTCACGGTAGAATTCGCCGAGCCGTTCCATCCCGGGCTCGAACATCACCGTCAGGTTGCATCGGACCATCACCTCGCGCCCCGCGCGACGGCCGCCCTCGACCAGCATCCGGAAATTGCCGTTGAGCTCCGGCGCGCCGCCGGTAAGGTCGATCGTGCGTATCGCGGGGCTGTGCGCGAGCAATTCAAGCACGCGCTGCGCCGTCGCACGCTCCATCCGCTCAGTGCGCGCGGGACCGGCGTCGACGTGGCAGTGATGGCACGCCTGGTTGCAGAGCTTGCCGACGTTGATTTGCAGGGTCGTGGCTTTCGCGCGCGTCAAAGCGCCCAGCCCATACTGGCCGAGCGTCTCGTCAAAGTTCGCAGCGGACGCCATCGCGGGCTCGAATCCCGCCTGCGCATCACCTGCCATCGCGCGCATGCCTCTTAATCATCGAATCAAGTCTCCGCGAATCAGGTCTCCGCAACGCCATTATATGTTATTGGTATCGCAAGTTGAGCGATCTTCATAACCCCACGCGCGATCCGAGGCGCCGGCAATCATGAGCCGCGAACGTGCGGCCGCCGCGGCGCCCCTTGACGGACTTTACCGGCTCGGCGGAGAGCTGATCGCGCTCGCGTACATCGCGATCATCGCCGAGATCGCCTGTGCAACCGGCGCGGTCTATGTTTTGTTCCCGGAACTCGGCGCGCTCTCGCACGACGTGATGACGCGTCCGCGCGGAACCTGGGCCAACGCGCCGCTGCTGCTCGCGATCACACCCGTGCTGACCGGCGTGGTCGGGATCGTCTTCACACGAAGCCTGCCGTATGGATACCTCTCGGTTCTGCTTACGGTGGGCGGCGCGATCGCGGTCGTCCTTGCCTTACGCTCGCCAGTCGCGCCCGCGATCTCCGCGGGCCTGCTTCCGCTGGTGCTGGGAGTGAAGAGCTGGTGGTATCCGCCCGCGATTGCGCTCGGGACGGTATTGCTCGCAACGCTCTGTGTGCCATGGAAGAAATACTGCGCTACGCGCATGGTGGCGGCAGCGCCCGCGGAGAGCGACAAGGCTCGCGAAAATCTTCACAACGATCTTCTCGACGACCTTATCGAGATGCCGCCGAGCGGCTACGGATGGCTGGTGGTCCTGATGGCGTTCGTCGCGTTCGCGATGTTTTTCGTGAAGCTGACCGGGCTTCGCTTCGTTCTGTTCCCGCCGCTGGTGGTGATCGGATTCGAGATGCTCGGCCATACCGCGATATGCCCGTGGGCGGACAAGCCGATGCGGCTGCCGCTCGCGTGCTTTCTCACGGCGCTCGGCGGATTCATATCGTGGCACTTTCTCGGGGTGACGCCGCTGGCCGCGGCCTGTAGCATGGCGTGGGGAATCGCCGTGCTGCGCATGTTCGACCTCCACGTGCCGCCTGCGCTAGCCGTCGCCTTGCTGCCGCTGGTGATGGACAAGCCGACGATCGCCTATCCGTTCGCGGTCGGGATCGGCACTACGTTGCTGTCGCTCTGGTTCCTCGCTTATCAGCGGCTTTCGCGCGGGGCGCTCAGTATCCCTTGGGCATCCCGAGCAGCCGCTCGGCAATGATGCTGCGTTGAATCTCGGAAGTGCCCTCCTCGATCGTGTTGCCGCGCGCGCGCAGCGTCCCGTACTGCCATCGCCCGCCCTCGACCACGTGCGGCGATCCTTCCTCGAGCACTGCGCGCGGACCCTGCACCGCGAGCGCGAACTCGTTCATCCGCTGATTTAGCTCGCTCCACAGCAGCTTGGAGATCGAGCCTTCGGGGCCCGGCGTACCGCCGCGCAAAAGGCGCGAGAAGTTGCGATACGCAAGGTACTTCATCGATTCGACGTCGATATAAAACTGCGCCAGCGCCTGGCGGATGACGCGCGGGCTAAGCGGTGTCGCGCCCTCTTCGAGCGCGCCAAGCGCGAGGCGCTTGAGGTCCTCGAAGGTGTTGCCGAAACGCGCGACGATCGAGAGCGACAGCGTCGCCCGCTCGTTCATCAGCGTAGTCAGCGCGACGCCCCATCCGCCGCCCTGCGGCCCAAGCAGGTTCTTGCGCGGTACGCGCACGTCGTCGAAAAAGAGCTGGTTGAATTCCTCCTCGCCGGTCATCTGGCGCAGCGGCCGCACCGTGACGCCAGAGCTGTGCATGTCGACCAGCAGGTAGCTGAGCCCGCGATGCTTGGGCTTGTCGGGCTCGGTGCGCACCAGCAGCATGCACCAGTCGGCGATTTGCCCAAGCGAGGTCCAGACCTTCGCGCCGTTGACGATAAACTCGTCGCCCGCAAGCTCGGCGCGGCTCGCCAACGCGGCGAGGTCCGAGCCCGAACCGGGTTCGGAGAATCCCTGGCACCAGATTTCCTCGCACGAGAGAATCTTCGGTACAAAGCGGCGCTGCTGCTCGTCGGTCCCGTGCTCCAGGATCGTTGGCGCCGCCATCGAGAGCCCGATCAGGTTGAGCGCCGACGGCGCGCGCGCCCGCGCCATCTCTTCGCTGAAGATCGCGCTGTAAACGATGGTCTTGCCCTGGCCGCCGTATTCGACCGGCCACGAGAGGCCGAGGAAACCCGCATCGAAGAGCCGCCGCTGCCAGTCCCGCAGGGTCTGGATCGACGCGGGGTCGGTCGGCAGCGAGAAGCCGCGGTCGGGGATGTCGCGCGGCGCGTTGGCCTCAAGCCATTGGCGCGCGCGCAGGCGAAAGGCTTCCTCGTCGGAGGTGTAGCTGAAGTCCATTTTTTGCTTCCGCTCTCTTGCGTTTTTTCTTCCGCGTTTGTTCGGATGCCTAGTGTCTAGCGCAAAAGCATCGGGCGCAAAAGCATGGGCAAAGGCATGGGACAGACAGCCACAATTGTCATTAATTGGCTTGCGGCGCGTGCTTCCGGCAGCCTGGTTTGGGGCGGGCTGCGAAACGAGCTAAACTTTGTTCGCAGATCATTTCATTCGATTCAAACGCCCAGGTGCGGAAGGCCGGAGGGATCAGCGATGAGCGCGGCAGGCACAATTTCTCGTGGCGGATGCCATTGCGGACGAATCGCTTTCGAGGTCGAGGGCCGTCCCGAGCGCGTCAGCGAATGCAACTGCTCGATCTGCACGAAGAAAGGGTATCTCCATTGGATCGTGCCGCAGGCGAGCTTCCAGTTGCTGACGCCGGCGGAAAATGTCTCGACCTACACCTTCAACACTGGCGTCGCGAAGCATCATTTCTGCCCCAATTGTGGCGTTGCAGCCTTCTACATTCCGCGCTCCGACCCGGACAAGATTGACGTCAATGCACGATGCCTTGACGGAGTCGAACTCGCGGGGCTCAAGATCGAGCGTTTCGACGGACGCAACTGGGAAGAGGCGATCAAGCATCACCGCGCAGCGCACAAGTAATAGGCGATGCCGATTTCGCCGGCGCGCGCGGATTGAATCAGCGCACTGCGGAGCCGAACGGGAGCGTCGAAACATTGAAAAAAATGGCGGGGCTGGGCTTTACGCCAACCGACTTCGCAGTCTTCAAGGTCGAGGGTTTCAGCGCGCGTATGCAGGAAATATATGCGCGCGTGCGGCCCAAGCTAGTGAGGCTCGGCGACGAATTGGCGCCGGAGCTCGCGCGCAAGCTCCATCTGGAGTTCTTCCCTCACGTCGCGAGACACGCGCGGCGCTCCGTCAATCCGCCGGCCGAAACATGGACCGCATTCGGGCCGTCGCCCAAAGGCTATAAACGCTACGGCTATCTGGCGTTTTGCATCTCGGGCGCCGGACTGCACGCGCGCATGGTGGTCAAATCGGAGGCCGACCGGCGGCCGGAGATGGCCCGGGGGCTTGTGAGCAATGCCGCCCAGCTCGCGAAGTCGCTGCGCGGAACCGGAATCGCGCGTTACGAAAAATGGGATTTCAAAGCGCTGCCAGCACAGACGAGTGCCGACGATGAGCTCTTCACGGCGCTCGCCGCGGGACTTGGCAAAAAAACGGGCGGACTGGACCTCGGGTTCGGATGGAGCGTGCGCGACGCGCTGCGCCTGGATCGCGCCGAGTTGCTCGACGCCTACCGCGAGCTCGAGCCCGTTTACCGAATCGTCAGGGCTGTCGTATAGCATTGACGTATCGGTAATCGAGGTGCCGTCGTAGCGCAGAACCACACTTAGTAAGATGAGCACGATAGCGGTTTTGGGAGCAGGCGCGTGGGGCACGGCGCTCGCCGCCGAGCTTGCCCGCGCAGCCCATCGCGTAACCCTGTGCGCGCGTCGCGCCGATCATGTGGCGTCGATTCGCGCGCGGCGCGAGAACGAGTTCTACCTGCCTGGCGTCGTATTGCCGGAGACGATCGAACTGAGCGATCGATGGGCAGAGGCCGCGGGCGCAAGCGAGGCCGTGGTGATGGCGGTGCCGTCGCGCTTTGCGCGGGCGGCGATGACACCGGTCGGCCCGGCGCTCGGCGCGAACGCGATTCTTATCAGCGTCACCAAGGGAGTCGAGGCTGACTCGCTCAACACGATGACCACGATGCTGGCCGAAGTCGCGCCGGCTGTTAAGAGGCTGGCGGTGCTGTCGGGGCCGTCGTTCGCCGCGGAAGTGGCGCGCGGCATGCCGGCCGCGGTGGTCGCGGCGGCACGCGACGAGGCGGTCTCGCGCCGCGTGCAGGATCTGTTCGCGTCACGCACGCTGCGCGTCTACCGAAGCGTCGATGTCGACGGGGTCGAGCTTGCGGGCGCGGCCAAGAACGTAATCGCGATCGCCGCCGGCATCAGCGATGGCCTGGGCCTCGGCTCGAGCGCGCGGGCGGCGCTCATCACTCGCGGCCTGGCCGAACTGGTCCGGCTGGGCCTCCGAGCCGGTGCTCGCGCCGAGACCATCTATGGGCTCGCGGGGCTGGGCGACCTGGTCCTGACCTGTACGGGCGGCCTTTCGCGCAACCGCGCGCTGGGACTCAAAATTGGCCAGGGCGAGAGCGTCGCCGGCATCGCAGCGAGCACACCCCCGGGCCATCCGGTAGCCGAAGGCGTCTCCAACGCGCGCTCGATAAGCAGGCTGGCCGAGCGGATGGGCGTGGAAATGCCAATCGTCGCGGCGGTCTGCCGGGTGCTCTATGAAGGCGCGCCTGCAAACGCTATGGTCGAGGAACTGCTGAGCCGCGAACTGAAGGCCGAATTCTGATCCGGCCGAACACTGGCGTGGCATTCGGAAGAAAACGCATCTGAGAGAAAAGAGTTGATGGCGAACAAGGGAACTTGCAAGGCCGCGGATTGCAACCGCGAGGCGGTCGCGAAACATTACTGCCGCATGCACTACCGGCTGTGGCGCCACGGCGAGATGCCCAAGGCGCGCTACAAGATCTGCACCTTCGAGAAGTGCCGCAAAAAACGCGTCCGCGGCAGCCTGTGCGAGGAACACTGGACCGCAAAGCACGGCAAGGCGGGCGCGGCGGCCGCGCCTGCGGCGCCTGCAGCCCCTGCGGCGCCTGCAGCCCAAAGCGCCTAGCAGACCCGAGTCAATCCGCGCCACAAAGACGGCGCGCCCCGCGCGGTCGCGCCAGATACGGAGAGGCACGATGGCCAACCTGATTGTGGCTGGCGCAGCGGGCCGGATGGGCCGCCTGCTAACCTCGCTCATCGCACAGGACCACACGCATCGCCTGGTCGGCGCGGTCGAGGCGCGCGAGGCTCCGGCAGTCGGCGCCGACGCAGGCACGCTCGCCGGTGTGGGGCCGCTTGGTGTACCGATCACTACAGATTACGCGGCGATTGCCAGGCCCGACACCGTCACCCTCGATTTCACGATCGCACCCGCGGCGCTCGAGCATCTTGAAGTAGCCGCGAAGGCCGGCGCCGCGATCGTGCTCGGCACCACCGGCCTCACACCCGAGATGGAGGCGCGGGCGCGCGAAATCGCCCCTCGCACGCGGACCGTGATCGCGCCCAACATGAGCGTCGGGGTCAACGTGCTGATGAAAATTGTCGCCGAGGTCGCCAAAATTCTGCCCGACTTCGACGCCGAAGTGCTGGAGATACATCATCGGACCAAGGTCGACGCGCCGAGCGGGACGGCGGTCGCGCTGGGACGCATCATCGCGGCGGCGCGCGGCGAGGACTTCGCCGCCAACGCGATTTACGGACGCGAAGGGATAACCGGCGTGCGGCCGGCCGGGAAGATCGCGATGATGGGGCTGCGGGCGGGCGACGCGGTCGGTGACCACACGGTCGTATTCGGCGGCCAGGGCGAGCGGCTCGAGCTGATCCATCGCGCGCAGAGCCGGGATTCGCTGGCGCGCGGGGCGCTGCGCGCGGCGGCATGGCTCGAGAAGCAGCCGACCGGGCTCTATTCGATGCGCGACGTGCTCGGGCTGTAAATTGCGCTGACGCTGGCGGGCGGAGCGGATGGATCCGAGATTCGCCCTAGGTGCGCTCGCTCCGCCCGTTTTTTAACTGCGCCGCAGTTGCAGCACCTCCCAGCGCTCGCGGAACCGCGACCACCATCCGCGATGCCGGGTTTCGAAATAACCCAGCATCGCGGCCATCGCCAGCACGTTACCGGCCAGGATCTTCCAGAAACCCAAGGCGGTCAGCGCCGCCTGGTCGAAGACTGCCAGCGCGCCGACGAAAAAGATCTCAAAGATCGCGAGCAGGAAAATCGCGGCCAACGCGAACACCGGCTCGTAGTCCGCCGCGAGCAACAGCACCGCGGTCGCGATCCCGAACATCATAAAGATGAAGAAATGGAGCGCCGTGTAGCCCAGCACCAGGGGCAGAGTCACCTGCACCTTGGCCGGGTCGAAGATGCCCTGAAAGATCGCCGCACCCAGCAGCGCAGGCGTGCGAAAGATCTCGCCCGCCACGATGTCGCAGGCCATGAACCATACCGCGACCACTACCGCGCCGATTATGCCCGCCAGCGCGCCCTCGCGGGCCACGCCCGTCCACGGGCCTTCCATACGACGCGCGAGCGTGGGATGGCGTTCGAGAAAAAATGCCAGCATCGCGGAGGTCGCCATCAGGTCGCCGATCAGGAACTTCCACCACGGCAGCGACACGTGGGCGGACGGCCCGATCAGCATCAGGATCATGATGCAGAAGATCTCGAAGACGGGGACCAGGACCATCATGGTCGGAAAGAGCGTCTCGTCATGCTCGGCGGTCTCGAGAATCAACGCGGCGACGACTCCGATAAGCGCAAAGACGCAAAAATGGAAGACCAGCCGGCCGAGCATCAGCGCTGCGCCCGGCTGCGCGCCGCCGAACAGCGTCGCGGCCAGCGATCCAAGGGAGCCGAGCGGTTGGCCCCTGGCAGCGTCGAAAATCAGGTACCACAGCGCGATCACGAACGCACCGATTATGCCGGCCACGGCGCCATCAACGAGCATGCGTACTCTCTGGTTCATCGGATCCTCCTTTCCGGGGAGCGCCGAGAGACCAGAGCGTGCAGGATGGAAAAGCGATACCGACCGGAGCAAACCGGCGGTGTCATTAGAGGATGATGCAACGCTCTTGGGGGCCCAGGTCGGCGCCCTTGATCCCACCAATATGCCTTGCGCACGCAGGAGGGAAGCGGCTCATCGCAAAGGGCTCGATTCCGCCATCGAGAGCGGAGAAGGACATCGCTGATCGCAACACGCCGTTACCGCGCCGCTAAAATTGCGACCATGAAATTTCCCACCCGCGCTGTAAATTCTTCCAGTGTGGAATTTTAGACTTGTGATTGGGTCAATGTGGCCACAGCGATCGGATCGATCCGAGCATCGATTGAGCGCCACAGAGCAAGGAATGGTGCGAAAGCACTATCTGCCGGGAAGGCCAGCACGGTCGGGCGCTTGGCCGCCATGTTGCTTGATTACAGTGAATACCTGCGCCACAGAACTGCGACAAATTCCGTTTCGAAAAAATCGAACCAATGGGAGAGCCTAAAATGAGCGAATTCGTAAGCGATATCAAGAAAATTCGGGACCGCGCACGCCAGCATATGGAGCAGGGTGCGGTGACACAGAACTATGGAGCCGATCGACCCGCGGTGCTCAAGGTTCTGAACGAAGTGCTCGCCACGGAGCTGGTGTGCGTCCTGCGCTACAAACGGCACTATTACGTAGCATCGGGGATCAATGCGGAAGGGGCCAAGGAACAATTCCTGGAGCATGCGGCTGACGAGCAGCAGCACGCCGATTGGATCGCCAACCGCATCACGCAGCTCGGCGGTGAGCCTGATTTCAATCCCGAAGGTCTCGCCACGCGCAGCCATTCCGAATACGTCGAAGGGAAGGACCTGATATCGATGATTAAAGAGGACCTCGTTGCCGAACGAATAGCGATCGATTCCTATTCGGAAGTCGTTCGCTGGCTCGGTGATGGCGATCCGACCACACGCAAAATGATCGAAGACATTCTCAAGGCGGAGGAGGATCACGCCGAGGACATGAAATCGCTCCTCACCAAGATGTCCTAGCTTCGAGGCGGGGCTCCTTCATGAGATCGACCGGGCAAAGCAAAACAACTAAGCGCAAGTGGTCCGCAAACGTCAAGACGGATTCCACCTTCCCGCCGGCCGGAACATTCACCAAGCCGGGCGAGGAGGTGGCGCGGATCATGGCTACCAAGAAAGTATCGCCGTTGGGACTCGGGTCGGCGATCAAGATGGTCCAGATGTTCATCAATCGGTCCGGCAAGAACCTGGACGCTCGGCGTAGGAAAGAGTTGGAAAAGGCCAAGCGAATTCTGCAGCACAAGTTGCGCGAAAAATCGGCGGCAAACTAGCGTCCTGAGTCACAAATTGGTTTCAAAGCGTTCGGCATCAGCCATGCTTCGTCGTCGTCGACGAAGTGAAGGATCTCGCGCGGTCCTCCGCGCGTAAGGGGGCGGAGTTTTACGCCACTCAGGCGCGGACGTGGCGCGTTGGACGCAGGACGCGCAATTCGGGCGGCCGGCGCAAGTTTACCGCCGGTACTTCGATTTCCTCGTCGCGCGCCCAACGGAAGAAAATGAGCGTGGTGATCAGCATCAGGTAGAAGCTGTCCGCGACCCACATCAGGATTCCGCCGATGACCTGATCCTGCCGCGGCGAGATGCCGAACGGATGCGGCGCGACCGCATACCAAGGGTAGGTGACTGATTCGGCCAGCGTGATCGGCGCCGCCACCGCGGTCATCGGCACCATCAGCAGAAATAGGTAGAGAATTTGCGCCGGGTAGCTGAGCCGCGGAAACTCCGGCATCGGGCTCAGCAGCGGCCAGAACAGGATGGTGCCGGCGACCATGAAGGCGATGTGCACCGCGATATGAACGGCCGCGCTGGTCATCATCAGGTTGAAGATCGGCGGATCGTGAGCGAAGACGTAGACCACGGTGAAGGTCACGAAGGCGACCACCGGGTTGGTGAAAAAACCCGCGAGCGGCCGGATCGGCCTGCTCATCAGGATCGGCCGCAGCATCCAGTCCGGCACCGAGAGCAGGAACAGCGGCGGAATGATCCAGCTCTGAAACGAATGCTCGAGCATGTGCGCCCAGAACGAGCGCTCGTCCGCGAGTTCGTCGAGCGGGCCGAAGGTGATGAGCATCGCCAGGATGAGCAGGCAGAAGAAAAACACCTGGCGCTGGGTGGGCCGGCGCCCAAGCTGACGCGCCGCGAGCGCGTAGACGACTGCCAGCAGAACGATACCAATGGCAGCAGATGGGTCCATTTTGAAATAACTTATTGAAACAACTTATATGCGGAGCAGGCGCCTGTCGAAGCCGGCTCCGAATCGATTCAAAGTGCCAGTCGGCCCTCGAGCGCCGAGAAAATCATCAACAGCGCGGCGCCGATGAAGCATGCCAGGATCAGCGGGAAGACGAAAAAAATGGTGAAGATTTTCTGGTCGTAATAGAGGTGCATGTAGAACCCGCCGACCAGCAGGAACTTGGCGATCGCCAGCAGGATCAGAATCGGCACCAGCAAGGGCTGCAGGAAGCTGATGTAATAGACCGCCAGTTCCATCAGGGTCAGGATCACCAGTGCGACCGCGATGATCGCGTAGAGCCCCGGACCCGGATGCCCGGAAGCGTGCTCGCCTGCCGCAACGTGCTCGTGTCCAGCCGCCGCTACGTTCTCGCTCATGCGTTATGCACCGACCTCATCAGGTAGATCAAAGTGAAGATCAGGATCCAGACCACATCAACGAAGTGCCAATAGAGCCCCACGATTTCGACCGAGAGCGCCCTCGACTTGCCTGCCCTGCCGGTGGCCGCGGCAACCGCCATCACTATCAGCCAAATGACCCCGATCGCGACGTGGGTGCCATGCGTCCCGACCAGCGTGTAGAAGGTCTGGCCGAAGATGCTGCCCTGCATCGAGAGATGGTCGTGCAGGAACAGGGTTGAAAACTCGTAGTACTGACCGCCCAGGAATATCAGTCCGAAGAAGGCGGTTCCGGACAACCAAATGGTCGACCATTTCTGGTCGCCGCGCTGGGTGGCGGCCAGCGCCAGCACCATCAGGAAGCTCGACATCAGCAAAATGAAGGTGCTGAACGAGGTCAGCGGGATATTGAGCACCTCGGCGCCGATACCAACGTTGCGCGGCTTGTAGACCATGTAGGTCGAGATGAGACAGGCGAAAAAAACGCACTCGGAACCGAGGAACGCCCACATCCCGGCCTTGCGATGGTCGATGCCGCTGTAGGTTGGGGCGTCCTGATGAGGATGCTCCTCGCCGTGGTCGGGGTACTCGAAAGCCATCCCGACGATCGAGAAGAACAGCAGAAGGCCGGCGAGCACGTCGATCCTGACCCAGTTCATCATCGCGCCGGTCCCGCCGACCACCAGGCCAAGCGCAAACAACAGCGGATACAGCGATGGCGCCGGCATGTGAGGCGTGCCGTGCCCGGAGGTGTCGTGATGCTCGGCAACGGACGGCGCGCCGGCTCCCGAGGTCTCGCCATGGGCGGGCATGCTGGCGTGGCCATGGCCCTCGACCATCACGCCGTACTTTTCGACCCAGAACGCGTCGCGGCCACGAACCGACGGGATGATTTCAAAATTGTAGGGCGGCGGCGGCGACGGAGTTGCCCACTCCAGAGTGCGGGCGTCCCACGGATCGGCCACGGCCTTCTCGCCGTAAAACAGACTCCAGATGATGTTGTAGGCGAAAATCACGAAGGTAATGAACAGCAAGTACGCGGAGGCGGTCTCGAACGCGTTCCAGAAATCCCATCCCATACCCGGCGCGTAGGTGTAGATGCGCCGCGGCATTCCCCATACGCCGAGAAAATGCATCGGGAAAAAAGTGCCGTTGAAGCCGACGATAGTCAGCCAGAACTGCAACTTACCGAGGTCTTCTCTCATCATGCGGCCCGTGATCTTGGGCCACCAGTAGTAGAATGCGCCGACGATCGCGAACATCATCCCGCCGAACAGCACGTAGTGAAAATGCGCGACCACGAAGTAGGTGTCGGTCTGCTGGAGATCGATTGGCACGGCAGCGTGCATGACTCCGCTCAGTCCGCCGAGCGTAAATTCGAGGACTGCGGCGATGCCGAAGTAAAAGGCGACCTTCATCCTCAGCGAACCGCCCCACACGGTCGCGCACCAACTGAAAACCTTGATGCCGGTAGGAATCGCGATCAGCATCGTGGTGATCGCAAACGTCGAGTCCGCTACCGGGCCCATACCGGTCGCGAACATGTGATGCCCCCACACGCCGTACGACAAAAAGCCGATCAGCACCATCGAGTACGCCATCCCGGCGTAGCCGAACAGGGGCTTGCGCGAGAACACCGGCAGAATTTCCGACATCATCCCGAAGGCCGGCAGCGCCATGATGTAGACCTCGGGATGGCCGAACAGCCAGAACAGGTGCTGCCACAGGATCGGCGTAGCGCCCAACTCGACCAGGTAGAAGTGCGTGCCGACAAAGCGGTCGAGGAACAGGAAGAGCAGGCCCACCGTCAGACACGGAAAGGCGAGCAGGATGAGGATGGTGGTCACCAGCATCGCCCACATGAACATCGGCATCCGCATGAAGGTCATGCCGCGGGCGCGCATATTGACGATGGTGACGAAGAAGTTGAGGCCGCTCAGCAGAGTCGAGATACCGAGGATGAGCAGGCCGATATTCCACAAATCGATGTTTATGCCCGGGGAGTAAGCGCGCTCGGTGAGGTTCGCGTAGCCGAACCATCCGCCGTCCGGCAGCGTGAGATTGAGCCATCCGAGATTCATGAACACGGCGCCGAACAGGAAGACCCAGAAGCTCAGCGCGTTGATCCGCGGAAAGGCGACGTCACGAGCGCCGATCTGGAGCGGGATCATAAAGTTCGCGAAAAATCCCAGCTCCAGCGGCATCACCACCATGAAAATCATGGTCGTACCGTGCATCGTGAACATCTGGTTGTACGTGTTGGCAGAAAGGAAAGTATTGTTCGGCACCGCGAGCTGCGTGCGGATGGCCATCGCTTCGAGGCCGCCGATCAGCATGAAGGCGAGCGAGGCTAACAAGTACAGGACCGCGACGCGTTTGTGATCGACGGTGGTCAGCCAACTGTAAATCCCCGACTCAGCTGTCAGGTAATTGTAATGTTCCAGCGGGAGCTGTTTGGGTTGCGCAGCCATAGCCCTCTACCTACTTCAGGCTCTCGAGATAAGCGACGAGGTCGTTAAGGTCTTTGCCCTTCAATCCGAGCGTGGGCATGTTGGCCCCGGGTTTGACCTTGTCCGGATCCTGAATCCATTTCGCCAGGTTCTCCGGCGTATTTTCCAAAATACTGCCTGCCAGCGTCGAGCGCGAGCCGAAATGCGTCAGGTCGGGGCCCTTGAAAGTGCCGCTGTATTGCGGCGAAAGGCCCGTGAGACCCTTGACCGTGTGGCATATTGCGCAAGGCGCGTTGGCAAAAATCTGCGCGCCAGCCGCGGCCGATCCCCCTGTCGGGGTCGCGGGCGGCGACTGCTGTTGCTTCACCCACTTGTCGAAATCATCCTTGGTCTGGACGAAGGCACGCAGGCGCATGTTGGCGTGCGAGTCGCCGCAGAACTCGACGCACTGTCCATAAAACATGCCCAGCTGATCCGGCGTGTAAGTTATCGAATTGATCTGGCCGGGCACCACGTCGCGCTTGCCGCCCAGTGTCGGCACCCAGAAGCTGTGAATGATGTCCGCCGACTGCATCGTGAAATGCACCATCCGTCCAGCCTGAAGATGAACTTCATCGGCGGTATCGATGCCGTATTCCGGGTACTGGAACTCCCACCACCATTGATGCGCGATCACCTTGATGGTCAGCGCGTCGGCGGGCCAATGGTCGGGCTGGGTCGCCCAGATGGTGCGGACGGTCGGGACCGTGATGAAAACCAGGATGAGCGCGGGAATCGCGGTCCAGGCGACCTCAAGGCGGATGTCAGACGTGACCGTGGATGGTTCGCCCGGCTCGCCGACGCGGGTCGAGAACCAGAAAATCGCGAGGAACATCACGCCGAGCACGATCAGCATGATCACGAAGTCGATCCAGTTGACGAAAACGTAGATCGAGTGGATCCGCCGCGCGAAGTCGGACCCGTTGCTGAGCGTGTCCATCGGGTAACTCGGCGAGCAGCCCATCATAGCCGCCGTCAACGCCACGAGGGCGCTTACCAGCGAAGCCCTGTTGGTGAACCGAACGAGCGGCTTCATCAGTGCGACTCTCCGATCGGCTCCATCGCGGCCGCCGACGCCATTTTCAAGCCGGGATAGGAACATAGCCAAAAAATGCCAAGAAATCCGGCCGTAACTAGGATCTCAATCCATCCGAACGGAACCGTCCGTGGCGACAACGAAGGCACCACCAGCACATAAATCTCGGACCAGATACCGACCATTCCAAGCAATGCCACAGTGCCGATAATCGCCGGCGTCTTTTTGGGCCTGATGCCGAGCAGGCTGACGAAAGGAATCGCCCACACCAGACACACCACCATCCACGAGATAAACGCCCACGGCATGTAATGTACGCGTAGCGCGATGAAAAAAGTCTCCATCGGGATGTCGGCGTACCAGATGACGATATACTGGGCGAACAGCGTGTAAAACCAGAACACCGAGAACGCAAACACCATCAGCCCCAGGTCGCGCATGACGCGGCCTTCGGTGAAGATGTTACCAGGGCCCAGCACGAGGCGCAGGCAGACCGCCGTGAAGGCCATCGTGACAATCGCGCTCCAGAACGTGCCGGCGAAAAACCACCAGCCGAACAGAGTCGAATGCCATAGCGGCGATAGCGACATCACCAAGTCGAAGGAAAGCAGCGAGTAAACAAATGCAAAGCAGATGCACACCGCGGGCGCGAGCCGGCGTATCTCCGGCGGCGGCATCAGGATGTTATTCGAGGTCGCTGCCCATTTGCGGGCCGCCTCACCGCGCGAGGCCGACAGGAAGGACAGGCTCAAAAGCGTCATCACGGCAAGCGCGACACCGTCGCGCGCGAACAGGAACGGCACGTTGAGCCAGGTTGTCTTGGCCGGGATCGGATGCCGAATCCAGGGAAAGATCAATTCGCGGCCGAAGAACAGAAACCAGAACAGGATGAACCCCGGGATAAGGAAGCCGCTGAACGCCTCGGCCAGCCGATAGTGCGCTCGCCCCGCCCATCGTCCCTGGGTGAGATAGAAAGCGGCAGAAGCCACCACGCCGCCCTGCGCGATCCCCAGCCAGAACAGCAGGTTGACCAGGAATGCCTCCCACGCGCGTTGGGCGAGGCCCTGCGTGAGGGCGATAGCAAAGCCGATCAGTCCCAACGCGATCAGCACGTAGGCTATCGTGGTCAGCGGCTGGGCCGGCAGGTTGGCTGCCGGGGGTGGTCCCGAAGCGCCGGAGCGATGCGAAGCGATCTCAGAGTTGGGGCTCATTCGTTATTCCATGGCTCGTGATTCCAGTGCTCGTGCAGTGCGGACAGCATGCGTCAGGCCGCCTCACGCGTAATCTCCTGAGCGCCAGCCTCGCGCAGCATCGATTCGAAGCGCTGCGCGTCGCCTTCGGCGCAACGCACCACCAGGCCGAACTCGTCGCTCGCAAATCGCGAGCGATAGCCGCTCAGCGGCTCGAACGTCGGCAGGTTGGCTAGCAGTACCCAGCTGGTCAGTGCCGAAATGCCGCCGAAAAGCACCATAAGCTCGAACGCGATGATCATGTCCGGGGGTATCGAGGCGATCGACTTGCCGCCCGCAACCAGGTTCCACTCGAGCGCAGTGCCTATGGTGAGCACGAAGGCCGTGATAATCCCGGTGATTCCTCCTAGCAGCACGAACCAGCGCACGAAACTCGACCGCTTGTAGATGGCGTTGTTGATGTGCTCGCTCGGTATCGGCGAAAAGACGCGAAACTGCGTCTGGGCCGCCTGGAGCTGCTCGATGCAGTGGAGCAGCCGCTCCTCGTCGGTAAACGCCCCTACCAGCTCGATTTCTGCACTCATGCTGCCTTGGCATATCCCTGGCGCAGCGCTTGCTTGAGCCAGGTAATGCCCTCCTTCAACTCGGTCATCGAGATGATCGGCATGAATCGCGCGAACAGCGAGAACAGCATCACGAACCACGCAAAGCTGCCCACTGTGATCATTACCTCGGTGATCGACGGATGCCAAAAGCGCCAAGTGCTCGGTTCGAAGTTGACGGCCAGCGAGCCGGCGATTATCACGAACCGCTCGAACCACATCCCGATGTTGACGAAGATCGTGATGATGAACAGCGGGACCGGGCTCACGCGGATGCGCGGCGAGAAGAGCGCCAGCGGGATCAGGCAGTTGCACAGCACCATCACCCAGAACATCCATCCCCACGGCCCGAAATAGCGCATGTGGAAGGTCATCATCTCGATCGGATCCTGGCTGTACCAGGTCATGAAAGACTCGACCACGTAAGAGTAGCTGATGATGAGCGAGGTCAGCAAAATCACCTTGGCCAAGTTATCTAGGTGCCAAGGCGTGATCAGATCCTCGATACCCATGATCCAGCGCATCGGGATCAGCAGCGTCAGCACCATCGCCACGCCCGAGAAGATCGCGCCGGCCACGAAGTAAGGGGCGAAGATCGTGCTGTGCCAGCCCGGCAACTGCGCCATCGCGAAATCCCAGCTCACCACGCTGTGCACCGAGAGCACCAGCGGCGTCGCGAGACCAGCCAGCAGCAGATAGGCCATCGAGAAGTGGCGCCATTGGCGGTCGCTGCCCTGCCATCCGAGCGCCGCGATTGTGTAAAGCTGCTTGCGCCAGCCGGTCGCCACCTCCCGCACGTTTGCCACGTCCGGAATGAGGCCGGTGAACCAGAATAGAGTGCTGATCGTCAGGTAGGTGCCAATTGCGAAAAGGTCCCAGACCAGCGGCGAACGGAAGTCGGGCTGCAGGTAGCGCTGATTGGGATAGGGCGCAAGCCAATAGAAGAACCACGGGCGGCCGAGATGGATGATCGGGAAGAGCCCGGCGGTGGCGACCGCGAAGATCGTCATAGTCTCGGCGGCGCGGTAGACCGCGGTGCGCCAGCGCGTGCGAAACAGGAAAAGGATGGCCGAGATCAGCGTGCCGGAATGCGCAATACCGACCCAGAAAACGAAATTGGTGATATACACCGCCCACATCACCGGGTTGGCTAGGCCGGTCACCTGGAGGCCTTCGTAGATCTGGCGCGTCCACAGGCCGATCGCGATCGCGATCAGCGTGGCCAGAAATCCGATCCAGACCCAGTACTTCCAGCCGGGTGGCTCCATGATCGCGCGCGCGCTGCGGTCGATATCCGCGAACGTCGGATCCAGGTTGATGTCCTTTACTGCGGCGGCCACTTACGCTTTTCCTTTCGGCTGATAGATGTCGCGCAGGTAGGTCACGTTGGGTCCCGTGTTGATCTCTTCCAGCACCAGGTACCTGCGCAGCTTGTTGTCGATCCTCCGCCGCATCATCGCGCTTTGCGGATCGTCCTCGTCACCGAAGGTCATCGCCTTGGAGGGGCAGGCCTGCACGCAAGCCGGCTGAATCTCGCCGTCGCGCACCGGGCGCTTCTCGATCAGCGCATTGAGTTCGGCGAACGTGATCCGCTGAATGCAGAAGGAACACTTTTCCATCACACCTGCTCCGCGGACCGACACGTCGGGGTTGAGCTGCAAATTAAGCGGCTCGTCCCATTCGGGCAGCGACCAGTTAAACCGACGCACTTTGTAAGGACAATTGTTCTCGCAAAAGCGCGTGCCGACGCAACGGTTGTAAATCTGCTGGTTGAGTCCTTCCTTGGTGTGCGCCGAGGCGAACACCGGGCAGACTGGTTCGCATGGCGCGCGGTCGCAATGCTGGCAGAGCATCGGCGCCACGTACATTAGTGGCGCCTCATCGGCCTTCTCCTTGGGCGGGAAGTAGCGCTCCACTCGAATCCACGACATGATGCGGCCCATCTCCACGTAATCTTTGCCCACCACGTACAGATTGTTCTCTGCGTAGCAGGCGGCCACACACGCGCTACACCCGGTACATGAGTTGACATCGATGGTCATTGCCCACTTGTGTACCGGGTAGTCGAACGGTTTGTACAACTCGTATGGCGGCGGCGGCTTGGGCTCATCGGATGGCGGCAGCACGCCCTTGGCGAGGTCGTCGATACTGATGCCCTGTACGATACCGCGGTCCATCTGGTTGGCCATGAACACCGGCGAGACCAACCGGCGAACGTCGCCGGTAGGACGCGCCTTGACCGCGACCGACTTGTTCCATTGCGGCAGCAGCGACCAGACGTTGGCGCCTCTGCCGTTGGCATAACGTCCATACTCGGTATGGCCCTGTCCAGTTGGCACTGCGAGCACGCCCGGGCGGACGTGCTCGGAAACCATCGCGGGCACCACGATCGCACCGGCCTCCGAGCGCAGCTCCACGATTCCGTTTTGCGAGACGCCCAGGCTGCGCGCGGTGTCGGGATGGATCTGCACCCACGAGTCCCACACCAGTTGCACGACGGGCTCGGGAATTTCCTGCAGCCAAGGCTTGTCGGCGCCGCGCCCGTCGTAGAAAAAGATATGCGGCACCGCGATCAGCGTGAGCCCCGTGGCCGCCACAGGCGCGGGCACGTTGGCTTCAAAGACCTTGCTGTCGAGCTTGACGTTGGCAGCTTTGACCTCTTCGTAGTGTCCGCCCGCGCGGCGCGCCTTCTCCCAAAATTCGTCGAGGGTGCCGCCGGCCTTGGAGCCAAGCTCCTGCCACGCGGCGTTGACCGCGTCGGCCGTGTTCTCCCACGGCACCTGTTCGGCCTTGGCGCCGCCGGCGTGGGCCGAGGCGAGCAGCAGGTCGCCGAGCGGACGCGAGTCGAATACACGCACCATCACCGGCTGCCCCAGTCCGTGCACGCCGGCCCGTGGTTGCGTGTCGTGCCAGGTCTCCAGCGAATGATCGATCGGGATGCGCAGGTGCGCCGCCGCTGCGGTTTCGTCGGGCACGGTTCCCATCCAGGCCACGAAACCGACCTTGGCGATTGCGTCCTTGAACTTTTGCGCGACCGGCATCGAAAACAGCGGATTGTTGTTGCCCGCGATCACCAGCACGTCGATCTCGCCACCCGCCATCGCTTTGACCAGGGCCTCGATCTCCTCAGGGGAACTGGCAGGCGCCGGCGCTCCGTCGGCGAAGACCACGGTCTTGCCGACATTGCCGGTGACGGCATTGAGGATGGCGACCGCGTTATGGAGGGCCGGGTCATCGGTGCCCGCCATCGCAACGGCGCTCTCGGACTGGCCGAACGACTCGCCCATCCGCATGATCGACTCGGCCGACACACCGGTCTTCTGCGCCACAGCTGCCGGCTCGAAATCAGCCGTCAGTTTGCGCAGCGCGTCGAGGTCGACGCCCGAGCTGCGCGACACCCATCCCTGCTTGACCAGCACATTGAGCACGCTCAGCGCGACCGCCGCCTCGTCTCCGGGAGTGGTGGCGACCCATTCGTCGCACTTAGCCGCCGTCATGGTCATCACCGGACCGACGTAGGTGGCCCGCGCGAGGGTCAACTGGCCGCGCCGCTGCTTGGGCGTGCGGAAAGCGGCGTACTGGCGATGGAACTCGACGGGCGAGCCCCAGGTGCTCAGGAAATCGGCGCCGAAGGAGATCAGCGCGTCGGCCTGGTCGATACGATAGATGGGCAGGTCGTCGCGCCCGAAGCTGGCCTTGGACGCGGTGCGCGCCGCGTGTTCGGCGAGGCGCTCGTAGGTCACCATCCGGCTCGAACCGTAGGTTCCTAGCCAAAGCTGCGCAATCTTTGTCTGGGTCGGGCCCAGCGGTCCGCTGATGAATGCGACCCGGTCCTTGCCCGCCTTGGTTGCGGCGCCAAGGTGTTCGTTGAAAGTCTTGAGCGCGTCGTCCCAGCTTGCCGGTTCAAACGACCCGCCTTGGGCACGGCTCTGCGGCCGGGAGAGGCGGTCGGGATTGTAGACTTCCTGCAGCCCGGCCTGGCCGCGGGCGCATATCGAGCCCTGGCTTATCGGGTCGGCGGGATTACCCTCCAGCTTGATCACCCGGCCCTCGCGCACGCGCGCCACCAGGCCACATCCGGCGGGACACTCGGTGCATACCGTCGCGTAGAAGGTCGGCATGCCGGGGATTACGTTTTCGTCGGGAACGACGTAAGGAATCAGGTTGCGGGCGGCCGGCTCGCATCCCGGTATCGCCGCCGCTGCTCCGGCGGTGGCGGCGAGCTTGATAAACGACCGCCTGGACAAGCCCTCTGACATTTGGATGGTCCCTCTCGCTCCTCTTAGTGATGGCAGACGTAGCAGTCCTGGGTGGCTCCGCGCTTGACGTGGCAGTCGATGCAAAACCCCATGTTGATCTCATGCACCGGCTGTATTCTTTCCATCGTCTCGACCGGGCCATGACAAGTCTGGCAAGCCACGCCGGCGTTGATATGAGGACGATGGGTAAAACGTACGAAGTCGGGCAGCGTATAGACCCGGTTCCAGCGGATCTCGAAGTTGGACTGCGTGGTATCGGTCCAGGGACGGGTCACCGGCAACAATCCGCCGCTTTTCTGGCTGCCATGGCATCCCACGCAGCGCTGCACCGGCGGCACGCCCGAAGTAGAGGAACGCCGCGCATACTCATGGCAGTACTGGCAGGGGATCTTGTTGACGCCCGCGTGGATACGGTGGCTGAAGGGGATGGGCTGCTGGACGTCGAAGCGCGGAGCCCACGGGCGTTGCGAGAAGGCAATCACGCCCACTCCGCTGGCGAACATCAACAGGGCCAGCGTAAGCAAAGTGCGGTTCAGATTCAGGTTCATTTCAAATCCAGTAAAGCGCCCCGCCCAAAGCCCGGGCGCATCGTCGCCATGCTGATCCGCCACACGCGCCCGACACTACCGCGTGCACGACTACACCCACCGCACGCGGGATCAACCGGCTTGGCCGCGCACTTCACGCTTAAGCTCTCAGGTCTCATGCAAGCCGGGATTACAGAACCGCAAACGGCAAGATAACTAACATTGCTCGGTACGTTCGGCAAGAGAAAGTAATGGCTGGAAAAGAATTTTCGGCGAGCGCGTCCTCGCAACCTCCGTTGGCAACCTCCGTTGGCAACCTTCGTTGGCAACCTTCGTTGGGCGAAAGCGGCGTTAGGCCTAGCGGCTCAGATTTCCGCCCGCGTACAGACGCCCAGGCCGAAGCCTCAAAGCACCGGCGGGCACGAGCACGGCAGGGGTCGCGAACTCGGGTTGCCCACAGGATCGCGAGAAGGTTGTGGGCAGGCGCGGTCAAGCGATGTTTGTGCGGCGGACCAAGTGTGGTAAGTAGTGTACGATCTGAAATTCGGAGACCAGCTCACAAAGGTGCAGATAAAGCCCGCCGCCAGACTCGGACTTTTGCCGCCATATCTTTTTGCCGAACTCGACCGTCTAAAAAAAGAGGTCCAGCAACGGGGCGTCGACGTCATCAGCCTCGGTATCGGCGACCCTGACCTGCCCACGCCGGGCCATATAATCGCGCGCCTGCAGTCGGCCGCCACCGACCCGGTCAACCATCGCTATCCCGATTACGAGGGGCTGGAGCGCTTTCGCGCCGCCGCCTCTGGATGGTACCGGCGCCGCTTCGAGGTACGGCTTGACCCGGCTCGCGAGGTCTGCGCGCTGCTCGGCTCCAAGGAAGGAATCGCCAACTTTCCGACGGCAGTTGTCGATCCGGGCGATATCGTGCTCATCCCCGACCCCGGCTACCCGGTCTATTACTCGGGATGCGTGTTCAATGGCGGCGAGCCGTACTTCATGCGGCTCAATAAGCATAATGCCTTCCTGCCGGATCTGGCCGCGATTCCGGCCGAGATCGCTCGCCGGGCCAAGCTGATGTGGCTCAATTATCCGAACAATCCGACCGCGGCGACCGCCGACCGCTCCTTCTTGAAGGACGCGGTCGAGTTCTGCCTCAAGCACGACATCATCCTGGCCCACGACTTTGCATATTCCGAGATCGCGTTTGACGGCTATCGCGCACCGAGCGTGCTCGAGGTCGATGGCGCGCGCGAATGCGCGGTCGAGTTCCATTCGCTCTCCAAGACTTACTCGATGACCGGATGGCGGGTCGGATTCGTGGTCGGCAACGCGGCGGCCGTCGGCGCGATGGGCAAGGTCAAGACCAATATCGACTCGGGCGTCTTTCAGGCAGTGCAGGAGGCGGCGATCGCGGCCCTGGAGGGCGGCGAAGAGAAGCTGCACGAATACTGCGCCATCTACCAGCAACGACGCGACCTGATGGTCGACGCGGTGCGCAGCCTGGGGCTCGAGTGCGCGAAGCCGCGCGCGACCTTCTATATATGGGCCGAGGTTCCCAAGGGCTACACCTCGGTCTCGTTCACCGAGCGCGTTATTAAGGAGACCGGCGTAGTGGTGACGCCGGGGTCTGGATTCGGCAAGGGTGGCGAGGGGTTCGTTCGCTTTTCACTCACGGTGGCGAACGATCGGTTGAGAGAGGCTGTGGAACGAATCAAGGGGTTGCGGTTTTAAACGGCGAGGATGCCCCATCGGGCTTTCATCGGTTTAGGGACGAATCTCGGCGACAGGGCGGCCAACTACCGCGAGGCCGTCCAGCGCATCGCGGCGCTGCCTACGACGCGGGTGACGCGCCAGTCCTCGATCTACGAGACCGAGCCGGTCGGCGATATCAAGGGCGCGTTCATCAACGGCGTGCTCGAGGTCGAGACCGAGCTTGCCCCCGACGCGATGATGCGCCGGCTGCTCGGAATCGAGCGGGTGATGGGACGCAAGCGGGTGCGCGGCAAGAAGCCGGCGTCGAGCCGCGCCAAGTACCGCCCGCGCATCATCGACCTTGACTTGCTTTTCTTCGACAACGAGATTATCGACACCCGAACGCTCAAGGTTCCGCATCCGCGGCTGCACGAGCGGCGTTTCGTGCTGGCACCGATGAGCGAGCTCGCGCCCGCGCTAATCCATCCGAAGCTCAACGCTTCGATTTCGGAATTGCTCGCCGCGCTCAAATCGCCGTACCGGGTTACGCTGGCGCGGGCGGACCTTCTAAGGGCGCCGTCCGCCGCAGGGGGAGGAGTGGCTTCGCGATGAAGTTTTTTATCGACACGGCCGATGTCAACGAGGTTCGTGAGGCCGCAAGTTGGGGCCTGGTCGACGGCGTAACCACCAATCCGAGCCTGATCGCCAAAACCGGCCGGCCATACGCCGACGTGCTGCGCGAGATTTGCGAGACCGTGGACGGGCCGGTCAGCGCGGAGGTCGTATCGAGCGAAGCGGCGGCGATGTTGGAGGAAGGCGAGCGTCTGGCGCGCCTGCATCCCAACATCGTGGTTAAGTGCCCGCTCATCATCGAGGGACTGAAGGCCACGCGTGCGCTCAGCAACCGCGGCATCAAGGTCAACGTGACGCTGGTGTTCAGTCCGCTGCAGGGGCTCGCGGCGGCCAAGTGCGGCGCAACCTATCTTTCGCCCTTCGTCGGGCGCCTCGACGACATCGGCCACGACGGCATCGCGATGGTCGAGCAGCTCGTGCACATCCTGCGCAACTACGGCTACCCGACACAGGTGCTGGTGGCCTCGATTCGCACGCCTGTCCATCTGTTGCGCGCGGCCGAGATGGGCGCGCACGTCGCGACGCTGCCCTTCGCGGTGATGAAGCAGATACTGCATCATCCGCTGACCGATATGGGGCTGGAAAAATTTCTCGCCGACTGGCGCGCCACCAAGCAGAAGATCTGATCGCGCGCCACGGTCGCCTCTTTCTTTTTGTCATCCCGAGCGCAGGCTGCCGGAGTCGAGGGACCCCGGATCCTTATGCTCGGAGACTTTTGCGATGCTCGTCCTGAAAGATCGGGGTCCTTCGACTCGCGCAGCGCTCGCTCAGGATGACAGGAGAAGAGGGGGCGCTTCGCGAACGGCCCTCTTCCTGCGCAGCGCGGTGGAATTTTCTCGGGACCCTCACCGTACCCTCTCCCGCAAACGATGCGGGCGAAGGCAAGAGAGGAGTCGGACAAGACAACTACACCATCTCGATGCCGCCCCACAGGAATGCGAGCGAGATCGCGCCGTTGCGCGAGTTCACGCTGTGCGTGCAGCCATTGGGCCGGATGCTCATGTTGCCGGTCGCGACTTCGCCGCTCTCGTCGGCATGCGAGCCCTCGACCATGTACAGCAATTCCTCGCCGGTGTGGCGATGGCGCGGCAACGCGGCGCCGGGCTCGAACAGCGCCAGTACGGCGCGGCGATTGCCCGCCTTGTCCTCCCAGATGAGTTTCTGGCGCACGCCGGGGAGCGTCTCACGCCAGGGGACCTCGCTGACCGCGAATGTCTGCGAGCGCGGCGCGCTGCCCGGTTCCTTGGCCGGCTCGACGCCGCCGGTGAGCATAGCGAGTACGGTAGCCCCGTTTTTGCTGCGGACGTTGTGCACGCAGCCGTTGGGCCGGTAGCTCATGTTGCCCGCGCTGACCGTGCCGCTCTCATCCGCGATCGCGCCCTCTATCACGTACAGAATTTCGTCGCCGGTGTGGCGATGCGTCGGCAGGCTCGCGCCCGGCTCGAAGCGGCTCAACATCGCGCGCCGCTCGGTCGCGGGATCGGACCACAACGCCTTCTGCCGTATGCCCGCCAGCGTCTCGTGCCGCTTCCACTCGATGTCGGTCACCGCGATGATTCGTGAAGGTGGGCTTGAGGCCATAGCAGCATCCCTCCGCGCGTAGGATTGTGCGCGCGCCGCGCCTGGGCGCGCTCTTTGTCGGATCTCTGTTCCCTGTGCTCAGGACGCCTGGGTCTGCGGCTCGGCCGCGAGCGCCGGGTCGCGCACCAGCACGCCCTCGGAATACAGCGCCTTGATCCGATCCTCAGGCATTCCGAGCACTTCGTGCAGCACGCGCTCGTTGTCCTCGCCGAGCAGCGCCGCGCGCAGGTCGAGCTTGTCGGGCCAGGCCGAGAATTTGACCGGCACGCCCGGGATGTCGAGTTCGCCGAGGAAACGATCCTTCACGCGGCGCACCGTGTTGCGCGCGCGCAGGTGCGGATGCTCCATCGCCTCGTTGAGCGAGAGCACCGGCGCGCAGGCGACGCGTTCCTTGTCGAGCGCGGCCAGCGCCTCGTCGCGCGTGGGAAAGCTGCCAAGCCACTCCTCGATGATCCCCTTGAGCGCCTCGTTGTTGTCGCGCCGTCCGCGGGCGCTGCGAAAGCGCGGGTCGCTCGCCAACTCCGGCTTGCCCATCGCGCGCACCATCTGCGGCCACTGATGCGGCATCACGGCGAGAAAGATGTACTGGTCGCCGCGATAGCGGAGGATTCCGGTGGGACCGCCGTTCGGATGCTGCGAGCCGCTGCGAGTCGGACGGTACTTGCCGCCGCGCAGCGAGACCATCGGCACGTTGGCCTCGTGCATGTGAAAGTAGGTGTCGAGGATCGAGGCGTCCATGTACTGGCCCTCGCCGGTGCGCTCGCGATGCAGCAGCGCGAAGCCAATCGCCATCGCCGCCGACATCCCGGTCGACACGTCGCCGATCGCCATCGTGACGATCGCCGGCGGCCGGTCGGCCTCGCCGATGCCGTCGGTTATCGCGGCGTAGGCCTGTCCCATGTAGTCGTAGCCGACTTTGTACGCGAGCGGACCGCTCTGCCCGAGCGCCGAAATCGAGCACATGATTATCTTCGGATTGCGCTTGCGCAGTTCGTCGTATCCGAAACCCATCTTCTTGATGATTCCGGGCGCGTAGTTTTCCACCACCACGTCGATCTTCGAGATCATCGAGTAGATAAGCTCGCGCGCGCCGGGCTTGTTGATGTCAACCGCGAGGCTGAGCTTGCTGTGGTTGTGCTGAAAGTAATAGCTGCTCTGGCTGGAGTCCTTGTACTCGGGCGTAAGCGGCTTAAGTCCTCCGGCACGCACGCGGTCGCCGGCCGGCGCGAGTTCGACCTTGATGACCTCGGCGCCCATTTCGGCCAGCACGCGCGTGCAGGTCGGTCCGGCAACGAACTGGGTGAAGTCGAGGACTCGATAGCCTTCGAGCATCCGCGGTTTATCGGGCATCGTTGCAAACCTCCATGCGTGCGCGGCCGTATACGCTTCAGTTCGAGGCCGGTTACGCTCACACTACAAAAAGCCGGGCGGACTGTAAAACCGCTCGCGGCGAGCCATTATGCGCTCAGCGCGAAGCAATTTTTACGGCGTGCATTTTTTGGGATAGCGCCCGGCAAATTCGGGTTACCCGCTCTTGCGCGATTCGCGAAACTTGCGATT
Organism: uncultured delta proteobacterium; assembly: GCA_963810495.1. GTDB lineage: Bacteria > Desulfobacterota > Binatia > Binatales > Binataceae > JAKAVN01. Next base: position 119,095 of record CAWENP010000019.1, read on the forward strand.
CGCCCGGCCTTCCTCGCTGGCATCCTTGATGCTCCTTCCCTGGGCTGAGGTATGACCATGAGCAAATTGACGAGCAAATTTTTCCCTGTCTTAAAGGCAATGATTTTCGTTGCCGGAGCGGTGTTGTTACAGGCCTGCTTTTACGGCGGACATCCGTACTACTCGGAACCCGCGCCTTACGCTTATGGGCCCGGGCCCGCATACGCGTACGGAGCGCCGCCCGCGTACGTGTACGGGCGACCGCCGGTCGTAGGCGACTACGACGAGCATCACACGTGGCATGAACGTGACTGGTGGATTCGGAACAACCATCCGTGGGTGCAGCAGCATCATCCGGAGTGGCTGGCGCACGAACATGGTCACGAGAACGATAACGCCCACCGCTAAGTTGCCGTCGGTGGGTATGCGCCTACCGGTTAGTCTGCGCGCGGCGCATTAGCGCAAAACAAGCGGAGCGGAGTCTTTATTCATGGGCTCCGCTCCGCTTGTTTTGCGTCAGGAGCGAAAGCACGACGGACCATTGCGGAGAATTTTTGAAAATCCGCGATAGAGGCTGGCATCGCCCGGAATAGTGCTTATGTTGGATGCGAAGGCATCTCGAAATTTAGCACTTCCGCACCTGCGCACCTCTGCAGTCACGTCAGATGAGCAAACACAAAGACGAAAAGCATCGCCACCACCAGTCCGGGGCCGAATGGAGCCTCGGCCACGATGACCCCAGATCCGCGCCGCCAGCGCCGAATGACCCGCCACAGCGCCCGATTGAGTTAAACCCTGACGACCAGGCTCCAGCGCAGTCCGACGAAGTGGCCGCGCTGCGCGAGCAGATCGCCAATAAGGACAAGGAAATCGCCGAGCTTAAGGACAAGTACCTCCGCGCTCTGGCCGATACCGATAACATCCGCAAACGGATGCGCCAGCAGAACGAAGACAGCATACGACTCCAACGCGAGAGCCTGCTGCGCGATCTCCTGCCGATAGCAGACAACCTCGAACGCGCGGTCGAGGCCGCGCGCGGCGGCGGCAACGGCAAGCCGATCGTCGAAGGGGTCGAGATGGTGCTGCGCTCGCTGCTCGACTTCTTGCGCAGCAACGGCGTGAATCCGCGGGAATCGGTGGGCCGGCCGTTCGATCCGCGGTTTCACGAGGCTGTCGACCACGTCGAGAGCGGCGAGCATCCGCCCAACACGGTCGTCAGCGAGTTCCATCGCGGTTACCAGGTCGGCGAGCGCGTGCTGCGCCCGGCGCGAGTGGCGGTGGCCAAAGCGCCGTCGACCGGCGCTCCGCCACGAAAGAACGGTGAAGACGGCGGCGGCGGCGGCGAAAACAATTAAATCGTTGAAAACATTAAAATAATGATTATTTGGAAAATTAGAGGCTTCTTAAGACAATGGCAAAAGTAATCGGAATTGACCTGGGCACGACCAACAGTTGCGTCGCGGTAATGGAAGGGGGCGACCCCGTCGTTATCCCCAACTCGGAGGGTGCCCGCACCACCCCGTCGGTCGTCGCCTTCACGGATTCGGGCGAGCGGCTGGTGGGACAAATCGCGCGCCGCCAGGCGATCACCAACCCGACCAACACGGTATTCGCGATCAAGCGCCTGATGGGCCGGCGGTTCGACGACCCCGAAGTGCAGAAGGCGATCAAGGTGCTGCCCTACAAGGTCGTGCGCAACGAGGACGGCGCGGCCTGGGTGGAAATCCGCGGCAAGAAATATAGCCCGCCCGAGATTTCCGCCTTTATTCTGCAGAAGATGAAGCAGACGGCCGAAGACTATCTCGGTGAGAAGGTAACCGAGGCAGTCATCACGGTGCCCGCCTATTTCAACGACAGCCAGCGCCAGGCCACCAAGGACGCCGGCCGTATCGCCGGGCTCACCGTCCTGCGAATCATCAATGAGCCCACCGCGGCCTCGCTCGCCTACGGATTGGACAAGAAGAAGGACGAGAAGATCGCGGTCTTCGATCTGGGCGGCGGCACCTTCGACGTTTCGATCCTGGAGATCGGTGACGGCGTCTTCGAGGTCAAGGCGACCAACGGCGACACCTTCCTGGGCGGCGAGGACTTCGACCAGCGCGTGATCGACTATCTGGCCGACGAGTTCCGCAAGGACCAGGGAATCGATCTGCGTTCGGACCGGATGGCTTTGCAGCGGCTGAAAGAGGCCGCCGAGAAGGCCAAGATGGAACTCTCCACGGTGATGGAGACCGACATCAACCTGCCCTTCATCACCGCCGATCAGTCCGGCCCCAAGCATCTCAACATCAAGCTCACCCGGGCCAAGCTCGAAGCGCTCTGCGGTGACCTGCTCGATCGGCTGGAGCAGCCCTGTCTGACCGCGCTGAAGGACGCGGGCCTGCGCGCCAGCGACATCAACGAGATCGTGCTGGTGGGCGGGATGACCCGGATGCCGGCGGTGCAGGAGCGCGTGCGCAAGCTGTTCGGCAAGGAAGGCCACAAGGGCGTCAATCCTGATGAGGTGGTCGCGATCGGCGCGGCTATCCAGGCCGGCGTGCTCAAGGGCGAGGTCAAGGACGTCCTGCTGCTCGACGTGACGCCGCTGTCACTGGGTATCGAGACGCTGGGCGGCGTGTTCACCAAGCTCATCGACAAGAATACCACCATCCCGACCCGCAAGAGCCAGATTTTCTCGACCGCCCAGGATAACCAGACTGCGGTCACCATCCGGGTCTTCCAGGGCGAGCGTGAGATGGCGGCCGACAACAAGCTGCTCGGCCAGTTCGACCTGATCGGGATTCCGCCCGCGCAGCGCGGGTTACCGCAGATCGAAGTCACCTTCGACATCGACGCCAACGGCATCGTCAACGTCCATGCCAAGGACCTCGGCACCAACAAGGAGCAGTCGATCAAGATCACCGCTTCCTCGGGACTGAACGAGGACGAGATCAAGCGGATGGTGAACGAAGCCCAGCAACACGCGGCGGACGATCATCAGCGCCGCCAGTTGGCCGAAGCGCACAACAAGCTTGACAACCTAATCTACACCACCGAGAAGACGCTCAAGGACAACGGCGCGGCGCTCGACGAAGCCGCACGCAAATCGGTCGAGGACGCGCTCGCGGCGGCCAGGGAGAAGTTGGAGTCCAAGGACCTCGAGGAGATCAATCGCACCACCGAGGCCCTGATGGCGGCCTCGCACAAGCTGGCCGAAATGATGTATAGCAAGACGCGCCAGGGCGCTGGCGCCCAGGGCGGTCCTGCCGGTTCTGCCGGAGGCGACGGCCAAGCCGGAGGTGCCGGCGAGGCGGGCGGCGGTCAGCCACACGAAGAAAAGAAGGAAGACGTGGTCGATGCCGATTTCAAAGAAGTGAAATAGGCAGCAGCCCTCAATCAGCGGACCTCGGCGTGAAACTGTGACATAGCGCCGAGGTCCGCTTACTTTCAGCGGCGGTGTAGTCTAGAATTGCAGTAATGGCGGCCCAGGCCAAAAAACGCGACTATTATGAGGTTCTCGGTGTCGACCGGGGCGCCGGCGAGGAAGATCTAAAGAAATCCTACCGCCGCCTCGCCATCCAGTTTCATCCCGACCGCAATCCTGGCGACAAGCAGGCCGAGGAGCGCTTCAAGGAACTCAACGAAGCCTACCAGGTGCTGTCAGATCCTGAACGTCGTGCGCAGTACGACCGCTACGGTCACGCCGCATTCCAGGGTCCGCAGGGCAACGGCTTCGGCTTCGAATTTACCCAAGGCTTCGAGGAAGTCTTCTCCGACATTTTCGGCGATTTCTTCGGCACCGGACGCGGACGCACCCGCTCGCGCTCGCGGCGCGGCGACGATCTGCGCTACGACCTCGAGGTCGAGTTCGAAGAAGCGGCGCGCGGCTCCGAAAAAATCGTCAAGTTCCAGCGGCTGGCGACCTGCGACGCGTGCTCCGGAAGCCGCGCGCGCGGCGGCGCCGAGGGCGCTCGCACCTGCCCCAATTGCCGCGGCACCGGACAGGTCCGCACCCAGCAGGGCTTCTTTTCCATCGCCACCACCTGCGGCCAATGCCGCGGCGAGGGCACGATCATCGCCGACCCCTGCCCCAAGTGCCAGGGCCAGGGACGCATCCGCCGCCCCGAGTCGCTCTCGGTAAGGATCCCGCCCGGGGTCGACAATGGATCGCGCCTGAAGCTGCGCGGCGAGGGCGAGGCCGGATGGAGCGGCGGCCCGTCGGGCGACCTCTACGTGGTGGTCCACGTCAAGGAGCACGACCTCTTCGTGCGCCAGGATAACGACGTAATCATCGAAATGCCGGTGAGCTTTCCGGCGGCCGCGCTCGGCACCGAGGTCGAAGTGCCGACGCTCGACGGCAAGGTCAAGCTGAAAATCCAGGCCGGCACGCAATCGGGCAAGGTCTTCCGGCTCAAGAGCAAGGGCTTTCCCGATCTACACGGCTATGGGCGGGGCGACCAGCTCGTGAAGGTGGTGGTCGAGACTCCGCGGCGGCTCACCGCGCGCCAGCGCGAGCTGCTCGAGGAGTTCGCAGGCATCGACGGTGAAGCCGTCAACCATCCGCTCTCCAAGGGTTTCGTCGACAAGCTCAAGGAGATGTTCGGCTAAATTCGACCGCGTTCCCGCTTTCATTTCCTGTTCTCACGTATATCTCGGTTGACGCGATATTTCGAATACCGGGCGTTGCAGGCGGCCGGGCTGGTGCTGCTCGTGCTGGCTCTGGCCGCGCCGGCGTATCAGAATCTCGGCCAATACAGCGATTTCTACGATGGCGGCGTCTACCTGGAATCGGCTCGGATGCTGGCTTTCGGTTATGCACCGTACCGCGCGGTCTTCTCTTCCCAGCCGCCCGCGTGGTTGGCACTGATTCGATGGTCGTTCGCGCTCTTCGGCCAAAACATGCGCGCCGGACAAATGCTCACCGTCAGCACGCTGGTGCTCACGGCCCTAGCAGTCGGATTCATCGTGCTGGACCGGGGTTTTTGGCTCGGCGCCCTGCTGGCCTGCGTAACCATCTTGATGTCGCCGCTGGCTTTCTTTTGGGCCCGCGAAATTACCGGCGAACTGCCGTCCGCGGCCTTTGCCGCCGTGTCGCTGGCGATGGCAGCGCGATACGCGTCGAGCGGCAGGCGTCTGTGGCTCGGAGCGGGAGCACTGGCTCTAGCCGGTGCATCGTTGGTCAAGCTGTTTGGCCTTTATGCCTTTCCATCCGTGTTGCTGATAGCGGCTGGGCGACGGGGACCGGCGGGGCAGTTGCGACAAAAAGTTTGGTACACCGCGGCGGACACCTTGCTGGTGCTGGGAATCGCCTTCGCAGCCGTGCTGACGGTGGCGTCGCTATACGGCGTGCGCGAAGTTTGGACGCAGGCGGTGGCTTTCCATCTTGTCTCGCGGGTGGATTTCAGCCCGGCCCGAAACTGGGACTTGATAGTAACGACGCTGGCCTGGGACCCCGCCCTGTGCAGCGCTCTACCGCTTGCCCTGTGTGCTGCCTTTGAACCATGGATCGGATGGGCTGCGCTTGGATGGCTCGCCCTGACTCTGTTCGGTTTGCTCATCCAGCAGCCGCTATTCACCCATCATGTCGTCTCTCTGATTCCGCCGCTCGCGCTCGCCGCTGGTATCGGTCTGGGGGCGTTGTGGAAGCTGGGCAAGAGACTGCGTGTCCCGGAAGCAAGCGTGCGCTCAGACGGTTATGGCTGGGCGGCGGGCATCGGATTTTCTGTTGCCAGCATCATCCTCTTTGCGGTCGTCTGCCACGGCGGGCTTACCGGTCGAGCCAAACAGCAATGGATTCTGGCGTACTGGCGCCCTCCGGCCGCAGATCTGGATGCTGCTGCTGAACTGGCGCGGTTGACCACCAAGGCTGATTTCATCCTGACCGACGCTCCAGGAATTGCGTTCTGGTCCGGGCGCGAGGTGCCGCCCTGGCTGGCGGACAGTTCACTAAAACGCATCGACAATCACTATCTCGCCACCGCTGACGTTAAAAGCCAGGTCGAGCGTTATCGAGTGAAAGCGGTGTTGCTGTGGACCGGCCGGCTTGACCGTTTGCCGGGACTAGCCGCCTGGCTGGAGCAGACGTTTCCGACTCGACGCAGATACGGCCCTGGGGGCGTCCTGTACCTGCGTCCCTAGTTTATTCATTGCGCGCGCTGCCCTGACCTTCCGCACACTGCAAGGCGGCGCGAGTATTTATAAGGACTGGTGGTGAAAATCGCGGCCGAGGCGCTCCCAGAGCGCGCGGCGCATCACGCCCGGCGGCGGTGCCACGCCGTTGAAAAGCTCGAACGCCAGCTCACCTTGATTCACCAGCATCCCGGCCCCGTCGGCGACGCGCCGTCTAAGTGCAATCGCCGGCCGCAAAAAAGCGGTCGGCTCGGCCGCATAGATGAGATCGTAGAAGAAGCATTCGCGAGAAGTGGGCGCATAATCGATTCGCGCGAAGCGCGCCTGCGTCAGGCCCATCGGCGTTGCGTTGATGACGATCGCGGCGCGCGCCAGCAGCGCCGCGTCGGCCAACGCCTCGAGTCCGTGGGCGGAAAGCGCCACGCTGCCAAACGCGCGCGGTAGCCGCGCCCGCAGCCGGCGCGCCAGCACGGCCGCGCGCGCCGGCGTGCGATTTGCGATCACGACCTCGCGCGCGCCGCGCCGCAGGCAGGCGACGACCGCGGAAGCGGCCGCGCCGCCTGCGCCGATCACGATCGCCGTCGCGCCCTTGAGCGCCACGCCAAGGCCATTAAGGTCGCGCTCCAACCCGCGCGCGTCGGTGTTGTCGCCGTAGAGGCCCGCGGGGCGGTTCGCGATGCAATTGATCGCGCCGAGCATCCGCGCCTCGGCGCTCAGTTTCGCGACCATCTTGAGCGCGCGCTCCTTGTGCGGGACGGTCAGGTTGACGCCGATGATCCCCAAGGCGGGAAGCGCGCGCAGCGCCGCCGCGAGCATCGGCGGCGTTACGTGAAACGCCGCGTACACGCGATCCAGGCCGAGCGCGGCATACGCCGCGTTATGCATCGCCGGCGAGAGCGAATGCTCGACCGGATCGCCGAAGACGGCGGCGACGCGGGTCGCGCCGCCCAGCGGCGCGACCCGCGTCGCCGCCGTCGCATCGGCCGCAGGCGTGCGCGCAGCCGCGGCGCGGCGGCGCTCAGCCACCGCCGACGCGTGCGCGCTCGGCGCGCACTTCCTCGGCGGTGAAGAGCCATCGGTAGTCCAGGCCGGCGGCGGCGAAGGCCGCGGCCGCGCCTTCGCCGCGGTCGACCAGCGCAAAGGCATGCGTCACCGTCGCGCCGGCGTGGGTGAGTGCGGCCGCGGCCTGCAGGCTCGAGCCGCCGGTGGTGATCGTGTCGTCGATAACCGCCGAGCGCAGCTCGCTTCGGAACGCGCCCTCAATCTGCTGTTGCAAGCCGTGCGCCTTGATCTCCTTGCGCACGAAGAAACCGTGCAGCTTGGCGCCATGATTGTGGGCTGCGACAATCAACGCGTCGGTGACCGGCAGCGCGCCGGCCGCCATCCCGCCGATCTGTTCGATTCCCTCGGCCAGCACCAGCTCGAGCATCAGCTCGCCGGCCAGATACGCGCCGCGCGGCAGATAGAGCGTGCGCTTGCAATCGATGTAGTAGTTCGACGCTCGCCCGGAGGCGAGCGTAAGCGCGGAGCGCTCGAAGTAAGACTCGCGGGCGAGGAGCGTGAGCAATTCACTACGTTGGGTTTGATTCATGGCGTCTTGCGCGCGATCTTACCCGCCCGCGCGCCGCGCACAAGAGCCGCCGCGATACGCCGGTGCGCGCGCAGGCGGCGCGTGCGACTGGGGCGGCGGCTTGGTATGATCGCCGACCATGTTCTTCGCGCCATTTCTTTTTCTGTATGCGATAATCTTCTTCGTCGCACTCGCCTTGCTGTTCGGACTGCTCGAGCTCGGCGCGATCGACTACGCCTTCAACGCGCTGGGCTTGCCGCCCCATGCGGCATTTTGGGCGCTGATCATCAGTCTGCTTGGCAGTTACATCAACATCCCCATCACTCGCGTCGAGAGCAGCGGCGGCGGACCTTCTGCGCCCGACGTGGTCGGCTACTTCGGGATGCGCTACCGGGTGCCGGCGCATCTGGCGGCGGGACGCTCGACGGTGGTGGCGATAAACGTGGGCGGCGCGATCGTACCGCTATGCATCTGTGCGTGGATACTCGCGGCCGACCCGGCGGTGTTCCTGGAGGCGGTCCTGGGAACCGCGATCGTGACCTTCGTGGTGCATCGCGCGGCGCGCCCGATCCCCGGGATCGGGATCGCCACGCCGATGTTCATCCCGCCGATCGTCGCGGCGCTGGTGGGAATGCTGCTGGGCGGCGGCGTTCCGCATCATGCGGACGCGATCGCTTACATCAGCGGCGTGATGGGCACGCTCATCGGCGCTGACCTGATGAACCTTGGGCGGATTAGCGAGCTTGGCGCGCCGGTCGCGTCGATCGGCGGCGCCGGAACGTTCGACGGAATTTTTCTAACCGGGATTGTCGCGGTGCTGCTCGCATAGATAGTTCCGCGCCACGCTTCGCCCTGAAACCGCCCGCGCGTTCAGGCCGGTTTGAACTTGACCAGCGTATGCTCGGGCGTGACGTCATCGAACTGCACCACTACCGGCATCCCGACCTTCACGCTCTCGGGCGCGGCGACGATATTGCTCGTCATCCGCGGCCCCTCCTCCAGCTCGACGATCGCCAGCACGTAGGGTTGATCGGCGAATGAGCGGCTCGAGGCGCGGCGCACCACCGTGTAGCTGTAGACCTTGCCGCGTCCGCTGACGCGCTCCCACGTAAGCCGGTCCGAAAAGCAGTGCGGGCATCGTTCGCGCGGATAGTAGATGTACGCCTTGCACGCGGCGCATCGCTGGAGGCTCAGTTCATGGCGCCGCGCGGCCTCCCAGAACGGGCGGCTGGTCGGCGTCGGCTTGGGCAGGGGCTTATGGTATTCGCTCATGAGCGCCGCTCCAGGATCAGGCTTGCCTGCTCGCTCATGATGCCGCCGTTGCCGTTGACGTAGGCCAGTTGCGCGTCTTTGACCTGGCGTTCGCCGCCACGGCCCATCAACTGGCGCACCGCCTCGGTCACGTGGCTCATCCCGCCGCCTAGCCCCGGCTGCCCGAAGGAGAGCTGGCCGCCGTGCGTGTTGCAGGGAAAGTCGCCGGCGTACGACAGATCGTGATCCCACACGAATTTGCCGCCCTGCCCTTTCTTGCAGAACCCGGCATCTTCGAGCGTCACGATCACCGTGATGGTGTAGCAGTCGTACGGGCAGACCAGATCGATGTCCTTGTGAGCGACGCCGGCCATCTTGAAGGCTGTCTCGGCCGCGGGTTTGACCGGCGAGTCGGTCAGAGACGGCGCGTAAGTGATCGACGCGTGATTGGAGTATTCGCCCGCGCCGAGCAGCCAGGCCGGCGGATGTTTGGCGCGCCGCGCGACCTCGGGTGAGGCCACCACGACCGCCGATCCGCCGCTGCACGGGCTGACGATTTCGTAGAGATGGAGCGGGTCGACGATCATGCGCGAATTGAGCACGTCATCGATCGTGAGTTCGCGATCGTTAAAGGTCGCGAGCGGATTCTTGACCGCGCTCTTGCGCTGGTCGACAGCGACCTTCGCCATCTGTTGCGGCGTGGTGCCGTATTCGTACATGTGGCGATTGGCGATCATCGCGTAGCCGCAATTGGCGCCGATATTTCCGTAGGGCGCCTCGAACTCGCGCTGCACCGAGATCACCGGCGGCTTCTGGTCGCCAAACTTGTTGAGGTCGCCGACCACGCATAGTACCGCGTTGCACATCCCGGCCCCAATCGCCGCCGCCGCCCGCCACACCATCCCGGCCGGACTCGCGCCGCCGATATCGACCTGGTTGAGCATCCGCGGATTGATTCCCATCACCTCGGCGACGCTCGCCGGATAGAGCATCCCGGCATCCGCGAACGCCATCCCGCAGAGAAACCCGTCGATGTCCTTGGTCTCGAGCCCCGCGTCCGCAATCGCCTCGGCCGCCGCGTTCGACATCAGGCCGAGCGCGGTCGCCTCGGGCGGCGCATCCTTGGTGGGCTTCAGTTCGCCGATTCCAACCACGGCGGCCGTTCCTTTAAGGCTCATCGCGACGCGCTCCAGTTCTGTTTCATTGCTTCACTGCCAATCGCTATCGACTACCACCGAACTACCACAAACCTGGCGCGATCGGTAAACGCGGCCGGGCTGACAGCGCCGCCGCTTTCGGCTAGCGTGGTCGGATTCGCAAGGAGCGTTTTACACGATGGCATTTGTCATGTGCGACGACCACAACCTCTCCGTCGAGGCCGACGGGATGGACGTGGCGACCGCCAAGCAGACTATGTTGGGCGAGCCCAGGCCGAATCCGACCGCGATCGAAAAGGAGCTGAACGACTTCGGCCGCGCCCATCGCGATTGTAATTTGCGTATCGTCCCCGATTAAACAGAATGGCCGACTAACAGAATGCCGGACTGATGGCTCCCCCCTACTGACGGAAGCGGATCATGTACGACGCGATCGTGGTGGGCGCGAGATGCGCCGGGGCGCCGACGGCGATGCTGCTCGCGCGCGCGGGCCATCGGGTGTTGCTGGTCGATCGGGCGACATTCCCGAGCGACATCATGTCGACGCATTACATCCATCAGCCGGGCGTCGCGCGTCTGGCGCGCTGGGGCCTGCTCGATACGGTGCTCGCCACCAACTGTCCGCCGATCGAGCGCATCCGGCTCGACGCCGGCCCGCTCGCGCTCGAAGGCGCGCCGGTGCCATACGACGACACGGCGATCGCGATATGTCCGCGGCGCGTGGTGCTCGACAAAATCCTTTTCGACGCGGCCGCGCGGGCCGGGGCTGAGGTGCGCGACGGGTTCGTGGTCGACGCTCTGAGTTTTGAGGACGGCCGCGTGAGCGGAGTGCGCGGGCGCGATCTCCGCGGCGCGAAGGAGTGCCACGAGCGGGCACAAATCGTGATCGGCGCCGACGGTCCGTGGTCGTCGGTCGCGCGCGCGGTAAATCCGCCCGAATACGAGACCGTGCCCGCGATGACCTGCGGCTATTACAGCTACTTCAGCGGCGTGCGTCTGAGCGCCTGCGAAGTCCATCCGCGCCCCGGATGCTCGACGCTCGGCTTTGCCACGAACGACGCGCTCACCTGCGTCGCGATCGAGCGCCCCAAAGCCGAGTTCGAGGCCTGGCGCGCCGATATCGAGGGCGGTTTTTTCAAGGCGCTGGAATCGGCGCCGGACCTGTGCGAGCGGGTGCGCGCGGGCAAGCGCGAGGAGCGCTTCGTTGGCACCGGCGGGATTGCGAATTATTTTCGCAAGCCATACGGCCCCGGATGGGCGCTGGTCGGCGACGCCGGCTATCACAAGGATCCGATAACCGGCTTCGGCATCACGGACGCGCTGCGCGACGCCGAGCTTTTGGCCGAAGCCGCCGCCGCGGGACTCGCCGGACGCGAGCCGATGGACGCGGCGCTCGCGCGTTACGAGAGCGCGCGCAACGCCGCCTCGATGGAGCTCTACCGCTTCACCTGCGACCAGGCGCGGCTGGAGGGTCCGTCGCCGATGATGTTGGCGTTGATGGCCGCGCTCCGCGCCAACGCCGCCGATACGCGCCGCTTCATGGGTACGGTCGCCACGACCGTCGCGATGTCCGAGTTTTACGCCCCGAACAATCTGATGCGGATCATGCGCGCGGCCGGCCGCGCGTAGCCGCCACGGCAGCGCGTGGCGCGATGCGGCACGTTACGCGATGCGACGAGCGGCGTCGGCGGCGAGTCGTGTTGACCCTGCGCATCGCGCGCCGCTAGTATGCCGGGGCGGGGTGGAGCAGTCTGGTAGCTCGCCGGGCTCATAACCCGGAGGTCGAAGGTTCAAATCCCTCCCCCGCAACCAAAAAAACCCGCGCTGATGCGTGGGTTTTTTTGTGCGCTGTGCGTTGCTCGGCCATCGCCACGGACATTTACAGCCACCTTTTACAGCCACCGGGCCCGATTTCGGCTACGATGGTGCGATGGCAAAGCCGCGAGCTCGATGGCCGAGTGGCCGCATCAAGCACTTCAAGGTGTGGGGTCCGGGTCACAGACTCGAGCTGACGTGCATCATCTGCGGGCGAAAGTTCACGAAGTGGAAGCATGAACTTCGGCCAGGTCAGCAGACGACCTCGTGCTCGGCTGCGTGCGCGTCGCTGAAGCGGATGCTGTGGAGTCCATTCGAATACCCCAACAGCAACAGGAGGGAGAGACTTTAATCTTTACCTACCCCATAACGAGATAACTCTAACCTAAGACCTTACAGCGCTCAGAGTCCGACTCTTTTTCACCGCGCCAGAGTATAGGAATCAACGACCGAAACGACCAAAGCCCC
>CAWENP010000020.1:0-126622 GCA_963810495.1 uncultured delta proteobacterium
TTGAGTTGCCGAGGGCGGGACTTGAACCCGCATGTGCTTGCGCACGGAGGATTTTGAGTCCTCTGCGTCTGCCATTTCGCCACCTCGGCAATCGTGGTGGAACCTGCGTCGCGCCCGCCGCGTGAGCATCCGGCGCGGCGCAAGCTCGCAATGCCGTGATTCTGCCAGAGGCGAGCGCGCGCTCACAAGCGCGCGCTCGCCTCCGGCTTGAACTTTGCGAACTCTTCCTGGCACTGTTCGCGAACGCTGCAGGAATCCCTTCCGCGCGGCCTTTTCAACGCGGCAGGAACTCATTGATCACTCCGCCAATCAAATCCTTCGACGCGATGCGGTCGAGCGTGTCGAGGTCCCATCCTCCCTCGCGATAGAGCGAGCGCGCCGGCTCGGGCTCGGCGTACAGGCCCACCAGGTCGCCGCCCACCACGAACGTGCGGCCGTTGACGTTCGCGGCCGCGTCGGTGCATAGCCACACCACCAGCGCCGCGACGTGCTCGGGCTTGTTCTGCAAGCCGCTCCGATCGATCGCCGGCGCCGCCGTCGGCCCCAGCGTCGCGCGCATCCGCTCCAGCGCGTCCGCCACGCTCTCGTCGAACAGACGCGTTGCCGCGCGCGGCCGTATCGCGTTGCATCGCACACCGTAGCGCCCAAGATCGCGCGCGACGGTGCGCGTCAGCCCGACGATTCCCTCCTTGGCCGCCGAATAGCTCGCCTGTCCGAAATGGCCGAGGCCCGACTCGGAAGCCGTGTTGACGATCACGCCGCTCTTTTGCTCGCGGAAGATCGGACTGGCGAATCGGATCGTTGTGAAATGGCCCTTCAGATGCACCGACATCATCGAGTCCCAGTCGTCCTCGGTCATGTGAAAGATTATTTTCGGACGCACCGCGCCGGCATTGTTGATGAGAATGTCGAGCTTGCCGAACGCGTCGATTGCGGTCTTGATGATGCGCTCGCCGCCCTCCATCGTGGTCACGCTATCGGTGTTTGCCACCGCTTCGCCGCCGGCGGCGCGGATTTCCGCGGCCACCTGTCCCGCGATGCTCTGGTCGGTGCCTTTGCCGAGCATGTCCGTGCCGAGATCGTTGACCACGACCTTCGCGCCTTCGGCCGCGAGCAGCATCGCCTCGGCCCGGCCGATTCCGCGGCCCGCGCCGGTTACGATCGCGACCTTGCCCCTGAGTCTTTGCTTTCCCTGTTGCGTTGCCATCGCCGTCTCCATTGATTTTGATGCGCGTCGCTCTGCCGGTCGCCATTTTGATAGGTCCGGCGAGCGCGTCGCGCCTATGAATAGCGCCGAATCGCGCGCCATGCGAGAGCGCCGGCTAGGGCGCGCCCTACTGAAAGTTTTCCGAGGAAGTGGCGTGGCCGGGCGGAAGCGGGCGCGTGCCGAGCAGATAGATTCCGCCGGCGATCGCGGATGACAGCAGCATCGCCAGCACCAGCCCGCCGATCACCGCCACTGCCAGCGGTTGCTGGACCTTGGCCCCCGCGCCGTAGCCGAGCGCGAGCGGCAGCAGGCCGGCTGCCGTCGCCAGCGTGGTCATCATGATCGGCCGCAGTCGCACCATCGCGGCGTCGGCCAGCGCCTTGGCGGGTGCGACGCCCGCGGCGACGCCGTGCTCGGCGCGGTCCAGGAGCAGGATGCCGTTTTTCGCCGTGATGCCCGCGACCATGATGACGCCCATGAACGACGAGATGTTGAGTGTGATCCCGGTGAGCGCCAGCCCGGCGAAGCTGCCGACCAGGCAGGCCAGCGCCGCGATCACCGTGGCCAGCGCAGGCGCCAGCCGCCCGAATTCCCACAGCACGATCAGCAGCACCATCACCAGCCCGGTCGCCATCACCAGCGCGAGTTGATGGAACGCCTGCTGTTGCTGTTCGTAGAGTCCGCCAAGTTCGAGCGACACGCCCGCCGGCAGCACCATCTTTGCGAGCCGCGGCGTGATCTGGCCAAGCGCGGTGCCGAGGTCAACGCCCTCCAGGCGCGCCGTGACCGGAACGACCGGGCGCAGCCGCTCGCGGGCAAGCTCAGTGGTCTCGCCTCCCCAGCGCAGATCGGCCACCGCGGTCAGCGGCACGGTGCCCGACGGCGTGCGTAGCTGGAGCTCTGAAAGCGCGGGCAGATCGCGATGGAAGTTCGGCGGGTAGCGCACGCGCACGCCGATTAGCCGGTCGCCGACGCTGAGTTGGGTCGCGACGGTGCCTTCGATCGCGGTTTCCAGCGTGGCCCGGATATCGTCGGCGTTCAGTCCGTAGCGTGCGGCGGCGCTCTGGTTGATCACGATCAGTTCCTCGGGGCCGCTCACCACGAGGCCGTTGAAGACGTCGACGACACCCGGGACGCCGCCAATTTCGGCGGCGACGCGACGTGCGGTCGCCTCGATCGAGGCTTGGTCGGCGCCGAACACCTTGACTTCGATCGGCTGGGGCACGCCCGAGAGGTCGCCGATCAGATCCTGCAGCACCTGCGAGAACTCGATATGCACGCCAGGCACCGCGGCTAGAATTCGCTCGCGCACCGAATTCATGATCTGGTCGATCGAGCGCGAACGATTGGGCGTGAGCCGCACCGATATGTCGCCGCGGTCCGATTCGGTAAGGAAGAATCCCAGTTGCGTGCCGGTGCGCCGCGAGAAGGCCACCACTTCGGGAGTCGTCCTGAGAATCTCCTCGATTTTGCCCAGCAGCGCGCCGGTGTCCGCGAGCGTGCTGGGCGGCGGCGTGATGTAGTCGAGCACGAAGGCGCCCTCGTCGAGCGCGGGCAGATAGTCCGTGCCCACCGCGCCGTAAAGCACGAAGGCTGCGATAAAACAGGCCGCGGCAGCGGCGAGCGCCAGCGCCGGAACCCGGATGAATGGCCACAGCTCAGCGAGAAACGCGGCGCGCATTGCGCCGAACACCCGCCCTGGCGGGCGGCTCGCACGCCGCCAGCGCCCGATCAACTTCTCCAGCGCGGGAGTGAAAAAAACCGCAAGGCCCAGTGAGATCGCAAGGCCGCTACCGAGCGTGATGGCGAGCGCGCGAAAGAACAGCCCGGTGATGTTCGAGACGAAGACCAGGGGCATGAAGACCGCGATCACCGTTAGCGTTGAGGCGATGAGCGGGCGGCGGAGCTCGGCGAGCGCGCCTTCGACCGCGGCGTTAGTGGGACTTCCGGTTGAATGACCACGATGGATCGCTTCGATCATGACGATCGCGTCGTCGATGAACAGTCCGATTCCAGCCGCGATCCCGCCAAGCGTCATCATGTTAAACGTCATCCCGCAAAGCGTCATCACCACCAACGTGATCGCGATGGTGCACGGCACCACGACCGCCGCGACCAGCGCGCTCATCACGCTCATCGTGAACATCCATACCACCAGGACCGAGAGCCCCAGCCCGAGCACGATCGCGTCGCGCACGCTGGCGACCGACTCGGCCACCAGTGTCGCCTGGTCGTAGGAAAAGGAGAAAGTGACGTCGGGGTAGCGGCGGCGGAACCCGGCGACGATCGCGCGGGCCTGTTCTGCGATGAGCTCCGTGTCGCCGTCGGGCGTGCGCGAAATTCCCACCAGCACGGACGGGCCGTTCTCACTGGTGGCGCGAATGTAATCCTCCGTGATCCCGGTATCGACCGTGGCGACGTCGCGTACATAGATCGGTTGCTTGTTGACGGTGGCGATCGGCACCGCCAGCAATTGTTCGCTTTGATGCAGGTCGCCGGTGACGACCGTGAGCAGCATTCGATGCTGGTCGAGCAGGCGGCCGGCCGAGCCGATAACATTGGCCTGCTTGAGCCCCATCACCACCTGGTCGGGCGTGAGTCCGTGCGCGAGCATCAGCGCCGGATTCAGCCGCACCACGTACTCGCGGTACTTGGCGCCGACCATCTCCACCCGGAAGACGCCCGCGATACGATGAAGGCTCGGGACCAGGTCGTAGAACGCGATGTCGGTGAGCTCGGTCAGGTTGCGCACGCGCGAGCTCAGGCTGAGATCGAGAATCGGAAAGGTTCCGGTGGTCAGCAGGCGCGTGTTGACGGTAGTGCCGGGCGGCAGATGGGCGCGAGCCTCCGACAGCGCGGCGCCGAGCAATTCGAAGCTGGTGGTGGGGTCGTTATTCTCGGCGAAGTTGACGTCGACCTCGGCGCTGCCGCGTGTGGTGGTCGAGCGCACCAGCGTGGTGCCGGCTACGCTGTAGGCTGCCTCCTCCAGCGGTCGCGTCACCGCCGCCAGCATCTGGCCGGCCGGAAGCTCGGCGCTGTCGGCGAGGATGATGGCGCGATGGAACACGAACTCGGGGAAGACCGCGTTGGGAATCGATTGCGCCAGGATCACGCCGAGCACGCTCAGCGCGATCACGGTGAACAGCGACAGGATGGTGCTGCTGCGGCTCATCGATCGTAAATCACGCGAGAATCACGGCCTCTGCGGCGCAGGCTGCACAACGGGCGTGGGCCCCGCGACGGGCGTCACGCTCGCGCGCACTTCGAGACCGTCGGAGAGCGCGTAGCCGCCAGAGGTGATTACTAGCTCGCCGGGCTTGAGCCCGCGCGTGATCTGCACTTCGGCCGGGGTGCGGATGGCGGTGGCCACGATGGTGCGATGGGCGCGGTCGTCGGCGCCCACGGTGAAGACGTAAGAATTGCCGCGCGCCGCGTCGTGGAACAGTGCGGCGGCGGGTATTACGATCGCGTCGCGCACGGACTTGATCGTGACGTGGACCTCGACCGAGGCTCCGACCTCGGCGATTCGCCGCGGGCCTGTGAATTGCACCCACACCGGCGCCGTGGTCCCGCCCGCGGAGAAGCTGGGAGAGATCGACCAGATGCGCGCGGGATAGCTGACGCCCGGACTCAACGCCGAGGTTACGGTGGCCTCCATCCCAGACTTTAGCGCGCCGAGTTGGTTAATCGACGCTTGGGCGTCGACGTAGACGCTGTTGGGATCGACCAGGTCGACCAGCGGATCGAATTCGTTGACGATCTGGCCCGGGTTGACGATGCGCTGCGCGACCAGGGCGCTTTCGGGCGCGACCACCGGGATTCCCGGTCCGCTAGAGTAGCGCTTGACTGCGCGCGCCATCGCGCCGGCTTCATGAGGGTCGATCTTGCGCGCGGCTGCCACGCCGGCCTGCGCGGCGTCTTGCTCCCGATTGACGATGTGCGCGAGCACCTGTCCGTGCCGCACGCTGTCGCCGGTAGTCACTTCGAGTCCGACCACGCGCCCGGAGGTCGGCGCGCGCAGCGTCAGAGTGCGTAGCGCGGCGGTAGTGCCGATGAGCGACACCTGCTGGCGCATCGGTTTGACGGCGACGCGCGCCGCGCTCACCGCCAGCACCACCCGCGGCGCGCTGCCGGCCGCAGCTTCGCCGGCCGGCGCCGCCCCGCGGCATCCGAGGGCCGCCAGCACGGCGAGTACCGCAAATAATGCCGGTGCAGCGCCCCGCGGCCTCATCGTTGGCCGGCTCCGAGCAGCAGGGCGCTCTCGGCGGCGGCTTGGCGAGTGGCGAAATCCTGATCGGGGCGCGCGAGCCGCAGCAACTCGGCCTGCTGGTAGGCGTCGAGCACCTCGAGCAGCGTGACCGTGCCGCCTCCCAGAAAGCGCGCCCAAGTCAGCTCGAAAGCATCGTTGGCGGTGGACTGCGCGCTGGCCAGCAAGGCTAGCTGATTGCGCGCCTGCTGATAACGCAGCGCCGCGTCGGTCATCCGGCGGCGCAGGTCAAGCGCGACCTGCCGCACCTGCGCATCCGCCGCGAGCACCTTGGCGCGCGCCTGATCGATATGCGAGGAGATTAATCCGCCGTCGAAGATCGGCATCGAGACCAGGCCGTCGTACATGGCCCCGGCGTTATGTGTGAAAGTATGCGGAGGGTTGATGCCCTCCCATCCGGCGCTGGCCGAGACTCTCACCGTCGGGTAGCGCTCACGGATCGCCGCTTGCACCGCCGCCTTGGTCGAAGCGGCCGTTCGCTCGGCAGCCAGCAGCATCGGGTTGCGCGAGAAATCGCCGCTGGGCTCGGCGGGCAAGCCGCTGACCTCCGCGACGTCGAGATCGGACCGGTCGAAGACGCCTATCATCGAACCGAGCGTCGCCGCGGCGCGCGCCGCCATGCTGTGCGCATTGGCCAGAGTGAGCTGGGCGTTGTCGCTGGCGGTTCTGATCTTGAGCAGATCGTTGGGAATCGCGCGTCCGCTTGTGCGCTCCCGCTGGATCACCGCCACGTAGCGCCTCAGGCGCGCGGCGTTGGACTCAAGCTCGCGCTCAACCTCGCGCGCACGCTGCAGATCGTAGTACGCGACGGTGGTATCGAAGACTATTTGGGCGCGCGCCGCAGGTATGCCGTACTGGGCTGCCTGGCTCTGGTAGAGAGCCGCGCGAGCCAGGGCGGCTTGGTGGCCGAAGTCATAGGCCGTGTAGTTGAGGGTCAGCAGGGCGCTGGAAAGTCCGCCGTTGGTTACCGCGATGCTGTAGCCGGGCGCCTGCATGTATTCGGACCCAGCAGAGAGCGAAGGATAAAGCGGCGCGCGCGCCTCGCGCACCATCGCGGAGCTGAGGTCGCTCTGCGCGCTCGCCGAGGCGAACGTCGGTGCGAAGGCGAGCGCGCGTTGGATGGCCTGGTCGAGCGTGAGCGTCTCGCCATGCGCGGTGGCGCAGAGCGTCGCGATTGCGACGGTCGCTGTCAGGAAATAGCGAATTAGCGATAGGGGCCGCATAGTCCTGGAAACTCCGTCCGCCGAAAAATGCGCGCAAGAAATCTCCGGTCAAACCTAACAAGCGGCCGCCGGTAGGACCAATTAACAAACGTTCATGTCGGGGTCCGCGCTGAAGCGCGGATTTCGATCAACCGTTCGCGAGCGGCAAGCGCACCTTGACCTCGCAGCCGCCGGCGGCGCGGTTGGCGGCCTGGATGACGCCGCCGTGGCGGCGTACGATTTCGCGGCTCAGCGCGAGTCCGAGACCGCTGCCTGCGCCCTTGGCCCTGCGACTGCGATAAAACGGATCGAAGATGTGATCAATGTCGCGCGGATCGATGCCGGGGCCGCTATCGCGCACCGAGATCAGCGCCGTCGATCCATTGGTGGAAACGCCTATTTCGATTTTGCCGCGTTCGGGAGTGAACTTGACCGCGTTATCGAGCAGGTTGAGTACGACCCGGCGCAAATCGCTGGCGCTTCCCTGCACAACGATTCGCTTGTGCGCGTCAATCGCAAATTCTTGGGCGAATTCCTGATGCCTCGCCTCGGCCAGCGTCTGCGCCATCGCGGACGCTTCGGCCGCGATCTCACTCAAGTCCACCGGTGTGCGTTCCACTGCGGGCTCGGCGTCCAGCCGCGCCAACGCGAGCAGGTCTTCCGCGATCGCACATAGACGCTCGACTTCGCCCATCGCCTGCTCCAGCGCCGCGCGGCTTTCCTCGGCGCTGCGCGGCCGTTGCAGCGTGATCTCCAGCCCGCTGCGCAGGACGGCCAGCGGAGTGCGCAATTCATGAGCGGCTTCGGAGACAAAGCGCTGTTGCGCGGCGGACGCGAGTTCCAGGCGCTCGAGCAACTGGTTGATGGCGGCGATGAGTTGCCCCGCTTCGTCGCGGACTCGCGGGAGCGGCAGGCGTTGGCGTAGATCGCGCGGGCCGATGCGGGCCAGTGCGTTCGTGACCTCGTTAACCGGCGCGAGCGCCCATCCCGCCATCCAGTAGCCCCCTGCAACGCACAGCGCCAGGATGATCGGGATGACCAGCAGCAGCGCGCTTCGCAGATGCGCGATAGCGCGGCGCACCGGCGCGGCGTCGGCGCCGTCCTGCAACGATCCCGGCTCTTCGTTCATGCGTAGCGGAACGATCGCGAAGCGGTAGCGATGCTGCCCGCCGTCGACGATCGATTCAGTCGCCGCAAGAGCGTCGGGCAGGTCCGCGTCCGTGTCGCCGGCGTCGAAAACGACATGGCCGCCGGCGATCAAACGCACCCGGCGTTCCGGTCCCAGGTCTTTTTCCTGGCTCAGGCGTTGGAGAATCTGATTGGTGTCGGCGGCGCTGGAGTGAGCAATGGCGGCTGCGGTCGTGTCAGCCTCTTCCATCAATGCCGCGTCGAGCGTGCCCCACATCGCGCGCGCGAACATCACCATGATGAGCAGTCCGGCCGCGAGCAGGATGACGGCGGTGATTGCGGTCCAGTAGATAGTCAGTCGCAGCCGAATACTCAATCAGGGCCTCTGCTCTTGCTATTGTGCGCGGGCAAATTGAGGCGAAGCATGTAGCCCGCGCCGCGGACCGTTACAATCAATGGGGGTTGATTTACCAGCTCGATTTTCTGGCGCAGGCGATTGATGAAGACTTCGACGATGTTCGACATCGCGTTATAGTCCTTGCCCCAGACCGCCTCGCCGATCATGTCCCGCGTTACGGCCAGACCGGCGTGGCGCACCAGGTATTCAAGGACCATCAATTCCTTGGGCGACAGATCGAGCGCGCGCCCGCCGCGCGAGGCGGCGCGGCGCGAAGTGTCGATTGCGATATCGTCCGCTTCGAGCACGGGGCTGTCAGCCGCCACCCGGCGCCGAAGCAGCGCGCGCACGCGCGCGAGCAGTTCACTGAAAGCGAATGGCTTGGTCAGGTAGTCGTCGCCGCCGCCGTCCAGGCCGCGGACTCGTTCGTCGGTGGAGTCGCGCGCGGTCAGGATAAGCACCGGAACCACCGCGCCGGCGGCGCGCAAGTCGGCGAGAAATTCGAGGCCGTCCTGACCGGGCAGGCGCAGGTCGAGCAGCATCAGGTCGTATCCGTTTTGTGAAAGCGCCGCACGCGCGGTCTCGGCGCTGGGCGCGACGTCGACGGCAAAGCCCGCCTCGCCGAGTCCGCGCTTTAAGTTGGCGGCAAGCTTCGCTTCGTCTTCAACTACCAGCAGACGCGCGGCGGGCATCGTGGGCCTCGGGCGTTGGCGATCCGGCCTTTAATAGCCGGTACGAGCGTACAACGCGGACGGTTCTTGCGCGATAGCGTTCAGATCACTAGCGAGAGCAGGCCGGCGGCGATGAGCGCACCCGCCCAAACCGCGTCGAGATTGATCCAGGCGCTGCGCAGAAATGCCAGGCCCACGCGGTCGTATACCACGACGGCGATCGTGCCCATCACGAGCAGCATCGCTGCCGTATGCAACAGCACGACCGCCACATCCTGCGCGAGCGAGAGCGAGCCCATCGCGGCCATCGACTGATGCATCAAGCGGCCGTGCACGCCGTGCATCATCTGCTGATGCATCGCCGCGCCGCCCGGCATGTCCATCAGGATCGGAAACAGCATCAGGCCCGCGCCATGCGCCGAGGCCATCAGGAACGACCACAGCGCAAGTTCATACCACTTGACGCGCATCGCGACCCATCGCGGATGCGCGCGCGGCCACAGATAGCGAAAGATGCCGAACAATATCAGGATAGCGGCGCCGGCCGGGCGCAACAGTGGAGACGCCGCGGCGAATCGCGCCCATCCGATCAATGCGACCACGGTCGCGATCGAAACCAGATGCCCGAACGCGATCGGCCCGAGGGCGGCGAAGACCTTGGCGCGGCGGCGCTCCTGGAGCCCGAGTGCCACCGCGAACAGCCATCCCATCGACGGATCGAGGCCGTGATAGGCGCCCAGCGCGGCGATCGCAATCCACGGCCAGGCCGCGGTCACGGGTAGCAGAACGAATCAGACGAGCAGTCGCCGCCCTCCAGGTGGATCTGATGCGGACGTTCGCCCTCGAAGGGGATGAAAAAATTCGGGTCGAGCGCGATGCCACCGGCCGGGTTGACGTCGACCTTGGCGATCCATCCGCGAATGCCCTCCGGATAGAATTGTTCGTCCAGCGCCGAGTAGAGCGAGTTGGTCACGTAGATGCGGCGGCCGTCGCGGCTGATCTCGAGCATCTGCGGCGCGCCGTTGACCTTGCCGGCCTTGGGATGCGGCGTGCGCGCGGCCATCCCGCCGATTCGCACCGAGCCAGTCTGGCGCGGATGGAACGGGTCGCTCACGTCGTACTGCTTGATCTCGCCCGTGCCCCAGCATGAAGCGTAAAGAAACTTGTCGTCAAGGCTGAGCGCGATTTCTGGGACCAGCGGCGGCGCGGCCTTGAACTGCTTGAGCGGCGGTGGCAGCAGGGCCGGGTCGGCGGGCTCGGCGGGAATTTCGATCACCTTGCGCGCCGCCCATTTGCCGTTGCCGTTCTCGCGATGCCACAGCCAGATTCCGGCGCTGAGGTCCTTGGTCGAGAGTACGGTGCAGACGAAGCCGTAGGCCTTGGTCGGATCGTGCGCCGGCCGCAGCTCGAGCGCCATCTGATGCTCCGCGCCAAGGTCGATTTCCTGCAGATGGCGGCGCTTGCGCAGGTCCCACATGTGGAGCCGATGGCCGTAGTCGCCCTTGACCAGGCGCTCGAGGCTGAGCCCGCTCTCGAACATGTCGGGCGTGCCCCATTCGCTGCTGATGCCGACGTCGTAGCCGATGTGCCACCAGAAATCGTAAGCGAGAAACTGCGGGCCGCGATCGACTTCCCACTGGCCGAGCACGTCGAAGCTCTCGTGATCGAGCAGGAAGACCCCGCCGGGGCCGCCGCCGTTCGCGCCGCCCATGGCGCTCACGTAGATCGCGTCGGGGCCGCAATGGAACGTATGCGGACGGCTGTAGCCGGCGCGCGTCGCGATCTCCTCGGCCTCGATTACCTTGACGATTTTCGGCGCGCGCGGGTCGGGCTTGGTGTCGATCACGTGGATGCGCGAGGAGCGCAGACCCGGCACCAGCAGGTAACGGCGCTCGACGTGCGGATGCGGCGAGTAGGGGCACAGCGCCGAACTGCACGCGTTCCAGCCGAAGTGATGCAGTTCGTTGCCGGCGTCCGGCATCTCGAGGCGTCCGACCACGGTCGCGAAGGTCGGCGAGCCGGGATCGAGGTCGAGCACGTTAATCGCGTCACGTTTGCCGTGCTTGGGATCGAGACTGAAGGTCACGACGTAGCCGAGCCGCTCGCGCGGCCCCTCGATCGCCATCCGCGGCGAAGGATAAAAGGTCTGGTCGGGTTTCCAAAGCATGGGCGTGTGCCTCTTTCGGTTCGGACTGTGAGCTTCGACCTTAGATAGCGTCGCACTCTCATTCAAGCACTAAACCGCTGGCGAGATTTTATTTGCATTTAACGCGTCAAATGAGTTGACTACGGGAGTTTCCGGGTTCCAATCGAAGCCGAGACGGGACCGTGTGCGGAGGCTTCCGGACCGGCATCAACGCGGGAGGTGCAGCAGCGATGGATTCTCTGCGAAACACAGGGGCGCTGCTCGGGCGCATCATGCTGGCCTTTATTTTTGTCACGGCCGGGATCGAAAAAATCTCCGGACCGGCGGGGACGATGCAATACATGGCGAGTGCGGGGCTGCCGCATTCGCTGGTTCCCGAACTCTTCGTCCTCACGGTGATCGTCGAATTGGGGGGTGGCCTGATGCTGGTGTTCGGATGGCACGCCGAACTGGCGGCGCTCATCATGTTCCTGTGGTTTATCCCCGTCACGCTGATCTTCCACGTTTCGACGGGACAGACCATCGAGTGGGAGAAGAATCTCGCCATCATGGGCGGGCTGCTGATGGTCGCGGTATACGGGCCCGGCGGATTCAGCCTCCATGCCGCGCGCGGCGGGCATAGCACCGCCTGACGCGCGGGCCGGCAACGATACGAAAATAAAGCGAGCGCGATGCGGGGCTGGCCGATATCGGCCAGACGCTGCGCCGCGCTCGCGCACATCCAGAGCGCTCGCTGTCTGTTACTGGTGCGCGCTCTCGCCCAGCGCCGCCTTCACCAGCGTCTGCAGCTCGCCGCTTGAGTGCAACTCGCGCACGATATCGCATCCGCCGACGAACTTGCCGTTGATAAAGACCTGCGGGATGGTCGGCCAGTTGCTGTAGCCCTTGATCGCGTCGCGCACTTCCTGGTCGGCGAGCACGTCGACCGTGGAGTAGGGCGCGCCCAATTCTTCGAACACCTCGACGGTCGCGGCCGAAAATCCGCATTGCGGAAAGTTGCGGTTGCCCTTCATGAAAATGACGATCTTGTCGCTGTTGATCGCCGTACGGATTCGCTCGATTGGATCGGCCATCTGAACTCTTACCTCCGGTTCTGATACTGGTTCGGGGTCATCACCTTGAGCGTCAGCGCGTGGATGCGGGCCTTCATCGCGTCGCCCAACGCGCCGTAAACCGCCTGATGGCGCTCGACCAGGCCCTTGCCCTCGAAACTCTCGCTGACCACCAGCGCTTCGAAATGATCGCCGCCACCGGTAAAATCGCGCACCTCGACCAGGGCGCCCGGCAACCCGCGCTCGATCATCTCCTTAATCTCCTGCGTATCCATCAATCCTCTCATCTTAGCGCGCGTCGCCCGGGGAATTCCACCGGGGGCCTCCGGCGCTCTGGCGCGTCAAATGCGATCGCAATCTTGCCGGAAGCAGGGGCGTTTTCAAGCTGACCGCATGCGCGCGCCTTCTCCCGCGGATCTTTATTCATCCTCTTTCGCTTCGCTAGCGGCGACAGCCGGTGTTTCGGCCGCAGTGCCGTCTATTGGTATTTGTGCTGGCACAACGTCGTCGAAGCGCGAGTAATCGATCGAAAAGCTGCCGTCGGGCAATTCCTCCAAAACGTGGACGAAGCGCATGCCCCAGAGGATCTCGTCCGCGGTCCATAAGTAGCGCCCATGCACGTTCTGCAGAAACGATTCATCCATTCCCACCAGCGAGGCGATGATCAAGCTCCGCGAGGCCTTGAACGACGCGGCAGTCTGGCCGAGGAGCGGGCTGCCCTCGACGATGGGATGGATCACGGTCCAGCTCAACGAGAACAGAGCGTTGCGGGAGCGCGAGAGGGCGAGATCGTAGAAGCGGCGCATGCTTTCGCCTTCTTTGGTCGTCTCCCAGCGCGACAGCACGACGTGGATCTGTGCCTCGACGATGCGGTTGGAGCGCTGGTTCACCGCCCGAAACATCAGCGACGGCACTCCGTCGCGCGGCGAGATTACCGCGACCCGGCTGAAACGCACACGCGCGGTCGGCCGCGAGAAGCGCGCGAAAACCAATCCCGTCACTACCGCAAGCGCGGTCAGCCCGCTCATTGCCTCGATACTCACCAGCACGTTCGATAAAAATGAGCGCGGCGCCATCACGCCGTACCCGATCGTCGCCATCGTCTGCACACTGAAGAAAAAGGCGTCGGTGAACGAGCCCGGGCGGGCGTTGGCCACGCCGCCGTCGAGCACGTAGCCGAGCGCGAACAGGCAATTAATCAATCCGAATATGGCCACGACTGTGAGCAGCAGCGCCGGCCACGAAATCGTGGTCAGGAAGAAGTAGAGATCGCTCAGCCGGGGCCGTGGTGCTCCCGACGTGATCCGACCGATGTTGTCGCGGGCCTTGCCGTCCAGCTCGATGTTTGAAGAACCCTGGTTCACCCGAATCTTCCGCGCTTGGCGCACCTTGTCATTAGACTTGCTCGACCACGGTCGCGATGCCCTGGCCGATCCCGATGCACATCGTCACGAGCCCCAGTTGCGCGCCGCGCCGGCGCATCTCGTGCGTCAGCGTCACCATCAGCCGCGCCCCCGAGCACCCCAGCGGATGCCCCAGCGCGACCGCACCGCCGTTGACGTTGAGCCGGTTCTCGTCGATCGCGAGATCGGTATTGCAGGCCAGCACCTGCGCCGCGAACGCCTCGTTGATTTCAACCAGGTCGATCTCGCCCATCTTGAGCGCCGCGCGGCCGAGCACCTTGTGCGTCGCCGGCACCGGACCCCATCCCATGATTTCCGGCCTCACGCCGGCGACCGCCGTGGCGCGAATCCGCGCCATCGGCCGCAGCCCCAGCGCGCGCGCCCGCTCGGCGCTCATCAGCAGCACCGCGGCCGCGCCGTCGCATACCTGCGAGGAGTTGCCGGCCGTGACCTGGCCGCCGTCGGGCTTGAAGGAGGGCTTCAGCGTCGCGAGCCGTTCCATGCTGGTGTCGGGGCGCGGACCCTGGTCGACGTCGACGAGCCCGCTCGCCAGGCGCACCGGCACGATCTCTTCTTTGAAGCGTTCACGCGCGGCGATCGCGCGCTGATGCGAGCGGAGCGAGAACGCGTCGGCCTGCTCGCGCGTAATTCCGTACGTTGCGGCCAACCGCTCGGCCGTCAGCCCCATCACGAACATGTCCTGCGGAAACAGGTCGAGCAGCTTGGGATTGGGCAGCAGCCCGGAGCCCATCGGCACATGGCTCATCTGCTCGACGCCGCCCGCGATCACGACCTCGCCCGCGCCGGTCATGATTTCGTAAGCGGCGAAGTTGACCGCCTGCAAGCCCGACCCGCACTGGCGGTCGACGGTGGTGCCCGCGACCTCGACCGGGAGCCCTGCCAGCAGCGCGATCATGCGGCCGATATTCAGCCCCTGCTCGCCCGACTGGTTGGCGCATCCCCATACCACGTCCTCGATTTCGGCCGGGTCGAGCTTGCGATTGCGCTCGAGCAGGCGGCGCACGCACATCACTGCTAGGTCGTCGGCGCGGATGTCCTTGTAGTAGCCGTCTTTGTTGGAGCGGCCGATTGGCGTGCGAACTCCGTCAACGATTACCACTTCGTGCATGACTTGCGCCTCCGGGGTTGAAATCGAACATAGTTGACATCGGGCCGAGCGGCGGTCCATGAGTCTAACATGCGCCGCGCCGTGCCCGGCAAAGGTCCCACAGTTGAGCCGGCACCCGGTTGCGGGCGCAGACGGGCGAGGAGAGGTGATCATGGCCGGTAGCGAGCGAAGCTCCAGTGCGATTTCGGCCAGCCGGCAGTACGCGCCCTACGTCGAGGCGGAATGGGGCTTCAAGAACACGTGGTACCCGGCGCTTTTCAGCCACGAACTGACTGAGAATGGCGTCAAGGGCGTCACGATGGCCGGCCACGACATCGTGCTCCGCCGCTCGCGCGGCAAGGCTTACGCCTTGCGCGACCGCTGCGCCCATCGCGGAGTCAAAATGTCGCTGCGTCCGATGTGCCTGACCGCCGAGACGCTGAGCTGCTGGTACCACGGCTTTACCTACGGACTCGACGACGGCGTGCTGAAGACGATCGTCGCCTCGCCCGACGATCCGCTGATCGGGAAGGTGCGCATCCGCACCTACCCGGTGATGGAACGCGCGGGAATAATCTTCGTCTTCGTCGGCGACGAGGATTTCGCGCCGTTGCCGGCTCTAGAAGCCGACATGCCAATTCGAATCACGGATGACGCCAATGCCGTCGCCCACATTCTCGATGAGAACGTCTACGTTCGCGGCATTCATCGCACCGGCAACTCCAACTGGCGCCTCGCGGTCGAGAACGGTTTCGACCCCGGCCATCTATTGATCCACTGGGACAATCAGATCGTCGCAGCGACCGACCGCAAACTCGGCCTTGGGGTCGAGCCGATCGGCGAGGGGGCGATCAAGATCATCGACGAGCCCGACGGCCCCAAGGGCATAATGAACATGTACAACACGCGCGCGTACAAGTTCATCATGGAGAACAAGGCGGTGAACATGCGCGCGCGCGGCAAAAACTCCTACTACGCGCGCACCTCGATGGTCCTCCCGGGCATCCTGCTGGTCGAGCATTGGCCGATTCCGGGATGGGCGCAGTACGAATGGTACGTGCCGACCGACGACAAGCATCACGAGTACTGGGAAATCCTGGTCGGCCGCTGCCGCAACGAGGACGAGCGGCGCGAAGCGGACTACCTGTACGATAATTTCCTCGAGCCGCTGGGCTTGCGCGACTTCAACGATAACGACCTGTTCGCGCGCGAGGCGATGCAGAACTTCTACGAGCGGTACGACGGATGGAACCGCGAGTCGCTGTGCGCGTTCGACGCCGCCACCATAACCTGGCGCAAGGTCGCGGCGCGCTTCAACCGCGGCATCCAGGAGTCGCCCGAATCGCACAACGGACGCTAAGCCTAACATCCGGCGCACTACACTCTGCATCGATGCCCACTGAAGCCACCTCCACGCCGCTGCCGCCCGCCGCCGCGAACGCTCATCGCGTGACGCTGCGCTTCGAGGACGGCGTCGAAAAAGAGATCGAAGCCGGCGCGGACGAATTCGTGCTCGACGCGGCGCTGCGCCAGGGTGTGCCGCTGGTCTACCAGTGCCGCTCTGGAAGCTGTTCGACCTGCCTTGGACAGATGGTGAGCGGGACGCTCGAGATGGTGCGTGACCGGGCGCTCTCGCTTATCGCGTCGGAAATCGCCGAGGGCAAGCGCCTGCTCTGCAGTTCGCACGCACTCGCGCCGAGCGTGGTGCGGCTGCACTACCCAAGTTCGCTGATTTACGCGGAGGAGCGCCGCAATTTCGAGGCGCGCGTGGCCGGCGTCGAATGGCCGGTGCCCTCGGTCGCGAAACTCGCGATCGCGCTCGAGCGCCGCGACGGTGTTTCCTTCCACGCCGGCCAGTACGTGCGAATCAGGGTGCCCGGCACGGAGGAATGGCGCTCGTACTCGATGTGCTCGACGCCGCGCGATCTTCCGAAGATGGAATTCCTGGTGCGCATCATCCCGGGCGGCGTGATGTCGGAATATCTGCGAACGGCGCGCGAGGGCGAGCGTCTCGAAGTCGAAGGGCCGCTCGGCGCGTTCATCCTGCATCCGGGCAAAGGGCTGCACGTTTTTGTCGCCGGCGGCACCGGGCTGGCGCCGATTCTCGCGATGATCGATGAGATTCGGCGCGCGAGCGGCCCGAAGCCGAAAATGCTGCTGAGCTTCGGATGCGCGAGCGACAAGACCTTCTTCTATCGCGACGAGATCGAGTTGCGGCAATGGTGGGTTCCGCAGCTAAGTGCGCGGCTCTCGGCCGATCGTGTCGAGGATCAGGCTTCGGGGCTCATCCAGGGAACGCCGGTTGATGCGCTCGGCGCTGAGGCGATAAACGATCCCGAGGCGTCGGCCTATCTGTGCGGTCCGCCGCCGATGATCGAAGGGGCGCGCCGGCGCCTGGCGGAATTGGGCATGAGCCCCGAGCGAATCTATGCCGAGCGCTTTGTCGCGAGTTGAATAGCCGAGATTTGGCTCGGATATTCGTCTGAGTCGAGTTTGGAGCGCTAGCGTCCAATCAGGCATCCGCTCAATGGCCAGCACGCACGCAGTCGTAATCGGCGGAAGCTTCTCGGGCCTGTTCGCCGGTCGCGTGCTGAGCGATTTTTTCGATCGCGTCACCGTGCTCGACCGCGACAGCTTTCCCGAAGGCGTCGAGGACCGTGCCGGCGTGCCGCAGGCGCGCCACGTGCACGGTCTGCTGGTGCGCGGGCTTTGGGAGTACGAGCGCGCGTTTCCCGGCTTCGAGCGCCTGGCGGTCGAGAAGGGCGCGACGTTTCACGACCATACCTGGGATTTCGTCGTGTTGCGGCCGCAGGGATGGCAGCCGCGCTACCGCTCCGACCTCAAATTTCTGAGCGCGAGCCGCGAGCTTATCGAATCGTGCGTGCGCGATCTTTTCCGCAAGCTGCCCAAAGTCGAACTGCGCGAACGCGTCGCGGTGACGGGGCTTAAAGTCTCGCGCGAAGGCGGACATCCGCGATGCGTCGGCGTGACGGTGCCGGCGGGCCAAGGCGGCAACGGCGCGGTCATCAAAGACGGCAAGGCCGCGGTCATCGAAGCCGACCTGATCGTCGACGCGAGCGGCGCGGTCTCGCGCGCGCCGGCGTGGCTCGAGGCGGCCGGACTCAAACCGCCGCGCGAAAGCGTGGTCGATCCGTTGGCCGGCTATTCCTCGCGATGGTTCAAAGGGCCGCCGCCCGGCCAGTGGCCCGAGCAATGGTGGTGGTGGGCGGGCGCTTACATCCGCCGCCGCCCCGACGATCTGACCGAGGCTAACTTTCAGCTCAAAGAGCACAATCGCTGGCATCTCACGCTCTCCGGCTTCAACCGCCGCTATCCGCCGACGCACGAGGTCGAGTTCATGGAGACGCTAAAGCGGATGCGCTCGCCGATCATCGACGAGATGACGCGGCTGATGGAACCGATCTCGCCGGTGTACGCCAACCGCGCGATGCGCAATCACTGGCGTCACTACGAGCGCTGGAACGAGCGCCTGGACGGCTTTATCGCGATCGGCGACGCGTTTTGCCACTACAACCCGGTGTACGCGCAGGGGATGACGGCGCTGGCGCTCTCGGCTACGATGCTGCGTGCGTGCCTGGAGAAATACGCACCGGCGGCGCCGGAGTTCGCACGCGAGTTTTTCGATGCCGAGGCTCGGATCCAGCACGACCCGTGGAAATTGTCGGCCGGCGTCGATTTGCGCTTTCCGTTCACGCTCGGCGAGCGGCCGTTCTCGATGAAGTTATTTAATCTCTATCTCGACGGCGTGGGGTTGGCGACGAAGGATCCGATCGTGCGCCGGCGCCTGGTCGAAGTTGCACAGCTCATCCGCCCGCTCTCCGATCTTTTCGCGCCAGCCGTGGCAGGGCGCGTTGGCGTCGCAGCCGCGGCCAACGCGGTTCGCGCGTTGGCGGGGTTTGTCGCGCGTCCCGAACCGGCGGCGATTTCTCCGATGCCGCCGATGCTCCCTGCGGCGGCCGCCGGGCGCGCAGGCGAAGCGGCGGTCGCATAGGGAGGGAAGTTACAGGCGATCATCAGATGATGCCGGCGGCGCGTAGCGCGGCGATTTTGCCCGCGTCGTAGCCCGCGACCTCGCGCAGCAAGCGCTCCGTATGTTCGCCGAGCGCGGGCGCGCGAGTGTTGGGCGCCTCAGATGGCGCCGCGGCCTTGCCAGCGGTCTTGAACGGCGAGCCGGGAACGATAAGTCCGTCGAAGCTGGGATGCTCGGCGTGCAGGATCATCTGGCGCGCTTCGAGGTGCGGATTGCGGCTGACCTCGGCGACGTCGGCGATCGGTGCGCATGGCACCCCGGCCTCGCCAAGCAGCTTGAGCCAATGGCCGCGCGGCCGCGCGGCGAAATGGCGATTCAGAATCGGTTCGAGCTCGGCGTGATTCGCAGTGCGTTCGGCGTTGAGCTTAAAGCGAACGTCGCTTTTCAGTTCCGGCCTGCCGATAGCGTCGCAAAAGCGCGCCCATAGCGATTCATTGCCGGCGCCCGCGACGAAATATCCGTCGGCCGCGCGGAACTGCTGGAAGGGTGTGATCGAGGGATGGCGCGAGCCCAGTGGACCCGGCACTTTGCCGGTCGCCGAATAGCGCGCCAGCGCGTCCTCGAGCAGCGCCACCTGGCAATCGAGCATCGCGATATCCAGATGGCGCCCCACACCGGTGCGCTCGCGCAACCGCAACGCCGACAGGATCGCGATCACGCCGTAGAGCGCCGCGGCCAGGTCGCCGATCGACACGCCGCATCGCGTCGGATCGCCGTTGGCGGGTCCGGTAATACTCATCGTGCCGCCGAGCGCCTGGGCAACGATGTCGTAGGCGGGCGCGGAGGCCATCGGGCCGCTCTGCCCGAAGCCCGAAATCGAACAGAGGATGATGCGCGGGTTGGCCGCGGCCAGTTCCGCATAGCCCAGTCCGAAACGTTCCATCGTGCCCGGCGCGAAATTCTCCAGCACCACGTCGCAGTGCCGCACGAGGTCGAGCGCGACGGCCACACCCGCGCGCTTGCGCAGATCAAGCGTCGCGCTCAGCTTGCCGCGATTGACGCTGTAGTAGTAGCCCGAGTCGTTGGAGTTGGGGATACGCGGGGCGTAGCCGCGCGAGTCGTCGCCGCGCCCGGGCAATTCAATCTTGATAACCTCGGCGCCGAGGTCGGCGAGATTCATCGCGCAAAACGGTCCCGCCAGCACCCGGCTCAGATCGAGCACGCGGATACCGGCAAGCGGTCTCTCATCGAGCATGGAATTCCTTCCTTGTAAGATTCAGCGCCGCCGTGGACGCGCCTGTTGCTGCTGCGCGCGCATCGCTTCGGCCGGCGTCATGATCAGACGCGGCTCCTCGCGCTCGCGTTCCTGCTCTTCGGCAAAGACCGCCCCGAGTTGCGCGCGAATCAGCGCCTGGAAGAACGGGATGCGGCTCGCGTCAGCGCCATCGCGCAGACGCGCGGCAGCCGCCGCGGCCCATCCCGCGGGTTCGCGCCGCCCGCTTCGCGCCATGTAGTAGGCGATATCCTCGAGCCGCCGCCGCACTGCGCCCACGCGCTCGCCGCCAAGCAATTCGCCGACGGCGCGCTCGACAACCACGTTGATGCGTCCTTCCTGCTGGACGCGGTTCAGTACGAGAACGCTTTCCCGGATCGATTTGATCTCGTCGACGTACGGCTTGATCTCAGCGGGCGGAAATTTCCACGCGGCGATCTCGGGTTCCTTGAGCAGGTCAGCGGCCGGCTCATGCTCCAGCGCGGAGGCCATCTCGGCGTAGATTGGATGGATGATTTCCGTAGGCGGCGGCGTGCCGACGATTTCCGTCCGCAACGTCAGGAAATTTCCGACCTGCGAGCGCTTGTCGGCCGGGGTGCGGCGAAACGCCTCGCACAGGATGTAGTCGGCGAGGCCCGCGTCGCCCTCGACCATTGTGACGCCCGCGCGCCGCTCCATCTCGGCGCGCTCAGTGCGCAACTCGCGGCGCGAAAGCTCGCTCAGCGCGACGTTGATCAGGCCCTCGCTGTCCGCGAGGAGGCCCCAAAGGCGCGCGAGTCCGCCGCCCCGGCGTTCCTTCACGAGCCATACGACGCGCGCGCCGTCTGCGTCGACGGGCGAGAAGAGCGCGCTCAGACCCGGCGCGGCCGGCGGCTGAGCCGCCGGCCGCGCCGGGTCTGCCGCGACAGTGGCCGGCGCGATCCCACGCTGGTGCAGCCGGAATAGCGCGCGGCGGACCTCGCGGCGCAGCGCGCCGCTTGCCCCCGCTTCCATCGCGGCGAGCATCGCCGCCGCCTCCGCGCTCGCGATCGCGCCGAGCGCGCGCGCGATCGCGTTCGGACTCACACCCGAAGCGGCGCGGAGTTCGCCCAGGCGCGCGAGCGCCTCGGCGGGCGGCGCGGCCGGGTCGAAACCGGCCGCGCGGAGACTTGCGTCCTCGCGCTCGATGTCGCTGTGAGTCATCGTGAGTGAGTCGATGGGTGAGTCATCGTCGGTGAATTGTCGGCGATCAAAGAATATGCGGATTCGCGGCGGCGGTGCGAGCGTATGCGGCGGCTTTGCACGATGTCAATATAAATCGATCTAGACGAACGCCGATTTGGCCCGGCGGCTAGCCGACCAGCCCGATATGCGTCAGGAGTTCGCTCAGCCAGAGCGGCGGCGGTTCCTTCGCGCGCGCCTCTTTGTAGTCCTCATCGCACAGGTGCACTTTTACTTTCTTACCGTTCGCCGGATTCTTCATCGTACGCAGCTTTCCCGACTGATCGCAGTCGGGCCGCTGGCAGGGGGTTTTTTTGGCCATCGCGTTCTCTCCTGCTCAGGACATCGTTGGGCGCGCCTGATATTGTTCCACGGCCGCGGGTTCATCAAGCGGGTTGATCAAGAGGGACTGGTTCAAAAAAAAGGGGCGTGTAAGATGCGCAACCTGGAGGCCAAATTCCCGCTGGGCGATCTCGACGCGGCGCGTACGGCTGCGCTGGCGCTGGGCTACACGGCAAGCGCGAACTTCATCCAGCGCGATACGTTTTTTGTCGTCGCACGCGGCAAGTTCAAGTTGCGCGAGCAGCCGCCCGCGGCCTGGCTGATTCTCTATGAGCGCGATCGCGAGAGCGGGCTGATGCTCAGCCGCTACGAGATCGTGCCGGCTGCCGATCCCACGCGCACGCGCGAGGTGCTCGCGCGCGCGCTCGGCGTGCTGGCCGAGGTGCGCAAGCATCGCACGCTGCTTACCCGGCGCAACGTCCGCGTCCATCTCGACCGCGTCGAGACGCTGGGCAACTTCGCCGAGATCGAAGCGGTACTGGGCGAGGGGAGCGAGGAAGGCGCGGGCGAGGGTGCCGGTTCCGCGCGCGCGGCGGTCGACGAACTGCTCACCGCGCTCGGCGTCGGCGCAAGCGAGCTTATCGAGGTGTCGTATTTCGAATTGATGATGCGCCGTTGAAAAGCGCGCGCGCACGGCGCTCGTATCGAGCGCGAGCGCTTAGCGCGGAGCGGAGCCGTTCATCCGACGCAGCACTTCCTCGGTGAAACGCAACGTGAGTCCCCAGATGACCTGGTCGTTGTAGAAGATCGCCGGATGCTCGGTTACCTGTCCGTTGTCGCGCCGGAAGCGATAGGTGCCGCGGTAGCTCGAGTCCTCAAGCGCGCTCATCGGGACGAAAAAGATCGCGGCGACCTCCTTCGGATCGGCGCGCAGGCCGTTGGTCGCAGGGATAACGCCGATGAATGGCGTCACGTGGATCTCGCTGGTGCGCGCCACCGTGCCCTCGAAGCCGCCCAGCACGTCGACGCTCGCGGGATCGATCCCGACCTCTTCCTGCGCCTCGCGCAGCGCCGTGTGGAGCAAGTTCTCGTCAGTCGGATCAACCCGGCCGCCGGGAAATGCGACCTGACCGCGATGGCTTTCGACGTGGTCGGAGCGCCGGATGTAGACCACGTGCAGATCGCCGTCGAGCTCGAAGATAGGCATCAGCACGGCGGCGCCGCGTCTCGCGCCGGTGCGATGGCGCGCGAGCCGATCGGCCGGCTCGAGGCCCTGGCGCAAGCGGGCGAGGCGCTGATTGATCGGTTCCAGTGCGCTCATGTATCAGTCCTGACTCGCAGATAAGATAATGCGTGCTGGGAAAAGAGCCTTGCGGGTGTAAGCGATCACGATGCGTTACCTGATTGGAAGATACCACGAAATCGCGCTCAAGGGGCGCAACCAGTGGCGCTTCGTCGATCAGTTGAAGAGCAATCTGCGCGCCGTCTTCGCCGACTTCAAGCTCGGCGCGATGCGTGGCGAGGGTCCGCGCCTGATCGTCGAGCTGCCCGAGGAGATCGACGAAGAGGTCGCCGCCGAGCGCGCCGCGCTGCTCTTCGGGCTGCAGAATTTTTCGCTGAGCCGTCCGGTTGCGCGCGATATCGAGGAGATAAAACGCGAGGCGATCGCGATCGCGCGTGCGCATCGGAGCGCCGACAGCTTTCGCGTGCGCACGACGCGCGCCGACAAGGGTTTTGCGCTCAACTCGATGGAAATCGACCAGGCGGTCGGCGCCGCGGTCAAGAACGACGTCGGACTTAAAGTAGACCTTGAGAATCCCGCATTGGTCATCACGGTCGAGATTCTCCCCGACGCCGCATACGTCGCCGCCGGCAAACGGCCGGGCGCGGGCGGCCTGCCCGTGGGTATCACGGGACACGGAGTGGCTCTGCTCTCCGGCGGAATCGACTCGCCAGTCGCCGCGCATCGCATGATGCGCCGCGGCCTTAGGCTCGATTTCCTCCACTTCCACAGCCATCCACTGGTCTCCGCCGCGAGCCGCGAGAAGGCGACCGAGCTCGCCGAGCATCTCACCCGCTACCAGGCGCGATCGACGCTGATGCTGGTGGCGTTCGCCGACATCCAGCGCGAGATCGTTGCGCGCGGGCCGCGTCCGTTGCGCGTGGTGCTCTATCGCCGTTTCATGGTGCGGATTGCGGCCGCGCTGGCCCGCCGCGCGGGCGCGCGCGTGCTAGTGACCGGCGAGAGTCTCGGCCAGGTCGCCTCGCAGACGCTGGAGAACATGACGGTCATCGAGGAGGCCGCCGCGCTGCCGATGGTGCGCCCGCTGGTCGGGATGGACAAGAACGAGATCGTCGACCAGGCGCGCGCGCTCGGCACTTTCGAGACCTCAATTCAGCCGGACCAGGACTGCTGCTCGCTGTTCGTTCCCCCGCATCCTGAGACCCACGCCAACCTCGACGAGGTGCGCGCCGCCGAGAGCGTGCTCGAGGTCGAGACGATGGTGGCCGACGCCGTGCGCAAGGCGGAGATCGTCCGCCTGAGGTTTCCGTAGCGGCGGATGCGCGTGGCGCTAGCGGAAGAACTGCAGCCAGGCGATATCGATGGCGAGCGTGATCAGCGTGACCGGCACGCCGACCTTCAGATAGTCAACGAAGCCGATCTCGATCCCTTCGCGGCGCGCCTGCTCGATCACGATCAGGTTCGCGATCGATCCGAGCAGGGTGAGATTTCCGGCGAAGGTGCTGGCACTCGCGAGTACCAGGCCGGTGCTCATGCCCTGACTGATCTGCGCATAGATCGGCTTGAACAGCAGTACCGCGGGAACGTTGCTGACCAGGTTGGAGAGCACCGCGGCGACCACGGAAAGCACCGCGACGTTCTTCAGTCGCTCGGGTCCCGCCGTTTGCACCAAATCCTTCAGCAGGCCGGTGGTCTCGGCGCCTCTCACCACGATGAACAGTCCCGCGAACATCACCAGCAGCGTCCAGTCGATCTGCTCGTAGATCGCCCGAGGCAGTGTGCGCCGCGTGAATAGCAGCGCGGCGCCGCCGCCCAGCGCCACCAGGTGCGTCGGATAGCCCATCGCGAACAGGACCAGCACTGCTGCCGCGACGATCGATGACTTGACGAGATGGTAGCGAAGTTCTGGTCGCGGCGCGGGCAACTCATGGTCCTCGCGCGGCCGAACGTGGGTCAGGTGGCCGCGGTAGATCCAGGCGATAACGGCGTAGTCGACCAGCAGGCCGGCCAGTGCGACCGGCGCCAGGCGAATCGCGAAGGCCGAATAGCCGATGCCGGCGAAGCCGGCGACGATCATGTTCTGCGGATTGCCGGTGATGGTCGCGACGCTGCCGATGTTGCTGCCGGTGGCGAGCGCGAGCAGCAGCGGCGCGGCGTCGATCTCGAGGATGTGCGCGACCTCGATGAGCGGTCCCGCCAGCGACAGGCATACCACGTCATTGATGAAAAACGCCGCCAGCACCCCCGAGGCGAGCACCGTCATCGCGAGCAGCCCGTAACCGGAGTGTGCGCGCTTTAAGAGCCATCGCGCGACCAGCGCGAAGGCGCCCGAGATGCGCAGGTTGGCCACGATGATCATCATCCCGAGCAGCAGCAGGATAGTGTGAAAGTCGATCGCGGCCAGCGCCTTGGACTCGCTGAGCGACCCCGTCACCACCATCAACAGCGCGCCTGCGAGCGCAGCGCCCGTGCGATCGAGCTTGAGTCCGGGAAAATTGCCGACCGCGAACACGAAGTAGGTGAACGCGAAGATCGCGAGCGGCACGACGAGGCGTAGTTCCACCGCTGGCATCATCGGGCGACCTTCGCTGCCGGTCAAGCCGCCGCCCGCTCGCTCATCCATGAAAGCGTTCACACTTGAGCGCGCGCGGCGCTATAGTCTTTGGCGGCCGGAGCCGACGAGGGCGCGACAGGACGGCGATCGGATTGCGTCAAGAATGACAGCGCAGGCGCGGGCCAGGAGGGGGGCATGATCTTTCGCGAATTGAACAACGCCAAGTGCAAGACCTACCTGCTCGCTTCCGAAAGCATGGAGCGCGCGGTGATAGTCGATCCGGTCAAGGACCGCGTCGAGCGTTATCTCGGCGTGCTGGCGTACCATCGGCTCAAGCTCGATCTCATTGTCGACACCCATACTCACGCCGACCATCGCAGCGGCGCGCACGAGCTCTCGGAGCTCACCGACACACCGGTCGCGATGCATCGGCGGGCCCCGGCGCCGCACGTCACGATGCATCTCGAGGATGGCCAGCGGTTGATCGTCGGCGATTTCGAGCTCAAGGTTCTCTACACGCCCGGCCATACTCCCGACTCTGTAAGCCTCTACGCCGAGGACCGTGTCCTGACCGGCGATTGCCTGCTGATTCACGGCACCGGGAGGGCCGACTTCGCCGGCGGCGACGCGGGCGAGCAATACGACTCGATCACGCGCAAGCTGTTCACGCTTCCCGACCCTACCCTGGTCTACCCGGCCCACGACTACCGCGGCCATCTCCATTCCACGATCGGTGAAGAGAAGGGCTCCAATCCGCGCGTGGCCGGACGCTCGCGCGAGGCCTACGTCGAGCTGATGAACAATCTCGGACTGCCGCTGCCCGACGGAATCCAGGAGGCGCTACAGCCCAACCAGACCGAGATCGAAGCCGCCGCGATCCATTTTCCGACGCTCGCGCAGCTCAACTCGGTGCGCCAGCTTTCACCGGCTGAGGTCGCCGGGCGCATCGACAGTGCGGCCGCGCCGCTGTTGCTCGACATACGCGGGCTCGACGAATACACGGGCGAGCTCGGCCATATCGCGGGCGCGCGGCTCATCCCACTGCGCGAGCTGCCCGAGCGCGCCGAGGCGGAACTTGCGCCCTTCAAGGACAAGGAGATCGTGGTGATCTGCCGCGCGGGCGTGCGCAGCGTGACCGCGGCGGCGATTCTGACCGGCCTCGGTTTCGAGAACGTCTGCAGCATGAAGGGCGGGATGCTCGATTGGGACGACGCGCGCTTGCCGATCGAGCGCTAGGCGCGCGGGTCAGGGATCGCAAGGCATCGAGATGACAGCGAGGAGAGTTTGCGGAGGAGTTTGCGAGAGAGTTTGCGCGAAACTTCGTAATGGACGCGCCCGGCTGTTCGCTCTGGCGCTGGTCAACGCTGCGCTGCTGCTTGCCGGATGCGGCCAGTCGCCGCAGAGCCTGGCCACGCGGTATCTCGCCGATCTGCAGCAGTTTAACTACCCGGCCTGCTACGCGACGCTCACCAACGAGGACCGCGCCGCGCGTCCACTCATGCAGTTCCTGACCGAGATTCCGCTGGCGCCCGACGTCGATCCGATCTGGTTCCGCGCGATCCTGTTCAGCACGCGCTACGAAGTCGGCCAGCCGCAGGTCAACGGCGAGCGCGCGGTGGTGCCGGTCAAGGTCACGATGCCCGATCTCACGCTGTGGGAGCGGACGATCGACGCCAAGGCCGGGCCGCAGGACTCGCTCAACGCCGCCGCCGACAAGTCGCTCGAGAGTGACTCCTATCCCAAGCTCAGGTTCGAAGACGCGCTGGTGATGGTCAAGCAGCAGCATCAATGGCGCGTGGTGGCTGACTTCGCACGGCGCGATCTGATTCGCGACGGCAATCGCGAGGCCGTCGGCATCTACCATAAACTGGACTATCCCCGGGCGGCGGCGGCCTACCAGGCATTGATCGTTCAGCTCGACAAGCAGGAATTCAGCGGCAGCCGCGGGCTTAAGTTTTTCTTCAAGCGCAGACTCAAGGCGATCGAAGACATCCAGGCCGAGCTTCCGGCGGCGCGCGCCTACATCCCCAAGCTCGTGCTGAGCGACGTCGCGGTGAAGATGTCGGAGGCCCGCGTGCCGGCGATTTTCGGCCGCATTAACAACGCCGGCGACCGCGGCATCGACGAGGTGCGCCTGACGGTTACCTACTACGCGGGGCGCGGCGCCCAGCAAAAGCTCCTCTACCAGGAAAGCCATAGCGTAATCGTGACGCCGATAGAATTTACCGGCTTCATCCGCCCGGTGCTGCCGTTCGTGCCCGGCGAGACACGAGACTTCGGTTTCGAGCTAGTCGCGCCGGCGCAAATCCAGCAGCAATACGAGCCGAGCCTGACGGTGGGCTCGATGGTTTTCACGCAGTCCAAGGCGCCGCTGCCAACTCTCGCGATCGAAAACCTCGCTCCGGCGCCGCAACCCTCGGCGTCGCCATCGTCTTCCTCGCCACTGGCGCCGCCCCGGCCGCGCGCGACGACGGGTCCGCACTAGGCAATTGGCTATTCGCCTCACGCTCGCGGTTCCCACTCACAACCGCGCGGCCACCCTCGGCGAGACCCTGGCGAGCCTCGCGGCGCAGAGCCTGCCCGAGGGTGTCGAGACGGAATGTATCGTGATCGATAACAACTCGACCGACCGCACTCCCGCGGTGGTCGAGGAAGCGGCGGCGCGCGCGCCGTTTGCGCTACGCCGCGTGTTCGAGGCGCGTCCAGGGTCGAGCTTTGCGCGCAACCGCGCGGTCGACGAGGCGGCCGGCGATTTCGTCCTGTTCATCGACGACGACGCGGTGGCCGATTCCAACTGGGCGGCGCTGATGCTGGCCGCGATCGAGCGGCGCGGGCTCGACGCGGCGTGCGGGATGGTGCTGCCGCGATGGGAGGTCGCGCCGCCGAGATGGCTGGGGCCGTCGCTGTACGTGCGCTTCGCGGTCCACGACCAGCATGCGATCGCGGCCGCGCCGCCTGCGGAAGCGGAGGTACTGCGCAACTACTTCAGCGCCAACACCGGCTTTCGCCGCGAGTGCTTCACACGCTTCGGCCGCTTCCGTGAAGACCTGGGCGTGGTCGGCGGCAATCCGATTTCAGGCGAGGACACCGACTTGTTCGCGCGAATCATCGAGGGCGGCGGCGCGATGGGATTCGTCGCCGAGGCGCGGGTTTTCCACCTCGTGCCGGCCGCGCGGATGAACCGCAAATACCTGCTGCGCAAGGCCTTCGCCTTCGGCGTGGGGACGGCGCAGGCAGGCGGGCGGAGCCACAATCATCTCGACAAGCTCGTGCGCAACGCGATACGGATGGCGGCGGCGGCTGCGCGGGGCGATCGCGAACGCGCGCTCTGCCACGAACTCGAGTGCGCGAACTTCCTCGGCTACTGGTGGGGCCGCCGACCCAGGCGCGGAACGCCGCTGGCGAGCCGTTGAACGCGCTTGGGGGCGTGTCTTTTCAGGCGCCGATTATGGAGTCATAATCGTAACGCGTGTTTAGGCGAGGCATTCGATGAGTCTCAAGGACAAGCTGCTCAGCGAGACGCGTCAGGAGCGCGAGGTGCGCGAGCGTCAGGAGGCCGAAGAGCGCTCACACAGCGTTTTGCACAAGATGGTGGAAGCGATGCGCTCGCTCTGCCATCTGGTCGCCAACGACTTCCTTGGCGAGTACGAAAAGGAGCGCCTGGCGACGATCCGGCCCTTGACGATGAAGGTGGAAAATCCGGCGCTGAAGGGCGTGTTTTTTCCTTATCTCGCGATCGTCGCGCGGAGCGTCGAGATTACGCTCAAGCCGGTCGGCCCGGGCTTCGGCATTCTGTTCCGGGCAGACCTGTCGAACGAGTCGGTGACCTACGCACTCCTGTGGGACGGCGCGGGAAACCTGATCCACAACTGGAGGATCGCTCCGGTGGCCGACGACATCCTTCAGCGCGAGCGGGCCCAGGCGCTTACGAAAGAGAACTTCGAGGAAGCCTTCGAAAAACTTCTCGGCTTCTGACGGCCAGGACGGCCGCTCGCGAGAGTACCGGCCTAATTCAGGTTCAGTGGTCTAGTTTGAAATGCAGGGTGGCCTAATTTCGACCGGGAAGGTGAGAGATGCGGCGCATCGTTGGGCCAGGTGGCGGGGCCAGTCTTTCGAATTGCCGCGAGCTTCGGGCCGAGGGGGGTCAACGCGAAGCTTGGATGCAACCTCTCAGAAAACGCCGCTTCGCGTCAAACGGGAATTATATCGCAGAGAACCAATGCGAGCGGAGCGGGCGGATAGTGTCCCTAATGCGCACTGGGCTTCGCCACTCGCCTTCTTTCTAGGCCCCAAGCTCTTGCGCAATCCGTTCGATAGCGTCGTCGCATATTTTGAGGCGCTCTTTTGGCGTCATCCGAGTCGGCGGAGCCCCGAGCATTGCAATCGTCGATACCGCGCCCCTCAGGGCATCGACCAGTTGCCCGACATCACGCCTTGTGGACGAGCGCGAGGCAATCTCGTCGAGTTTCTCGGTGATTTTCTCGATGGTGGTCATGGCGCGTGATGTTCTGTGGAGAACATGTTCCCTGGAGAACAATACTCGCTTGGGCGCAAAGTTGAAATCCAGCCGGCCAGGGCGAGCGCAGCAGCGTGGCGTGGCCTCATTATCGGTTACGTGGCCTGATTTCAAGGCAAGGGTGGCCTGATTCAGCCATTACCCGCGCGAGCGGCCCCTACACCGGAGACCGATTTTTGGTGGGGGCCCTTCGTGAACGGCCATGTCGGTCTGGTTCAGCTTTCTACCTCAGGTAATCCAGCATTCCGCGCCGCAGCATCCCTTCAAGATAAGGAATCACGTCGCGCATCCGCGCGAGTTCCTCGACCGTAATCCATCGGCCCTCGACGTGCTCGTTGGGCATCAGGACGAGTTCGCGCCGCGCGTCCGCCGGCCGGCACGCGAAGAGCGCCTGCACGTACGGATCCGGCGGCGCCTTGTAGAGTCCGAGCGCGCGCTCGATCTCGATCGTCAATCCGGTCTCCTCGCCGACTTCGCGCGCCAGGCACTCCTCGAAACTCTCACCGAGCGTCAGATGGCCGCCGGGAAGGTCCCAATGGCCCGGCCGATAGGGCATCCGCGCCGCGCGCCGCAGCACCACGAGGCGCCCGCGGTCGGCGATTATGCCATGTACTCCGATCCAGAACTGCGACTCCGCCATCTGCTCTCTCTTCAGCTCGTTTCTCTCTTCAGTCCGCGTAAAAAGCTTCTGCCCAGAGTAATCGCGCGAAATGGCCCGCGCCAGCGTGCGCGTTTGTGATCGCCGCCAGAGCCGCAGTACGATTCGCCTTCACTATGGATGCAGCGCCGACAACGGAGGCGCGTCGCGAGTGTCGGTGAAGAAGGGACAAGGCTGACTTCTGGTGTCACGTAAGGCTATCGATGCCGCGTCAGCAATGGACGGAGCGCCGACATCGGAGGCGCGCCGTGAACGTTGGTGAAACAGATGAAGAAAGATGATTTCTGGCGCGAGGCGCGCCGCGACATCCCTGGACCGCTTGGCGGAATGCGCGTGCTGGAGGCGACGACCAGTTGGGCGGGACCGATGTGCGCCTGCATGCTCGCCGACCTTGGCGCCGACGTTATCAAGGTCGAAGAGCCGGGCGGCGAGGTCACGCGCCGCCTCCCGCCGTTTGTTACCGGCAAGGTCGGCTACCTGCATGCGACCGTCAACCGCAACAAGCGCAGCCTGACGCTCGATTTGCGCCAGTCCGAGGGCCGCGACATTTTTCTGAAGCTCGCCGCGCGCTCGGACATCGTGGTCGAGAACTTTCGGCCGGGGACGCTCGCCGGATGGGGCGTCGGCTACGCGGATGTGCGGCTGGTCAAGCCGGATATCGTTTACGTCTCGATAAGCGGATGGGG
Organism: uncultured delta proteobacterium; assembly: GCA_963810495.1. GTDB lineage: Bacteria > Desulfobacterota > Binatia > Binatales > Binataceae > JAKAVN01. The sequence continues at coordinate 30,985 of CAWENP010000020.1, forward strand.
GCAGTGGGGACCGGGACACGAACGTCCCGGCTACGACCCGGTGGCCGAGGCGGCCTGCGGCTTCATGTCGCACAACGGAGAGCCCGACGGTCGGCCGGTGCGATGCGGGACGTATATCGGCGACGACGTCGCCGGACTGCACGGCGCGCTCGCCGCGTTGGCCGCGCTGCGCCATCGCGATGCCACCGGCGAGGGCCAGCATATCGATGTTGCGCTGATGGATACGCTGCTGTTTCAGTCCAACGGGATGCTGACGTTGGGCGCGATGGGTCTCGAGCAGCCGCGGATGGGCAATGAGTCGCACTACTCGGCGCCGGTCGGGGTCTTCCGATGCCGCGACGGTGACGTGTTCTTCGCCGTGCTGCTCGACGCGCACTGGCGCAAGCTCGCCGGCGTGATCGGCCGCGCCGAAGTCGGCGCCGATCCGCATTACGCGACCCGGATCGAGCGCGTACGGCGTCGCGGCGAGGTCAACGCGATGATGGCCGAGTGGATGGCGGAGCAGACCGTCGACGAGGTGCTGAAGATCTGCGCGAGCGAGGGAATTCCGGCGGGGCCGGTGCGGACCTACGCCGAGGCGGCGCGCGATCCACTGGTGATCGAGCGCGAGATGCTGCGGCCGGTGGTGCAGGAGGACGGCACGGCGGTGCCGATTTCGGCGCCGCCGGTCAAGTACTCGCGCACGCCGCTCAGCATCCGCCATGGCGCGTCGGCGCTCGGCGCGCATAACGAGGAGATTCTCGACGAGTTGGGCGTGGACGCGTCGACGCGCCGGCGGCTGCGCGAATTGAAGGTCATGTGAAGATGCGCGGGCAGGCGGGATGACGGCGGAGCCGTCGTCCGGCCTGCCGCGCGGCGGAGCCCGCCTGTTTCACTGCGTCAGCGGGGGCGGATGGGGCCGCGCCGCGCGCGGCCCCATCCGCCCCCACCGGGAGTCTCGATGCGCACGCGCTCGCCCGTCAGCAGCCGCTCGTTGGCCTTGCCGGGCAGTTTGATTCGCCGCCCCTCGCGCACCAGGTAGTTCGCGCCGGGCTTGCCGGGGCCGCCGCCGGCAAGACCCCAGGGCTGAGTGATGCGCCGGTCGGTCAGCAGGCTCAGCGTCGCCGGCACCAGGCACTCCAGCTCGCGAATCAGTCCGTCGCCGCCGGCGGCCGCACCGCGGCCGCCGGAGCCGCGACGCACCCGGTACTCGGTTATACGCATCGGGTAGTAGGCTTCCAGCGCCTCGATCGGCGTGTTGAGCGTGTTGGTCATGTGCGTATGCAGACCGGCGGCGCCGGGATGGCCAGGGGCCGCGCCGGCGCCACCCGCGATCGTTTCGTAGTACGAGAAATGCCGCGCGCGGATCGAGTCGTAGCCGCCCAGCGTCATGTTCGACATCGAACCGGAGCTGGCCGCGGGAATGCGGTCGGGTGCGGCGGCCGCGAGCGCGCGCAGCAGTACGTCGACGATCCGCTGCGAGGTCTCGACGTTGCCGCCCGCGACGGCGGCGGGCGCCAGCGCGTTGACGATCGAGCCGGGCGGCGCGATCACCCGGATCGGCCGCATCAGCCCCTCGTTGGCCGGCACCGCTTCTGCCGCCAGGCATTTCATCACGTAGAAGGTCGCCGACAGCGTGATCGCATAGTTGGCGTTCACCGAGCCGCGCACCTGCAGCGCGGAGCCGGTGAAATCGACGATCGCGCGTCCGCCGCCGATCCGAATCGCAACCCGGATTTCGATCGGCCCGGTACCGACGCCGTCGTCGTCAAGGTAATCGACCGCGCGGTACAGACCCGGCCGCAAACGGCGAAGCGTCGCGCGCATCAGGCGGTCCGCGTAGTCTTTGAGAGCTGCCATCGCCGCGGCTACCTGCGCCCGCCCGTTCGCCGCCACCAGCCCGCGCAACCGCTCGGCGCCGACATTGAGCGCCGCGATTTGTGCGCGCAGATCGCCCTCGCGTTCCTCGCGCACTCGCGTATTGGCGAAGAACAGTTCCAGCACGTCGCGCGCTGGCTCGCCTGCGCGCACGAGATGGACCGGGGGCAGGCGAAAACCCTCCTGGTAAATCTCGGTAGAGAGCGCCATCGAGCCCGGCGCCATTCCGCCGATATCGGCGTGATGGGCGCGGTTGGCGGCGAACGCGAACGGGCGGCGCTCGTTGCCAAGGAAGATCGGAGCGACCAGGGTGAGGTCCGGCAGATGCGTTCCGCCGGCGAACGGATCGTTGACCGCGGCGACGTCGCCCGGGCCAAGCTCGAGCCGTTCGATCGCGGCGCGCACGGAAAGTGGCGTCGAGCCGAGATGGACCGGGATATGGGCGGCCTGCGCGACCAGTTCGCCGCCGCCGTCGAACAGCGCGCACGAAAAATCGTGGCGCTCCTTGATGTTGGGCGAGAAGCCGGTCTGGCCCAGCACTACGCCCATCTCCTCGGCGATCGCCGCGAGCCGATTGTTCATCACCGCAAGCGTAACCGGGTCGAGTTTCATCGCGCGCTTCATGCTCACGCCTCCAGGTGCAGGTTGCCGAAGCCATCGGCGCGCAGCGCAAACTCGGGCGCGACGTAGGCGGTGGCGCTGAGTTCGACCACGATCGCCGGTCCGCGAATCCTGGCGCCCGCACCGATCGCATCGCGCGCGTAAACCGGCACGGTGCGCGTGCGTCCCCCGGCCGTACGTCCGTCGGTGATGACCTGGATACGGCGCATAGGCGACGGCGAGGTCCGCCCGCGCGAGCGCGCAAGACGCTCGGGCGCTGCGATAGCGCCGGGCGCAGTCGCGCGGAGGCGCAAGTTGACAACTTCGACCGCCGCCTCGGGCGCGGCGTGGCCGAAGATGCGGCGATGGGCCGCGTGGAACTCCGCGGCGAAGTGCGGAGTGAGCCGCACCTCAATTTCGTAGGATTGACCGCGATAGCGCACGTCAGCAAAAAGCTCGACGCGGATTTGCGCGCGGCTCGCACCTTCGGCGGCGAGTTCGCGCCGTGCGCGGTTGACCATCGGCGCCGCGCGCGCGGCGAGGCGGCGGGCAAGATGAAGGTAGTTGGGCGAGGTCTCGCGCACGGTGAGCGAGTATTCGCGTCCCGGCGGCGCCTGCAACGCGCCCCACGCGCAGAGCAATCCCGGATTGCGTGGCAGCACGATATGCCGGATGCCGAGGTCGAGCGCGAGCTCGCAGGCGTGCATCGGGCCCGCCCCACCAAACGCCATCAGCGCGAAATCGCGCGGGTCGAAGCCGCGCTCGACGGTGATGACGCGCACCGCGCGTTCCATGTTGGCGTTGACCACGCGGATAACTCCGCTGGCCGCGCCGATCGCGTCGGTGCGCATCGCACGGCCGAGCGCAGCGATCGCTTTTGCGGCGCGCTCGGGATAAAGGCGCATCGCGCCGCCCAGGAAATTCTCGGCCACCAGCCGCCCGGCGACCAGGTTGGCGTCGGTGACGGTCGGCGCGGCACCGCGTCCATAGCAGGCCGGTCCCGGATCGGCGCCCGCGCTTTCCGGGCCGACCTTGAGCGAGCCGCCGGCGTCGACCGCCGCGATCGAGCCACCGCCCGCGCCGACGGTGTGGATATCGATCACCGGGGTGCGGACGGCGTAGCCGCCCGGATAGCTGAGTGTGCGTATGGCGGCGCGGCCGTCGAACAGGGACACGTCGGTCGAGGTGCCGCCCATGTCGAACGTGATGAAGCGATCGACGCCGGTTGCGCGCACCAGCGCGGTCGCGCCGACGACGCCGGCGGCGGGGCCGGAAAGAATCGTGCGGACCGGCTCGTCGCGCGCCAGGCGCGCGCCGATCGCGCTGCCGTTGGATTGCATCACGCGCAGCCGCGCCGCGCGCAGATCGCGCTCCAGCCGGCCGAGATGCGAGGACATGCGCGGCGCCACGTACGCGTTGACCACCGTGGTCGAGAGCCGCTCGAACTCGCGATACTCGGCGAGGATGCGATGCGACACCGAGAGCGGCAGGCCGAGCGGGGTGAGCGCGCGCGCAAGCCGCCGCTCGCTCGCCGGGTTGGCGTAGGAATGGAGCAGACAGATCGCAATCGAGTCGGCGCGGCTGGAAGCGGCCGCGCGGCACACGCGATTCAGTTCCGCGGCGGTGAGGCCGAGCGCCAACTTGCCGTCAAAGTAAGTCCGCTCAGCGACACCTAGGCGCATCGTGCGCGCGACCAGCGGTTCCGGGCGCTCCGGCGCGAGCGAATAGAGATCGCTGCGGTTCTGACGGCCTATCTCGATAAGGTCCTCGAAACCGGCGTTGGTCAGGAGCAGGACCCGCGCGCCCTTGCGTTCGAGCAGCGCGTTGGTCGCCACGGTCGAGCTGTAAGTGACTAGTTCGGGGAGCAAGTCCCGACGCGGATCGCGCCGCGCGCCTTCAAGCATCGCTTTAAGTCCAGTGATAACCGCGCGCGCGGGGTCGTCGGGCGTCGAGAGCACTTTATGCACGCGCAGGCGTCCGTCGGCGATCGCTACCAGGTCGGTGAACGTGCCGCCGGTGTCGATTCCGATAATGACGGTCGTAGCCATCAGGGTTTGAGCAATACCTTGAAGTTTGGCGAGCGTCCGGCGGCGGCGAACGCAGCCGGCGCGTCGTCGAGCGCGAAGATGCTGGATACCAGCGGGCGCGGATCGACCCTTCCCGAGGCGAGCGCGGCAATTGCCGGCGCAAACCGGCCGCATCGCGAGCCCACGATCGTGATTTCGTTGACCACGGCCTGGGCCAGGTTGAGCGAAGCGCCCGCAGCCGCCGTGCTCTTGAGAATCACCGTGCCGCGCGGACGCGCCAGCGCGAGCGCGCGGTTAAGCCCGGCGCTGTTTCCCGTGCAATCGATCACCACGTCGAAGCCGGGCTCGAGCTGGTCTTCAAGTCGTACTTCAAGTCCGAGCGCGGCCAGGCGATCGAGCTTGTCGCGATGGTGTCCGGCGAGCACGGGCGCGTAGTCCTCGGCGCGGAGCACGATCGCGGCGAGCGCGCCGAGCCGTCCATCGCCGAGCACCGCGATTTTGTGGTCGCGGCGCAGTTTGGTTTGCTCGAAGATCTCATAGATCGCCGCGACCGGTTCGACGAAAACGCCAAGCTCGTCGGATATCGAGTCGGGAAGAGCGATTAGGTTTTCGTCGGGCAGCCGCAGGAACTCAGCGAACGCGCCGTCGCGCCCAAAGATCCCAAGCACGGTGCGGTCAGGGCAATGGCGTCCCAGGCCCTCCAGGCAGAAGGCGCATCGCCCGCACGCCGCGTTGATTTCGCCCACCACCCGACGCCCGGCGAGCGCGCCGGTGCGGGTGTCGACGACTTCGCCGACGAATTCGTGGCCCGGCACGCCGCGATAGGACATGTACCCGCGCGCTAACTCGAGGTCGGTGCCGCATATCCCGGCCATCCGCACGCGCACGATACTCTCGCCCTGCATTGGCGCTGGGTAGGGATAGTCGTTGCGGAGAATCAGTTCAGGATCGAGCACCAAGGCGCGCATCGGTCCGATTCAAACAAAAAAAACGTCGGGTGCGCTACCGGAGCGAGCAGCGATGTGCGGCCGGAATTTATTTACGATCGGGATTTCGTCGGCGCGAGGTCGGCTTGAGCAAGCCGTCAACGAACCACAGCGCCACCACACTCAGAAGGACCGCGAGCCATAGACGGATTGAAGCGCGCGGGGAAGGTGGAGATTTCTTTTCGTCGTCCACAAATACCAACTGACTCTGGGCAGCGGCAAGCGCGATTTAAGCGGAGCATAACGCATACCAGCTAACGAATGAGTCAAATGGCCGATCTTTTGTAAAAGCCGCTTCTGTAGCGTTGCGGGAGTGCAACCTGCGCGATTAAAAAGCCTCAGAGCCGAGCTCAGTCGGAGGACTTGAGTTTCGCGCTTTTTTCGGAGGAAGACGAGCCACTGCTTTTGTCCGACGGGCTCGCCTTGTCCGACGAGCCTGCCGACGACGACGCCGCGTTTGAGGAGCCGTTGGCGCCGTTGCTCGCGGACTCACCGCTCGGCTTGCTGTCGGATTTGTCGCTCGACGCGTCGGCGGCTTTGCCGCTGCCCGAGCGCGCATAGTCGGTGGCGTACCATCCTGAGCCCTTGAGCACGAACGAGGTGGCCGAGATCATCCGCTCGACCTTGCTCTTGCAGGTCGGGCAACGCTTGAGCGCCGGCTCAGTGATGCGCTGCGTCGTCTCGAAGGTTCCGCATTTGGGGCAACGATACTCGTAGATGGGCATTTTCAGTAGGTGGAATTGGCTTCCGATGGCTCTAAAGGTTAGGTAAGCATGCCCGGCAGCCTTGTCAATTAGATGTCTCCGCGGGTGCCATCGCAGGTATCACTGGCCCGCGATTCGCCGGGAATTCGTACCGCCTTCATCCTCCCAGAATCAGGGTCGCGACGCCATCGCGGTCAATCTGAAGGCTATGCTGCGATGGGATCGCCGCAGGGTGTCCCCTACGAAGCCGTACATCGTCGCCGATCGGCGTCATGGCCTGCAGAAGGGACATGATCAGCACGCGCTGTACGAATTGAATTGCGATGATGACGACTATTGGCGAAAGATCGAGGCCGCCGAGATAGACCGGCAGATGCTCGCGAACCCAATCGAAAACCGGCTCGGTCATCGCGTAGAGCGCGCGCACGATGGGGTTATACGGGTCCGGCTGGACCCAGCTCAGCAGCACTGCGATGACGACGATCCAGAAATAGATCTGGAGCAGACCGGAAAGCGTCTGGGCTGCAAACACGATCGTGCGGACGAGAATATCGGGCATGGTCGATGACTCTCCGGGGCGGCCTAGCTTACGCGTCCGAGTTGGCGCGAGCGCTCGGCCGCAGCATGTATGGCACGCGCCACGATATCAGAAAAGCCGTCGGCGCCTAATTGTTTCAGCGCGGCTTCGGTGGTGCCGCCGGGAGACGCGACGATCCGAATCAGCTCGGCCGCGGTCATCGGCGAGCGGCGCATGTTCTCCTCCGCGCCGCGAATTGTCTTGAGCGCCATCCGAAGCGCGAGCTCGGGCGGCAGCCCCTGCGCCACGGCAGCGTCGGCGAGCGCCTTGACGAACAAGTAGACGTACGCCGGACCGCTGCCCGAAAGCGCAGTCACCGCGTCGAGCAGCGCCTCGTCCTTGAGCGCCACTGCGTCGCCGACGGCGCGGAAAATTTTGAGCGCGAAAGTCTCGTCGGCGCGAGTCGCGTTGCGTCCGCGCACCAGCGCCGCCATCCCCTGACCAACCATCGCCGGCGCGTTCGGCATCACGCGGATAACGCGCGCGCGGCCGCCCAGCGCGCCCTCCAGGCGGCCCAATGTGACCCCGGCGGCGATCGACACGAAGAGCTTGGCGGCGAGCCCGCCGCTGGGCGATGCGCCGTCGCCATCGCCACCGCCGGCGCGGGCAAGCTCGGTCAGCACGGCATCGATGGTTTGCGGCTTTACGGCGAAGAGCACGGCGCGCGAGGAGTTCAGGACCTTGAGATTGTCGGTCGTGACCTCGATCTTGAGCGCGCCTTTGAATTTACGCCGGCGCGCGGCGTCAACGTCGGAGGCGATCAGCTCGGATGCTTTGAAGACCTTGTTTTCGACCAGGCCGCGCGCCAGCGCCTCGGCCATGTTGCCCGCGCCGATAAAGCCCAGCTTCTTTTTCACATTCATCACGTACGCTCGCCGAAGATCGCGCGGCCCACCCGCACGATCGTCGCGCCTTCTTCGATCGCCACCTCGAAATCGTCGGTCATTCCCATGGAAAGCTCGCTTAGCGCAAGCCCGGTCGCCGCCGCAAGCCGATCGCGCATCGCGCGCAGCGTGGCGAAGTGGCTTCGCGAGCGTTCCGGGTCGGTCGCCGGCGGCGGAATCGTCATCAGGCCGAGGATTTCCACCGTAGCGCGCGCGGCCTCGATCAGCCGCTCGACTTCGGCGGGCGCCACGCCGCTCTTGGACGCTTCGCCAGCGGCGTTGACCTCGATCAGCACCGGCACACGCGGCGCGGGACGCGCACGGCCCAGCGCGGAGGCCAGGCGCGCGGAGTCGAGGCTATGGATAAGCGCGAAGCGATTTACGGCGTCGCGCGCCTTGTTTGTCTGCAGATGGCCGATCAGATGCCATCGCACATCCTCTAGATCTTCCAGATCGGCCAGCGCATCCTGCTTCGCCGCCGCCTCCTGCACGTAGTTCTCGCCGAACTCGCGCGCGCCGGCGGCGTAGGCGGCGCGAATCGCCTCGGGCGGCTGGGTCTTGCTCGCGAGCACGAGCCTGACCGCGGCCGGGTTACGCTCCGCGCGTCGCGCGGCACGCGCGATCCGCTCGCGCGCGGCCGTCAGCCGCGCGGCGATTTCATCGTGTGTGAGCATCAGCCTTGGGTCAGCCTGGCAAATCAGCGCTCGCCCTCGCGCGATACGATCGCGTGGCGCCGCAGCGCCGCGAGCACCTCGCCGACTGGCAGGCCCATCACGTTGTCGCGCTCGCCCTCGACCTCCACCACCAGGCCCACGCCCTCGGCCTGAATACCATACGCGCCCGCCTTGTCCATCGGTTCGCCGGTGCGGATGTAGGCGTCGATTTCGTCGTCGCCAAGCTCGCGGAAACGGACGCGGCTGGTGATGGCGCGGCTCTCAGCCACGCGCCCGTCGCGAGCCAGCGCGAAGGCGGTTACCACGACGTGGAAGCGGCCGGAGAGCGTGCGCAGCATGCCATGCGCGTCGGCGTGGTCGCGCGGCTTGCCGAGAATCTCACCGCCGCATTCGACCACCGTGTCCGCGCCGAGCACCAGTGCGCCATCGGCGCGGCGCGAGACCGCCAGCGCCTTCTCTTCGGCCATCCTAAGCGCGAACTCCGCGGCCGGCTCGTCCGCATGGCGTTCTTCCTCGACGCCGCTTTCGCCAAGCTCGAACTCGACTCCGGCTGCCGCGAGCAATGCTCTGCGCCGCGGCGAGGTCGAGGCGAGAATCAATCTGGGAGCGGCCATCGTTGCACGTCCGTTAGCAAAAATTCCGTTAGCAAAAAATCTGTCGGTAAAAATTCCGTTGGCTCAAACTCCTCTGGAAAAGTCCGTTGGCAAAAGGTTGCAGGAGCGCGTCGAGCCGCGCAAGCGCGGCTGCGTGCCGCGCTGTTGGTCGAGGCTTGTCCGTGTGCCTAGACTGGCGCTACCAAGTGCGAGGACAAATCCGATGAGCGAACTCGTCCATAAATTCGTCGAAACCAACGGCATCCGGATGCATGTAGTCGAGGCTGGCAAGGGCTTCCCGGTGGTTTTCTGTCACGGCTTTCCCGAGCTCTGGTACTCGTGGCGCCATCAGCTCCGCGCGCTCGCCGACGCCGGCTTTCGCGCGATCGCGCCTGACCAGCGCGGCTATGGCGATACCGATTGTCCGCAGCCGGTCGAGGCTTACCAGGTGCGCGAGCTGGTGAAGGACATCGTCGGGATGCTCGACGCGCTGGAGATCGACAAGTGCGTGATCGTCGGCCATGACTGGGGCGGCTTCGTCAGTTGGCAGAGCGCGATGCGCGCGCCCGGGCGAATTGCGCGCGTGATCAATCTCAATACCCCGTTCATGCCGCGATGGCTTCCGTCGACGCCGGGCAGTCCCGAGCATCCGAAGATAATCTGGGTGACGAGCCCGCAGCCCGCGCCGACCAAGCCGACCGAGATGGCGCGGCGAAATGCGGCCGGCAATTTTCATTACGTGCTGCACTTCCAGCAGCCCGGCGTTGCCGAGGCCGAACTCGAGCGCGACGTGCGGCGCACGCTGCGCGGCCTTTATCGCGATCCGATGCCGCTTGCGCCGCTCGCCGAGCGGGCAGCGCCGGGCGTGTTCGGTCCCGCGGGCGGCGGATTGCTCGATCGCCTGCCCGACGGGCCGCTGGGCAAATATATGAGCGAGGCCGACCTCGACGTTTACGTGAAAGCGTTCGAGAAAACCGGCTTTCGCGGCGGACTCAACTGGTATCGCAATATCGACCGCAACTGGGAGGAGTCGGCCAACCTGCCCGACCGCGTCGATCAGCCGGCGCTGATGATAACCGCCGAACTGGACTTCGTGCTGTGGCCCGAGCAGACGCTGGGGATGGAGCGATGGGTGCCCAATCTAAAACGCGTGAATATCAAGGGTTCCGGCCACTGGACCCAGCAGGAGAAGCCAGCGGAGGTAAACGCCGCGATGCTGGAGTTCCTGTCCGACCTTAGATGAGGCGGCAGTTTCGCGCGATGACGCAGTAGCCTCGGAGAGGGCTGCGGCTCCCGCATCGTCGCAAGCCCCCGATTGAATCGGCGCGGGCGTTACGTTACTCTATGTCGATGTTTGTGAAGCCAAGTAGTGGGCTATTGGGTTGGGTCGTGGTGGTGGGGTTGGCCGCGCTTCTGGCTACCCCGGCGCGGGCGCTCGGCCCGGTCAAAACGTCGGCGGCCGCGTCGATTCGCGGCGACGCACGATCCATCCTCGGCCAGTTCGGCATTCTCACCGTTGTTCCGCTAGACCCCGAGCAAACCTTCGTCGAGGGTTACGAGGCCTACCGCGCGCACGATCTGATGAAGACGATCGAGCGGATGACGCTCGCGGCCGACAAGTACCCGGCCCTTGCCGACTACGCGCTGTTCTATCTCGGGTCGGCCCAGTGCGACAGTGGCGACAACCAGAGCGCCGCCGCGACTTTCCGGCGGCTGAGCTACGGCTATCCGCAAAGTGTGTTCGCCGACGAGGCGTCGCTCCAGTATGCGGAGATCGAATTCAAGCTGGGACGACTCGGCGATGCGCAATCCGCGGCCGCGGCACTGGCCGCACGGAGTCCGGTTGCGGACATCGATTCGCAGGCGCGGCTAATCGAGGCGCGCGCCGCGCTCGGCTTGGGCGACGCGCAGAGCGCTTTCAACGAACTACAGGGACTCCGCGAAAAGTATCCGCAGGGCGGCTCTGACGCCGAGGCGCGCACGCTCGCCTACTCGATCGCCGCGGCCCATCCCGATCTGATCGACACGCACTCGCTCGGCTACCATCGCCGCGAGGCCGCCTTGCTCCTGCACGAGGGCCAGTCCTCGATGGCGCTTAGCCAGATCGACGAGGCGCTTGAGCTTGAGCCTCCCGCCGGCGTGCATGCCGAGCTGCTGTGGCTTAAGGCGCGCGCGCTGCGGGCCAATTCCGACCGCGAGATGCTCGCGCTCAACACCTATCTCAAGTACGCGCCGCACGGGGAGATGGCTCCGGACGCGGTCTATCGGCTGGGACATCTGCAGTGGAGGACCGGCGACACGGAAGCCGCGCGCGCGACGTTCAGCAGGCTCGTGCAAGGATTCCCGGCAAGCGCGCTCGCGCCGGCAGCGATGTTCGACATCGGTCGCGCGTACGAGGACGACGCCCGGTGGGACCTCGCGCGCGCCGCGTACCTGCGACTGGTCCGCAGCTATCCGCATAGCACGCAGGCCGCCGACGGCCGCTTCCGCGCGCCGTTTGCGCTCTACATGACGGGACACTTCGACACGGCGGCGCGCGAGTTCGCCTCGATGAAGCCGATGGCCGCGTCGCCGTCGGAGCGCGACGGGCTTTCGTACTGGTATGCGCGCTCGATGGAGCGCTCCGGCCAAAGCGCCGCGGCCACGGCGATCTATCAGAGCCTCGCGCAAAGCACCGCGAGCAACTACTACCCCGAACTGGCGGCGCGCCGGATAGGCGCGCCCACGGCCCAGTTGGCCGCGGCTGACGGGTCTCAACTCGACGTCGCCGTGCCCTCCGTGGCGCCCGGCAGCCTCGCCGCGTTTCATCTGGACCGTGTCACCACGTTGAAGCGGCTCGGCATGACCTACCTCGAACCGCCCGAGTTGCGCGCGCTCGCCGCCGAGGAGTCGACCGACGCGCGCGTGCGCGATTTCGTTCTCGCCGAATTGCAGCGCACGGGCGAGTGGTACGCGGCGATCGAGATCGCGGTGCGGCTGGAGAAGGACGGCAGCCTCGACTCTTCGACCACCGAGCGGCTGCGTTACCCGCGCGCCTACTGGGACATGATTGCGCAGGCCGCCAACGGCGACGCGCTCGATCCTTACCTGGTGCTCGCGCTAGTGCGCCAGGAAAGCCTGTTCAATCCGCAGGCGAGATCGGTGAGCGACGCGCGCGGCCTGATGCAGTTGATGCCGGCCACTGCCGATCGGATAGGGCCGTCGGCGGGCGTCGAGCAGGCCTCGCTCAACCTCTTTGATCCTTCGCTGAGCGTGCGCGTGGGCACCGCCTATCTCAAGAACCTGTTCGAGATGTTCGGCGGCGATCCGTTCAAGGCGGTCGCGGCTTATAATGCGGGCGAGCACGCGGTCCAGCAATGGAGCGCCAAGTATCCCGGCGACGACGATCAATGGGTCGAGAATATCGGCTTCCGCGAAACTCGCGACTACGTAAAGCGAGTGATCGGCGGTTTGCGGGAGTACCGCATGCTCTATCCGTCGCACACGGCCTCCAACGGCGCGACACAGCCGCCAGGGTAGGGCGGTCGTCGGACCGACGAGCCGCGCGCCGACAAACTGCCAACAAACCATGACAGCAGCCGGCAAGCCGCTGCCTGGACCATTCAGCGGATCATTCGTCGGTGTCGACGTCGGTGAGAATTTTCTCGACCTCGCGAGCGTCGATGCGCCGCCACGCACGCTGGTTTTCAAACGCGTAGCGCTTGACGGGCTGAAAGGGACCGCGTGCGGCACTCTCGCACAGAGGATTAAGGACGCCGCGCCGGAACTCGATCCGCGTGCGACCGCGCTGGTCGACTCGCCGCGATGGCCGCGCGATCTCGATTGGTCGCGCGGGACGCACAGGCGCGATCCTGCGCCGCGCGGGCGCGAGATCGACGCCGTGCTGCGGCAAATCTTTCGCACGTTAGTGGCCGTGCCCGCCGGCAAAGCCGTGCCCGCTGCCAGAGTTCGGATGCCGGGCCTCTCGATGTTCCCCACGCCGCGCTATGACTACTTCGCGCAATGGGCGCACGACTCGAAATGCAAGCCCCATCTGAGCGCGATCGCGAGGGAACTGTTCGGCGCGCTTTTGGATGCCGATGGAGATGCGCGCGGGCCGGCGCCGGGCGGCGGCACGTTCACGCGCTTCATGCTGGCCGGGTTCGCAGTCTATCGCGCGCTGGAACAGCTCGGCGTGCCGGCCTTCGAGTCCTATCCCGACCTGCAATTGCGCCTCTCGTCTCCTTCGACTGCGCTTCCGCCCAAAAAGCAGCGCGCGAAAGCGTTGGCCGCGCGCCGTGATATCGTCGCGTCGCTCGCGGCAGAGCTTGGGCTTCGCGATGCGCCCGTGCCGGCAAATCTTGACCAGGCCGACGCGGCGGCGCTCGCGCTTGCGACCGCCGTATGCGCTCGCCGCGGCGCGCTGTGGGTCATAAGCAATCCGTGCGAGGGGCGTTTCATGCTCGCGCTGGATGCTCACCAGGCGTGCCACCTCAGCCTTGGGAACGCTTGACAAGCGTCGATTCAACACTCATCAAAGTTGCTTGGCGGGCAGCGCGCCAACCGGCACATCGATGTCATCGCAGCGCGAATTCAAAGCGATCTTCTTCGATCTCGACGGTACCCTGGTCGATATTCACGGGCCGCTCTACACCGCGGCGCGCAGCGCGCTCGACGACCTCGGCCACGCTCCGCCGCTGACCCGCGAGCACTACCATCAGGCGCTCGAACAGGACGACCCGTTCCTCGGCCTGCCCGAGGACAAGCGCGCCGAGTATACCAAGCTCGCGTTCGCCTATTTTCTCGCCGAGATCGACCGCACTGAGCGGCTCGAAGTACTGCCTCACGTGCAGGAGACGCTGGCCGAACTCAAGCGGCGCGGCTATGCGACCGCCCTCATCACCAGCCGTCCCGGCGACTCGCAGCGCCTGATCGAGAAACTCGCGATGGTGGGGCTGGCGTCCTACCTCGACCAGGTGATCACGCAAACCGGGACCACGATGCGAATCCTCGACAAGACGCAGAGCCTCAAGCAGGCCGCGATGCGCGCCTCGATGCTCCCGCAGGCCTGCATGTACGTCGGTGACGAGCCGCGCGACGTTATGGCGGCGATGAACGCGGGCTATGGCGCGTCGGTGGCGGTCGCCACCGGGCCCGCCAGCTACCGCATGCTCACCAACCATCCGCAGTACCGCGCGGATTTCGTGATACGCTCGATGGGCGAGCTGGTCGGATTGTTGGAACGGCTGAGGGGCGCTTAGAGGATGGCGTTCTACCGCGCGATTGCGGTTGCGATACAGGCGCTGCGCGCGCTCAAAGGAATGGCAGGCGCGGCGGGGCGGCCGCGAATTCGGCGCGCAGCGCTTCGAGGCTCTTTAGATCGTCGACGGTGCGGAACAGGCCGCGATGCACGTAGCCGAACATCGCCAACCCCTGCGTCAGCAGCGGCGCGAACAGATCGCCCATCAGGCTGAATGGCGGCGGGATGGCCGGCATCAATTCGAACAACGCCGGCTCGCATAGCAAGACGCCGCAATACATGTAGGCATCGAGGCGCGCCGCGTCGGCCGCGTCGAGCGCGGGCCCATAATCGTCGAATTCGACCTGCGCGCGGGATTCGGCGGACACGCGACGCCTAAGCAAACGCATCCGGCGCACCCGCGCGCCGGCGTCGATTTCGATTCGGCTATAAACCTCGGGCGTGTCACTTTCTCGGAGCACCAGCGTCGCGAGGCCGCCGCGGCGGCGATGAAACTCCGCGAGCGCATGCAGGTCGAGATCGACTATCGTGTCGCAGTTGAGGATCGCGAAAGTCTCATCGCCGAAAAATTCGCGCAATCCGATAAGCGGGCCGCCGGTGCCCAACAGCACCGTCTCGGGCGCATAGGTTATTCGCACGCCTATCGCGTCGCCGCTTCCGAGCCCGGTCTGGACCGCGGCGGCCAGGTGATGGACGTTGATGGCGACGTCGGTCACGCCGGCGCGCGCCAGCATCCGGAGCGGATAGTGAATCAGCGGACGCCCGCCGACCTCGACGATCGGTTTGGGCACGGTCGAGGTAAGTGGTATCAGCCGCTCACCCTTGCCCGCCGACAGCACCAGCGCCTTCATCGATTCGTCCTTACCTCGCGCATTGCCTCGCTCGCGGCGTTAGCGCACGTCGAAGGCCGCGCGCAATCGGGGAAAATCATTTCTCGCGCCGAGTATCGCGAGCATCCGGCGCGCCTGCGCTGCCGCATGCGGAATAAACGCCGCGTAACCCGGCTTGCCCTGGCGCTCGAGCGCGTTGAAGCGTCCGATCACCTTGAGCGCGTGTTGAAGCACGCACAAATGATAGCTGTTGATGAACGCGTCGGCATCCGGACAAGGGGCGCCGCGGCGCGCGCAACCCGCGATGTAATAGTCGAGCAGCCGGCGCTCCGCTTCGGGACCGATTACGCGGCCGGTGTCGCGGGTGGTGAGCAGCACGGCGAGGTCCTGCGCGGCGGGTGCGAGCAACGCGTCCTGAAAATCAATCACACGGATGCGCAGCCCCATCCGATCGTTTTGCACGAAAAGATTGTGGCCGTGGTAGTCGCGATGCGATAGCACGCGCGCAACGCCGCCGAGCCGCGCCGCGAGATCGTCGAGCTCCGGGGCGACCGCGCTCAAATCGGTGCCGGGCGCGACGCTCGCCGCTCCCGTCGTTAGAAAATCCTCCATCTCCCATCGAAACAGCCGCTCGTCGTATGCAATCGACGCGGCGATGCATCCAGGGCCGAGCCGGCGCGTACCCTCAACATGAATCAGCAACAGTTCGTTCACCGCGCTTCGATAGAGCGTCGCCGGCTTGGCGACGCCGTCCAGCGCGGCCTGGAACAATGAGGTCTCACCGACATCCTCGACCAGCAGTATCCTGCGCTCCGGGTCGGCGACGAAAATTTCGGGCACGGCCGCGCCGATCGATTTGAGAAAGCGCTGCACGTTCAGGAAAGGCGGTTCGGCCGGCGGAGTGGACACCAGATTCAAGGCGCGCACGTAAGCGGGCAGATCGTCGGGGCCAAGGTCGATAGCGATCGCGGAAGGTGGGGGGGGCGTCGCCGATGCGGGCAAGGTCGCGCTGGACGTGCCGCCGCAGAGCGGCGGCACGTCCAGCGCGACCCGCCAGAAGCGGCGATTCGACGCGTCGCCCTTGAGCATCACGACGCCACTGGCGCGCGCGCCGGGCCATCGGCCGGCGAGCGCGCCGTCGAGCCATCGCGCAAGCGCTGTTGATTCGTTGGGGGAAGACACGACGCGATCTTAGCCGCTGCACGCGGCAACGGCCATGCGGGCGGGCCTTTGGCCCGCCCGCATGGCCGTTGCCGCAAAGCGCGCCCCACGCACTTCGCGCTCGTCGCGGGAGCGCGCCTGCGCTACGAACCCAACGGCGCCGCGCCGCCGTCGAGGCTCATCAGCTCTTCGTAGAGACGCTCGATTTCGCCGCCGAGCCGCTCGTAGGCGGCGATCAGTTCCCTGGCGTCGGTGCGTTGCAGGTAGAAGTTGGGATCGTTCATCTGCTCGCCGAGCGCGGCGCGCTCGGTTTCCTTGCGCCCGATATCGCCCTCGAGCGCCTGGCGCCGGCGGGCGCGCCGCTCGCGCTCGCGGCGCTGCTTTACCTCGTTGTCGTGCGCGGCGTCGCCGTCCGCCCCGGCTTTGCCGGGAGCGGACGGCGACGGCGCGCGCTGGCCGCCAACGGCGCGTCCGCCCGCAGCGGCGGACGCACCGTTGGCAGCGCGTGCGCCGTCGGCAGTGCGAGCGCCGTTGCCGGAGCCTTTGCCGGACGCGCCGGATTCCGCGCCACTTCCGGCGGCGCGGAGTCCGGCGGCCCGCTCCGCGGTCGCCGCCGACGCCGCGGCTCGGGCCGCGGCGCCGTTGGCTGCGAGGGCGGCGGACTCGGCCGCCGCCTTTTTGGCCAGGTAGTAGTCGTAGTTACCGAGGTAGCGCGTCGCATGGCCCTGGCCGACCTCGATAACCTCGGTCGCCAGTTCGTTGAGCAGGTAGCGATCGTGACTGACGATTACTACGGTGCCCGGAAAACGGCGCAGCGCTTCGAGCAGGATGTCCTTGGCCACGATGTCGAGGTTGTTGGTCGGCTCGTCGAGCAGCAGGCAGTTGTTGCGATGCGCCAGCACCTTTGCGAGCGCTAGCCGCGCGCGTTCGCCGCCCGAGAGCACGCCGGCGGGCTTCAACGCGTCATCGCCCGAAAAAAGCATTGCGCCCAACAGGCCGCGAATTTCGCCGGTCGTCATCCCTTCCGCCGCGTCGCTCAGCTCTTTGAGCGCGGGCTTGCTGTAATCGAGCGACTCGGCAAGATTCTGGGCGAAGTAGCCGATCTCGACTCCCGCGCCGACGGTGCGCTGACCGGCGGTCATCGGTTCAATACCCGCCAGCAGCTTCATCATCGTGGATTTGCCCGCGCCGTTGGGACCCACCAGCGCGATTCGCGCGCCGCGCTCGATCGTCAGATCGACGCCGTCATAGACAACGATATCGCCGTAGCGCTTGACCGCGCTGCGCAGCTCGAAGACCCGGCGCCCGCCGCGCTCGCACTGCGGGAAATGGATCGCGGGTGATTTTTCGCTGCCGGCCGGCGGCTCCAGCCGCTCGATTTTCTCGAGCTGTTTTATCCGGCTCTGGACCAGCTTGGCCTTGCTCGCCTGGTAGCGGAAGCGGCTGATGAAGGCCTCCATGTGCTCGATCTCGGCCCGCTGGTTTTCGTAAGCCGCCTGCTCCATCTCGTGGCGCCGCTCGCGCTCGACCAGGTAGGCCGAGTAGCCGCCCTGGTATTCGACCAGTCGGCCGCGTGAGACCTCGACCGTGCGATCGGTCACGCGATCAAGAAAGTAGCGGTCGTGCGAGACCAGGATGATTCCGCCCGGATAGTTCGCCAGGTAATCCTCGAGCCAGTTGCGCGCCTCGAGGTCGAGATGGTTGGTCGGCTCGTCGAGCATCAGAAATTCGGGGCGGCGCACCAGCAGTTTCGCCAGCGCGATACGCATCCGGATGCCGCCGGAGAATTCGGCCACGTCGCGCGCGAGGTCAGCCTCGCTGAAGCCCAGCCCAAACAGCACCGCCTTGACGCGGCTGTCGGCTTCATAGAAGCCGTGACGCTCCAGTTCGCTCAGCACGTCACCGAGCTCGGCCAGCGCCGCGTCGTGCTCGGGGCCGCTGTGATGAGTTGCCAGCACCTCTTCGAGCTCGACCCGGCGGCGGTCGTGCGCCTGCATCTCGCTGAGCGCCGAGAGTGTTTCCTCCAGCACCGGCCGGCCGCCCATCTCAGGCGCGTCTTGCGGCAGGTAGCCGACCGACGAGCGCTGCGGGCGCGCGATACGGCCCGCGTCGGGCGCGGTAACCTCGGCGATCATGCGCAGCAGGGTGGTCTTTCCGGCGCCATTGAGGCCGACCAGGCCGACCCGCGCGTCGTCCGCCATCGCCCAGCTCACGCTCTCGAAGATCGTGCGGCCGCCGTAGAACTTTGAGACTTTATCGAGCGCCAGCATCAGGGCAACTTCCGGTAAACCCAGGAGATTCGGGAAATTCCGAGTAATCGGCGCGAAAACGCGCAGCGCGTCTCTCGGGACAGCGCGCAGCGCGTCTCCAGAGTTGGGGTATCACCGCCCCGCGCGGCGCGCGCCGCTTAATCCCACCATTCTAGCTGCATCGGCGGGTGTGCAAAAGCCGGGCGCCGCGCGGAGTGCATCTTGGCGGCTGGGGGTATGGACGGGGCGGGGCGCAATCCGTTTAATGGTGGGGTAAGTTCGGCCGGCGCGGCCGGGCGGTTACAAACGGAGGAACGATATGCCCGCAATCCGGGACGGCGACCACATCCTGGTGATCGATCGCAAGCTTTTCCACGACGACAACACACGCTTCTTCGTCGGCGTAGTCGAGGAGTACGACGACAGAGTGATACGCCTGCGCGGCTTCCCGTTCCATCTCAGCCCGTATGAAGTCACCGGCGTGGAGCGCCATGGCGAGCAACGGATACGAGTGCTCTCGATGTCGGGCGACATATTGCTTTACATGCTTCCGCGCGAAACCGAGTTGGACAAAATGCAGCTCCGCCGCTCACCCAAATCGCTCCAGATGACCGACGGCGGCGCGGTGACGATCGATCTCAGCGAATGGCTGATGCGCGCTTAACATTTGCGGCTGCTGCCGCGCTTGCCGTGCTGATGCCGATCGCGATACGGCCGGCGCCGGCGTTCACCCAGGAACAACAGAATCCGGATCTGCAACAGCAGCAGATGCCGGCGCCCGGAACCATGCCGGCGCCCGGATCGATGCCGGGATCAATGCCCGGATCGATGATGAACGGGCACGGCGTCAACGGCGTCGACCTCCCACAACCGCCTTTGATCACGATGACCGCCGTGCCCGGCTACGGCCCCGCGCCGCTCACGGTTGGTTTCTTCCTCAACACGGTCGATCCCGAAGGCAAAGGCTTCGTCTCGTACGTATGGAATTTCGGCGACGGGCAGGTCTCGATGGATCCGCCGCTGACTTTTTTCCACACCTACGCGACCACTGGCACCTACGTCGCCACTGTAAATGCGACCACCTCGGACGGCCGCACGGCGACCGCGTATGTCGGAATCACCGTGCGCCCGAGTGTCCCCGACTAGGGTGGCTCAGTCGCCCGAGTTGATGATTTCGACCTTGCCGCTTTCCAGATTGTAACGGGCGCCGACGATTTTCAGGCTGCCGTCCGCGACGCGTTTTTCGAACAGCGGCGAGCGCTCCAGTATTTTCACCTGGTCGGTCACGTTCAAATCGATCGCGCTGGACTCGAGGTTGTCGCCGCCCTTGCGGCGCGCCTGGTCGACCGCCGGGCAGATGTTGGCGAAGATTTCAGGCAGTCCGGCCGCGGGTTTGCTCACACACTCGGTGAGCGCGCCTTTGACCGCGCCGCAGCTCTCGTGACCCAGCACCATAATCAGGTTGGTGCCCAGGTGACCGACCGCGTAGTCGATACTCTCGAGACCCGCGCGAGTTACCGTGTTGCCCGCCAGACGCACCACGAAAAGACCGCCGAGCCCCTGGTCGAAGATCAGCTCCGGCGGCACGCGCGAGTCTGAACACGACAGGATGACCGCGAACGGCGATTGGCCGCCGGCAAGCTCCGAGCGCCGCTTGGCGTGAAGGTGAGGATGACTGTTCGCGTCGCGCTGGAACCGCCGGTTGCCCTCGATTAGTTGCGCCAGGGCCTGAGTGGGAGTCATCGCGGGAGCACCAGCGTCAGCGGCCGCGTAGACCGCGGAGAGTTGCATTTTTGCACAGGTCAAAAGCGTGGCGATCAGGACCGCAAACGTCAATTGCATTGTGCGCATCGGAAGTTCCTCTCTTTCCCCGGCGCGCGGAAGTTTATCACCATCGTTGACCGATTGAAGCGTCTGCCGCGTGCGCATTGACAGCGGCGTACCGCTTGGCAACTAAGTAGATATGCGTCGCGCGTGGATTTTCGCTTCGGCAGGACTGGCGATGGTGATGGCTCTTGGCGCCGCTGGATGTCTCTCCGACGCGATCAAGCAAAACCAGCAGCAACTCGATCAGCAAAAGGCCGAACTGGATCAGCTCAAGCAGCAGGTCGCGGGTCTGCAGGCCGCCCAGCAGCCCTATTCGACGACCGCGCCGCCGCCGGGCTCCTGCGACAAGGCGGTGATGCAGGTGGCGACCAGGCACGGCGGTGAGCGCTTTGCGGCCAGCGAATTCGACAAGGCGCTCGGCTATTACCAGGATGCCGTCACCGCCTGTCCGACCAGCGCGCAGGCCCAGCTCAACGTGGCGCGCGCGTACGAGGCGCTGGGCGATCGCGACCAGGCGATGGACTACTACAAGCGCGCGATCCAGTCCGCGCCGTCAGACCACGACGCCGTTCCTGGCGTTTCCGAGCAGGCGCAGCAGGCGCTGGCGCGGCTGGCGGCAAAGTAGCGCCTCTGTCATTGAACTGGCTCGAACAACCGAACTCGAGTGAAGGAGGGATGCTCCCTTGAAGGACGTATTCAGCGTCGAAGGCAAAGTCACAATCGTAACCGGCGGCGGCACCGGAATCGGCGCCGTGATCGCGCGCGAGTTCGCGCTGCGCGGAGCGCCGGTGCTGGTCGCGAGCCGCAACGCCGGGCATCTGGAGCCCGTGCGCGACGCGATCCGCAAGGCCGGCGGCAAATGCGAGATGGCGGTGTGCGACGTGCGCAATGCGGAGTCGTGCGACGCGCTGGTGGCCGAGGCGGTCAAGCATTTCGGCCGGCTCGACGTGATGATCAACAACCACGGCGCGAGCATCGCCGCGCCCAGCCTCAAGCTCTCGCCCAACGGCTGGCGCGCGGTGGTCTCGATCAACCTCGACGGCGTGTTCTTCTGCTCCAAGGCCGCCGCCCGCCAATTCGTCGAGCAAAAGGGTCCCGGCGCGATTATCAATCTGTCCTCCACCGCCGGCGTTCATGGTTCGGCCACGATGCTACCCTATGCGGCGTCCAAGGCCGGCGTGATCAAGCTCACCGAGTCGCAGGCGGCAGAATGGGGCCATCTCGGCATCCGCGTCAACTGTATCGCGCCCGGCCCGGTCACCACCGAGGGCGCCGCCGAACGCATCTGGCCCAACGAGAAGGTCAAGGCGGCGATGCTGCTGTCGCGCGCGCTGCAACGCTTCGGCACCTGCGAGGAAATCGCCTACCCGTGCATCTTCCTCGCCTCCGACGCGGCGAGCTTCATCACAGGCGCTCTGCTAATCGCCGACGGCGGCAACCTGCGTTACGGCGACGCGTTGCAGGTTCTACCCGAGTAACGGTCCGGCGTGCGCGATACGACGGGCGAGGCGGCGCTTGTCGCAGCGCGGCGCGCCGTGGTATCCGAAGTCGCGCGGATGGATTCGGGCCGCCGCCGAAGGGGTAAGGAAACTTGGATTTCGGATTCAGCGAAGAGCAGGAGATGCTGCGCCAGAGCGCGCGGTCGCTGCTCGAGCGCGAATGTCCCTCGGCGCACGTGCGCCAGATGATGGACGATGAGCGCGGCTATTCGCCCGAGCTGTGGCGCAAGATGGCTTCGCTGGGATGGCTCGGCCTGGTGCTGCCCGAAGAGCATGGCGGCGCAGGACTCAACTACGTCGATTTGGTGGTGGTGGCGGAGGAGATGGGCCGCGTGTTGCTGCCCTCGCCATTCATCTGGACGCTGATGTTTGCCGAGGCGCTGAACCGCGCCGGTTCCGACGAGCAGAAGCGTCGTTTCCTTCCCGCGATCGCGCGCGGCGAACTGGTCGCCACGACAGCCCATCTGGAGGCAAACGGAAGCTGGGACGAGAGCGGCATCACGATGCCCGCGCGCAAAAGCGGCGCCGGCTTCTTGCTCGAAGGCGATAAACTGTTCGTCAACGACGCGCACATCGCCGATTTTTTTCTGGTCGCGGCGCGCACCGGCGCCAAGCGCAGCGGCGCAAAGCGTGGCGGCGACGTTACCCTGTTCGCGATCGACGCGAAGCGGCCCGGGATCACGGTGACGCCGCTCAAAACGATGGATCAGACGCGCAAGCTCAGCGCGGTCGCGATGCGTGGCGTGAAGGCGTCGTCGGCCGACGTCGTGGGCGAAGTCAACAATGGCTGGCCGGTGCTGGCAGCCGCGATCGATCGCGCGAAGGTGGCGCTCGCGGCCGAGATGATGGGCGGCGCGCAAAAGGTGCTCGAGACCACGGTCGAGTACACCAAGGTGCGCGAGCAATTCGGCCGCCCGATCGGCAGCTTCCAAGCCGTCCAGCACAAGTGCGCGAACATGATGGTCGACGTCGAAGGGGCGAAGTCCGCGGTCTACTACGCCGCGTGGGCGGTCAGCAACGACGCAGCCGACGCCAGAACTGCCGCCGCGGTCGCCAAGGCCGCCGCCTCCGACGCTTATCGGCGCACTGCCGCCGACGGAATCCAGGTCCACGGCGGGATCGGCTTCACCTGGGAGCACGACATGCATCTTTATTTCAAGCGCGCCAAGTCCTCGGAGTTCACCTTCGGCGACGCCAATTTCAATCGCGAGATCGTGGCGCAATTGATCGGCTTATAAATTGATCGCGACGCGGCGCGCCCGCGCGGGCCGCCCAGGGAGTGTTTCGGCGATGATGGACAAAAGCATAGTCGGCAAAACCGGCAAACCGTTCTCGATGCCGATCGAGTGGGGCAAGGTGCGCGAGTTTGCCCGCGCGGTTCGCGATCCCAATCCGGTTTATTTCGATCCCGAGCTGGCCAAAAAGGAATGCGGCGGGGTTCCGATACCGGTCACTTTTCTCCAGACCAGCGCGTTCTGGCAGACCGCCGAGTCGATGCCGCCGCTCGACATGTTCGACATGCGGCGCATCCTGCACGGCGAGCAGGAGTTCGAATTCTTCAAGCCGATCCTCGTGGGCGACACCTTGACCGGCGTCGCGCGCGTCGCCGACATCTACGAGAAGGAAGGCGGGCGCGGAGGCAAGATGACTTTTCTGGCGGTCGAGACGACCTACACCAATCAGCGCAACGAGAAAGTCGCGCGCGCGCGTTTCGTGCTGGTCGAGACCGGCCAGGCAGTGGGCGGATGAGCTGAGCGGATAGGCAATCGGAAGTGTGCGCGGAAAAATTCACACCAAGATGAGGCAGCCATGGCATCGAAACTGAAATTCGACACGGTAAAAGTTGGCGACCCGATCCCGACCGTCAAAATCGACAACGTCGCGCGTCCCGATTTCGTCCGCTATGCGGGCGCCTCTGGCGATTTCGTGCCGCTGCACTACGACCAGACTTTCGTCGAGGCGGCCGGTATCCCGACCGTGTTCGCGCAGGGGATGTGGACGGCAGGATGTCTTTCGCGATGCCTGACGGATTTTGCCGGCGCCGGCCAGGTTCGCCACTTCAAGGTGCGCTTCGCGCGGCAGGTATGGCCGGGCGATACGCTGACCTGCCGCGGCACGGTGACCGCCAAGAACGAAGCCAACGGCGAAAAGCTGGTCGAGGGCGAGCTGGAAGTGGTCAACCAGAAGGGCGAGGCCACGGTCAAAGGCGCGTTCCGCGTCGCAGCGGCGTAGCCGTTCGCGCGATCCCACTGTGGCGCGCGGGGCGCGCAGAACCTAAACTTGGAGTGCGATGTCCGAACCGCGCTATGTCATCATTCACGGCCATTTTTACCAGCCGCCGCGTGAAAGCCCATGGACCGGACTCATCAGTCCGGAGCCCGGCGCCGCGCCGTTCCCCAATTGGAACGAGAAAATCTTAAGCGAGTGCTATATCGCCAACGGGCGCGCGCACATCATGGACGGGCGCGTGGCCCATATCCGCAACAATTACGCCGCCCTAAATTTCGACTTCGGCCCGACGCTGATTAGCTGGCTGGAGCGCCATGGCGCGCATGCCTACCGCGCGATCCGCCAGGGCGACCAGCAGAGCGTTGCGGAACGCGGCGGGCATGGCAACGCGATCGCGCAATCCTACAACCATTCGATCCTGCCGCTGCTGCACCCGCGCGACCGCGCGTTGCAAATCGCCTGGGGGATCGAGGATTTCGTCGCGCGTTTCAAACGCCGGCCCGAGGGGATGTGGCTGCCGGAATGCGCCGCCGATCAGGACACGCTCCGCGACGTCGCGGCGGCCGGAATGAAATTTATCATCCTGGCCCCCGAGCAGGGCGCGTTTCACGGTGAGGGGGCGGGGCGCCGCGGCGCCGGTCCATTCATCTGGCGCTCCGAATCGTTGAGCCTTGCAGTCTTTCGTTTCGACCGCGACCTTTCGCGCGCGGTTTCTTTCGACGATGGCCTGAAAAATGGCGGCGAGCTGGCGAATTCGATTGCCGAGGCGGCGGCGCAGGTCGAGCCCGGCGAGATCGTGATGATCGCGACCGACGGCGAGACCTTCGGCCATCACAAACGCCACGGCGACGCCGAGCTGGCGCGCGCGATCAACGCGCTGGAGCTGCGCGACGACGTGCGGCTCACCAATTGCGCCGAGTACCTCGCGCTGCATCCCGCGGGCGCGGGCAGTTTCGAGATCAGCGGGCCGAGTTCATGGAGCTGTCCGCACGGCGTCGAACGATGGCGCGCGGCGTGCGGCTGCCGCATGGACCCGGCGACGCATCAGGAATGGCGCGGACCGCTGCGCGAGGCGATGGACTTCGTGAACAATCATGCCACGGCGGTTTACGAGCGTTTCGCGCCGCCGCTGGTTGACGACGCCGCGGCCGCGCTTCACGAATCGATCCGGCTTGCGGTGGACGCCAACCCGGCGCTGGCCGAGGAATTTTTCGTCCATCATCGCGTTAACTCCGAGGCCAACCGGGAGAGCCTGATGCGCCTGTTCGAGATGGAACGCGCGGCGCAGGCGGCGCTGACCAGTTGCGCGTGGTTCTTCGACGACTTCGGCGGGCCTGAGGGGCGCGTGGTGCTGCGATGGGCCGCGCGCGCGGTCGAACTGGCCGCCGAGTTCGCGCTCAGCGTCGAGCCCGAACTGCTCGAGCGGCTGCGCCAGATCCGCTCCAACCGCCGCGAAATCGGCGACGCCGCCACGCTATACTTGAGCCTCAAGACACGCGAAGCACGCGGGAGGGTATGATTGCCATGGCAGACACCCACCACGACGATATCGAATCGATCCTCCGCGAGGGCCGCAAGTTTCCCCCGACGCCCGAGTTCAGCCGTGCGGCCCACGTCAAAAGCCTGGCCGAGTACGAGGAGCTCTACCGGCGCGCCGAGCAGGACCCCGAAGCATTCTGGGGCGAATGTGCGAAGGAACTGAGCTGGTTCAAGCCCTTCGACAAGGTCCTGGAGTGGAAGTTCCCGTTCGCCAAGTGGTTTCTTAACGGCAAGCTCAACGCGTCGTACAACTGCCTCGACCGCCATCTGACCACCGCGCGGCGCAACAAAGCGGCACTCATCTGGGAGGGCGAGCCGGGCGACGTTCGCGTGCTGACCTACCAGATGCTGGCGAGCGAGGTCGCGCGCGCCGCGAACGCGCTCAAGAGCCTCGGCGTGAAAGAGGGCGACCGCGTCGCGATCTACATGCCGCTGGTGCCCGAAGCGATGATCGCGATGCTGGCGTGCGCGCGTATCGGCGCGATCCATTCGGTGATCTTCGGCGGCTTCTCGGCCGAGGCGCTGGTCGATCGTATCAATGATGCCGAGGCCAAGGTCTGCATCACGGCCGACGGCGGATGGCGCCGCGGACAGCAAGTCCCGCTCAAGCCCAACGTCGACGAGGCGCTAAAGCGATGCCCCTCGGTCGCGCATTGCGTGGTGCTGCGGCGCATCGGCGCCAAGGTGGAGATGCGCAAGGGGCGCGACGTCTGGTGGGACGAGCTGGTCGCGCAACAGAGCTCCGTATGCGCGCCGGCCGAGCTCGACGCCGAGCATCCGCTTTACACGCTCTACACTTCGGGCACCACCGGCAAGCCCAAGGGCGTCGTGCACGCGACCGGCGGCTACCTGGTGCACACGCTGATGACGATGAAGTGGGTGTTCGATCTCAAGGAGGAGGACATCTACTGGTGCACTGCCGACATCGGCTGGGTCACCGGGCACAGCTACACCGTGTACGGTCCGCTCGCGGCCGGCGCGACGGTGGTGATGTACGAGGGGGCGCCGAATTTTCCCGAGAACGATCGCTTCTGGCAGATAATCGAAAAATATCGCGTCAACATCCTCTATACCGCGCCCACCGCGATCCGCACTTTCATCAAATGGGGCGATTCGTGGGTCAAGAAACACGATCTCTCAAGCCTGCGGCTGCTCGGCACGGTCGGCGAGCCGATCAATCCCGAGGCC
The DNA here is from genome assembly GCA_963810495.1 of uncultured delta proteobacterium. GTDB lineage: Bacteria > Desulfobacterota > Binatia > Binatales > Binataceae > JAKAVN01. Next base: position 57,648 of record CAWENP010000020.1, read on the forward strand.
TGGATCTGGTACCACAAGGTGATCGGCGGCGAACGCTGTCCGATCGTCGATACCTGGTGGCAGACCGAGACCGGCGGCATCATGATCGCCCCGATGCCCGGCGCGATTCCGACCAAGCCGGGCTCGGCGACGCGGCCGATTCCAGGCGTCGCCGCCGAGGTCGTCACGCGCGACGGCAAACCCGTCGGCCCTAATCAGGGCGGGCTGCTGATAGTCCGCCGCCCGTGGCCGGGGATGCTGCGCACGATCTTCCGCGACCCCGAGCGCTACAAACAACAGTACTTCAGCCAAATCGAGGGCGCGTATTTCACCGGCGACGGCGCGCGGCGCGACCAGGACGGCTACTTCTGGATCATGGGGCGCGTCGACGACGTGATTAACGTCTCGGGGCATCGGCTGGGCACGATGGAGATCGAGAGCGCGCTGGTTTCGCATCCGACGGTCGCCGAGGCGGCAGTGGTCGGAAGGCCCGACGAGATGAAAGGCCAGGCGGTGGTCGCGTTCGTGACGCTGGAGGGCGCGCGTCACGGCGACGCCAGGCTGCGCGACGAACTGCGCCAGCACGTAGTCAAGGAGATCGGCGCGCTCGCGCGGCCCGACGATCTGCGCTTCACCGACGCGCTCCCGAAAACGCGCAGCGGCAAGATCATGCGCCGGCTCTTGCGCCAGATCGCCTCGGGCGACGAGAAGCTGGGCGACACCACCACGCTCGAAGATCTGTCGGTGCTCGCGCGCCTGCGCGAAGACGACGAGTAGCGGGCGATAACCTGCACCTACGCGGAAGGGCGGATACCGAAAGTCTTGGCGACGATTCGATCGACCATGCGCGCCGGCAGCATCGTCGGCAGCGTCCAGTTCTGTAATCTCCCCGCGACCGGCGAGTAGCGCGTCTTGGGATGCGCCGTGGTCAAGGCTTCGCATACGACCTCGCCCAGGCGCTCGGACGACCAGCCTTTGCGGCCCTCCGCGATCATGTAATCGCGAAAGCGCTTGATGATCTCGAAATAGGGACTCTTCTGATACGGCGCGAGGTCGATTTGCTCGGCCTTGTCCCATATCGGTGTCGCGACCGAGCCGGGCGCCACGATGATCACGTCGATCCCGAAGAGCATCAGTTCCCGCCGCAGACTCTGCGACAGGCCTTCGAGTCCGTGCTTGGAGGCGGCGTAGAGACCCACGAAGGGGGCGGCGAAACGGCCGCCGACCGACGAGATGTTAACGATGCGTCCCGGCGGTCCGGTGAGCGCGCGGTCGGTGCCGAGCAGCGGTGCGAAGGCCCTGATGACCATCATCGGCGCGATCAGATTGACCTCGAGTTGCTGGCGGAATTCGCCGGCCGTGCTTTCCAGGAGCGGTCCCGCCACGGCGATGCCCGCATTGTTGACGAGGCCCCAAAGCCGTCCGCCGCCGAGCGCCGCGCCGACCTCCGCAGCGCCGCGCGCGACCGCGGCCTCGTCGGTCACGTCGAATATCAGTGGTGAAAAACGCTCGCCGAGTTCCGCCTTGAGTCGGTCCGCGTCGGCCTGCTTGCGCACGCTGCCGAATACGCGGAAGCCCTTCGCGGTCATTACCTTGGCGATACCCCATCCGATGCCGGTCGAGACCCCGGTGACTACGACGGTTTGCACGGACTACCTCCTGCGCGCGCGAACTCGGCATCACTGTCGCACAGGCGCGTGTCAAACGCATCGGGGGATTCGCGATGACAGAGGGCCGTTCACGAACGGCCCTCTATAAAAATGAAAACGGGGCGCACGCGGCTTTGAAGCCGCGTGCGCCCCGTCGTTAGTTTTTCACTCACCGCCTATGCGGCGGCCGGCGATCGAAAGTCTCTTAGCGGATCCAGTGCCAGTGGCCGCCAATGAGCTGCCAGTGCCCTATAGGGCGATACGAATAGCCCGGACCATAGGCGTAGGCCGGACGGTAGGCGTACGCCGGGCGATGGATGCTCCACCAATGGGCGTCGTGATGGTAGTAATGATCCTGCGCCAGGGCCGGCCCGGCGAATAGCGCGCCAGCCATCGCGACAGTTACCAGGAGCGTTGCGATCTTCTTTTTCACGTTCCTACCTCCCTGCCATCGGGAGAGCGAAAGGCGAAACCGTCGGATTTCGGGAATCGTTGCGGTTTCGGCAGTATTTGTTTCGCTCTGCGTCAGGCGGTTCATTTTCCAAGCCCTTTTCCTTCTGCTGTTTAAAGACGCTGGCCGTCAATGGCGGTTACAGGGGCGGTTACAGGCGACCGCCTTGCCAGCCGTGTCGTGCTGATGATAATCTGATTTTCGTGTGGGCTTCCGCCCACTTTTTCGTTTGGCCGGTTCGCCCGATGATTGCGGCGCTCGGGCGCAGAAACCTCCTGAGACAGAGTCGGACTGCGGTAGGGCGCTGCGAGAGCCCTCGTTCGGGCGTGGTGCGCGGGACAGCACGGCGTGGGAGTATCTTTGGTGACAGACGCGGGCGCGACAGGAAATCACAGGCAAGGCCACAAGATGGTGGTGCAACTCCATCCGGTGGCGATGCGCGTGGCCGAGCTGCTCGCGCCGCACGTCGAGCGCCAGGGCTTCGAGCTGGTGTCGGTGGAGTATCACAAGGGCACGCGTAGCTCGCTCTTGCGGCTGCTGGTGGATCGGCCGGGCGGCGGTATCGCGCTTAGCGATTTGGAGCGGCTGAGCCCGGTGCTCGGCGACCTGCTGGACGTTTATGATCCGATCGAGGGGCGCTACACGTTGGAGGTCGCATCGCCCGGAGTGAACCGGCCGCTGACGCGGCGCGGCGATTTCGAGGCGTTTGTTGGCCAGCGGGTCAGGATCAGGACGCATCGCGCGATGGACGGTCAGAAGTCGTTCACCGGCGTGCTCGCCTCGGTGAACGAGGAAGGAGTTGAGATCGACGACGAACCGAGCCGGCGCCGACTAAGGATCGGCTTCGGCGAAATGAAGGGGGCGAACCACGAGTACGATTTTGACGGAGCCGGACGCCGATGAAGCCGCTCAGCGCTCCAGCGCGCGGCCTTTCAACGCGCCGGTTCAGGATTGACGATAGATTATTTACCGGGCTGCGCATGCCGAGCCATCGCGCCCCGTGGAGGCCGTATGACCGGAGAGCTTAACCGGGTGATCGAGCAGGTTTCCAAGGAAAAAGGGATCGACAAGGCGATCGTGGTAAGCGCGATCGAGGAGATGATGCATTCGGCGGCGCGGCGCACGTTCGGCAACGAGCGCAATATCGAGTCGCGCTACAACTCCGAGCTGGGCGAGGTTGAGCTGTTCGAGATCAAGACCGTGGTCGATCAGGTCGCCAACCCGCAGGCCGAGGCCACAGTCGATGAGGCGCGCGCCAAGTACGATCCCGAGGCCGAGGTCGGCGACGAAATCCTGATCAAGCTCGACACCGCCACGATGGGCCGGATCGCGGCGCAGGCCGCCAAGCAGAACCTCATCCAGCACATCCGCGACGCCGAGCGCAAGCAGATTTTCAACGAGTTCAAGGATCGCAAGAGCGAAGTCGTCTCGGGTATCGTGCAGCGCTTCGAGCGCAAGAACATGATCGTCAACCTCGGCCGCACCGAGGCGATCCTGCCCGAAAAGGAGCAGATCCCGCATGAGCGCTATCGCCAGGGCGATCGCATCCGCGCGCTGATCCTCGACGTTGATTTGTCCGAGAAGGGCCTCTCGATCGTGCTCTCGCGCACCGCCAACGAGTTCCTGTGCAAGCTGTTCGAGCAGGAGGTGCCCGAAATCTACGAGGGCATCGTCGAGATTCGCCAGTGCGCGCGCGAGCCCGGCGGACGCGCCAAGGTCGCGGTCTACTCCAAGGATTCCGACGTCGACCCGGTCGGCGCTTGCGTCGGGATGAAGGGGACGCGCGTGCAGGCGGTGGTGCAGGAGCTGCGCGGCGAAAAAATCGACATTGTGCCGTGGACCGACGACCAGGCCGAGCTGGTGTGCCGCGCGCTCGCCCCGGCCAAGGTCTCCAAGGTGATCATCGACGAGGACGAACACGCGATGGAGGTGGTGGTGCCCGACGACCAGCTTTCGCTGGCGATCGGCAAGCGCGGCCAGAACGTGCGCCTCGCGCATCGGCTCTCCGGATGGAAGATCGACTTGCGCAGCGACTCGGAGGCGGAAGAAGAAGCGCGCGCCGCGCGGGCCTCGCTCAACGCCATCCCCGGCATCGGCGACATCAACGCCGAACTGCTCTACCAGTGGGGTTTCCGTACCGCCGAGCAGCTCGCCGAAACCGCCGAGGAATCGTTCGAGGTCGAAGGTATCTCGCCCGAGCGCGCCCGCCAGTTGATCCTGGCCGCGCGCGAATGGGTCGCCAAGAAACATACGGATGAAGAGGCGGCTGCGGTCGCGGCGGCTCAAGCCGCCGCAGAGAAGGCCGAGGCGGATGCAGCTGAAAAGGCCAAAGCTGAAGCTGCCGTCGGGGCGTCCGCCGATGGAGAAGCGGCGCCGGAAGGCAGCGTCGAAGACAGCACCGGCGACGACGACGCGAGCGTGAACGAAGAGGAAGATGCGGCGGCGAAATCATAAGCCCGAGCGCACGTGTCTCGGATGCATGACGCGCGACGCGCAGGCCGCGATGGTGCGGCTGGCGGCGGTCGATGGAGTGGTGCGCGCCGACGAGTGTCGGCGCCTTGGCGGACGCGGCGGCTATTTGCATCTGCGCCGCGAATGTCTGGATCGTTTCGTGCGCGCCCGGACGCGCGAGTTCCGTTCGCTGCACATTGCGCTCGATCGCGGCGCGCGGGATTTGATTACGCAAATGTTACAAGGGCGGCTGGATAGCGGAAGCGCTCTCTAATAGAGTAGGCAAAATGGCGCGAAAGCGGATCAAAACCTTTGCCCAGGAATGGGGCATCCCGATCGACGAAGTACTGGCTACTTGCGCGCGTCTGAAACTCGGACACGCTCATTCGGACTCAAGTCTCTTGACGCCCGAGGAGGCCGACCGCGTCAAGCACGACCTTGACGAGCAGGCCCATCGCCAGGAACTCCTGCGGCGCGAGACCGTGGTCGAAACCAGCGCCGGCAAGGTGGTCGAAAAGCGGCTCAACGCTACCGTGATGCGCCGCCGGCATACCGAGCCCGAAGCCGGATTCGCGCAGGCCGCGGCCGAGCCCGACGAGCCTTTCCACTTCGAACTCGAAGGCGAGCGCGAAGACGCTTTCGCGACGCCATTTCTCGAAGAACGCAACGAGCCTGCCGAGTCCGCCACTCCCGCCATGTTCGACAATGAGTCCGAGAATGAGCCGGCTCGGCCCGCGCTCCACGAAACTCCTGCGCCGCATACCACTCCTGCTGCCGAGCATCCGGCCGAAGCGCCTGGCGCGCACACGGCTCCCAACGGGGCGGCCGCCAAGGCTGAACATCCGATGGTCGAACCGGGGGCCGCTGAGTTGTCCGCCGGCGAAGCCGTCAATAAGGCTATCAGGAACGATACGGTCAGGACCGACACGATCGCTACGGAAGCTATCAAGACCGAGGCAGCAAAGACCGAGGCTACGAGGCCCGAGCGCGCGCCAAGCCGCGAGCAGAAGCCGCTCACGCGGACTATCGTCGAACCGCCGCGCCCGCAGCCGCCGGGCACGCGGCCGGTGATGCCGCGGATGCAGCCGTCGGCCGGCTCAGGCGTGCGGCGTATCGGCGAGGCACGCCCGCAGGCGGCCGGACGAACGATCAATCTCACCGGCTCGGCCCATGACGCGGCGCCGTCGCTCGACGACGGCCAGCGCGGGCCGCGGGTGCTGGGCAGGATAGAGCTGCCCAAACCTGCGCCGCGTCCGTCGGCGCCGGTCAGCCGGCCCGGCGCGCCACCGCGTTCCGGCCAGCCCTCGCGTTTTGCGCCTGCGGCCCCGCCGGCCCCGCAACCCGATCAAGGCGTGATGCCGCCGCCCGGCGACGGCGCGGCCAAGCCCGGCGCGCGGACGATCAAGAAAAAGCGCGTGGTCAAAAAGGGCGCGCCCGACTTCACCGCCGAGCGCGAGATGCGCGGCCTGCGCGTGCCCAAGAAGAGGCGCGCGCTGCCCGGCAAGGAACAGCGCAAGACCGAGATCACCACGCCCAAGGCCTCCAAGCGCGTGGTCCGGATAACCGAGGGCGTCACCGTCTCCGAACTCGCGCGCAACATGGGCGTCAAAGCCGGCGAGATCATCAAGAAGCTGATGGACCTCGGCGTGATGTCGACGCTCAACCAGGTGCTCGACGTCGACACCGCGGCGCTGGTCGCCAACGAGTTCGGCTACAGCGTCGAGAACGTCGCCTTCGACGTCGAATCCGCGATCGAGGAGAGCGAGACCGAAGAGGCCGTGGGCGAGATGGTCGCGCGCCCGCCGGTGGTCACCGTGATGGGCCACGTCGATCACGGCAAGACCTCGCTCCTCGACGCGATCCGCCACGCCAAGGTCACCGAGCAGGAGTTCGGCGGAATCACGCAACATATCGGCGCGTACACGGTCGAGGCCAATGGGCGCAAGATAACTTTCGTCGATACTCCCGGTCACGAGGCGTTTACCGCGATGCGCGCGCGCGGCGCCAAGGTCACGGACATCGTGATCCTGGTAGTCGCGGCCGACGAGGGCGTGATGCCGCAGACGGTCGAGGCGCTCAACCACGCGCGCGCGGCCAAGGTGCCGATCGTGGTGGCGATCAACAAGATCGACCGGCCCGAGGCCAACATCGACCGGGTCAAGCAGCAGCTCACCGAGCAGGGGCTTATCCCCGAGGACTACGGCGGCGACACGATCGTAGTGCCCGTCTCCGCGCGCACCGGCGTGGGTATCGACAAGCTGCTCGAGATGCTGCTGTTGCAGGCCGACGTGCTCGAGCTCAAGGCCAACCCGGATCGTCCGGCGCGCGGCACGGTGGTCGAATCGGAACTCGATCGCGGACGCGGTCCGGTCGCGACCGTGCTGATCCAGGAAGGCACGCTGCGCCAGGGCGATCCGTTCGTCTGTGGCGTCGCCTATGGACGCGTGCGCGCGATGCTCGATCACAACGGCCAGCGCGTGGCCGAGGCGCCGCCGGCCACACCGGTGGAAATATTCGGACTCTCCGGCGTACCCGAGCCCGGCACTCCGTTCGTGGTCGTGGCCGAGGAAGCCAAGGCGCGGCAGGTCGCCGAATTCCGCCAGTCCAAGCAGCGCGAGGGCGAGTTGCAAAAGAGCGCGCGCGTCTCGTTGCAGGATCTGAGCGAGCGGATGAAGGCCGGCGAGGTCAAGGAACTCAAGGTCATCATCAAGGGCGACGTCCAGGGCTCGGTCGAGGCGCTCGCCGACTCGCTCTCGCGCCTTTCGACCGCGGAGGTCAAGATCGAAATCCTGCACAGCTCCGCCGGCGCCATCTCGGAAACCGACGTGACGCTCGCTTCGGCCTCCAACGCCGTGATCCTCGGGTTCAACATCCGCCCCGAACCCAAAGCCGCGGCGCTGGCCGAGAAGGAAGGCGTCGAGATTCGGCTCTACACCGTGATTTACGAGGCGATCAACGAGATGCGCGAGGCGATGGAAGGGCTGCTCGCGCCGACCTACCGGGAAAAGGCGCTGGGGCGCGCCGAGGTGCGCAAGACCTTCAACGTCCCCGGCGGCACGATCGCGGGCTCGATGGTTGTCGACGGCAAGATCACGCGCAACGGTCGCGCGCGCCTGGTGCGCGACGGCCGCGTCGTATGGGAAGGAAAGATCGGTTCGTTGCGCCGCTTCAAGGACGACGCGCGCGAGGTCAGCGCGGGCTACGAATGCGGCATCGGCCTGGAGAACTACAACGACGTCAAGCCCGACGACGTGATCGAGGCGTTCGAGATGGAAGCGATCGCGCGCAAGCTCGAAACGCCGCGCTCGGACGCGATGCGCGGGCACGCCGCGGCCGAGAAGCATCCTCAGACTTAAGCGGGGTGAGTGCTCAGGTCGCCGCGCGCGTCGTGCCGCGGCGTATCGCCGCGCGGCCGCTCCTGGAGACCTCGTGAGCGCAAAGCGCGAGCCGGCGCGGGAGCGGGCGGGAGCGGAGGGCTGATCGATGGTTGTAGGTGTCCTGCAGCTCACGCTCTTTTTGCCGGAGAACCATTCGCTCAAGGGCAAGCGCCAGGTGCTGCGCGCGATCAAGGATCGTGTGCGTTCCAAGTTCAACGTTTCGATTGCCGAATCCGACGGCCACGATCTGTGGCAGCGCGCCGAACTGGGCATCTGCCAGGTCGGCAGTGACCGTGCGTTCGTCGACTCGGCGCTGCGCGAGGTCGTCAACTTCATCGATTCGCTCGCGCTCGCTCCCCTCGGCGAGGAGCGGCTCGAAATAATCAACTACTGATCCCTATCGCGCTATCTTCGCGACCGGGCGGGTTGCGCAAAACGCAAAACATTTTGCGAAATATTCGATCGCTCGACCGCGATTAGCCAGTAAAAGCCGGCAAAATCGTTTGGCACGATTTACGCCTATCTCTTCTGGTTTAACAGGAGATAGCGATTGATGTCCTACAAGAAAATTCTCTGCCCGATCGGCCACGAGGAAAACTCGCGCGCCACGTTCGAGACCGCCGCGCGCCTCGCGCGCGAATCGCATGGCACGCTGTACCTGGTACACGTCGTCCCGCTGGCGCCTTCGATCGTCAGCGAGAGCGTCCTGATGGATGATCGCGGACGCGCCCACAATGCGCTGCAACGGCTTGCGGCGCAACTTCCCGCCGCGCAGAGCCGCGTGATTATCGTGAGGTTCGGCAATCCCGCGCGCGAGATCACGTCGCTCGCACGCCGGATCGGTGCCGACTTGATCGTGATGGGTACGCATGGGCGCACGATGATGGCGCGTCTGTTCCAGGGGAGTATCGCGGAAAAAGTGATCGCTCACGCACCTTGCCCGGTGCTCGCGCTGCCGCCGGACGCGGTCGCCGAAGCACCGGACGCTGCCTCGCAGGCTGCCTGAACCGCGGCCGCGGTAAATCCTCCGCGGCATTTCCAACCGGCGCGAGCGAGAGTGACGCTCGCGCCGGCGTTTATGCGCGATGGCCCACGCGCTAACATGGGCCTCGATGGCTTCCGAACCACGCCGGCCCGAGCGCGTCGCCGAGATGGTGCTGCGCGAACTCTCGTTGATGCTCATCCGCGACTTGAAGGATCCGCGTCTGCGCGGGATCACGCTCACCGGGGTCAGGATGACCGACGACCTGCGCCACGGGCGGGTGTTTTTTTCGCATCTCGAAGGACAATCGCGCGCCGCCGAGGCGATCGCCGGCTTCAAGAGCGCAAGCGGATTTATCCGCCGCCAGGTCGGCCGCGTGCTTGGCCTGCGCTATGCGCCCGAACTTGAATTCGAATTCGATCCCGGACCGGAGCGCGCGGCCCGTATCGACGTGCTACTGCGCAGCGCGCGCAAGGACTAAGCCTCTCTTCACGCGGTCGCGCCGCTTACGCCGCGCCGCCATATCGGCTATCGTCGGCGCACCGCCCATGGATGGAGTTCTGCTTGTCGACAAGCCGGCCGGGATCACTTCGGCCGAGGCCGTGCGCCAAATCAAGGCGCGCGTGCGGCCCGCGCGCGTCGGCCATCTGGGCACGCTCGATCCATTCGCGACCGGATTGCTGCCGATCCTGATCGGTGAGGCGACCAAGCTCGCGCCGTTTCTGCAGGACGGTGAAAAGGAGTACGAGGGCATTATCCGGCTCGGGCTCGAGACCGACACGCTCGACCGCACCGGCGCCGAAATTCAAACCGCCGAGGTTCCGCCGCTAACCTCTGGGATGCTGGCGGACGCTGCCGCACGCTTCACCGGCAGGATCGCGCAGCAGCCGCCCATCTTCTCGGCCATCAAGCGCGACGGAGTGCCGCTCTACAGGCTCGCGCGCCGCGGCGTGGAGGTCGAGCCGCCGCCGCCGCGCGAGGTCGAGATTTCGCGCCTGCGGCTCGACGCAATGGACGCGACGTCGATCCATTTCGTCGCCGCGTGCTCGACCGGCACCTACATGCGCTCGCTCGCACGCGATATCGGACTGGCGCTCGGCACGGTGGCCCATCTGGCGGAACTGCGCCGCCTGCGCAATGGCTCCTTTGCGCTGGAGCACGCGCGGCCATTGGCGGCGGTGCTCGAGGCGCTCGCCGAGGCAGGGTCCGGCGGCGGCAATCGCGTCGGGCAGAGTCAGGTCGGACTAATTGGGATGCGCGAGGCGCTCGCCACGATGCCTGAAGCTGAGGTCGACGCGATACAGGTGCGGCGGCTTCGCAATGGCGACTCGCGCGCGCTCGACGGCCTCGTGCCGGAGGGTGCGAAGCTGTTCAAGGTGACAAGTGTGGGCGAGCTGATCGCGGTGGCCGAGGCGACTTCGCGCGTGACTGCGCGCGTTGCGCGGGTGTTTGGGGTGGAATAAGTCGCCGCTGTTCGGATGCCTTCGATTTCCCTTTCCTTGTCCGTACCCTCATTTCCTCCGCGCTGTAGTAACCTGCGTCCATTACAGGAGGCGGCTATGGCAGAGCGCGAACGGCAGGGATCGGCGCACAATTTTGAGGTCGCGGTCGAGCGCGACGTGATGGTCACGATGCGCGACGGGGTGCGGCTTGCAACCGACATCTACCGGCCCGCGCGCGGCGGCGCGGCCGTGCCCGGCCGCTTTCCGGTGCTGCTGGAGCGCACGCCGTATGACAAGGGTCCTGCGCGCTTCGCGGTCACCGCGCGCTTTTTCGCCGAGCACGGCTACGTCGTGTTGATTCAGGACGTGCGCGGGCGCGGCGGCTCCGAGGGCGAATGGTACGCGTTCGCGCGCGAGGCGCCCGACGGCTACGACACGATTGAATGGGCGGCCGCGCAGCCGTGGTCGTCCGGCAAGGTCGGCACGATGGGAACCTCGTACATGGCGGCGACGCAGAGCGCGGCGGCGACGCTCAACCCGCCGCATCTCGCGGCGATGTTCATCACCGAGGGGCCGTCGAATTACTATCACTGCTCGATGCGCCACAACGGCGCGCTCGAGCAGCGCTTCCTCATCTACGCTTTCCACATGGCCGTGACGAGTCCCGACGCGCGCGCCAATCCTGCTCTGCGCCTCGCGCTGATGGAGGCGCGCACCAACCTCGGCCAGTGGCTGAGGCGCCTCCCGCTCAAGCGCGGCGCGACGCCGCTTCGGCTGTTGCCGAGCTACGAGCAGTGGGCGATCGATCTCCAGACCCGCGCGGTCTACGACGAATACTGGCTGCAGCGCGGTTACGCGATCAGCGAATACTATGCCGAGCACGCCGACGTCCCGACCGTTTACTTCGGCTCGTGGTACGACTCGTATGCCCGCGCCACGACGGAGAATTTCGTCGCGCTAAGCAAGCTTAAGCGTTCGCCTCAGCGCCTGGTGATGGGTCCGTGGGTACACGGCGTGCGCGCCGACGAGGACTTCGCCGGCGAGGCTAGCTTCGGTCCCGAGGCGCTAGAGCACTACAACGGCCTGCGCCTGCGATGGTTCGACCAGTGGCTCAAGGGGATGGACACGGGGGTGGCTGACGAACCGCCGGTTAAGATTTTCGTGATGGGTGGGGGCAGCGGCAAAAAAATCTACGACGTGCTCGGGCTGAATGCGCGAATCGATCACGGCGGGCGATGGCGCTCTGAGAGCCAATGGCCTATCGCCGCCGCGCGCGAGGCTGCCTTTTATCTCCATCCCGGCGGCGTGCTCACGCCGCGCAAGCCCCAGACCGCTGCGAGTGCGTCGACCCTGCGTTTCGATCCGCAAAACCCGGTGCCGACAGTTGGCGGCAGTATCTCGGTGGGCTTCGAGTTCATGCCGTCCGGCGGCTACGACCAGCGTGCGCGTTTTCCGCTGGCGGCCGGCGATTCGCTTCCGCTCGGCTCGCGTCCCGACGTGCTGGTCTTTGTTTCTGAGCCGCTGAGCGGGCCGCTCGAAGTGACCGGCGCGGCGACGGTGAAACTCTGGGTGTCGTCCACCGCGCGCGACACCGACTTCACCGCCAAGCTTATCGATCTCTATCCGCCGAGCGCGGATTATCCCGACGGTTACGCGCTCAACCTGACCGACTCGATCATCCGGATGCGCTTTCGCGAGTCGTGGACGAACCCGACGCCGATCACGCCGGGCGAAGTGTATGAAGCGAGCATCCCGTGCTACCCAATAAGCAATCTCTTCGCCCGCGGCCATCGTATCCGGCTCGACATCTCGTCCTCCAACTTTCCGCGTTTCGACGTGAATCCGAATACTGGCGGTCCGCTGGGCGAGCCCGGCCCGATGGTGGTGGCCGACAACACGGTCTATCACGCGGCCGCGCATCCCTCGCATATCGTGCTGCCGGTGGTGTCGGCGACGAAATGAGGGTGCTACAAATGATTGTGCTGATATGACTGTGCGACACGAGAGAGCGGGGCGGCGTAAGCGCGTGAACTCGCGCGTACGCAGGTCCGGGAGCCGTAGGCGAGGCGGGCCACTTTACTGTCCGAGACCCCTTTGATACGCTGCCTGTTTAACTAAAGAGGAAAAGGGAAAGTAAGAGACTCCTGATGCCCCTTGCAGCCGTTCGCAAGCTGGAAATTGTCCAGGCCCACGCGCGCACTACCACCGACAGCGGTTCGCCCGAAGTTCAGGTGGCGCTGTTCAGCGCGCGTATCGAGCAACTGACCGAGCACCTGAAGACCCACGCGAAGGACCATCATTCGCGGCGCGGACTTCTGCGCCTGGTCGGCAAACGCCGCCGGCTCCTGGACTACCTGCACTCGTGCGATAACGCACGCTACCGGGCGCTGATCGAACGACTGGGCATCCGGAGATAGGCCGAACAAGCTTCGAGCCGCGCGGCCGCACGGTGCGGAGGCGCGGGCCCGGGCCGGCGGCTCCGCTGGCTTAGGGTGTGAGTCGTTTGAGCGCCAGCGTGGCGCGAGCAAAGCGGCCCCTCCGTCCTCCCTCAGGTGTGAATCAGATGTATCGAAAACTCGAGATAGATTTTTCCGGCCGCAAGCTCTCGCTGGAGACCGGAAGGCTGGCCAAGCAGGCGCATGGCGCGGTGCTCGCGCAGTATGGTGAGACGGTAGTGCTCGCGACTGTCGTGTCCGCCTACGATGCGCGTCCCAATATCGACTTCCTGCCGCTCACGGTGGACTACCAGGAGCGGACCTTCGCCGCCGGCAAAATCCCCGGCGGCTTTTTCAAGCGCGAGGGCCGTCCCTCGGAAAAGGAAATCCTGACCTCGCGGCTCATCGACCGCTCGATGCGCCCGCTGTTTCCCAAGGGCTACGACAAGGAAACCCAGGTCGTCGTCACGGTGCTCTCCGCTGACCGCGACAACGACCCGGACATGCTGTCGCTGATCGCCGCCTCGGCCGCGCTGGAGGTCTCCGACATCCCGCACGCCGGGCCGGTGGCGGCCGTGCGGATGGGCCGCGTCGACGGCAAGTTGGTCGCCAATCCGACCGCCGAGCAACTCGAGCAGAGCGACCTCTCGATGGTGGTCGCGGCCAAGCCCGACTCGATCGTGATGCTCGAGGGCGGCGCGCAGATCGTGGACGAGGAACCGATACTCGAGGCGCTGTTCACGGCGCACGAGATGCTCAATCCGATCTTCGAGCTGCAAAGCGAACTGCGCCGCCTGGCGGGCAAGCCCAAGCGCGAGTTTACGCCCAAGGTGATCGACCCGGCGCTGCTCGAGGCGGTGCGCCAGCGCATGGCGCCGGAACTCGAAGCCGCGCTCGCGATCGCGGGCAAGAAGGAACGCAGCACGGCCGTCTATGCGTTGTCGGACAAGACCGTGGCCGAACTCGCCGCGCGCTTTCCCGAACGCGAGAAGGAACTCGGCGAGGCTTGCGAGAAAGTCATCCGCGAGCGCGTGCGCAGGGTCATCATCGAGCAGGACAAGCGTATCGACGATCGCAAGTCGACCGATATCCGGCCGATCAGCGCGCAGGTGCAGATGCTGCCGCGCACGCACGGCTCGGCGCTGTTCACCCGTGGCGAGACCCAGGCTCTGGCGACGGTCACGCTCGGCACTTCGCAGGACGAGCAGAAGATCGACGCGCTTTTGGGCGAGCGCTACAAGAAATTCATGCTGCATTACAACTTCCCGCCCTTCAGCACCGGCGAGGTTAAGTTCCTGCGCGGCCCCGGACGCCGCGAAATCGGCCACGGCGCGCTCGCCGAGCGCGCGCTGCTCCCGGTGCTGCCGCCCGAAGAGGATTTCCCGTACACCATCCGCGTCGTCTCCGAGGTGCTGGAGTCCAACGGCAGCTCTTCGATGGCGACGGTGTGCGGCGGCAGCCTGGCCCTGATGGACGCCGGCGTGCCGATACGCTCGGCGGTCGCGGGGATCGCGATGGGCCTGGTCAAGGAAGGCGAGCAGGTCCGCGTGCTCACCGACATCCTGGGCGACGAGGATCATCTCGGCGACATGGACTTCAAGGTCGCCGGCACCACCAACGGCATCACCGCCATACAGATGGACAACAAGGTCGGCGGGGTGACGCGCGAGGTGATGCGCCAGGCGCTGCATCAGGCGCGCGACGCGCGCCTGTTCGTGCTGAGCGTGATGGAGAAGGCGTTGCAAACGCCGCGCACCGAAGTCTCGATGTACGCGCCGCGCATCGTCACCATCCACGTCAAGCCGGACAAGATTCGCGAGATCATCGGCCCGGGCGGCAAGGTGATCCGCGCGCTGGTCGAGGAGACCGGCTGCAAGATCGATATCGAGGACGACGGCACCGTGGTGATCGCCTCCGCCGACGGCGCAGCGATCGACAAGGCCATCGCCTCGATCCAGGCGATCACCGCCGAGCCCGAGGTCGGCCGTATCTACAAGGGCCGCGTGCGCAAGGTGGTCGAGTTCGGCGCCTTCGTCGAGATCATGCCCGGCACCGACGGCCTGCTGCACATCTCGCAGCTCTCCAACGAGCGCGTGCGCAGCGTCGAAGACGTCGTTCACGAAGGCGACGAGATCAACGTCAAGGTGCTCGAGGTCGGGCGCGACGGCAAAATCCGGCTCTCGCTGCGCGAGGCGCAGGAGGAACTGGCGAAGAAGAAGGCGAACTAGCCGCGCCGCGTGGGCCGTCCGCGCGACGATTCAGCCGCGATTCAATAACGATGGTGCGATGATTTTGCAATGATATTGAAAAACGTATTGCCCAACGGCCTGCGCGTGATCAGTGAACCGATGCCGGCCGTGGTCTCGTCCACCATCGGCATCTGGGTCGAGAACGGATCGCGCTACGAAATTCCGGCCCAGAACGGGGTCTCGCACTTCATCGAGCACCTGCTCTTCAAAGGCACGCGCAAGCGCACCGCCGCGCAAATCGCCGAGGAGATCGACGCCGTCGGCGGCGTGCTCAATGCGTTCACCGGCAAGGAGTACACCTGCTACTACGCCAAGGTGCTCGGCGCCGACCTGCCGATGACCACCGAGCTGCTCGCCGATCTTTTCCTGGACTCGGTGTTCGACGCAGCCGAGATCGATCGCGAGCGCCAGGTAGTGCTGCAGGAAATCTCGCAGGCCGAGGACACTCCCGACGATTTCATCCACGATCTTTTCAATCTGAAATTCTGGGAGGGCCATCCGCTGGCCCTGCCGATCTTCGGCTCGGTCGCGACCGTCAACGCGATCAACCGCGAGCTGCTGGTCTCTTTCATGGCCGACCGTTACCGCGCGGGCCGGGTCTTTATCGCGGCGGCCGGGATGGTCGATCACAAGCGGCTGGTTGACGATTGCGCGCGCCTGTTCGGCGGAATTTCGGGCGACGGACGCGGCGAGCCGATCGCGCCGCCGGCCGACCGCTCCGTGGTCATCAACCAGGAGAAGGACCTCGAGCAGACCCATATATGCATCGGCGGGCCGGGAATCAGCCAGGCCTCGCCGCTGCGCTACGCCAGCTACGTGTTGAACACGGCGCTGGGCGGCGGGATGTCCTCGCGGCTGTTCCAGGAAGTGCGCGAGCGCCGCGGCCGCGTCTACAGCATCTATTCGTTCATGTCGTCCTTCATCGATTGCGGGTACCTCGGAATCTACGCCGGCACCAATCCGGAATGGGTCGAAGAGGTGCTCGAGGTCACGGTGGGCGAGGTCAACAAAATAGCGCGCGTCGGACTTACCCACGAGGAACTGGCGCGCGCCAAGAGCCAGATCAAGGGCAACATGCTGCTCGGCATGGAGTCGACCGAAAGCCGGATGAATCGCCTCGCGCGCAATGAGATCTACTTCGGCCGCGACATTCCACTCGAAGAGCTGGCGCGCGAGATCGACAAGGTCACCCACGACCAGGTGCTCGAACTCGCGCAGAGCTCGTTCCTGTCGGGCAAGATGGCGCTGGTGCTGCTGGGCGATCTGAAGGGGCACAAGTTCGGCCCCGACGTTTTTTCCGAGCTCAGGTAAGTCTTTTCCGAGCTCAAGTAAGTCTTCTCCGCGGGTCTAGTAAAGTTCCTCTGAGCTCGGCCGCAGCGCTTGCGCCGAGCCATCAAATATCCCTAGGTTCTCTGGCACCGGGACACAGCCGGCTGGATGCCGTCATCGCTCGACTATCGCGAACGCTCGATCCTTGGACTGACCGCATCGGATCGGTCGGTGGCGGCGATGGTCCTCGTCATCAAGGCGACGGTGCTGCTCTTCGGCGCGCTCTCCTTCCAGGTAACCAACGATGAACGGGTGCGCACGCTCACCCGTCTGCTTTCGATCTGGAACCGATGGGACGGGCCGCAGTACCTTCTGATCGCGCAGGACGGATACGCGTCGACCGGTGACCAGCGGCTCGCGCTGGCGTTCTTCCCGCTCTATCCGTGGCTCATCCGGCTGACCGAGATAGTCGTGCGCGACGCCGTGCTCAGCGCATTCCTGATCTCGACGGTCGCTTCGGTGGCCGCAGGTGTGGCGCTGGCGCGGCTCCTTGCGATCGATTACTCGCGGCATCTGGCGCGCCGCGCCGTGTGGTTCATGTTCATCTTTCCGACGTCATACTTTCTGCACATCGACTATTCCGAGAGCCTTTTCCTTGCGCTGGTGCTTGCGTCCTTCATGGCGGCGCGCCGCGAGCGCTGGTTACAGGCGGGCATCTTCGGCGCGTTCGCCGCGCTCGCGCGGCCCAACGGATTCCTGCTGCTGCCGGCGCTCGGCGCCGACGCTCTGTGGGAGTTATGGCAGACGCATCGTTTCAACTGGCGATGGCTGTGGGTTGGCTTGATACCGATGGGGTTGGCGGTCTATCTCCTGGTCAACTATCGCATCACCGGCGATCCGATCGCCTTCCTGAGTGTGCAGCGTGAGCATTGGGCGCACACTTTGGTTGCGCCATGGAGCAGTATCGGGGTCAACTTCGAGGTTGCGCGCGATTGGGATCCCTCGCAGGCCGCGATGATCGGAACCCAGGTCCTCTTCTACCTAGTGGTCGGATTGGCAGGAGCGATCGCCGCGGCCTTTTTGCTGCGGCCATCGTATGCGGTTTGGATGGCACTCAACTGGCTGTTTTTGTCGACTCAGTCGTGGGACATCAGCGCGCCTCGCTACACGTTGATGATGTTTCCGCTCTTCATCCTGTTCGCGCGGCTCGCGCGGCAGCGCATCTGGGACGCGGCGATCATCGCATGGTCGCTGCTATGGCTCGGGTTCTTCGTGAGCGAGTTCGTCGGCGGACGCCATTGGGCCTTCTGAGCGAGCCCTGTGGACGGCTTGAATCGCACGGCGTTGCGCGCGACCGGCGGCCCGGATACTTCTGACGATGACAATGACCCCGGTGATCAAGGTGCGGCGCGTGAGGCCTTCCTCGCTGCCGCTGCCGCGCTATCAGAGCGCGCATGCGGCCGGGATGGACCTCGTCGCCGATATTGAAGTTTCACTTGAGATCGCGCCGATGGGCCGCGCCGCCGTGCCGGCAGGAATCGCCGTGGAAATCCCGCCCGGCTTCGAGGGACAGGTGCGCCCGCGCAGCGGACGGGCGCTCGAAGAGGGCCTTACGCTCGTCAATTCGCCCGGCACGGTCGACGCCGACTATCGCGGCGAAATTAAAGTATTGCTTGTGAATCTCGGAAGCAGACCGATTACGATTCGCCCCGGCGACCGAATCGCTCAGCTCGTGATCGCTCCGGTGGCGCGGGCCGAACTGGTCGAGGTCGCTGAGCTTGAGCCAAGTTCGCGCGGCGGCGGCGGCTTCGGGCATACTGGAAGGTAGCGGCGCACGCGATGCGTTCACGAGCTGTGTCGAAGGAAAACGCAAGCAATACTTCCGGATTCGACGGCCCCGGATTCCAGGATCCCGTCATGGATCCCCTGATGGCGGTCACGCCGATCGACGGCCGCTACCACGCGCGCACGCGGGCGCTGGCCGCGTATTTCAGCGAATTCGCGCTCATCCGCTACCGCGTCCGGGTCGAAATCGAGTGGCTGATCGCGCTGGCCGAAAATCCCGCGATCAAGGAGTTCACGCTCGACCAAGGCATGGTGCCTCGGCTCCGCGCATTGTATGCGGACTTCACGCTCGCCGACGCGCGCCGCGTCAAGGAACTCGAGCGCACGACCAACCATGACGTGAAAGCGATCGAATACTTCCTTGCGGAAAAGATCGCCGCAGCCGGTATCAACGTCCCGGCCGGGATGATCCATTTCGCCTGCACCTCGGAGGACATCAACAACCTCGCCTACGCGCTCATCCTCAAGGAGTTCTGCGAGAACCGGCTTGCGCCAGCGCTGGATTCGATCGTCGCCACGTTGGCTGCGATGGCGCGCCGATGGCGCAGCGTCGCGATGGTCGCGCGCACGCACGGCCAGGCGGCGACGCCGACCACGATGGGCAAAGAGCTAGCGGTGTTCGCGGCGCGCCTGGAGCGCCAGCGCCGCGCGCTCGGCCGCCAGGAGTTCCTGGGCAAGTTCAACGGCGCGGTCGGCAACTTCAACGCCCATCAGGCCGCCGTGCCCGAGGCTGACTGGATCGAATGCTCGCGCCGCTTCGTCGAATCGATGGGCTTGGTCTGGAACCCGCTCACCACGCAAATCGAGAGCCACGACTTTATCGCCGAACTGCTCGACCTGATGGTCCGTATCGACACGATCCTGCTCGGCTTCGCGCGCGACATGTGGGGATACATCGCGCTCGGCTACTTCGGTCAGCGCACGGTGAAAGGCGAAGTCGGCTCGTCGGTGATGCCGCACAAGGTCAACCCGATTGACTTCGAGAATTGCGAGGGCAACCTGGGCCTGGCGACCGCGCTGTTTCAGCATCTGGCGGCCAAGCTGCCGGTCTCGCGATGGCAGCGTGATCTCAGCGACAGCACGGCGATGCGCGCGTTGGGCACCGCGTTTGGCCATCTGATGGTCGCGCTCGAGGCGCTGGGGCGCGGGCTCGATCGCGTCGAGCTCAACGCCGCGCGCATTGCCGCCGACCTCGAGGCCGAGGGCGCCTGGGAAGTGTTGGCCGAGGCGGTGCAGACCGTGATGCGCCGCCAGGGGCTCGAAGATCCCTACGAGCGGCTGAAGGAACTGACCCGCGGACGCGCGATCGACCGCGAGGCGATGCAGAGCTTTATCGCCGGGCTGGATTTGCCGCCCGAGGTCAAGGCCCGGCTTGAGAAGCTGGAGCCGCGTGGTTACGTTGGACTTGCCGCCGAGCTGGTCGAGCGTTTCGCCCCGGGCGGCAAATCGAAAAGTTAGAGTCAGGAGCTAGCCGGCGGTGCCGGTTGTGCATAAGCGCCGCGTTTTGTGAACAAAGCAGGGCCCCGAAGGTTTGTCGCGCGCCCGCGGGTCGGCTACTTCAATATTCATCGATCTTTTGTGACGTTGTGCTTTTGTGCCGTTGTGAAATCCCGTTAACGGAGAACGCCGGTGGAAGACGCTCCGCAGATGCTCGAAATGTTTTACGAGGGCAAGGCGAAAAAGCTCTATGCGACCGCCGACCCCGATCTCGTAATCGCCTACTTCAAGGACGACGCGACCGCGTTCAACGCCAAGAAGCGCGGCACGATCGAAGACAAGGGCGTGATGAACAACCGCATGTCGGAGCTGTTCTTCACGCTGCTCGAGCGCGACGGCATCCCGACCCACTTCGTGCGCCGCCTCAACGATCGCGAGATGCTCTGCCGGCGCCTGGAGATAATCCCGGCCGAGACCGTGGTGCGCAATATCGTGGCGGGCTCGATGGCCAAGCGGCTGGGCCGCGAAGAAGGCGAAAAGCTCAAGCATCCGATCGTCGAGTACTATTACAAATCCGACGCGCTCGACGATCCGCTGATCTATCCCGAGCACGCGGTGCTGTTCGGATGGGCGACCGAGCAGGAACTCGACACGGTTCATGCGATGGCGCTCAAGGTTAACGACGTGCTGAGCCGCTTTCTCGACGAGCGCGGCGTGATCCTGGTCGACTTCAAGCTCGAGTTCGGACGCCATCACGGCAAAATCCTCCTCGGCGATGAAATCTGCCCCGACACCTGCCGCTTCTGGGACAAGGCCACGCTCAAGAAACTCGACAAGGACCGCTTCCGCCGCGACCTCGGCGATGTCGAGGGCGCTTACCACGAGATGTTGCGCCGGGTGTCGAATTGAGCGAGCGGCGCGGCGGGAAATTTCTCGAGCAGTACGCGCGGAGGCTCTGAGTTGTTGGTCAAGGTGTTCGTCACGCCGCGCAAGGGGATTCTCGATCCCCAGGGCCGCGCGG
The DNA here is from genome assembly GCA_963810495.1 of uncultured delta proteobacterium. Taxonomy (GTDB): domain Bacteria; phylum Desulfobacterota; class Binatia; order Binatales; family Binataceae; genus JAKAVN01. The sequence goes on from CAWENP010000020.1 coordinate 78,235, forward strand.
TCGAGCAATCGTTAAAGAGCCTCGGCTTCGGCGGCGTCGGCGCGGTGCGTGTCGGCCGCTATATCGTGCTGGAATTGGATGCGCCGGGCGTCGAAGAAGCGCGCGAGACGGTGCGCCGAATGTGCGATCAGTTGCTGACTAATCCGAATATCGAGGACTACACGTTCGAGATCGATCCCAAGGAGGGCGGTCCCCGATGAAGTGGGGAGTGGTTCGCTTCCCCGGCTCGCTCGACGACGCCGACGCGCTATGGGCGCTCGGTCAGGTGATGGGGCAGGAGGCGCGCGCGCTCTGGCACAAGGACGAGGACCTCGGTGACGTGGAATGCGTGGTGCTGCCGGGCGGCTTCAGCTACGGCGACTACCTGCGCTGCGGCGCGATCGCGCGTTTCGCGCCGATCATGAAAAGCGTCGTGCGCTTCGCCAACGAGGGCGGACTGGTGCTGGGAATCTGCAACGGCTTCCAGATTCTGTGCGAGGCGCATCTGCTGCCCGGCGCGCTGATGCGCAACCGCTCGCTCTCGTTCATCTGCGAGCGGGTCAACGTCCGAGTCGAAAACGCCGCCACGCCCTTTACTTGCGCCGCGCGCCAGGGCGAGGTGCTGCGGTTGCCGATCAAGCACGGCGAGGGCCTCTACGTGGCGCCCGCCGACGAGTTGCGCGCGATGGAAGACCGCGGCCAGGTGCTGCTGCGCTACACCGACGCCGCCGGCCGCGAGCGCGACGACGCGAATCCCAACGGCTCGACCAGGGCGATCGCCGGCGTCGCCAATGGAACCTTCAACGTCTTCGGCCTGATGCCCCATCCGGAACACGCAGTCGAGGCTGCGCTGGGCGGCGAGGACGGGCTCAAGATTTTTCGCTCGATCGTGATGAGCGTCGAGCGGACGCCCGCTGCAGCCTCAACCGCCGCATCTTCCAGAAGCCTGGCATGAGCGCCGGCAAAAACGTTGAGACGACCGCCGAGATTGCTGGTACGACCGTCGAAACTCCGGTCGCGCTGGCGGGCGAGCCGGCGGTCGGCCTCGAGCAGGCTCGCGCGCACGGACTCACCGACGATGAGTATCGCGCGATCGAGCGATGGCTCGGCCGCACGCCGACCTTCACCGAGCTCGGCGTTTTTTCCGTGATGTGGTCGGAGCACTGCTCGTACAAGTCCTCGCGCCGCCATCTGCGTATGATGCCGAACAAGTCGCCGCGCGTGGTCGGCGGGCCGGGCGAGAACGCCGGCGCGCTCGAGGTAGGCGACGGATGGGTCGCGGTGTTCAAAATTGAAAGCCACAACCATCCTTCGTTCGTCGAACCCTACCAGGGCGCCGCGACCGGCGTGGGCGGAATCCTGCGCGACATTTTTACGATGGGCGCGCGGCCGGTCGCCAGCATGGATTCGCTGAAGTTCGGCGCGTTCGAGCATCCGCGCACGCGCTACCTGCTCGGCGGCGTGGTCGGCGGAATCGGCGGCTACGGCAACTGCGTCGGCGTGCCGACGGTCGGCGGCGAGGTGATGTTCGACGCGGCATACAACGGCAATATCCTGGTCAACGCATTCTGCCTCGGCCTTGCGCGGCGCGGCGAATTGCAAAGCGCGCGCGCGCAGGGTCCGGGCAATCCGGTGATGTACGTCGGCTCGGCGACCGGGCGCGACGGAATCCATGGCGCAAGCCTGCTCGCCTCGGCCGAGTTCGACGCGAGCAGCGAAGCCAAGCGCCCGACGGTGCAGGTCGGCGACCCGTTCACCGAAAAGCTGCTGATCGAGGCGTGCCTGGAAGCGATGCAGAGCGGCGCGATCGTCGCGATCCAGGACATGGGCGCCGCCGGGCTTACCTCGTCGTCGAGCGAGATGGCGGCGCGCGGCGGTCTCGGAATCGAACTCGACCTCGACCGAATTCCGCTACGCGAGGCGGGACTGACGCCGTACGAAATTCTGCTCTCGGAGTCGCAGGAGCGGATGTTGCTCGTGGCGGAGCGCGGGCGCGAGGCCGAACTCGAGGCGATCTTCGCGCGCTGGGATCTGCACGCGATGGTGGTCGGCAAAATCACTGAGGACCGGCGCTGGCGAGTGCGATGGCGCGGAAAGCTGGTCGCCGATATTCCGGCCGTCGCGCTTACCGACGAAGCGCCGGTTTACGACCGTCCCGCTCGCGAACCGTCGAAGGCGGCGTCCACGCGGAGCGCCGCCGCGAGCGCGGCGTCCACTTCAAATGCCGGGTCCAGCGCGGCGTGCGGGCCGCCGCCGGCCGAGGCCCTGCGCCGTCTGCTCGACAGTCCCAACGTCGGCTCCAAGCGATGGGTTTATCGGCAGTACGACTCGATGGTGCAAAGCAACACGATGGCCGGGCCGGGCAGCGATGCCGCCGTGCTCAGGATCAAGGGAACGAATCGCGCGCTCGCGCTGAAGGTTGATTCCAACCCGCGCGCCTGCGCGCTCGATCCCTACGTCGGGGCAGCGGCGACTGTGGTCGAGGCGGCGCGCAACGTGGCGTGCGCGGGCGCGCGGCCGATCGGGCTCACCAATTGCCTCAACTACGGCAATCCCGAGCGCCCGGAGATCATGTGGCAGTTCATCCGCGGCGTCGAGGGTATCCGCGACGCCGCGCTGGCGCTCGAGACACCGGTGGTCAGCGGCAACGTGAGCTTCTACAACGAGACCGAGGGCCGCGCGATTCCGCCTACGCCGGCGATCGCGATGCTCGGGGTGCTCGAGGACGCCGGGCGGCGCGTCACCCAGTTTTTCAAGCGTGCGGGCGACGCGGTTATCCTGCTGCGGACGGCGCCCGCGACGCTGGCGGCGAGCGAGTATGCGGCCCTTTTCGCAGGTAGCGGCGGGTCGCTCGCCGCTTTGGACCTCAAACGCGAGCGGGCGCTCATCGAGGGGCTGGTTGCCGCCGCCGATCGAGGGTTGATAAGATCGGCCCACGACGTTGCGGAAGGCGGACTGGCGGTTACGCTGGCGGAATGCTGCTTCAATCCCGACGGCGTCCTGGGCGCGGAGATCGACGGGATGCCGCAGTGGGACGGGGCGGAAGTGTTTTTTGGCGAAGGCGCTTCGGCCGTGGTGTTGTCGGCCGCGGCCAGCGAGGTCGAGAAGTTGCGCGAATTGTTCGACGGAATCGAGTTCAGCGTGATCGGGCGCGTGACCATCGAGCCGCGCTTGAGAGTTGCAAAAGCGATCGACGAGGACGTGCGCGAATTGAGACAAATCCACGAACAGGCGATTGCGCGGAGGCTTGCCGCCAATGGATAAAGTCCCGTCGCGAGAATTGTCGCAAGAACTCTTTGTGGAAGTCTCGCCCGAGGAGTCCAACCTCGACGCGTTCCACGAGGAATGTGGCGTCTTCGGCGTCTTCGGCCATCCCGAAGCCGCCAATCTCGCTTACCTCGGCATGTATGCGTTGCAGCATCGCGGACAGGAATCCGCGGGCATCGTCTCGTCCAACGGCAAGTCGCTGATCTCACATCGCGGGATGGGTCTGGTCGCCGACATTTTCAACAGCGAAGTGATCAATCGCCTCGAAGGGACCGCCGCGATCGGCCACAATCGCTATTCCACCACCGGCTCGACCACGCTCAAGAACTGCCAGCCGCTGGTGGTCGAGTACGCGGGCGGCGGATTGGCGCTCGCGCATAATGGCAACCTGGTCAACTTCGCCGAGTTGCGCGAGCGGCTGGAAGCCAACGGGTCGCTCTTCCAGTCATCCTCGGACAGCGAGGTGATAATCCATCTGATCGCGGGCTCGCACGCCCCCACCCTGGCCGAGCGTGTCGCCGAGGCGCTTGCGCAGGTGCGCGGCGCCTACTCGCTGGTGGTGCTGGCGCAGCGCGAGATGATCGCGGTGCGCGACCCGTTCGGCTTTCGCCCGCTGGTGCTGGGCTCGCTCAACGGCGCGCCGATCGTGGCGTCGGAGACCTGCGCGCTGGATCTCGTGCGCGCCGACTATATCCGCGAGATCGAGCCGGGCGAGATGGTGGTGATCAGCGACGACGGAGTGCGCTCGCTGCGTCCGTTCCCGTCCGCCGAGCCCAAGCGATGCATCTTTGAATACGTTTACTTCTCGCGCCCCGACAGCCTGCTCTACGGGCGCAGCGTCTACCAGGTGCGCAAGCTGCAGGGGCGCGCGCTTGCCCGCCAATGCCCGGTCGACGCCGATATCGTCGTGCCGGTGCCCGACTCGGGCAACGCCGCCGCGCTCGGCTATGCCGAGCAATCGGGCTTGCCGTTCGAGATGGGGCTGGTGCGCAGCCACTACGTCGGGCGGACCTTTATCGAGCCGCGCCAGTCGATTCGCCACTTCGGCGTCAAGATAAAATTCAACCCGGTTTCCGAACTGCTGCGCGGCAAGCGCGTGGTGCTGGTCGAGGATTCGCTGGTGCGCGGCACCACGCTGCGCAAGGTGATCCCGATGCTCCGGCAGGCGGGCGCGCGCGAGGTCCATATGCGGATCGCGGCGCCGCCGACCACCAACTCCTGCTTCTACGGTATCGACACGCCGACTCGCGAGGAGTTGCTCGCCTCGAGCCATTCGATTGAGGAGATCCGTAGCTACATCACGGCCGACTCGCTTGATTACCTTAGCTGGGACGGCCTGTACTCATTCCTGGACGGCCCGCGCGAGGGCTTCTGCGACGCCTGCTTCACCGGCCGCTATCCGATCGAGATTCCAGCCAATCACGCGCCGCATCAGCTGCGCCTGTTCGAAGCCGCCGACAACGCGCTTGGCCGCTAAGGTTTCATACTGACGATTATTCGGTCGTGAGGCTCGCGCGAAAGCGTGAGCAGTTCCACTGTAGCGCTTGCGCTACAGGGCGGATTTGCCCTATGCGTTTCGCTCGGAAGTCACGATCATGATCGCGCGCGCGTTGTGCTATTTGGCATTCGGCATCCTGATTCTCACTGCCGCGGGATGCGACCCGGTGGTCAGCATCGCGGGGGCCAATTTTCCGGACTGGCTCTTGTGTGCGGGCGCGGGCGCCATCCTCGCGGCGCTGTGCCATCCGCTGTTTGTCGCGGCCGGCCTCGAGCGCGAGTTGCGCCCGCTGCCGCTTTTCTATGGCGGCTTGATCGCGATGTTCGCGCTGATCGGATGGGTCGCCTTCTTTAGCCGTGCCTGAGGGAATCGACGATGGCGGCGGCAGGCGGCGGGCGATTGAGCGGAAATCTGGCGAGCGGAAATGTCGCGCGTCGGATTATCGCCCGGATCCTGTTCGGCGCGGTGATCGTCATCGACCTCGTCCTCGGCGCCTACGTTGTGCGCCTCTACTATCTCCATCCGCGCACCGACGACGCTTACGTGCGTGCCAATATCGTCGGGGTCGCGCCGGAGGTGAGCGGCACGATCGTCGAGCTTCCGCTGCGTGACAATCAGCACGTCAAGGCGGGCGACCTGCTGTTCGTCATCGATCCGCGCCCGTACCAGGCCGAACTGGATCTGGCCCAGGCGCGCCTTGCGCTCACCAATCTGCAGATTGAGGCGCTCGACCGTGCGATCGGCGCCGCCAAGGCGCGCCAGAAGCAGGCCGAAGCCGACGCCGACTACCAGCGCCAGTATCTCGCGCGCCTCGCGCCGCTCGAAAAGGAGGCGTTCGTCACCGCCAACAAGGTGGCCGACGTCCGCAGCAAACTTCTTGCCGCGCGCGCGGCGACCGAGCAGACACGCAACGAGGTCGGGCAGGCCGAAAAGCAGTTGGGACAGGCCGGCGATATCAACGCGCGCCGGGCCGAGGCCGAAGCAAAGGTTTACAAGGCGAAACTCAACGTCGACTATTGCCGGGTGCGCGCGCAGTTCGACGGCTACGTCACCAATCTGAATACGACTGTCGGCCAGTATGCGAACGTAGGACGCGAGGTGATGAGCCTGGTCGACAATCGCACCTGGTATGTGATCGCCAATTTCCGCGAGACCTTCCTTGCGCACATCGCGCCTGGAATGAGCGCGCGCGTCTATCTGCTTGGCTATCCGAACCGGCGCTTTCGCGGCGTGGTCGAGGGCGTCGGCTGGGCGCTGTACCAGAACAATGGCGCCACCGTCGCGGGTCTTGCCAACGTCGCGCCGACCCTCAACTGGGTGCGCCTGGCGCAGCGCTTTCCGGTGCGCATCACGCTCAAAGACGAGGATCCCAGGTTTCCGTTCCGGATGGGCGCGACGGCGGTCGTGACGATCGACGGCGAACCGCCGCCAAGCCCGCCTTCCATCCGATTGCAAGCGCGATGAACACGGCCGCACCGACGTTTCACGGGCGGGCCTGCGGCGGAATCGCTCCGGTCGCGTAGGCGACTGCGGCGGCCGAGATCAGAAGGTCGGCCCGGCTCCCGACCATCGTGTACTTGGCGTCGGCCAGATCGCGCTCGGCCGACAGCAGATCGACGATCGTCGCGAGCCCGCGATTGAACGATCCGAAATTCGAGTCGTAGGCGGACTGCGAGGCCGCCAGCAGCGCCTGCGCGTACTGGTACTTTCTGAGCGCCGTCGTGAAAGCGTAATAGGCGCGCCATACCTGGCTCGCGACGTCGAGTTGGTAGCGATATAGCTCGGCGCGCGAGGCCTCGCGCTCGGCCTTGGCCTGCTCGATCGAGTTCACATGCTCGAAGCCGGCAAACGCGTCCCATCGAAGCGCGACGCTGGCGGCGTACTCGGGCGCCATCGCCGTGAACTGCGGCGTGGGCGGATTCGACAACCGATAGTTGAAAGCATAGCTGCCGTAATAGCCGGAGAGCTCGACGGTCGGATAGAGCGAAGCGCGCGCCAAGTCGAGCGCGGCCTCGCGCGAGCGCAGCGCCGCGACCTTGGCCGCAAGGTCTGGCCGCTCGCGCATCGCCAGGTCGATCAGGCGGTCGACCGCGCCGCTGAGCGTGGCGGGAACCGCCTGGCCGCCGAAACCTTCGATCTCCGGCAGCCTGTCGACGCGTACGCCCAGTGCGACCGCGAGGTCGGCCTGGGCGTCGCTAACGCCGAGTTTCGCGTTTTCCAGCTCGAAGCGGGACCGCGCTTCGCGCTGGAGAGCCAATAGCACGTCGGGTTTGGTGGCCAGCCCCTGCGCACGGCTCTTCTCGACCGCACGCCGATCGGTAATCGCCAGACGCACAATCGCCTGCGCGGCGGCAACGTTGGCCCGCTCGGCATCCAGCAGGTAGAAGTTCTTTTCGACCGCGAACACCACTTCCTGGATTTTGCGGTTGAAGTGAAGATTGGCCGCCATCAGCTGTTCGCGCGCCGAGCGGGCGGCCGCGTCGCGGCGGCCGAAATCGGCAAGATCGTAGTTGACCGTGAGCAGGTCGCTGCTGCGCCAGTTCTTGAACGTGCCCCAATGTTTCGGGACCTGATCGACGATCCGCTCGTATCCGTTTTGGCTATCGACACGCACCGTTGGGTAAAAAGGCGCGCGGCTGATTCCCCATCCGGCGGCAGCCGCACGCGCCGCCGCCCACGCCTCGCGCGTATCCGGGTTGCGGCTCAAGGCCAGATCGATCAAGGCCGGAAGATCGTATTTCGGCTGTGCCCCGTGCGCCGGAGGATTGTTGTCGAAGCCGCCGGGTGTGAGCTTCGAGCGCGGATTCGAGTTTGATCGCCTGTGCCCGGGTCGGGCTGCCATTCATGCTGCACGGCCGCCGGCGCCCATCGAGACGGATTGAGCTCCGGCCGCTCCCCCGACGCGGCACATCCGCCAAGCCCGGCGAGCGCCAACAACATGCAGAGGCTCGCGATCAGGCGCGTGACGCTCGACGCTGAAAATATGCTTTGATTGGCGGCCAGAGAGATGACAGGGAGCGCCAAATGGAGAGCCCTGTTCGAAGAGCTGGAGCCGGCGCCAGGGCGATGGCGGCGGGCAGCGCGGGTCGGACTGATTACGGCGCTGGGCGCCGGCGTGACTGTCGCGATGCAGATCGCGAATCCGCTCGGCTTGACGCTGTTGTTCAATTTCGCGCTGCCCGAGTCTGCGTTCTCGCCGGCGCGGGGTGCCGCCTTCCTATGTTGCGCGGCGGTGTTGCAGGTATTTGGGCTGATGCTGGTCGGAGCGTTGGTCGACTCGCCGGTCGTGCATGTCGCCGTCTTCATTCTCATCTGTTTCTGCACCACCTATTTGATTTACGCCGTTCCGACTTTGGGGCGGCTTTGGGTCTGGATTCAAGTTCCGGTGGTCACCGCCTTTTACCTGGCGATGTTCCTGCCGGACCAACTGGGATGGGACGCGGCACAGGCGTTTGCCGGGATGGCGGTCGCCGTCGCTGTCCTGCTGCTGTGCAACAGTATCGTGCGGCCGGAACCGGCCGAGTTGGTGCTGACCGATTCGATCGCTCAGACGCTTACGCGTTCGCGCCTGAGACTCGCGCGGCTGATCGAAATTTCGTTGAGTGACGTCGCGGCCGACGACGACCGCCCGGTGGGCTCGCGGCTCGGCTATCATCTCTCGCTGCTCGCCCCCGCCATCGCGTCGGCGAGCAGCGCCGCCGTTTCAGCGGCGCTGCTCGCCGACGTGACGATCGCCGAGGCGGTCCGCGGCCAGACGGAGCGGCTGGCCGCGGTGGTGCTCGCCGGCCGCGGCGGCTGGCGTCCGCCAGGCGCCGCGGCCGGCGAATTGCGCGCGCTCGCGGCGGCGCTCGATCTACGTCTCCTGCGCTGCCTCGAGCGCTACGCCGTGGATGCGGATAGCGGCGAGGCCGGTGCCGGCGGCGACGTCGCCGACGCCGGCCTCGCCGCGCGGATCGCGCGCCTCGGCGCGGAGACTCCCGAGCTGGCGGGAATTGCCGCGCCGATAGCAAGAATCAGCGAGCTGCTCGAGAACGATCGAATCGAGCTGCCATCCGAGGAGACTGAAATCGACGAACCAGCGGGGCCACCGCCGGCCGTCGTACGGAATTTCCTCATCCGCTTCAGCGCTCGACATACGCTCGCACTGACGGCTGCGTTTCTGATCGGGGTTTGGGACAACAATCCCGCGTTGCACGCGGCGATTTGGCTGCTGATGCTCGGCGGCCCGCCCAGCCATGGAGCCACGGTGCGCAAATTCACGATGCGTGCGATTGGTGCGTCAGGAGCTCTCGCGCTGGCGGCGTTCGCCACAATTGTCGTCGCGCCCAATTTCACCTCGCCCGGACCCTACATGGCCGCGATCTTCGTGGGCACGTTGCTGACGGCGTATATCGGCGAGGGTGGCGGAATCCTTTCGTATCTCGCGATTGGCGGCACGGCCTTCGTTATCGGCTACGGAGGCCCGGGACCGCGCGCCGACGTGCTCGGCTCGATCTGGAGCATCTGGGGCATCAGCCTCGGCATGATAATCCGCGCCGCCGTTTCTCTCCTGTGGCGCGAGCGGGCAAGCCGCACGCTCGCTGAGCAGTTCCAGGCGCCGCTCGCGGCCATGCTCGAGCTCGTGAAAGACGGCGGGGGCTATGATGATAGCCGCCGACGCGCCGCAGCCGAGAGATCGGCCGTCGCCGGCATCGCTATGATGCTGACGGTCGCGAATGATGCGATGCTCGAAGGCCGCGGCGCTGAAATCGACGGCGACCAGCTGATCAACGCGCTCGACACTCTCCGCCGCCTGGCCTTCGCGCTGGGTAATCTGGCCCGCGTCCGACCGGCCGGAACTGCCATGAGCGCCGGGATGGGAGCTGAGTTGACGGACGCGATCAGGATGCGTTTGGAATCGTGGCTATGCAGCCTGCGCGATCAGACGGACTCCGGCGTCGCAAGCCGCGCGCCGCTCAGAAAAATGGTTGCCGAAGCCAACGCGCCCGAGTTGCGCCTATTACCGGGTGACGAGCTTGGCTCCCCGGCCGGAATTGAGAGACCGCACGGCACGGCCGCCGAGCGCGTGATCCGGCTGATACAAACGCTGGAGCATCAACTGTCAGCGGTTTCGCGCAGTGGGCTAACCTAACGGACCATGCTGAACGCGCGCGCGAGCGAGATGTCGTGTCGCAGTTCGTCCATCGGCTCGCTCGTCGTGAGCACGCAGATGAAGTGGCCCTTTTCCGACACCGTCACGCAGAGACTATAGCCCTTGTACTCGTAGAGCAGATGCCCGTGAATTTCGCCGACGGCGCCGGGCGGCACGGCGAAGTCGCTCGCCTTGTAGCGCGTGCACAGGATGTCGCTGTTACGGCCGTGATAGAGCGTATAGGTAACCGGGTTGCCGTCGGGCAGTTGGTCGATTCGTCCGCCGACCAAGCCGTAGCCGGCGAACTGGAAATTCCACATCATGTCCGGCATCTCGGCCGAACCGTAGGCCATCGCGATGTCCGCCAGCGAGCCAGACGGCACCGTGGGCCGGAAAGCGGTCTCGAAGGTTTCGTAACTGTACACGGCCTGGTCGAGCGCCTCGCTGGCCGGAATTGCGCTGACTCCATTGCTGACGGGAGACGCGGTTCGATGCATCCCGGGCAGGATGCCGCTTGCCCACACCACCACGAGCAGCATCGCGGCCGCGGCGAGCGGTGCCCACGTGCGCGGCCGTCTGAGTTCGCGCACCACGGCGATTCCAATCCGCCGCGGCGCGGGCCCGCGGTCCATCTGATCGAGCGCGGCATTGGTCCGCGCCCGGATTTCCTCCGGAGTCTTTACGGTGGCGCCCTGACGCCTGATCAGCGCCTTCAGCAGGCGCTCCTCGGCCAGGCGCGCGCGGCACACGGCGCATCCATTCTCCGGTCCGCTGCCCAGATGCTGGGCGACCGCGCGTTCCTCTTCGGGCGTCAGTTCGCCGTCGGCATCCGCCGAGAGGTAGTTAGCGATGTATTCCTCGCAGTTCACAGTACCCCCTGCTTATAGCCGCTAGCGCGAATCATCCGAACCCCCTGCCAATTCGCCTAGCCGATCAACCCGCGACGCCGGGCGAACGCGCCCAGCGCAACACGCATCATCTGGCGGCCGCGCGAGACCCGCGATTTGACCGTTCCGATAGGTATGTCGAGTACTTGCGCGACCTCCTGGTAGTTGAGTTCCTGCACGTCCACCAGCATCAGCACCGTGCGAAAGTCGGGGCGCAGGGCGTTGAGCGCCGCCGCCACTTCATGGTCCAGGACATGTTCCGAGATTAGCATCTCAGGATTGCTGAATCTTTGGTCCCCCCGCGCACTCAAATCCTCGACCTCGCGTTCGAAGTCTTCGGGCGTTAGCGAGACTTGCTCACGGTCGGCGCTGCGGTAGCCGTTGCGGAAGTTGTTATACAAGATGGTCAACAACCACGCGCGGCAGTTGGTCCCCGGAGTGTACTGGTGAAAAAATCGGTAGGCGCGCAGCACGGTCTCCTGCAAAAGATCGCGAGCGTCGTCAGGATTACGCGACAGCCGCAAGGCCGCCGAGTACAGCGCGTCGACGTGAGGCAGCGCCTCGCGTTCGAACAGCCCGCGCTTTTCGCTGCCCCCTTTGTCCTCCATATATAAAGAGCACCAACATATAGCACCGCCTGAAAGCTAAATCCCGCCGCCCACCGGAAAGTTCCCGTGCTTCGCCAAATGAGAACGATTTCTACGCCCCAGTTTCGCCTCGATTCATCATGCGATTCACTGCTTTCGCGAAGACCTTTTGCTTTAGAGCGAGACCCATTGGCTTGCGCAGGACTAAAGCGATCGAAGCGGGTTCTCTCACCCAGGAAATGATCGAGATCTTGTTTCAGTTAGGAACCGTGGCCAGCAGCTTGAGATTTGACTAAACTGGGGCGACGTTTAACAGGAGGTTTAGCAGAGACCGAAGAATGACCGGCCGTCGAACCCGAACCGCGAGCCGGGCAGATGCGTATACTTGATCGAAGGCCGGCCGTGTCGGCCCTCGGCAAAGCCGGAGAGGAGAATCACCACGATGGATCGCAAGACAGTTACAGGTGCGGTTTTGGCGGCGGCGGTCGGCGCGATGTTTCTGACCACGCCGGTCTTCGCGCAAAGCTCCTCGGGGAATTCCGCGAGCGGGGCCAACGTGAAGTGCGTCGGCGGCAATAGCTGCAAGGGCCAGAGTTCGTGCAAGACTGCGAGCAACGGTTGTATGGGCCAGAACTCGTGCAAGGGCAAGGGCTGGGTGATGGCGACCTCGGCCAAGGTCTGCACCGACAAGGGCGGCAAGCCGGAGGCTCCAACTAAGTCGATGTAGCCGCCGCGCCGGCTCGGCGCGTAACGCGAAAGACGGAACAGGCGAGGACGCTCGCGGCATCGCGCTCGCGCCCATTGCGCGCCCATATGATGGCAGACACGTTTTCCCGATGAATCGGCGATGAATCGCTCGAATTTCGCATCGCTCGGATTCGGCGTCGGACTGCGCCGGCCGCACTACGCGCGCATCCTCGAACAGCGTCCGCCGGAGATGTCTTCGCCGGTGGATTGGTTTGAGGTCATCTCGGAAAACTTCATGGTCAAGGGCGGGCGGCCGCTCGAAGTGCTCGAGGGCGTGCGCGCGCAGTATCCGTTCGTGATGCATGGCGTGTCGCTTTCGATCGGCTCGAGCGATCCGCTCAACCGCGATTATCTGGCTGCGCTGCGCGCGCTTGCCCGCCGCGTCGAACCGGCCTGGATCTCCGACCATCTGTGCTGGACCGGCGTAGGCGGCCGCAACCTGCACGACCTGCTGCCGCTGCCTTACACCGAGGAGACCGTGCGCTACGTCGCCGGGCGTATCCGCGAGGTCCAGGACGTCCTCGAACGCACGATGCTGATCGAGAACGTTTCGAGTTACATGGCATTTCGCGCCTCGCGCCTCACCGAGTGGGAATTCCTGAGCGCCGTCGCCGAAGAGGCCGACTGCGCGATCCTGCTCGACATCAACAACATCTTCGTGAGCGCCTTTAACCATCGCTTCGACGCGCGCGGCTACATCGACGCCGTCCCCGCCGATCGCGTTGTGCAGTTCCATCTCGCCGGCCATAGCGACCACGGCAGCTATCTGCTCGACACCCACGACCATCCGATTCGCCCCGAGGTATGGGCGCTCTACGAGCACGCGGTACGGCGCTTCGGCCGCATCCCGACGCTTATCGAATGGGACGACAATATTCCGGAGTTCGAGGTGCTGGCCGCCGCTGCCGACGAGGCGCGCCGGCGATGCGAATCAGTGCTGGCCGCCGGCGGTCCCGCTCCATCCGAGCGCAGCGCGTTTATCGGTTGATTCTCGCGCCCACAGCGCCGCGCGTGATACGCGAAGTTGCGCCGCCGACGCGGCGGGAGAGACCGGCCCAGCCGCAGCATACGAACTAACTGCATGCCAACGGCCGGACCGGTGGGGGAGGTTGTCCAGACTGGGGTCAGCCGGCGCACCGCGATGGGTGAGGTCGTCAGCGCACCGTGCTGACCCCCTGATAAACTCGACGCGTCGTGAAGAAGTTCCCGTGACGAAGTTCCCGCAGCCCAAAATTCTGTGGCCGTGGATAGTTAACCGCGCGCGGGCAATGCTAGTCTTCTGAAAAGGTGAGCGCCGCCGGCAACATACGGATCGAGGCTATCAGTAGCCCGCAGGCGTTCGAGGAATTCGCCCGCCTGCCTTACCAGGTCTACGCCGATCGCGAGGCCTGGTGGCCGCCCGACATCCGCAACGAGGTCGATCTGCTTGCCGGCCGCACGCTCACCGCGCCCTACCTCGACCTGCAGCCGTTCTGCGCCTGGAGCAACGGCCGCCTGGTGGCGCGCGTGAGCGCCGTGATCAACCGCCGGTACATCAGCCACTGGAGCCAGCGCCTGGGCCAGCTAATCCACTTCGAGGCGGCCGCCGGCGAGGACGACGCGGTCGGCGCGATGCTGACGCGGGCGATGGAATGGCTCGCGCGCGGCAGGATGGAGTCGGTGCGCAGCGGGTTCGCCGCTTTTCTCGATTATCCCTACGCGATCGACAACTACGGCAGCCTGCCGTCGTTCCTGCTGCGCGGCAATCCCGAGTACTACCATCGCTACCTCAAGGACGCCGGCTTCGAGACCGAAAAGGGGCAGATTGATTACACCGCAGCGCTGACGCCCGCGATGCTGGCGCGTTATGCGCGGATGGTCGAGACGGCGCGCTCCGCGGGAGTCGCCGTGACGAGCTGGCGCGAGTATGGATTCCTGGCCTCGGTCGACGCCTGGACCGAGGTCACCAACGCGGCGTTTGCCCGGCATTGGGGATGGAACCCGATAACCCGCAACGAAGTTCGTCCTATGATGGGTCCGCTGCACGGCACTCCGGTCGGCGATCTCTCGATGGTCGCGGTGGCCAATCGCGAGGTCATCGGCGTGGTCTTTTCGGTGCCCGACCTAAGCCCGGCGCTCGCACAGATCCGCCCCGGCGTGAAGCTCCATCCCGAGCGCGGCGGCGGGACGCGCGGCGCGCTCATCAATATCGGCGTGCTCGAACGCGCGCGAGGCAAGGGCGTGGCGCTGGCGATGGCGGCGCGCTCGTTCACGACCATGGCGCAGAGCGGGATGCGCTACGCCGGATATACGCTGGTGCTTGACGACAACTGGCCCTCGCGGCGCACGGCGGTTGCGCTGGGAGCGCGGGCCACCGGAAACTTCGTCACCTACCGGCGCGACCTGTAACGCGGAATTGGCAAACGCGGAACCGGCTCGAGTCGGACCTTCTGTAAACGGCGACCCCCAAAACGGCTATTTGACGATGTTGAGCCTGCGCCTGTTCGTGCTGTTCATCCATGTGACGGCGGTTATCGTGGCGCTCGGCGGCTCGCTGTTCAGCACCTTTGCGCTCGCTCCGGTGCTGGCCGAGGAGCTCGACGGCGCATCGCGGCTGCGGGTCGCGCGCCGGGTGATCCGGCGGCTCGGCGCGATCGTGCTGAGCGCGCTGGTGATCCTGGTCGTCACCGGAATTCTCAATGTGATGTTCGTGGGCGCGATCGGTCCGCTGCTCGATTTGAAACTCAGCCTGGTCGCTATCGTGATCATCCTCGCGATCTACCAGTACGGCACGCTCGGGATGCGGATATGGCGAGTTTCGGCGAACGGGCCCGACCCCGCGCTCGCGCCGCTGCAGGCGCGCTTTCGCAGCGTCGGGCTGAAGGTCGGGATGCTGGTGCTGCTGATCGTCTATCTGTCGCTGGGCCTCTCGCGCGCGGCGTCGGCGCCGCTGACGCTCGCGCTGCGATGACGGCCGGCGCGATGCTGCCCGTGAGCTGCGACATCTGACATGCGACAGCTAATCGGACGGCTCACTCAGGCCTGCGTCATCGTCGGTCTGCTGGCGATGCTCAGCTATGCCAGCGGGCTGCACAACGCGGTGCGCATGAAAGCGCCGAACGCGGGCGCGTGGTGGAACGCTCACGAGTTCTATTTCATGGAAGGCGCAGCGACCGCGCTCGGATTGCTCGTGGCGCTGCGCGTAGGAGTGCGCTTCGCGGCCGAGGCGGCTTCGACTCGCTACCTTGCGCCGGTCGCACTGGCGCTCGAGGCCGCGCTGCTGATGCCGCTCACTCATCTGTGCGCGCGGGTCGCGCGTATTGGCGCCGACGGCGGCGCTATAGTAGCGCCGGACCGGATGGCCGCCTACGCCGGTTTCGAGAGCGGAAAGATGCTTGATAAGCTTCTGATAGCGGCGCTGTATTTTCTCAAGACCGTCGCTTTCGGCTTTCTGATCGGTCTGGCGCTGTTTGGAGCCGTGCTGGTCGCCGCGCTCGTGAGCGCACGAAGCGGCGGCGCGTCGATTGACGCTCGCGACACTCGTCCTTCGTCGGCCAACCAGCTATGAGATGGCGATGAGAGATGAAATCGGACGACTCGGATAAGCCCGGGAAACCCGGCAAGCCTGCGCGTCAGCTGACTCCCGCGACGCTCACCCGCCGCGCCTTTATCAAAGGCGCCGGCGCGGCCGCCGCGGCGGTCGCGAGCCTCGGCGCGGTCGCGTCCACCGATGCTGCCGGCGAGGAGGCAGCCGCC
Organism: uncultured delta proteobacterium; assembly: GCA_963810495.1. Classification (GTDB taxonomy): domain Bacteria; phylum Desulfobacterota; class Binatia; order Binatales; family Binataceae; genus JAKAVN01. The sequence goes on from CAWENP010000020.1 coordinate 94,066, forward strand.
AACTCCGACGGCGTAATCGAGCGCCTGGGCCCCGGCGCGCAAACCTTCGAGCTCAACATCAACGCAAAGATGGTGCAGGTGACGGTTGAGCCGCGCGTGACCCTGCTGGGCGTGCTGCGCGATCAACTCGGGCTCACCGGCACCAAGCTGGTATGCGACCGCGGCGCGTGCGGCGCCTGCACGGTGCATCTCGACGGCCGCCCCGTCACCTCCTGCATGGTGCTCGCCTCCCGCGCGCGGGGCCATCAGATTACGACTATCGAGGGTCTCGGCACCCCCGGCCGGATGCATCCGGTGCAGAGCGCCTTCGTCGCCAACGACGCGCTCCAGTGCGGATTCTGCACGCCCGGAATGGTGATGTCGGTCGCGGCGGAGCTTAATCGCAATCCATCGGCCAGCCTCGACGACATCAAACACGCGGTCGCCGGCAACATCTGCCGCTGCGGCACCTATCCGCATGTCTTCAAAGCGGCGCTCCAGGCGGCCGGGTTCAACCCGCCGGGCAAGCCGCCTGAGGGAACCGCCTGATGGCTCGGCAGGTAACGCTGAAGCTCGGCTTTGCAGATGAGGTACGCGACGTGACTGTCGTGCTCCCCGACGGCGAGCCGATTCCCTGGCAGTGGGGCGAACAGTTCAGCGTTTTGCGCAAGGAGACTCCGCGGGTTGACGGCCCGCTCAAGGCGACCGGCAGCGCGCGCTACAGCTACGACATCCAGATGCCCGGGATGCTCTACGGAGCGATCCTGCGGAGCCCATACGCGCATGCGATGGTGCGCAGCGTCGATTTGTCCGAGGCCCGGCGGCAAAACGGTGTGATCGCGGCGCTTAGGGTCGAAGATAACGAAGTCCGCTTCGCCGGCCAGGAAGTCGCCGCCGTCGCCGCGCTCAGCCCCGAGGTCGCGACCCAGGCGCTGCGGCAAATCAAGGTCGAATACACCCCGCTGCCGTTCGTGGTCGATATGGACAACGCGATGGCCGCCGGGGCGCCCAAGGTTTTCGGCAGCCGCCCCAACTTTGGCGAGCCTCACGTCTCAGGCGTGGGCGATGTCGCGCGCGGCTTCCGCGAGGCCGTCGCCGTTCACGAGGCGCTCTACACCACGCCGGTGCAGACGCACGTCTCGCTCGAGACCCACGGCGCGGTCGCGAGCTGGAACGACGACGAGCTTACCGTCTGGTGCTCGACCCAGGGCGTCTTCACCGTGCGCGACGACCTGGCCGTGCTGTTCGAGTTGCCGCCCGACAAGGTGCGCGTGATAACCGAATACCTGGGCGGCGGCTTCGGCTCGAAATTCGGCGCCGGCGCCGAGGTCGTGATCGCCGCGCGCCTCGCGCGCCTCGCCGGCGCGCCGGTGAAACTGATGCTGCCGCGTGGGGCCGAGCATGTCGCCACCGGTAACCGGCCCTGCTCCTCGCAGCGGGTCAAGCTCGGCACCGGCGCCGACGGCAAGCTGACGGCCATCGAATTGACCTCTCATGGCAGCGGCGGAATCGGCGGCGGTGCGGGAACGTCGGGGCCCTATCGTGCGGTCTATCCGTGCGCCAACGTCCGTATCGAGGAGCGCGACGTCTATCTCAATGCCGGGCCGTCCTCCCCGATGCGTGCGCCGGGATGGGTGCAAGGAATGTTCGCCCTGGAGCTCGCGGTCGACGAGCTGGCGCACAAGCTCAAGCTCGACCGACTGGAGTTTCGCCGGCGCAACAATATCAATCCGGTGCGCGCGGCCGAGTTCGACCTGGGCGCGCAGCGTTTCGGATGGGCTGAAAAGAGCGCGGCGGCGGTGGTAAAATCTTCGGGCGGGCGATCCGGGCATCTAAGACGCGGAATCGCGGTCGCCTCATGTGCCTGGCACAGCCTGGGCGGCTCCGGGCCGGAGGCGATCGCGGTGGCGCGGCGCGACGGCCGCTTCGAGGTGCGCGTCGGCACCCAGGATATCGGCACCGGGACGCGCACGGTGCTCGCGATGGTCGCGGCGGAGGAACTCGGGATGCCGCTCAGCGCTGTGACAGCGCAAATCGGCGACACGCGCTTTCCCTTCTCGGTGCCGTCGGGCGGCAGCAGCACCAGCCCCTCGGATTCGCCTGCCATCCGCCAGGCCGCGGCGCATCTCAAACAGAAACTCTTTCGGATCGGGGCACCGATGCTTGGCGCGGAGCCGGACGACCTCGAGGCGCGCGACGGTACGATTCGCGTCCGCTTCGAGCCCGCGCGCGCGGTCGCGATGGCCGAGGTCTGCCGGCGTATTCCCGGCGATTCCATCTCGGCCGAGGGCGAGCGTGTGCCGAATTACCAGGGCTTTCGCAACGATCAGGCCGGATGCCAGTTCGCCGAGGTCGAGGTCGATATCGAGACCGGCGTGGTGCGTGTGCTCAAGGTGGTCGCGGTGCACGACGCGGGGCTGATTATCGATCCGCTCACGGCGCGCAGCCAGGTCAACGGCGGCGTAATCATGGGCGTCGGCTTCGCGCTCTTCGAGGACCGGCGGCTCGATCCGCAGACCGGGCTGATGGTCAATCCGACGATGGACGACTACAAGCTGCCCGGGCCGCTCGACACGCCCGATATCGACGTGACCTTTGTCGAGGTCGCCAACGGCGTCACGAATACCGGCGTGATCGGATTGGGCGAGGCCGCGCATGTCTGCTCGACGGCGGTGATCGCATGCGCGGTGTCCGAGGCGATTGGCGTGCCGATGCGCGATCTGCCGATCACGCCGGACCGCGTGCTGGCGGCGCTCGGCAAAGTTTGAGGGCAAAGTTTAAGGACAAAGTTTGAAGACTGGATAGACTTGAGCGCTGGATAAAGCTCGATGAACCGTTTCGAGATCGTGACGCCCGCCGATCTGCCCGCTGCCGTGCGATTGCTCGCGCAGCCCGGGCATATGGCGCTCGCCGGCGGGGTCGACACGCTCGACCTGCTCAAGCAGCAAATCGCCGCGCCGCGCACGCTGGTCGACCTGAACGGGCTCAAGGAGCTGCAGGGAATCGATCCGACGCCCGAGGGCGGATTGCGCCTGGGTGCGCTCGCGCGGCTTAGCGACGTCGCGGCGCATCCGGTCGTGCGCGCGCGGTTCGCGGCGCTCGCCGAGGCGGCTGGCGAAGCGGCGACGCCGCAGATTCGCAACCTCGGTACGGTCGGCGGCAACCTGCTGCAGCGGCCGCGATGCTGGTACTTTCGCAATCCCGACATCGAGTGCCTCAAGAAGGGCGGCCACATTTGCTATGCGATAAACGGGCTCAATCGCTACCATGCTATCCTCGGCGGCGGCCCGTCGTTCATCGTGCATCCGTCCAATCTTGCGCCGGCCCTGATCGCATTTGGCGCGAGTCTCCGGCTTTCCGGTCCCGGCGGCGAACGCAAGGTTGTCCTTGATCAGTTCTTCGCGCTGCCGAGCGTCGACGCGACACGCGAGAACGTCCTGCAGCCAGGCGAGATCGTGGTCGAGGTCGTCGTGCCGCCGCCCGCGGCGTCGGCCCAGAGCGCCTACCTCGAAGTGCGCGAGAAGCAGAGCTTCGATTGGCCGCTGGTGAGCGTTGCGGCAGTGCTGGAGATCGATCCGGGCTCGAAGAAGGTCCATCAGGCAAATGTGGTGCTCGGCGCGGTCGCGCCGATACCGTGGCGCTCGCGCGAGGCCGAGCAGGCGCTCGCGAGCGGCGTGCTCGATCGCGCACGCGCGGCGAGCGCGGCCGACGCGGCGCTCAAGGACGCGCGTCCGCTGCCTCATAACGCCTACAAGGTCGCAATCGCCCGCGTTCTCGTGCGGCGCGCGGTCCTCCGCGCTGGCCAGGTGCAAGATGTCTGACTTTGGTAGGTATGCCTGACATGCCGGCCGCAACGCGAAATTTCTGCCTCTACCTGCGCACCAAGAACGGATACTTCCGCTCGCCCGAGGGCCGTCGGATGATCGACCCGGACAGTTCGACCGCCTGCTACAGATGCCTGCTGACACAGCGTCCGGTCGGTCCCGACGGGCTGCCATGTGATGCCCGCCAGTGCACGGAGAGTCGCGGCTGCTTCAGAGAGGAGAGCTGACGGCGACGGGCTTCGCTCGCGGTCGCGACGCTGGCGGTTGGTGGCCTGGTCGCGCGGAGTCGGGGGGCTGTATCGCTTCGGCCGGCGCGCCGGCGTCGGCCGTACGTACCATTATCTTCGCCACAAACTGCGCGTCTGAAGCCGATTTTCGTGAGTTTGTTGGGGTTTACACCTTGAAGGGCGGGATTCGCGGGTGTTAGTGTAGTTTCTTGCTCCTTGCTCCCTATGGGGGCTGGCATCCACAAGGAGGCTGCCGCGTGCGGCGCTACGAAACCATTTTTATCCTTCGCTCCGATCTGGGCGAAACCCAGGTCAAAGACAGCATCAAGCGTTTCGAGGGTCTGGTCGCCACCGGCGGCGGCGAGATGCTCGAGACTGACGAATGGGGCTTTCGAGAACTCGCCTATCGGATTCACAACGAACGCCGAGGCTATTACGTTCGCCTCGACTATGCGGCCACCGGCCCCGTGATGAACGAAGTCGAGCGCAACCTCAAGTTGTCCGATAGCGTGCTCCGCTACCTTTCGGTGCTGCTTGATCCCGAGGTCGACACGGCCAAGGTGCGCGCCGAAATCGAGGCCCGGCTCCATCGCGCCGCTGAGGCAAAGGCCGCCGCCGAGGCCCGTATGGCGGCAGCCGCTGCCGCCGCGGAGCATCCCGCGGGCGAAGCGCATCCGGCCGCTCCAATCGCCGATCTTACTCCTGAGGAGGCGGCGGGCGAGGCTGAAGTAGCGCAAAGGGCCGTGTCCGAGCAGCCGGAGATAGCCGCCCCTGACGCGGAGGCGGTGGCGAATCCAGCGGGTGAACCGAAACAGGATTGAGCTGGTGGGTATCGTGGCGTCCACGCCCGAAGTGCGGACCACGCCGACCGGGACGCCGGTTCTAACGATCGAAGTGAACTGCGGCGAGGGCCGCGAGATTTTGAAGCTGGGAGTCGTGATGGCGGGAGGAGACGCGCGCGAGCTTGGCGCGCGAATCGCCGCCGGAGCGACGGTGAAGGTAACGGGAACGTTACGCGCGATGCGCGGGCGTGCGTGGTCTTCGGCGGCGGTCGGGATCGAAGTGCTCGCCACCGAGATCAGCGAGGTCCTGGCGGGCGCGAGTTCATAAGAACTGAATATGCAACAACAACGAGTTTTATCAGGCGGCTCGACGCCTGACCTGGATACGATTCGACGCAGGATTTGACGGGATAAAAATGGCCGACGAAGAAAGGATGGAACAGGGCCCCGGACACGGTGGTCATGAGCATGGTCGCGGACCCCGCCCTGGTGGTCAGCGCTCCGACTCCGATCGCCCGGGCGAGGGGCGCGGAGGCGAGCGGGGCGGGATGCGCCGGCGGCCCGGCGGAGGCCGGCGCAAAGTATGCCGGTTCTGCGCCGACAAGGCGCTCAAGGTCGATTACAAGGACGTGCGCACCCTGCAGAACTTCATCACCGAGGGCGGCAAGATCGTGCCCAGCCGCACCTCGGGCAATTGCGCGCGCCATCAGCGTCTGCTCGCGGTCGCGATAAAGCGCGCGCGGGTGATAGCGTTGCTGCCGTTTTCAACCCTGGGATGATGGGCATGACAATCGGCGTGATAATCGGCGTGCTAGTCAGGACGATGAGCGAGCGGTGAGACGCGGGTGGACAATAGTCGGGCTGCTGGTCAGCCCGATTCGCGCGGCATTCCTGTCGGCGGCGCTCTTCCTGGCGGCGGCGGTGATACCGCTGGTGGGGGCGATGAGCTCGTTGTTCGCGCCGGCGCCGATTCTGCTCTTTTCGGTGAGCTTTGCGGGAGCGCGATTGCGCGCTGCGGTCGCGATCATGGTGGCTGCCGCGGCGGTGATGCTGCTTAGCGGATGGATCGCGGCGCTCGGCTATCTCGTGACCTTCGGGCTGGCCGCCGCGGTGATGTGCGACATGCTCGAACGGCGCAAGCCCTTCGAGACGATCGTGCTGGTGACCGGCGCGGTCGTGCTGGCAGCCAGCGTGATCGCGGCCTTCGCGATGGCTGGTTCGGCCGAGGCGCTGGCCAAGGGAGTCCACGATGCGTTGGCGTCGGGGATGGCGCGCGGCCGCGATTTTTACAAGGTGCTCGGCGTAGAGACCGGGATGGCGCAGGAGGCCGAGGCCGGGTTGCTCGATATGATACTGCGGCTGTGCCCGGCGCTGGTGGCGATGTGCGCCGGCTTCGGCGCGCTGCTCAATCTGGCGGTGTTTTGGCGGATGGGCGGCCGGCAACGGCTTAACTATCCGCTGTTCGGCGATCTGGCGCGATGGTCGACGCCGGAATGGCTCATCTGGGTGCTGCTAGCGGCCGGATTCGGGATGTTCGTTCCGGTGCCGGCGCTGGCGGTGGCCGCGATGGACGCGTTCGTATGTGTTGCTGCGGTCTACTTCTGCCAGGGGCTGGCGATCATGGCCTACTATTTTAAGGCCCTGGTCATCCCGCCATGGGTCCGGGGGCTGATCTATTTTGTTACAATAATTCAGCCGGTGCTCGCGGGCCTGGTATGCGCGGCCGGCATCTTTGATCTCTGGGTAGATTTTCGGCGGCTCAAGCCGCCGAGCCAGGAGGCGGGTAGCTTTGGCGATTTCTTCTAAACGCCGCAGCGATTTTCGGCGGTCAAGCCTATGAACGTGCAAGTAATTCTAAGTGAGGACGTGCCCAATCTGGGCCGTCCCGGAGACGTGGTCAAGGTTCGCGCCGGGTACGCTCGCAACTATCTGCTGCCGCGCGGGCTCGCGGTCGAGGCGAATTCCAAGAACCTGCGCGCCTTCGAGCATCAAAAGGGCATGGCCATGGTGCGGCGCGAGACGAACAAGGGTCTCGCGCTCAAGCTCAAGCAGCAGCTCGAAGCGTTGGCGCTCACGATTGGCGCCAACGCCGGCGAAGAGGGCAAGTTGTTCGGATCGGTGACCAATATCGATATCGAACGGGCGCTGCGCGAGCGCGGATTCGATATCGAGCGGCGAAAGATAATGTTGGCTGAGCCCATCAAGCAGCTCGGCGAGTTTACCGTTCCGGTGAGGCTCGACCCGGAGGTTGAAGCTGGCGTGAAGCTCACAATCGCGGCGTCATAAAGGCCATCCGGGTATGATGAAACTCTACGATTTCCTGCCCTGCCCATTCGGTCAAAAAGTGCGGATCGTTCTGGCGGAGAAGAGCCTCACCTACGAGCTCATCCAGATCGACCTCGCCCAAGGCGACCAGCGGCGTCCCGAATTTCAGCGCCTCAACCCGTTTGCGCGGGTTCCGGTGCTGGTCGATGAAGACACCACTGTCTACGACTCTACAATCATCATCGAATACCTGGAAGACGAGTATCCGGAGCCGCCGGTGCTGCCGACGATCGGCTCGAGCGCGCTGCGTGCGCGGGCTCGGCTGTTCGAGGATTTCGCCGATGCCTCGTTCACGCCTCAGGTCGGACAGCTCATGGCCGAGATGGCGCGGGCCGAGGGCGAGCGCGACCAGGCGCGCCTCCAGCGGCTGCATCGTTTGCTCGAACGGGCGCTCGATTACCTCAATCATGAGCTCACCGGTCAGCAGTTTCTCGCCGGTGACTTTTCAGTCGCCGACATCAGCTTCGCGCCGCGCGTGCTGGTGCTGAGCGAACTGGGCATCGAGGCGAGCACTAATCGCCCCAACGTCGACGCCTGGATAAAGCGGATGCTGGAACGGCCCAGTATCCAGTCCCTGCAGGGCGTGACGCTGGAGCCACTGGCCGGAGTTTAATCGCCTCCTGCCGAGCGATCTGCTAAAGCGATCTGGAATTGGAAAAACGACAGATGCGCCGTCCGTATCAACGGGCGGCGCATCTGTTTTCAGAAGTCACGGATATGGAGCGGTATCCCTAACCTAAACCATCCGCAGCCCATTTAATAGGGAAGCGGTTCGTAAGACGGCCGGTTAATAGGGTTGATCCTCACCGAACAGCGGCTCTTCCTCGTCAGCCCGCGTCGAGGCCACGCCGGTCGCCCGGTAGAGCAGCTTGGCAGCGAACAATTTGTTGCCCAGCCGGCCCTGCGGCTTGAGCATCCCGCCGTGCCTGCGGCATCGCGGGCACGCCATCGTGCCGCTCAGCAAGCTGGCGTTCTGCGGAGTTATTCGCAAATCAAAGGTAACTCCGCAACCGGGGTTCTGACATACGGTTCTGTATACGACACCCGGCCTTTCGGCGGATTTGGTTTCAGTGCTCATCGCGGTTTGCATAGCGCCATTCTCCTTCCTGCGTCTATAGGTCCGTCTCGGCCGTGCCTTTCGATTAGACGTAAATGACTCGCAAAGGTTTCAAGCAAGCCATGTGCCGAAGCGGAGCCGAGGTCTGATCCTTGAAAAATCCTTTTATAAATCTTGTCTTTAGGTATCTTGAGCCGGCTGAATCCCGGAATCGTCAAATTTTCGCACTATGGCCCTTTTTTGCAACGAGCGCGGTTGATTTCCGGCAAAATGTCCCGGATTTCACGCCCGGATGGTTCATTTTCGAGCGTTTTCTCTTTTGCGATGCTATTTATACGAGACAACGCGGCGGCCCAGGATGACCGCCGGATGATGAGTTGATTAACCCAAGGTGGGGCAATGAGGACACTGGCGATGGTAATGGCTGGAGGGCTCGGCAGCAGGCTGCATCCGCTGACCCGTGACCGCGCCAAGCCTGCGGTGCCCTTCGGCGGCAAGTACCGAATCATCGATTTCGTCCTCTCCAATCTCGTAAATTCACGAATTTACGCGATTTACGTTCTGGTTCAGTGGCGCTCGCAGTCGCTTATCGAGCACCTAAAGGACGGATGGCAGTTCGGAGGGATACTGACCGACCAGTTCGTCACTCCCGTCCCGGCCCAGATGCGGATGGGCGAGAGCTGGTACCAGGGCACCGCCGACGCCATCTTTCAGAACCTCAACCTGCTCGACGACAATAGCCCCGACCTCGTCGCGGTCTTCGGCGCCGACCATATCTACCGGATGGACGTGCAGCAGATGGTCGAGTTCCATCTCGAGCGCAAGGCGGCCGTGACCGTAGCCACCATTCCGGTGTCGATCGAGGAAGCCGACCAGTTCGGCATCGTCGAGGTCGACTCGGGGCTGCGCGTGTCGGGCTTCGAGGAGAAGCCGCGCACGGCCCATCCGATGCCAGGCGCGCCGGGACAGTGTCTCGCCTCGATGGGCAACTATCTGTTCGATCCCGAGGTGCTGCGCCGCGCGTTGTCGGAGGATTCGACGATCGCATCGAGCCGCCACGACTTTGGCCGCGACCTCATCCCGCGCCTGATTGAACGCGTCCCGGTCTACGCCTATAACTTCAGGACCAACCGCATCCAGGGCGACTCCGAAGTCAACCTGAGTTACTGGCGCGACGTCGGCACGATCGACGCTTACTACGAGGCCAACATGGATCTCCGCGACGCGCGGCCTCATCTGAACCTCTACAACCAGCGCTGGCCCCTGCGCACGGCTTACTACGACCAGCCGCCGGCCAAGTTCGTCTTCGACGAGAACGGGCGGCGCGGAGAGGCGCTGCACTCGGTCATCTCCGAGGGCTGCATCGTGTCGGGCGGGACGGTGCGCAACTCGGTGCTCGGGCGTTCGGTCTTCGTACACTCGTGGAGCCAGGTCGAGGACTCGGTCGTGATGGATTACAGCGAGATCGGCCGCCACGCCCGCGTGCGCCGCGCGATCATCGATAAGAACGTCTATGTCCCCGAAGGCGACGAGATCGGCTACGATCTCGAGCGCGACCGTCAGCGCTTCCACGTCACCGACTCCGGCCTGGTCGTGATCGCCAAGGCCCCCAAGCGCGAACGGCAAAGCCTGTGACACGAAGCCTCGCCAGCGCCCCGATGGAGAAGGCGTCTGCAGCCGTGCCGGCCGCGCCAGCTGATGTAAACGGCACCCCCGCCGCTGTTGACGACGCGACCGCCGCCGCTGACGACACGATCGCCACCAACGACGCGGCCGAGGCCGCGTCGGCTGGCGGCGTCGCGCGCGAGCGTCCACCGCTCGCGGGACTCAAGCTCGGCCGGAAAGACTGGCTGCTATTCCAATTGATGCGCGCCGTGGTCCACGTGTTCAGCCTGTTGCCCGATTTTGTGTTGTATCCGCTCGGGATGGTCGGCGGTTATATCGCTTACCTGCTTGACCGCCGCCACGTGGCGATCGGGATGATAAATCTGGGAATTGCGTTTCCCGAGCGGAGCGAGCGCGAACGCCGGCGCATCCTGCGCACCTCCTATGTGAACCTGGGCCGCGGCTCGGCCGAGTACGTGCGCCTGGCCGGGTTTTTCTATCGCCGGCTCATCGCGCGCGTGACCTACGAACGCTTCCAATACTGGGACGAGATCAAGCGGCGCTACCCCGGCCGCGGCATCGTCGTGCTCAGTGCGCACTTCGGCAACTTCGAGCTCCTGGCGACCGCGCACGCCCTCCGCGGCCATCAGATAACCCTCGTCCATCACACCCAGCGCTTTCTGTCCGGTGACGCATTGATGACCTGGGTCCGCGAGCGCGCCGGGGTCGACGTCGTGCGCAAGCGCTCGGCCGCGCGCGCCGTGCTCAAGGCGCTCGGCGACGGGCAGTTGGTCGGCGTCCCGTTCGATCAGAACGCCAAGCGCGGCGAGGCGGTCTTCGTCCCGTTCTTCGGCGAGCCGGCGGCGACCTCGCGCACGCTGGCGCGGCTGGTGCGGAAGTCGCACGCGATCGTGGTTCCGGTCTTCATCGTGCGCGAGCCCGACAACCGCCACCATCGCATCGTCATCCAGGACCACATCGCGCTCCAGGAGAGCGCCGACGCCGAGGCCGATATCGAGGAGAACACGCTGCGCTTCCTGCGCGCGATCGAAGACATGGTGCGGCGCCATCCCGGGCAGTTCCTGTGGCAGCATCGGCGCTACCGCACGCGGCCGCGCGGGATGGCGCCGCTATACGAGGAAACCCGGCGCCATCGCGATTCCCGTCCCAAAGCGGCGCAATAGCGGCGCCGCGTCATTTGTTCCGCCCGGAACCTCGCCCCCACGGCGGCGGTTGTATTACTGAAGTAGAATAGAGGCATGATGATGAATCTTGAGTTGTTTGACGGCGCCTGGGCCGCCAGGGCGCCTATGTTCGACGCGTCGGCCGGCGCGTCACCTGAAGCATTTGGCGCCGCGCCGGTGATTTTGGCCGCTTCCACCGCGCTCCCGCCCAACGTGATCGAGCAGGAGTCGATCGCCACTCTGCTCAAGGCGCTGTGGGGCGAAAAATACGACCAATCGCGGCGCTGGCGCTCGACCTTCGAGCAAATCCAGCGCTCGGTGCGGATCGATCGGCGCTACCTGGCATTGCCGGTGAGCGAGTACCCGGCGCTGGACTCGTTCGCCAAAACCAACGACGCATATACGCGCGTGGCGCCGGAGTTGGGCGCCGCGGCTGCCCAAAGCGCGCTCGCGGCGGCCGGAATGTCGCCGCGCGACGTCGACCATCTCTTCTTCGTCACCGGCACCGGGATCGCGACGCCGAGCCTCGATGCGCGAATCGTCAACCGGCTCGGGATGCGCGCGGACGTCCGGCGCACGCCGATCTTCGGCCTGGGATGCGCCGGCGGAGTGGCCGGGGTCGTGCGCGCCGCCGACGTGTTGCGGGGATTTCCCGGCCAGGTCGCGATGGTTGTGTCGGCGGAGTTGTGCTCGCTCACCTTGCAACGCTCCGACGACTCGGTCGCCAACGTCATCGCCTCGGCGCTCTTCGGCGACGGCGCCGCGGCGGTGCTGTTGGGGGGCGCGCATCTCGCCAACCATGGCACCAGCACCTCCCCGCGCGTCATCGCGACGCGTTCGGTCTTCTATCCCGACAGCGAACGGATGATGGGATGGGAGGTGGTGGACAGCGGCTTCAAGATTGTGCTGTCGCCGGCAATTCCCGACCTGGTGCGCGAGCACCTGGGCGGCGACGTCGACGCGATGCTCGCCGAGCACGGGCTTGCACGCTCCGCGATAAACCATTGGATTGCACATACCGGCGGCAACCGCGTGCTCGAGGCGATCGCCACGGCGCTCGATCTTCCGCCCGGCGCACTGGATCGCTCCTGGCGGCTGCTCGCCGCGACCGGCAACCTGTCTTCGGCCTCGGTGCTGTTCGTGTTGCGCGATCTGCTCGACGCGCGCGCGGCGCGGCCCGGCGAGTATGGACTGATGCTCGCGATGGGTCCGGGATTCTGCGCGGAGTTGGCCTTGCTGCGATGGTGATTTCGCTCGGCGCGTATCTCGCAATGTTGGCGGCGCTCGCGCTCGAGCGGGTGTTCCATCTTGCACTCGCATCGCGCAATGCGCGCCGCGCGTTCGCGATGGGCGCGGTCGAGCACGGGCGGGGCCATTACCCGGTGATGGCCGCGTTCCACGCGCTCTTCCTGGTCTCGGCCGCGGCCGAGGCAATCGTGCTGAAGCGCCCGTTTCCGGGGACGCTCGGATGGATAGCGCTCGGCGGCGCGCTTGGCGCACAGGCGCTTCGCTACTGGTCCGTCGTGAGTCTGGGCTCGCGCTGGAACACGCGCATCATCGTTTTTCCCGACAGGCCGCCGATAAGCCGCGGGCCGTACCGCTTCATGCGCCATCCCAATTATCTCGCCGTGATCGTCGAGATCGCCTGCGTGCCGCTGATCCACGGATGCTGGCTGACCGCGGCCGTGTTCTCGATCGGCAACGCGATGTTGTTGTGGGTGCGGATTCGCGCCGAGGAAGCCGCGATGGGCCCGCGCTACGCGCTCGAGTTCGGCGGCCGTTTGCGGCTGGTGCCGAAACTTCCGCCGCGAGCAGCGCGCCGCGAATCCGGTAGCGGCGTCCGCCGCAGTGCCGGTTGAGAGGAGGGCAAGATAAGTGCCCTAATGAAAAGAGGGCCGTTCACGAACGGCCGCTACGGAATCGGTTTCCTCTTGTAGGGGCCGCTCACGAGCGGCCCTGCCTTCTGACGTTTCTTCGTTCCGATCCTCCTGAGAGAAGATGGCAATTGAAATTAACGACGAATTAACTCGCTGCCCCCTCCCTAATCGCTCTCGCAATCTGGCGAAATCCCGATAGACTGGGCGGTCGATCACCGGCGCGCGAGCTTGAGCTTCGCGTCACAAACCATGGAGGCTTTCACAATGAGCAAGACTTACGAAAAACATGCAATCACCGTGGAGTTCGCCCAGCAGCTGGTCGAGGCGGCGGTCGCCAAGGCCCACGAACTCAAGGTTCCGCAATGCGTGGCGGTCGTCGACGATGGCGGAAATCTGAAGGCGTTCGTGCGCATGGACGGCGCGGCGCTCATCCCGATCGAGATCGCGCAGAGCAAGGCATACACTGCGCTGTTCGGCTTTCCGACTCACGAGTTTTTCAACTTCATCAAGGGCGATCCCTCGCTGGTCGCGGGCATCCCGTCGCGCGCGCGCGTGGCGGCTTTCGGCGGCGGCTACCCAATCAAAATCGACGGCGACATCGTCGGCGCGATCGGCGTCAGCGGCGGATCGGTTGAACAGGACATGCAATGCGCCGAGGCGGCATTGCAGCTTGTGAAGTAGGACTGCGAAGCAGTTACGACTAAGACTGCGAAGCAGGTTACGAACAGACTGCGACGCAAGTTACGAAATGCATTGCTAAGAAAGGCGGAGCGCATCGCGACTCGCGATGCGCTCCGCCTTTGCGCTCAAGCGCGCTTGCCGGTCAGCCGCGGCACCAGTGCGAGCATGACCAGCGCCATCACCCACGCCGCCGCGCCGCTTATCAGCGCAGGCCGATCGTAACCGATGATCCAGTGGGGAAGCGCGACTCCCGGCGCATCGCTGTACGGCCATAGTTTGCCGCCGATCACCAGACCGGCATGCAGTCCCGCCGAGAAGTAGACGTTGCCGGTCACCAGGAACGCCTCGCCCAGCACCAGGCCGAGCAGGAAGAGTCCGACCAGCGCCGGCAGCGCGGCCGCGGGATGCGCCAGTTGCGCGAGGCTCGCGTAAAGGTTGTGAAAGCCGGCCGCCGCGTCGAACCCGGTCAGGTAAAAGCGCGCGGGTGAGCGCACCAGATGCGCCAGCGCATAGACCGCCGCGCTCGCCACCAGCGCACCGATACGGCCGAAGTCCTCGATCATTCCGCCCAGCATGAAGGCGCGGAAGAACCCTTCCTCGATTATCGCGATCAGGATCGCACCGGCGACGTATTTGGGGACGCGTGCCAGCGCCTCGCTGGTACGCATCTCGACGCGTCCGCCGAACGCCGCGCCGAGCACGAGCAGGATCGCGATCACTGCCGCCGCGACCAGCAAACCGCGCAACATCGCGCCGAGGTTGTCCAGGGGGCGGGCGAAGCCGCGCCGCAACAGGCGCGCGACTCCGAGTTGGCGCCCCCACAGCATCAGCATCACCGCCAGCGTGAGCATCACGGTGCGGTCGAAGATGCGCGGGAACGGAAAACGGTAGCCGGCGGCGGCGAGCGCGGTCGCGGCGAGGGGCGCGACTAGTGCCGCGGCGACGGCCGCCAGCAACAGCACGATCGCTAATCTCAGCGTGAAAGGCATCGTGGATGTGCGCTCGCGTCCGGCCCGCGCGCGCAATGCCCACGAGCGTTAGCGGTTGCACGTGCGCCATGCAAGCGGCGATGATTGTGCCGGCCTGTTTCGGACAGAGGATCGGCGAGCGACATTGAAGATCGGCCAGGAGGCCTCGTATGGATCTGGGACTAAAGGGCAAGGTAGCGCTGGTGACCGGCGCGAGCATGGGAATCGGCGAGGCGACCGCGATTGAGCTTGCGGGCGAAGGATGCGACCTCGCGATCTGCGCGCGCCACGCCGACCAGCTCGCGAAGGTGCGCGACCAGGTCGTGGCCAAGGGCGTGCGATGCGTCGTTGCCGAGTGCGACATCCGCAAGCCCGGCGACATCGCGGCTTTGATGAACGAAGTCGGCCGCGCCTACGGCCGGCTCGATATCCTCGTGAACAACGCCGGCGCCGCTACTCATGGCACCTTCGCGTCGTTGAGCGACGAACAACTGCTGGCCGACTATGAGCTGAAAATTCTCGGGCAACTTCGATGCACGCGCGCCGCGCTGGCGCTGCTGGAGAAAAGTTCGGCGCCCCGCGTGATCAACGTCAACGCGATCGCGGGGCGGGTGGTGATGCCCGGGCTGTTCGCCACCACCACGCATCGCGCCTCGTGCTACGCGCTCAATAAGGCGCTCGCTTGGGAACTGGCGGACCGCAAAATCCTGGTCAACTCGGTAAACATCGGGCTCGTGCATACCAATCAGATCGAGCGCGCGCACGCACGCCGCGCGCCCGACGTTCCGCTGGAAAAATTCATGGCGCAGGCGGCGCAGATCGTGCCGCTCAAACGCTTCGGCGAGCCGCACGAGGTCTCGGGCCTGATCGCGTTTCTGGCCTCCGACCGCGCAGGCTTCATCACCGGCGCGTCGATCGACGTCGGCGGCGGTCAGGGCGCGCACGTGTGACGCATCGCGGCGACGGGATGTGCCGGCTTGACGGGTCCTGCAACGCACGCAATTCGGACGGTTGAAATTTCGACCGGCGCGGCGCGATCATTAAACGATGAAATTCGTTGTGACGCTCCAAAAGGGTGAAGACGGGTTCATTATTGCTGAGTGTCCGGCTCTCCCCGGATGCATAACTCAGGGCCGAACCAACGAGGAGGCGCTGGCCAACATCCGCGAAGCAATTGAACTCAGCCTGGAGAGCCGTAGAGAGCTCGGTATGCCCCTGGCCGTGGAGATCGCCGAAGTCGAGGTTTCGGCGATTGGGTGATGGCCCAGCTCCCTGTCTGCTCCGGAGCCGAAGCAATCCGAGCGTTCAAGCGGGCGGGATGGATGCGGGTCCGGCAACGCGGCAGCCACGTCTCCCTGCACAAGCCCGAAATGAGGTAGCTTCTTACCGTACCGCTTCATCCGACTCTTGATCGCGGGATGCTTCGAAGTCTGATTCGCAAGGCGGGACTCTCTGTCGAGGAGTTCAACGCTTTGCGGGCCCGTTGAGTTGCTCCCAGTGGCCTGCCTCGCTTTAGCGCGCGCGTTCGGGGTTGCGTTGCGGCTCGAGCACGACTTCAACCGGACACGCGCGCGCCGGTGCGTGCAGCACCGCCATCACCGCCTCCGCCACGTCGTCCGCCCCGAGCATCAGCGCGCGGTCGAGATGTTTGTTGTGCGGGATGAGCGCGGTGTCTACCAGTCCCGGAATTATTACCGTCAGCTTGATGCCGCTCGATCGCAGCTCGCCGAAGGCCGCGCGGCTGAACGCGACCAGCCCGGCCTTGGCCGCCGCGTAAACCGCCTCGCCGGCCGATGCGTTGCGCGCCGCCGACGAAGCGATATTAACGATCGTGCCGTCACCGTTCTTGACCATCTGCGCCGCGGCCAGGCGCGCGAGCGCGATCGGCGCGCGCAGATTCACCGCCAGTATGCGATCCTGCGTCGTCGCGCCGGTCTTGAGCAGCGGCGTGCGCGGAGGAGCCCATCCGGCGTTGTTCACCAGCACGTCGATTTGCCCGAAATGCTCGAGCGCCGCATCGAACAGCTCCTGCGGACTCTCCTCGCCGGCGAGATCGATCAGCACGATGAGCGAGCGCGCCGGCTCGAGGCCCGAAAGCCGCCGAGTCTCTTCCAGCTCATCGAGGCTGCGCGCGGCTAGGCATAGCGCATAACCCTCGCGCGCGAGCGCCAGCGCCGTCGCGCGGCCGATTCCACGTCCGGCGCCGGTTACCAGTGCGACGCGCTCGGTCTTTTGCCCTGCCATCTTGGTATCCTGCTGCGGCGGCGCCGCGGTCAAAAACGCAGCTTGCACGATCAAGCCGACTTCCACAAACTGTGGTGGATACGGCCGCGGGCGAGGGCGCCGCGAGGCGGGTGGCGCGCGGTGGGGAGGCAGGCAGCAAGATGAATCCGCAAGTTTTTCGCGAATACGATATTCGCGGCATCGTCGAACGCGATTTCGACGACGACTTCATCGTAAGTCTCGGACGCGCGTACGCGACGATGCTCAAGCGGGCAGGCAAGGCTACGATCACGCTCGGCCGCGACTGCCGGCTATCCTCGGACCGCCTGTTCGGGTTGTTGAGCGACGGGCTGCTGCAAAGCGGGATCAACGTGGTCGACATCGGCGTCGTGCCGACGCCGCTTTTGTATTTTTCGGTGATTCACTGGCGGATGGACGGCGGCGCGATGATCACTGGCAGCCATAACGCTGCTGAGTACAACGGCTTCAAGCTCGGCGTGGGACCCTCGACTATCTATGGCGACGAAATCCAGGAAGCCCGACGCATCATCGAGCGCAAGGATTTTCCGGCCGCCGGCGCGCGCGGCACGCTCAGCTCGCGTTCGGTGATTGGCGACTACAACGACTTCATCAAGCGCACCATCACGCTGCGGCCGCTCAAGGTCGCGGTCGACGGCGGCAATGGATGCGGCGGAGTGATCGCGGCGCCATTGATGCGCGAGTTGGGGCTCGAGACGGTCGAACTTTTCATCGAGATGGACGGCCGCTTTCCCAACCATCATCCCGACCCCACGGTCGAGGAGAACATGCGCGACCTTATCGCGGCGGTGAAGAGCAGCGGGGCCCGGATCGGGATCGCCTACGACGGCGACGCCGATCGGGTCGGTGCGGTCGACGAGAACGGCCGCATCGTGTGGGGCGACGAGCTGATGGTCGTGTTCTCGCGCGCGATTTTGCGCGAGCGCCCGGGCGCCGCGATCATCGGCGACGTCAAGTGCTCCAACCGCATGTACGACGACATCACGGCGCATGGCGGCCGCGCGATCATGTGGAAGACCGGCCATTCGCTGATCAAGAGCAAGCTCAAGGAGGAGCACGCCGCGCTGGCCGGCGAGATGAGCGGGCACATGTTTTTCGCCGACCGCTATTACGGCTTCGACGACGCCATCTACGCCTCTTTCCGCCTGCTCGAGATCGTCAGCCGCGAGCGCCGCGGCCTGGCCCAAATCCTCGCCGACCTGCCCAAGAGCAGCTTCACTCCCGAGATTCGTCTCGATTGTCCCGATGAGCGCAAGTTCGACGTGGTGCGCAAGGCCGCCGACTACTTCCGTGGCCGCTACGACGTGATCGAGATCGACGGCGTGCGGGTAAAGTTTCCTGGCGGATGGGGCCTGGTGCGCGCCTCGAATACCCAGCCGGCGTTGGTGATGCGCTTCGAGGCGAGCGACGAAAAGACCCTGGGCGAAATTCGCACGCTGTTCGAGGGCAAGCTCAAAGAACTGGGCGCGATGTGAGCGCGGCAAAGCCGAGCGCGCTCATCATCGCCGGCGGACGCGGCACGCGCTTTTGGCCGGAGAGCCGCGGCTGGCGTCCCAAGCCACTGTTTTCGATCGACGGCCGCAGCTCGCTGCTCGCCGACACTATTGCGCGGGTCGCGCCGATAAGCGGGCGCGCGCGAACCTTCGTGCTGGTCTCGGCCGACCAGCGCGCGATTTTCCGCAAGGCGCTGCGCGGCCTGATTCCGCCGGCGAATTTGATCGTCGAGCCGAGCGGGCGCGGCACCGCGGTCGCGATCGCCTACGGATGCGCGACGATTGCGCATCGCGCCGGCGCGGGCGTCGTCGCCGTGATGCCGGCCGACCATTACATCACGCCGCCCACGGCATTTCGCCGCACGCTCGGCGACGCGATTGAACTTGCCGCCACGCGCCACGCCGTGGTCGTGATCGGCGTCGTCCCCGATCGGCCCGAGCCCGGCTACGGCTACCAGCAGATCGGGCGTCCGGTGGGGCGCGGCTTCCAGGTCGTGCGCTTTGTCGAGAAGCCGCCGCTTAAAGCGGCGCGCCGGATGGTCGCGTCGGGAAAGTTTTTGTGGAACGCCGGGATGTTCGTGATGGAGGTCGCGACGCTGGCCTCCGAGCTCGGCCAGCACGCTCCGGACCTCGCCGCCGCGATGCGTGAGTTCGCCGGAGCATCGGCGGCCAAGACCGAGCGCATCTACCGCAGCCTCGATTTCGACGCGTTCGATCGCGTGGTGGCCGAGAAAAGCCGCAACGTGCTGAGCGTGCGGGCGCGTTTTCGATGGCATGACGTGGGAAGCTGGGAGGGGCTCTGGGAGGCGCTCCGCGGGCGCGAATCCAACGTGCTCAAGGGCGAAGTGATCGCCCTTGACTGCGAAGGCGTGCTGGCGCGCGGCGGCGAGGGGCGCCTGATGGTGTTGCTGGGCGTGAAGGACCTGGTCGCGGTCGACACCGGCGATGCGCTCCTGATTGCCGGTCGCAAAAGCTCGCAGGATCTGCGCCGCGTGGTTGACGAACTCGCCCGCCGCCGCCTCGATCGCTACCTGTAGACCGCTACCTGTAGCCGCGACTCATTTTTCCTGTGCGTCGGGACGCCGATGCGCTAGGATCGCGCGGCCCGGCCTGATGATCGAATCCGGCGCCGGACGAGGTGAACGTCATGCAAGTGAAAGAACTGCGCCGAGTCGTAACCGGCATCGACGCCTCCGGAAAATCCTACGTCGCGATCGACGGACCGGGCGCCGGCATCATAGAAGAAGGCGGCGCGGGCCTCGCGGAAATTTGGGTCACCGACGCCACTCCCGCCGACAACGCGGCCAAGGGCGACGCGGCCAAGTGGAAGATGCGCCTGGAGCCGCCGACCGGTGGAAGCGTATGCCGGTTTCTCGTGCTCGCGCCGGAAAACAAAACGCTTTCGGCGCGCGAGTTGGAGGAACGGACGGCGGCGATGTTCGCGGCGATCGGCGGCGCGCATTGCCGGGTCGATACGAAGCGCCATCCGAGCATGCATGCGACCCGCACGATCGATTACGTGATCCTGCTCTCGGGTCGCGTCACCCTGCTGCTCGACAACGGAGAGGTCGACCTCAAGCCGTTCGACGTGGTGGTGCAGCGCGGCACGAATCACGGATGGGTCAACCGTGGGACCGAGCCGGCGGTGTTCGCCGCCGTGCTGATCGACGCCAAGCCGCTCTGAGAGCGTGTGGGCGCCGCTATGCCGCGGCCGAATGAGGTGGGCATCGTGCAAATGAAAGAACTGCGGCGAGTCGTAACCGGCATCGACGCGGCCGGAAAATCCTACGTTGCGATCGACGGGCCGCCGGCCAACATTCGCGAGAGCGACGGCCGCGGCGCGGCAGAGTTTTGGATAACCGACGCGACGCCGGCGGACAACGCGGCGCCGGGCGACCCGGCGGCGGAACGCCCGCCGCGTCTGGAGCCGCCGGCCGGCGGCAGCGTGATTCGCTATTTCATGGTGGCGCCGGAGAATAAGGCGCTATCGTTGGCGGAGTTGGAAGCGCAGAGCGCGGCGCGGTTTGCGGCGATGGGCGCTTCGCACTGCCGCGTCGACACCTCGCGCCATCCGAGCATGCACACCACGCGGACGGTCGATTACATCATCGTGCTGTCGGGGCGCGTCACGCTATTGCTCGACAAGGGCGAGGTCGAGCTCAAACCGTTCGACGTGGTGGTGCAGCGCGGCAGCAACCATGGATGGGTCAACCGCGGGACTGAGCCGGCGGTGATGGCGGCGATCCTGATCGACGCGAAGCCGCTCTGAGAGCCGCTCGGAAAAGCTAGCGATTCAGTCGAACGCCTGCGGATCGCACTTCATCGCCAGCTCGCGCAGTTCGCCGAGACTGCGGTCGTCCTCGAGCGCTATCGTGCGCAGGCGTGCCGCAAACGCTGGATCGATTCCCTCCCAATGGAGCGCCTGCTGATTCACCTCGCGCGAGAGATCGAGCATCAGGGCAAGGTCGCCGCTCACGCGCTGCCAATTGCTGGAGCCTTCGGCGCCCAGCGGGCGCGGCAGCTTCGACCATACGTGACGCTCGCTGAGAAGCGCGTCGAGCGTGCGCGCATGCTCGGTCTGGCGCGCCGCAAGCGCGCCCAGCGAGCCGGCGATATTCGGATAGGCGCAAAGCTCGGCGTGACGCGCCAGGCGGCTCGCGAGTTCCTGATGGCGGCCGGCGATGTCGGCCAGTTCGGCGAGCAGCCGCTCCTCGGGCGGAGTTGCGGTCCACATTCGTTGCAGTATTCCCATCAGACTCTCATCAGCCTCGGCGTCCTTTGCCGCTGCCGCAGGATGATACACGCGCGGAACCGGCTACGCATCCGTCACGCGGCACTTTCAAACCTGTTCCGCATCGGGACCGGACGGAAAGACCGCGCGCACCAGGAAGGATTCGCGTTTGAAGAAGCCGCGCGTATGGTACGAGTTGCCAAGACGGAACACGGCATAATCGAAGTAGTGAGCGAGCTCGTGCATCAGCGTGCGCAGAAAAGTTTTCGGCTTGACGACGTCGTGGCGCTGCGCGGTTCGAGTCCACAACACGATACGCGGCGCGTCGGGATAAAAGATGCCGTGAAGTTCGCCGCGCGCGTTGCGCGGCCGCGCGCCTTTGACTTCGATCGGCACGACGCGCACGGCTAACAACCGGCATAGCTCGGCCACCAGGGCTTGCGCCGCGCGCCCGGTGCCCGCCACGCTGCCACCCTCGAGCGCCGCGACCAAAGCTTCGGCGAGCGCGAGCGCGTTGGGCCCGACCATCAGGTCGAAGGCCTCGATCGCGTCACTGCGCAGGTAGACCTTCTGGTCGCGCGGCGCCAGCCGGTAGAAATAACCCGGCAGGGCGCCGCCGTCAGCTGCGCCGCCGCCGCGCGGCGCCGCGGTGCGCGATCGCGGCTGGGTCGCGCGATGATTCCGGCGGGTTTTCACCAGATGCCTTGCAACAGATCTCGCATCGGATGGCTCGCAATCGATGCCCCGGCTCTCCTATCATCGAGCAGCCATCGCAGACGAGCAAATGAATAGCGGAGAACGCGAAGCTATGGAACTCAGCGCGATCGAAATCGTCAAGCCCGCCGACGCCAACGTAATTATCGGCCAGGCTCACTTCATCAAGACCATCGAGGACCTCTACGAGGCCGTGGTCGCGGCGGTGCCAGCGGTCAAGTTCGGCGTGGCCTTTTGCGAAGCCTCGGGGCCGTGCCTCATCCGTCACACCGGCACCGACGCCGAACTGGAAGACGCCGCGGTGCGCGCGGCCAAGGCGATCGGCGCGGGACACGTGTTCGTGGTCATGCTGGGCAACGCTTTTCCGATAAACGTGCTCAACCAGGTAAAGGCGGTCGCCGAGGTATGCTCGATCTTCTGCGCCACGGCCAACGAGGTGCGGGTGATCGTGGCCGCCGACGGCGGCGGCGCGCGCGGCGTGATGGGCGTGATCGATGGCAGCGCGCCCAAGGGAGTCGAGGGTGAGCACGAGCAGGCCGAGCGGCGCGCGATGCTGCGGCGGTTCGGTTACAAGCAGTAGCGGCGGGCGCGCGGTCGCTGGAATCGGCGCTCACGGGCCATTACGATCTGGATAGACCGGGACCGAGATCGCGAGGAGATCGGAGAACCGATGAGCCGAGCCACAACGCCCGCGCCCGACGCGAAGAAAACTTCGCGCCCGCGCGAGCCCTGGATTATCAGGACCTACGCCGGTTTCGGCGACGCGCGTCAGGCCAATCGGCGCTTTTTGGAAAACTTAAGCCGCGGCCAGCGCGGTCTCTCGATCGCTTTCGACCTGCCCACGCAAAACGGTTACGACCCCGACGCGCCGGTCGCCGCGGGCGAGGTCGGCAAGGCCGGCGTCTCGATCTGCCACTGGCGCGACATGGAGGAGTTGCTCGCCGGAATCGACCTTGGCGCGATCAACACCTCGATGACGATCAACGCGACCGCGCCGTTCCTGCTCGCGCTCTACCTGGTGGTCGCAGAGAAGCGCGGCGTCCCATGGACGGAGTTGCGCGGCACGACCCAGAACGATCTGCTCAAGGAATTCGTCGCG
This sequence comes from uncultured delta proteobacterium, assembly GCA_963810495.1. Taxonomy (GTDB): domain Bacteria; phylum Desulfobacterota; class Binatia; order Binatales; family Binataceae; genus JAKAVN01. Next base: position 116,874 of record CAWENP010000020.1, read on the forward strand.
CGCGGCACTTCGATTTTCCATCCCGAGGTCTCCTTTCGCATCTCGACCGAGCTCATCAGCTTCGCGGTCGAGCGCGTGCCCAACTGGAACCCGATCAACTGCTGCGGCTACCACTACATGGAGAGCGGCGCCGGCCCGGCCGAAGAAATCGGCTATACCTTCGGCAACGCGCTGATGATCCTCGACGCTCTGCGCCCGCGGCTGGCGCGCGAGGCCTTCGAGCAGACGGTGCGGCGCATATCGTTCTTCATCAACAGCGGCATCGAGCTGGTGCCCGAGATAAGCAAGGTGCGCGCCTACTTCAAGCTGTGGCGCGAGCTGTGCCGCGATGAATACGGCATCGACGATGTCGCATTTCGCGCCGGATGCCAGGTGCGCTCGTTGACGCTCACCGAGCGCCAGCCCGAACTCAACATCATCCGCATCGCTTACGAAGCGTTGCCGGTGGTGATCTCGGCCGCCGCGCGCGTCAACGCTCTGCAGCTACCGGGCTTTCGCGAGGCGATGGCGCTGCCGGACCAGGCCGAGCAGGCGCTCAGCCTGCGCACGCAGCAAATCCTGATGCACGAGACCGGACTGGCCGAGTGGGGCGACATCTTCGAAGGCAGCAAGGTGGTCGAAAAGCTGACCGGCGAGATTGCCGAACGTGCGCGCGCGATTGCGCTGGGGCTGCGCGCCTCGGGCTACTCGCGCGCGATCGCCGCCGTTGGTAGCGAACTGACACGCCTGCTCGCCGAGCGCCAACGCAAACTCGCAAGCGGCGAACTGGTGCAGGTCGGCGTCAACGCGTTTCTCGACGAGATTGGCCTCACCGGCTCCGGCGCCGTCACCGACGATTCCGCGGAACATGCGGCGGCCGAGCGCGAACGGATCGAGTCGCTGGTCAGATGGCGCCGCGAGCGCGGCGCCATCGGCGCAGGCGCGGTCGCCCGCGCGCTCGAGGCTCTGGAGCGGGCGGCCGCCAACGGCACTGGCGTGATGGAGCCGACGCTGGAGCTCGCGCGCGCTGGCGGCACGGTCGGCGAGTGGACTGCGGCGATCGAGCGCGCGACCAACGGCCGCTATACGCCGCCCGTGCTCGATTGCACGATGGCGCTCGCTCCGCTCAACGTGCCCCAGGCCTCGCGGCGCATCCGCATCGCGCTCGGCAAGGCCGGGCTGGACGGCCATATCAACGCGGTCAAGCTGCTCGCGCACGCCTGCATGCAGGCCGGGATGGAAGTGATCCTGGCGGGGTTCAAGCAGACGCCGGCGCAGATGGTCGAGACCGCACTGCAGGAAGACGCGGAGGTGCTGGCGATAAGCTCGCTCGCCGGGGCCCATCTCGCGATCGCACACGAGACAATCGCTCTACTCAAGGAGCACGACGCGGACGACGTGAAGCTCGTGATGGGCGGGATAATTCCCAATCGCGACCGCCAGGCGCTGCTCGAGATGGGAGTGCGCGCCGTATTCACGCCCAAAGATTCGGACCTCGGCGCGATCGTGCGGCGGATTATCGAAGTATGCAACGATGCGGCGGCTTGATGCTGCATAAGCAAGGACGGCGAGGCAGTGGGCGCACGCGTGCCGGTTGTCGAAGCGCCGACATAGGAGTCGCGGGGCAAGGGTTGGTGAAAAAAGGAGTGCTATGAAGGTCGGGCGTCTAGTCTTTTCGGTAACCTGCGCGATTGGTCTTGCCACCGTGGCCGCTATGCCGGCGCATGCGGCCGAGGCGCGGCCGTGGCTCTGCCGCTCAAAGCCGGTCTTTTCGTCGGATTCCGCGATGAACTACCAGGTAGTCAATCACGGCGGCTCGCGATGGGAGTTGCTATTGATGCAATTCGAGCCGGGCAGCGCTCACGACGGGTACGAAGTCGTGGCTTCGCAGGAGTTGCCCGCGGGCGCAGGGCAGGCCGGCGGCACGCTCGCACCCGGGCGCTACTTCGCGGTCGCGATGTATCGTGGCGGGGGAGGGCGATGGATCTGCCCCGGCTATGCCGAGGACAAGGACCGTCCCGCCGGCGCGGTCAGCCGCATTTGCTACGACGAAGAGTCGCCGGGCTGCCCGGTTACGCTGACCGTTCTCTCCGCCGCTCGCACAGGCGCGGCGTCACACTAACAACACGAAAGCAAAACGGCCGCCGCCGAAGGCTCGTGAGCCCTCGACGGCGGCCGTTTTGGTGGTATGCGCGGGGCCGCTATTGCGGTGGTATCGCCTAGTCGGTAGGCGCGTTGCTGCCGCGCGCGCTATCGAGGTGCCCGTCCATCGATGCGGCGTCGATCGTCGAGGTCGCGCCCGTGCCGGCGGTCATCCCGGTGACGATGCAGTGGTATTGTCCCGCGTCGAGGTCATCGACCAGCACCTTGTGCAGCAGCGAACGGTTGCACTGCATCGTAGTGGTCGCCGGGATGCAGTAGGCGCCAGTGCTGGTTGGGGCAAAGCTCAGACTTAGCGAGAATTCGCCGTCGCCCGAGCCGAAGCCTCCCGTAGGCGGAGTGATCGTTCCGCTGACTGTCCCCTTGCAGACCTCTTCGGCGGGCACTGTCGGGTCAACCGCGTTGAAGGTCTCGGCGCCGCTCAGATTGCCTTTGGTGTCCGCGATCACCTGGCCGATCGCGTCGATGCTCAGCCGGGCCGGCGTGGTCGAGCTGTCGGACGTCACCACCTCGTAGCCATTCAGGCGGAGATTAAGGTTTCCTGACGGCACTGGCAGGCCCGCCGCGGCGGCGAACCTTCCCGCGCTCATCCCCACCGCCACCATCATCGCCGTTGCGGCCATCATTAGGATACGACTCTTGCCGATGCGACTCTTGAAATTCATAACTTCCTCCTCCGCTCGCTACTTTGTTGTTAGAGAAACGTTTCTTTACTTAGTGACTAATGTCATCGAGTCTCGCTCGATATGCAGTCATATACGTTGTCATACGAATGAGGTGGTTGCACTTATTAATGCTTCTGATCGTATCTGTCTTCGCGGGTCAGGTAGCGATACGGATGCGACTTCCACTCTGCGCGTGCGACGGGATGCCTCGCGAGATAATCGTGCAGCCCCGGATGATTAGCCACATACCTTGGGTCATCGACCAGGCCGGGATGCCGCTGGAGCTGCTGCGCGACCTCCGGATGCCGGTCGAGATAGTGATCGGTGGTAGCCAGCGGATGCGGACCGCGCCAGTCCTGCGCCATGGCCGCTGTGCCGAGCGCTCCAGAGAAAACCACGACAGCGAGAGCGGTCATGGTCTTTTTGAGTTGATGCCTCTTCATTTTCCTTCCTCCTTTTTCCTTTGCGGGCGCAGCTATACCGTGGCCGCGCTCGCGGTCTTTTGTTCCCCTCGCTGTAAAACGCAGCGGGGGTATGCGTTGCGAATTTCCTAGTGGCGCACGGCGAACAGCAGGAAGCCCGTGCCTTGTGCCAGGTGGCCAACGCTCGAGACGACGTCGGCACTGGTGCGCCAGGCCTGGTTGCTCTGGTTGGACAGATGGTCCTCGAGCTGCATCTTTTGTTGCGCGCTCAACTGGTCGTAGGATTGGTTGTAATAGCTCGGCGCGTATTGCTGGGCCGCGCCTTGCGGATCGTAAGCGGTGCATCCGGCGGCCGCGCCGGCGACCATCAGAGTTGCGGCGCATCCGGCGAGCCTGCGCCCGCGCTTGCGATTCCCCTGGAGACCCTTACCCTTCATCGGCGCCCTCCTGTGTTCCCACGTTGCATCGCTTGGACGCGCGCCGGGCCGGTTTCGTTTACAAACAAGAATGCGAAACTCGATTGCCGCCGTGTAAACGGATAGCCCCGTACTTTCGTCAAAAGCGTCGGGAAAGGTAGCATCGGTGCGACGGTCAGCAAGTGGGGAATTCCGCTGCCGGGCCATGGGTTCGGATCGCGGCGGCGGCTCGCTGGCCGAATTCGGGAGGGGATGGACCGGTTGCGGTGGAGCTTTCCGATGAGGAGTTGTGCAAGCGGGTTGCGGAACGCGATGCGCAGGCTTTCGACTTGCTGGTCGAGCGGCATCAGGCGCGCGCCTACCGGCTCGCCTGCTCCATCGTCGGCAACGAGGCCGACGCGCGCGACGTGTCGCAGGAGGCGTTCATCAGGCTCTATGAATCGGCCAACCGTTTCGACGGACGCTCGCGCTTCTCGACCTGGTTCCATCGCATCCTGGTCAACCTCTGCATCGACCATCAAAGGCGCAATCGATGGTGGCGCAGGCTCGTTCCGCTCGCGGGGCCCGGCGCCGAGACTGGCGAGCCGGCTATCGATCCGCCGTCGGACGAGCCGGGGCCCGAGTTGGACGCGATTCGTAAGCAGTCGATCGGCAAGCTGCGCGGTCTGCTGGCGAAGCTGTCACCGAAACAGCGCGCGGCCGTATTGTTGCAAGTGCAGGAGGGGCTCAGCAGCCGGGAAATTGCGGCGGTGCTCGAATGCTCGGAGAATACGGCTAGGGTTCACGTGCATCGCGGGATAACGGAGCTGAGAAAAGCGCTCAAGCGAGAATAGTGTCGAGGCCAGGTTCAAGGTCAGGGTTAACGGCAGAATCATGATTACGCGGCATCCTGAAACGGCGCTCGTTCCATACCTGCGCGGGGAATTGAGCGGCGAAGAACAAACGAGCGTCGCGCGCCACCTCGAGGGCTGCGCGTCGTGCCGCGAGGCTGCGGAGGGGGCCGCGTCCGCGATGCGCGAGCTGGCGCGTCGCGTCGAAGATCTCTCCGCGCCCGACCTTGCGATCTATCGCGCCGAGCTCTATCGCAAGCTCGACGCCCGTGGCGAGCTTGCCGCGCGCGGAAATGCGGAGCCTCGATCGTGGCGGCCGCGGATCGTCGGGCTCTCGCTCGGAGCGCTCGGAGCAGCGGCGGCCGCGCTGATCCTGATCTTCGTGATGCGCCAGGGCGCTCGCGTCGCGCCGCCGCCGATCGATCAGCTCGCGACGCAGGAAGGCACGATGCAGGAGGCCGCGATGACCGGCGCGGACGTCGGCCTGTTGCGCGACTACCCGATGGTCGAACATCTCGACCTGCTCGAGAACTACGACGTGATCGCGCACCTCGACGAAGTCTCGCCGTCGGCGCCGGCCAACGATGAGAACCGGTCGTAGCCTGACCGTGATCGTGCTCGCGGCGGCCGCGCTCGTGACGGGAAGTACCAGGACCGTGGCGCAGGAGCAGCCGTCGCCAACGCCCCCCGACTTGCGGATGTTGCTGAACCTCGATTTATTCAGGCCGCACCCGTCTGACGCCGGTAAGAACGCGCCGGGGCAGCCGTCGAACGACTCGATGCTCGATCAGATCCGCGCACTTAAGGCGATGGGCTATCTGCGGGGGAATCAGGAAAATCCGGAAAATTCGGGCGACACCGCGTCGGCGCCGCGCGCATCGGCCGTCAGCGGCGCGCGCGTGACGACGCCGAGTGCGCCGCCCGCCGACTCCGGCGACTCCGAGGGACAACAATGACCCGCCGCACGCTGAGCGCTTCGATCGTGCTGGCGGCGGCAATCGCGCTGGGCGCGCTGACGCAGCCGGCGCGCGCGCAATCATCCGGGCAGGAATCGCCGATGGCCGCGAGCGAGCCGCAGAGCGCCGCCGAACGCGCGCTCGCCACGCAGCATCCCGATGCGTGGGCGAAGCTGACCCCGGAGCAGCGTGCGCGAGTGCTCCAGAATTACCGGCAGTGGCAACAGATGACGCCCGCGGAGCAAGGCGCGGCGCGGCAGAACTTCCAGCAGTTTCGCAGTCTCCCGCCCGAGGAGCGCCAACAGGTGCTACAAGGGCTGCGTCGATGGCGCCAGCTTCCGCCCGAGCGCCGCGAACAGTTGCGCCAGGCCTACGCGCACTTCAGGCAACTCCCGCCCGAGCAGCGCCAGAAAGTTTTCCAGCGCTATCAGCAGTTCCAGCGACTTCAGCCGGCCGAGCGCCAGCACATGCTCGAGAACTATCATCGCTGGCAGCAGATGACGCCCGAGCAGCGCAAGGCCGCGCGTATCCGCTGGCATCAGTTTCATCCCAAGCACGCGGCAGTGACAAAAATTCCTTAGCGGCGACGTCGGCGAGGGGCGTTCCGTGGGAACGACCGCGGCGTCTGCATGAAACAGTTAAAGGGATAATTTGGAGGCGGCGAGCGGATTCGAACCGCTGAATGGAGGTTTTGCAGTACGCTCGCCGCAGGTATCTACGGGTTTAGACAGGCCGCTATCCTAACAAGATAGCGGTCTTTTTTGTGCGCCAAGTTGGGATAGCTACCCGTCAAAACCCGAAGCGTTCCGCAGTTTGGCCCCAAGTCGGCCCCAGTTTTCCACTGGATCGTGTGGTCGAAACCGCCATGAAGTTGTGAGCGTTCGCTAGCAGTGCTACAATGTTTTGCGTTGAGGCCGTGGACTCGGCCATCGACAAAAACATACCGCAGCTACAGAGTGGCTAGCGAAGGAGGATTCGATGTCACGTTTCACTATTCCCATCCGTTTTGTCCGTCGTATTCCCGATCCGGTTTCACCCCATTCTGAGCGCCATATTCTCCTCTGCGCAATCAGCGACCTACCCAAAGATTTGCCCACCGATCCGAATCCGCGCAACCCCCGCATCGATCGCCCGATATGGCGGGAAATCAAAAAGCACCTGTTGAACGAAGAGGGGGAGCCGAACACGTTCCATTTAAAAAACAAAGGCATAACTCTGATCGCAAAAAGTGTTAACAAAATAGACGACGATAAGATCGAATTGGCTTTTGAAAGAGGTCAAGGAATTGTAGACGGAGGCCATACCTACAAATTGCTCATCGACAATCTCGGAGAAATCGAAGACAAAAATTCAGTTTCAAACGACGATACGTCGAAGATCTCGCAATTTATTAAGCTCGAGGTGCTGACCGGCATTGCTCCGGACCTGTGGCCTGAGATCGCCCGAGGTTTGAACACGGCCATACAGGTTCAAGAGATGAGCCTGATGGAGTTGCAGGAGGAGTTTGCTTGGATCAAAGACGAGCTGCAGGACCAGCCGTACAAAGGTCGGATAGCATATCGCGAGGGTGATGATGCACCCTATGATGCTCGCGATATTATCGTGTTGCTGGACCTTTTCAATGTATTTGAATTCCCCAATGAGGGAGCCGAGCACCCTGTCCGAGCATATACTTCGAAAGCGCAGGTGCTTGCGAGCTACAAGGCGAAGCAGAAACAGCAGTACGAAAGACTGCGCCCGATATTGAAGGACATCCTGACTTTACACGATATAATTGCCTACGATGGGCGCGCTAAGCAGAACGCCGCTGGTGGAAAGGGCGGACGACTTGCGTTCATCGAGGATCGCAAGAGGGGTCAGTTCGAATTTGTGTTCACTGGCAAGCAATCGAAATACCGGTTGTTCGACGGCGCTCTCTTCCCCATGCTTGCCGCGTTCAGGTGGATGGTCACAATCAATCCAACTACCGGTTTGGCTGAGTGGCGGGGCGGCTTCGCTGCCGTCAAAGACCTATGGAACAAGACAGGTTCCGAGTTGATGAGGGCAACGCAGGGTACCAGCGACGAACTGGGCCGTAAGCCATATGCAATTGGGCGGAGCCGCAATCACTGGGTCAGCCTTCACAAGACCGTGGCGAACGCCGATCTGGTGCAGCGCACGCAGGCTTAGGACGAGCGGTTTATTGACAGTCCCGTGGGCCGGGCACACATCCTTGTCGGAAGTGGCCCGGCCCTGCTGACTCGCGCGAGCGATACGGGATCGAACAAAACCTTCGACAAAAGCACGGCAACCGCGTCGGCGGCGCCATGATGTCATTCCAGAAAGTCAAAACATTTTGCTACAACCAAGCCGTCGAAATCGGAAGCGTGCTGACTCGATATCTGTGCCCTATATTCCGCTGGATAAAAGAGAACACCGAACTCGTCACCGCTGCGGCAACCGTGGTGATGGCGGCCTTCACAGTATCGCTTTGGGTAACATCTCACAGCCAATGGCAAATCATGCGAGAGCAGATGACCGATATCGAGACTCCGTACGTAATAGCGGGTACGAAGGACGGCGAGATGGGCAAGTTTGTTGACAAAGGAATTGGCGACAAGGAAGGGGTGCTTCTTTATTTTCATAACGGCGGCCAAGGACCGGCGCTGAATTTCAACGTGCAACTGAACAATTTCGAAGGCCCAACTACAGAAAGTCACATGGCGAGACTCGCAGACGATTCCGGTCAGGTTGTTATGCAAGTCGCTGGCGGAATAAGCGTCCCCGCTGGCTCAGATCGGCAAGCCTTTTTTGGCGAATGGGTTCCGCGCGATTCCGTATTAAAGGCGAAGAAGGGCAACGCGCAGTTCACGCTTTCCGGCCTGTTCGAATATTGCGACCAATTTGGTGCATATACCTGCGACTATTTTCTGACAAGGTACGATGCGAGCTTGGATGCGCTGAGTCTCGTGATCACCGGCGAGTGCCAGTACAGGTACCCGTCAATGGACCCCTTTCTACCGCGAAAGCTTCATTACGTCCTGCCATGCGAGCAGCCCGCAGAACGCGAGCATAAGAAAGAAATTCAGCAGGACCGAATGATCAGATACATGCCCGGTCCAGTGGCCGCCTGGACGCCAGCCCCTAGCGCCACCCCCAAGCCGTAAGGCCAGACTGGCTGTGTTCATCCGTCGTCTGGAAGAGTTCTCGCAAGGGTAAAGTTCAGACTGCGCGCATGTCAGGTCGGCGCCTCTGGTCGAGAGCACACCAATGAGTAACCGTACGCGCCGTCGCTACACAAGCGCCGGACAGAAAAAGCAGCCGTCGAAGGCGGGACTGCCGCCCGAATTCGCGCAAGGAACGTGGCCAACGAGCCCGAACGCAGGGCTGCGCCTTATCTGGGTCAGGTGGCAGCAGCCCTGCGCAGAATCCGATTGCACTGTGGAGGTCACGCCTGGCGAGCGCGCCGTTTATAACCGCGAGGATGGAACCCTTTACCACTTGCACTGCATGAGCTTGCGCATACTACGTGCCGCCGCTGGAAGACCAGCAGATGATCGCAAGGTGGTCGCACAAGGGATCTGCCGCCTCTACGAGGTGGAAACGCCCGACGCGCTACCGCCCGGTATCCGGGCGGTAGCGCTGGCTCTGCTAGCGCACGTCTGAGGTTCCTACCGAACCGGGGCGGAGAGTGGGTGATGCGCGAGAGGTCATCGTTTTCCACTGGCCCAAAGCGAGGGTTTTTCTCGAACGAGAAATCTGACCTGCTGCGGAAGATCATGCTTCGATAGTTCCGTGAGGCACAGAAGTGCGCCCCAGTGCGGGCATACTACGCTGGCGAGACGGATCGGCTATGGTCGGTTGAGCACTTATTAAAGGGGAAAGGGCACGATGAAATGTTTTCGACGCGGCGATGATATAAAGCCAGGCGACCAAAGAATCAAGGTTGAAACCGATGACGGAATTGAGTGGGCACACGAGGGATGTGTGCCATCGTGCCCAAGGTGTCGTACCGGGATTCTGCCTGTCGGTCCTTATTCCACCGCGCGCGCCACGGGAAGAAAAGATCACCAAGGTTTGCCCGTCATAGAGCACAAGAATTGTCCGCCGCATTAATCGCGAGAAACGTCTAAAGGTCTAGTTTCCGAATTAAGCGTGAGCTCCGTGAAATGGCGGATCAGATAGCCGCGGTAGAAGCTAAATGCCGCCGCCTTCGCGCGTCGTGATTGAGCGTCGGGCTCGGACGTAAAGAGCCGTATGCCCCGTTTGGGCGCCCCGGCCCCTTAGCGGCGATGCCCGCGAGGGACGTTGGACAAGGACGACGGCACAGATGAAGAGGATA
>CAWENP010000021.1:0-19558 GCA_963810495.1 uncultured delta proteobacterium
ACTCCGTCTCGACCGGAAAGGCGGCAGCTTATCAGCCAGTCCTGGAGCTGCTCCATAAATATTTCGGCATCGAAGCGAGCGACGACGCCGCGGCTCGCCGCGGGAAGATAAAGGCGCGGCTGGCCACGCTCGACCCGGCGCTCGCTGACACTCCGCCATATCTGTTTGCGCTGCTAGGTTTCCAGGACACCCCCGACGCGCTCGCCGAGCTGGATTCCCATACAAAACGTCGGCGCACGCTGGAGGCGCTCAAGCGGATCGTGTTGCGTGAGAGTCTCAATCATCCGCTGGTGGTGATCTTCGAAGACCTGCACTGGATCGATACTCAGACCCAGGCTCTGCTCGACCTGCTTGCCGACAGCATCGCCAACGCCCGGGTGCTGCTACTGGTCAACTATCGTCCCGAGTATCGCCACCAATGGGCGGGCAAGAGCTACTACACTCAGCTCGGGCTTAGTCCGCTAGGCCGGGAGAGCGCCGAAGAGCTACTTGCGGCGCTGCTCGGCGATGCGGCCGAACTGGGTCCGTTCAAGCGGCTGGTTGCCGACAAGAGCGGCGGCAATCCGTTCTTCATCGAAGAGCTGGTGCAAGGGTTCTTTGATGAAGGCGTGCTGATGCGCAACGGCGGCGTCAGGATAACCCGCCCACTGGGGCAGATGCGGATTCCACCCACCGTGCAGGGCATCCTTGCCTCCCGTGTCGACCGCTTGCCAGCCGAGGAAAAGGACGTACTCCAGACCCTGGCTGTACTCGGCAAAGACATCGCGCTCAAGCTCGTTGAGCGTGTGACAGCCGTACCCGAAGGCGAATTGAGCCGCATCTGCTCCGATCTGCAAGCCGGCGAGTTCATATACGAGCAGCCATCTTCCGTAGACGCCGCCTACACCTTCAAACATGCGCTGACGCAAGAGGTGGCGTACAACTCGGTGCTGCTCGAACGGCGCAAGGTTTTGCACGAGCGCGCCGGCGACGCCATCGAGGTACTGCACGCCGCAGCGCTCGATGACCACCTGGCCGAGTTAGCCCATCATTACGGCCGCAGCGCAAACGTCCGTAAGGCAGTGCACTACCTGGGGCGGGCAGGGCGCCAAGCCCTGGATCGCGGTGCACCCTCGGAAGCCCGGGTTTTGCTGGGCCGGGGGCTCGAATTCCTCAGGGGCTTGCCTGACGACATCGAACGAGCGCGTGAAGAGATCGCCTTGCTGAGTACTCTGAGTTATGCGCTGTTGCTGACGGCAGACCCGGGTGCATCCGAGCGCGAGGCCGCCGCTGTTCGAGCAAAAGAGTTATGCGAACGTCTGGGAGAAGAGACGAGTTTGATCAAGGCGCTCACCGATCTCGCTAATCTTCGCATGAACCGGCTGGAACTACAGCAGGCGAGAGAGCTGGGCAAGCAGGCCGTTGCTTTGACGGAGCGAGTAGACGACGCGGAGTTAGCCGCCGGAGCTCACTTTCAGTTAGGCGAGATTCTTTACATTATGGGCGAGTTCGTGGCGTCCCACGAGCATTTGGAACGGACAGTTGAACTGCTGGGAACTGGACCGTATCGAAATATCTGGGAGACGATGTGGGCGGGCCGGAGCGTTGAGTGGCTGATTCGAATTACGGCCCTTTGGGGCGATTTCTCTACAGCGCTGAAGCGGAGCCGCGAAGCCTTGTTCGCCGCCCGGCGTTCCACTAACCCCACGTCTCTTAGCATCGCTCTAAATAGCAGTGCCGGGCTCAACTATCTTCTCGGCGATGGTCGAAGGGCGCAGAAGAACGCCGAAGAGATGCTCGCGCTAGCCACCGATCATGACATGCCACTTTGGACGCTGATGGCAAACATTTGGCGAGGCTGGGCCTTGGCCGCCCAGGGACAAGTCGAGGAAGGAATAGCATTGCTGCAGGGCGGGAGAAGAGCCTCGGCAGCGGCTCCACTCGTATTGCTCAGTGTACTGCCTCGACTGGCGGAGGGCTACCTGTACGCCCAACGTCCTGACGAAGGACTCAATGTGGTTGCCGAGGCGCTAGGGCTAGCACAGAAGACCGGAGCGGGACTTTTCGAGACAGCACTGTTTCGGACGAAGGGGGAGCTGATGTTGTTACAGGGTGCAACCAAAGTAGCTGAGGCCGAAAACTGTTTAGGCCAAGCCATCCAGGTTGCGCGAGGCCAGGGCGCCAAATTGTGGGAGCTGCGCGCGACCATGAATCTCGCCCGTCTACTAGACAAGCATGGCCGCCGCGACGAAGCGCGCGCGATGCTCGCGGAAATTTACGGCTGGTTCACCGAGGGCTTCGACACCGCCGATTTGAAAGAAGCCAAGGCTTTGCTCGAGCAACTAAGCGGGTAGGCAGGCACGTTCGGTCCTCGAATCTCCCCCCTTGTGCGACACGCTTCTGTCCGACTGCTCACTTGGAAAGCCTTCAATACTTCGCCTCTATGAGTATGGCCTGCGCTAACTCTCCTTTGCACTTGGTCAATGCGGCGCTACGCATACGTAGCAGCACACGCATAAGAGCCTCACAAAATAGTCTTTCCTCTCCTTGGCACCGAGATTGCGCTCCCTTTCGTGCGATTGGATGGGGAAAAGAATTAGACGAGCAAACGCGATGACCCAAGCGCAACGTTCGTGGCTAACCTCGGCGATCTCGGACCCGAAGAAATCAGAAGGAAATATGACCCCGAGCCTCTTCGCCGTAGTGGCAGTGTTGTTCACGCTCGCCGGCGAGGCGCCGTTTGTGGCCGGTTCTATCGCGCCGACACTTCGCCCGAAGGTTTCGACGCAAACCTCATACACGTATGTGCAATTCTTCGGTCAGCGGTGGCACCTGGTCGTTGGCTACCAGGGATCCGAGAAGATTTTCGATTACAATCCGGATTGGACCGTTAAAATAATTCGCGAACGGGCGATCCTGGCTTTCAGGCTCACTCAGTGTCAGCCTCCTCTTTCCCTCTTTAATCTTTCGGGTGCGGAACTCCTGGATACGGCGTCGTCTGACGCTGCAGGAATCAATCCTGGCGACCACTTGGTGCTCCGGCCGAGCAAGGCAAACTCCGGGACCGTCATCGGCTGTCGCGCGAGCTTCATGTGGCGCACTGCCCCTATCCCTCGCGGAGTGATACAAGAAGGGCCAGTTCCCTGGGTTCGGGTGATTCGATGCGCTGCTCCAGGTGCGGCTCAGAAAATCCCGACGGTGCGAAATTCTGCGACGGATGCGCAGAGCCGCTCGTGCTGCAATGCCCGTCGTGCGGGACATCGAACAGACCGGGCGCCAGGTTCTGCATCGAGTGCGCCGCTGCGCTTGGAGCGGCAAGTTCTGCTGGCATAGCCGACCCGCCACGATCTGAAACGGGCGATATTGCTCTCGGTACATCACGCGAATCTGACGAGATATCCGACGGCGAGCGCAAGACCGTCACCGCGCTGTTCGCCGACATCAAGGGCTCGACCGAGTTGATGCGCGATCTCGATCCCGAGGAGGCGCGCGCGATCGTCGACCCGGTGTTGCAGCTCATGATGGCGGCGGTGCATCGCTACGGCGGCTACGTTGCGCAATCGACCGGCGACGGCATCTTCGCGCTGTTCGGGGCGCCCGTTGCCCACGAGGACCATCCGCAGCGCGCATTGCATGCGGCGCTGGCGATGCAGGCGGAGTTGCGTCGATATGCCGACCGTCTGCGCGCGGAGGGCAAGATTCCCATTGAGGCGCGGGTCGGGGTGAACACGGGCGAAGTGGTGGTGCGAACGATCGAGACCGGGGGCCATACGGAATACACGCCGGTCGGTCATGTGACCAATCTGGCGGCGCGGATGCAGACCGCGGCGCCGGCGGGTTCGATCGCGGCCAGCGAGGCGACGCAGCGACTGTGCGAGGGCTATTTCGAGTTCCGGGCGCTGGGGCCGACGGCGGTAAAGGGACTCAACGCCCCGGTCGAGGTGTACGAGGTGGTGCGCGCAGGGCCGCTCAGGACGCACTTCCAGCTCTCGGCGCGGCGCGGGCTGACGCGGTTCGTCGGGCGCGAGCGCGAGATGGCGGCGATGGCCGGCGCGCTGGAGCAGGCCAGGGCGGGCCACGGGCAGATCGTGGCGGCAGTTGGCGAGGCGGGCGCGGGCAAGTCGCGCCTGATGTACGAGTTCAAGGCCACTATCCCGGACGGATGCAAAGTGCTGGAGGCGTACTCGGTCTCGCACGGCAAGGCGTCGGCCTGGCTGCCGGTGCTCGAGCTGCTGAAGAGCTATTTCGAGATCGCCGACGAGGACGACGACAGTCGCCGGTCTGAGAAGGTCGAGGCCAAAGCGCGTGCGTCTCGACCCGGCGCTCGCGGAGACGCTGCCCTACATCCTTAGCCTGCTGGGTATCGCGGGCGCGGGTGCGTCACTGGCGATGATGGACGCGCAGGTACGACGCCGGCGCACGCTGGAGGCAGTCAAGCGCATCATCATCCGTGAGAGCCTCAAGCAACCGCTGGTGGTGATCTTCGAGGACCTGCACTGGATCGACGCGGAGACCCAGGAGCTTCTGGACCTGCTCGTGGACAGCGTGGCCAGTGCGCGCATCCTGCATGCTGGTCAACTACCGACCCGAGTACCATCACGAATGGGGCAACCGCGCCTGTTACACCCAGTTGCGCCTCGATCCGCTGGGGCGGCCAGAGCGCCGACGAGATGCTTCACGCGCTGCTCGGCGCGGATGCGAGCCTGCAATCTCTCAAGCGGTTGATCATCGAGAAAACCCAGGGCAATCCCTTCTTCATGGAAGAGATCGTGCGGGCGCTGGTCGAGCAGGGCGTGCTGGTCCGCAATGGCGCCACCAAGCTGACGAAGCCGCTGACCGAGATTCACGTCCCGCCCACCGTCCACGGCATCCTGGCCTCACGCATCGACGCGCTGTCGGCATCCGAGGAAAGCCTGCTGCAGACCTTGGCGGTCATCGGCAAGGACTTCCCGCTGAATCTGGTCAGGCATATAACTGCCAGTCCGGACGATCAGCTGGAGCCGATGTTGAAGGGCTTGCAGGCCGGCGAGTTCATCTACGAGCAACCCGCATTGGGGGAAGCGGAATATACCTTCAAGCACGCGCTCACGCAGGAGGTGGCGTACAACTCGGTGCTGATGGAACGCCGCCGGCTTTTGCACGAGCGCGCGGGTGAGGCGATCGAGGCGCTGTTCAAGGAGCGGATCGACGATCACCTGGCCGAGCTGGCCCACCATTACAGCCGCAGCGCCAACACGCGCAAGGCCGTAGAGTATCTGTTTCGCGCCGGGAGCCAGGCGGCAGCGCGTTTCGCTTACTCCGAAGCGGTCACCCGGCTTTCCAGTGCCTTGGAGTTCCTCAAGCATCTGCCCGACGACGCCGAACGGGCGCGCCAGGAGCTGTCAGTGCAATCCGTCTTAGGCCGAAGTCTTGCCATGTAAAAGGCTTGGGCGGCGGCGGAATTGGAGCCTGTGTATGCGAGAGCGCGCGAGTTGTGCGCGCAAATCCGCGACCCTGCTCTCACCTTCCGTCCCCTTTTTGGCCAATGGCTAATGCGTTGGTGGAAGCTGGAGCTGCACACGCGCTTGGAACTCGCCGACGAGCTTCTGGCCGCCGCCGAGGATGCGAAAAGACCCGGCGATGCTCCTAGCGGCAACTTCGCGCGCGGTGATACGCCTTCTTCAACTCGGCGAGTTGGTCTCTGCGAATGAGCACTTGGAGAAGGCGCTGGCCGTTTTCGACCTCCGGCAACCCCTTCCCGCGGAGTTGGAGAGCACAGTAGGGTAGCTTCGTTCGGCTACCTGTACTTTGGCCTGCTACGGACTTGGCTATCCCGATCGGGCTTGGGCGAAATCGCGCGAGATGCTGGAGGTGGCTCAGCGGTCTTCCGTTCCTTACGTTTTGGCTAAGGCTTCCTGCTACGCGGCCGCACATCAACTTGATACGTGGGGATAGCACGGCGGCGCAGAAGCACGCCGAAGAGGCGATGGCGCTCACCGAAGCGATCGGGATTCGTGAGTCTTTTCGCCATCGGCGACCACCTATCATGGCGCCGCCCTGATCGCCCAAGGGCGCTACGAGGAGGGCATCGCCGGGATGCGCCGGGGCATCTCCGCTTTCCGCGCTAGCGGGGGAACGCCGCACGCTTGGATCATTTGTCTCTTCTGGCCTCCGGGCTCGGAAAAGTCGGACGACCCCAGGAAGGACTTCAGGTGGTGGAGGAGGGATTTGCTTCCGTCGCGAAGACCGGAGAGCAGATCACCAGTCCATATCTGCATCACGTTAAAGGTGAGCTGTTGCTGGTACAGAACCCGTCGGACGTTGCGGAAGCGGAGCAATGTTTCCGCACGGCGATCGAAATCGCCCGGCGGCAAAGTGCGAGAATCGGCGGAGTTGCGCGCCACGACGAGCCTCGCCCGCCTGCTCGCGAAGCAGGGTCGCCGCGACGAGGCGCGCACGATGCTCGCCGAAATCTACGGCTGGTTCACCGAGGGCTTCGACACCGCCGATCTGAAGGACGCCAAGGCGTTGCTCGACGAAACTCGGCAGTTAGACACCGATGCTCTGCGCGAAGTGCCACAACGAGAATCCTGCCGGATGCACGGTTCTGCGTGGAATGCGGTTCTCGGAGTTGAGCTAACGTGTGCCGCCTGCGAGTCAATCAATCCTCCAGACGCCAAGTTCTGTCGTAAATGCGGTGCGGCACTAATCAATAGTAGCGGTTCGGTAGTCGCTACATGCGTCGGCTCCACAATCGGCACCTCTCGTCAGCCTCGGAGTCGAACAGATCGGCGGTCTGAGATAGTCGACGGCGAGCGCAAGACGGTCACCGCGCTGTTCGCCGACATCAAGGGCTCGACCGAGCTGATGCGCGATCTCGATCCCGAGGAGGCGCGCGCGATCGTCGACCCGGTGCTGCAGCTTATGATGGCGGCGGTGCATCGCTACGGCGGCTACGTTGCGCAATCGACCGGCGACGGCATCTTCGCATTGTTCGGCGCGCCCGTCGCGCACGAGGACCATCCGCAGCGCGCACTTCATGCGGCGCTGGCGATGCAGGAGGAGTTGCGTCGCTACGCCGACCGTCTGCGCGCGGAGGGCAAGATTCCTGTTGAAGCCCGCGTCGGGGTGAACACGGGCGAAGTGGTGGTGCGGACGATCGAGACCGGCGGCCATACGGAATACACGCCGGTCGGTCATGTGACCAATCTGGCGGCGCGGATGCAGACCGCGGCGCCGGCGGGTTCGATCGCGGCCAGTGAGGCGACGCAGCGACTGTGCGAGGGCTACTTCGAGTTCCGGGCGCTGGGGCCGACGGCGGTCAAAGGGCTCAACGCCCCGGTCGAGGTGTACGAGGTGGTGCGCGCCGGGCCGCTGCAGGACGCACTTCCAGCTCTCGGCGCGGCGCGGGTTGACGCGGTTCGTCGGGCGCGAGCGCGAGATGGCGGCGATGGCCGGCGCGCTGGAGCAGGCCAGGGCGGGCCACGGGCAGATCGTTGCGGCAGTTGGCGAGGCGGGCGCGGGCAAGTCGCGCCTGATGTACGAGTTCAAGGCCACGATCCCGGACGGATGCAAAGTGCTGGAGGCGTACTCGGTCTCGCACGGCAAGGCGTCGGCCTGGCTGCCGGTGCTCGAGTTGCTGCAAGAGCTATTTCGAGATCGCCGACGAGGACGACGACAGCTCGCCGGTCTGAGAAGGTCGAGGCCAAAGCGCGTGGTCTCGACCCGGCGCTCGCGGAGACGCTGCCCTACATCCTGAGCCTGCTGGGTATCGCGGGCGCGGGTACGTCACTGGCGATGATGGACGCGCAGATAAGACGCCGGCGCACGCTGGACGCGATCAAGCGCATCATCATCCGTGAGAGCCTCAAGCAACCGCTGGTGGTGATCTTCGAGGACCTGCACTGGATCGACGCGGAGACCCAGGAGCTTCTGGACCTGCTCGTGGACAGCGTCGCCAGTGCGCGCATCCTCCTGCTGGTCAACTACCGGCCCGAGTACCGTCACGAGTGGGGCAACCGCACCTGTTACACCCAGTTGCGCCTCGATCCGCTGGGCGGCCAGAGCGCCGACGAGATGCTTGCACGCGCTGCTCGGCGGGGATGCGAGCCTGCAATCTCTCAAACGGCTGATCATCGAGAAAACCCAAGGCAATCCCTTCTTCATGGAGGAGATGGTGCGGGCGCTGGTCGAGCAGGGTGTGCTGGTCCGCAATGGCGCCACCAGGCTGACCAAACCGCTGACCGAGATTCACGTCCCGCCCACCGTCCACGGCATCCTGGCCTCACGCATCGACGCGCTGCCGGCGTCCGAGAAAGGCCTGCTGCAGACCCTGGCGGTCATCGGCAAGGACTTCCCGCTGAATCTGGTCAGGCATATGACTGCCAGTCCGGACGATCGGCTGGAGCCGATGTTGAAGGGCTTGCAGGCCGGCGAGTTCATCTACGAGCAACCCGCATTGGGGGAAACGGAATATACCTTCAAGCACGCGCTGACGCAGGAGGTGGCGTACAACTCGGTGCTGATCGAGCGCCGCCGGCTTTTGCATGAGCGCACGGGTGAGGCGATCGAGGCGCTGTTCAAGGATCGGATCGACGATCACCTGGCCGAGCTGGCCCACCATTACAGCCGCACCGCCAACACGCGCAAGGCCGTAGAGTATCTGTTTCGCGCCGGGAGCCAGGCGGCAGCCCGTTCCGCTCACTCCGAAGCGGTCAGCCGGCTTTCCAGTGCCTTGGAGTTCCTCAAGCGTCTGCCCGACGACGCCGAACGGGCGCGCCAGGAGCTGTCAGTGCAATCCGCCTTAGGCCGAAGTCTTGGCGCAGTAAAAGGCTGGGCGGCGGCGGAATTGGAGCCTGTGTATGCGAGAGCGCGCGAGTTGTGCGCGCAAATCCGCGACCCAGCTCTCGCCTTCCGTGCCCTTTATGGACAATGGGTAATGCGTTGGTGGAAGCTGGAGCTGCACAACGCTCTGGAACTCGCCGACGAGCTTCTGGCCGCCGCCGAGGAGGTGAAAGACCCGGCGATGCTTCTGTGCCGGCAACTACGCGCGCGGTACTACCCTTCTTTCACCTCGGCGAGTTGGTCTCTGCGAATGAGCACCTGGAGAAGGCACTGGCCGTTTTCGACCTCCGGCAACCTCTTCCCGCGGAGTTGGAGTTCACGTAGGGTAGACTTCGTTCGGCTACCTGTACTTTGGCCTCTACGGACTTGGCTATCCCGATCGTGCCTGGGCGAAATCGCGCGAGATGCTGGAGGTGGCTCAGCGGTCTTCCGATTCATTTCATTTTGGTTGCGGCCTACTGGCTTGCGGCGCAATACAACCTGCTGAGTGGGGACAGCACAGCAGCGCAAAAGCACGCCGAAGAGGCGATGGTGCTCATCGAAGAAACAGGAATCCAGAGCGTTTTCGCCGTTGGCGACCAACGTTAATGGCGGTGCTCTGATTGCCCAGGGGCACTACGAGGAGGGCATCGCCGAGATGCGCCGGGGCATCGCCGCTTTCCGCGCTAGTGGAGCGGAGCCGCCCGCATGGATGATGTCCTTTCTGGCCTCCGGGCTCGGAAAGATCGGACGGCCCGAGGAAGGATTTCAGATGCTAGAGGAGGGATTCACTTCCGTCGCGAAGACCGGAGAGCAGATGGCAAGTCCGTCGCTACATCACGTCAAGGGTGAGCTGTTGTTGCTGGCGCAGAACCCGTCGGAGGGTGCCGAAGCGGAGCAGTGTTTCCGTACGGCGATCGAAATCGCCCGGGGGCAAAGTGCGAGAATGGCGGAGTTGCGCGCCACGACGAGCCTCGCCCGCTTGCTCAACGAGCAGGGCAACGCGACGAGGCGCGCACGATGCTCGCCGAAATCTACAACTGGTTCACCGAGGGCTTCGACACCGCCGACCTGAAAGACGCCAAGGCGCTGCTCGACGAACTAAACGCATAGCCGGTTCAGTTCCCCCCTACCCCCAAGAAATGCGATCGAGCGCGCGCGCGGGTCTCGTCCTGCCAGGAGCTTTTTCAGGATTCGAATGAGGTTCGTTCCTGGCTGGACAGGAAAGCCGACCCGAGTTATGTGATCTTATGGTTGGCAAGCCACGTGGCGTGACAACAACGGAGTACGCGCTCATCATGGCCGTCGTCGCCGTCTTGGCGTACGGGAGTTACCTCGTGCTCGGCAGCAGCATGAGTTCGCTCGCCAGCGGCGTAAATTCCACTCTGACCACGGCGTCCCGCGGGGCGGCTGCGGCGGAGTCCACGCCCAAGCCATAGTCGCCACCGGACGGTCGCTAACGTCGCCAGGAATGGCCTTTAGTTCAGGTGAAGATCGTCAACCCGACCGCGGCCACGACCAGAATCACCAAAGCAACGATAGCTTGAATCGGCTGTATCCAGGCTTGGTAGAGAGCCACGCACAGAGCGCCTAAGACCACAGCGAAGACAATCGCGAGATCGGTCTTAGAGAACATCGTTGCTGTACTCGTTGGTGATCTCGTTCATCCTGCAGGGCAAGATTTGACCGAGTGGTTCGCTCTTTGCCGTGAAAAGTGAAACCCGGAGACGGGGCTGGTTAAACCGGCCCCGTTTTCTTTTCGAGATTGAAGAGGGCATCGATCGAGCACAAGCGGAAGGCCGGGCCGCTCGCCGGAGCACCGGCAAAAATCGCCGAGCATCTTTCTGCGTTGTCTCGCCTGCGACCCTTCGGTTGTCAGGGACGCGGCCTGCTGCGGCGGATCAGAAAGATGCCGAGCGCCGTCAAGGCGAAAATCGCGGAGAGCGCCAGTAGTGCCCTTAGAACGAAGGCCACAATTCGCACGGCGCGTGGAGGCCGCGGGCAATATCCGAACCGCGGCGGATGAGGCTGCGCCCAACCCATCGGAGGCTGCCCCATCATGCCCCCGCTCGGACCGGGGCTGGCCATGGCGGCTGGCGAAGCCTCCATCGGCGAGGATGTCTGCGCCCAGCTGACCGCCCCCAGCAACAGCAACAACGGCAGGACCAGTAGCATTAGCCGCATGATGAACCCCGCTTTTCTCTTTTTGTATTATTCCAAAAGGGACCGAGCTACAAACCGGTAGTAGCGCGAAGATTGGCGGTTTATCGGCGTGGCGCTATAAGTCGCTCCGCAACTTTTGCGCCCTTCCGCCAGCGGGAAGGGGCAGGGGTTGGGTCGCCGGCAATCAACCAAAAGTTCACGCGATGCAACGCTCCACTCAGTCGCGGCGTTTGGCGCCTTGCAGGACGTCGAAGCGGGCGCGACGGCGATCGCGCCGCAGCAGCACGTACATCGCGCCCGCCCCGCCGTCGGCCGGCCGCGCGGTAGCGAACGCCAGCACGTACCCGCCCATGTGCCCGTGCGAGAGCCACTGCGCCGCGGCATGCTTTAGCACCGGCATCCCGCCCGGCGACCGCAGTCCGCGGCCGTGCACCACCAGCACCGTGCGCAGCCCCTTGCGCACCGAGCCGACGATAAATTCCTCGAGCGCCAGCTTGGCGTCGGCCTGGATCATCCCATGGAGGTCGATATGCGCCTGCACCGCGAACTCGCCGCGGCGAAGCCGCGTCACCAGGCGCGGGTCGAGTCCGAGCCGCGTCCCCTCGGTGTATTCCTCGGTCTCGGTCAGCTCGAAAGTCCCCACTCCGGAAACCAGGTCCGATAGTTGCGCTAGAACCTCGGCGTCTTCGCTGACGATTTCCAGCGTCACCTCCGGCTTGGGGACCACGCGGACCGGACGCTGGTCGCCCAGCCGGCGCACCCCGTCGACGGCCTGACGGAACATCGCGGCGTCGTCGAGCACCGGCGCCGGTTCTGACTCCACTATCGGCGTCACTGCCGCGGCGACGGCCTTGGCGCGCTCGACAGGGTTTTTGTCAGCGCTTTTGAGCTTCGGCCGCTCGCCAAGCAGCTTCTTGAGATCCTTGAACGGCGAGCTGAAGGCCGGCTTCTCCGCCTTCGGCTTGGGCGTCGGGGCCTCGCGCGAGGGCGGTGGAATCTTTCGCCTCTTGGCCATTGAGAGTAGAGCCTACCGGTTGTTCCCGCCGCGCGCATCACGGCGATGCTCGCGACGGTGTGTATGCCGCCTCGCTGGATGCCGCCTCGCTGGCCGCGGCTCAAAAAATGGGCGATTACGAGACTCGGCACCCATTCTGTTTCATGGCATATTCTCCCCATGACGTTCACCGGAGTGCTGGCTAAATTCCCTGACGAAGCGCCCGACGTTCTAGCAGCGGACGTTGATTTTCGATGCTTTGACCGCGCGCATACTTAAAAACAAGGGGGAGAAAGGTGGCAGAGAAGGACGCGCTCAAAGAGCCAAACAAAGAAATAGCCGCCGGGTTCCAAAACGATAAGCCCGAGGCCAATACCGAAATACCAGTTAATGCGCTGCTGGGCGATTTGGTCGCTTTTGCTGATGAGATAAACGCCCGCTATGTAAGTGACACAACCGCAAATCAACAGAATCGTAAGAGTCAACTTCGCTGGCAAAAGGGGTATGTCATTGCGGCAGCGGCGCTGGCTGCTCTTACTTTGTGCGTTCTTTATCTAACCTATCGCGCTTCCCACAGATTGGCGACCACTGCTGATGCGCAAGCTAGGATCATGGCGACTCAGGCGGCTATTCTCGATAAGCAGCGGGAAATAGCCACAAGTACCGTAACGGCCATCAAGGCTCAGCTTGATGAACAGGTAGCTGCAAATCGCCCTGCGATAGTGGCTAATGGCGTTTTCCCGACGAGGTCCGGACCGATTCCTCAGAGTTGGATTCGAGTAGAAGACACTAGAGGTATTCCACCTAAGAACGTCGCTGTCGGCTGGCGCAATTTTGGGAAATCCATAGCGAGCGATTTCGTCCAAAAGGGCCACCTGATATTGGCCAAGCCAGGAGACCCGGCGCCAAAAGACCCCGAGTGCGACGAATCTCATCGGCCTGAAAAGCAAAATAATAGGTCCGCATTGGCTCCGGACAACACGATGTCCGTTGTCTGGGGGGTGCTCCCCGGAACTGATCTGACCGAAGCGGATAACGGCGCAATCGTCTATGCGGTAGGCTGTGCCTACTATGACGGGCTGGATAAGGGCCGTTACTTTTCTGACGTTTGTCTTCTCTGGGTTCCTAAAGAACAGCCAGAATTTCAGCCCTGCCAAGACACAAATCGAAACTACATTCACTAAGAGGAACAGAAAACCGGCCTGTCCCGACGAGAATAGCCGGCCTTCGAGCGCGCGATCGCCCGGCTGCTCGGCGACGAGGGTGGCGCAGTTCTTTGCCTCGCGCAGCTGAAAGCAAATCCCTCCCTCTCAAAACACTGGGGAGGGAGTCAGACGCGGCTATCCCAAAACACTGAGCCATAAAGGCGCGGCGGCGTTGTCATAGCCGCCCGCTTCGGTGGAGAATGAAATCTCTCCAGGGGCGGGAAAGGATGTCGTGATGCGCAAGCTCATCCGGGCAGCAATAGTTGTAGTTGGAGTGATCGTCGTGGCCGTGGTCGCGGTGGTGATCTACGCAGTGCTCAACCTCAACGGGATCATCCAGAAGCAGCGCGGCCTCATCCTGAGCAAGGCCAGCGACGCGGTCGGGCGCAAGGTCGACGTCCAGGACATCCACGCGAGCCTCGGATGGGGCGTGATCGCCGATCTTCGCGGCGTCACGATCGCGGACGACCCCAGTTTCTCCCAGACGCCGTTCGTGCAGGCCGCCGACGTTTACGCGCGGGTCGCGCTGATGCCCCTGCTGAGCCATCGCGTCGAGGTCAAGCAGATATCGCTCAAGCAGCCCGTGGTGCATATCATCCGCAATCAGCGCGGCCAGTTGAACGTCAGCAGCATCGGGAAGAAACCCTCCACTGGCGAGCAGGTGACTCCCGCGCCGGCCACGCCGCCGCCGGCGGCCGGGACGGCGCCGCTTAAAGGCGCGCCGCTTACCGAGGCACAGCCCTCGGGACAACCGTCGGCGGGTGCGGGAGCGCTCGGCAGTGTGTCGGTCTCGAGCCTGACGGTCGACGATGGGACGATCGTCTACCAGGACGCGGGCGCTGCGCCGGTCACGGTGAGCGCGGTCAACCTGGACGTCGAGAACCTCGGCGTCAGCACGCCGGTCGACATCAAGCTGAGTCTCGCTGCGCTGGGCACGGAGAAAAATCTTTCGTTGACCGGCAAGGTCGGGCCGTTGATAACCAACGGCGTGATCGATACGACCGCAGTACCGGTGGCATTCAGTCTGGACGTCGGGCCGGTTACGATGTCCGAGCTCAAGGCGGTGCCGCAAATCGCGAAGGCGCTGCCGCCGCAGCTCCAGCTCACCAATCCCGTCACGGCCAGCATCAAGGTAGACGGCAATCCCCAGACGATCGCGTTTAACCTCGCGACCGACCTGAGCGGCAACCAGGTCGTATACACCGGCGTGTTCGACAAGGCGGCGGGCGTGCCGCTTAGGGTCGCCGCGGCCGGGACGCGAAAGGACAGCGTGGCCGGGCCGCAGGTTGAAATCCAGACCGCGACGCTCGTGCTCGGCGACCTCAATCTCAAGGCTGGCCAGATTCAGCTCGGCCAGAACCTGAGCGCGCGAGTGGACAGCAATCGCTTCGACCTCGCCGCGATGGGCAAGATGCTGGTCGCGCTCAGCAAGTACAACGCCTCGGGCAAGGCCGAGATTCACGCCCTGGTCAAGGTCGTGCAGAAGCAGCCCGAGGTCAATGGCGTCGTGACGCTGGCGTCCGTGACGGTTACGCCACCGGGGAAGCGCTCGATCGTGGGCGGACTGAGCGGCGACATCAAGATGGCAGGCAAGAGCGCCGTGGCTGGTCCGCTGGCTTTCAACCTCGGCTCGGGCCACGCCAGGCTGACAGTCAACGCGCAGTCGATTCAGCCGATAAGCGCGAGCTATGACTTCAGTGCCGACGTGGTGAAGCCGGCCGAGCTGACCGCCAATCCCAAGCCCGAGGCGGCGGCCGACCATCTCGATCAACTGGCGGTCAAGGGCACGGTCCGGGGTACGACTTCCGCACCGACGGTGACCGCGATGGTGACTTCGCCCGCCGGCGTGGCGCAAAATATCGCCTACCGCAACCTCGCCGTCGACGCGACTTACGGTGGGCAGGCCGTGACGATTAGCTCGCTCAAGGTGGCGGCTTTCAGCGGCACGCTCGACGGCAACGCACGGGCCACGCTTGGCACCGAGCCGGTCTTCAACGTGGGGCTGAATCTCCACGGAATCGACCTGCAACAGGCGTTGGTCTCGCAGAAATCGAAGGCGGCCGACACGGTGCGCGGCCAGCTAACCGGGCAGGTGCGCGTCGCGGGCCGCGGCAGCACTTTCGATCAAGATCAAACCCACGCTGAGCGGCAACGGCCAGATGGCGGTCGCCAACGCCAAGCTCATCGGGGTCAATATCGGCGCGCAGACGATGCGCAAAGTGCAGGGCGTGCCGGGTATCGACACGCTGGTCACGCCGTCGATCGTCGCGCGCCATCCCGCGTTGTTCAATTCGCCCGACACCAGCCTGACCGAGCTGGGCCTGACGTTCGTGATCCAGGGGCCCAAAATTATTTCGCACGACATCAAGGCCGCGACGCCCGATTACAGCGCGCTGGCCGACGGATGGTTCGACCTGGACAAGAACATCGAC
This sequence comes from uncultured delta proteobacterium, assembly GCA_963810495.1. Classification (GTDB taxonomy): domain Bacteria; phylum Desulfobacterota; class Binatia; order Binatales; family Binataceae; genus JAKAVN01. The sequence goes on from CAWENP010000021.1 coordinate 15,576, forward strand.
ATGAACGCGCATCTGTTGCTGTCGAAAGAGTTGAGCGGCGAGCTGATGTCCGAGAAAAAGAACGTGGTTTACCTGGCCAACGAGCAGAAGCAGGTGGACATCCCGGTGCGAATCAGCGGGCAGTTGCCCAAGCCCTCGGTGCAGCCGGATATCCAGTTCCTCGCGCAGCGTGCTGCCGGGCATCTGATGCAAAAGCAGGCGGGCAAGTACCTCGACAAGTTCCTCGGCGGCAATTCCAAGAATGGCGGTTCATCGGGCAGCAATCCCCTGGGCGGCGCGCTGAATAAGTTGTTCCACTAGTTACTTGTTCTACTAACGGCGAATAGCCTGGAGGCTTTTCCGATGCGGTCAGGATTAGCGAGTCGCACCGCGCTGGGCGCGGCTACCCATCGCGCCGTCCACCAGGTCTTGGAGCGGGGTTATATTTTCGCCGATCCGCTGGCCGTGCGCATCCTCGGGGCGGACGCCGAAGCGCTTGTCCGCGATGCGGAAAACGACCCGTCCAGACGAAGGCTGCGCCTGTTCATTGCGGTGAGAACGCGCTTTGCCGAGGATGCCTTGACGGCGGCCGTCGCACGCGGTGTCCGCCAGTTGGTGGTGCTTGGAGCGGGCCTCGACACGTATGCCTACCGCACCGCCTTGGGGGAAAGGCTCCGCGTCTTCGAGGTGGATCACCCGGCGACCCAAGCTTGGAAGCGCCATAAACTCGCCGAAGCTGCGATCCCGGTGCCCCGCATGCTCACCTTCGCGCCGATCGATTTAGAGCGGGAGACTTTGGCGGACGGGTTGGCCGCCGCCGGCTTCGATACGACGCAACAAACCTTTTTTACCTGGCTGGGCGTCGTGCCTTATCTGACGGAACAGGCCGTCTTTGCGACGCTCGGATTCATCGCCAGCCTGCCGGGGACTGCCCACGTTGTGTTCGACTACCGAAATCCTCCGGCTTCAGGCCAAGACCGGAATACAAAATATGCATACGATGCCGGCCGCGAGGCGCTTGCCGTGCGAGTGGCCTCTGTGGGAGAGCCTTTTCGAAGCCAGTTTGAAGCGGATACGCTCCACGCCAAGCTGACGGCCCTGGGCTTTCGCGAAGTCGAAGACCTCGGCCCGGCGTTGATCCGGGAGCGCTACTTTGCAAACCGGGGAGACTCGTCGCGCGACAGGGGCGGTCATATCGTACGCGCAACGACGGTTTGAGGGCGACGAACCTGGATGGCCGCGCCGCGAACGTGTGCCGAGGCGACGAGAACTATAAATTGATCTGCACCACCGTGGCGCCGGCGCCGCCGCGATGCGGGTCGGCCTGATGGAAGCCCGCGCAATACGGCGAGTCGCTCAGATATTCGTGGACCGCCTTCTTGAGCGCGCCCGAGCCAATCCCATGCACGATCCGCACCTCCGCGCGGTTGGTCAGGTAGGCCTGGTCAAGGAACTCCTCCAGCCGCCGGAGCGCGTCCGCAGTGCGCATCCCGATAAGATTGAGCTCGCTGTCTCCGCCCTCGGGACCCGGCCCGGCGCTGACCGTGACCTTCGGCGCGCCGCGCTCCACGGCCCGGCTCTGCGCACGGCGCAATCGCTCCGGTGCGACTTCGATCCGCAATCCGCCGCGGCTGACGACGGCGCGCCCCGGCTCCAGCGCGATAAGCTCGCCCTGGATGTCGCCGAACTCGACGCGGTCGCCAACCTTGAGCGGCTCGCGCGCCGCGCCGCCTTCGTCAGCGTTGGCGCTCGGCGCCATCTGCCCGACCCGCTCCGCCGCCCGCCCGAGCATCGAGCCCATTTCGCGCTGCGCCTTGCGCCCCGCCCTTACCTCCTCGGCGAGCGTCGCGCCTTCGCGGCGCAGTTCCGCGATTAGCGACTTGCCCTCGGCCACGACGCGTTCGCGCTCGGTCTCGATCCGCGCGCGCGCGCGCCGCGCCGCTTCCTCCGCCTCGGCCGCGCGTTCCTCGGCGCGACGCTGCTCGATCCGCAAGCGCTCGGCCTCGGCCCGCACCTCCGCACGCTCGGCCTCGAGCAGGCCGAGCACGCGCTCCACTTCGGCCGCACCGGCGGGCATCGCCTCGCGCGCGGCGGCGACGATCTCCACCGGAAGGCCCAAGCGCTCCGCGACGGCGAGGCCGTAACTCTGCCCGATCGTGTGCGGCTTGAGGCGATAGAGCGGCTGGAGATTCTCGGCGTCGAAGTCGACCGCCGAGGCCTCGAAGCCCGCGCGCGAGTACGCATGAAGCTTGATCGCGGCGGAGTGAGTCGCGATCGCGACCAGGCATCGCCGCCGTCCCAGGTAAGTCATCAGGCCAATCGCGAGCGCGGCGCCTTCGACCGGGTCCGTGCCCTCGCCGGGCTCGTCCAGAATGACCAGCGCCGGCTCCTGGAGCGCGGCAGCCATCTCGCTCAGGTTGGCGATATGCGCGGCGAAGCTGGAGAGACTCGCCTCGATCGATTGCTCGTCGCCGATATCGGCGAAGATGCTGCGAAAGACGATGATGCGGCTGCCCTCGCGCACAGGAATGAGCAGGCCTGCCTGCGCCATCAGGGCAAGCAGCCCGATGGTCTTGAGCGCGACGGTCTTGCCGCCCGTGTTGGGGCCGGAGATCACGATGCCGTGCAGGCCGGCGGCGATCCGCACGTCGATTGGGACGACGTCGCGCCCGGCGGCGATCAGCAGCGGGTGGCGCGCCTCGACGAGTTCGAGGCCGCTCTCCTCGAATTCGCCGAGCACGGGTTCGATGCAACGCAGGCGCTCGGCGAAAATCGCGCGCGCGTTGAGCGCGTCGAGCGCGACCATCGCCTCGAACGTCATCCGGAGTTCGGCGCCGTAGCCGCGGATCATCGCAGTCAGATGCGCCAGGATGCGCCGCTCCTCGGCCTCGACCTCGCGCTCGAGCATCATCAGGCGGTTGTTGAGCTCGACCGCCCACATCGGTTCGACGAACAGCGTCTCGCCCGACACCGAGCGATCCTGCACGATTCCCTCCAGCCGTTCGGAGTAGTTGAGCTTGAGCGGCAGGACGAAGCGATGGTTGCGCACGGTGACCAGGTAGTCGGAGACGAACGGCTCCATCCCCGACGCGTTGAGCGAGCGCGCAAGCCGCGCCTCGAGCTCGACCCGCTCGGCGCGGAGCCGATTGCGCAGGCGCGCAAGTTGGGGGCTCGCCTCGTCGAGCAGGGCGCTGTCGTCGGCCAACGCGCCGAGCAGCGCGTCGGCCAGCTCCTTGGGCGCGGCCAGGTTCTGCGCCGCCGCCGTGAGATGCGGATACGGCTCCACGCGCGAGCGCATGAAGGCCGCGACGTGGCGCGCCGCGAGCACGAAGTCGCGCACCTTGAGCAGCGAGACGCCGTCGAGCACGGCGCCCTCGCGTGCGGCGGCGAGCAGGACTTCGCGCTGGTCGGCGAACTCCTGCATCGGCAACGCGCCGGCGTGTCCGCGCAACGATACCATCTCGGCCGTGACGCGAAGCCGCACGGCGACTTCGGCGGGGTCGCCCGAGGGCCTCAGCATTTCCATGGCGCGGCGGCCGGATTCGGAAGCCGCCAGCGCGGCGACGAGTCCGATCACCTTGTGGAACTCGAGCACTCGCAGGTCACGTTCACGCATCGCGCCGCCGTCTTTACCCTCCGAACCGCTTCGCGGTCTGTTTTTACCGCTTCGCGGTCTGCTGTTTGGTCAAGCTAATATCTAGCCCAAACTAGACCCGGCAGGCATCAGGCCAAGCTGCTGATGATCGAACCGAGAGGACGCCGATGGAACGAATCGAGAGTCGCATCAACACCTCGAGCCCGGAGTACCGGCAGAATTTCGCGCTGATGGAGGCGGCGGTAAAAAAACTGCGCGAGGAAGTCGAACGCGTCCGGCAGGGCGGCCCGGAGCAATCCCGCCGCCGCCACCTGGAGCGCGGCAAGCTGCTGGTGCGCGACCGGATAAGGAAGTTGCTCGATCCCGAGAGCGCCTTCATGGAACTCTCGCCGCTCGCCGCGTGGGGGAT
>CAWENP010000022.1:0-141008 GCA_963810495.1 uncultured delta proteobacterium
TACCGGCGGCGCCCATCAGTAGTGCGATAGCTCCTATCGCGGTGTAAGTTGCAGCACTCTTGATAAATGTTTTCATAGCTACAGGATATCAGGAGTGGCCGGCCGTTCTGCGTTGCAGATCGACGATGCTGGTTATTCAGATAAGCAAATAGCCGGTAAGGCGTGTCCTGCCCTCATTTTGGCAGGGGCTTGCGGAGGCGCCTACGGCCTCTTAAGGTTTCTGACGGGCAGGCTGCTTCGACGCCGAACGGGGGAGGGCGCGACAGAACTATGATCGAATCAAGGGTGAGCGAATCAAGGGTGAGCGATTCGAGGGTGATCGATTCAGGAATGGCGAGCGCGAATCGTGGCGGAAATCTGCGCAACCTGCGTAGTCTGCGCAATCTGATATTAGCCGCCACAGCCGTGCTGGGACTGCTCACGATGACTGCCACCGCGCGGCCGCAGGCTAGCCCCGAGCCCAGCCCTCAGGCTACCAAGGAAGCCAAGCACGCCAAGGGGGCCAAGCACACCAAAGAGACCAAGCGCCGCGTCATCCCGGTGACGATCGGCAAGGGCGAGACCTACACCATCAGCGGCCTCGAAAAGGGGGCCAAGACCGACTCGAAGGCGGGCAAGAATCCCAATGCGCTCAGCATCCAACCGCAACCCTCGGGCGACATCGTACTGCTCGGCACCGAAGGCGGGAGTTGGAAGATCGACGCGACGCTCGCCAGCGGCGAGAAGGTTACTTACGAGGTTAAGGTCAAGGCGGAAGCGCCGCCGATTAATTCGCTCACTCCCGGCACCGCTCCGACGGCGATCGGTCCGTGACGGCGGCGATCCGCTCCTCGAATTTGTAGCTCGTCAACGCCAGATTCCTGCTTCAGCGCGGCGGAAGCACGAGGATCTGGCCGTTCATCTCCGGCTGATGCACGGCGCATCGGAAATCGAACAGACCCTCGTGATGGAACGTATAGATGTAGGTGGTCTTCGAGAGCGGCGCGAGCCGCAGATGCATCAGCGCGTGACCGGGACGATCCTCGATCATGAAATCGTGCTCGTCGTCGGGCTGCAGGTTCCACAGCGTTATCCGCGTCGGCTCGTCGCGACGGACCGCGATAAAGGTGGGTGAGAACGCGTAGACTTCGCCGAAGTGCTCGATGGTCGGCTTGGGTCCGGTCTCCTTCACTGCGACCGCCTCGGTGAGTATGACGACGCTGGCGGCGGCAGGTGTTGCGCCGCTCATCACCGTGACGATCTTCGAGGCGGCCGCGTCGGGCATGAAGTAGCGCGCCACGCCCGCCGCGCCCGCTGCGCCGGACATCGTGTCGGCCGCGCACGCGGCCGATAGGGCGGCTAGCAATGCCGCCGCTGCAAAGACCGCCGCGGCGGAAACGACGGCCACATACGATCGGGAAGATCTGGGCATTCGCCGCGATCGCGGCGGACGGCTCGAGCGCGGATGAAAGGATGAATCGAAGTGCTGGAGCATCATGTTCCTCGCGCGTGGCGATAGCCGCATCGCGCGACCATCGTGTTGCGGCCGTGATCCAATTAGAATTTTAGGCTATGTCGAGTGATTTTCGCATCCCCGGCGCGGGACGTATCGTGCTGGTCACGGGGGGCGCCGGCTTTATCGGATCGCATCTGGCCGACGCGCTGCTCGAGCGCGGACTTACGGTCCGCGTGCTCGACAACTTTCTGACCGGCAGCCGCAAAAACCTCAACCCACGCTCTGAACTGGTCGAGGCCGATATCCGCGAGCGCGCGGCGATCGAGCCGGCCTTTGCCGGCGTCGATTGCGTCTTTCACACGGCGGCGCTGCCGCGCGTGGGACTCTCGATGGAACGGCCGGTCGAGACCCATCTGGTCAACGTGGTTGGCACGCTCAACGTGCTGATGGCGGCGCGCGCGGCGGGCGTGCGGCGCGTGGTCTACTCGGGTTCGTCGTCGGTTTATGGCGCGCAGCCGGGTGAACAGGCGGGCGAGCAGCCGCGATTGGCGCTCAGCGAGACGATGACGCCGAATCCGCTCAGCCCCTATGCGTTGCAGAAGCTGATGGGCGAGGAATACGTGCGGATGTTCTATCGGCTGTATGGGTTAGGCGCGCTCTCGCTGCGGTACTTCAGCGTGTACGGCCCGCGGATGGACCTGGAGGGGGCGTACGCGACGGTTATCGGAGCGTTTCTGCGCGCGCGGCGCGAGGGGCGGCCGCTGCAGATTCGGGGCGACGGCCAGCAGCGGCGCGATTTCACCCACGTGCGCGACGTGGTGCGCGCGAACCTGGCCGCGATGGACTGCGCGCTTGAGGACGGCAGCGCGATCAACGTCGGGCGCGGCGATGCGATCAGCGTCAACCGAATCGCGGAGCTGATCGGCGGACCGCAGGTCAGCGTCGCGCCGTGGCCGGGCGAGCCGCGCGAAACGCTGGCCGACCTCGCGCGCAGCCGCGCGATCCTCGGATGGAGTCCGGAGGTCGAGACCGAGGATGGGGTGCGCGAGCTGATGCGGCTTAACGGGCTGCCGCCGCCGCTCCTGTCATCCTGAGAGCTGCTTATTTTTTCTATCGTTAGTGGCTGGTTGTCATCCTGAGCGAGCGCTGCGCGAGTCGAAGGATCCCGGAAATCCTCGGGGTCTTTCGACTCCGGCCGCAGCGCCCTTCGCTCAAGATGACAAAAAAAGCGGGGCGAACCCTGAAAATTTCAATATGGTTTGCTGATCAGCACGCGATCGTTTTTGAGCGCGGCGATTCGCTCGTCCTGGTAGCCCAGATACTTGCGCAGGATCAGTTCGTTGTGCTCTCCGAGCAGGGGCGCCTGCAGATTCGTCGGGCTCGGAAATTCCGAGAACCGGATCGGAAAGCCGGGCACCTTGATGTCGCCGAGCACCTGGTCGTGCACGTCCGCCACGGTGCCGCGCTCGCGCAGGTGCGGATGGTTCATCGCCTCCTCGAGCGGGCGAATCGGCGCGACCGGGATGCGTGCCGCGCGCATCACCGCGAGCGATTTATCGTCGTCGGCCATCGAAGCCAGCCATCCCTCGACCACTTCCGTCACCGCGTCGCGGTTTTTGACCCGCGCCGGGATGTCGGCGAAGCGCGGATCGCGCGCGAGTTCCGGATGGCCCATCGCCTCGCATAACTGCGCCCAGTGACGATCCATCCAGGCCATGATAATGAAGTAAATTTTCCGGCCCTTGAAAACTCCGCACGGGCTGAGCCCCGGATAGTAGCGGCCGGAGCGTTCGATGCGCGCGGCGCCGCCGCTCGCCGAGAACAACTCCACGCCCATGTCCTGGTAGCCGAAGTAGGAGTCGAGCAGCGAAACGTCAATATACTGGCCCACGCCGGAGCGCTCGCGATGGAGCAGCGCGCATGCGATCGCGCCCATCCCGTGCACGCCCGTGCTGACGTCGCCGATCGCCATCAGTGGAATCACCGGCGGCCCGTCCTTCTCGCCGATAAGCCCGGTGACGCCGGCGTAGGCTTGGCCGATCAAGTCGAAGCCCGGGTCCTCGGCGAGCGGTCCGGTCTGGCCGAAAGTCGACACCGAGCACATCACGATACGCGGATTGAGTTTGCTCACTTCGGGATAACCGAAACCGAGGCGCGTGATCGCGCCGGGGGCGAAGTTCTCGACCAGGACGTCGACCTGCCTGACCAGTTCGCGCAGGATCGCGACGCCCTCGGGATGGCGCGCGTCGAGGCAGAGACTCATCTTGCCCAGGTTGTGCTGGACGTAGTAGGCGCTGCGGTTGTCGCGCACGTAGGGGATGAGGCGCGCGCGGTCGCCGTCGGGCGCGAGTTCGACCTTGATTATCTCGGCGCCCATCGCGGCCATCAGCCGCGTCACGGTCGGCCCGGCGACGAACTGGGTGAAATCGAGGACCTTGTAACCGTCGAGCACGTGTCGGAACTGACCTGAAGCCATCGATTGTCTCCGGGCGAAGGCGCGCTGATGCGATGAGTTGCTGTAGCAAGCGGCGCGCGCGCTTCGCAACCCCGCGTGTCGCGGAGCGCCGGGGCCGCGCGCGCCTGAGCGCGCGCGGCCCCGGCCCTGGCGCGGAGCGTGAGCCGCGCCGGGGTGGGGCGGGGGAGTATCGCATCGCAGCACAGGAGCGGCCGTGCGCCCTCGGCGCACGGCCGCTCCTGTGCTGCGATGCGCGCCGAGGCGCGAGTGCGGGAGCGCAAAGTGCGGCAGGCGCGGCCGCGTTCGCGGCCGCGCCTGCCGCATCGCTCGCGCGCTCGCTAGGCCACTTGCGACCGCACTACCCCGGTGTCGCTCCGCGAGGCCGGCACCGCGGGCAGCACGCGCACCGGCAGGATCACCAGGCTCAGCCCATGCACCTGCAGCCAGTTCTGCAGCTCGAGCGCGGTATGGTTGTGCAGGAAGCGGCTGATGAAACCTTCCAGCTCAGCTTCGAAGATCAGCTTGCCGGCGAAGAACACGGCCTGCGGAAATTCGTGCGCGACCTCCAGGCAGAGCTTGCGCAATTCCGCGACGACGTCGGGGCCGATACTGACGCGCAGCTCGGAATGCAGACCAAGGTCGGTGGCGAAGCGGCAATATTCGCTAAGGTCGTCGGCCACCTGCTGCTCGAGCTGCTTGACCTCCTCGGGACCCCTCATCCGCGACGATTCGACTTCGCCCACGCCGACGAAAATCACGTTGCGGTACTGATCGCGAAACAGCCGGCGCAGCGTCAGCAGGGTCGCCAACCCCAGGCCGTTGAAACCGTTGACCAGGATCACCGCGGTCGGCGCAGTGGGGTCGTATTTTTCGGGCGGGCTTTCCTTGGCGGCGAAGAGCTCGGGCAGGATGTCGGCCTCGAGCTGTTCGATCGCGTGGCTGATGTACTGATAGTGGTGGCGCACCATGTAGCACAGCGCGACCAGCGCGCCGGTTATCACGATCGTCACCCAGCCGCCCTCGTCGAACTTCAGCGTGACCGTGAGCATCAGGATGAGCGCCGTGAACGAGCATCCGACGCCGTTAATCGCCAGCTTGCGCCGCCAGTTTGGCTCGCGCGCGCGCTCTTGCCACCAGTGCACGCTCATCCCGAGCTGCGAGAGCGTGAACGTGACAAACACGTTGATCGCATAGAGCACGACCAGCAAATCGACTCGCGCGTGCGTGAACACCAGGATCGCGATCGCGGCGAGGCCCATCGCGAATACTCCGTCCTGGGTCACCAGGCGGGAGCTGAGCTGCGAGAAGCGGCGCGGCAGCCAGCGGTCCACCGCCATCGTCGCCAGCACGCGCGGCCCGTCGATGAAGCCGGTTTGCGCGGCAACGAACAGCAATGCGCCCTCGGTGATGAGGGTGAAGGTGACGATGGGCACTCCGACCGGCAGGCCGAACAGCTTCCAGTTGTTGGCCACCCGCTCGAACAGCACCGCGTTGAGCGTCTGGCCATGCACCGGGGCGACGTTGAACAGCAGATAACAGACCAGGATGCCGCCGGCCAATCCCGCCAGCGAGACCGCCATGTAGAGCATCGTGCGCTTGCCCGTCGCCGTGCGCGGCTCGCGCAGGATCGGCAGGCCGTTGCTGACCGCCTCGATTCCGGTATAAGTGCCGGCGCCCATGCTGTAGGCGCGAAAAAAGATGACCGCAAGCGCCAGCACACCCACGGTGTTGATGCCGGTATGCACCTGGTTGATGGCGTCGCGGGTGATCGCCGGCAACTCCGGGCTCCTGGCCAGGAGCGCATAGCCGACCAGCCAGGCGTGCATCACCACGAATGCGAGGAAGATCGGCAACAGCGAAAGCACAGATTCCTTGACTCCGCGCAGGTTCATCCCAACCATCAGCACGACCACCACCAGGCAGACCCAGAATTTCAGCCACAGCCAGTTGGTCGGCAGGAAGCTGAAAATAGCGTCGGCGCCGCTCGCGATCGAGATCGAGATGGTCAAAACGTAGTCGATCACCAGCGCGCATCCCGAGATCAGTCCCGGATACGGCCCGAGCAGCTTGGTCGCCACCAGGTAGCCGCCGCCGCCTGACGGAAACAGATCGATCGTTTGCGAGTACGAGGCCGAGATGATGAAGACGGTCAGCGCCGTCATCACGGCCAGGAACACCGCCAGGTACTGGTTGTGGCCGAGCGCGAGGAAGGCCTCCTCGGGACCGTAACACGACGAACTCAGCCCGTCGGAGCCGAGACCGACCCAGGCCAGAAACGCGATCAACGAAAGGCTATGGAAGATTCCGGGATCGCGAACGTTGCGCGGCGGTCCGATGATGACGTCGGTGAGGGTACGTTTGCCCCCGCCATTTGACCCGTCGGCGAGAGTGCGCTTGGTGCCAGCCGGGCCTTCGCTGCCGGATTGTGTTGCCATCGTTTATATCTGAGAGCTGCTCCTATTAGCTGGGGCAGTCTAGACGCAAACTCGCGAGCGGGCCAGATGCGCCGTCAGGGCTTGGAAATAGTTGCGTAATCAAAAGGATAAGCGGCACGCTCGAGGCCCAGGTTGTAGCGTGCGGCGTCGATCAGGTTCTGCATCAACGCTAGCACCGTCATCGGGCCAGTGCCGCCAGGATTGAGCGTCACCCATCCAGCGATTTCCTTGACCCGATCGAAGTCGACGTCGCCGACGAACTTGCCCGGCGCCACACGGCGGAAGCCGACGTCGATCACGCACGCGCCCGGCTTGACCATGTCCGCGGTTATCAGGAACGGCCGGCCGGTGTCGGCGCCCGCGCAGGATACCACGATATCGGCATCGCGACAGATGACGGCGAGATCGCGGGTGTGGCGATGGCACCAGGTCACGGTCGCGTTGCACATCCGGCCGCCCAGGATGAGCGCCAGCGGCTTGCCCGCGATATCGCTGCGCCCGATCACCGCCGTGTGCGCACCGTCGATCGGCACGCCGTAGTAGTTGAGCAGCGTCAGCACGCCGCGCGGAGTGCATGGGATGAAACGTCCCAACTGCGCGCGATAGAAGGCGCTCACATTGACCGCGCCCACCGCGTCGACGTCCTTGGCCGGATCGATCGCGTCGAACAACCTGTAACGGTCGACCTTGTCCGGTATCGGCAATTGCAGCAGGATTCCGGCCACCGACGGATCGGCGTTGAGTTGCGCAACTTCTGCCAACAGACGCTCGGTGCTGGCCTCCTCGGCGGTCATCGTGAGCATCCGGCTTTCGAAGCCGAGTTCCTCGGCGAAGCGGCGCTTGTTGCGGACGTACTGGCGTGAGGCCGGATCGTCGCCAACCAGCACGGCGGCCAGCGCCGGCGCGCGATGCTGGCGTTGCTTAAGCTCGAGCGCGTAACGCTCTAGCTCGGGGCGCAGGCGGCGGCTGACTTCGCGCCCGTCCATGATTGTCGCGGACATTCGGATAGGGATCCTCGATGATAGTGCTGGGCGCCGGTTTTCGGTTCCTGTCGTCGGTGTTAGGCCTCGGTCATATAGTACCGATCCCGCGGGCGCAAATCGTCAGTCGCGTGGCGGACGAGCTGCGGCGCAAAAGCTGCGGCGGATAAGCTGTGGGTGAACCTGCATCGCGCCGCCTTGTTGGCTATCCGACCGTATCCCGCGCTTTGATAGAATCGGAGTCGCATGGAAGCGCTGAGACGCACGACTTTGTTCGAGCAGCATCAGCGGCTCGGCGCCCGGATGACCGCGTTCGGCGGCTTCGAGATGCCGGTCAGTTACGCGGGGATAATCGACGAGCATCTCGCCGTGCGCTCGCGCGCCGGGATATTCGATCTCGGACACATGGGCGAGTTCGAGCTTACCGGTGCGGCGGCGCTGGCGCTGCTCGAGCGCGCGATGACCAATTCGGCAGCGCGGCTCGAACTGGGCCGGGCGCAATACACACTGATGTGCACGCCAGAGGGCGGCACTATCGACGACCTGATCGTCTACCGGCTCGACGACGCGCGCTACATGCTGTGCGTCAACGCCTCCAATATCGCGGCCGATCGCGAATGGCTGCTCGGACTTGGCGCGAGAGACGCCGGCTTTCGCGACCTCAGCGATGAGACCGGGCTGGTCGCCGTGCAGGGCCCGCAGTCGCAGGCGATTTTGCAGGGGCTCTCGCGCGCGCCGCTCGCCGCGATGCGCCGCTTCGCGGTGATCGACGCGGAGGTCGCGGGCGTCCGATGCGTCGTCGCGCGCACCGGCTATACCGGCGAGGACGGCTTCGAGCTTTTCACCGCAGCCGCCACCGCCGAGACGCTTTTCAGCGCGATCCTCGATGCCGGCGCGCCGGCCGGGATGATGCCCTGCGGGCTTGGCGCGCGCGACACGCTCCGGATGGAAGCGGGGCTGCCGCTTTATGGCCACGAGCTTGACCGCGCGACCTCGCCGCTGGAGGCGGGCCTCGATCCGTTCGTGAAGCTCGGGCGCGAATTCGTCGGCGCCGCGGCGCTCGCCGCGCAGCAACGCGACGGGCTCAAGCGGCGGCTGGTTGGAATCCGCACCGAGGACGGGCGCAGCGTGGCGCGCCAGGGTTACAAGCTTTTTGTCGGCGAGCGCGAGGTTGGCGCGATGACGAGCGGAACTTTCGCGCCGAGTTTCAACCGGCCGCTGGGGATGGCGTATCTGGCGGCGGGAGCGCCGGAGTCGGTCGAAGTGGAGATTCGCAATCGCCGGGTCGCCGCCGCGGTGACGGGGTTGCCGTTTTACCGCCGCCGCAAGCCAAATACATAGTCGATAGTAACTAATTCATTGCGAAACCGTACTTATTATCGTAACACCACGAAATGACTATGGAGAACATACTCGACCGATGAGATTCTTTGCTCATACCGACAGCGACGTCCGCGCGATGCTCGACACGATCGGGGCGCGCGGACTCGACGATCTGATCGCGCACGTCCCGGCCAATCTGCGCGCCAGCGCAACCATAAACCTGGCGCCCGGGAAGAACGAGGCCGAAATCGCCGCCGAACTTGGAGCGCTGGCCGCCCGCAACACCGGTGCCAGCGCCTTCGCGAGCTTCCTCGGCTTCGGCGCCTACCGCCATCACGTGCCGGCCGCCGTGCGCGCGATCACTGCCCGCGCAGAATTCGCCACCAGCTATACGCCGTATCAGCCCGAGGCAAGCCAGGGCACCACCGAGGCGATTTTCGAATTCCAGACCATGATTACTCAGCTCACCGGCCTGGAGGTAGCCAACGCCAGCATGTACGACGGCGCTTCGGCCACGGCCGAGGCGGTCCTGATGGCGCATCGGGTGACGCCCAAGCGCACGCGGGTCGCGCTTTCGCGCGCGCTGTGGCCGGACTATCGCGACACGGTGCGCACGTACCTGAGTGCGCTGGAGCATCTCGAACTGGTCGAAGTGCCATTCGATCCGCAAAGCGGCGCGATCGATATTGCGGCGCTGGAGCGCCTCGCCGACGATCGGCTGCTGTGCGCCGTTATCGGCTACCCCAACGCGTTCGGAATCGTCGAGCCGCTGGGCGAGGCCGCCGCGCTCACCAAACGCGCGGGCGCGATTGCGATTTCGGTCACGGCCGAGCCGCTCGCGCTGGGCCTTTTGAAATCGCCCGGTGAACTCGGCGCGGACATCGCGGTCGGCGAAGGACAGAGCTTCGGCCTCGCGCCGCAGTTCGGCGGCCCTGGAGTCGGATTCATGGCGGCGCGGACGGCTCATCTGCGCCAGATGCCGGGGCGGCTGGTGGGTGAGACGCACGATCGCTTCGGGCGGCGCGCATGGTGTCTGACGCTCGCCACGCGCGAGCAGCATATCCGGCGCGAGCGCGCGACCTCGAACATCTGCACCAACCATTCGCTGTGCGCGCTCGCGGCCACGGTGTACCTGGCGATGATGGGGCGGCGGGGGTTGCGCGAGTTGGCCTCCCGCAACGTCGAGCTGGCGCATCGCGCAGCCGCGGCGCTCGCGTCCGCCGGGATACGCGCGCGCTTCGGCGCGCCGTTTTTCAACGAGTTCGTGGTGAATGCAGGCGACGCGGCCGCGGCGCTCGTGCACGCGGAGCGCGCCGGAATCCTGGCCGGCATCGCGCTCGGCGACTATTGGCCCGAGCTTCGACGGCGCGCTGCTGGTCAGCGTCACCGAGATGAATACTCAGTCCGAGTTCGAGCGGCTCGCCGGCGCGCTTGCCCGAGCATTTGACAGGGTCAGTTGATGGGAGGGGAGGATAAGATGGCGACGGCGGGCAAGATCGCGCGCGATATCGAAGAGACGCAAGCATCGCCGGTCGGCGCGGGAGCGCCGGACGTGCGCAGCATATCGTTGCTGTTCGAGGAGTCGGCGGCCGGACGATCCGGCGCGGACGTAGCCGCCCGCGCCGCCGGCGAACCCGACGCGGCCGCGATTTTAGGCGCGGCGCTTTGCCGCGACGACATCCCCGGCTTTCCGGAACTCAGCGAGCCGCAGGTGATGCGCCATTTTCTGCGGCTTTCGCAGCTCAACTTTGGGCAGGCGCTCCAGTTCTATCCGCTCGGATCGTGCACGATGAAGTATAATCCCGTGCTCAACGATGAGATGGCGGCGCTCGCCGGCTTTGCCGCGCTGCATCCGATGACCCCGGCGCATCTGGCCGCGGGCGCGCTCGAACTGATGGCGTGGCTGGAGGCGGCGCTCGCCGAGATAACCGGGATGGACGCCGTGTCGCTCCATCCGGCGGCCGGCGCGCAGGGCGAGCTTACCGGATTGCTGATGATGCGCGCGTACCATCGCAAGCGCGGCGCCGCGCGCCACAAGGTGATAATCCCCGACACCGCGCACGGCACCAATCCGGCGAGTTGCACCCTGGCGGGATTCGAGGTCGTGGTCGCGAAGTCGAATCGGCGCGGCTTTCTGGAAGCGGCCGAGATACGCCGGCTCGCAAGCGACGACGTCGCGGCGCTGATGGTGACCAATCCGAACACGCTCGGAATTTTCGAGCCCGAGATTGCCGCGATCGCCGACGCGTTGCACGAGCGCGGCGCGCTGCTCTATCTCGACGGTGCCAACATGAACGCGCTGTTGGGCGTCGCCAAGCCGGGCCACATGGGCGCCGACGTCGTGCAGCTCAATCTGCACAAGACTTTTTCGACTCCGCACGGCGGCGGCGGCCCGGGCGCGGGTCCGGTCGCGGTGAAGAAGCATCTCGAACCCTTCCTGCCGCTGCCGCGTTTGCGCAAGGACGGCGAGGCCTGGCGCTTTGACTACGAGCGTCCCGACTCGATCGGGCGGCTTCGCGGCTTCCACGGCAATTTCGGGATGCTGGTGCGGGCCTGCGCGTTCATCCTCGCGCTCGGGGGCAACGGGCTGACCGAGGCGAGCCGATTCGCAATCCTGGCCGCCAACTACGTGCGCAAGCGCCTGGAGCCGCATTTTCCGAGCGCGACCACGGAGCCGTCGATGCACGAGTGCGTGCTGACGCACGATCTGGAAAAGCGCGCCGGGGTGAACACGCTCGATATCGCCAAGCGCCTGCTGGATTTCGGAATCCATCCGCCGACGATCTATTTTCCGCTGGTCGTGCATGGCGCACTGATGATCGAGCCGACCGAGACCGAGACCCGCGAGACGCTCGACACTTTTGTCGACGCGATGGAGAAGATTTACGCGGAGGCGCTGAACAATCCCGAGATGGTGCGCACTGCGCCGCATACGCTTTGGCTTTCGCGCGTCGACGAGGCGCACGCCGCGCGCCGCCCGGTGCTGCGCTGGCAGCCGAAAGATAAGTAGCCGCGCTCGCCGCTCGTCGCGGCGGCGATTTTCTGTCGGCAAGCCTGAGCGCACGCGTGCGTAGATGCGCTTCGCACCTCAGAGATTCGATCTCTGGGCCGCCCCGCGATTACCATTATTTGTTCTTCCGATAACCAAACCTTCCCAGGCCTTTGATGGCGTCGCCTGCCGCTGAGCATAGAGTATTCTCCAGTAGGAGACGGCATTTTTATGATTACAAGACAGTTGCTGCCGATCTTCGTCCTGGCAATCGGAGGACTGGCTCTTCTCGGTTGCGGAAGCCAAACGCAGGCCCCGGGCAACGTGACGCAGGCATCAAACCAGACCTTCAGCAGGATCGATTCAGTGAGTGATGCGAGCGATGACGCGGCGGTGCCTGGATCCTCTCCGGCCGTCGATGTGTCTTCGTCGAGTGCGCAAGAGCACGCTACGCAGTTTGTGATCCCTAATCCACGGCAACATGTTTTGTCATCTGGATTTCCCGTGAGTGACTACTGACCTCGCTTCGCGGGGGCTTTCGCACTGGCACGGATCATCGCTGATCGCGAGCTGCCAGGGTTTTGGCGCGTGCGTAGTCCTCGGGCGTGTTGATATTGAAACAGCTAAGCGCGTCAGGATCGGCGCGGCGGTATTCGGCCTCGGAGACGATGCGGGCCGAGATACGGGACTTGACCGCGTCGGCGATGGCGCTCAGGCGATGCTCGCCGCGCGAGAGCATCGCGTCCAACGCGCCGGCGCGTCGCCGGCGATACGCCGCATGCAGCGGCTGCAGCCGTTCACCGACCTGTGGAATCACCGCGTCGTCGCGTTCGCCCATCAGCGAAAGCAGCCACGATGCGACCTCCGAACGGAGCATCGGCAGGTCGCACGAGCAGGCGAACGCAAGCTCGTGACGCGCCGCGCGCAGTCCTCGCGCGAGCGCGCCGACCGGCCCCTGGTAAGCATTCTCGTCATGCACGATCGTTACCGCGCCGAGTGAGGGAAGCTCGATCGCTTCCGATTCGGGCGCCGCGACCACGACGATGTCGTCGAAGGCGCGCGCGAGCTCGATGACGGTTCGTTCGATTAGCGTGATGCCGCCGAGACGGAGCGTCGCCTTGGGCTCGCCCATCCGCGCACTGCGGCCCCCGGCCAGGATGATCGCGCTGGCGGACTTGACGATAGTGCTTTCGCGGCGATCGCTCACATCGCAAGCTTAGCAGACGGCCAGAGATACTCCGGCGGGGCGGGCACGAATGATTTTGCTGCGAGCGTCGCGGCCCGTTATTGTCGTTCGCACGTGGCAATCAAGAACTCACCGCTGATCGCGCAGTACCTGAGCGTCAAGCAGAAGGTGCCCGACGCGATCCTGTTCTTTCGCCTCGGCGACTTCTACGAGATGCTGTTCGAGGACGCCGAGGTCGGCGCGCGCGTGCTCGATATCCAGCTCACCTCGCGCTCCAAGGATGGCGTGCCGCTGTGCGGCGTGCCGTACCATTCCGCCGAACCCTATATCGCCAAGCTGCTCAAGGCCGGATTGAAGGTCGCGATCTGCGAGCAGACGCAGCCCGAGCCTCGCTCGCGTGTAACTGCCGCTGCCGGTCAAATCCCGGGGCCTGACGCGCCGTTTCAATTGACGCCACAGCGCGGCCTGATGCCGCGGCAGATCGTGCGCGTGATCACGCCGGGCACGGTGGGCGAGGAGACCGTGCTCGCGGCACTCGAAAAGAGTTTTCTGCTCGCGCTCGGCGCCGACGGCGCCGGCAAGGGCGGTTTCGCGCTGGCGGCGCTCGACGTTTCGACCGGAGAGTTTCTCGCGACTCGAATCGCCGGGCCAACCGGAGTGCGCGAGGAGATCGCGCGAATCGCGCCGCGCGAAATTATCGCGCCCAAGGGCGACACCGCGCTCGCCGCGTTGCTCGAGGGCGTAGATTCCCCGGTTACCTGGCTCGACGGCCCGGGCTTCGCCGCGGGGCGTCAGCGCGAGGCGCTGGCCACGCGGTTCGGGCCCGAGGCGGCCGGCGCGCTTGGCGAGGCCCTCAGTATCGCGGCTGGCGCCGCGCTGGTCTACGTCGAAGAAACCTTCGGCCGCGAATTGGCGCATCTGCGCCCGCCTCATCTTTATCGCGCCGCCGAATACATGCTGGTCGACGAGGTCAGCCGGCGCCATCTGGAACTGGTGATTTCGTCCGACGGCACGCGCCGCGGCTCGATGCTCTCGGTGCTCGACGAGACGCTCACGCCGGTCGGCGCGCGCGCGTTGCAGAACTGGATCGTCTACCCGTTGCTCGACCTCGACGCCATCTGCGCGCGCCACGACGCGGTCGAGGAGCTCTTCGAAACCGATCTCGGCGGCGAAGTCGCCGACGCGCTGCGGCGGATTGGCGACCTCGAGCGGCTGGCGGGCCGAATCGGAAGCCTGCGTGCCTCGCCGCGCGATTGTCTCAAGCTGGAGCAGGCGCTGCGCGCGGTCGGCGCGCTGCGGGATGCGCTCCAACGATGCCAAAGCGCGCTCATCCGTGAGGTCGCCGTGCGGCTGGTGCCGATGCCCGAACTCGCCGCGCGTATCGACACGACGATCGGCGACGAGCCGCCGATCAATCCGCGCGACGGCAACGTGATTCGGAGCGGCTTGAGCCCGGAGGTCGACGAGTTGCGCGCGCTCGCCTCCGACGCGCGCGGCGTGATCGCGCGGCTGGAGGCGGCCGAGCGCACGCGGAGCAACATCCCCTCGCTCAAGGTCCGCTACAACCAGGTCTTCGGCTACTACATCGAGGTCACCAAACCCAACCTCGACCGGGTGCCCGCGGATTACGAGCGCAAGCAGACGCTGATCGGCGCGGAACGCTTCACCACCGCCGCGCTCAAGGATCTCGAACGCAAGATTCTCGGCGCCGAGTCGGGACTGAAGGAACTCGAATTGAGGCTCTTCACCATGCTGGTGCGCGACCTCGCGATGCATGCCGGGCCGATTCTCGCGACGGCGGCCGCGGTCGGCGAGTTCGACGCGCTGCTGGCGCTGGCGGCGGTCGCGCGCCGGCGCGGGTACGTGCGGCCGCGGATGAACTCGGGGCTCGCGCTCTCGATCCGCGACGGACGCCATCCGGTGCTCGAGGCCGCGATGCGTGCGGGCGAATTCGTGCCCAACGACCTCCAGACCGATCCCGACGAGCGCCAGCTCCTGCTGATCACCGGGCCCAACATGGCCGGCAAGTCGACCTACCTGCGCCAGGTGGCGCTGATCGTGATCATGGCGCAGATGGGGAGCTTCGTGCCCGCGACCGAGGCGGCGCTGGGGCTGGTCGACCGCGTGCTGACCCGGATCGGCGCGCGCGACGATCTGCGCCGCGGCGAGTCCACCTTTATGGTCGAGATGCGCGAGACGGCGCGCCTGCTGATGGGCCTCGACCAGCGGAGCCTGCTGCTGCTCGACGAGGTCGGCCGCGGCACCAGCACCTTCGACGGGCTCGCGATCGCCTGGGCGCTGGCCGAGCATCTGCACGACAACACGCGCGCCAAGGTGCTTTTCGCGACCCATTTCCATGAGCTGACCGACCTTGCGCGCGAGCGCCGGCGCGTGAAGAATCTCAGCATGGCGGTGCGCGAGTGGAACGGTGAGGTGATCTTCCTAAGACGCGTGGTCGAGCAGCCGGCGAGCCGCAGCTACGGAATCGAAGTCGCGCGGCTCGCCGGGCTGCCCGAAACCGTGGTCGCGCGCGCGCGCCAAATCCTGGCCAACCTCGAGATGGGCGAGCTGGACGAAGCGGGGCAGGCCCGCCTGGCGCATCGCCCCGATACGCAAGGCGGCGCAGGCCAGCTTGGACTCTTCACGCCGGCCGAGCGGCGCGTGATCGATGAATTGAGGACGCTCGAAATCGAACGCCTGACGCCGATCGAGGCGCTCAACGCGCTGGCGCGCGCGCTCGATCGGCTCAAGCAAGGTGGCGATCAGTAGTAACAGTAGTGGTTAAACGCTTCGGCCCTCGCCGGGCGTGGTAACGGCATCAGCGGGGTGGCGGATTGCGGAGGGTTTCGCGTTGGACGCGGATGGCAGCGGCGCTTGCGGCCGTGGCGCCCGCGCTCGCGCTGGGGGCGGCGAGCGTCGGCGCCGCAGTGATCGACAGCGCCGCGGCCTCTCAGCGCGGCGCGATCGTCGAACTGCATTTCGGGCTCCGCGGCAAGGGGCTTAGCTGGGCGCTTAGCGCGCACGGCGACGAGCTCTGGATCGATCTTGCGAATACCCGAATCGAGCTTCCGCCGCGTCCGCTCTATGGCCGCGAGAGCGCGCCGGTCCTGGCCGTGCGCGCGATCGACGTGGGCGGCACGCGGTCGCGCCTGGTGATCCAGGTCGCAGGCAAGACTGACTACGCGGTGGGCAAATTGCCGCATGAGTTGCTGATTCGGCTGGCGCCGGCGGGCCAGGCTCCTAACCTGGCCGCGCCGGTGCTGGTGCGCCTCGAGCGTCGCGGCGAGCGGGCGGCCGCAAGCCGCCCGCTCGCCGCGACGCCTACCGCCGCGCCTGCGGCCGTCGCGCCGCCATCGGCGGCGCGACGGCCGCAGGCGCCTCTGCCGCGGTCAGCGCCGCCGCCGCCCGCCGCGTTCGCGGCGGGCGGCGGCGGCGCGGCGCAGATGGCGGCGCTGCATCCGCCCGCCCCGTCGGGGCGGGCGGATGCAGCGCCGGGAGGCGGAGCTGCGGCGATCGCAGCTCCGGCGCGCCAGCCCGTGGTCGTGATCGACCCCGGCCATGGCGGCTACGACTCCGGCACCGAGGCCGGCGCGCCGCTCCTGGAAAAGGACCTCGCGCTGCAAATCGCGCTGCGGCTCCAGGGCGAGCTCGAGCGTCGCGGGGTCCACGCAATACTCACTCGCACGGGTGACTATTTCGTCACGCTCGCCGACCGCACGGCGTTTGCCAATAAGGCCGGGGCCGACTTGTTCATCTCGATTCATCTCAACTCGAGTCCCGCCGCCGCGACGACGGGAATCGAGACGTATTATCTGAACAACACCACGGATCGGGCGACGATCCGGCTGGCCGCGATGGAGAACGCGAGCGGAGGCGCCTATGGCACCGCGACGGGGGGCGACCTAAACTACATCCTGAGCGATATGCGCCAGCAATATAAGGCCAACGAGTCGGTCGCGCTCGCCTCGATGATCGAGGCGCAAGCGGCGGCCGACCTCAACGCGTCACTCGGAGTGCAGGTGAGCGCGCTCGGAGCGATGCGCGGGCCATTCTACGTGCTGGTGGGCGCGCAGATGCCGGCGGTGCTGGTCGAGTGCGGCTTTCTCTCCAATCGGGACGAGGCCGCGCGTCTCGCTTCCGCGCAGTATCAGCAGGTGCTGGCGGAGGGGATTGCCGAGGCCGTGGTCCACTATTTCAATGCCGACGCCGCAGTGGGCAATCTGTGAGCGAAGCGCCGGTTTCAGTTGCCAGCGAGCGCACGCTCATCGCGCCGTCCGCGGTCGCGCGCGACGAGAATTCACTGTACGCCGAGTTCCAAAGCGGCGGGCGGCCCGGGCAGGCCGCGCGCGCCTGGCTCAACGCGGTGCGCGAGGAACTCGCGCAGCGCCATTTCTCCGGCGCGAGCGGGATGGAGATCGTCCGCGAATACACCGGATGCGTCGACCGGATGGTGCGCGCGCTCTATCGCTACGCCGACCACCATCATTCGCGCCGCTTCTCACGCCTGAACCAGCGCCTGGCGGTGATCGCGCGCGGGGGCTACGGCCGCGGCGAGCTCAATCCGCAGTCCGACATCGACCTCTTGTTCCTGCACGACTATAAACCCGGCCCCTACGCCGAAGTGATGACCGAGATAATTCTGCACGCGCTCTGGGATGCGGGTCTCACTGTCGGCCAGACGGTGCGCAACGTGCGCGAAAGTGTGCGCGCGGCCAACGACGACCTGAAGGAGAAGACCGCGATCCTCGACATCCGTTTTCTCGCGGGTGAGGAGAAGTTGTGGGCCGCGCTCGACCAGGCGCTGATCGACGAGGTTCTCAACCGCAACCAGCAGAAGTTTTTCCAGGCCAAGCTCGAGGAAAGCCGCGACCGCCATCGCCACTACGGCGACTCGATCTACCTGCTCGAGCCGCAACTCAAGGAGGGCGAGGGGGGCCTGCGCGACCTGCATACGGCGCTGTGGCTGGCCAAGGTCAAGTACAAGGTGCACTCGCTGCCCGAACTGGTGCAAAAGGCGATCATCAGCGAGGCCGAGCTCGAGGAAGTATTGCGCGCGCAGGATTTCCTGTATCGCGTGCGCAATTCGCTGCATTTCCTAAGCGGACGCCATCACGACCAGCTGACGTTCGAGTACCAGGAGCGGATCGCTCCGCTTCTAGGATTTACCACCACCACCGCCGACGACGCTTCGGGCAGCGCGTCTTCCTCACTGATGCGCTTCTACTACGCGCAGGCCGCCGCCATCCATCGCTTCTCCGAGGGGCTTATCGCGCGCGTCACCGAAGATCCTGCCGCCGGGCGCTTCATGCGGCGCACGGGCGGGCGCCAGATTCGTCCGGGAGTGCTCATCCAGGGCCGCCTGCTCGCGATCGCCGAGAAGGAATTCTTCACGCGCGCGCCGATCAATCTCCTCACTATCTTCGCCGATTGCCAGGCGCACGGCGTGGAGCTTTCGGGCAGCGCCTACCAGCAGGTGCGCGACAGCCTGGGGCTTATCGACGACGCATTTCGATGCGATCCGCGGACCGGGATGGCGCTGATGGGAATCATGTCGGGGCGCCAGCGCGTGGCCGAGACGCTGGAGGCGATGCATCGCGCGGGCGTGCTGGGCGCGGTGATTCCCGAGTTCGGCAACCTCTACGCGCGGGTGCTGCACGACCTCTACCACATCTATACGGTCGACCGGCATTCGCTGGCCGCGGTGCGCGAACTCGAACGGCTGCGCGCTGGCGAATTCAAGGACAACACTCCGCTGCTGACCGAAGTCGCGCGCGAGGTCACCGCGCTACCGTTCATTTTTCTCGCCCTGGTACTGCACGATATCGGCAAGGGCCACGGCCACGACCATCACGAACGCGGCGCGTTGCTCACGGCCGAGGTCTCGCGCCGCCTGGGGCTGGACGGCGAGGAAACCGACCTGGTGGTGTTCCTGGTGCGCAACCATCTGATGATGTCGCAGGTGGCGCAGAAGGGCGACGTCGACGACGTGCGCACGGTGGAGGAGTTCGCGCGCGCGGTCGGCTCGATCGATCGGCTGAAGGCGCTCTACCTGATGACCTTCGCCGACATGCGCGCGGTGGCGCCCAACGTCTACAACAACTGGCGCGACATGCTGCTGAGCGACCTCTATATGCGCGCGCTCAAGATTCTAGAGCAGGGCGATCGCGAGGCGGTCGATCCGGCGCGCCGGCTCGCCCTGGTCAAAGCCGCCGTGCGCGAGCGGCTTGCCCCCCTGGACGCGGCGCCCGAAGAGCTCGCGGCCTTTCTCGACCTGATGCCCGATCGCTACTTCCTCACCGTCCCCGAGGACGACATCCCGACCCACTTCGAGCTGATGCGGGCGTTGGGCGAGCAGGCCCTGGTCTGCCGCCATCGCCATTTTCCCGAGCTCGAGTTCAGCGAATTTATCGTGGCCACGCGCGATCAGCCGGGCCTGTTCTCGAAGATCGCCGGCGTGCTCACCGCCAACAATCTCAACATCCTCTCGGCGCGCATCACGACCCGCGCCGACGACGTGGCGCTCGATGTCTTCCGCGTCTCGCACGGGGCCGGCGGAATGGCGATGGAAGAGGAGCGATGGCTCCGCGTCGAGCGCGACCTTGAAGCCGTTCTGGCCGGCCAGCGCGACCTCGAGGCGATGGTGGCCGAGGCGCAGCGCGCGCGCGTGGCCGGGCGCAAGTTCGTGCGCCGCGTGGCGACCGAAATTACGGTCGACAACCGCAGCTCCGAGCAATACACCGTGGTCGACGTCTTCACCCAGGATCGGGTCGGGTTGCTGTTCGCGATCACGCATACGCTATTCAAGCTCGGGATGGTGATTCACCTCGCGCGCATCTCGACCAACGCTGACCAGGCGCTCGACGTTTTTTACATCAGCGACGCAAGCGGCGGAAAAGTCGTCGAGCTGGACGCGATGCGGCGCTTGCGCGCGGCGCTGGTCGAGCGGCTCGACGACGTCCCTGCGCCGAACGGAGCCGCGTGAAACCCAGGCTCAGCTCCAAGTCCGTGTCGCGCGCGGATGGCTCCGCGCGAGGGGCGCAGAGATGGGGTCAGGACTGGGATCAGATCATCGAGCGCCATCTCGACCGCCTGCGGGTGGAACGCGGGCTGGGCAACAACTCGGTGCAGGCCTACGCGCGCGATCTCCGCGAGTTTCAGCAGCACTGCCGCGACCATGGAATCGAGCCCGAGGCGCTGCAGGCACGTACTGTCAGCGGCTATTTGGAGGCGATGGGGCGGCGCGGGATGTCGGTGGCGAGCCAGCGGCGCCATCTGGCGAGCATTCGCGGTCTCGCGCGCGAGATGGTCGAGCAGAAGATCATCGAGCGCGACCCGGCTGCCGTAGTCAAGCTGCGGCCGCATCCGCGGGCGCTCCCACGCACGCTTGGCCGGCGCGACCTCGAGATGCTGCTCGACGCGATCGACACCAAGATACTTCGCGGCAAGCGTGACCGCGCGATGCTCGAGCTGGCCTACGGATGCGGCCTGCGAGTCTCGGAGCTGGTCGGGCTCAGGGCCGGCCAGGTCAATATCGCGGAGCGAATCGTGGTCGTGCTGGGCAAGGGCGGCAAGGAGCGGATCGTGCCGATCGGATCGGCTGCGGTGCGTGCGCTCAAGAGTTATCTCGCCGCGCGCGAAGCGGAGCCGCGAAAAAAGACCCGCGCAGCGCGGCCGTCGCCGGCGCTGTTCACCAGCCGGCTGGGACGCGCGATGACGCGCCAGGGGTTTTTCAAGGCGCTAAAGGGATGGACCGTCGCGGAGCCGCGCCTGTCATGGGTCAGTCCGCACACGCTCCGCCACTGCTTCGCGACCCATCTGTTGGAAGGCGGCGCCGATTTGCGCGCGGTGCAGGAGATGCTCGGCCACAGCGACATCTCGACCACCCAGATCTATACGCATCTGTCCAAGAGCCATCTGCGCAAGGTCCATCGCACGCACCATCCACGCGCCATGCGTGCCAGCATGTCCTGAAAGATGTCCGAAGATTTCCTGAAGACGATCCGAAGGCGAACCCAGCTTGTCCAACCTCAGCGAATTCATCGTCACGCTTTCGATCTGGGCGGTGCCCACCGTGTTTGCGATCGTGCTGCACGAGGTGATGCACGGTTATGTCGCGAACCTGTTGGGCGACGACACCGCGGCGCGCGCCGGGCGGCTCACGCTCAATCCTATAAGCCACGTCGATCCGATCGGCACGGTCATCATGCCCGCGGTGCTCCTGTTTCTGCATCTGCCGGTCTTCGGCTACGCCAAGCCGGTGCCGGTCGATTTCCGCCGTCTAACCCCGCGGCGCACCGGGATGATCGCGGTCGCGGCGGCGGGCCCGCTGACCAACCTGGCGTTGGCGGTCGCGAGCGCCTTCGTGGCCCGGATGCTCGCGCCGTACATCAACGCGCCGTGGGGCGAGGCGGTCGCGCTGCCGATCGTCTACATGATGCAGGCCTCGGTGATGATCAACGTGCTGCTCGCGGTCTTCAACCTGCTGCCGATTCTGCCGCTCGACGGCGGACGGGTGCTGGCGGGGCTTTTGCCGCTGCCCGCGGCGCGCGCGTTCGCGCGTCTTGAACCGTACGGACTTCTGATATTATTCGCGTTGTTGTATACGAACGCGGTGAACGTGGTTATCAGTCCGCTGATCAACGCGATTGCGCGGGTGCTGCTGTGAGCAACGGTTCGCAGGACGCGGTGGAACGAATCGAGGCGGCCGCGGGGCCGCGCTTTCGCCTCCCGATCTACGAGGGGCCGCTCGATCTCCTGCTTCATCTGATCAAGCGCGCCGAACTCGACGCGCGCGACGTCACCGCCAGCGTCATCACCGAGCAGTACCTCGCCTATCTCGAACTGCTCGACTCGCTCAACCTCGACGTGGCGGGCGAGTACCTGGTGATGGCGGCGACGCTGCTGCTGATCAAGTCGTTCTCGATGCTGCCGCACGCGGGGAGCGAGGAGCTGGAGGAGGCCGAGGAGCTCAAGCGCGACCTGGTCGCGCGTCTGCTCGAGTACCAGCGCTATCGCGAGGCCGCCGAGAAACTCGGCGCGCGCGCGCTGTTGGGCCGCGACGTCTTTGCCGCGCCGGGCGAGAAGCAGCCCGAGGAGGCGCCCGAAGAGGACGGCCAGGCGCGGCGGCTCAACGTGTCGCTGTTCGACCTGGTCGAAGCGATGGCGGCGGTGCTGAAGCGGCTGACCGATACCACGCCGCGCGAGATCGCGCTGCGCGATATCCCGGTCGCCGAATGTATCCCGCGGATCATGGCGGCGCTCGAGCAGGGTGGCGGCGCGGTGGAATTCGCGGCGCTGTTCGAGAATTTTCACGATCTGAACGATCGCCCCGCGCTGATCGCGACTTTCATGGCGCTGCTCGAGCTGATCCGGCAGGGCAGGGTACGTGCGCACCAGGCGCATCGCTTCGGACCGATCCTGCTCGAGCGGCGCGAGCAGGCGGCATCCGGCGAAACGCCGCCGGCGCCCGCGGGAGAGCAGCAGTGAACGGGCATCATCTGGGCACCATCTGATTGATTATTCTCTGATAACGATTGCGACGGCCTGCGGCTGAGCGTCCGGGCGGCGGGAGAAGGATGGAAGAGGAACGG
The DNA here is from genome assembly GCA_963810495.1 of uncultured delta proteobacterium. Taxonomy (GTDB): domain Bacteria; phylum Desulfobacterota; class Binatia; order Binatales; family Binataceae; genus JAKAVN01. Next base: position 22,394 of record CAWENP010000022.1, read on the forward strand.
CTCAAGGCGATTCTGGAAAGCCTGCTGTTTGCGGCGGGCGAGCCGGTGCCGCTCGCGCGGCTGGCTGCGGTGCTCGACAACGTTGCGCGCGACGCGATTAAAAAAGCGCTGGGCGAGATGATCCTGGGCTACGGCGCGGGCGCGCGCGGCGTGATGCTCGAAGAGGTCGCTGGCGGTTACCAGTTGCGTACGCCCAAGGAGCACGCGCTCTACGTGCGCAAGCTGCTCGCCGCCAAGCCGCCGCGGCTTAGCCGTCCGCTGCTGGAGACGCTCGCGATTATCGCCTACCGCCAGCCGGTAACGCGTCCGGAGATCGAGCAGTTGCGCGGCGTCGATTCGGGCGGCGTGCTCGAGACCCTGCTCGAACGCCGCCTGGTACGAATCGCCGGACGCAAGGAGGCGCCCGGGCGTCCGATCATGTACGCGACCTCGGCGGAGTTCCTCGAGGTCTTCGGACTGCGCGACCTCGACGGCTTGCCCGACCTCGAAGAATTCAAGGAGCTGGAAGAACGCGCCGCGCAGGAAGCATCGGCCGCGGAGCAGGCATCTGCTGCGGAGCAAGCACCCACGACGTCAGGTGCAGAGGCGTCGTCCGCCGCAGCCGCTTCGGCCGCGGCGGACGACGCCTCCGCGGCGGCCTCGGCCGAGGCCGCCGCTGCCGTGCGGGAAGGCCCGGGCGGCGGTACGCCGCCCGGGCCTTCCCGCGGCGGAGCAGAATCGGCGCCGCCGCGCGGCGCCGAAGCGGCAGATGCGGCGGCGCAGTCTGGCGACGCGCTCTGCGCGTCGCCAGACTGCGCGCCGGCGGAGCGGCGAGGGGAGGCGGAGTCGCAGAGCGACTCCGCCTCCCCGGACCGCGGGCGCGACGACGAGCCGCAGTAGGCCCGGCGAAAATATTTTCGCCTGTTTAACTTCCCTCCCCCGATTGTCTTGGGTGTTTGTGCGCGGCGAGGGAGAGGGTCCATAGGCGGTTCTAAAGGTCTGTGAGAACCGCCTATGTCTGCAAGAAGATTAGGACGAGGAAGCGCCAAAGAGGAAAGACATCCGGCGCTTCCTCGCTCGACCCCCACCCCAACCCTCCCCCAGAACACGGGGGAGGGAGTCAGAACGACTGGAGATCGATCGATAAACGCTCGTTCACAGGCGCGACAAGCGATCTGTCTATTCGAAAATCCTAGTCGATCGAATCGCCGCTACCGCCCGAATTGCCGCTATCGCTGCCCGGCTCGCCTGCGCCGACCGGTTGCTGCTCCTCGGGCGTAAACGTGACCAGCAGGCGCGGCGGAGCGTTGAGCGGCACCACCGCAAAGCGCGACACCGGCGAAGTATTCACGGTCACCGTAGTCCCCTCGGCGTCGGTCTGGATATCGCAGTCGTGGAAGATCGAGCGGTCGAAGGTCATGTGAGTCGCAAGGCCGTGCGCCGGCTTGGTCTCTTTCAGGCGGATCGTCAGGGTCGATGAACTGGAGCCGCCCTGAAGCTGGTTGTCGAAGGCGACCGGTCCCGTCAGATCGAAGATTACCGACAGCGGCGGATCAGCCGAGGAGAGCCTGACCCTGTTGAGCGTGGCAGGGCCGGTCCGCTCCGCGGTCTTCGTCGCGCCTACCGCTGCGGCTGGCGCCGCAGCGCCCGCCGCGCCAGGCGATATGGAACTCGGCGCTGAAGCGGCGGATGCGCCGTCCGTGGAGGCTACCGGACCGCCCGGAGCGCTCGAACCTGCGGATGCGTCGGCATCAGGCGATGCCGGTGGCGGGGGCGGAGCCTTGAGGATCGGCAGCGGCGGATACGCGTTAGGGTCCGCCGACGCCAATGCGGTTTCGTCACCCTGGCGCACCTTCACGTCGTCGGTATCGCTGAACCCGCTCTCGGTCAGCACCAGATGCAACGGATCCTCTTCGGTATCGACCGGCTGATGCAGTTTCTTGAGTTCGTACTTGGCCTTGCTGGCGTACGTCGTCCCGGGATAGTGCAGCACGACGGCGGTGAAAGCTTGAGCGGCGGAGTATTTTTTACCTTCCTTCTCCAAAGTGGTGCCTAGCTGGTAAAGCGCCTCGTCGCCCACCGGAGTGTCGGGCCATTTTTGCATTAGCTCGGCCAGGCGCGATTCGGCAGCGCGGAAGTTAGCCCGTTTGTAATAGAAGTCTCCGATCAGGAGCTGATGGCGCGCGAGCATTTCGCGGCAGACGGAAATCTGCTGATGGGCCAGTGCGGCGAAGCCGGTTTCAGGAAGCGCCGTTCGATTATCTCGAACTGCTGCAGCGCCTGCTCGGTGTTGCTCTGGTCCTGGTCGGGGCGACCGATCTGATCGTAATGCGCCATCGCCAGGTAGTACGCCGCCAGCTCGATCTCCTTGCTGGTCGGATGCATCTTCTCGAAGTCGTCCAGCGAAGCGATCGCCTCGGCGTAGTGCTTCTGCTGGTATTCGGAAAGCCCGATCTTGAGCTCGGCGTCCTCGGCGTAGGGGCTGAAGGGGTACTGGTCGATCAGCTTCTGAAAGTAGATTGCCGCACCCTTGTAGTCGTGGGTGGCAAACGCCTGCTGCCCCAGCGAGTAATAATTCTGGCCGGTCGGGGTCTGCTGATGCGCAGCACAGGCCGACACGCAGAGCGCGAGACAAGCCGCCAGTAAGAAAGCCGGACGCCGCATAATAAGAAACTTGGGGGTCAGGTTAGACGCTGGCTGATGCCAAGGCAAGCCGCTGCCAATACGGTTGACAACAGTTGGGGTGACAAGAAGTGCGATAGTGATAGAGGCGCTAAACCAGCGCGAAGGACGCCGAAAATACAGCCTTGCCCTGGGCCAGGTATTTCAGGCCGAAGCCCGAAGCCCGCGCGCCCGGCGCGATGACTTCGACCTGGCGAAAGCCCGCGCCCGCGAGCATCGCGAACATTTCCATCGCGTAGGGTTCGACGTCGGTTGCCACGTGGACGATCGCTCCGGGCTCCAGCACACGCCTTAAGCGCTCGGCAAAGCCTGTGGAAAACATCCGATGCTTCTGCTGGGAGAGCGTGAGCCAAGGGTCGGGAAAATAGACGTGGCACGCGCTCAGGCTCGCGGCTGGGAGCATCAGGTTGATCAGCGTCCGCGCGTCCATCCGGGCCACGCGCAGATTGTCGAGTCCGCGGCGCGCGGCGCGCAACGCCAGCACCCGCGCGACCGAGGCGGCAAGCTCGACCGCGAGAAAATCGCGCTCGGGACGCTGGGCCGCGTATTCGATGATGAAGTCGCCGCGCCCGGCGCCGAGCTCGACCTCCAGCGGCGCGCGCCGTCCGAACAGGCGCTCGGGATCGATCGCGTATACCGGTTCGTCGTCGGCGACCAGCACGCGCGTCGCGAGCGCGCGCTTTTCCGGATCGCGCCACATGCGCGCCGCCTTGCGCAGCCGTGCCATCGAAGAGACGCCCGACGATGTCGGTCCGGCGCGGCCCCTAGTCGGTGCGCGCCATGAAATCCTTGATTCGCTGCACCAGCGGCGCGAGGTCGGTGTTGTCGACCAGCGCGCTGGCCATCCTGACCGGGTCGCCGAAGAAGAAGCGCTCGTAGAGCACCTGGCGCCCTGCGAAGGAGCTGCCCGCGGCGTCCCAGGCCAGCCGGTAAAGCGCGACGCGCTCGCGCGCGCTGGCATCGGCCTGGCCGAAGTAGCGCTCGATCTCGGGCGCGATCGGGCTTTTGAAGTCGCGCTCCGACGGCGTCGCCATCAGGCTGGAGGAGCTGTTGAGCTGGATGATTTCGACCAGGCGCGGATACAGCTTGGGAAAGAGATTGCGCGCGGTGTCGAGCGGCGGGCGCGCCGGCATGTACTCGCCCCACTTGTCCGGCGCCGCGTCGGCCTCGGCCGCGCGCAGGCACGAGCGCATCAGCTCGGTGGTGATGATCATCTCGGCCAGCCGCTCGCGCACGTGCGGCAGGCTCATCGCGTCGCTGACCTGGGCGATCCGCGCGGCCAGGCCGAGCATGAATTCGCTCTTGACCGCGTTCTTGACCACCACCTGATGCATCATGTTGACGACGGCGCCGGTCTCGGCGTAGAGCGCGTTGCATCGCGCCATGTCGCCGCACACGAACACGCGCTCCCACGGCACGGTCACGTTTTCAAAGATGACTACGCAGTCCATCTCCTCGAAGCGCGAGGCGAGCGGATGGTCGAAATGCGAGCGCTCGGAGTCAAACGCGTCGCGGCAGAGAAACTTGAGCCCCGGCGCGTTGCATTGCACCGCAAACGCCAGCGCGAAGGGCTTCTGGCTCGGATCCTCCTTGAGCACGGTGGAGGGGAAGACCAGCAATTCCTCGGAGGCCGGCCCGAGCGTGGCGAGCATGCGCGCACCGTTGACGACTATTCCGTCGCGGGTCTCTTCGACGAGGCGCAGGGCGAGGTCGGCGTCGGTCTGCCCGGCCCATCCGGCGGCGCGGCTGGCGCGCGGGTTGAGCAGCGTGTGGGTGGCGCACCAGTCGTTGTGGCGCGCAGCGCGATAGTACTCCACGATATTGTCGCCGAAGCGTTTGTCGGCGGCGGCGAAAAACTCGCGCGCGGCCGCCATCGCCGCGATACTGGCGTTGAGGTAGTCGGGCGTGCGCCCGAGCATCCCGCCGCTGAACTCGGCCCATCGCCGCATCATCGCGCTGCGCTTGCGCACGTCGTCGGCGCTTTGCGGCTGGATGAAGGAGAGGCCGGCGCGCTCGCCGCCCTCGACGCGGTAGGTCATCGCCTCGGGATGCTCGATCTGCATGTCGTAGAGCGAGGCGAGCGAGCGCGTGACCGGCTTGAGCGCGGGGTGGGTCGTCGGGTCGGCGACGCGCTCGCCGCCGATCCAGACTTCGCTCTTGAGCTTGCGCATCGCGCTCAAATAATTATTGCCCGAGCGCGCGCCCATCAGAGGATCTCCTGCAACTGCGGCAGTCGTTTGCGCAGCCGCTCGGCGGCGTCCTCGGGCGCCATGTAGGGCGGTCGCGCCGGTCCCATGTCGATTCCGGTCGCGACCGAGGCGGTGACCTTGGTGACGCCCAGATGGCCGAGCGCCTCCTCGCCGCCGCGCGGGAAGCATCGGTTGAGCCGGCGCTGGATTTCCTGGGCGCGCATGATGTCGCCGGCGCGGTATGCCTTGAGCAGCGCTGCGGAGGCGGGCACGGCGAAAATGTTGATGAAGCCGCCGGCCGCGCCGAGCATCAGGCCGCTCAACAGTGCGCGGAAGGTGTTGTAGATTTCGATCCGCGAACCGATTTGGTCGTAAAGTTCCTCGAGATGCTGGAGGTCGGTGAGAACCTCCTTCATCGCAACCACGCCGGGAATCGTCGCCAGGCGCGCGGCGAACTTCGGCGTGATATTGAACTTGCTCAACGCCGGATTGTGATAGACCACCAGCGGCAGATCGCCGGCCTCGGCGATCATCCGGTAATGGCGCTCGACCTCGGCCTCGCCGCAGCGCCAGTAGTAAGGCGGGATGACCTGTTGGGCGTCGTAGCCCATCTTTGCCGCGACCTTGGCGAAGTGCAGGGCCTCCAGCGTGGTCGCGCCCGAGGTCATCGCGGTGGCCGGCACGCCGGGACGCTTGCGGGTCTCTTCAAGCGTCACTTCAAACGCGCGCGTGCGCTCGGCTTCGCTCAGATGCAGGAACTCGCCGATACTGGGAGTGGCGACGATACCGTCGGCGCCGTTGTCGAGCGCCCATCGCACTTCCTTGCGCAACGCCTCTTCGTTGATCTTGTAGTCCGCGGTGAACGGCGTCACCAGCATCGCATGGATTCCGTGCACGAGTTTCATTTCAGTTCGCTCCTCCCGCCGGCGCGTGCGCGCCCTGATGCGCTGGGGCGGTGGGCCGGGCGAAATAGAAAATTGCCTGGCCGGTTCCGAGCGCGGCTTCGTAGCGTCCGAATTGTTCGCCACGCCAGCTCCACTCCGCGCCGCCGAGCGCACCCGCCATCATCAGATAGTGCGAGAAGCGTCCCTCCGGCGAACACTCGGAGCGGTATTCGGGGGCGGCGCGTAGAATCTCGTCATGGCGGCCAGACTTAAACCATTCCATCAATTTTTCGTCATACAGGCGGTTGGCGAGCGAGCTGATGTCGTCGGGCGAGGCCGAGGCGTGTTGTAATACGTTGTCGTAGTCCCAGAAGCGATGGGACATGCCGCCGGCCGCGATCAGCACGACGCGCCGGTTAGAGGCCCGGATTGCGGCGCCCATCGCGACGCCGAACGCGACGTCGTTGGAGATTCGCGCCGTCTGGCACACGCCCATCGACAGCACGCGGCGTGTGGCGCCGGGGTTAAAGTAATGCATCACGTTCAACGTCGGGTAGTGCAGAGGCAGGGTAGGGTAGCCCGACGCGATCGCGCGCAGTCCGCCTGAGCGGGCGGCCTCGACGATCGCCGCGGCCAGTTCCGGATCGCCCGCATAGTCGAAGGCGTACTCGTGGATCATCTGTGGCAGTTCCTCGGAGGTATAGAGGCCGCGCAGACGCTCCTGCGCATTGAGCACGTACTCGAGCGTGGTGAACCAGTGCGTGTCGATCAGCACGAAGGTGTCGAATTCGAGTGCGCGCAGCCGCTCGCGCTCGAGCGACTCCATCGCGTCGTAGAAGGTGGTGACGTTCTTGCCCATGTAAGCGCGGCGCGCCTCGGGGTCGTGAATCATCAGGCGCGGCACGTGGGTGGTGAAGATTGCGGCTACGATCTCGCCCATCGCGGGCCTCCTTTGACGCGGCAATTCATCGCGACGCCTCGTGTTCGGGATAGGTCAGACAGACCAGCTTGGGCTCGGTCCAGAACTCCAGGCTAAAGCGTCCGCCCTGGCGGCCGACTCCGCTCTGACCCGAACCGCCGAACGGAGTGCGAAGATCGCGCAGAAAAAAACTGTTGACCCATATCATCCCGGTCCTGATGCGCGCGGCCACGCGCAGCGCGCGCTCGAGATCGCGAGTCCAGATATAGGCCGCAAGGCCGTAGCGCGTCGCATTGGCCATCGCGGCCGCCTGCTCCTCGTCCTCGAAGCGCTCGACGCTCAGTACCGGACCGAAAATTTCCTCGCGCACCGCGCGCGCGTCGGGCCGGAGCCGATCGAGCACGGTTGGCAGGTAGTAGTAGCCGGGACGGGGACGCTCGGGAATAGCGCCGCCGGCCAACAGCTCGGCGCCGTCGGCAACTGCCTCCTTGACGAAGGAGTCGACGCGGCTGCGATGCGCGGCCGAAATAAGCGGGCCGTATTCGGTGTCGTCGGCAAGCGGGTCGCCGATTTTAAGCCGGCGCATGTCGTCGAGGACCATCGCGATGAACTCGTCGGCGATTTTCCGCTCGACGAGCAATCGCGATCCCGCCACGCACGATTGGCCCTGGCTGCGGAAGATCGAGCGCGCTACGCCGGCGGCGGCGCGCTTTAAGTCCGCGTCAGCAAAGACCACATTGGGCGATTTGCCGCCGAGCTCCAGGGTCACGCGCTTGAGCGACTCGGCCGCCGCCGCCATCACGCGCTTTCCGGTCGCGACGCCGCCCGTAAACGCGATCCCGTCGACCCCCGGATGCGACACCAGTGCGGCGCCCGCCGCGCCCTCGCCGGGCAGCACGTTGAGCACGCCCGGCGGAAGCCCGGCCTCATTCGCGATCTCGCCGAGCGCGATCGCGGTCAGCGGCGCGAGCTCCGAAGGCTTGTAGATGCACGCGTTGCCGGCGGCGAGGCACGGTCCGAGGTTCCACGTGCCGAGCATCAGCGGCGAGTTCCACGGGATGATGATCGCGCCTACGCCCAGCGGCGCGCGCTCGGTCAGGCTGACCAGCTTGAGATCGGCGCCGAGAAACTTGGCGTCGCCGTAACTCGCCTCCTGGGTCCACGCCTCCGCCGCGTTGGCGAAGAAGCGCAGGTTGCGCGCGGCGCGCGCGATATCGTGGTTGACACATTCGCTGACCGGCTTGCCGACGTCGCGCGCCTCGAGCCGTCCCAGCTCGCGGGCGCGCTTTTCGATCCCGTCCGCCATGCGGCCGATGATGCGGCCGCGGGCCTCTGCGCTCATCTTGGGCCATGGGCCATGGTCGGCGGCCTCGCGCGCCGCGGCCACCGCGCGCTCGATGTCCTCGGCGCCGGCGTCGGCCACTTGTGCGAGTTCGCGTTCGGTCGCAGGCTCGACATCCACAAAGCGCGCGCCGCCTGCCGGCGCGACGTACTTACCTCCGATGAACAGATTGGTTTCCATTTTGGCGGGCCGATTTATTCACGATACGTCAGACACAACTGAATTTCCTCGAATTCCATTCGCACGACAAGCTCGCCATCTGCTCGCAGAACGAACTCTTTACGCTCTACATCAAATCGCTCCGCCGCCTGACCAACTGACCTCTCGGATGGATTGAGACGCGGCAGCCTGGCGCCGGGTTTCATCAGCCCAGTTCGTTTCCAAACTCCAAATGTGTAGGTCATTCGAATTAACATATCAAGACACTAGATGGACCTACTGACGTATAGAGATATAGAGAGGAGATGACAGTCATGGGTTTGCTCACGAGAAAATCTGAACTGTCCAGATCTGAAACAGAGCGTAGACTCGCCGTCGTGGCGCTCGTTGGATGCGCGATGATCGTCGCTTTTGCGTCGGCGAGAGCCGATTGGGGCGACTGGTCGTGGCTGGATGCCGACCCGCCGCATGTAGATTTCGGCAAACAGGCGACAGGCGGCACCAGCGCGCCCCGCAAGGTAACCGTCAGCAATCACAGTGACAAGATCCGAACGATAGTAGCGGTGCGCACCACGGTCGCGACCGAACTCTACGATCCGGTGGCCAACTCGTTTGCCGTCGGACCGTCGATGAACACCGGGCGCGAACTGACCGCGAACCCTGCGCTGCTGCCCAATGGCAAGGTGCTGATCGCGGGCGGCTGGGTCTTCGGCAGCGGCGTCCTTGCCAGCACCGAGCTCTATGATCCGGTGAGCAACTCCTTTGCCGCGATGGCTTCCACCGCGTCTATGAGCGGCCCGCGCGAGTTTTCGACCGCGACCCTGCTGCCCAACGGCGAAGTGCTGATCGCTGGCGGCGACAACGGCGACGAAAACCTGGCCAGCAGCGAACTCTACACGCCGTAGGAGCTTGTCGCAGCGGGCGCCGCGCGAGCCCCGCTCGTATAGATAGACCGGACGGCTGGCGCGCGAAGGCGCCGGCCGTCCGATTGTCTTTGCGCGCGAGACACCGAACGGGTCACCTTGACCAGCCTGCGGCGCGGCCATAACGTTAGGACCAAGATGGCCGAGTTGCCGGACATCATTCCGATATTCCCGCTCCCCAATTTCGTGCTGTTTCCCGGCGTGACAGTGCCGTTGCATATTTTCGAGCCGCGCTATCGCGAGATGGTCGCCGACGTCGCCGAGAACCACGGCACCATCGGGATGATCATGCTCAAGGGCGACTGGGAGCGTGAGTACTACGCCTATCCCGACATTTTCACTATCGGATGCGCCGGCCGGATCAGCTCGCTGGAGAAACTTCCCGACGGACGCTACAACCTCCAACTCGAAGGAATCAGCGAATTCCAGGTCAAGCGCGAAATTCGCTCTCACTCCTACCGGCAGGCGGAGGTCCAATGGTGTCCGTCGGGCCGCAGACTGCTCGGGCTCGAGCCGTCCGAGATGGCCTCGCTGCGCGACCTGCTGGTCGGCTTTCTCGGTGAAAATGCAGACTCGGCCTGGCGCGGACTGGTCGAAGAGCAGGGACTGCGCGACGCCGACCTGATCAATTTCCTGTGCTTTCACCTCGACGTCACGCCGCTGGAGAAGCAGACTTTGCTCGAGGCGCTCGACGATCGTATCGCTTGTTTGTTCGACGTGCTGACCTTCAAGATCGAAGAGCGCAAGCTCGGCCCCTCCGGCCCGCGCGGCGGCCCCGTCAACTAAGTCGAAGATCGCAGGCGGCTTGGAGCGAAAGTCGTAGAGCGCGCGGAGCGGGCGGCGGTCAGCCGCCAAATTTTTTTGACGCCCGCTGCCCAAATAAGTAGCGCTTGTGCAGTTTTTTCCAAAGCTCAAGTCCCAAAATGCCCCGGTTGGCTCGCTAACGGACACCGGTGGAGGGGCGGCCGTCCGGCCCCGAGTCACGCAAATTCTCGATCAAATCTTCTGAATTCGGCAATTTGCGCGCTCGTGCGTGTTTTTGCCCCCACGACGGCATCGCACTGCACCTCGGCACAACCGTTGCTCTAGCAAAGTGCAGTAGCCCGACGTGCGACTGGCTTTAACCTGTCTGCGGGCCCAAACGACAGGACGAGGGACGATGCAACTGGAAAGTAGCGCGATCGCGGGGATCATGATTCCCGATGCTTTGACCCCGGGGCAGTATTACGACGGCATCCGCGCCGACGATTCCTGCGCCCGTCCGATCAAGCGCCTGATGCTGGCGGTGCTGGAAGACGCGATGCGCTGCTATCAGAGCTTCGCGAATTCACGCAATCGTACGCAGCGCCGGCTCTTCGTCGAGGCCGAGGCGTGGCTGATGGATCGCAAGGCCGACGGCCCGTTTGCCTTCGAAACCGTATGCGAGACGCTCGGCATCGATCCGAGTTGTTTGCGCGAGGGGCTCCATCGATGGCGCCTTCAGCAACTCGATGGGCTCAATCCGCCTCGCCTGGCGCGTCGCTCGCCCGTAACCCGTGTCGGCCGGATAAGCGCGCCGCTTAAGCGCCGCCGGCGCAAACCTTCCCGAGCGGCCGCAGGCGACATCGGTAGTATCGCGATCGAAGTCAAAGGCAATGGCAACGGCGTTGCGCCTCATCGCAATGGCCTCGCGCACGACGACCTCGATTACGACGAGCGCGGCGATGTCGACAGTATCGAACGTGGCGACTCAGGCGCCGACACCGGCATCTCGGCCCACATCGAAGTCCAGGAGGCCGCCCTAGCCTGATAATTCTCCCGAAGGCGCGGCGTGTTCCCTCCTGTCACGCGCGTCGTCCCAACTGACTTCTCCGCGCTAGATCAACAGATCCTCGGCAGGTCGGCGGTGCCTCTTACCGCGCTTGCCACAGGATGCGTCCGTCCTGCTCGATTCGGCGCGCGCGCCCTTCGACGCGCGAGTACTCCAGGTGTGCGAGGGTCTCGAACGTCGCCGCCATCACGTGGAAAATCGGCCGGTCCTCGTCGCCGAAAATCTCCTGCGCCACCTCGAAGGCGGTATGCGGCGTGCGCTTGATGAGGTCGAGCATCTCGGCTTCGCGATAGCGATGGTGTTCGATGAGTTGGTTGGCGCGATGGCGATGGTCCTGGTAGACCGCGCCGTGCGCGGGCAGTACGAGTTCGACCTCGAAGTTCTGCACCTTGCGCTGCGAGTCGATGAAATCGCTCAGCGGATTGGTCGGTCCCGAGGGATAGATGCCGACGTGCGGAGTGATGCGCGGCAGCAGATGGTCGCCGACGATCATCACCTTTTCCTTGCGCAGATAAATTACGCTGTGGCCGGGCGCGTGGCCCGGCGTCCAGACGACTTCGAAACGCCGCTCACCCACCGCGATCACGTCGCCGTCATGCAGGAAGGCGTCGGGCTGCGGAACCGGGTTGTACTGGTCGGTGCCCATCCACGTCGGCCGCATCCCTTCGATCGGATAGCGTTCGACTGGAAAGCCGTGACCGGTGAAAAAGGCGAGCACCTCGGGATTGGCCGATGGCGGCGGCAGATTCAGCATCCGGTTGACCCGCTCGACTTCGAGATCGTGCAGGTAGGTGCGTGCGTGGCTCAATCCCTTGATCGTTCCCGAGGCGCCGAAATGGTCGACGTGATGATGGGTGCCGAGCAGGACGGTGAGGTCTTCGAGCCTGGTCCCGGCCTGCGCGAAGGCGTCCTTGAGCGTGGCGACGCTGTCGGCGGTGTTCATGCCGGTATCGACCAGCGTCCACTGACCGCCGCCGCAATCGATCAGATAGACGTTAACGATCGTCGGCCGCATCGGCAGCGGCAAAAAGAGTTCGTAAATCCCGCGCTGTACTTCTGTGATCTTGGCTGGCATCGCTTGAGGCCTATTGGACGGCGCTTGCGCGTGGCCGCGTGAATTGTCGGCCCGCTGCCGCCCGGCCAGAGCCCGGCGCTGCGATCATTCTCCTCCGAATCTTGCGCGCCGGCAAAATCGCCGATCGCGGACCGGAGGCGGCGCCGGACTGGTTACTCGTGAAGCTGTTCCTTTACCTGGAAAGTCAGCTTTACCGTCACTTTCCAGCGTGACACCTTGTTGTGCGCGACCTCGGCCGCGATGTTGGTCACCTGGGCCGTGTGCACGCCGGAGATCGTCACCGCGGCGCGCGCAACCGCCAGGTCCACCGCGTGCTCGATCGACTCGGTCGAACTGCCGGTCAGTTCGATTGTCTTTTCAACCATAGGTGTTCCTCGGCCGTCGCGGCACTGCGATTTGACGCGCGCGCACGCGCGGCGTTAGGGTTGAGCCCTGCGCGCTCATTACGTCACACAGGGAACGCAAAGACAAGGCAGAATCCTCTATGAGCTACGATCGTTCGGCGGTGCGGGCAGTAATCGAGGCGGCCAGGGCGGGCGGGCGAAACGCGCTTTCGCCGGCCGAATGCAGGGCGCTGTGCGAGGCTTGCGCGATCCCGCTGCCCAAAGCGGCGACCGTGTCGTCCGCCGCCGAGGCCGGCCGCGCGGCCGGCGCGCTCGGCTTTCCGGTGGTGATGAAAATCGTCTCACCCGACATCCTGCACAAGACCGAAGCGGGAGGCGTGGTACTCAACGTGCGGAGCGCCGCCGAGGCCGAGCGGGCCTATGAAAAGATTGTCGCCGGCGCGCGCGCGTACAAGCCTGAGGCCAAGGTCGCCGGGGTCGAAATCCAGCAGATGCTCTCCGGCGGCCAGGAGGTGATCGCCGGTGCCACGGACGATCCGAGCTTCGGCAAGGTGGTGGCCTTCGGGTTGGGCGGCGTGCTCGTCGAAGTGCTCAAGGACATCACGTTTCGCCTGGCGCCGGCGAGCCGCGAGGACGCGCGCTCGATGATCGACGGGATCGCGGCGGCCGAGATTCTTAACGGCGTGCGCGGCGCGGCTGCGGTCGACAAGGGCGCGCTCGCCACGATCATCGAAACGGTCTCGACTCTTGCCGCCGACTTTCCGGAAATCGCCGAGATCGATCTCAACCCGATACTGGCGCGGCCCGACGGCGCAGTGGCGCTCGACGTGCGCGTGCTGCTCGACTTCGCGCCGCCGCGCGAGCGCTTTCGGCCTTCGCGCGAGGAAATTCTGCGCGCGATGAATCGGATCATGCGTCCCCAGGCGATCGCGGTCATCGGCGCGTCGGCCGAGGACGGCAAGATCGGCAACTCGGTGATGAAGAACCTCATCAACGGCGGCTTCGAGGGCAAGATCTATCCGATCCATCCCAAGCTGCCGGAAGTGATGGGGCGCAAGGCCTATCGCAGCGTCAAGGAGGTGGCGGGCGAGATCGACGTCGCGGTATTCGCGATCCCGGCGCCGCTGGTCGCCGGCGCGCTCAAGGAGTGCGGCGAGAAAAAAATTCCCGGCGCGGTGCTGATCCCGTCGGGCTTCGCTGAGACCGGCAACGTCGAGCTGCAAAGCGAGATCGTCAAAATCGGGCGAGAATACAACGTGCGCCTGATGGGCCCGAACATCTATGGCTTCTACTACCTGCCGCGCAAACTCTGCGCGACCTTCTGCACGCCCTACGACGTGCTGGGCAAGGCGGCGCTCTCCTCGCAAAGCGGCGGGGTCGGGATGGCAATCGTCGGGTTTAGCCGCTCGACCCGGATGGGCGTCTCGGCGATCGTCGGCCTGGGCAACAAGTCCGACCTCGACGAGGACGACCTGCTGACTTTTTTCGAGCAGGACGATGACACGCAGGTGATCGCGATGCACGTCGAGGACCTAAAGGACGGCCGCTCGTTCGCCGAGGTCGCCCGGCGCGTGTCGCGCAAAAAGCCGGTGATCGTGCTCAAGGCCGGGCGCACCGCGCTCGGCGCGCGCGCCGCACGCTCGCACACCGCGGCGCTGGCCGGCAACGATCGCATCTACGAGGACGTGCTGCGCCAGTCGGGCGTGGTGCGCGCCCGCGCGCTCAACGACATGCTCGAGTTCGCGCGCTGCCTGCCGATCATGGCGGCGCCCAAGGGCGAGAACGTGCTCATCATCACCGGCGCCGGCGGCTCGGGCGTGCTGCTCTCCGATGCCTGCGTAGATAACGGGCTCAAGCTGATGGAGATGCCGCCCGACCTCGACGCGGCCTTTCGCAAGTTCATCCCGCCCTTCGGCGCGGCCGGCAATCCGGTCGACATCACCGGCGGCGAGCCGCCGACGACTTATCGCAACACGCTTCGGCTGGGGCTGGAGGAGCCGCGCATCCACGCGCTCATCCTCGGTTACTGGCACACGATCATCACGCCGCCGCTGGTGTTCGCGAAACTGGTGACCGAGGTGGTCGAGGAACTGCGCGCCAAGGGCATCGACAAGCCGATCGTGGCGTCACTGGTCGGCGACGTCGAGGTCGAAGAGGCGTGCCGCGTGCTGTTCGAGCACAATATCCCGGCGTATCCGTACACGACCGAGAAGCCGGTGATGGTGCTGGGGGCGAAGTATCAATGGGCGCGCGCCGCGGGTTTGGTGGGTAGTTGATCGCGGAAGGCGCCGCTCAGAACTACTTTTCCGGGAGGATGATCATGCGTGCCAGTCAACTGGAGAAGGCTGAGCGATTCCAGGCCCTGCACGCGCGCCCGGGTGCGTTCGTGATCCCGAACCCGTGGGACGCCGGCACCGCCCGCATCTTGACGGGCCTCGGCTTCGAGGCGCTGACGACCACGAGCGCCGGTCTGGCGTTCACGCTTGGCCGGCGTGATGGCATCGGCGCCATCACGCGCGACGAGACATTCGCCAATGCCAAAGCAATCGTTGAGGCGACCGATCTGCCCGTCGCTGCCGATCTTGAAAACGGCTTCGGCCACACGCCGGAAGCGGCGGCGGAGACGATTCGCCTTGCGGGCGAAGTGGCTGGGCTGGTCGGCGGGTCGATTGAAGATTCGAGCGGCGATCCCCGGCGGCCGATCTACGATTTCCAGCATGCCGTCGACCGCGTGGCGGCTGCTGCCGCGGCGGCCCGCGCTCTCTCGTTGCCGTTCGTGCTCGTTGGCCGAGCGGAGAACTTCCTGCACGGCCGCCCGGACCTGGACGATACGATCCGCCGCCTGCAAGCGTTCGAGGCCGTCGGCGCTAACGCGCTGTACGCGCCGGGGCTCACCAGGCCCGAGGACATTCGGACCGTGTGCGCGGCGGTGAGCAAGCCGGTCAACGTCGTGATGGGCCTGAAGACCGCTTCGCTTTCAGTGGCCGACCTTGCTGCGTTGGGAGTCCGGCGGATCAGTTTGGGGTCCGCCCTGAGCCGCGCGGCGTTAGGGGCGTTTCTCCGAGCGGCGCGAGAAATCCGCGAGCAGGGAACCTTCCGCTTTGCGGAGGATGCCCTCCCTTATGCCGAGGCGAACGATCTCGTGGTCAGGGCTTAGCTGAGGTTCTCTATTTCTCTTTCTTCTCGAACTTCAACGAGGCCGAGTTCATGCAATAGCGCAGTCCTGTCGGGTTCGGGCCGTCGTCGAAGACGTGCCCCAGATGCGCGCCGCAGCGGCTGCATGTAACCTCCGTCCGCACCATCCCGTAGCTCTTGTCCACCGCGTTTTCGACCTTGCTTTCGTCCTTGGGGGCGTAAAAGCTCGGCCATCCGCATCCCGAGTCGAACTTGGTCTCGGAATTGAACAGCTCGTTCCCGCAGCACACGCACAGGTACACGCCCTGGTCGTGGAAATCCCAGTACTGGCCGGTAAAGGCGCGCTCGGTGCCTTTCTTGCGCGTGACCTCGTACTGCTCGGGGGTCAGGAGCTTTCTCCATTCTTCATCGGTCTTGACGATCTTGTCGGCTACCTTCTCGGCCATGATGCTTTTCCCTCCGCGGCGATGAATCCCACACGCCAATTTCAGCACATCGATGCGCCGCGCGTAAGTGAAAGTGAAAAAGTAAAAAAGGACCGCGGAGGTTTCCCGTCCGCGGCCGTTTGTAATCGTCAGCGATCGAAAAACTAGTGCAGCACGGGTTGCGCGGGAGGCGTGGTCAGCGGCGCAAGTGGCGGAGGCACCACGACCGGGCCGACCGGCGTGCGTTCGATATAGGTTTGCGGCGCGGAGGTCTCACCCGCCGAACTCGACGAAGCCGTATTAGCCGGTGGCGCAGGCACGATCGGTGCGACGTTCGAGCCCGGGTTGTACATCTCGCTATACTCGGTGTCGCCGCTCAGGGCCGGCGCGAGCGCGGTCTTGGTCGCGAGGTAGTGCAATGGGCGCGTCACGCCCCACTCCAGCGCATAGCCGATCGGCGCGATGACGTAGCTGAACATCTTGAGCAGTTGGCCGTCTTCGGTGTCGGTGTACTCGTTGGGATTCTGCTTGTCGTTGTACGGGCCCTGCTGCGCGAGCGCGCTCGCCGGCATCGCCATCGCAAGGGCCAGAACCATCCAAAGCATTAGCCGCCGCATGACCATAGTTTGTGCCCGCCGTGCGGTTTGTGTCAATGGTCGAGAAAGCGCCGCCGGCCCATGAGGAGTTTCGCCTCGCGCCCGCGACGCGAGGCCTAAATGCGCAACTATTCGGCTACGCCGGCGACGCGCGCGCTCACCCCGACCGGCGGTTTCCTGGACGGCTTCAGCTATTCGCTCAACCCGTACATCGGATGCGCCTTTGGCGATCGCGGCGGATGCCCGTTCTGCTACGTGCGGGCGCTGCCGGTGGCGCGGGCACAGCCCGGTCCGTGGGGCACGTGGGTAGTCGCCAAGTCCAACCTGCTGGAATTGCTCGCGCGCGAGCTTCGCGCCCTTGAGCAATCGGGCAAGCTCGAGCGCGCGGCCGTCTTCATGTCGAGCGCGACCGATCCGTACCAGGGGATGGAGCGGCGGATGCGGCTTACGCGCGGCGCGCTGGAGCTGTTCGTGCGCCGGCCGCCGCGCCGCGTGTTGTTGCAGACGCGGAGCCCAATGATCGAACGCGACCTCGACCTGCTGATGCAGCTTGGGCCGCGTCTCATCGCCTCGATAACGGTTGAGACCGACGACGAGCAGGTGCGGCGCGCGCTCACGCCAACCTCGCCGTCGATAGCGCGGCGGCTCGCGGCGGCGCGCCGGCTGCGCGCGGCGGGCGTGTTCGTCCAGCTCGCGGTGGCGCCGATGATGCCGAATCATCCCGAGCGCCTGGCCAAGCTTGCCGACGGCGCGGCCGACCGCGTGGTGGTCGACACCTACTTCGACGGCGACGGCTCGGGTGGCCGGCGCTCGCGAGCGCTCCGGATGGACGAGCTGTATGCGCGACTGGGCTATCAGGGATGGTTTCGGCCGGGCGCGGAGCGCGAGCTGATGGCGGCGATGCGCGCGCGGATGGGCGAGGCGCGGGTGCTCTTCAGCCGCGAGGGCTTCAACGCGGTGTAAAACGTTTCGCCACTGACATTTCCCGCCGCCCATCCGCTTGTGGCATAAGGACGAAAGCCGCAAGACAAACTTAGCGCTACATCTTCGAGCAAGGAGACTCTGCCGATGGATTTTGGAATTCTTCTGCCGTTTCGAAACCCTCCGCAATGGCATCGGCCGATAACCGAGGTCTACGACGAGCATCTTCAGGAAGCCGTGCTGGCAGAGGAACTCGGATACGATCACGTCTGGACCACCGAGCATCATTTCTACGACGACGCCTGGTCGCCGTCGCTGTTGCCGATTCTCTCCGCCATCGCGCAACGCACCAGCCGCATCCGTCTGGGCACCTTCATCATCATCCTGCCCTTCCATCATCCGGTCCGCGTCGCTGAGGATGCGGCGACGGTCGACATCCTGTCCAAAGGACGGCTGGACCTGGGCGTAGGGCAGGGATACGTGGTCAGCGAGTTCGACAGCTTCGGCATCGCGCGCAATCAACGCGGCGGACGGGTCGAGGAGGGCGTGGAGCTGATCAGACGCTGCTTCACCGAGGAGAATTTTTCCTTCGACGGCAAGTACTACCAGATGAAAAACGTGAATCTGACACCCAAGCCGGTGCAGAAGCCCTATCCGCCGATCTGGATCGCCGCGATGGCGGAAAAATCGGTGGCCCGCGTGGCGCGGATGGGCTATCACCTGGCCGGCAGCGGCGGAGTCGACCTCCAGCAGATGTACGACGCGGGACTGCACAGCCACGGACATGACGTGGCGAGCCATTACATCGCGCAACTGCGAGCGGTTTACGTGGCCGAGACGCGCGAGCAGGCGTGGGACGACGCCGAGCAGCATCTGTACTACATGATGACGGCGTACGATCGCCGCTTTAAGGAAGCCAACGATCTGCCGTGGAGCGAAGCGGTGTTCTCGCGCTCGGACGTTCCGCCGCCGGGCGAGATGCGCAAGACGCCCGGGCTCAGTTTCTTTCAGGCGCCGCTGGCCGTGGGAACTCCCGATGACGTAGTGCGGGACTTGCAGCGATACAGCGCGGCGGGCCGGGTGACGCATCTGGTGATGTGGATGCAGCTGCCGGGGATGCCGGCGCACAAGGCGCGCCGCTCGATGGAGTTGTTCGCGAGAGAGGTGATGCCGCGTTTGCGCTGATGGCAGACCGCCAAAGTTGCATAGGCGCAGCCAAAGCAGATTACGCAGTGCGAAGCCCGGCTGTCTCAATGACTGTCCGGGCTTCGCATGTTTTTTCCGCGAATGGTGCGTCCGCAGTATGCACAATACGGCGTGCGGGCACGCGCCACGCATGCTTTCTTCGGCGCAGGCGGCCTCAACTTGGTATAGAGCGGCGGTGGGGGTAGATGTGTCCCCTTCCACGCTAGCGACGATCAAATTCGGCTCTACCAAGCCGTAGTATCACAAATTTCCCACCGCACCTTAGCTCGCTTGATTCACGCCACATCCAAAGCGCTAGTCTGAAAAGATACTCATTTGGATTTGGGGAGAGGTATACAGATGAAAAACAGAACTGGCTATCTGGCGCGCTGGGTGCTGGCGGTAATCCCGGGAATTGGGCTGTTGTTGCTGGCCGGCAGTGGGCCAGCCTTTGCCGGAATGAACGAGCACAATTTCCACGGACGCTATGTGGCCTCGTACCACGGCTTTGATGCCTCGATAACTGGCACCACGAGCGAGCCTAACCCGCCGGCGATCCCATACGCGGTGTCGGGCGCGATGTTCGCCGACGGCAAGGGAAACGTATCGGGGTTTCTCAACGAAGATTACGGCTCTCCGGGCACTGGCGCGGCGGCCACCTGCTCGGTCAGCGGCACCTACACGGTCAGCGCGGCGCCCATCGGCGCATTGGGGGGATTCGTCACGATCAACCTGACCAGCAGTTGCAAGACAGTGACCTGCACCGGGACCACTGTGCCGAGTTGCGCGCCTTCGGGTGCCGCCAGCCCGGGATCGCCGGTCCAGCTGTTCTGCGCGTTGTCGGGCCCTTCGGGTAAGTCAATCGACTGCACGGAGATGGGAGAGGCGGCGAGCGGCACCACCTTCCAGACTCCGATCTCGGCGCCGCACTGGCAGCAGGAAAATTAAGGAAAGACTAACGTAGCGGACTACCGGACTTGTTCGGCAATGCGGCGCAGCTGATCGTTCGATCGGCTGCGCCGCCCACGCATGTGCGACATCAAGGATGCGTACCGCGGGATTCAGTGCTGCGGCGATGGACTCTTGATCAGGTGCACGATGCCGACCAGGACGACCGCGCCCACTGTCGCCATCGCCAGGTGTCCGATTCCGCTGTAGACCGGAATATTGAGCGCGCCGAAGATCCAATTGCCGATGACCGCGCCGACCAGGCCGAGTAGGATGTCGGCGAAAATCCCGTAACCCTCGCCACGGATTATCTTGCCGGCCAGCCATCCCGCGATTAGTCCGATAATGATTGCGCCGATCATGCGATGAAGCCTCCGTAGTGATGTTCTGTGGAGCCCCAACAATCAGCGCCTACGCGGCCACGTACTGATCGACCGGAAACATCAGGCGGCCGCGCAGGATCGGCACGCACGCGGGTGGAAAGTCCTGCACGATTTCAGCGCCGCCGTCGCGCAGGCGCTCGATGAAGCGCCCGAGGTTGAGCATCGCGCCGGTCGGCAGGTCATGCAGCACGACCACGCTCCATGGCATGACGCGGCACTGCTCCAGCGCGCGTTCGACCCATCCCACCGGGTCCTTCCAGTCGCGCGGCACGCAATTCCATAGCACGCAAGTGAAGCCGCCGGCGCACAGGTAATCGACCACCTTGCGATTGAGCAGGCCCGAATCGAGCGCGCCGCCGCCGCCGAAGGGGCGGAAGAGGCGGTCGGGATGGGCGAGCGCGCCGAGCATCCGCTGGGCGCGGCCAATTTCGTCCTCGGCGCCGTCGCGGTCCTCGCGCCGGCCAAACGGCTTGCTATGCGTCAGGCTGTGATTGCCGATCCAGTGGCCTTCGGCGCGGGCGCGCTCGGCCCGTGCGCGCCGCTCGGGGTCCGCGAGCTTCTCTCCGATCACAAAGAACGTCGAGCGCACGCGCTCAGCGCCGAGCACGTCGAGGACGTGGTCGGTTACTTCGGGCTCGGGTCCGTTGTCGAAGCTGAGCGTTATCTTCACGTCACTTCATCTCACTTCGACCATCCCTTGCGTCGGCACTTGCAGGGCTCCATCACGGCATCGTTCGACGGTGTTGCCGCTCGACGGCGCCGCCCTGCCTACTTTTTCTGTTCCATCGGGGCGCCGCAGCATTTGAGTGCGCCGGTGCCGCCCTTGGTGACGATTACCTGTGAGCCGCATTTGCCGCAGATATAAACTTTTCCGAGTTGGTTAGCCATCGTTGTTGATTGCTCCGTTAGATTGGACGTGATGCGCCGCGCGCAACTTCAGGCGCCCCGAAACAGCGGCTTGCGCTTGTCCAGGAAGGCCCTTACGCCCTCGGCGCGGTCGGCTGTGGTTTGTAGCAAGGCGTACAGATCCTCTTCAAGCCTTATACCTTGATCCAGGGTCAGGTCGCATCCCTTGCGCACGGCCTCCTTAGCCAGACGCGCGGCGACCGGGCCGCGGCTGGTGACTGCACGCACGACCTCGCCGGCCACGCGCGCGAGCGCGGCGCGGCCGGGTGCGACGTAGGTCACCAGTCCGAGGCGCATCGCCTCGCCGCCGTCTATCGCCGCGCCAGTCAGCAGCATCCGCAGCGCTTGGGCCGCGCCGATAAGCCGCGGCAGGCGCTGGGTGCCGCCAAAACGCGGCATCCGGCCGCGCTCGAGTTGGCCGATCGTGAAGCGCGCCGATCGCGTCGCGACGCGAAGGTCCGCCGCGAGCGCCAGTTCCATCCCTTCGTCGGCAGCGACACCGTCGATTATCGCGAGCGTCGGCTTGGAGAGCACCGCGATCGATTCGACCACCATCGGCGCCACGGAATCGACGTCGTCGTCGAAGCCGGCGCAGAAGTTGCCGCCCGCGCCGCGAAGCACGAGCATCAGGGCGTCCGCGTCGTCTTCAACCTCCTCGGCAAGCTCGACCAGCCGCAGCGCCATCGCGGCGGTCAATTTATTGGCCGCGCGGTTGCGCGCGGCGGGCCGTATGAGCGTCGCGGTGACGCATCCGCCGGAGCGCGCGACTTCGACCCGGCCGGCGGCGGCGCGCGCCGGGCGCACGCGCTCAGGGCTGCGGCGTGTCGCCCTTGTCACGCAGCTCCTTGCGCAGGATTTTGCCGAGCGGATTCTTGGGCAGCGCCTCGATGAACTCGATCGTCTCGGGCCGCTTGAAGCTCGCCAGCCGCGTGCGGCAGAACTCGCTGATGTCGGGCGCGGTGACGTTCTGCCCAGGCCGCTTGACGACGAAAGCCTTGACGGTTTGCCCCCATTCGACCGACGGCACGCCGATTACCGCCGCCTCGTCGATCGCCGGATGGCTCATCAGGACGGCCTCGATCTCCGCGGGCGCGATATTTTCGCCGCCGCGGATGATCATGTCGTCCTTGCGTCCGGCGAAAAACACGTAGCCCTCTTCGTCGACCCATCCGAGGTCGCCGGTCGCGCGCCATCCCTCGGGCAGGCGGGAATCGTCTTCGCGTCCGGCGTAGCCCTTCATGATGCGCGGGGTGCGGATGAGGATTTCGCCGACCTGGCCCGCCGCCAGCAGCGCGCCGTCGTCGTCGCGCACGGCGATCTCGACGTCGGGCAGCGGGCGGCCGATCGAGTTCAGCCGCTTGAGCTTGAGCTCGACGGTCTTGGAGTCGCCGTCAATACGATGGTCATCGGGGCCGAGCACGGTCAGCGATGAGGTGGTCTCGGTCTGGCCGTAGGCGTTGACGAAGCCGACGGACCTGGGGAACGCCTCGATCGCGCGCCGGATGGTCTGAATCGGCATCGCGGCGCCGCCGTAAGCGAGATTGGTGAGGCTCGAGAGATCGGTTTTGGCGAACGACGGCTCGTCGAGCAACTGTTTCATCATGGTCGGCACGACGAAGGCGTGCGTGACCTTCTCGCGCGCGACCAGTTGTAGCCAGCTTTTCGGATCGAACTGCGGCATCACCACCATCCGCCGCCCGGTCCACAGGTTGGTCATCATCGCGGTGGTACCGGCGATGTGGTAAAACGGCACGCATACCAGCGCGACGCCGCGCTCGCTGCCGTCGGCCATCTCGACGTTGGCCGTGACGTAGGCGGCGAAATCGCGAAAGCGCAACATCACGCCCTTGGGCAGCGAAGTCGTGCCGCTGGTGTACATCAGCACCGAGACATCCTCGTCGTCGACCTCGACTTCGCCCTCATCGACCTCGGCCGCCTTGACCAGGTCCGAAAGGCGCGGCACCCCGGCCTTGCCCTCGCCCCACGCCACCACCTTGGCCGTCTTGAGCTCGGGCGACACGCGCGCCATGAGGTCGAGGTAACGGTCGCCGGTCAGCAGCACCTTGGCCCCGGCGGTGTTGATCATGTACTCGAGCTCGGCGTCTTTGGCGCGGTAGTTGAGCGGCAGCCAGGTGAGCCCGGCCTTGGCGGCGGCGTAGTAGCCGGCGATGTAGTTGTCGGAGTTAGTGTCGAGCGCGGCGACTACGTCGCGAGGCTTGAGCCCCAACGTCTTGAAGGACGAGCTCAGGCGCCCGACCAGTTCGTTGAGCTGCGCGTAGTTGAGCCTGCGATCGCCGAAGACCAGGATTTCCTGGTCGGGGGCAATCGAGCCGGGGATGCTGATGAAACTGACGGTATTCACGGTACTCCGTTTCCTCCAGGGCGGCGCGCCCTCCTGCGGGCGGAAATGGCCGCCGGCGCTCGCTTTTCGAGCCGCAAATTTTCGAGCCTGCGGGCGAGCCGGCGCTCCATCGCCAGCCCTTCACCAAGCGGCAGGTCCAGGCCGTCCCAGACCGCCAGCTTCGCCATAGCGACCCGCTCGCGCGGCAAGTGGCCCAGGCGGCGGGCCAGCGCGCCAGCCGCGCGCATCAGCGTCGCCGCAGGCACGACTTCGGCGACCAAACCTATTGCTAAAGCCTGCTTTGCGTCAATCCAACGGCCCGTGAGGCAAAGGTCGAGCGCCCGCCCCGCTCCCAGGCGGCGCGAGGCGGTCTGCGTGCCGGCGACTCCGGGAATCATCCCAAGCCCCGTTTCGGGCAGGCAGAAGGACGCATCGTCGGCCGCGATTGCGATATCGCACAGCAGCACCATCTCGAGGCCGCCGCCGACCGCATAGCCCTGAACCGCGGCGACCGTTGGGATCGAGAGCGCGCGCAGCCGGCCCCATACGTCGCGCCGAAAGCGGACCCATCGCGCGACCGTCGGCGACGGCGCGGTGCCGAACTCGCTCACGTCGCCGCCGGTGGAGAACGCCGGGCCCGCGCCGGAGAGCACCATCGCGCGCACTTCGGGATCGTCGTGGATAGCGCTGAGCACGCCGAAGAAGTCGTCGCGCATTGCCACGTTGTAGGCGTTGAGCTGGCGCGGCCGGTTGAGCGTTATCCATGCGATCCCGTCGCGCTTCTCGAAACAGATCGTGCCGAAGCCCGGCGACGGGAGCGAGGGGTGGGAATTGTGCGATACCTGCGCCATAGCGGCGATGACCGCGCGAGCGGCGCGGCGGACTTTAGGCGGAGAACAAGTCGGCGCCGGAGCTGGCCGCGACCTCGGGACGCCCGCGCTCGAAGATTACGCGCCCGCCGACGATCGTGATATCGACCGGCAGGTTCATCAACTCGGCCGGCTTGAGTCTTATCGGATCGCGCGGCAGCACGATAAGGTCGGCAAGGCGTCCGAGTGCGATCTCGCCCGCCTCGATCCGTGCCAGGCGCGCTGCCTGGGTGGTGAAGAGTTTGAAACCCTGCTCGATCGGAATCCGCTCGCTTAGGGCGATTTCATAACCTTCGATCGAAACGCGCATCGCGGCGGCGGCGATCGCCGTCAGCGGCCGCGCCGGCGTGACCGGCGCGTCGGTGGCGCCGGCGATCTCGATCCCGGCATCGAGCAGGCTCCGCGCGCGATACAGGTAGGGCAGCAGTCCCGGCTCGGTGACGTACTTGGCGCCGCGGTAGTACGAGAAGCCGGGATTGGTCACCACCCACGCGCCCAAGGCCTTTAAGCGTTCGAGATGATCGGGCGTGATCACGCCGCCGTGCTCGATACGAAAGACCGGGCCGCCGTCGAGCGCGGGCGGCATGCCGCGCGCGGCGGTCTCCAGCGAGTTGAGCGCGAGTTCAAGTTCTTCGACCTCGGTGCAATGGAAGGCCGAGTCGAGTCCGGCCTGGCGCGCGCGCTGGACCCATCGCGCGATCGGGCGATAGTCGGTGCGCGGGCTCTCGATGAACTTGACCGCGACCAGCGTTATGCCGGCCGGCTGCGCGGTCCGCGCCGCTTCGTCGAGCGCGTCGAGGTGGGGCGCGCCGAGCATCATTGCGACCCGCTGCGCCACGGCCCGCCCGCTCACCAGCCGCGCCATGAGCGCGACGTCCTCGGGCCCGTTGCGCACGGTTGCGTCGGTAAACGCGGTCACCCCGCCGGCCGCCAGCTCGCGGCTGAACAGGCGCGCGCGCGATTCCAGCTCGGCCGGGGTTACGCGCGGGAGCCGCCGCGAAATATAGCTTTCCATCCCGGCCACCAGACCGTTTAGCCGGCCCGTCGCGTCACGCATCAGAACCGCGCCCTCGGGCGGCTTGAAGCCGGGCGCTTCGAGACCGAGCGCGGCGATCGCGCGCGAATTGAGCCACGAGGCATGGAGCGTCTGATGGCGCAGGCGGAGCGGATTCTTGGGCACCGCGGCATCGAGTTCCACGCGGGTCGGTCCGCGGCGCCCGGCGAGCAGCGCCTCGTCGCATCCGAAGGCGCGCAGCCAGTTGCCCGGCGCGGTCTTGCCCGCGGCCACGCGCAACTCGGCCATCAGATCGTCGAGCTGACGGCATCGCCAGAGATTAAGCCCAGCCGCCGCCGACGCGCCCTCGAGGAAATGTAGATGCGAATCAATAAGGCCTGGCGCGACGACGCGTCCGGCGAGCCGAATCAGATGCGTGCGCGGGCCGACCAGCGACTTGAGCTCGCTATACGGCCCGAGGGCGAGGATTGTGCCGCCGGCGACCGCGATCGAATCGCTGGCGGGATAGCCCAGGATCACTCCTTCATGCAGAACCAGGTCAGCCTTGAGCGCCATCAGGGTATTAGACGACGGGGTGTTCGTACGCTGCAGAGCGCCCCCGCGGAGCATCCTCGCGCGCAGCCCGACTTTGATCGGAGTTTAACCGGACTTTAATCCGAGGACGGAAGCGCCTTGGCTTCCTTGATTTTCATTTCCGCATCGCAACACTCGATCGCGCCGGTGCCCGGCTTGTTGCACAACACTTCGGTGCCGCACTTTTCACACAGATAGCGCTTGCCCAATTGGTTAGCCATCGTTTGAGACTCCCGTGATCTTATCGTAATAGTGGCCGGCCGTCGCGCGGCCCGGTCGTGAAATCTTTGTTTGGGGACATCGATGCGCGGAATTCGAGCCGCATGGTCCCCGAAACTTTTTTAGAGCATCGGACACAATTCTTCAATGACTCATTTCGTCGATTGTATCGCTGATGCGTCGCTTTTCGAACGGCAGCTCGCTCACCGCCGCCGCGAGTTCGCCTTGCGCGTCTTGGATTGTTACCGCCGTTCCCGGCGCCCAGGCGCTGTGATGCAGGATGGCGAGCGCGAGCACGCCCAGCCGCGGCGAGCGGAGCGGGCTCGTGAGATGCCCGATCTCCTTACCCGCCAGGATGGTCCGTGCGTCGGCGGCCGGAACGCGCGCACCATCAATCCTGAGCCCCATCAGCCGCCGCTTCAGCGCGCCGCGAGCGGTCGCCCGCTCGACCGTCTCCTGCCCGATGTAACATCCCTTGTTGAACGAGATCGCCGGTTCCATCCGCGCTTCCAGCGCGATCGTTTTGTCGTTGGTGTCGACCCCGACCCGGGCGGTGCCGCTTTCGACCCGCAGGATCTCGGCCGCGTCGATACTGATTTCCCGGACTTCGCGGCCAATTTCACTGTGCTCGCCGCCCGCCGCGACGATCCGCGCGACGATTTCCGGGGCGCTCGCGTGCTTCGCGAGAATCGTGAAAGCCGGCGCGCCCCATCGCGTCACCTGCGCGACCAAGGCGCCGCCCTCGGCCTCGCTGAAGCGCCACGCGCCGGGTAGCGACGCCGGCGTGCCGAAAACGGCCGCGACCGTTTCCGCCGCCTGCGGCCCGTCTATTTGGATCACGGTGTCGTATACGACATCTCCTTTGTCATCCTGGCCGGTTTCTTCCAACTCGACGTCGTCGGCAACCAGGAAGCGTTCGAGGTGGGCGCGCACCGCCGGCCACAACGCGCGCTCCATTTCGAGCAGCAGTGCGTCGGCGGTGGCCCACACGCTCGCCTCGGCAATCAGGTGGGCGCGCTCGGTCAGGAATAGCGCCGCGACCAGCCCGCCCGATTTGAGCCCCTTGATGTCATTGCTGCACATCCCATGCAGGAATGACGCGCGGTCGTCCCCGCTCATTCGGATAACAATGCGCTCGGCGCAAAGGCGCACGCCCGCGCCGCCTGTGAGCGCGCGATAATCGGCCTCAAGGCCGGTGCCGCCAGCGTTGGCGTGACGGTCTGGAGCTACCGTGGAGCTTGTGTGGTCCAATTTCTGGCTCGACTTCCTGCCGATTTGGCCGTTTCTGGCCTTGACGCTTCCAATTCTATCATCGGCGCAGATTACGTATACTGGCCTCGGAGGCGCCAGACATCCTATGGGTACATTTGTTTTTGGACTTGTAGTGGGGTTCGGCGGGGCGCTCGCGCTCTTCGTCTACGACGAGGGCGAAGTGTTCCTTAAACTGTCGCGGCAAATCAAGCTGGTCGCCGGCAAGTACAAGCAGGAGAATCACGCGTAGCCGCGCGCCTGGCCGCATCAGGATCTCTATCCAACAGGATCTCTATCGAGGACCTCTTTGATGTATCGGCGGACGAGAAAGCCGACGGGAAGCACACCGGCGCGACGGCGTCGCGGCTGGCGATGCGCGCTTGAGTGCGCGCTGCTCGGCGCGATGTCGTTTGCACTGATATGTGCGAACGTCCTCGCGGCGCGCGCCGCTGACGATCCCAAGGCCGCCTCGGCCGATCTCAGTAACCAGGCCTTCGCACTGCTGAACTCGCTGAGCGCACCGGCCGCCGACGGCAACGCGAGCCCGGATGCCAAGGCGCTCCTGGGACCGGTCGCGAGCTTCGCCGGCGACGCGCAGACGCTGAGCCAGGCGCTCGGCGCTGGCGACAAAGCCGGCGCGCGGCGCGCGACGGCTTCGCTCGACGCCGACGCGGCGTCGGTCGACGCCGCGCTCAAAGCGCATAGCGGGGCGATCAAGGCCGATCGATGGGACGCGCTCAAGCATCAGCTGGCCACGATCGAAAAGAGCGTTCCGCCCGCACCCGCATCCGCCGCGCCGCCTTCTTCACCGCCGCTCGCGTCAGGCGAGCCTGCAAGCGCGAGCGCGGCCGCTCCAGGAGCCGGTGTTGTGTCTGCGCCGGCGGCGGACAGCGCCGCGGCTGCGAGTGCGCCCGCGCCTTCGTCCGCGGATAGCGGCGGACCCACGATCAAGATCGAGTCGCGCAGCGTGGTCGGCGACGTTACGCACCTGAAGGGATACTTCGAGGGCTCCGCGCTCCAGGCCGCCGGCATCTACGAAGGCGCGCAGAGCGTCAAGCCGATCAAGGTGGACCACGTAATCGGGCGCCAAAGGGTCGAATTCCAACTTTCGCTGCGCGACGCCGATATTGCGACCAACCTGCGCGTCATCGACCAGGCCGGGCGCGTGGCGACCGCGTCGGTCTTCGCCGAGGACTCGACGGCGATGGCAAGCACCGGCACGGAATCGGGAGTCGAGGTAGACCGCGGCGCGGGATCGACCTCCGGCAGCAACACCGCCGAGATTCCGAGCACGAGCGCACCGGCGTCAGGGCTGGGCGAGGGCGGCGGGCTGGATGAATCAGCGCCAGGCGCGGATGAAGGCCTCGGCAGCGCCGGCATAGGAGGCGGAGTCGTTGGGGGCGGGCTCGGCGGAGGAATCGGCGCTCCGATCGGCAACGTCCAGATCAACATCGAGTCGGTGAACCCGGTGAACCCGCTCTCGCACGTCTACCAGGTGGTCGGGCAGATAATCGGGCAGGGCGTGCATAGCGCGGGAATTTACGTCGACGGGCGGCCGGTCAAGCGATTACCCGTCAGCCGCGGCGCCAGCGTGAGCAACTTCCATACGACCTTCATGATGAACGGCGCCACGGCGACGATTCGCGCGTTTAGCGCGGGCAACCAGTACGTCGAGTCGTCGATCTCGATGCCGCCGGCGGTGGCGTCGGCGCCGCCGATCGTGGTCGCGCCCTATGGGATGAATCCGTACAGCCCCTTCGGGATGAACCCATATCCCATGGATCCGTACGGAAGTCCCTATGGCAGTCCTTTCGGTGTCCCGTACGGAACTCCATACGGCGCGAGCCCCTCCTACGGCATCAACATTAGCCCCTACGGAATCACGCGCTACCCGATCAGTCCATACGGAACGAGTCCGTACGGCGCGGTTCCGTATGGTGCTGCTCCGTTCGGCGTCAACCCGTATGCCGCGCCGATCAATCCCTACAGCAACGCGCGGCCGATAAGCCCCTCGGGCCATTAGCGTCGCCGGGCACTAGCCTGGACCTTACTTGCCGCGCCTGCGCCGAGTCCGTTAAAGTTGAAAGTTCAATCGAGAATTTCCAGGCCAATCGAGACTGCGCGAGTGGACCGACGATGCTGATTCAGGCGACGCAACTACGCCCCGGGATGATCCTGGAGTACAACAACGGGCTGTGGCGGGTGATGGCGATAAGCCATATCACGCCCGGCAACTGGCGCGGGATGGTCCAGACCAAGCTGCGCAATGTCAAAACCGGCACCCAGACCGAAAACCGCTTCCGCTCAGAAGATCGCGTCGAGCGCATCATCCTGAGCCAGATCGAGATGGAATTCCTCTACCAGGAGGGCGACGATTTCCATTTCATGAACACCGAGACCTACGACCAGATCACGATTCCCAAGGAATTGATCGAGGATGCGGTCGGCTTTCTTACACCTAATCTAAAAGTAGAAGTTGAATTTCATGAGACCACGCCGCTCAACGTCTCGCTGCCCAAGACGGTGAATCTCAAGGTCGTGCAGACGGACCCCGGGATGAGGTCTGCGGCGGTCACCAACACGCTCAAGCCGGCCACGATGGAGACCGGGCTGACCGTGCAGGTGCCGCACTTCGTCCAGGAAGGCGAGACCATCACGATCAACACCGAGACGCGCGAGTACATGGCTCGCGCCAAGTAGGCGCGAGATAACTCGTGAGCCACAGTGAGTTTCCCTTGCAAACAAAGGGTTTTGCGGATATGCAGTGATGCTGGGGTCGTTCATCTTGGCTCACTCGTTCCGCGACTGACTACCGCCATTCGTTTCAGATACGTTTCAGATGGATAGTGCTTCGGCTATTGGGTCGATGGACGGCTTCGCGATGGAGCCAGGCCGCCACTTCCAGTAGTGCTTCTGAAGCATCGTCAAATCGGAATGGCCCATCTGGTCCGCGATGTACCGCCACTCCGCACCGCCCTGCAGTAGCAGGGTCGCGAAGGTATGTCGGCACTGGTAGAAGTTCCTATGTTTGACACCGGCCCGCTTGAGAATCGCTGTCCCATACATCCAAAACGACGGGACAGCCTCAAACCAGATAGACTCGCGAGTACATGGCGCGCGGCTCCTCGGTTCAGCGCCGACGCGTGGAGCTATCTCGTCCATCGTGTCGAATTGGAGATCTGCCCCGCTGCAAGCGGAGCCAGGCTATGCACTAGCTTGTCGAGCAGCCCCTTTGCGTCTTTCAAGTCGGCGCTGTCGAAGTCCTCGGTGAACCAGCCGTAGATTACGGCCAACATCGCGAGAGCTTCTTCGCGACGGTCCTGTTTCGCGAGTAGCCGCGTCAGGCTCATCATCGCGCGTCGTTCAAACGACTTCGCGCCTTGCTCCGAAGCTATCGTGGTCGCGTGCCCATGCGGGTAAACGACGAACTGCCGCCCATATCGGCGAAATCCGCGAAGTCCCAAGGTCACTTGTCGAAATGTAGCTTCTTCATCAGCGCGATGAAGCGCGGCTCTTTTCGCAAAGGATCGAAAATGCCTTCCATCTTGAGCCAGCATAGCACCTGGGAGTGCGCTGAATATCCCTGTTCGAGGTAGTCCATCGCGCGCCCGCTATCGCCCATACCAAGATAGACGAAGGCCAGACTGAACGGTGGAACATATCCGTGCAGGGACTTGCGATTCAGCTCTTCCATGACGGCCATAGCTCCGGCGCGGTTTCCTGTCTTCCCATAGGCATATCCGAGGAATCCGGCAACCCACGAAGGGGATCCGATCGCGACCGCCTTTTGCAGTTCCGGGACGGCGGCGGCGACCTTCCCTGCAGTGATATTAATCCACCCTTGCTGAAGGTAAGGATAGAAAAAAGCCGGATCGAGATCCAAAGCCCTGTTGGCCAGGTCCATCGCCGCCTGGTATTTGCCCTGCCAAGCGAGTGCGTAGATCGAATCAATCAGGATTTGGGGAGACAACGGGTCTAGTTCAGCCGCACGTTTGCCCTCGGCCACCGCTTCGTCGAGCCGTCCCTGGAGGGCAAGCGCCAAACCGAACGAATCATGCGCGTACGCGTAGTTTGGATTGAGTGCGAGTGCGCGGCGAAATTCGCTCTCGCTGCCTGCCCAATCGTATTCATAAAAAAATTTGAATACAGCGAGAGATGTGTGCGCGTCGGCTGATTTGTCGTCCAACTGAACGGCCTTCACCGCCGTCTCCTTTTCCTTCGCCATTGCCTCAGTTGACGTGAGAAAGCCTTCGTTGATGCCGGCCAAGTTGTAAGCGTCCGAGAGGCCCGCATACGCTGGCGCAAAGTTCGGATCCAACTGTATCGCCTCCTCGAATTGCGCTATCGCCTTCTTGAGATTTTCATCACTAAACCGGCTGATGAAGTATCGGCCTTTCAGGTAAGCGTCGTGCGCTTGGGGATTCACGACCGGGGCGCTTGTCAGGCGCGTCTGCTCATCGGGTGTCAGTTGCACGTTGATCTCTTTCGCGATCGCCGACGCCAGTTCGTCCTGCAGCGCGAGCACATCGCGCGAGTCGCGCTCGTAGCTCTTCGCCCATAGATGCCGATCGGCCGGCGCGTCGATCAACTGCGCGGTGATACGGACCTTGTCGCCGACCCGCACCACCGAACCCTCCACCACCGCGTCGACGTTGAGCGCCTTGGCGATTTCGGGCGTCGGCGGCCTGTGCGCGCCCTTGTACCGCATCACCGAGCCGCGTGAGATCACTCGCAGCGCGCTGATGGTGGCAAGATCGGTCGTCAGTTCATCGGTCATGCCATCGCTGAAATATTCCTGATTCGGATCGCCGGAGTAATTGTCGAGCGGGAGGACCGCAATCGATCTGATCGTGCGCTTTGCGGCGCCTGGGGCCTGAGATGAGGCTGGCACCGGCGATCTCAGGCGCACGAACACCAGGGCGAGTCCCACCAATATCACGGCACCCGCGCCAGCGATGAGCGCGTTGCGGCGCCCGTGGCCGCGCGGCTTTTCCGGCTGAGCCATGAGGTCGCTCGCAACGACCTGATACACTCGTATCGGGCGCGACACGTTCTTGAGTTTTTGCTCACCGAGGTCCTTGAACCGCGTGCCCGGCTTGTTGCGGATCTCGTCGTAGATGCTGGCCGAGGCGCAGATCCCGCCGGGAGGGGCGAGCGCGTGAATGCGCGAGGCTATGTTGACACCGTCGCCCAGCACCGTGTTGTTGGAGAACATCACGTCGCCGAGATGAATACCGATACGCACCTTCAGGTCGGGCTGATCCTGTTGCAGGCTCGCCTGCACCTCACGGGCGCAGTTCACCGCATCGATCGCGCTATGAAAGCTGGTAAGAGTGCCGTCGCCGATCTCGCCCACCATCCGGCCGTTGAATTTCGGCAGAAGCAGGCGCAACAGTTCTCGATGATCCTCCAATGCGCGAAGGGCTTGCTGCTCGTCGCGCCCCATGATCGCGGTGTAGCCCACCACGTCGCTGAACATGATCGCGGCAAGCTCGTGGGTAGGATTACTGGCAGACGTATCTGACGAGGTTGGCAACGGGCTTCCGTTTCCTTAATCAGCCATCACCGAACGGCGCAGATACTACTACGGCTGCCCGGCGGGGGCGACCGGACAGCCGGCGCGTGTCCTTCAGCCGTTCAGTTCATCGAGCAACGCTTTAGCGTCTTTCAGGTCGGCGGTGTCGAAGCCCTCGGTGAACCAGCCGTAGATAGGGGTGAGCATCGTGCGCGCTTCGTCGCGACGGTCCTGTTTTGCGAGCAACCGCGCCAGGCTCGTCGTCGCCCGCAGTTCCCAGGCTTTTGCACTCATCTTTTGTGCGAGAGCGATCGCTTCGCGGAAGTCGGCCTCTGCCAGTTCGCTCTGGCCAAGTCTGAGCCGCAGTTCTCCGCGACAGATCAGAATATTGGCCCGGAAGACCAGTTCCTCGGGGTTCGCCCGGGGCGCGTCCTCGATCGTGATAAGGGCGTCGTCCGTCTTGCCGTCCAAGGCCTGGGCCTCGGCCAAACCCGTGAGCTTATCCGTGATGGTCAGCCTGACCCCGGCTTCTACCGAGCCGGCCACACCCTGGCGGATAAGCGCAACGCCTTCACCCGCGCTGCCGAGCTGGGCCCGCGCCCAGCCGAGCATCATTAGGTTCGCATTCCTGACGTACGGAAAGCCGTGCTCTTCCACGATCGTCAATATTTGAGTGGCCGCAGCCTCGGCGCGCTGCGGCTCTCTGAGACACCGGTACAGCCAGGTTTCAAAGACTCGCGCGACCGCCAGATCGTAAGGGCTCTTGCTATCGCGTGCGAAGGCGATCGCCTGGGCAATGCGCTCGCGAGCGATATCGGCGTGACCCGAGGTCCACGCGCAAAGGCCTGCGGTACCAATGCCAGCTACTGCCGCGCCGGGAACTTGCCTGAAACCAGCCGCTTCAAGGCAACCGCTCAGGCGCGAAAAATTATCCTCTACTCCGACGAGATCGCCGCGGTAGAAGCTCACGTCGATCTGAGCACGACATGCGAATCCCAGGCTCGTGGGGCTGCCCTCGCGCTGGGCGAGGTGGAGTATCCGGTCGGCAAGCAGGGCGGCGGTGGAATAGTCGCCCGTGTTAACAATGCTGCGCCAAATCCCGTATACCTGTACAACCAGTTGGGCCAAGTTGCCGCCCTTCTCGGCCAGGTCACGGGCGCGCTCGGCGGCCGCGCGCGTCTCGGGCGCGGTGAACCCTCTCGTCACTATCAGCACCTGAGCGAGTGTGCTCACTAGCTCGAGCTCGCGCACGTCGCGCTCAGGCGATTCCGCCAGTTTCTTAACCCACTCGAAACCATGTTGCAATTGCGCTTGCGCCTCGGCGAAGGCCGAGCGATTGAGTGCCTGTTTGCCGGCCCGCGTCAGATACTTCACCGCTTGGTCGGGATTGGCGCTACGGTCGTAATGATGCGCGAGTTCGGCCAAATGTTCCTCGACCGCAGCGCTGTAGAGTCGCTCGAGCGCCGCACCCGTGCGCTCATGCAGGTGCTGGCGCCGCTCCATCAATACCGACTTGTAGGCGACCTCCTGCGTCAGTGCGTGCTTGAAGATGTATTGGGTGTCGCCCACGGCCGGCTGCTCGTAGATGAACTCGCCCAGTTGCAGGTCATTGAGCAGCCGGT
Organism: uncultured delta proteobacterium; assembly: GCA_963810495.1. Lineage (GTDB taxonomy): Bacteria > Desulfobacterota > Binatia > Binatales > Binataceae > JAKAVN01. The sequence goes on from CAWENP010000022.1 coordinate 56,604, forward strand.
TGAGTTCGTCCTCCGATTTGGTGACCACCGCGCGAATCAACGACAGCGGAAAATCGCGCCCGATGACGGCCAGCGTTTGCAGCAGCTCCTTGGCATCCGAGGGCAAGCGGTCGATGCGCGCAGCGAGAATCCCTTGCACCGTCGGCGGAATCTTTAGCGCATCGAGTGACTTGGTCAGCTTCACCGCCGCCCCGTCATGCACCAGCGCACCCTCGTCGAACAGCACCTGCACCGTCTCTTCCGTGAAAAAGGGATTGCCCTCGGTCTTCTCGATGATCACACGCTTGAGCGGCGAGATTGCGACAGTGTCGCCGAGCAGGGCGGTCAGCATCTCGTCGGCGCTCTCACGTCCCAGCGGGTCGAGACGCAGCTGGGTATAATAGGTCTTGCTATTCCATTGATGCGAGTACTCGGGACGGTAGTTCACCAGCAGCAGGAATTTCGCCGTGCCAATCGAATCGGCTAGCAGGTTCAGTAACTCCTGGGTTGCCTCGTCGATCCAGTGCAAGTCCTCGAACATCACCATCAGCGGCTGATTGAGCGATTCGTGGAGCAGAATCCGCTTGATTACCTCGAGCGTCCGCCGCCTCTTCAACTGCCCGTCCATCTGCGCCAGTGGATCCTCGCCCTCGACGATTCCGAGCAAGCTGAACAGGTAGGGCAGCGTGTCTTCCAGTGAACGGTCGAGCGCGAGTACGCGGCCGGTTAGCTTCTCTTGCCGCGTTCGTTGATCATCTTCGCCCGTGATTTTGAAATACCCATGCAGCAGATCGATGACCGGCAGGTAAGCCGACGCCTTGCCATGCGAGACCGAAAACGTCTCTAGCACCATCCAGCCGGACTGATTCTTGGCCTTGAACTCGTAGAACAGCCGCGACTTGCCGGTGCCCGCTTCCGCGATCGCCGCCACGATCTGCCCATGTCCCGACCTGGCCTGCGCGGCTGCGTGTTCGAGCGCCTCCATCTCGCGCTCGCGCCCGACGAACTTGGTCAGTCCTCGTCCCGCCGCACGCTGCAACCGCGTCCGCAGCGGCCCCAGTCCCGTGACCTCGTAAACGTTGACGGGCTCGCTGACGCCTTTGACCCTAGTTGGACCAAGCGGCCTGAGCTGGAAGTAGCCCTCGACGAGTTTGCGCGTCTGATCACTGATGGCAATGGACCCGGTTGGCGCCACGGCCTGCATCCGCGAGGCGAGATTGGTCGTGTGCCCGATGGGCGTGTACTCCGTCTGTCCAGCACCGGTCGCGATCGAACGCACCACCACCTCGCCCGTGTTCACCCCAACACGAGCTTCGATTGGCATTCCGCCATCCGCAACCACCTCCGCAGAGTAGCGGCGCAACTCCTCTTGCAGCCGGAGCGCCGCATAGAGCGCGCGTTGCGGATGGTCCTCGTGCGCCACCGGTGCCCCGAACAGCGCGAAGATGCCGTCTCCGGTGGACTGCACGACATACCCGTCGTAGCGATGCGCGGCGTCGATCATCAGCTTCAGTGCTGGGTCAATGACCGCGCGCGCTTGCTCCGGGTCGAGTTCCTCCATCAGCTCAGTGGAGCCCTTGATGTCGGCGAAAAGTGCCGTGACCGTCTTGCGCTCGCCCTCGGGAATTTCCGCGGCTTCGGCCGCGACGCGGACGCCGCTCGAAGGCGGGCCCGGCTTTCCTGCAGGTGCTAAGGAAGCCACCTCCAGTCGCGTGCCGCAATCGGCGCAGAATGGTTTTCCGACTTGCGCCTCGGCGCCACATTTGGGGCAGCGAATCGGCAGTGGCGCACCGCAGTCTGCGCAGAACCGCTTTCCCTGCGCGGCTTCAACTCCGCATTTCGGGCAGCGAATGTTCATCCCGGCCGCACCGCCATCGATGCCCTCAAACTCATCGAATAATGCCTTGGCGTCCTTTGTTCTCCTGCGCGACTACCACGTGTCTAGGAGTCCGTCCGAGAAACATCACCGGTTGAGTTGATCTCCGGGTTGGGGCGATTAGCGATTCATGATGCGGGGCGGGAAAGGATTGTTTGGAGCGCCCGCTTGGCCGGCTGGAAATGGTGGCGCACTTGGCAATGGCAACCAGCTTGATCATGGTTACGCAGAGCAGAGCCGATGCAACTTCAAAATGTTGTGGGTGAGACAGACCAGCGCCCACTCGCCCTGGACTTTAGCCAAGCCGCGCAAGAGAAACTGGCGAAACCCGCGGGCCTGTTTGATCTGGCCGAAGACCGGCTCCACAATCGTTTTTCGTGCGGCATAGACGGCCCGCCCCGCCTTGGTCTGAAGCTTGCGCTTCATGCGCTCGACCCGCGTCGCATGCCGAGGTAACGGTCCGTGCGCGCACGGCTGGCGGTATTCGTGATGCTTCTGCTTGCCGGTCGCGATATAGGCATCGATGGCGTGTCCCGACTGGCCGGTAGCCGCCAGATACGCCAGGTTTTTCTCCGAACAATAGCCACTGTCGGCCAGGAGGCCGGTGGGTCGCTGTCCGCTCTGTTGCTCGATCACCGGAACCATCGGTTCGATTTGCTGTTTATCGTTGGCCGCCGGCGTCACGCTCTGCCCCACGATCAGCTGCAATGCTGGCTCGACTGCCGCCTGCGCGTTGTAGCCTTGCACCAGACCGTCGCTGCCCTTCATCAGGCGCGACTCCGGATCGGTGAAATTGTATTGATCTTTGTCCGCGGGCTTCGCCTGTTGCACTTGTGCGCGGGGCTTGCCGGCCTGCTCCGCCTGTTGCCGCGCGCGCTCCTCCAGCGCCCGTTGCGCCGCGCGAATCTTCTTAAGCCGGCTCTCGCGCCGCTGCAACTCTACGGGTAATTCGTCGCCCCGCCGATCGACCCCGTAGTGCGCATCTTCCGCAGCGTCCGTCGCCTCGGCCTGGGCCAGCAGTTCCCGTACTTCGGCGCGCAATTGCCGCTCCTGCTCCTTCATCCGGCCATAGCTCATCGCTTTGTGCTTGCTGGCATTGGCTTTCATCTTGGTGCCGTCCAAGGCCACCCGCCCCAGTTTCAGCGCTCCCGCTTCCAGCGCGATCTTCAGCACCTCTTCAAACAGCCCGGCCAGCGTAGCCAGATGGAGCTTGCGGAAATCCGCGATGGTGCGGAAGTTCGGCGCGTTGCCCGCCGCCAGCACCCGAAACCCCACGTCCTCGGCCAGGCGCCGCTCGATGCGCCGCGAACTGAACACCCCCACGCAATACCCGTACACCAACACCTTGGTCATCATCCGCGGATCGTAGGGTGGCTGCCCGCGCTGTTCGTCCCCATACACCGCATCCAGCGCCGACAGGTTTAGATTATCCACCACATCGCTGACGAAGTAGACCAGGTGATTCTCGGGCAGCCATTCTCGCAGGCTCGGAGGAAGTAGAAAGTCCTGTTCCGGATGGTACGGACGGTAGCTCTTGCTCATGTCAAATTATGTACTACTCACGCCCCTTTTTCATCCTCAGTCAATTGACTATTTCTCGGACAGGCTCCTAGCACCTGGGCGAATTAGCAGATAGATGGGCAATCCAGCGCCAATTGCAAAGACGCAATCTGAAACCGCTGCCAATGCATGGCATTAACCCTCAGCACTCACCGGCTTCAGTGTCCTGAAGGCAAGCGCCTTCTCCCTTTAGGCTCATCCGGGTCACCAATCCAGCACCTCCTCCGCACCTTCCAGCACGACAAAAAACCGCTGCAAAACGGCTCCGACAGCTCGCGATTCGTTTCAGATACGTTTCAGATGGAGGGCTTTGTGGCCGAATCCGAGCCTTGAAAAGCGAGGAGGCAAAGCATAAGAAGTTGAATGATTTTATGAGGTTAAGTAAAAGACAATGAGGCGGCGCCCCAACAGGATGGCGCGCGCCAAGTAGGTGCGCCGGCCGCCCGGTTCCGGCCGGGGCCGCAATTCTCCGCCGGCAAACGATTCGAGAGCCGCGGGCGAACGTCAAGTCCGGCGCGATCGGCCCAAAGGCCTCGCGCGCGCCGCCAAGCCTTTCCAGTCCGCCAAGCCCGACAGATTCGACAAGTCGGCCAAGTCCGACAAGATCGCCAAAGCTCCCAGCTTCGACCGGCGCGATAAGCCGGTCAGGTTCGACCGGCGCGACAAGCCTGCCAATTTCGTCAAGCCCGCCAAATTCGGCACGGCCAGCAAATTCGCCAGATTTGCCAAGCCCAACAGCTTCGCCGAGCCCGCCGCGTTAAAACCAACCGGCCCCGCGCTGCGGCTAACCTCGAACATCTATATCGCCCACACGCAGCCCGGCTTCGAGGGCGTCGCGGCCGAAGAGATAGCATCGCGCTTCGCGACCGGTGCCGCGCGCGGCACCGGTAGTCCCACGATACGCGAGTTGGGGCGGCAGGACGGTGCCCGAGCGCGCCGGGATGACAATCTTTAGCGCGCCACGCCCCGACCCGCTCGGCGCCGCGCGCACGATCGAGGATTTGTTCGCGCTCGTCGGCTATCGCGACGGCCTCGGCACAGCGCCCGCGACGCTGGAGAAAATACGCACGGCGGCGCACGAGGCGCCATACGTCGAAGAGGCGCTGGAGGCGCGGGTGCGGATGACTCCGGGCAGCCGCGCCGGGCGGAAATTGGGCTTTCGCGTGATCGCACGGATCGCGGGCGAGCACGAGTTTCGCCGGCTCGATTTCCAGCGCGCGGTCGAACGCGGCATCGCCGAGCGCAGCGACCATTCATGGCGCATCGCGGGCGACGACGCCGACGTCGAGTTCTGGGCCACGCTGCTCGGCGGCGAGATGTTCCTCGCCGTGCGGTTGGTCGACGAACGGATGCGCCATCGCGAGTACAAGGTCGCGCATCGGCCGGGCTCGCTGCGAGCCTCGGTCGCCGCTGCGCTGGGATGGCTGAGCCAGCCGGGCGCGGACGATTGCGTGGTCGATCCGATGTGCGGTGCGGGGACGATCCTGGTCGAGCGCGCGCATTTAGGACGCTACGCGATGCTGGCCGGGTTCGACCGCGATCCCGACGCGATCGCGGCGGCGCACGAAAATATCGGTCCGCGCTACCGGCCGATCGGGCTTGCGCAGGGCGACGCGCTGCGCCTGCCGCTCGGCAATGGCGCCGCGACCCATCTCGTCACCAATCTGCCGTGGGGCACGAAATACGGCTCGCACGGTGAGAACCGCCGCCTCTATCCGCGCCTGGTCGAGGAGTTCGCGCGCGTGGTGCGCCCGGGCGGGCGGCTGGTGATGCTGACGGCGGAGCGGATGCTGATGCGCGAAGTCGCTAACCGCGGCTTCGTGAGGGTCGAATCGGTCAGGCGGGTAACGATCCTAGGTGCCCCGGCCGTGATTTATCTCTGCCGGGCGTAACCAGCGCCTCCGCTAGCGCATCGGCTTGGTCAGCGCGTAAGTCACTCCCGTGTGGCTGAACCAGATCTGGCCGTCCTGGCGGCGCACTTTGAGCCCCGAGCGATCGGCCGCGAGCGACGCTTCCATCATCTCGATGATCTGCGCGCGGCGTTCGGGCGGCGGGCCGCCATGCGCCATCCACGACTCCAGGTCGTAGCTGGTCTCGCGCCCGCCGCGATACGCAACCTCCAACTCCGCCTCGGCGATCATCCGCTCCCACTCCGAGACCGGGATCGCGCGCGCATGCGAGGGATCGCACAGCCGCTCGACGCGATTGTGGTAATCCGACTTCGCCGGATCCTCGGCGGTCGTCATATCCACGATCACCATCCGCGCGCCCGGTTTGAGCACGCGGGCCATCTCGGCCAGGACCTCGCGCGGATGGGCGAAATGATGGAACGCGAAGCGGCAGGTGGCGAGGTCGAACTCGCCGGTCCGAAACGGCATCCGCTCGACGTTGCCGAGCGTGAAGGTGACGTTGGAGATTTCGCGGCGCGTCGTCTCGGCGCGGGCGCGCGCGACCAGTCTGTCGGTGGCGTCGATCCCGAGCACGCTCCGGCACTTGGGCGCGAACGCCATCGCGACAAAGCCCGGCCCGCAGGCGACGTCGAGCACGCGCGAGTCCGCCCGCACCTGCGAAATCTCCACCATGTTGTCGAGGATGCGCGGGTCGGTGACGACCTTCATCGTCGAGTAAGCCTCGGCCTGGCGGCGGAACTGCTGCTGCACCAAGGTCAGATTGTCAGGCGGATTGTCAGATCGGTCCTTCATTGGGCGCGTTCTCATCAAGTGCGTTCGAGGACGAAGCTTACGCTCGTGTGCATAAGGCGGATAGTGCCGGAGTCGCGCTGGAGCGCGAGTCCGGGCCGATCGTCATCAACCGCGTCTTCGAGTATCGCGCGGATGAGCGGAATATTTTCCGCCGGCGCGGCCCCGAAGCTCGTCCACTCCTCGATCGTGCTGAGTGACTGGCGGGCGATTTTCATCGCGACGGTGAAACCTGCGGCGGTGAAAATCCGCTCGAACTCCGAGGCCGCGAGGGTGCGCACGTGCGTCGGATCGCATAGCCGCTCCAGTTGGTTGTGCAGCGCGGCCTTGGCCGGATCCTCCGAGGCCGTCACGTCGACCACCACCATCCATCCTCGCGGCCCGATCACCCGCGCCATCTCGGCGAACACGCGCGCGGGATCTGTGAAGTGATGGAACGAGAAACGGCACACAGCCGCATCGAAAGCGCCGTCGCGAAACGCCATCCGCTCGACTTCGCCCACGATGAATGCCGCATTGCCAGCGCCGCGGCGCGCCGCCGCTTCCCGCGCCTCGGCGATCAACTCGGCCGAGGGGTCAAGCCCCACCGCGCGGCGGCATCGCTCGGCAAACGCGAGCGCGCATGCGCCCGGGCCGCAGGCGACCTCGAGCACGCGGTCCTGGCGCGCGACGCCCGAGATCGAGACCATGTAGTGGAGAAATTTTGCATCCGCGCTGGAGGACATCAGCGCGGACATCCGCGCGAACGTCTGTGGGTTGCGGTGGAACTGCGCGGACGCGGACCGCGGCGCTTCGGCCGGCTGCGCGGCGTCGCTCATCGGCGCACCGTCTCGGCGCTCCGTCGGAAGCGGCGGTACGGTCCGCGATACTCGTCGCGGCTCCATGATGCGGATGTTAGCGCCGGCGGCGCCCCGATAACAGCCGTGTACGCAGCCCTTGCAAAGCTCTTGCACGTTACGCGCGGACGCCGCACAATCGGCGCGTGTCGGGCGCGCTCGCTGCCAGCCGAATTCGCGCCGGATGCAAAAAGGAGCCGCCCCGATGGCACAATGGAAAACTGAACTCGTCCCGCCCGCACCCAGGATCGCCGTCGATCACATGGGCGAGGGCAAGCTGGTCATCTGCATGCACGGGATCGGGGGCAATCGCACCAACTGGCACGACCAGCTTCCCGAGGTGGGCCGCCATTTCCACGCCGCGTCATGGGACGCGCGCGGCTACGGAGCGAGCGACGATTACGAGGGGCCGCTCGACTTCCATGACTTCGCTCGCGACCTCAATCGCGTGCTCGACCACTTCGGCGCGCGCAAGGCGCATCTGGTCGGCCTCTCGATGGGCGGGCTTATCGCGATGGACTTCAATGCACTCTTTCCCGAGCGCGTGGCGACGCTGACGATTTGCGATTCGCTGCCCGGCTTCAGCCATATCAGCCCCGAGCAGAGCCGCGAGTTCGTGCGGCTGCGCCTGGCGCCGCTGCTCGCGGGCAAAGAGCTGAAAGACATCGCGCCCGGCGTCGCGCAATCGATAATCAGCAAGTCCTCGCCGCCGGCGGTGTTTCAGCGTTTTATCGATAGCATGTGCGCGTTGCACAGGCAGTCCTACATCAAGACCCTCCAGGGCGCTGCCAGGCCGGACGTGCAGATCGAGCTCGAGAAGATTCGCGTTCCGGCGCACGTGGTGGTGGGCGAGGAAGACCTGCTCACGCCGCCGTCGCTGGCGCGCTCGATGGCCGAGCGAATTGCCGGTGCGCGGCTGACGATCATCAAAAACGCGGGCCATCTGCCGAACATCGAACGGCCGCGCGAGTTCAACGCCGCGCTGCTGCCGTTTTTACTGGAGCATCGCGACGCCGCCGTGTAAGGAGGGGGAGTTCAGCCGAGCGCGCGCAGGCGCAGATCGCGCGCCTGGCTGCGATATGGCTCGGGCAGCGGAACTTCGGTCGCGTCGAGCCAGTTGCGCTCGAGGCGGTAGAACTCGCGCGTGTCCTCGAAGAAGACGTGCACTACGACGTCGTTGAAGTCGAGCACTGCCCAATGGCCGTGGCCGGTGCCTTCGATCGACAGCGCATGCTCGCCCTCGAGGCCCATCCGTTCCTCGATTCCGCGGGCGATCGCGCGCACCTGCACGTCGGAGCGGCCGGTCGCGATCAGGAAGTAGTCCGCGATCGAGCTCAGATGCTGGACCTGTAGCACGACCAGGTCGTACGCCTTCTTTTCGAGCGCCGCCTGCGCGGCGGCTATGGCCTTCTCTTGCGAATTCACGCGGGACGCGACGATATGCGGAGCCGCCGATCGGCGGCAGACACGAAACAAATCGCTTTGTGGAATCCTGCTTTTAGAATCACTGGCGCCGTCAGTACAGCCCGTGCCGCTGGATATAGTCGACCACGTCGCCCGGCATCAGATAGCGGACGGAGCGTTGGCGATGAAGCTTTTCACGAATGAGCGTTGCGGAAACCGGGAAGATCGTGGTGGCTACGAATGAAAGTGTCTGACCGCTGGGATGCACGTAATGATCGTCATCCCTAATGTAACCAAAGCGTTTGAGCGCGGCAAGGGAGATACGTGGCGGCTCGTTGTCGCCGGCCGGCTGGCGCGTATGCACCACTATCGAGCTCAGGCGCACCAGTTCATCGCAGTCCTTCCAGGTGTCCAGTTCGGCAAAAGCATCGGAGCCCATCATCAGGAACAGCGTCGAGGGCGGGCGCAGCGTCGCGAGGAAATGGCGCACGGTGTCGATCGTGTAAGAGCGCCCGGCGCGCCGAATCTCGACGTCGGAGACCATGAAGTGGCGGTTGCCCTTGGTCGCCAGCCGCACCATCGCCAGCCGATGCTCGGGCGGCGCGAGTCCTTCGGCCGATTTGTGCGGCGGCACGGCCGCGGGCACGAAATAAACGAGATCGAGGCTGAGCGCCTCGCGCACCTCCTCGGCCGAGCGCAGATGGCCGAAGTGGATCGGATTGAAGCTGCCGCCCAGCAGTCCTACGCGCATTATGGAGGGCCGTCCAACTTCAATTGCGCACCTGTCCGTTGCCGGTGACGAGGTATTTGTAGATGGTCAGTTCGCGCAGGCCCATCGGGCCGCGTGCGTGCAGGCGATTGGTCGAGATTCCAGTCTCGGCGCCGAAACCGAACTCGAAGCCGTCGGTGAAGCGGGTGGACGCATTGACGAACACGGTTGCCGAGTCGACTTCGTGTTGAAAGCGCGTGGCGGCCTCATTGTCGCCGGTCACGATCGCGTCGGCGAGGCCCGAGCCGTGGCGCGCGATATGCTCCAGCGCCTCGTCGAGCGAGTCGACGACCTTCACCGCCAGGATCAGGTCGAGGAACTCGGTATCCCAGTCAGCATCGCGGGCCGGCTTCGCGCTTGGGACGATCGCGCGCGTCCGCTCGCAGCCGCGCAACTCGACGCCCGCGCGTTCCATCCGCGCGGCCAGCGGCGGCAGAAAACGCGGCGCGGCCTCGCGATGCACCAGCAGGGTTTCCATCGCGTTGCACACCGAGGGCCGGCTGCACTTCGCGTTGAAGCAGATCTCCTCGGCCATTTTGAGATCGGCGATACGATCGACGTAGGTGTGGCAGAGCCCATCGAAATGCGGCAACAGCGGGACGGCCGACCCTGCGAGCGCATCCTTCAGCGCCTTGCCGCCGCGCGGAATGATCAGATCGATCGCTTCGGGATGGCGCTTCAAGATCTGGATCACCTCGCGATCGGGATTTCCGACGAAGCTAAGAGCGTCGCGCGCGATCCCGGCGCTTTCCAGCGCGCGGGCGATCAGCCCGGCCAAAAACGCATTGGAGGCGAGCGCCTCCTTGCCGCCGCGCAGCACCACCGCGTTGCCGGCCTTCAGCCCCAGCACGCCGGCGTCGACGGTGACGTTGGGCCGCGACTCGTAGATGATCGCGATCACTCCGATCGGCACGCGGACCTGCGAAATCTCAAGGCCGTTGGGCCGCCGCCACCTGGCGATCACTTCGCCGACCGGGTCGGGCAGGGCCGCGACCTCCTCGACGCCGCGCGCCATCGCCTCGATCCGCGCTTCGTTGAGCGTGAGCCGCTCGACGAACGCTCCGGCCATCCCTAAGGCGCGCGCGCGATCGAGGTCGCCGGCGTTGGCGGTCATGATCGCGCCGCGCTCCTCGCGCAGCATCGCGGCCAGTGCTCCGAGCGCCTGGTTTTTGCGCGCGCTGGGGCATAGCGCCAGCGTGCGGGCGGCGTTGCGCGCGCGCTTGAGCGCGTCGAGGGTTTCGGTTTCGAGGCTCACGTCAACGACTCGTGCGAGGGTTCATGCCAGTTCTTCGATCAGCGCGAAGTTGTCGCGATGGATAATCTCGTCGGCGACCTTGTAGCCGAGCGTGCGCGAGATATCGTTGGAGCGCTTCCCCTTCACCTTCAGTATATCGGCGGCGGGATAATTGACCAGCCCGCGGCCGAACTCGACGCCCTCGTGATCGAGCAGGCTCACGCAGTCGCCGCTTTTGAACTCGCCCGCGACCTCGCGGATGCCCGAAGGCAGCAGGCTGCGGCCTTTTTTTCTGAGCGCTTCGGCGGCGCCGCGATCGACGGTCAGCGCGCCGGCCGGGCGCAGCGCAAACGCGATCCAATGTTTGCGGCTCTTGAGCCTGGTCCGCGTGGGCAGCACCAGCGTGCCGCACTCGCGCGCCGGATCGAGCGCGGCGGCGAGCGCATTCTCGGCGCGGCCCGGCGCAATAATCACCGCGATTCCGGCGCGCGCCGCCTGCTGCGCCGCCTTGAGCTTGGTCGCCATCCCGCCGCTTCCAAGCGGCCCCGCGCTATCGGCCACCAGCCCGCGCATCCCGGCCTCGGGGTCGGTGATGAGCGGGATCAGTTGCGCGTCGGCCCGCTTGCGCGGATCTCCGGTGAGCACGCCGGGCACGTCGCTCAGGATCACCAGCAGTTGCGCCTGCGCCATCCCGGCCACCAGCGAAGAGAGCACGTCGTTGTCGCCCATGCGGATCTCTTCGACCGCGACGGTGTCGTTCTCATTGACGATCGGCACCACGCCGGCTTCGAGCAGGGTCTGGATCGTGTGAATCGCGTTGCTGCGCCGCACGCGCTCGGCGAGATCCTGATGGGTGAGCAGGAGTTGCGCGACCGTGCGTCCCACCGCGCCGAACGCGCGCGCCCATTCGCCCATCAGCTCGATCTGTCCGGTGGCCGCGGCCGCCTGGCGCGCCGCTACGCCCGCGCCGCCGAGCTTTTCCAGCCGCGCGCGCCCGGCCACGATCGCACCCGAGGTCACCACCACGACTTCGCGTCCCGCGCGCACGATCGCATCGATCTCGACGGCCAGGCGCGCGATAATCTCCGGCCGCAAACCGCCGGCGTCCGAAACCACGGCGCTCCCGATCTTGACCACGACACGGCGCGCATGAGCGACGTGCTCCTGCTTGTAGCTCACCTGGGACATTGCGCCTCGACCGCGCCCAGCCCGAGCAATCGCGCGATCGCCGCGACCAACGGCTCGAGTCCGATGCGTTGCTCGGCCGAGATGACGAAGACCGAGTCGATCGCATGTTCGGTCGCGAGCGAGGCGATCGCGCGCGCCGCCTCTTGCGCGCGTTCGGCGCCGACGAGGTCGAGCTTGTTGAGCGCGATCAGCGCCGGCCGCGCGGAGAGCATCGGGTCGAACGCCGCGAGTTCGCCGCGCACGGTCAGGAAGTCGCGCTCGGGATCGGCGCTCAGGTCGAGGACGTAGATAAGCACTCGCGTACGCGCGAGATGGCGCAGGAAGCGGATACCCAAGCCGTGGCCGAGATGAGCGCCCTCGATAAGGCCGGGGACGTCGGCGAGGCTGAAGCCGGTGCCGTCGGTAAGCTGGACGCGGCCCAGGTTGGGCGTGAGCGTGGTGAAAGGATAAGGCGCGATCTTGGGATGCGCCGCGCTGACGGCGGCGAGTAGCGTCGACTTGCCGGCGTTGGGCAGGCCGACCAGGCCGGCGTCGGCGACCAGTCTGAGCTCGATTTTGACCCAACGTTGCTCGGCCGGCCCGCCCGGCGTCGCGATTCGCGGCGCGCGGCGCGTCGACGTGGTGAAGTGCATGTTGCCCTTGCCGCCCATCCCGCCGTGCGCGACGATCGCGCGCGCTCCCGGCATCACGAGATCGGCAAGCATCTCGCCGCTTTCCTCATCGAAGACCATCGTGCCCGGCGGCACTCGCACAACGAGGTCGCCGCCGGCGTGGCCGTATTGCTGTTTGCCGCGGCCCGCCTCTCCGTCGCGCGCGATCAAGCGCGGGTTGTATTTGAAATCGAGCAGCGTCGCGAGCCCCTCGTTGACCTCGAAGATCACATCGCCGCCGCGGCCGCCGTCACCGCCGGCCGGTCCGCCGAAGGGGCGATACTTCTCGCGTAAAAACGCGATCGCGCCGTCGCCGCCTTTGCCGGCGGCTACGAAGACCCGCGCTTCATCGACGAACTTCATCGTTCGAAATCATCCGCGATCGCGCGCGACGGCTACAGGAGCAGCTCGGCCAGCGCGCGCATGGCGTCGACCTGGCGCGTCCCGATAAGCATCGTCTTGACCGGCGAGGCTTTCCAGGCGGCGACGCGCTCGGCGATCCGCTCGCGCGGTCCGACCAGAGCGACCTCGTCGACCATCTTGTCCGGCACCGCGGCGACCGCCTCGTCGCGCTTGCCGGAGAGAAACAGGTCCTGGATTTTTTTCGCCGCTTCCTCGTAACCGGCGCGCCGCGCGTAGTCGTTGTAGAAATTCTTGTCGCGCGCGCCCATCCCGCCGATATAGAACGCCAGGTTCTGTTTCACCGGCTCGCGGCATTTAACCACGTCGGGGCCCATCACGCAGGTCACGAACGGCGCGAGGTCGAATTTGTCCGGGTCGCGCACGCCGGCGGCCTTCTTGAAGCCGCGCTCGAGGCTCGGCTTGAACAGGTCCCATTGCTCGGGGTTCATCCACACCGGGATAACGCCGTCGGCGATTTCGGCCGCGAGCGCCACCCCGCTCGGCGTGATCGACGCCATGTAGATTTCCATGTCGCGCCGGCCATGGAGGATCGGGCGCAGCGGCTTGCCCAAGCCGGTCGAGCCGGGGCCGCGATACGGTATCTGGTACTCGGAGCCCTGGAACTCCAGCGGCGCCTCGCGCGCGAAGATTTTACGCAGGATCGCGATATACTCGCGGTAGCGTACCAGCGGCTTGCCGTACGGCACCCCGTGCCATCCTTCGACCACTTGCGGACCCGACGGCCCGACGCCGAGGATGAAACGACCGCCCGAGATCGCGTCCAGCGTCATCGCGGTCATCGCCGTCATCGCGGGCGTGCGCGCCGGCATCTGCATGATGGCCGTGCCGAGACGAATCTTTTTGGTCAGCGCGCCGACCCACGCGAGCGGAACGATCGTGTCCGAGCCCCACGCCTCGCCGGTCCACACCGAGTCGTAGCCGAGCCGTTCGGCTTCGAGCACCAGGCCGAGCGAGTCATGGGAATGGGAAAAGCCGTATAGCAGTCCGAGTCGCATCGCGAGTACCTCCGAGAGTTGTCCGCCCGATTGTGGAGTGGCGACACCATCGTCATATACAAACAAAAAGCCCCGCGGCGCGGCCGCGGGGCTTGGAAATCCAAATTCTAAGCCGTGCCGGCCCTAGGCTTGCGCTTCGGCCGGCGACTCGTTCGCCGCCTCGGCCCGCTGTTCGCTCGCAGGCGCCACCGCCGGCTCGATCCGCACGCGCCGCTTGTCGGTGCGGTAGGTCTCGTATTTGACCACCCCGTCTACCAATGCGTAAAGAGTGAAGTCGCGGCCCATCCCGACGTTGCGTCCCGGATGAACCCGCGTGCCGACCTGGCGGACCAGGATATTGCCGGCGCGAACGGTCTCGCCGGCGTAGATCTTGATGCCGCGGCGCTGTCCCGGACTGTCGCGGCCGTTGCGCGTCGAGCCTTGTCCTTTCTTATGCGCCACGAGCCTTCTCCCTGTGATAGTGCCGGCGTGATGGCCGGCGAAAAAAACTTCATACGAGCGCTAGGCCGCGCCTCGCTTGATCTCTTCGATCTTGAGCACGGTCAGTTCCTGGCGATGGCCGCGCTTGCGTCGGTAATTCTTGCGCTTTTTCTTTTTGAACACGATGACTTTGGTACCGCGCGGCTGCTGCACAATTCGCGCGCGTACGGCCGCGTCGGGCACGATCGGCGTGCCGATCACCGGCGTCTCGTCGCCGCCGATCGCGAGCACGTCGCCCAGTTCGATCTCGGCGCCGACGTCGCCCACGATGCGCTCGACGGTTATCTGGTCACCGACGCCGACGCGGTACTGCTTGCCGCCTGTCCTTACGATTGCAAACATGCCTTTGATCCGAACCCTTTTAGCTACCGGACACGAGCCGCCAAGTCAAATATGCCCCGGGTCAAATATGGCCCGTATCAACGAAGCGCAGCCGACGGGGTGGGCTGCGCTTTCGTCTGAAACGCCGCGATGAAGCCGGTTTGCGTCAGTCGAGGCCCAGGCGCTCGCGCCCTTCGGGCGAGATCATCTGCGGGGTCCACGGCGGATCCCACACCAGGTCGACGTTGGCCTCCCCGACGCCGGGGAGCGAGAGCAGCTTCTGGCGCGCGTCGATCGCGATCGACGCTCCCATCCCGCAGCCCTGCGCGGTCAGCGTCATCTTGACGTCGACCCGCTTTGCGCCCCCGTCCATCGGCGCCACTTCCATCGCGTAGACCAATCCGAGGTCGACGATATTGACCGGTATCTCGGGGTCGTAGCAGGTCTTGAGCTGCTCCCAGACCATCGCCTCCAGGTCGCCTGACGCGGCGGCCGGCGAAGCGGCATCCGCTGAGCTTTTGCCGAGCGCATCGGCGTCCTTGCCGGTGATGCGGTAGAGCCCGCCGTAGGCCGGCACCTGCACGGTGAAGCTGCCGCCGAGCGACTGGGTGATGAAGACCTCGAGGCCCTTCTCCAGCGTGATTGGACTGCCAAGCGGCACCTGGACCGCCTCACATTCGCGGGTGAGTTCAACTCGTTCCATCGATAATTACCTTGCTCGTTTGTCGTTCGTTGGTGAGTCTGATTCTAGGCGCTCGGAGGCCCAAGCGCCAGTTGCTTGTTTTGCTTCACCGATCGCATCGAAAATGGGATTCGGCGGAGCGTGGCCACATGATAGAGAGAGGCACTATGGGGAAGATTCAGCTTTATCAGTTCGGGCCGCTGGGCGACCTGGAATCGGCGTCGCCCTTTTGCGTCAAGGTTCGCGATGCGATGCGCTACAAGCGCATCCCGTTCGACACCATCAACGCGACCTCGCCGATCCAGGTGCGCAGGCTCAACCCGCGCGGCAAACTGCCGGTGATGATCGACGACGGGGTGAAGCTTTCCGATTCGACCGACATTGTCCGCCATCTCGAAACGCATCATCCGGAGCCGCGGCTCTACCCGCAAGATCCGCGGACGCGCGCGATGGCCTTGATGCTCGAAGACTGGGCCGACGAATCGCTCTACTGGCACGTCGTCTATGAACGATGGCAGATCTCCGAGCAGTTCGCGAAATTCGCAGAGGTCGTCTTCAGTCCGGTGCCGGCCGCGGTGAGGCCGATGGTGAAGTTGTTCTTCGCGCGGCAGACGCGCGGACAGTTGCGAGGGCAGGGGCTGGGACGATTGGGAGTGGGCGAGCAGCGCGAGAAATTCAGGGCCGCGCTGGATTGGCTGGACTCGATGGTCGAGGGGCAATTTCTATGCGGGGCGGAGCTGTCGATCGCCGACGTCGCGGTGGCGGCGCAGGTCGGCGCGCTCAATGTCCCGTTTACGCCGGTCGCCGAGGCGGAAATTCACGCGCACGCCAAGGTGATGCGATGGCTCGAGCGGACGTTCGAGGCCGTCGGCTAACTGCTTCGCAAAGTTTACTTCGCAAAGTCTACTTTGCGAAGTCTTGCGTGACGTAGGCCGTGCCGTCGGCGGCGCGCGCGATCCCGACGCCGGTCGTGGCGAAATCGGACGAGAGCATGTTGGCGCGATGCTCGGGGCTGTTGAGCCATACCTTTATCGTGCGCTCGGCCAGCTTCGCACGGTCGGTGTCGCGATCCATGTAGATGTTTTCGCCTAGCGCCGCGGAGTCGACGCCGACGCCGCGTACGCGCTCGGCGGGAGTGTCGCCGGCGGGGCCGTCGTGGCCGAGATAGTTGCGCAAGGCCATGTCGTAGCTGTGGCCGCGCGAGGCCAGCACCAGGCGCTGCGAGGATTTAAGCGCCGGCGAGCCCCCGCGCTTGCGCTCATCGTTCACCAGCCGCAGAATTTCCGCCTCCTGCGCGCTCATCCCGGCCGTCAGGTCGGGCGCGAGCCCGATGAGCGGCACCAGGTAGAGCCATATCAGCGCCGCGCCCGCCGCCGCCATCCCCAGCGATGCGATTCCTATCCCGACCGTGCGCCGATAACGCCGGCGCCGCTGGCCGATTGGCAATGGAATCACCTTGGCCGGCCCCTTGGGAATCCGTACCGATTTGCGCCCGCTTGCCGAATGGACACTCATCGCATTACTCACTGCTCAATGAGCCCTCTGCGCTGCACTCGCGCCGGTATACCCTAGAATTTCTCCTTGAACGGGCGCACGTCCAGCTCCTGGGTCCATGCGCTCGGATCCTGATTGGCGAGGAACCAGTAGGCTTCGGCGATCGCGGCCGGTTTGAGCATGTCCTCGTCCTTGAGCGACGGCATCCGGGACCGGATGTGCGGGATGTCGATGATGCCGTCGACGTTGACGTAGGCGACGTGGATTCCGCGCGGGCCGAGATCGCGCGCCAGCGATTGCGCGAGTCCCCGCACCGCGAACTTGGCCGGCCCGAAGGCCGCCGACATCGGCCCCGCTTTGATTCCCGCCGTCGCGCCGGTGAACAGGATCACGCCGCGCTTGTTCTTGATCATGTCGGGCACGGCCTGTTTGGCGCACAGAAATGCGCCGTAGGCGTTGACCCGCCACGAGTCCTCGTATTGCTCGGGCGTGATTTCGCTGATCGTTCCCCAGTTGCCGCTGCCGGCGTTGTACAGCAGTACCTCTGGCACGCCGAGTTTCGAGCGCACGGCGTCAAAGGCGCGGCCAATCTCGGCCGCGTCGCCGACGTCGGCGGTGACCGCCAGTGTGCGGCCGCCGGCCGCCTTGACCTCGGCGGCGAGTCCGTCCATGAACTCGCGCGAGCGCGCGATCATCGCAACTGCGTGTCCACCCTGGGCGAAGCGGCGCACCAGCGCGGCGCCGAGTCCGGGTCCCACGCCGACGACGATCGCGATTCCAGCCTGATTTGCTTGCGGGGCCATCGGATCTCCCCAACGGCGGCCGAAGTGGCCGACGCTTCTGGCTGACGCCTTGCGCTACGGTACCAGCACCAGTTTACCGACTGATTGACGCGATTGCAGGAGGCGAAGCGCCTCGGCGGCCTGGGCGAGTGGAAAACTTTTGCCGATCACCAGCTTAAGCTTCTTCTCGCGCATCAATGCGAAAGACTTCTCGATTCCCTCGCGCATCAGGTCGGGCATCCCGAACACCACCGGCAGCACGAAGCCGCTCACCTTGGCGGATTTCTCGAACAGCCGGAACACGTTCAGCGGATCAGGCGCTCCGCCCGCGCGTCCGTAGAGCAGCAGATGGCCAAACGGGGCGAGGCACTTCAGTCCCGGTTCGAAGGTCGGCTTGCCCACCGCGTCCAGGATCAGGTCGGCGCCGCGCCCGCCCGTCAGGCGCATCGTCTCGGCGGCGAAGTCGGAGCTTTCGTAATTGATCACCTCGTCGGCGCCGTACTCCTTGACCAGCGCGGTCTTGGAATCGCTCGACACCGTGCCGATCACGCGCGCGCCGGCCGCCTTGGCGATCTGCACCGCGACGATTCCGACCCCGCCGGCGGCCGAGTGCACCACCACGGTCTGGCCGGGGCCCGTCTTATGCGCGGTATGCAGGATGTGCCATGCGGTCAGCACCTGGATCGGGAAGGCGGCGCCCTCCTCGAAGCTGACGAAGTCGGGCAGCGGGATCACCTGCGAGGGACGGACGAGGCAGTACTCGGCGTAGGCCTTGAGCGTGACCGAGGTCACGCGCATCCCGGGCTTCAGGTCCTTCACGTCGGGCGCGACCGCCTCGATCACGCCGGCCGCTTCCATCCCCGGCGTGTCGGGCAGCCGCGGTTTGATCATGTATTCGCCGCGGATGAAGAAGGTGTCGGCGAAGTTGATTCCTGCGGCGTGCACCTTGACCAGCGCGGTGCCGGGTGCGACCTCGGGCTTCGGCACCTCGACGTACTTGAGCACGCTGGGGTCGCCGGTCTGTTCAAAAACGATCGCTTTCACCTGATACGCTCCTTCGAAACCGTTGTCGCGAATCCTTATCGATCAATTCCGTTGGAGCAAATCAGGTTCCATCTTGCAACCGCGATTCGCGCTCCGGCATGCGATATGATTTTCTGCTCTCGCGATATGATACCGGAAGACGATATGGAGGACGACGCTACTGGCGATGCTTGACCTGGTTATCTTTGACGCCGACGGCGTTTTGTTCGAGTCGGCCGAGTCCAATATGGCTTACTACAACGCGATCTTCGCCGAGATCGGCGAGCCGCCGCTCAGCCCCGACGAGGAGCGGGCGTGCATCTTCCTGGCCGCGATGCAGGTGTTCGAGTTGCGGGCGGACGAGGACGCGGCCAAGCTCGCGCGGATGCGCGAGATCGCGCGGACGATCGATTTCGCCCCGTTCTTCAAGCTGCTGCGCCCGCCGTTCGAGTTGCGGCCGTTCCTGCTCGAATTGAAGCGCCGCTACCGCGTGGCGCTCGCGACCAATCGCTCCGCCACCACTGCGGGACTGATCGAGCACCTTGGCCTTGGCGGCGTGTTCGATGCGGTAGCGAGCGCGCGCGACAAGGTCCGCCCCAAGCCGGCACCCGACATCGTGCGCCTGTGCCTGGAGCGCGCGGGCGTCGCGCCTGAGCGCGCGGTGTACGTCGGCGACAGCCAGATTGACGTCGAAGCGGCGAGCGGTGCGGGAGCGCACTTCCTCGGCGTCGGCGCGCGCGTCGTCCATCCGCATCGCGTGGCGAGCTTGGGCGAGGTGCCCGCCGCGCTGGAGCGGATGTTCAAGCGGCCGTAGCGTCGCGCGCGCCCCCCTTACCCTGATCCTCTTCCACTAAGAGGGGACGAGGGCGTTAAGAAAAAAAGCGGAGAAGGGAGACCCTCCCCTTTCAAGAAAGTTTTGCAGAACTGCCACGGTCCCTATATTCCGGAAAGATCGTCTGAGTGGAGATTGTGACTCCCGCACGAAGTCGGTGTCATACCGCCCGATGCGCAGAAGGATAGTTTCCACAGAGCCAGTGCACTTCGATGGGCAGCCCCCTGGTCCGGGAAAGCGTTTCAGAATGTCTTGCTCCTGGACGGGTTGTCTAACTCACCATGAAGGTTCTTAACGATGGGGCCATGCCGATTTCGATGAGGCGGCGAGAGGCGAATTTCCATTCCTCGCGCACTTTTGTGTAGTCGTCTTCGTAGTAGCCTGAGCCGAGCCACTCCATCTCGACCTTCGCGCTGCGCATCTCGACGTAGCATCGGCCGGTCGCGCTGTTCCCGCTGCGCAATTCGACGACGTGGGTGTGGATGTAGGGCCGGGGGTGCACGTCGTTGACCAGATTTCCGTACATTTTCTTAAGTTCAGTGCGGCCACGCGTGACGACTTCATTCTCGAAGTTTTTTACGACGAAACTGCCATCCTCGGTGAAGAGACTCACTAGGCCCTCCAGATCATTGCGGCATAGGCAGTCGCAGTAGCGGATGGGAAGATCGCGGATGGCTTCGCGGTCAGCAAGCTCACGCACCAATTCATCGGTCGTTTTCATAATTTATCCAGGATTTCCCTCTTATCTCTCCAAACACTCGACTTCTTAGTCCCGCGGCGCGATAGATGCAACTCCTCGTCCAGTCTTCACGATCATGGCCGGCCCTCAGTAGTCGCATGTGGCCAAGCTGGGCTCTTCGACCACTTTATAGGCCCACTCCGCTGCTCTCGGGGACGGATTCTCGACACATTTGTCCCTGCCTTGCCCGCCCCGGAGCCATTTTTCCACACCGCAGCAATCCGTTATCCAGTCGGCGACGGCAGCGCCGCGATCTTCCCCAGCATGCTGCCGAAGAGCCGGCGCGTCAGATGACTTTCGGCCAGCAGCAGCCAATGGTAGCGGGGGTGTTTGATCAAACGTTGCAAGGTTTTACCAAATTGGTAGTCCACTTGGAAAATGGAAATCCGGGCTTAACTGTCTCAAACCTGAGAATCATCATAGTGAAGTCCCGGCGCGTATTTTTAAAGAACTCAGAAATACATTGAGGATAATATGATTTCCCAAAGCAAGATGATAACGGAGTAACGACTACATGCATCGCGGCCGTCAAAAGATCTAACATTCTGTCAATTCTTATCCCCATTCTTTTTACTAAGTTTCTGTTATCTTCGGATTCTTCACAATCGCACGCGGCGAACGATGGTGTATTAAATTGATACACACTAGAGTTCGACGCCAGGGATAGTAAATGGCACGATACATGTGAACGATACCACTGCTGAGGCCGGCGAGGCGGCCCTGGCCATTGCCTATAACAACGCCGCGGGACGAACCGGAGCTTTTACTCTCGCCGTTGGCAACATTGGCGGGTTGACCTTCACTCCCGGGCTCTACAGGTCCGGGACGTCGACGGCGATATCAGGAGGCGGAAACCTCACGCTCGACGCCGGGGGCGATCCGAATGCGGTCTTTATCTTCCAGATCGCTTCCACCCTCACGACTTCATCCGGATTCGGGATTACGCTGATGGGCGGGGCCAAACCTTCTCAGATATTCTGGGAAGTCGGCAGTTCAGCGACTATCGGAACGGGTTCTCAGTTTTATGGAACCATCCTGGCAAATACTTCAATAACGCTGGTGAGCGGCGCGAGGCTGAAACGGCAGGGCGCTGGCAGGGGCCGTCTCCGGTACGGGCGCGGTTACGATGGACGACAATACAGTCGTGTTGGCCACTCCGTAGAGAGGGATATTCGGCGCGAGCGCGGAGCGGGGCCATAGCGGCTCCGCTCCGCGTTTTTTTGAGCCCACCTGGTGCGGGCGGCGCGACTTGTCCGCTATGAATCGACGATCGGGTGACTCGCTCCGCGCTCGCGCCGTCCCTTGCCGCTTAGATCGGGCGCGGCGGTCGCGCCGCTTCGGCCTCCGGCGATTCCGCCACCAGCGCTCGGTAGAGCGACCCGCCGAGAATTGCGCCTGCGATTGGCGCCACCCAGAACAGCCACAGTTGCTCGACCGCCCATCCACCAACGAAGAGCGCCGGCCCGGTGCTGCGCGCGGGATTAACCGAGGTGTTGGTCACCGGGATGCTGATCAGGTGGATCAGCGTCAGCACCAATCCAATCGGAATCGGCGCGAAGCCGGCCGGCACGCGCGGGTCGGTCGCTCCCATGATCACGAACAGGAACATCAGGGTCATCACGACCTCACACACCAACGCCGAGGGGAGGGCGTAATGGCCGGGCGAGTGCACGCCATAGCCGTTGGACGCGAAGCCGCCGGCCAGGCTGAAGCCGGGCGCGCCGCTGGCGATAACGTAGAGCACTGCGGCGGCGAAGATTCCGCCTAGCACCTGCGCGATAATGTAGGGCGCGAGTTCGCTACCCGGAAAACGGCCGCCCGCCCACAATCCGAAGCTCACAGCCGGATTGATGTGGCATCCAGAGATGTGCCCGATAGCGTAGGCCATCGTCAGCAGCGTAAGTCCGAAGGCCAGCGCCACTCCGGCGAAGCCGATTCCGAGATGGGGGAAGCCGGCGGCCAGCACCGCGCTGCCGCATCCGCCCAGGACTAGCCAAAACGTTCCGATGAACTCGGCTCCAGCGCGCCGCGAGAGGCTCATGGCCATAGCAGGTTCTCCTGCGATCCGATTTTGAGACAGTGGAACAGCCTAGTGCTTCCGCAGCGTTATGTCTGCCGCGAATCTTTATCAGGGCATGAACAGTTCGACAGATTCTACCGCCACTAAGCGCCATGAAACTCGTAGCGGCGCTTTAAAGCTCCGGAGGGTAGTCGTCTCGGCTTGAATTGATACCGACCCGCGCTCACAGTCCGAGGTCGGCGCGC
Organism: uncultured delta proteobacterium; assembly: GCA_963810495.1. Classification (GTDB taxonomy): domain Bacteria; phylum Desulfobacterota; class Binatia; order Binatales; family Binataceae; genus JAKAVN01. The sequence goes on from CAWENP010000022.1 coordinate 78,835, forward strand.
GAGCGGGTCAGCGTGTCGATCACCACGTACATGATAGCCCTGGCCGATTTGATGAAGTCGTTGATGCTGGCCACGCCCATCCCGCCCAGCCCTTCCTTGTACTCATCCGGACATCCGTGAGGCGGCCACGGATAACCGATTCGCGCACAGGGGATACCGAGGCGGCGGATGAGCGCGCCGTCGGTTTGACCGCCCATCTTCGGCGCATCGCCGTGCGGACGGCCCTCGACACGTTCCCATCCGCGATAGCTCGATTGCACGATCCAGTTCTGCGGATCCGTGGCGCCGCCTGGGCAGGCGCCGAACATTTCCCAGTCGAACTCGATCTCCGGATGGCGCTCGCGAATCGAGCGCATCGCCTCGGCAAACTGCGCCTTGACCTCGCCGGGAGAGGTGCGCGGATTGCATCGCACGTCGAGATAAATTTCCGTCGTGGCCGACGGAAAGGCCGGCCTCTCGGGCCATCCCGCGCGCAGCGCCGCGATATGGCCTTCCGGGAGCACAGTGCCGGAGGTATTGCGCGCGGTGTATTGCGGGAGCCACGCCTCGATTTCCTCGATCACACGAATCGCGGGAATAATGGAACTTCTGTAGCCGGGAGTCCCGCGCGTAATCCCCGCATAACCCATCGTGCCCCGCACCGAGACCTTGAACCAGCACATCCCGGGCTCTTCGGCGAAGACCGCCCACCACGGTTTCATGATCACCGCGAAATCAGGCGCGACCCCGCGCGTGAGCAGGTGATACACGCCGTCGCTCATTCCGTAGTTGCGGCGATAGGGCAGGCTGACCGGCATCCCGCCGCCGGCAAACCCCACCTGCAGGTCGCCCTTTATCGGCACTTTCGCTTCGCAGAGCGCGGTTGCGATTTCGGTCAGGCTCGCGACCATCCCCTTCGGATTGGCGGCGCCGAGGCCATAGACCAGGTCGCCTCGCGCGAAGCCCTTGGGCAGCATGTCGGCGCGAAACGCCGGGCCGACCCACGGCAGATCCTTTTCCGCATCGGCTTCGATATGGGTGTCGATCGGAGCGTAGAGCAGGAGCGAGGCGCCGCCGCCGCTACCGCGGACTTCGCCGATCGCGTTGCCGGTATCCTCGCTTACCGGCTGATAGCGGGAGTGCTCGCCCAGATGCTCGCGCATGTAGCCGGCGATAAACTCGCTCGCCTGACGCTCGGCGCCGGTTGGGCTATGAACGTCGATCAGATTGAGCAGCAGCTTTTGCAGACGCTCCGGACTGAGCCGCTCACACGCCGCGGCGTACCATTTCTCTTGCTGGGCTGAGAGCGGAACGATGCGCGTCTTGTCGGCCATCGGAGTCTCCCCTGCGGTCGTCGATCGCTTTGCGGCTCGCTCTCAACGATGACCGTTGCCGCCGCCGCGGGCACCGTTGCTCTGATGCGAGGCCGGCCGCTCCTGGATACCGCGATTGTAACGCGACGCCACCTTGCGCCACGCGGTCAATGCGTTATCCAGTTGGCACAGGGTCTCCTTGTTCCAGCCGTCGCCGGTCTCGTAGAACGGCTGCATCGCCTCGCGCGCGAAGAGATCGTTGTCGTTGAAATCGCGGAGCGCGAGCGGCTCGAAGACGTTGTTGTAGCGATACTCGGCGTCCTTCAGATCCGCCTCGTTGCGGCAGTGGGCGACCAGGATTTCCCAGTACTCGTGATGCGTCTCGTCAGTAGGGACGTACCACTCGTATTGCGCCCAGCCCGGAATCGGCCAGTGCTCGACCAACAGCACCCCGGGCAGATACATCGAGGTCCGCAGATAGTAAGGCTTGGTGCCGCGCGCCTTCAGCCCGAGGACCGGATTTTCAAGGACCATGTTCCACGCCTCGGGCCGGTTGTACATCATCATCACTCCTTTCGGCCCGTCCTCCCCCTCGTCGACCACGCGAACCGCGTCCTCCGAGACGGGCTGCGCGCCGAGCGGGAACAGCACGTCGGCGCTGGCGATGATCGTGTTGCCCATGTGTATCAGCCAGTGGCCGGGGTCGTAACCGTTTTCCACCGCCAGGCGCCAGTTGGAATTGCCGGTGCGATGGATCCCGCGGACAAAGACATGTTTATCCAGGATGTAGGCGACCGCTTGGGGGTCCTCATCGACGCCGATTCTGAGCGGCAGGTCGGATGAGAGCGGCGGCACGGGCTTATAGTCCTCGTCCCCGACGAACACGAAGATCATGCCGTTGTGCTCCTCGACCGGGTAGGTGCGGATACGCACCTTGCCGAGAATCGGATCGTCGGGCGAGGCCACGATCGTCCTGAGCACGCCGTCTTCCAGGCCATAGCTGTAGCCGTGGTACCAGCAACTCATCAGCTCGTCGCTGAGACAGAGCGGCCGGCGCGACATCCTCACGCCCCGATGGAGGCAGCGATCCTGGAGCGCGTAGGTCTTGCCCTTGGCCCGCCGAAGCGCGATCTCGTGGCCCGCGATCAGCACGCCCTTGACGTCGTTGTCCTTGAGCTCGTGACTGAACAGCGCGGGGTACCAATGGTTCTTGAAGCCGCTGACGGCCTCGAGGTAGGGGGCCCATTGCCGGCTGGAGGATGCGCCCGGCCTGCCCGCGCCTACTGCTTTCCCTACGGATTCGCCTGCACCCATCGAAGTTGCCTCCTGATTAAAGGACGGAATCGGTTATGCCACCGCGCGATCGTTAATCGTTATGACAAGATCACTTACGACATGACCATTACGACATGACCATCTCGATCATTTTTGGGCCGGGCTCCTTGAGCGCGCGCTCCAGTTCCTGCGAGAGCGCCTCGGCCGTTTCGACGCGAACTCCCGGCACGCCCATCCCCTTGGCGAGCGCGACCCAGTCGAGGTTCGGATTGCCCAAGCTGGTCAGCGAGCGCGCCTTGGGTCCGGGCTCGGTAACGCCGGCGCGCGCGAGCTCGACCTGCAAAATCCGATAGCGGCGGTTGTTGCACAAAAGCGTCGTGACGTTGAGCCCCTCGCGCGCTTGCGTCCACAGCGCCTGCACCGTGTACATCCCGCTGCCGTCGGCCTGGAACGAGATCACGCGGCGCTCGGGGCAGGCGACCGCGGCGCCAGTCGCGCACGGCAGGCCCTGGCCGATCGCGCCGCCGGTCAGCGCCAGGTAGGTATGCGCCGGCGCGCTCAGCGAGGCGCCGAAGAACGGCAGTCCGGTGGTCGCGGCCTCGTCCATCACGATTGCACGCTCGGGCATCAGCGCCGCGATCGCCGCGCCGATCGTGGTCGCATCGAGCGCGCCCGTCGGCCGCGCCGCCGCCGCCTTTGCGGCGCGTGCCGGCACGGCTTTGGGCGCGCCGATAAGGTCAGCCAGCGCCTCCAGCGCGAGCGCGACGTCCTGCTCGAGCGTCGCCAGCGTCGCGACGGTGCGGCCCTCGGGAATCAGGATGCTCGGCATATTGGGATAGCCGAAAAATGCGACCGGCGCGCGCGCGCCCGCCAGGACGACCGAACTGGATTTCGCTAACGCCTCCAGCGCCATCTCGGGAAAGTAGGGCAGCTTCTCGACCGGCGGCATCGTGCCGCCGCGCTCGACCCGCGCCGGAAACGTCTCGCACATCAGGCGGCATCCGCTCGCCGCGGCGATTCGCGCGGCGGCCCGCAGGCCGCGCTCGCGGAGCGCCGCGCCGCCCATGAAGAGCGCGACGTTCGCGCCGTCGCGCCGCAGAATCTCGGCCGCCGCGCGCACGGCGTTATCCGGCGCCGCCGGCGGCGACACGGCGGGACGCGGCCCGGCCGGCGCGCCGGCCTCGCTCCATTGGCAATCGGAGGGAACGATAAGCGTGGAGGTATGGCCCGGCGGACGCATCGCTTGGGCGATTGCCTCGGCGGTGTCGGCGGCGACCGCGCTCGCGCTTGCGGAGTGGCGCACCCATGCGGAGACCGGGCGGGCGAGCGATTCGATATCGGAGGTGAGCGGCGCGTCGGCGGCCAGATGCCAGGTCGCATGGTCGCCGATCACGTTGACGATCGGCGAGTGCGCGCGCCGCGCGTTGTGCAGGTTGGCGATCCCATTGGCGAAGCCGGGTCCGAGATGGGTCAGCGTGAGCGCGGGCCGATCGGCCATTCGCGCGTAGCCGTCGGCGGCGCCGGTGACGACGCCCTCGAACAGCGCCAGCACCGCGCGCATCCGATTGGCGCCATCGAGCGCCGCGACCAGCGGCATCTCGGTGGTGCCGGGGTTGGCGAAACAGATTTCGACTCCGCAATTGAGCGCGGTCTGGATCAGGCTTTCGGCTCCATTCATTTCGATCGACTCCGCTTCGCTGCTAGGTTTGGTCGCGGCTCAATGAATACCTTCAAGGGCTGGTTTGCGAAACCGTGCGCATCACTTTGCCGGGCAGGCCGCCCTGGTATTCGTCGTGCGCGAACAGGACCTCGCCGCCGACGATCGTGTACTCGATTCCCTCCGAGCGCTCGATAAGCCGCGGCTCGCCGCCCGGCAGATCGTTGACCCATTCGGGCTTAAGCGGCCTTATCGTGGATGGATCGAAGATCACGAGGTCGGCATCCATCCCGGGCGCGAGCCGCCCCTTGGTGCGCAGTTCGAGAAAGTCGGCCAGCTCCGAAGTCAGCCGCCGCACGGCTTCCTCCAGCGTCAGCACGCCGCGCTGATTCACCCATTCATGCAGCAGGTAGGAGGTCAGGCCGGCGTCGCAGTGCTGCGCGACGTGCGCGCCGGCGTCGCTCAGCCCGATCAGCGTATTGGGCAGCTTGAGGATGCGGCTTACCACGTCGGGATTGACGTTGATCACCGAGAGCGTCACGCCGAGTTCCATCCGTTCGTCGAGCGCGAGGTCGAGTAGCGCGTCGACCGCGTCCTTGCCGGTCGCGGCGGCTAGTTCGGCGATGCTCAGGTTGAGCCAGCGGCGATTGCTCTCGTTTTCCACGCGCGCGACATGCACGCGATCCCAGCGGCCGCGGAAAATCGCCTTGCCGCCCCCGTCTTTGATTTCATTGCGGAACCCGGCGCGGAAATCCGCCGAACGCACGAGCGCCATCTGCTCGTCAACGCCGCGGTTGAAGATTCCCTTCCATGAATCGAGCGCGGCAAAGATGAACGGCTCGCGCATCGTGTAGTACTGCTGGATCGGCCGCGGCGTGACTTGCGGCAGAATTTTGAGACCGCCTTGGAGGAGCGGCGCGAGCCGCTCGACCGTGCGCTGATGCGCGTCTGGCGGCGTGCCGGGCAGGTCGAGCAGCGCGAGCCAGGTTACCGGCCGCGCGCTCTCTCGCGCGAGCATCGTCAGCAGGTCGAAGCCGCCCTCGTCGGCCACGCTGGTCGAGCCGCGGTTGGGAAGAATCTCGATAATGCCGCGGCCAAGCTCGCGCATCGTGCGGCAGAGCGCGCGCAACTCGTCGTCGCTCGCCAACCGGCTCGCCAACGGACGGCCCTGGAAGCCGATATGCTGCGGCGCGAGGCTCATCGAGAAGCCGGCCGCGCCGACGCGGAGCGCCTCGCGGTACAGACGCGCCATCTCCGCCGTCTCGGCTTCGGTCGCGGCGCGCTCGGCCGCCTCCTCACCGATCACGTAGAAGCGCAACGCCGAGAGCGGCACCAGGAAGCCAACATTGAGCGCGACGCCGCGGCGCTCGATCGCCGCCATATACTGCGGAAAGCTCTCCCAGTCCCACGCCACGCCGCGCATCAGCACGTCGTGCGGCAGCGCTTCGACGTTGACCAGGTCCCACGCCATCGTGGATTGCTGGCCGGGGCGGCAGGGCGCGACGCCCACGCCGCAATTGCCCATCAGCAGCGTGGTGACGCCGTGCCAGCACGAGCAGGTGAGCAGTGGGTCCCACGAAATCTGGGCGTCGTAGTGCGTGTGAATATCGATGAAGCCGGGCGCCAGCACCGCGCCGCGGGCATCGATCTCGCGCCGGGCGGATCCGCCGGCTTCGCCGACCGCGGCGATCTTGCCGTCCTTCACCGCGAGCGCGCCGTGGCGTACGGGCGCGCCGGTGCCGTCGCAGATGGTGGCGTTGCGGATCAGCAGGTCGTAAGCCATCGCGAGATTCCTCCGGCTCCATCCATTCCAATCGATTCATCCAGAGCATAGCGAGGACGCTCGATGTTCGCATACTGATAACGCACTGGATAAGCCAGGCAAAGCTCTCCGCACACCGGCTCGGTGCGCGGCGAATCAGCAACGCGCCCAGGCTTTGTCACAGCCGAGCCTGAAGCTTGCGAATCGTGAAGCAGGCAGGAGGCCGGGCCAGTCGCAACGCTGCGCGAGCGGAAAGCGTCTGCGCAGCTAAGCCCCACGAGCGGGGCTGTTGCTGCGCAGACGCCGTCGGCGATGGTGATTACTTAGTAGCGCGGTCCGAAAGTGATTTGAGCCGCGAACGGTGGCAGTCCAGTCAGAAAGATACGCGGCGTCGGCGAGCCGCTTGCGGTTAGCTGGACAGGTGCGAACTTGGAAATAGTAGTTGTTGTGGTGGTTGCTCCTCCGTAATTGTATATCCACAGCCTACCCGTAGAGTCGAACTGCAACCCCCATGGAACGTCCAGGCTGCCTGAACCATCGTCACTGAGGACTACCGTCGCCGCGGGACTGCCCGAGGCGGCAAGCTGGGCAGAAGTGAATTCGACCACCGTTGAATTGCCGGCATTCGTTACCCATAGATTGCCAAGCTTGTCGAATTGCAGTTGTCCCGGCGCATTGAGGCTGGAACTGGAGATGACAACATGGGGAGTTGGAGTACCACCGGTGCCGAGCTGATTGGCTGCGAATTCCACGAGCTTGCCATTGCCTTCGCTCGAGATCCAAAGGTTGCCAGCTTTATCGAAAGTGGCAAAAGCGGGCGAGGCCAAATCAGTGCTGTCCGTAATGGTTACTGCGGGAGTGATGTCCGCGGTACCAGCGACCAACTGGGCGTGAGAGACTTCATGTACGCCATTGTTTAGCGGATCGACGATCCACAGGTTAACGTGCGAATCGAACACGCAACTCAGGATAAATCCAAAAGCAGAACTCGTGATAGTCGCCGCCGGGGTCGGGTGCGGATTCTTGGCCAGATTATTCAATTGAGCCGGCGTGAATTTCAGGAGAGTGTTATTAAGTGTGGTCACCCATAGAGTTCCGACGGGTTGGAACGCAACACCGGCCGCATTGGCTAGAGGCTCGGCACCCTCGAGAATCTTCACCTGCTTAGGCGCGCGGCTCTTGAGCAACCAGATGGGCCGCACCTCGATAACTCCGCCAACGGATCCGGTGACCCCGCTCTGTTGCGTGCTGGCTATCCACAATGCCGGCCCTGCGGCCCTGACTGGCGACCATGCGCTGCCTATAGTGAGTAACAGCAATACCACCGATGCGGTTACGAGTGACTTGAACGCCGCTGAACGGCGCGTGCCGCTGATACGAGCTTTAGAACGGGACATCGAACCCTCCCTCGTGCGAGCCCCCGCAAATCGGTGCCGCACATGACGATAAGTTGTAAATCCGTGTAATTCGTCTCGCGGCTGACTAGAGCAATATCCATTCCGCATGTGATGGGCTGGACAATGCTATGGGTTCATCTGAATAGCTCGTTCAGCAAGAACTTTCTTCCTAAATTTCTCGGCAATTATTACAGAGGCAAATTTTCTGGGTTCCGCGAAGGCAAAAAGGGCGAACCTGTGGCGTATTTTTCGGCTGCGTATGTGCGGAGAGCACTGCCGCCGCGGGATCGCGGCAACCGCGCCTTGGTGAAGGGATTGAAGGTCAGCGGTGATCGGGCGGCTTTAGAAGCCGATCCTTCGACCACGGCAGCCTTCGCTCAGAGTTGGTGAATTATTCGGAAAGCGCCGGGAAAGTGAGCTTAGGCCGCCTCTTCTGTCATCCCGAGCGAGTCTGCGAGTCGAGGGACCCCGGATCCTTGTGTGCGCAGACTCTCGTAATGTTCGCCCGAAAAGATCGGGGTCCTTCGACTCACGCAACGCTCGCTCAGGATGACAGGAGAGGGACCTTCCGCTCCATAAATTCACAAGCTCTCAGGATGACCAGACACCAACTCAATCAAGAGAATCGGAGGGTCCACAGGACGATAATTGGCCCGCGCCTCTCCTACGCGAATGCCGGCATCACTTCGCGCGCGAACAGCTCGACCGTCTGCGGCGGCGCCATGTCGGCGAACATGATCGTGAACATCGTGATGCCCCACGCGACGCGCTCGCGCAACTGCTTGATCACCTCGTCGGGCGTGCCCTTCACCGCGGTGAATGAGAACGGCTTGCGCCCCTTGGCCATCTCCCACTTCTGATCGGCCTCGGCCTTGTTCGCGCCGATACAAAGCATCAGTTGCTCCGAGACGGTGATTTCTTTGGGGTCGCGGGCGACCGCGCGGCAATGCTCGTGCAGCACGCCGAGAGTTTTCTTGAAGTCGCGGTAGCCGGCGGGGCAGTTCCAGCGATCGGCGTACTTGGCGACCAGCCGCAGCATCACCTTTTCGCCCGCGCCGCCGATCATGATCGGCGGATGCGGCTTCTGCACCGGCTTGGGATTGTTGGGCGCGTCGGTGACCGTGTAGTAGCGGCCTTTGAAGGTGGCGCGGTTCTCGGTGAACATCGCCTTGAGGATCTGCAGGCCCTCTTCGAGTTGGCGCAGCCGGGTGCCGACCGACGGGAACTCGTAACCGTTGGCGCGGTACTCCTGCTCCATCCATCCCGCGCCCAGGCCGACTTCGAGCCGGCCGTTGGAGATGTGGTCGATGGTGGTGAGCGACTTGGCCAGCAGCGCCGGATTGCGAAAGGAGTTGCACAACACCAGCGTGCCGATACGCACGCGCTCGGTGCGCGCGGCGATCGCGCTCATCATCGTAACCGCCTCGAGCAGGTCAACGTCGGGCATGCCGAGCGTCCAGAAGTGGTCGACCAGCCAGAACGAATGATAGCCCAGGCGCTCGGCCATCTCGGCGCGGTCGAGCAGGGTCTTGACGGTCGCGCCGGCTTGCGGCGACCAGAATGCGAATTCGACTTTTCCGCTCATCGTGGGCTCCTTGGTCAAGGCTCCTTGGGTTAAGGCTTCCTGGTAACTCCTGCGGACACGTTCAGTGACGTATCCGAGAGATCATTTTACAGCGTTACAGTTTTACTGTTTTACTGCGCGGGTGCACAGCGAAATGAGACGGCGGATCGCAATTGGGCTTTGCCTCGCGCTGATGCTCGCGATTGCGACAGCACCCGGCGCTCCACGCCGCGCGTTCGCGTCGCCGCCGTCGCAGGGGTTTTTACAGATCGGCGCCGCGCGTGCACTCAACGGCGCGGCGGGAATCTACGAATGGCATTTCATCGCGGAACGCGGGCCCTCGCCATTCGATCGTATCGGGCTCCATCGGATCGCGAACGGCCCGGCCGCGCCGGCGCATCCGGGAATCGTGATGCTCTATCTTCCCGGCACCAACATGAACGGCGAGGTCGCGATCGACGACCAGCGCTACTCGATGCCGCTTTACCTGGCGGCGCACGGCGTCGACGTGTGGGCGATGGACTATCGCACTCATTTCGTCCCGCCCGACATACCGGCGGAGAAGCTCGCTATGATGACCGGATGGACGAGCCGCGTGTTCGAAAGCGATATCGAAGCGGCGGCCACGTTCGTCAGCGCGAAGACGCACAGCGAAAAGCTTTTCGTCGCTGGCTTCAGCCGCGGCGCGAGCTTTGCCTATCTCTTCGCGGCGATGCATCCGCAAAACGTGGCGGGGCTCGCGATCCTCGACGGCTTTATTCCGCGCCGTCCCGCCCTCTCGATGCCCGCGGGGCGCGTCGCCGACGATATCGGCGGCCGCCATCTGACCTTCGACAAGCGCCGCGCGCTGATGGAAGCGGTGATTCGCGATCCCGGCGGTCCGGCGCCGCTGCCGAAATACAAAACCGCGGCGGAAAATCTCGAGCACGTGGTCCACGACGCGGACGGCGTGTTTGGAGGACATGGCGGGCTCGCGAATCCGCAAGGCGGATTTTCAGATCCCTCGGTGCTGGCGCGGGTGCTGATTGGTTACGACCGATGGTGGCCGGCGGCGCAGGACTATGACAATCCGTTCGACGCGAGCGCGCTCGCGCGGCTTAGGGCCTCAAAGATTCCGGTGATCGCGTTCAGCAGCACCAACATCTCCGCCCAGTGGCCGGCGATGGTGACCGAGTCGGCCGCCGCTACCGGCAGCGCCGAGGTAACCGTCAAACGGCTGGACGGATGGGGCCATCTGGACGTGATCTGCGGCACGCACGCGGAGAGCGAAGTGTACGCGCCGATGCTGGCGTGGCTCAGGCGGCATCAGAAGTAGGCGGCGGCGCGCCCGGGGCGCGCGGACGCAGCAGCAGCGTCGCTGCCAGCGCCCACATCCCGAACGCACAGCCAAGCAGCGACCACATCAGCAGCGAGCGGCCGCGGCGCGAGGCGATAGTCGCGGTGAGCGGCGCCAGCGCCGCGTCGATGACGAGCGAGGTCGCGATTATTTCGGCCGGTCCCCCGCGATAACGCATCAGGGCGAAGCCGGAGGTCACGTTGAGGATGGTCGCGATCGTCCACATCAGACTACGCGCGGGTTATTGCGCACACATTCGCCGATTGGTTGCACGTTGGCTTGCGGCGCTGCTCGGCGGGACTATAGTGGTTGGTGATGGCACGCCGCGACGCTGAAAATATCATTGCAAAGCTGCGCCAGATGAGCGAGGAAGGGCTGGGAAGCGTGATGGGCGAGCTGATGGCCAACGAACGGATGCGCAAAGGGCTGGGGCGCGCAGGAGAACGATTGATGGCCAACAAGCACGTCTTCGATCGCAACGTCGAGACCGTTCTCGACTTCGTCAACATCCCGTCCAAGCGTGACATCCGCGAGCTGAAGTCCCGACTCGATACGCTGTCCAGCCAACTGGTCAACCTTAGCATGAAGATCGATCGGATGCTGGCGGCCGGCGAGATGCCCGCGCCGCGCCACGCCCGGTCCGCCTCGGACCAAATCGAATCAGACCAGGTCGAACCGGTCCGGCCGGTTCGTCCAGTTAGACCAGTCAGGCCCGCGCCCGGGCCGCATCCCGTGCCGCGCCGGCGCAAGGGCCGCGGCAACTCCGACTGACAAAACCGGCCGCCGGAACGGGCGCATCGATCGCGGCCGCGCGCGGGATTGCGACCGCGGGGAATTCGTCGCATTGATCTCGTCGCATTCACAGGGTCGCGAGACTTTGCCCCAGCCAGGCGAGATCGGCCAGTTCGGCCGGCTCGCGCCCGAGGTCGGGTATCGCGAGCAGCTTCAATTCCGCGGGCCCGCCCGCGCGCAACGACGCTATCGCGGCGGCTTCGCGCTGATGCAGCGCCGCGAACTCCGCGGCCGCGCGCACGAGCTTGCGCCTTAGCGCCGGCGCAAGCGGCGCGCGCGCGATCTGCTCTGCCGACGCAATCGCGGGCAGTGTGCGGTTGACGATGACCGCGCGCGGCTCGATCCCGGCGGTGCGCAGTGCCGCGAGGAACTCGTGCGCCTGAGCGATGCGCTCGGGCTCGGCGGTGGTGACCACGACCACCGCAGTGTCGCCTGCGACGAGGAGTTGCTGCACGCGCGCGGCGCGCTCGGCAAATCCGGCATACATCCCGTCGAAGCTGCGCACGAAGGCCTGCACGTCGCCGAGCAGATGGAGCCCTGTCAGACGATCGAAGGCGGAGAGCACGGCGCGCGCGGCGAGGTCGACGACGCTGAATCCGCGGCGCATCCCGCCGCCTAGCAGGGTAACCGCGCGCGAGTTGAGCAGATCGAGCAGGCGGCGCGGCGCGTCGAGGAAGTCCAGCGCCTCGCGCGCGGGCGGCGTGTCGAGCACCACCATGCCGGTCGACGGCTCCTCGCTCAGCTCGAGCAGCCGCTCCATCGCCATGTAGTCGCCCACACCGGCCAGCGCCTGCGAGAGATTGCGGTAGATGCGGTTTTGCATGATCGCGTCGGCGGCGGCAGGCGAGGGCGCGTGGCGCGCGACGATCGCGTCGAAGGTACGCTTGGGATCGAGGCGCAGCGCGCGCAGGCGCCCGGCGCGCAGCGCCGGGCGCCTGCGCGCGCCCGTCACATCAGCCAGATCGCCAAGCGGCACCTCGCGGGGCTCGGCGGCGTCGGCGCCGCCGAGCCCCAGCGCGTCGAGCAGGCGCGGCGCCGGGTCGACCGTCATCACGTCGACCCGCCGGCCGGCGATCGCGGCGTCCAGTGCGAGCGCCGCGCTGACCGTGGTTTTGCCGACGCCGCCGGGACCGAGGCATACGAGCAGGCGGCTGTCGAGGAGGCCGTGGGCTGGGTACGCGGCGGTCATCGTGGCTTAGCAGGCGGCGCCGGTCTGGCCGGCCGCGCGGCGGCTTTCGCCACTTGCGCCGGGTTTCCCGTTCGACGCGGGGCTGTTCCCGGCGAAGCCGGGAACAGCCCCGCGTCGAACGCGCGGCTCAGCTCCTCGAGTTCAGCCCGGCCCATCGCCGGGCTGAACAGCATCGGCAGTTCGACGACGCCGAGCCCGGCGCGGGACGCTTCGCGGCGCGCCCGCGCCGCGAAGCGTCCCGCGCCGTCGCGCCATCGCGCGAGGCGCGCGCATCCCGGATGCGTATCGAGCGCGTCGAGTTCGCCCATCTCGCGCGCGCTGAACAGCGGATGCGGCACGCAGTTGAGCGCCGCCGCGGCGACGCTCACGCCGAGCCGCCCGCGCAGCACATCGGACGCCTCCAGCGCCTCGCGCAGCGCCAGCTCCTGCGGCGTCAGCGTCAGGATCACGGCGAAGCGCGACGCGTCGGCGAGGAAGCTCTCGACGTTGGTGGCGAGCCGGTTGAGCGTTCCGAGCGGCGCGATTTGCTTGAGCGCGCCCGGCACCGAGAGCAACTCCAGCGCGCTGCCGGTGGCGGGCGCGTCGACCACCGCGTAGCGGTCCTCCAGCGCGGCGCGTCCGGCGACGATTCGCAGCCGCTCGAGCATCAGGAACGCCTCCAGCCCCGGCAGCGCCGCACTGACGTAGCCGAAGGTGCGGCTCTGGAGCATCCGGCGCGCGACCGCCTTGATCGGCACGATACGGTCGATGAACGCTTCGAGCTCAGTGGCCGCGCTTAGCGAGATCGTTTCGAGATTGGCTATCGCGTCCGGATTGGCGTCCGCTTCGATACCGAGCATCCGCGCCGCCCACATCCGCTGGTCGAGGTCGACCAGTAAAGTGGGACGCCGGCGCGCCAGACACAGCGCGAGCGCCGCGGCCATCGCGCTCTTGCCCGTGCCGCCTTTGCCGGTGACCAGGATTAGCCGCGCAATTTCCATCAGCTAGAATGTAGAGCCGCGTGCAGCGGCGGTCTATCCGTTGAGGACAGCGCGCCGTTGAGGACAGCGCGCGCATTTACCATGGTTAGCAGGAAGGAATCCGGTGACGAGTCAAAATTTGGAAGCGTGCTGCTGGCGATGCCGCCCGGCGGGATCGCGCGCTTCAAGGCGATCGTCGAATCGTACGACAACCTGGCGACGTTGCGCACCGAGGACCCGCGCCATCACTATCTGCGGCTGTACTTCGACGCCGCGTCGGCCGCCGAGGTCAACGCGTTGCTCGATTCGCTGACCGCGGCCTTTTCGATCCGCCGTATCGGTTAGCTCCCCAGCAGTCCTCAGCTTTCGCGCAGTTCGACCGCATAGTCGCGGCCTTTCCAGTGCCCGCTCTGATGGTGGCGGAACGGGTCTGCTCTCCAGATTGCCTGGGCTTGATTACTGTTGATCGAAGTCATTCTTCTCTGTTAATGGTCGTTCACTCACAATGAAAATTCTCGAAGACAAGCCGGATACGAAGCGGCCGGATATCATACGCGCTGCAACCTCGCTATTTGCAGAGAGAGGCATCGACGGGACCAGCATGCGCGATATAGCCGCGGCGGCTGGGGTGCGGGAGGCGGCCATATATCGTCACTTTGCGGGCAAGGATGAACTTTGCCGCGAGATTTTTCTTAGTTGGTATGGCTGGTATTGCAGGGAACTCCAGCGGATTGTCGGCGGACCCCGTGGGACCGAGGATAAACTCCGAGAGATTGTGAGCCACGAGTTCTCGGCCGCCGCGGAGCATAGTGAGGCGTTCGTCTATTTTTGCGAGAACGAAGCGCGGTTCGTGCGCAGCCTTCCCCCGAAGATCGAGAGTGCCCGGCGCCTCTTTACTGCGTTCATCAAGACCGGGCAGGCTCAAGGAAAGGTAAGAGCGGGCAGTCCCGAACTACTTGCAGACATGCTGAGCGGAGCGCTGTGTGCGGTCGCGCTGACGTGGCTTCGCACGGGGCGGCGGAAAAAGCTGAGCACGCAGCTTGCGGAAGTGGTCCAAGGCTGCTGGCACATGATTGCGGCTTAATTTGACAAGGAGGGTAAGGATATGACGCCCGAGGAAAAACTGATCCAACGTTACTTCGACGCGTTCAACCGCCACGACCTCGAAGGAGTGATGACCTGCTTTCATGAAGAGCCCGTCTTTGTCGGTGCGACCGGCAAACGATGCGTGGGTCGTGCGGAAGTGCGGCGCTCGTACGAGACCGAGTTCGCCATGTTTCCCGACGGGCGCTGCGATCTGCGCGTGTGCACGGGCAACAACGGCCACGGCGTGGCGGAGTCGCTCTTCCACGGAACCCGTGCAGAACACGGGAAAATCGAGGCGATTGGCGCCGAAGTAATGGAGATCGTGGACGGCAAAATCAAGGAGATTCGCGACTATCATCGGCCCGTACCGGCTACGGCCGCATAGAAGCCGACAAAGCGGAGCCGTCACTTACACGAAGGCGTGGGTGCGTCGGGACGAACCGCGCTTTGTGACATTGCGACATGACGGCCCGACCCCGAGAGGCAGGGAATGCAACGGTGAGAGGTTAGACGGTCACCATGAAGACGCAAAATGGAAAAACCGAGCTCACGATCGGCGCCGTCGCGTACGCGCCCAAGGTGGTCACGATCTGGGAGGGAATCAGAGAATACCTACGCGAGCGAGGCCTGGGCACCGAGTATGTCCTGTATTCAAGTTATCCCGCCCTCGTCGATGCGCTGGTCGCCGGCCATATCGATATAGCGTGGAACACGCCGTTGGCGTATCTGCAGGCCCGGGAGAGACTCGGCGGACAGTGCCTCGTTTTGGGAATGCGCGACAGTGACGTCAACTTCACCACCGTGTTCCTCACCCGCACGGATTCGCCGATACATTCGCTGATCGATCTCAGGGGCAAACGGTTTGCGCTGGCTAGCCGGGATTCGTCTCATGCGGCGATACTGCCGGTCTATTTTCTGCACGAAGCCGGCCTGGACTCGGAGAAGGATCTGAAAGCGGTGCGTTTCGACACCGACATCGGAAAACATGGCGATACGGGAACGAGCGAACAGGACGTGGTACGGGCCGTTACGGAAGGTTCGGCGGACGCGGGCGCGATCGGCAAGGCCACGTGGGACGCCTTCGTGACCGGCGGGCAGATCGATCAGCGCAGGCTGCGCATCTTCTGGACCAGCCGCGGCTACAGCCATTGCAATTTTACCGCGCGGGTCGGGCTTTCCCCGTCGCTAGCCGAACGGTTCACGAACGCCATCCAAGCCATGGACTACAACGATCCTAAGTGTAAGCAGGTCATGAACCTGGAAGGCCTGACCCGATGGATACCTGGAAGCACCGCGGGTTACGACGAATTGGAGCGTGAAGCGCGGCGGCTCAATATGCTGAGTGAGAGAGGCTAGAAAGCTCGGCCACCCGGGACACTCCATTGTATCCCGAGAATATCCGGGATTGGGTCGTCAAGGTGGATTTGATTGGAGTTATTGGAGTCAACAGTCCGATCAACGAAGCGACCATAAGACTGGGGGTTTTTTTTGCGGTGTTCACCGCGATGGCGCTGTGGGAAGCGGCGGCGCCCCGCCGAATAAGATCCTATTCGAGGTTCAGGCGCTGGCCCAGCAACCTGGCGGTCGTCGCGCTGAATACGGCTCTCATCCGGATTCTGCTTCCAACCACAGCCGTGGCTTTGGCGCTGCTCGGAGCGAATCGGCGCTGGGGATTGCTCAACAACGTCCCGGTTCCGCCGTGGATGGCAGTTGTTGCTTCGATCGTGCTGCTCGATGCCGCCATCTATCTGCAGCACGTGATGTTTCACGCGGTTCCCGCGCTGTGGCGGGTGCATCGGATGCACCACGCCGATCTTGACTTCGATGTGACCACGGGCGTGCGCTTCCACCCGATCGAGGTCGTTCTTTCCATGCTGATCAAGTTTGCTGTGGTCGTCGCACTGGGAGCGCCCGCACTCGGCGTGCTCATCTTCGAAGTCCTGCTGAACGCGACCTCGATGTTCAATCACGGGAATGTTCGCATCCCCATCCGGTTGGATCGCTATCTTCGATGGCTCCTGGTCACGCCCGACATGCATCGGGTCCATCATTCGATCGTGGTCGGCGAGACCAACAGCAACTTCGGCTTCAACCTGCCTTGGTGGGATCGCTTGCTCGGAACCTATCGCGATCAGCCCGCCGCCGGCCATGACGGGATGACCATCGGCATTGAGCAGTTTCGTGTAGCGCGTGAATTGTGGCTCGACCGGATGCTGCTGCAGCCGTTCCGCGGGCCCACGGGTGCGTACGCGATCACGTGGAGGAGCGCCGCATGAACAAGCGCAATCTCGTCATTCGTCTGATTGTGGTAGCGGCGCTGCTCGCGATGATCGTGTGGCTCGCGTTCCATCGAAGTCTGCTCGAGCCTTCTGTGTTGGAACGGCAACTTCAGCGTTTCGGTCGCCTGGCCCCGATATTGTTTGTCCTCCTCTATGCTCTTGCCACCGTGCTATTCGCGCCCGGATCGATAATCACGGTGGCCGGCGGCGCTCTGTTCGGCCCCGTTTGGGGAACTCTGTGGAACCTAACCGGCGCCACCCTGGGGGCCACACTTGCCTTTGTGATCGCCCGCTACGTCGCTTCGGATTGGGTTTCCAGGCGTGCCGGCGAACGACTGACTCGGCTAATGCGGGGAGTAGAAGAGGAAGGATGGCGTTTCGTTGCATTCGTCCGGCTGGTTCCTCTGTTTCCGTTCAATCTGGTGAATTACGCCTTGGGGCTGACGCGCATCCGGCTCGGCGAATACGTGCTCGCCTCCTTTGTTTTCATGGTCCCAGGGGCGCTCGCGTACACTTATCTGGGATACGCGGGGCGCGAAGCCGTGTCCGGGCAGGCTGGGGCAATCCGCAAGGCTCTGCTCGCCTTGGCGCTGCTGGCGGCTGTCGCTTTTCTGCCCCGGCTGATCCGTCGGCTCAAGGGGCGCGCTTCACGGACGCCGCAGCACTCAAGGATCGGTTGGAGGCCGGCGAAAAAATTGCCCTGATAGACGTGCGCAGCGCCAATGAATTCTTTGGACCGCTTAGTCACATCGCAGGCGCAACTAACATTCCGATCGCGGAGTTATCCGGAAAAATCCGGGATCTGAACGAGAGCAAGGCGAGATCGATAATAACCATTTGACGAACCGAGAGGCGCTCGGCGAGCGCGGCGAAAGTGCTTTCGGAAGCAGGGTTCGAACAAGTATGCGTTTTGCGCGGCGGGATGGAGAATTGGAACAAGGCAGGTTATCCGGTCGAGAGGAGTTGAAGTTTGGCATCGGCCATTACGATCAACGCGCAGTGAGCGTCCAGCCTTTGCGGCAAGAGCATCTGAGCCCAACGATTCGGGCGCTTGCGCTTCCCTAGCTCTCGCGCAGTTCGACCGCATAGTCGCGGCCTTCCCATTTTCCGCTCGTTTCCCAATAGAAAGTGAAGCGCACGGGCGCGCGGTCGGCGGTGGTCACGTCGATATCGACAAAATTGACTCCCACCGCGGTATGGGTCGAACGGCTATCGTTTGGGTGATGCCATTCGTCCTTGCTCCAGTGCAGCATGAAGGGCTCGGCCGACTGGATGCGCAACTTGCACGGGAGTGTCACAGATTCGATCTGCCGATTGCGTTTCCAAATCTCGATTGGGCCGCGCGGCTTGTTGTCGCGATAGCGCGCGGCGACTTCAGGGATGAGATCGAAGACGACGCCGTCGGCAGCCGAGCGCAAAAGCTTCAGGTACTCCGCATGGGCCCACATCAAGGGCATCGCGGCCCCGGTTGGCTTGCCGAAAAACATCAGCGCTTCCGGCAGGTCCGGCCGATCCCAGATTTGCTCGGGCAAAAGCCGCGTCGGGGTGGCGAAGTTTTCGATCGTGCGCAGGAACGGGACGACGCCGCGTCCGGCAGCGAGTTCGTAATGTCCGCGCTCGCCGCTCAAAAGCGGCCACGGCCGCCCGACTCCCCAGCCGACGAATGGTCCGCCGTCGTCGCGCTGGCCGTAGCCGTCGTGGGTGTAGCGTTTCCAGCACGGCCCGGCCGGAAAATCGGTCTTGAGCACCGCGTCGACGACGCGCAGCGAATCCTCGATCAGTGGGTCGCCAGGGCGGCGGATACCGTAGCGCACCAGCTCCAGGAAACCCGCGTCGACAATCTCGGCGGCCGGGAACAGGTAGGGCGCGCCGGGCGGGCGGTTGCGGATGGAGACCATCCCATGGTCGGGATCGTCATTGGGCACTACCTGCGCGGGATCTGCGGGATTGATGCGGACATAGTGGCGCTTGATGCCCGGCACGAGGAAGCCCTGTTTGGTTACCGTCCAGCGCTCGACGTGGGATTCGAGGAAGTCGGCGTAGTCCAGCAGAAACTGCGCGGTCGCCGCGTTACCCCGCTGGTGCGCCAACTGCGCCGCGCATACCAGGGCCGCGATATTACTCGCCAGCGTCGAGGGCGAGTAGCCGCTGTTCTCCTCCCATCGCTCCTGCGGCGTGACGGGGCCTTCGTTAATCAGGTAGCGGGCGGCCGCGAGCACCATTGGATACGGGTCGAACGCGCCCATCGTGGCGCCGGCGTGCACCAGCCGGTACGCCAGCATGATCGGAAAGGCGACCTCGTCGAGTTGGATGCCCTGCCAGTAGGGCGTGCCGTCGATCCAGAAATTTTGCGGGAAGCCGCCGTCGGGGCGCTGCGAGCAGGCGAGATAGATGAGCGCGCGCACCGGAGTCGCAAGATCCCCGGCCGCCAGCAGCCCGGTCGCGCTGTTGACCATGTCGCGCGTCCACACTAGGTGATAGCCGCCAAGGTCCTCGTCGCCCTTGACCTCGCCCCACGGGATGCTGAGCGAAGCGATGAGCGCGCCGGGAAAGCGTTTGTCCTCGTGTGCGAGCAGCAGTTCGCGGGTTCTGCGGCAGAGCTGGCCGTTGTCGCCGGTCCATCGTTCGAGCGGGTACATGTGCGAGCAGGCGCGGCTCCATTGCTCGATGAAACGTGCCGAGTGCTGCGCGAAGGGCACCCCGAGCGACTGATAGAGGCAAGTCACCGCGCGATGAAGGCCGTTGCCGAACGCGAGGCCGAGCGTGAAGTGGCGGTCCTCGGGCAGCTCGATTTCGGCGGTCAGCGCGACATTGCCGTCAGGCGCCGAGGCGAACTCCCAATCCAGCTTGAAATTCTGGCTGAGGTCCTGCCATCCGTCGGTCTTGCCGACATAGCCGCATGAGCGCCGCACGAACGGCACGTTGGCTCCCAGCGCCAGCCAGGTGTTGTCCTTGTGCGCGGTCAGAAACTCGTAACCGGCCATCCGCGCGACATTGGCGTTGTTGCCCCATCCGCCGACGTTGAGATGCGGCGAGAGCAGCACGAACAGTCGCAGGCGGCTGAGCATGTCGGCGTCGCCTTCCAGGCGGGTGTCGAGCAGCACGCACGGTTGATGTGGGTCGGTGATGACCTCCATCACCACGCGGTAGCGCCCTTCGCGGTCGGAGTTGGTGATGCGCACGCCCAGGCCGCGTTCGCCGAGGTACTCGATGGAAGTCTCCTGGTTGCGATGGACGTCGTGGAAAAAAGTTTCGCCGTCGGTCACCAGGTATTGCAGGTCGCGGATTTGGGGCCGATCGATCGTTGGATAGTAGACTTCGTTGAGCACGCCGCCCGAGGCGGTGAACCAGACGGGGCTCGCCGTGGAGTACGCGGTGCCGACGACATCCTTGGCGCTGTGGGTCCAGCGCGGTTCGATACCGGGGGCGCCCCAGGCGCGCGGAGTTTCCACGATGATGGCCATCAGGTCGTTTTCCTTTCCACGGATGCGCCGCCGGGGCGCTCAGAGCACGGCGGGAGGCTCGGCTGTCGGTTCGCTCAGCGGCGCTTGCGCACGGAACATGTAGGAGACTCCCACGCTCAGCACGTAAAGCAACAGCAGCGGAATCGCAAGTAGGAAAATCGACACCATGTCAGGCGGAGTCAGCGCCGCCGAAACCACGAAGATGCCGAGTACCGCGTAGCGGAAATAACGCAGCATCATGCGGTAATCAATCAGTCCGAGCCGGGTCAGGAAGACCGCGAAAATCGGCATCTCGAAGGTCAGCCCGAAGGCCAGCATCAGCTTGGCCGAGAACGCCAGGTACTCGCTGATGCGAATCGTCGGCGTGACGCCGATCGAGGCGTACTGGGCGATGAAGAAGGCGTAGCCGACCTTGAATACCACCGCCCAGCAGAAGTAGCCGCCCAGCGCGAAGAACAGGCTCGAGCTCACGACGAACGGCAACGCCATCCGCCGCTCCGACTCCAGGAGGCCGGGCGCGATAAATTTCCACACCTCGTAAAATATCGCCGGGCTCGAGACGAACACGCCAGCGACCAGCGCCACTTTGATCTTGGTGAAGAAGGCCTCGCCCACGCCGGTCCCGATCAGCAGCAACTTGCCCCCTCCGACCTCGCGCAGCGGCAGCGTCAGCCAGGCGAAAAGATGGTCCGCGAAAATGTACGACAGCGCGCATCCCAGCGCCACCGCGATCACCGCCCGCACCAACCGCCCGCGCAATTCGCGCAGATGGTCGAGCAGCGGCATCCGGACCTCCTCCGTCGCGGCGGGAGGATTGGCGGGGGGCTCCTGGTTGGCCACGGGGAGCAGTGCGAGTTATGGTTTGTCGGCCGGCGGCACGGAGCCCTCGGGAGGACTCGGCTGCTTCGGTTTGCGAGTGCGGCGCGGCCGGGGTGGCGGCTGAGATTCTGCCGCGATCTGGGGTTCTGCAGGGGCCTGCAGATCCGCTGTTGTCTGAGGTTCCGCCGTGGGCTGGTGATCCGCCGTTGCATGAAGTTCGCCCGTGGCCCGGGGATCCTTGACTGACACTTGGGCTGACGCTTGCGATATAGGCGCGGCCTCGGCAGGCGGCGCACTTTCATCCGGCGCTTGCGCTTGAGGCTCGGGCGCCAGGAAGGCCGGCGGAGGCGGCGACGGCGATGCGGGCGGCACAGGGGGAGGATGCGGGTCGTCGAAACGCGGCGGCAGTATATTGAAGGGCGAATCGTCGCCGATCGCCCCCGAGATCTCGCGCATCACGGTGTTGCTCGCCAACCTCAGCTCGCGCATCACCTTGCCGACGGCGCGCATCACCTGGGGCAAATCGTCGGGTGGAATGACGATCAGCGCGATTACCAGGAACAGGAGTATCTCGAAAATTCCCAACGATCTTCCGTCCGCCGACCGCCTCTGGGCCATAGCGCTCGGCCGCGCGGTCTGATTTATGATCTTAATGATCGTTATCGAAGTTCGGAGTGTCAACGATGCTCAGGACCGCACTGATTAGCGACCGCCGATTTTTGAAGCACTTCGCCGGCCGAAGCCATCCCGAACGCCCCGAGCGCGCGGCGGTGATGATCGAGATGGCCGAGCAGCTTCATCGCGCCGGGATACTCGCGCTCAGCCCGCGCGAGGCCACGACCGCGGAGCTCGAACTGTGTCACGACCCGGCCTACGTGGCCGAGGTCAAACGCAGCGCCTCGATGCCGCGTTACGATTTCGATCCCGACACTCACACCTCGCCCGACTCCTACCAGACCGCGCTGCTGGCGGCAGGCGGCGTGCTGACGGCGGTCGAGGCGGTGATGGACGGGGCGGCGGACAATGCCTTTGCGATCGTCCGCCCGCCCGGCCATCATGCGCTCGCCACGCGCGCGATGGGTTTCTGCCTGTTCAACAACGTGGCGATCGCGGCGCGCTATCTCAACCGCCGTCGCGGCCTTAAACGCGTGCTGGTGGTCGATTGGGATGTCCATCACGGCAACGGCATCCAGGATATTTTTTACGACTCGCCCGAGGTGCTCTACTTCTCCACTCATCAGTTCCCGTTTTATCCGGGCACCGGCGCGCTCGACGAAGTCGGCTTCGGAGCCGGCGCCGGATACACCGTCAACGCGCCGATGCCGGCGACGTTCGGCGACAACGAGTACCTGCGCATTTTTGACGACGTGCTGGCGCCGGTGGTCCGGCAATACCGCCCGGAGTTCATCCTCGTGTCGTCGGGGTTCGACGCGCACTTTCGCGACCCGCTCGGCGGGATGCGGGTGACCGAGGGCGGCTTCGCCGCGCTTGCGCGGCGGGTTAAGCGGATGGCGGCCGAGTGCTGCGGGGGCCGGATGGCCGTGGCGCTGGAGGGCGGCTACGATCTGCAGGCGCTCGCGGATTCGGGACGCAGCGTGATCGAGGAACTGGGCCGCGCGGCCGACGAACCGCTCGCGCCAGCAGACGACGGCGCTAGAGTGATTCCGATAATCGAACGCTCGCACTATTTCCTGTCGCGCTACTGGAAGTTTTAGGGTAGCGGAAACGCGCGGACGTGGCCGACCCGAATTCTCCCAGTCAATCCGATGCGCTGCGGCTGATCGCTCTGGGAGCGGCCACGCCGCAGGTGTACGAGCTGCGCAACTCGCGCGTCACGATCGGCACGGGCGCCGGCAACGACCTGCCCCTGGACGAGCCAACGGCCTCGCGCCGCCATGCCGCGCTCGAGCGGCGCGCGGGCCGATGGTACGTGGTCGATCTCGGCTCGACCAACGGCACTTACATCAACGGCCGGCGCGTCACCGCGCCGGCACCGCTGGAGCGCGGCGACGAGCTGCGCTTCGCCAACGCGCGCTTCGGACTCGTCGCTCCCGGCGACGACCTGTCCAAGGTCGGCGCCGGGAACGCGAAGGCGGCCGTGCGCTCGCGCCAGCGCGGCCCGCGCCTGGCGAGCGTCGTCGTGGCCGCGCTGCTCTTCGCGGTCGGCGGCTTCGCGCTGACCGCGTATCTGCTGCGCGTCGAGCGCGGCGGTCCGGCGGGCGGAGTGGCGGCGCGAAGCGCCGCCACCCCGCCCGCCGCGGCCCCGAGCGCGGCGGCGGCGGCGAACGCCGCCGCCGCTACACCCAGCGCCGGCCGCGCCGCCGGCAACGCCGGCGGCGCTGCCGGCGCTGCCACGCCGGCGGCTGCCGGCGCGGAGGCGGCCGCGGAGCGGCCGCCTCCGGCCGCCAGCGCTTCCGCGCCAGAGGCGGGCGCGCCTAGCGGCGCGCCCGCCTCGGCCGCGGCGCTCCCGTGGCTCGTGCGGCTCAACCACTACCGCGCGATGGTGCGATTGCCGCCGGTGCTCGAAGACCCCCAACTTAGCGAGGCCGACGCGCTGCATGCACGCTACCTGGTGAAGAACTACGCCGAGGCCATCAGGAAAAGCACCATCGGGGCCGAAGCCCACGAGGAGAACTCCGCGAGTCCCTGGTACACGGAGAAGGGGATGCGCGCGGCGAAGTCCAGCGACGTATCCTACTGGCAGGAGGCGAAACAGCCGCTCAGCCAGCCAGTCAGCGAGCCGGTCGGCGACCACGTGCCGCCGCCGGGCGAGATGCCCTGGGGGTCTCCCGCTTGGAGCATCGACGGCTGGATCGGAATTCCATTTCATCGCTTGAGCCTCATCAGCCCGTATCTGCGGCGGAGCGGCTTTGGGAGCTACTGCGAGGGGTCGGGGTGTGCGGCGGGATTGGACACTTTGAGCGACCGGAGCCAGTTCCCGGAGCATCCGGTCCCGTTCGCGCAGCCCCTGGAGTTTCCTCCCTCGGGCGCAATCATCGGGATGCGCTCGCTCGATGCGGAATGGCCTGACCCGCTGACCGCATGTTCGGGCTATACGCGTCCGGCGGGCTTTCCCGTGACGCTCGAGGTTGGCGCCAACGTGGACGCGAAGCTCGGTGCCTACCGGCTCACCCGCGACGGGAAGTCGTCGGCAGATTCGCCGGTAGATGTGGAGGCCTGCGGCTTCGACGCTTCGAGCTATAGCAACCCCGACGCCGTTGCGCAGCAGCGCGCGCGTGACATACTGCACGGCTTCGGTGCTGTGGTGGTCATCCCGCGAACGCCATTGGACAAGGGCGCCAGCTACACGATTTCGATGACGGTCAATGGGTGGGAATATAGATGGACGTTTGCGACTGCGCCGTAGGCGGCCGCTAAAGCGCCGCTTGCGAGGTTGCGCCGCCGCGGTATAGCAACTAATAGTCAGGAAGCAAGCTGCCCGTGGGGTTCCGCCGGCCGGGGCGGAATCGGCAATCCGGGAGCTTAAGGAGACTGACGAGAGCACAATGAAAATCTCGATGTTCCATCTGATGCCGTACCGCGAGCTGCCCGCGGATTTCGAAAAGCGCTATCACTCGGTGTGGGTCGACCCGCCGTATCACGAACTTGCCGATACCGAGAAGATTGCCAAGTATTACAACTGGACGCTGGATGAGCTGACCTACGCCGCCAAGGCCGGGATGGACGGCATCTGCGTCAACGAGCACCATCAGAACGCCTACGGCTTCATGCCGTCGCCCAATCTGATGGGCTCGGCGCTCGCGCGCGCGACCAACGGGCTCAACGTCGCGCTGGTGCAGATGGGCGCGACGCTGCCCACCACGATTCCGCCCATCCGCGTGGCCGAGGAATACGGGATGCTCGATTGCATCAGCGGCGGCCGCCTGGTGGCCGGGATGCCGTTGGGCACGCCGATGGACGCGAATTTGTGCTACGGAATCACGCCGATGGAGCATCGCGAGCGCTACTACGAGGCGCACGATCTAATCATGAAGGCGTGGCAGTCCAAGGAAATCTTCGCCTGGAACGGCAAGTACTTCAAATTGCCGATGGTCAACCTGTGGCCGCGCCCGCTGCAGAAGCCGCATCCCCCGTATGGATTCCGGGCAGCGGCAGCCTCAGCACCTGGGACTTCACCGCCAAGCATGACCATTGCTACTGCTTCCTGAGCTACTACGGGAACAACCTCGGCAAGCGCGTGATGGACGGCTTCTGGGAGTTCGTGGCCAAGAGCAACCTCGACGCCAATCCATATCGCGCCGGCTTCCTGCAGCTCGTGGTGGTCGCCGAGAGCGACGCCAAGGCCGAGGAGCTGTACTACCCGCACATCCGTTATTTTTACGACAAGTGCCTGCACATCCTGTGGGACTACCAGGCCGTGCCGGGCAACCAGGACCATCGGAGCCTCGTCAACAGCGTCAAGAACCTCTACCCGATGCAGCTCGACCTGATGTCGAAGGTGCCGAACTGGAAGTACAAAGACTTCGTCGATAACCAGTTCGTGATCGGCGGCAGCCCCAAGTCGGTAGTCGACCAGCTCAAGGCCGCGGTGAAGAAGCTGCGCGTGGGCAACCTGATGGTGCTGTTGCAGATCGGCTCGATGCCGCACGAGCTGACGCTCAAGAACATCGACATGTTCGCGCGCGAGGTCTCGCCGCATTTCCGCGACACGTGGGACGACGAGTGGGAGAACCGATGGTGGCCCGAGGGGCTCAAGCAAAAGAAGCCTGCGGCCGCGCGTCCGGGCGCCGCGCATCCCGCGACGGAGCGTGTAGCGAAATAGTTCGCGCGCGCCAACGCACTCACAGCATAAGCCCGGCGCCGGCTCCCAGAGCCGGCGCCGGACTCCAATACCCCCCGGGGAATCCAAAAGAGGGCGTAGAGAGCCATGGCCGGAGTTCAAGAGCGCACCGTCAACGTTTGGGATGACAAGATAAAGGCGCACGTAAAGGTTGCGGGTTCGGGACCGGCGCTGGTCTTTCTGCACGGCGGATGGGGCCCGCAGTGGACCGCGTTCCATGACACGCTGGCGCGCGAGTTTACCGTCTATGCCCCGGATCATCCGGGCACCAGCGACGGCGACCCCGAATCGCATCGCTCGCTCGACGACATGTGGGACCTCGCGCTGTTCTACGACGAGCTGTTCGACAAGCTGGCGCTCGATAAACCGGCGCTGGTCGGACATTCGTTCGGCGGGATGGTGGCGGGCGACGTCGCAGCGAACTTTCCCAAGCGGGTCGGCAAGCTGGTGCTCATCGACTCGCTGGGCATCTGGCTCGACGATTCGCCGATTCGCAACTACATGGTGACACCGATCGCCGACCTCATCCCGATGATCTTTGCCAACCCCAATGATCCGTCGATCGGAACTTTCGTCCCTAACCCGGCCGACACCGAGGCGATGGTCCGCACGCACTGGGCGCTCGGATGCACCGGCAAGTTCTGCTGGCCGCTGCCCGACAAGGGATTGCGCAAGCGCATCCATCGCGTGAGCGCGCCGACCCTGGTGCTGTGGGGCAAGCAGGACCATCTCGTGCCGGCCGCCTATGCCCACGAGTTCGTCAAACTGATCAAAGGCGCGAAGGTGGAGCTTATCGACAAGGCCTCGCACATGCTGCCGATCGAGCAGCCCGCGGCGGCGGCCAAAGCGGTGACCGATTTCGTCAAGCGTTAGCCGCAAGTGCTTACAGTTGGGGAGAGAAAGAGGGAGACAGAAGAGATGACAGGAGTGATTGTCGGACGGCTTATCAAATCAACCTGCCTTGTGCTCGCGGCGGCGTTACTGGCCGCGGCGACGTGCATGGCCGCAAACCTCGACGGAGTACCCGTGCGCAACACCGGCCATTACGCGATTCTCGACACCGATCGCGGCGTAATCGTAATCGAGTTCTATCCCGCCGTCGCACCCAAGACGGTCGAAAATTTCGAGACCCTCACCAAGAAGGGTTTCTACAACGGCCTCACCTTCCATCGTGTGGTGCCAGGCTTCGTGGTCCAGGGCGGCGACCCCAAGGGCGACGGCAGCGGCGGTCCCGGCTACGACCTGCCGGCCGAGATCAGCCCGGCCGAAAAGCATCTGCGCGGCTCGGTCGCGACGGCGCGCCTGGGCGACTCGGTCAATCCGGATCGCAAGTCCAGCGGCAGCCAGTTCTACATCTGCCTCGAACCGCAGCCCGGCCTCGACGGCCAATACACGGTCTTCGGCGGCGTGATTGAAGGGATGGCCGTGGTCGACAAGATCCAGGTCGGCGATCACATGAAGAAGGTGACGCTGGCCTCCCAGCCGCCAAAATAAGTCCGCACGAATCGGGAACTGTAAGATCGGAAATCGGCGAATCGATTCAGCGGATTCGAAATCAGCGAATCGAAGTCGGCGGATCGAATCAGCGGATCGGAATCGGGGTTGACGGCTGCATGAGCATCGCGGCGAGCGGGCACCACCCGGGACCCTACTTCACCGTCGACGTCCATCTGCACACCAATCGTGGCAGCGCGGATTCCAATCTGTCGCCGCGCGACCTGGTCGAGCGCGCCCGCGTAATCGGTATCGGCGCGGTATGCATCACCGAGCACGACACGATGTGGGAGCTTTCCGAGGTCGGCGAAGCGGCGCGCGAGGCTGGCGTGCTCGTGCTGCGCGGGATGGAAGTGACGACCGACATGGGCCATATCGGCGTCTTCGGCCTGGACACCTACCTGGGCGGAATCTACAAGCTCGCCGAGTTGCGCCGCGTGGCCGACAAGAGCGGCGCCATCCTGATTGCCAACCATCCGTTTCGCTATAGGCTCGACGCGCGGATGTCGTTTATGAATTCCGATCACGAACCGATCGATCCGGCGCATCCCGAGCGGGCGGCCAGGCTCGAGATTTTCCGCATGGTCGACGCGATCGAGGCGCTCAACGGCGCGTGCTCGGAAGAGGAAAATCTCTTCGCGCTCAAAGTCGCCGAGCGTCTGGGGTTGGCCGTAGTGGCCGGCAGCGATTCCCATTCCGCAAGTTCGATCGGATGCGTGACGACGCTGTTTCCGGAGCCGGTGCGCAGCGAGCGCGAGATGATCGAAGCGATCCGCGCCCGCCGCTCGCGCGCCGGCCGCGGATTGCTCAAGCACGCGGTCGAGCCGTTCGAAATCTGACCCCTCCCCCGTGTTTTGGGGGATTATCCGACAGTTGACTAACACGGGGGAAGGGTCAGACAGCGGTCCCGCATAAGACGGATTTTTGCAGGGGTCATTCTGTAATTCCCTCCCCCGTGTTTTGGGGGAGGGCGGGGTGGGGGTCTAGAGGCGGTTCTGAATCTCGGTGAGAACCGCCTCTGTCTCCATCAAGGCTTCGCGATCCGAAAAGCGCAACACGCGGAAACCTTGCTCGCCGAGCCATTGCGTGCGTGCCGCGTCTTGCGCGCGCTGATACTCATGCTGCCCGCCGTCTAACTCCACGATCAGAACGCGTTCGACGCAGCAGAAATCCACGATGTAGGGACCAATCGGATGCTGGCGGCGAAATTGCACGCCCAGTTGATGCCTGCGCAGACGCATCCATAGCCGACGCTCGGCGTCAGTCTCTTCTCGGCGCAGTCGGCGTGCCCTATCGCGTGAGAGAGGCGGCGCGCTCATGCATGAAGATTAGGACGAGGAAGCGCCGTCAGAAAACAGACATCCGGCGCTTCCTCGCTCGACCCCTGTGCCGACCCGGAGACATAGGTAACACTTTAATCCGGCAAGATGGGTAACACTATTTCGGACTCCGCTGGGGAGGAGCGCGGAGGAGGGCTGCCCATCCTCGCCAGCCTGGTGAACTCCTTTTGAGCTTGAGGGTAAATCGATCGATGGTCGCAGAGCGGCACCGGTCCGAAGTAAAGCTTGGCATCGCCGGTGTCGGTTTCCTTCACGCCGACCAGTTCACCGATTAGCGGGGTGCTGAGGAAGATCAACTCGCCGGCCCATTTGATCTCGCCGTTGTGGCGCACACGGCGCACCTGGTAATCGGGCGGATAGACCGGACTCTGGGGCCGGGCCGGATAGCGGCGCGGCGACGGCGCGTGGTGCTGGGCGGGCGCGGTCTGCCCCAGCGCTTCATGGGGGCGCTCGTGGTTGAACTCGTGGCGGAAGCGGTCGAAGCGCTGTTGCTGCTGGGCCAAATTGGCGGCGGGCGGAGTTGCGGTTTCGGCCTTGAGAGTTTTATGCATCCGCTCATGGCGCCCGTTCTGCTCCGGCTTGCCCGGCGCGATCCGCTCCGGCGTGATGCCCAGCTTAATCCACCACACCCCGAGCCGGGTCAGGCCGCCAACTCCGGTCGACGCGAAGGGCGGACCATTGTCCGAGCGGATCACGCGCGGCAATCCGTATTCGCGGAACACCCGCTCCAGTTGCGCGCGGCAGCGCGCATGGTCGGGCTGCGCCAGCCCCTGGGTGCACAGCAGATAGCGGCTGAAGGCGTCGCTCACCGTCAGCGGATCACAGCGCGCGTGGTCGGCAGTGCGGAACCAGCCCTTGAAGTCGATGCACCACACGTCGTTGGCGCTGGCCGCCACCGTCAGCGGACCGGGATTGGGCACCGCGTGGCGGCGCCGCTTGCGCTGCTGGCTCAGCCCCTGGCGCCGCAGCAACTCGCCGATGGTACTCGCGGCCGGCCAGGCCTGCTCCGCCGCGCGCTGCAAGAGCTTGGCCCGCAGCTTCTTAGGCCCCCAGCTCGGATGCGCATGGCGCACGCCGAGGATCGCGGCCGCCTGTTGCGCCGAGATCGCCCACGGCACCCGATGCGGCGCCCGTGGCAGATCGTACAGACCTGCGGGTCCCTGCCGCGTATAACGCGTCAGCCACTTGTATCCGGTCTTGCGGCTGATCCCGAAGCTCGCGCACAGCTCCGTCATGCTCTGTTCTGCGGCCAAAACCGCCGCCACAAATCGTAACTTCTCGTCCATGGGACAGATCTCCCGCCACGGCATCCTCCACCTCCTGCCGATGGCATCTAATCTGTTACCCATGTTGCCGGTCTATTCTGTTACCTATCCTGCCGGTTCGTACCCCCCACCCCGACCCTCCCCCAAGACACGGGGGAGGGAGTTGAAGTCGGAGAATCAGAACGCTGCGCGCCCAAGACACCGGGCAGGAGTTAGAAGTCAGAAAGTCAGAACGCGCGGCCAGGCGGCATTGCGATTTTCATCGATCGCGCGTCCCGTCCTATCAACTTTTCCTTACGATGGTTGTGGAATAAACAGCGCGCGGGATAAAATCCATCGGACACCCCCGAATCATGGCAGTTAATCGCGACCGGCTCGCGCTCATCGAGGACATCTCCGCCATCGGCGGCGATGCCGCCAACACGCTGCGCGAGACCCTGGACAAGATCGTCACCGCGGTCGCCACCGGCATGGAGGTCGAGGTCTGCTCGCTCTACCTCTTCGACGCGCAGCGTGAGCGCCTGGTGCTGCGCGCCACGGTCGGCCTTGAGCAGGAATCGGTCGGCAAGGTCTCGATGCGGGTCAACGAAGGATTAGTCGGCCTGGTGGTCGAGCACGGCCAGCCGGTAACCGTGGCCGACGCTATCAGCCATCCGCGCTACAAATATTTTCCGGAAACCGGCGAGGAGCGCTACCACGCCTTTTTGGGCGTGCCGGTGCAGGACGGGCGGCAAAAGCCGATCGGCGTGATGGTCGTGCAGACCCTGCGCAGCCGCAAATTCGGCCCGGGCGAAGTGCGCCTGCTCAAGACCGCGGCCAACCAGGTGGCGCAAATCCTCTCGCACTTCCGCCTGCGTGAGACGCTCGCGACCAAGGAAAAGGAACGCGACGAGTACCGCCGGCGGATGATCGAGGCCAACCGCCAGCTCAAGGGCTACGAGAAGATCGGCGGTGAGACCCGCGTCAAGGCGCCGGTCAAGGTGCGCCGCCCGCGCCTGGTCGGACTGGCCGCGGCGCCCGGCTTCGGCCACGGCGTGGCGCACGTGGTCGGGACTTTCTTGAGCACGATCGACCGCAACCTGCGCGCGCGCGACCTCCGCAGCGAGCACAAGCGGCTGGAAGAGGCGCTCGTGCGCTCGCTCGCCGAACTCGACGCGGTCAAAAATCGGATGACGCCGCTGATGCCGGAGTCCGAGCTCAAGATCTTCGACGCCCACAAGATGATCCTGCAGGACGACGAGTTCGTCGGCCGTATCCGCGACATCGTCGCCTCCGGCTACGCGGCCGAGAGCGCGCTGTTCCGGGTGATCGACGAGTTGAGCGGCAAACTGCTGGCGGTGGCCGACGGCTACCTGCGCGAGCGCGCCACCGACTTTCGCGACGTCGGCCATCGCCTGCTGCGCCACATGCGCCAGGACGAACGGCGCAATCAGTTCGGCAAGTCCACCATCCTCGTTGCCGAGGAGCTGACGCTCTCGCAACTCACGCTGGTCTCGCACGAAAACCTGGTGGGCATCGCGCTGGAGTCGGGCGGAACGACCTCGCACGCCGCG
Organism: uncultured delta proteobacterium; assembly: GCA_963810495.1. Classification (GTDB taxonomy): domain Bacteria; phylum Desulfobacterota; class Binatia; order Binatales; family Binataceae; genus JAKAVN01. The sequence continues at coordinate 110,159 of CAWENP010000022.1, forward strand.
CTGCTCGCGCGCGCCTTCGAGATTCCCACCGTGGTCGGCGTCGATCACCTGATGGAGTCGGTGGCCGAAGGCGACAACCTGGTGCTCGACGGCAACTCGGGTATCGTTTACGTCAATCCCGCGCCCGAAGTCGAGCGCGAATACCAGGTGCTGCACAAGCGTTACGACGCGTTTCGGCGCGACCTGATGGCGGACGGCGACGAGCCCGCCGCCACGCGCGACGGCAACCGCGTCCAGCTCCTGGCCAACATCGCGCTCTACCACGATATCCCGCTGGCGCTGAAGTACGGTGCCGAGGGCGTGGGGCTGATGCGCACGGAGTTCTCGTTTCTGACCTACGAGGATTTCCCCGACGAGAATCAGCAGATTACGCTGTACACGCGGATGCTGGAGTCGTTGGGCAAGCGGCCGGTGACGATTCGCACGCTCGACATCGGCGCCGACAAGTATCCGCCGTACATGCGGGTGCCGCGCGAGGACAATCCATTCCTCGGCTGGCGTTCGATTCGGATCTCGCTCGAGATGCCGAGCCTGTTCAAGGTCCAGCTCCGCGCCATCCTGCGCGCCGCCGTGCGCCACGACGTGAAGATCATGTTTCCGATGATCTCGAGCCTCGAGGAATTGCGCCGCGCGCGCGAACTGCTCGCCGAGGCCCAGGGCGAACTCTTCCGCGAGGGACTGGAGCACAATCCCGCCGTCAAGGTTGGAATCATGGTCGAGGTGCCCTCCGCGGTATGGCTCGCGCCGCGCCTCATCCGCGAGGTCGATTTCTTCTCCATCGGCACCAACGATCTCATCCAGTACCTGCTCGCCGCCGACCGCAACAACCCGCGCGTGGCGCACCTGTACGAGGCGCTCCACCCCGCGGTGCTCTCGGCGATCGCCGAGGTCGTCAGCGTGGCGCGCGCGTCGGGCAAGGAGGTCTGCATCTGCGGCGAGATGGCGTCCGACCCGCTGGCCACCCTGCTGCTGGTCGGGATGGGTCTCGACCAGCTCAGCCTGAGCCCGCTGTTCATCCCGGTCATTCGCAAAATCGTGCGCGAGACCAACTATCGCACCGCGCGCCTGATCGCCCACGACACGCTCGAGATGGCGAGCGTGCAGGAAATCAAGGGCTACCTCATCGAGCGCTACCGCGATCTGGGGCTGATCAAACTTGTGGAAATGTTCCGATAGATATGGAAATGTTCCTTGAATAACGGAGCTTTTGTACGGGGAGGGTTGTGGATGTGCGGCGGGTCTGCAATGTTGACTTTAAAGGTCGGGATTAGTTTACTCTGACCGTTCGGTTAGAGAGCGTTTCGCCCAACAGTTCGGACATATTTCTTTAGCGTGGCGGAAAAAGGATCTGAATGATGGTGCTACTGGTCTGCCTGGGATGCGTTGCGCTGATTGCCGGCGTCAGCGGCTACCTGGTTATTGGGCGCAACCGCTACGGTGGCAAGCGCGCCGGACGTCCGCTGGAACTTGGCGCCTCGCAAAGCGCGCTTAGCCAGGGCGTGATACGGCCCGAGCCGTGCCGCACGATAAGGGTCTATTTCATCAAGCCGTCGCGCTATGACGAAAACGGCTACGTCCAGTTTTTCCGCTACGGCGTTCAGCCCAATAACACGCTGACCGTGCTGGCGGCGCTCAACGATACCTTCAATAAGCGCTATTCGGCCGCGCGCAACGTCTACCTCCAGACCGTGCTGTGGGACGAGATTTGCGACGGCGCGGTGTCGCCCGAAACCATCGTGGCGATCAAGGAAAAGGCGCGCGAGGACGGCGTCGAACTGCTCATCGGACTGTCCGGCGTGCAGTCCAATCAGTATCCGCGCGGCCGCGACCTCGGATTGCAGTTCGTCGCCCACGGCCTGCCCACGATGATGGGCGGCTTTCACGTCAGCGGCTATCCCGAGTCGGTCAAGTTCCTCAACAACTGCGGCATCACCACTATCGTGGGCGAGGCCGAGAACCTGTGGGGCCAGATCATCGAGGATTTTCTGCGCGGCGAACTGCAGCTCCACTACTCGGTTACCGAAGGCATCCGCGCCAAGACCGGCCAGGAAGACATCATCGTGCCGCTCATCACCGACGCCCAGTTGCCGGTGATCGACGACCGCTATCTCACCCGCTTCTTCAATGAGGCGATGACCACGATCGACACCTCGCGCGGATGTCCGTTTACCTGCTCCTACTGCAGCGTAAAGAACGTGATGGGGCGCACGATGCGCTCGCGCGAGCCCGAGGCGGTCGTGCACTGGGTACGCGACGCGATCCGCTTCCACGGTATCGAATCGTTATTCTTGGTAGACGATGACTTTTTTCGCAGTCCGCGATGGGAGGAGATCCTGACCGGCCTGGTCGAGGTCAAGAAAGAGTACCCGCGGCTGAGCTTCATGATGCAGGTCGACGTCGACGCCTCGGTCTATGCCAACGTCGCGCCGGGCGAGACCGAGGGCGCCAAGCATCGGCGCAGCAAGCGCTTCGTCGACCTGGCGGCGCGCGCCGGATGCTACCAGGCGTTCGTCGGTATCGAGTCGCTCAATCCCGACAACCTCAACTTCGCCACCAAGTACCAGAACACCGACGACCGCCAGCATCGGATGAAGCTCGAGGAGTCGCGCGCGCGCGTGCTCGAGAAGTATCGCCGCGTGGTCGAGAATTGGCATCGCGTCGGTGTCTCCGTCCACGCCGGCTACATGCTGGGCTTCCCCTTCGACGGCCCCGATTGCGGACGGATCGCGGCCAAGACGCTGCGCAAGCTCGGCTTCGACATCGTGTCGTTCTTCATCATGACGCCGCTGCCCGGCACCGAGGACCAGGTCCGCTACGCCAAGGAAGGCGACATCATCGACTGGGACTTCAACAACCTCGACTCCCAGCACGTCACGCTCAAGCACGAGCGCCTGGATCGCGACTCCTGGATGCGCGCCTATCGCGAAGCCTTCACCGGCTTCTACTCCTTCCCAAGCCTGCTCAAGACCATCTTCACCGTGTGCGGCGGGCGCGGACTGGATGCCGAAGCGCGGCGCTCGACGCTGCGGCAGTTCATGTACTACTTTTTCAGCTACCGCCAGGGACGGCATCCGATGGTCGGCGGGGTGTGGCAGATTCTCCGGCGCGACGTGCGCCGCGCCGCGATAACCGACGACGAGGCGTATCGGCATTATCTGGGCGGGATGCGCTTCGACGCGATCCTGCGCGGCGACGGCGGCGGTTTCGCCGCGGCACTGGCCTGAACGCGCAGCGCGACGCTGAAGACTAAACAGTTATCGGCTGCGCGCGCCCTTCGAATGAGGCGCGCGCCGGTTCCGATCCCGCGCCCGCCGGCATCCGCGAAAGGCGAAGACGCCGGCGGGCGCTGCCGCGCCCGGAACACCCATATGGCGGCAGCGCCATTCGCGTACTAGGATAGCAACGCCGATGGACGCGCAATTACAGGCGCAACTACAGAGTTTCCTCACTCCGGGGCCAGAGCGGCTCGCCGTCGAGATCGTGCTCGGCGCTCTGGTGCTAATCATGTTGAGCATCTACGTGCGCGGCCCGCTTGGGACGCTTTGCCGAGTCGCGGTCTTCATCGGTGCGATGGCGGTCATTATCGGGGGCACGGCGATCCTGATGAACAACGTCTCGCTCGCCGGACCGCCCAATCCAGCCGTGCGGTTGCAGCGCTTCCTGACCGTGAACTGGGCGGCCACCAGCGATAAGGGCGACGGCGCCGCGGCCTGCGCGAATCCAGCCGAACTCGCGGCACGCCAGCCGGTGGGCGTCGAGCATCGCGAGCGCCGTCATCTGCGGCGCACGTCCGCGAACACGAAGGCCCAGCCCGCAGCTGCGTCGACTGCGACCCCTGCCGCCGGAGCGGGCGGCGGCGAACCTCAGCCGGGCTACCCAGAGCTGGTGCGGAACTCGTACCCCGGAATCCCGCCTGCGCGGCTGCTGCAGGTTGCGGCCTCCACCGTGAGCGGACTTCCGGGTTGGGAAATCTTAAACTCGGATCCCAAGACGCTGACCATCAATGCGACGTACCGCACGCGCCTGCTTGGCTTGATCGATGACGTGCGGATTGTCGTGACTCCGCGCAGCGAGATCGACCTGTGCTCGCGCTCGCGCATCGGTGAGCCGGGTTCGCAATCGCCGCTCGCCGTCTGGCACGGCGACTTCGGCGCCAACATTGGCCATATCAAGGAGTTCTACCTTGCGCTGGCTCCGGCGGCCGACGAGGCGTATCGTGAGGTTGAATTGCAGGAGACTGCCCAGCAGCACGGCGTCAAGACGGCCACGCCTACGCCCTGAGCGTCGGACTTGACCGGAGACCCCCGCCCGCCGGAACATTATCTTCAGGACCGAACATAATTTTCAGGAAGCGATAGGATTCAGATGCTGCGCGAAGCGCAAATCGACGCACTGGCGAACCATTTGGTGAACGGGCTAATCACGCGCGGCATCATCAAGCCGCGCGCAGACGCAAAGGACCTGGTCGCGTGCGTTGTCGAACTGATGTCGCAGAACTTCGAGACCGAAGCGCGCATCGACGACGAGGCCGACAAGATGGCCGAGGAGCAGGCGCGGCTCAATCCCGGGGTCGACGTGACCCGGCTGCGCTCGATGATCCGCCAGCGCCTCGCTCAGAAGCAGAATTTTACTCTTTAGCCGTTAAGCGGCTGCGCCGCTCGAAGCAAACCGGATGGCGATGCGATGAAACTCAGCGAAGAGCGAATCCTTTATCTCGCGCGCGAGTCGATCGCGCGGCTGCGCGACGAGAAGCTGGCGGAGATCCCCAACTTCGCCCTCGCGCTGCGCCAGGCCCGCGACCTCATCGCCGGATGGGAGGAGCAGGGCGACGCGATCGACGAGATCGTGCGGCGCAAAATCATCTCGCTCAAACGCGGCGTGGTCGAGGGCAGCGGCGAATGGAACATCCTGTTCCGCCGCTACCGCGACGAGGAACTGCGCAAGAAAGGCCCGCGCTGAGACCGGCCGCGCAGTACAATCGATTCCGATGGACCCCAAGGAATTTGTCGCTCGCTCGGAGGCCTGCCTCTCTCGTGTAGGCAAGTGGCTCGAAGACTTCGACCCCGACGAAGTCGACTACAATACCGGCGACGGCGCGTTGACGATCGAATTTCCCGACGGCGGCCGTTTCGTGCTGAGCCGCCAGAGCGCCACCTTGCAGGTCTGGCTGGCGGCCGGCGCCCACGGATGGCATTTCAACTATGACGCCGCCGCCGACCGCTGGATAGACGACAAGGACGGGCACGACCTGTATGCGCGGCTGGCCGAATCGCTGTCGGAGAAGCTAGGGCGCCCGGTCGAATTCGAGAGATGAGCCTTCGCGGCCGGCGAGATGCTTACCGGTCCGCTTGACGTATTTAATCTAGCTTTAACTGTCCAACGCTCTCTTCGTAGCCTCTGACCACCAGCATCGTCGGATAGCTCGGTGGCTTCCGCGCTTTGCGTTTCGGGCGTAACCGGGCTACATTGAGCCATTGGCACTCGGGCTTCGCGAGTGCCAATTGACAATTGATCATCTGTGATTAATTTTCTGAGCGCGGAAATTGGTTCCGCCTAAATCCACATAACATCGAGGCAAGGAGGCTGCTGGTCCCCATGAAAATCAGACCGTTGGGCGATAGGATTCTGGTCAAACGCATCAAGGAAGAAGAAAAAACCAAAGGCGGGATCATCATCCCGGACACCGCCAAGGAAAAGCCGCAAGAAGGCAAAGTCGTGGCGGTGGGCAAGGGCAAGATGACCGAGCAGGGCAAGCTGCTGCCGCCCGACGTGAAGGCCGGCGACAAGATCCTGTTCGGCAAGTATTCCGGCAGCGAGGTGAAGATCGAAGGCGAAGAGCACCTCATCCTGCGCGAGGACGACATCCTGGGTGTGCTCGAGTAGCCGCCGCGCCAGCAACGCTCAACATCGTAAGCGACTTTAAAATTTCCTAAACTTCGAGGAGAACGAAAAACTATGGCAGCCAAAACAGTGCGTTTTGCCCAGGAGGCCCGCGAGAAGATTCTGCGCGGCGTCAATGTCCTGGCCGACGCCGTGATCGTGACGCTCGGCCCCAAGGGGCGCAACGTCGTGCTCGAGAAAAGCTTCGGCGCCCCCACCGTGACCAAGGATGGCGTGACCGTCGCCAAGGAAATCGAGCTCGAAGACAAGTTCGAGAACATGGGCGCCCAGATGGTCAAGGAGGTCGCCTCCAAGACCTCCGACGTCGCCGGTGACGGCACCACCACAGCCACCGTGCTCGCGCGTTCCATCTACACCGAGGGGATGAAGATGGTCGCCGCCGGCCACGACCCGATGTCGCTCAAGCGCGGCATCGACCGCGCCGTCGAGTCCGTAGTCAGCGAACTCAAGGGCCTCTCCAAGCCCACGAAGGACCGCCGCGAAATCGCCCAGGTCGGCACCATCTCGGCCAACAACGACTCCACCATCGGCGACATCATCGCCGAGGCGATGGAGAAGGTCGGCAAGGAAGGCGTGATCACGGTCGAGGAAGCCAAGGGCCTGGAGACCACACTCGAAGTCGTCGAGGGCATGCAGTTCGACCGCGGCTACCTCTCGCCCTACTTCGTCACCGATCCGGAGCGGATGGAAGCCAAGCTCGAGGACGCTTACGTTCTTATCCACGAGAAGAAAATTTCCTCGATGAAGGACCTGCTGCCGGTGCTCGAGTCGATCGCCAAGACCGGCAAGCCCTTCCTGCTGATCGCCGAAGAGGTCGAGGGCGAAGCGCTCGCGACTCTGGTGGTCAACAAGATCCGCGGCACGCTGAGCTGTGTGGCGGTCAAGGCGCCGGGCTTCGGCGACCGCCGCAAGGCCATGCTCGAGGACATCGCGATCCTGACCGGCGGCAAAGTGATCGCCGAGGAACTCGGGATCAAGCTCGAAAGCGTGACGCTCCAGGACCTCGGCCGCGCCAAGCGGATCGTGGTCGACAAGGACAACACCACCATCATCGACGGCGCGGGCAAGAAGTCCGAGATCGAAGGCCGCATCAAGCAGATCCGCGCCCAGATCGACGAAACCACTTCCGACTACGATCGCGAGAAGCTCCAGGAGCGCCTGGCCAAGCTGGTCGGCGGCGTGGCGGTCATCCGGGTGGGCGCTGCGACCGAGATCGAGATGAAGGAGAAGAAGGCGCGCGTCGAGGATGCGCTGCATGCCACGCGCGCCGCGGTCGAGGAAGGCGTGGTTCCGGGCGGTGGCGTGGCGCTTATTCGCGCGCTGTCGGCGCTGGACGGCCTGCGCGCCGGTGAGGACGAGAAGGCGGGCATCGGGATCATCCGCAAGGCGCTCGAGGATCCCGCACGCTGGATCGCCACCAATGCCGGATGGGAAGGCTCGGTGGTGGTCGACAAGATCAGGAACAACAAGGGCCCCTTCGGCTTTAACGCGGCGACCGAGGAGTTCGAGGACCTGATGAAGGCCGGGATCATCGATCCGACCAAAGTCGTGCGCAGCGCGTTGCAGAACGCGGCTTCGGTGGCGAGCCTGCTGCTCACCACGGAGTGTATGGTGGCCGAGAAGCCCGACGAGAAGGGTGGCAACCAGCCGCAGATGCCTCCGGGCGGCATGATGTAGCCAGGTTGTAAGGACGACGTGAGCTTCGCGCGCGAGTAATCGCGCGCGAAGTGCGGACGCAGGCGGGCGGCGGTCCCTCAAGGGACCGCCGCCCGCTGTTTTTTCCCCGGCCGCGGCGCGCGCCCGAAGGGCGCGCCGCCGCCAGCGGAAGTCCGGCTCACGTGGCGCGAGACTGGCCGCCTCGCGGCCAGCATCGCGCCACGTAGCCGCAGCCGAGCGCGCGGCACTCGCGCGCGTCGGCGGGGCGCTTGGGATAGCCGGCGGGCCCGCGCTCGGCGCGGGCCGCGGCCATCCCGCGGCCGAGCGCCAGCAGATGGGCGCGGAGCGCGTGGAGCGGCGCCAGCGTTAGCTGGCGCCGCTCCACGCGCTCGCGCAGATAGACGATCTCCGCACTCACGTCGCGGCCGGGCAGGGCCTCGGCTGCGGCCAGCGCGTAACATTCCATCTGCACCTGGTAATCCCCGCTCCCGGCGCGTGCATACTTGTAATCGCTCACCGTCAACCGGTTGCCGTCATCGATTAGAAGATCGATCCGGCCGCGAATGAAGAGTGTGAGGCCGTCGCCTTCGATACTCATGAAGAAGGGCGTTTCGCGATGCACGATCGGCGAAGCGGCGGCACTGGCGGCCGCCGGATTTTCGCGGCTCCTCGCATAACGGAGCAGGTCGCGCACGAGTGCGAGGCGCATGGCCGAGTCTAGATTTGCGCCAGCGCCATGGACGCTGACCAGGCGAGTAATTTCCGCTTCGAGGGCGGGAATCGTCGCTACTGAATTCAGTTGCTCGAGCACCGCGTGTACCGTCGTGCCCATCGCGGCCGCGCCGCCGCCGTTGGCGACGGTGGTAAAACCGCCGCTGCCTTCGGGCAGTTCGATCTCATGACGCAGGAAATACTGTCGCGGACATCGTTCGAAGTCCTCCAGCGCGCTTGGACTGGTCACCAGTTCGCTAACCGGGGGCGCGATAATGGCGAGCCGCGCACGCGCAGTCTCTGCCAACTCCGCAAGCGGCGCCGACACGCCGGGCGCGGGCGGCGCGCCAGCCTGCCGCGCGAGCGCGTCCGCACCGTGCAGGACAATTTTCACTCCGTCAGCGTTGACGATCGTTGCGGCATCCGAAGCGTCGACGAAAGCGTTCACCCTCTCGGGCCCGACTGCGACGCGAACGTGCTCCACCCAGTCGGACCTCATCGCGCCCTCGCTGAGGATCAGCCGGTCGCGTGCCCGGGTCATCGCGACGTACAGCACGCGTGCCGCCTCGGCCTGTTCCTGGTTCTTGACCGTCGCGCGATATGCGTCGACCAGCGGATTGGGGAGCCGATCATCACCAGCGCCGACCGTATCGCAGACGAGCAGCCCGTGGTCGGGAGTCATCACGATACTCTCGTTGTCGGAATGCGGCCGGCGTCCCAGGTCCGCCACGATCACTATCGGGAACTCGAGTCCCTTGGCCTGATGGATCGTCATCAGGCGCACGACGTCGTCGCCTTCGCCTGCGATCTGCGCCTGCGGCTCGCGGGGCGCCTCTTGCACCAGGCGGCGCAGATGGCGCGCGAAATCGCCGAGCCCGAAGAAGCGATGCGTTTCGAATTCGCGCGCGGTCTCCATTAGCTTGCGCACGTTCGCCGCACGCTGGAGGCCATCGGGAAGACCGAGTAACACCGCTTCGAAGTGCGTCCGTTCAAGCGCGTGCTCGACGATCGCGGTCAGCGAGGCTCGCTCGCGCATCTTGCGGAGCGCGACCAGCACGTCTTTGGCGTTAACCGCCGCGTCGCGCTCGACGCCGAGCCACTCGAAATCTTCGCCGGGGTCGTCGAACAACGCCCACAATGGCCGCGACCGTCCCTGCGCCAAGCGCTGTTCGTGCAGATGCAGCGCGATTTCGAGCAGACATTGATCGGAAAGGCCGAACAGCGGCGAGCGCAGTGCCGCGGCGAGTTCGATCGGATTTTGCGGATCGTCGATCGCGCCCAACAGCGCGGCCAGGTCCTTCACTTCCTTGCAGTCGTAAAAGCCGCGCCCCTTGACCGTGTAACTGGGCACGCCGGCGCGCGCGAACGCGTCTTCATAGATCGCGACGTCGCTGAACGAGCGCAACAGCAGCGCGATATCGCCAAATTGCGCGGCGCGGGCCGCGCCCGTGTGCGTATCGATCACCTGGATTGATTCACCGATAATCCGCGCGCAGCGCCGCGCGATCGCCTCCGCTTCGATCCGGCGAAGGGCGCGCGTAGTGCGCTTTGCGCCATCGGCGTCCTGCGCCTTGGGACCCACGATCAGCTCGACGGCGGATACTTCGCCCGAGGGCCGGATCGATTTCAGCCGATGATCTTCGCTCCACTTCACCCTGTACAGTTTGTCGTCTGAATCGCTGCCGGGCTGCATCGAGTGCGCGCTTACTGCGTTGACGAAATCGACGATCGCCGGAAGCGAGCGGCGGTTCTCGCGCAATGGCCGCGGCAGGATCGCGAGCGGCTCGCGCGGCCGGTTGAAGACCGTGACGTCGGCGCCGCGGAAGCGATAGATCGATTGTTTCTCGTCGCCCACCACGAAAAGCTCCGGCGCCGGCGCTCCGTGCTCGGTGAGCAGTCGCACGACGCCATCCTGGATCGGGTCCGTGTCCTGGTATTCGTCGACCAGCAAAGCGCCGAGCGTGCGCCGGTAGCGCAGCGCGACTTCCGGATGGCCGCGCAGCAGGCGGTTTGCCAAGATCAGCAGATCGTCGAAGGTAACGACGCGTTCGTCGCGCTTGCGCCGCTCGAGCTCAGCCGAGATATCCGCGACCAACGCGGCGATCTCGAGTGTTGCCGGCGCCGCGCGACACGCGCCGTATGATTGACGGAGGTTCTCTACTACCTCATCGATCTCGACCAACACGCCCTTGATGGTTTGATTTCGTTTGTCGGGCAACTGGGCATCCAGCGCGGAGAGGGCTTCCAGCTCCGACGGTTCAGAACCTGCGCTGAACTTTTCGATCGCGCGCCGGAGATCCGGCCATTGCGCGCGCAGCGCGTCGAGGTTCTGCTTCGCATTGCCGCCAATGCCGCGGATCGCGAGTAATTTGCCGACCAACTCGACGAGTTGCACGCGAAGCGCGGGCATCTGGGCGCCGAACGCGCGCAGCTTCGCCGCGGTCATCTCGGCGGATTCGCGAATCCACCCGTGCGAGCGGCCAAGCCGGGCGGTCTCGTCGATAACCTTCAGCACGACCGCGATCGCGCCCATCTGATGGGTGAATCCATAGAGGCCGCGTGCACCTACGAGCCGGATCGCGCCGGGATCCTCGCGGCGCACTGCGTCCGCGATCGAATCGCGGCCCTGGCCCTCCAGAAAAGTCATGCTCTGGTATTCGTCGAGCACCTCGAAGCCAGGATCGACGCCGGCCTCGATCGGATATTCGCGCAACATGCGCGCGCAAAACGCGTGGATGGTCGAGATGCGCGCGAGGCCGAGCGTGCGCCGCGCGCGGATAAGCGCCGCGTGGCGACCGGCGTCGCCTTCGCGCGCGATCCGATCGTCGAGGACCTCGGCGATCCTGCGGCGCATGTCGGCCGTTGCCTTTTCGGTGAACGTGATCGCGGCGATCCGCTCGGGCGCAAGCGGCTCGTGTCCCGCCATGTCGCCGGCGAGCAGTGCGACAAAGCGCTGTGCCAGGACCTCGGTCTTGCCCGAGCCGGCGCCGGCGCGCACCAGCACGTTGCCCCCTGCGTAAACCGCGTCGCGCTGCTCGCCGGTGAGATCGACCCGAGGCACGTTACGTTCCGGGCTCGACCGTCTTGTAGTAGCGGCAGACCGTGCGATACGGACACCAGTCGTCGCACTGGCGCGGATCGACGTCGAAGCGACCGGCCAGCGCGTCGTCGACCAGCGCGATGATCCGCTCGGCGACCGGATGCTCGCCGGCTTTCTTCGCGGCCGCGCGCCGTTTCGGATCAAGATCGACCAGCGCGCGCTCGACCGTAGCGATTTGTTCCTTGTCGCGATTTCGCAGCACCAGGTAGCCGGCCTCCAGCGTCGCGTCCGCCGCGAGCCTGTCTCCGAACTCGCTCAGCGCGCCCATCAGGTAGACCGGCAACTGGAAGTCGGTCCATCCGAACTGCGCGCCCGTCGAATCTGCCAACTTACGGTAGCGGTCGGCGCTGCGCGAATTCTTGTAGTCGACCACGCGAAGGTTTCGCACCTTGCCGCGGCCCGGATGCAGCTCCAGGCGATCGATTCGGCCCTCCAGCCATAGCCGCACTCGCGCGGGGTCGCTCAGATCGTTGAGCGCGAAACGAATTTTGTGTTCGGTTAAGATTCCGACTTCAGGATTTGCCGCGCGGTTGGCGATTTCGATCTCGATGAATTCCTTGGCGGTGCGCTCGATCGACCTCCATCGCAGATCGAAAAAACCCTGGTCGCGCGCGAACGGCCGGCGCTCGTCGCGCACCGCTTTCAGCATTTCCTGCGCGTGCGCGCGCGCGCCGGGCGCGTCCCTGAAGTCGATCTTATCGACCAGCCGATGCAACACGTCGTGGATCAACTCGCCGCCCTCGAGCGCGCTCAACTCGTAGTCCGGTTCTTCGTCTTCGCCGAGCGCGAGGACGCGGCCCGCGAAGAATTTGAAACCGCAGGCGGCAAGCGCGCCGAGCCCGGTTGCGCTCCACGCCCTGGGAGCCTCCGGATCGCCGCTCAACATCCGCGCCAGACGCGCATCCGCCACGACGCGCCCGTCCCGATCGCTTGCGCGCGCGAATTTGTCCGGGTTCGGCGAATAGCGGATCCCCTCCTCGTCGGGGTCGGCATATTCTTCGCGCGTAGGCATCGCCAGGTAGCTCTCGCGGCCGCGCTCGAGCGCCGAGCGCGTGTTGATCGAGTCGAGCGTGGCGCGAGTCTCGATCGTCTCGGCCTCCGTGGACTCAAGCATATTGTCGGCCGCGGCGCGCGCGAGAAATTCGTCGCGCGACAGACACTCGGCGATAGCGGGAATCACGCCCGAGGCGGGTATGCGCCTTGCCGCAAAACCCGATGTCGGATCGCCGAGCAGGCGCAGGACTTCGTCAACGAATGGCGAACGAACCATCGGAGTGCCGCCCACTTCGGCCGCCGCGTAGCTCAAGACCACGTGCCGCGACGGCATCGAGAGCGCCAGGAAGAAAAGAAAAAAATCTTCGCCGTTGCGTTCGTAGCGCGTGCGCAGGATTCCGCCGGCGCGGCTCGGCGCATTGGCGCCAAAGCGCCGCCTGAGCGCTTCACCCAGCGGACGGTTGAGCGCGAGCTTTGCCTCGTCGGGCAACAGCGGGTCGTCGGGATGGTAGCTCGGGAAGACGCCGTCGTTGAGCCCGATCACGAAGACCAGGTCGAAATCGAGGCCGCGCGCTTCGAGCACCGGCAGCGCGACCACTGCGCCCGCCGAAACGCTCTCGGCCGAACCCGCGGCGCAATCGAACGCGGTCTCGACCATCGCGGCGAACTCGGCTGAGTCAGCGACGCGTCCGCCCGCGGCGAGCGCGGCCCATCGCGCGAGTCCGTCGAGCGCTGCGCGCACCGGGCCCCATGCGCGCGCGGCGTCATCGGCGGCGTCTTCGGTATCGTCGACTGCGCGCGCAGGATCGAAGCCGAGCACCTCCAAAGCATGTTCGAGGCGCCCCAGATGCTCGTCGAGCGTGCCCGGTTCGGCGAGCGGCTCAAGCGCCGCGAGCATCCACTCGAAGGTTGTGCGCACCCGTTCGACAACGGCTAGGCGCGACTCGAATTTGCGGCGTGGGTCGCTGTCCGCGCCCGTTTTCTCCATCGCGTTTCGCAGATCGTCGATGTGAACCCCGAAGCGATCCATCAGCGGTTGCGCGCTGCCGTCCACATAGCCGATCTCGTCGAGCGTGCGCGCGAGATTGGGCGAGATCGCGGTCAGATGGGGCGAGCGGCAGAGCGCGGCTATTGACTCGCGTCTGAACTTGTCGCGCGGCGCGCGCAAAATCTCGACGATAAGCCGCGCGGGCGCGCTTGCGCGCAAGGCCGGCGCCTGGCCGATGCTGAGCGGGATGCCATAGCGATGGAACACCGTGCGCAGATGCTCGGAGTAGGGCTCGAGATCGCGCGCGACGACGGCTATCCGTGCCGGCGCGATCGGCTCCGGCGATTCCATCGCGCGCCGAATCGCGCGGCCTACTTCCTCGATCTCGCCGAGCGGAGTCGGCGCCTCGATCACTTCGAGCGTCTCGTCGGCGGGCGGCGCGGCGTCGGCGGTCTCGATGAACAGATGCTCGAGCACGAAGCCGAGGCGTCCGTGGCGCCCGCCGCGGCGCACAAACTCGGGCAGCACTTTGTCCGCGATCGATTCTTCGGCGACGAAACGGTTCCAGGTGAGTTCGGCAAAGCGCGCCGCGCCCGCCGGATGCTCGGCGGCCTGGATGGTGAGCGTCGCGTCGCCGACGATCCGGATGAGCGTCGTTACGATCATGAATTGGAGCAGGCTGAAGTCGTAGATCTCGGCGACCTGCAACTGCCGCACGCCTTCGAGTAGCGCGGGGCGCCGGTTGCTCCGCTCCAGCGCAAGCAATTGCTCGAGCACCACGCGCTCGCGGTCGTGACGATCGCAAAGCCCGCGCTCGGCGAGCAGGCGCTCGTAGCGCTCGAAGGCGTCGGCCAGGCGGGTAGCGCGGGCGCGGATTCCCGCCGCGCCGACTCCTGGAGCCATCGCTCGCGCCGCGGCGCGCAGGTCGTCAGCGGTGAGCGCCGCGCTTTTGAACTGGCGGATCAGCCCCAGCACGTAGTCGGCGCTGCCGAGCGCATCGCGCGCGTCGCCCATCGCCTCTTCGGCGGCGAGCCGCTCCTGCAACTCGTCGAGCATCGCGCCGCGCGGGCCGAACTCGCGCCACAGCCGATCGATCAGCTGCGGGAAAGTCATGATCGGGTAGTCGAGCAACGAGCGGCCGCGGCTATGGCGCTTGAGCCAGTCCTCGACTTTGCGTGCAGTCGGGTAGAGCGCGATTACGTCATTCACGAGGTCACGCAGTTCACGGCGTTCCGCAGCGCAGCCGGAGCATCCTCAAATATACTCCGTCGTACGCCGCTCGTATCCGCGCGGCGCTATATGTATGAGCTGTTTGTGAACAGGGACGAGCGGCTACGGCGTGACGGCGAGGCGCTCCAGGCGCACGGGCTCTCCGGGGACGCATCCGATCCACGCGACCCATCCGGCGTTGTCGCTCGCGTACAGCGGAGCCGGAGTGCCGCAGTAGGCCGCGCGCGTCGCGCCCTGCGAGACGTCGCCGAAGACGTGGATATGGCCGAGCGCGACGTAGTCGTAGGCGCTGGCCTCGATTTCCGCGGGGGTGATCGGCGAGGAGCGGAATCCGTCGGCTTCCTCGGTGAAGAAGCCGTGCGCCATCGCGATATTCCATCGCCCCGGCGCAGGCGCGGGGACTCCGCTGAGCGGCCGGTACTCCGGCGTATGCTCGACCAGAGCGCGGCCCCAGATGCGCGTCTCGAGTTCGGGAAAATCGAGCAGGGTGCCGTCGGGTTCGAGGATCAGGTGAAGATTGCGCGGCAGCAGGTCGCGGCCGAGATTGGCGTAGAGCGAGCGCTCGTCGTGCGCGTCATGATTGCCGGGGATCATCACCACCGGCATCGCAGCGCGCGCGATCTCGCCGAGCGCGAAGCCCAGCGCGCCCTCGCTGATACGGCTCGAGTCGAACAGGTCGCCCACGATCAGCAGCAGATCGGCGTGGCGCTCATTGGCGATCTCGATAACTCCGCTGAACGAGCGCCGCACCCGCTCGCGCAACGCATCGCCGGTCGACCCGTTGCCGAAGCTGTCGGTTTCCAGATGCACGTCCGAGGTGTGAACGATATTGAGCGGTCGCCGCGGTCCGGGGGTCAAGCCTTATCTCCTGCCGGTAAGCGCCATGCGGGTCGCCCCGGTCAAAGGGCCAACTTGAAGGCCCCTTTCATGCAATACTAGACTCGCGAAGACGGCTCTTTCAACTTGGCGGCTGCTTTATCTCTTTTGCGTTCGAATGTCGCGCCGCCAAACGGGGGGTTAACGCACTGTGATCGTTGTAATGAAGGCCAGCGCCACCGAGGCGGAGATTCAAACCGTGGTCGGGATGGTCGAGAAGCTCGACTATAGCGCCCACATCATCCGCGGCGTCGAGCGTACGGTGGTGGCCTGCGTGGGCGAGGAG
The DNA here is from genome assembly GCA_963810495.1 of uncultured delta proteobacterium. Taxonomy (GTDB): domain Bacteria; phylum Desulfobacterota; class Binatia; order Binatales; family Binataceae; genus JAKAVN01. The sequence goes on from CAWENP010000022.1 coordinate 125,900, forward strand.
CGCGGCGAGCAGCATCAGCTCGGGCATCTGGAGGCCGTCGCCGGAGTCGACCGCGTGATGCCCGTGCTGCGCAGCTTCAAGCTCGCCGCGCGCGAGGTCCGCCCCGAGGGCTCGCGCGTAAACGTCGCCGGGGTCGAAATCGGCGGCCGGCGTATCGCGGTGATTGCCGGGCCGTGCGCCGTCGAGAGCGAGGCGCAGGTCGAGGCCGCGGCGGCGGCGGTCAAGGCGGCCGGCGCAACCCTGCTGCGCGGCGGCGCGTTCAAGCCGCGCACCTCGCCCTACTCGTTCCAGGGGATGGAAGACGCGGGGCTGGACCTGCTCGCAAACGCGGGGCGGCACGTGGGCTTGCCGGTCGTCACCGAAATCATGGACCCGCACGACATCGATCTGGTCGCCGAGCACGCGGACATGCTCCAGGTTGGCGCGCGCAACGCGCAGAATTTCTCGCTCCTGCGGCGGCTGGGCAAAATCAAAAAGCCCGTGCTGCTCAAGCGTGGGATGTCGACGCGGCTGGAGGAGTTCCTGATGGCGGCCGAGTACATCCTGTCCGCGGGCAATCCCAACGTGATTCTGTGCGAGCGCGGCATCCGCACCTTCGAGACCGCCACGCGCAACACGCTCGATTTGACCGCTGTGCCGCTGCTCAAGCAATGGACGCATCTGCCGGTGGTGGTCGATCCCAGCCACGGCACCGGCATCTGGTCGCTGGTGATGCCGATGGCGCTGGCGGCGGTCGCGGCGGGCGCCGACGGGCTTCTGATCGAGGTGCATCCGTCGCCCGAGACGGCGCTCAGCGACGGTCCGCAACAGCTACGGCCCGAGCGCTTCGCCGAGTTGATGACGGCGCTCAAGGCAGTGGCCGAAGCCGTTGGCCGCACACTGTGAGGCGGGTATCGGGGCCGCAACGACGCGTATCGCGAGCGGCGATACGTTGTGCATGGTAATCTCGGCGTGAACGTGAAAAACGAGCGTCGCCAGGTGAGCCATCCAAGAATAGTCAGGTGAGCCAGCCAAGAATAAAGCCGCGCGCGCTCAAGCCCGGCGATACCATCGGAGTCGTTTCGCCCGCCTCCGCAATTGATCGCGAGCATCTCGAGCGCGGTGTCGCCGCACTCAAGCGCCTCGGCTTTCGCGTCAAGGTTTCACGCCATGCGCTCGACCGGGCCGCGATCGTGGCCGGCCCCGACGAGGTGCGCGCCCGCGAACTCCAGGCTTTCTTCGCCGACCCGGAAGTCGATGCGATTTTCGCGGCGCGCGGCGGCTACGGAGCGGGACGAATATTGCCGCTGCTCGATTTCGCCGCGATCGCGCGCACGCCGAAAGTGTTCATGGGCTTTTCCGACGCGACCTTCCTCCTCAACGCGCTGGTGGGGCGGGCCGGGATGGTATGCTTTCACGGGCCGATGGTCGCGATGGACTTTGCGCGCGGAGTGGGCGAAGCCTCGCTCGATCATCTTCGCCGCCTGCTGGCGGGAGAGACGGGCAGCTTCGAATTGCCGGCGCGCGCGGCGCTTAAAGGTGGCGTCGCCGAGGGCGAAATCGTTGGCGGATGTCTTTCGATGGTGGCGGCGGCGATTGGAACGCCGTACGTGGCGCCTTTCGATGGCGCGATACTTTTTTTGGAAGATACAGGCGAGAAAGCGTATAGAATCGATCGCATGCTCGTGCAGCTTGGACAGGCCGGGGTGTTGGGACGGGTCGCGGCGGTGGTCTTCGGCGCATTGCGCCCGCCCGACGGCAGCGAGGCGGAGAATCGCCTGATCAGCGAATGCGTCGCCGAGCAGGCGGCGCAATTCGATTGCCCGGTGCTCGCGGGAATCGAGGCGGGCCACGGGAGTGCGAACTTTACAATTCCCTTCGGGGTGCGAGCGCGGGTCGACGCGGGGGCACGGCGGCTTAGCTTCTTGGAGCCGGCGGTGGCGGTGTAGGAGCGATTGAATTGGGATGGCGTGAAGTCGAGCAGGCCTTTGCCGAAGCCGTCGAGCGCGGCGTAATCCCCGGCGCCACGCTGATCGTGCGCCGCGAGGCCGACATTGTTTTCGAGGGCGCCTTCGGTCATCGCTCGCTGGTGCCCGAGCGCTCGCCGATGAAGATGGAGACCGTCTTCGATCTCTCGTCGCTGACCAAGCCGCTCGCCACCACCGTTGCCGTGATGATGCTGGTGCGCGAGAACAAGTTGCGCCTGGCCGACCGCGTCACGCGCTTTTTTCACAACTTCGGCGTTCACGACAAGGGCCACGTGACCTTCCGCCATGTGCTGGCGCACTGCTCGGGGCTCGCGGCGTGGCGGCCGTTTTTTCAGCAGGTCGCGCAGATCGAGAAGAACGGCAAGGTCAATTTCATGGCCAGCCACGGCGCCAAGGAATGGGTCTACGAGGAAATCCATCGCGAAAAGCCCGAAGCGCCGTCGGCCACCAAAGCGATCTACTCGGATCTCAACTTCATGCTGCTCGGCGAGGCGGTCGAGCGCGTCGCCGGCGTTCCGCTCAACCGCTTTTGCCGCGACCGCATCTTGCGCCCGCTTGGCATCCGCGCGACCGATTTCATCGACATCTCGCTGGTGCGCTCGCGCCGGCTCGAGCCGGTGGCCGAGATGTTCGCGCCGACCTCGTTCTGCGCGTTTCGCAAGCGGCTGCTGGTCGGCGAAGTGGACGACGAAAACGCGTACGCGATGGGCGGCGTGGCGGGACATGCGGGGCTGTTCGCGCCGGTGCGCGACGTCGATCGTATCGCGCAGGAGTTGCTCGCCTGCTACGCCGGGCGTTCCGAGTGGCTGCCGCAGAAGGTGGTGCGCGAATTCTGGACTCGCGACACCACGGTCAACGGATCGACCTGGGCGCTCGGATGGGACACGCCGTCGGTGCAGTACTCGAGCTCGGGGCGGCATTTCTCGCCCGCCGCTGTAGGCCATCTCGGTTTCACCGGCACATCGATCTGGATCGAGCCAGAACGGGCGATCTCTATCTCGCTGCTGACCAACCGGGTGCATCCGCGGCGCGACAACCAGGCGATCCGCGACTTCCGGCCGCGTATCCACGACCTCATCATGGAAGCGATCGACGCGAGTAAATAGGCGCGTGCCCAGACTGATGCGACCGTGAACAATGCCGCCATCGAATAAGACCGGAACAGAGGGCGCGGCGTCCGCGCCGCCGCAAGCGCAAGCCCGAGTGACTGACCCGGTATGCGGGATGAAGGTCGATCCCGCGACCGCGCGGCACTCGCACGTCCACGACGGCGTCACTTACTACTTCTGTTGCGACGGATGCCGCGCGAAATTCGCCGCCACGCCGGCGAAGTATCTCGCCGGCGCGACGGCGAATGCGCCCGCCATCGATGACGGGCACGGCGGCCGCGCGATGCACGCGGGGCACGCCGCGACTCATCGCGCCGCCGCCGCGGACGTCGCGGGCAGCTACACCTGCCCGATGGATCCCGAGGTGCGTGCGGAGGGCCCCGGCGCGTGTCCGAAGTGCGGGATGGCGCTCGAGGCCCCGCTTGCGGCTGTATCGCCCAGCGCGATCGAGTACGTCTGCCCGATGCATCCCGAAGTTGTCCAGGACCATCCCGGCAATTGTCCGAAATGCGGGATGGCGCTGGAGCCGCGCGCCGCCGCCGCCGAAGAGGCGCCCAATCCTGAACTCGCCGACATGACGCGGCGTTTTTGGGTGAGCACAGCGCTCGCGGTTCCGCTGCTGTTGATCTCGATGTCCGATCTGCTGCCGGGCCATCCGTTGATGCGCGCGCTGGGCGACGGGCCGTTCGTGTGGCTCCAGCTTTTGCTCGCGACGCCAGTCGTGCTGTGGGGCGCGCAACCGTTCTTCGAGCGCGGATGGCGCTCGCTCCTCAATCGCCATCTCAACATGTTCACGCTGATCTCGCTCGGCGTCGGGATTGCCTACGCCTACAGCGTGGTCGCCGCGATTTTCCCCGGCCTCCTTCCGCCCACGGCGGCGGACGCGTCGGGGATGGTGCCGGTCTATTTCGAGTCCGCCGCGGTCATCACCGCGCTGGTGCTGCTAGGGCAGGTGCTCGAGTTGCGTGCGCGGAGCCACACCGCCGGCGCGATCCGCGCGCTGCTCAAACTCGCGCCGAAGACCGCGCGGCGACTCCGCGACGGCGTCGAAGAAGACGTCGCGCTGAGCGAGGTCGCCGTGGGAGATCGGCTCCGCGTGCGCCCCGGCGAACGCGTTCCGACCGACGGCGTGGTTATCGAGGGCGAGAGCGCGGTTGACGAATCGATGCTTACCGGCGAGCCGATTCCGGTGACCAAGCGCGCGGGCGATCGCGTCGCCGGCGCCACGGTCAACACTAGCGGCAGCTTCGTGATGCGCGCCGAGCGGGTCGGCGCCGACACGCTGCTCGCGCAGATCGTGCGGATGGTGGCCGACGCGCAACGGAGCCGCGCGCCGATCCAGCGCCTGGCCGACGTGGTCGCGGGCTATTTCGTTCCGGCCGTGGTGGTTTGCGCGGTGCTCGCGTTCATCGGATGGTTCGTCGCCGGGCCCGCACCCGCGCTCGCGCACGCGATCGTCGCCGCGGTTGCCGTGCTGATCATCGCCTGCCCCTGCGCGCTGGGGCTGGCGACGCCGATGTCGATCATGGTCGGCACCGGGCGCGGCGCGAGCGCCGGCGTGCTGGTGCGCGACGCCGAGGCACTCGAGCGGCTCGAAAAAATCGACACGCTGGTGATCGACAAGACCGGCACGCTCACCGCGGGCAAGCCGGCGCTGACCGCCGCGGTCGCGCTCGCGCCGTTCGACGAGGCCGAAGTGTTGCGGCTCGCCGCGTCGGTCGAGCGCTCAAGCGAGCATCCGCTCGGCGCGGCGATCGTCGCGGGTGCCGAGGCGCGCGGGCTCAAACTCTCCGACGCGGTCGAGTTTCGCTCGCTCGCAGGCAAGGGCGTGAGCGCCCGTGTCGACGGCCACATCGTGATGGCCGGAAACGCCACGCTGCTCGGCGAAAACGGGATCGAGTTAGGCGAGCTTGGCGCGCGCGCCGAGGATTTGCGCCGCGACGGCAACACCGTGATGTTCGTCGCGATCGACGGACGCGCCAGCGGACTTCTCGGCGTTGCCGATCCGGTCAAGGAAAATGCCGCCGAGGCGCTGAGCGCGCTCCGCGCCGAGGGCGTGCGGATCGTGATGCTCACCGGCGACAGCCGCGTCACTGCCGAGGCGGTCGCACGCCGCCTTGGGATCGACGAAGTGCATGCCGAGGTGCTGCCGCAGCGCAAGGCCGAGGTGGTCCTCGAACTCAAGGAAGCCGGACGCGTGGTCGCGATGGCCGGCGACGGAATCAACGACGCGCCGGCGCTGGCGGCGGCTGACGTCGGAATCGCTATGGGCACCGGCACGGACGTCGCGATGGAGAGCGCGAGCGTGACGCTGGTGCGCGGCGACTTGCGCGGGATTGTGCGCGCGCTGCGGCTCAGTCGCGCGACCATGCGCAACATCCGCCAAAACCTCTTCTTCGCGTTCATCTACAACGTCATAGGAATTCCGATCGCGGCTGGCGTGCTCTATCCGTGGTTCGGACTGATGCTCAATCCGATGATCGCGAGCGCCGCGATGAGCCTGAGTTCGGTCTCGGTCATCGCCAACGCGCTGCGCCTGCGCACGCTTAGGCTCTAGTGTCGATGTCTGAATCAATCTTCGCCGAATCGGCGGCGCGGATGGCGCGGGTGCCGCGCGACGTCCTTCACGTCCATCTAATCGGCGTCGCGGGCACCGCGATGGCGGCGCTGGCCGGAATGCTCGCCGAGCGCGGTTATCGCGTCACCGGTTCCGATAGCCAGCTCTACGAGCCGACGGCTTCGCTGCTGGCGCGGATGCGCGTCGAGGTGCAAAAGGGCTTCGGCCCGCAGAACCTCGCGCCCGCGCCCGACCTGGTCGTGGTCGGCAACGTCGTGCCGCGCGCCAATCCCGAGGCGCAGGCGCTGCTCCAAAGCGGATTGCCGTATCTCTCGATGCCCGAGGCGCTGTGGCATTTCTTCCTCGGCGAGAAGCGGGTCCTGATGGTCGCCGGGACGCATGGCAAGACGACCTCGACCGCGATCATGGCGCACGTGCTCAACGCCGCCGGGCGCGATCCCTCGATGCTGGTCGGCGGGGTGGCCAAGGACTTCGGCTCCAACTACCGGCTCGGCGCGGGCCGCGACTTTGTGATCGAGGGTGACGAGTACGACACTGCGTTTTTCGATAAGGGGCCGAAGTTTCTCCACTACCGGGCGCAGGGCGCGATCCTGACCGCGGTCGAGTTCGACCACGCCGACATCTATCGCGATCTCGAGCACGTGAAATCCTCGTTCCGCGCGCTGGCGGCGCGGATGGAGCCCGCAGGCGTGCTCGTGGTATGCGCCGATTCGCCCGCCGCGCTGGAGGTGACCGAGCGCTCGCGTGCGCGGCGTATCACGTATGGACTCGGCGCGGGCGAGTTTCGCGCCGCCGCCGTGTGCGTCGGGGCGGACGGCGCGCGTTTTTCGATCGAGCGCGATGGCAAGATGGTTGCCGACGGATTGCGCCTCCCGATCGGCGGGCGCATGAACGTCGCCAACGCGCTCGGCGTCGCGGTTCTGCTGGGCGAGTTCGGGGTCGGCGCGGACGAGATCGCGCGCGGCCTGGAGTCGTTTCGCGGCGTGGTGCGCCGCCAGGAACTAATCGGCGAGGCGCGCGGCGTCGCCGTGGTCGACGACTTCGCGCATCATCCGACCGCGATTCGCACGACGCTCGCGGCGATATCGGAGCGCTTCGCCGGCCGGCGAATCCTGGCGGCCTTCGAGCCGCGCTCCAACACCGCGCGCCGCAACGTCTTCCAGTCCGAGTTCGCCGCCGCCTTCGACCGCGCCGCGCGCGTCTACCTCGCGCCGGTCTATTTCAAGGACAACGATCCGATCGCGGCCGACGGCCGCCTCTCGGTCGAGGATCTCGCGGCCGATATCGCGCGCCGCGGGCCGGCCGCGTTCGCATGCGCGTCGAGCGACGACATCCTGGCGCGGATGCTGGCCGACGCGCGCGCGGGCGACGTCGCGCTCGTCATGTCGAACGGCCCGTTCGACAATCTGAAGGAGCGGCTGCTCGCCGCGCTTAAGACTTCAGACTAGCGGCTCGTGCGCGACCGATAGAACTGTCGTGTTTGCGCGGCTACGCCACCTTACGGAGCGGCGCGGGCTTCTCGGCGCTCGCGTCAACGGTGTCGTGCGGGACTTCAGTGTCGTGCGTGTCTTGTGCGACTTCGATTCGCAGGCCGCCGACCGTGCGCGCGGCGAAGTTGTACAGCGCGCATCCCAGCCCGACCAGGAAATAAGTCGCCAGCGCATAGAAGAACGGAACGAACAGCAGGATCATGAAGTGCTTGCGCGGCAGATGGACCGAGAACGCCCAGGCCGCCGCGGCGAGCGGCCAGGTCGCGGCGAGGACGGCGACAAACGCCATGATGGCGGTGATTTTGGCCGCTTGTTTGGAGTGAATCGACGTGATCTGCGACGTGATATGCATAGATTGCCCCTTGCTCCCCGATTCGCGCTACCCTTTGCGGAGTTCGGCTATGACGGCGGCGCTGATGCACGACAGTCTATCGCTCGTACCAAGCGACGCAACAGTTAAAACGTCTTAAAGAATGTATAAAATTGACAACGCCGTATAGGGCCTAGTGGGAAAGTTCGCGCAGAAGCTCGTCCAGATCGGTCTCGGCCAGCGAATTGCGCACGATTTCCGCCCCTTTCAGCGCTTCGGGACGGGCGCTATGACACAGCGCCAGCACTCGCATCCCCGCCCGCCGCCCCGCCTCGACACCCGCCACGGTGTCTTCGATCACGAGGCATTCCGAAGGCTCAAGCGGCGGGCGCAAGCGCAGCAGGAAGCCCAGCCGCCCCATCGCTTTTTCGAAACCCTCTGACGCAGGCTTGCCGTGTTCTACGTCCTCGGCCGCGATGATGTCGGCGAAAAGCTCGCGCACGCCGGCGCGCCCCAGGATGAGTTCCGCCTCGACCCGCAGCGTGCCGGTCGCCACGATCAGCGGGAAACGCGCGGCGCATCGCCGCACGAACTCGGCGGCGCCGGGAAAGGTCACGTCGCGCCCCGCGATCATCTCCTGGTAGATGGCGGCCTTGCGCGCGATGAGCGCGGCGAGCACGCCGTCGGGCGTGCTTCGGCCGTTTTCGCGCAGCACCGCGGCGAAGCAGTCGCGATCGTCGAAGCCGATTAGCCGGCTGAAGTACTCGGCGCGGTCTAGTTCGATTCCCTCGGCGCGGAGCACGCGAGCGAAGGCCTCGAAGTGGAGCGGCTCGGTATCGGCGAGCGTGCCGTCGAGGTCGAAGATAATTGCGCGAATCATCAGGCCTTTCTGACCTCCTCCCCCGTCTCTCGGGGGAGGAATGAGGTGGGGGTCGAGCAAGAAAGCGCCGGATGGCTCTTCTCCGCGGCGCTTCCTCGTTCTGATTTTTGTCGCGGCAGAAGGCGGCGGTCCTCACAGAAATCTAGAACCGCCTGGACCCCCACCCCAGCCCTCCCCCAAGACAACTGGAGGAGGGAGTTAAGAGTATTCGCGCCTCCTGGAGTCATCCTGAGCGAAGGCTGCCGGAGTCGAAGGACCTCGCGCGGTCCTCCGCGCGCAATCCACGGCGCTACGTAATCCCGAACTGACGCGGCGTTTCGTCGCTGGCTCTCTTTTTTTGTCATCCTGAGCGAGCGTTGCGCGAGTCGAAGGACCGCGATCTTTCCGAGCGAGCATCGCGATGGTCTCGGAGTAAGGATCCGGGGTCGCTCGACTCGCAGACTCGCTCGGGATGACACGCAGGGAGACGCCGGGTTTTGGCAGCGGCGCTTGGGTGCATGCGGGGCAGGATTGCTTTGTCTTCGTGAATGACGCGCGGAGGACCGCGCGAGGTCCTTCGACTGCGCTCGCAGACTCGCTTCGCTCAGGATGACCCCAAGAGACAGCTTCGACTCACTTTCCCGGCGCTTTTCGGATGAATTCACAAAACCCTAGACGCTACTTCAGCAGCGCGACGATCTCGCGCTGGGCCGGCGCGGCGCTCACTTCGGCGCGGCCGTCTTCGATCGTCATGTCGAGTTCGCTTCGCACGCCGAAGCGCCCCGGCAGATAGATTCCCGGCTCGACCGAGAAGCAGGTGCGATCGATGAGCGTGCGATGGTCGTGCGTTTCGAGCGAGTCGAGATTGGCGCCGGTGCCATGGACCTCGCGGCCGATCGAATGGCCGGTGCGATGGACGAACTGCTCGGCGAAGCCGGCGCGTTCGATCACTCCGCGCGCGACGCGGTCGGCCTCCTCGCCGCGCACCGGCTCTCCGGCACCGACGCGGGCGCCGATGAAATCGACCGCGGCGTCGCGCGCCTCGGCCACGATCGCGAAAACGCGCGCGTATTCCTCGGGCACCCGCTCGCCCGCGAACGCCATCCAGGTCAGGTCGGCGTAGATGGCGGCGGTGCCGGGCTCCTTGGCCCACAGATCGAGCAGCAGCAAATCGCCTCGCCGGATCGGCGTATCGGCGGCGAACGACGGCTCGAAGTGCGGGCGCGCGGCATTGGCGTTGACCGCAACGATCGGCGGATCGTCGACGACCAGGCCATGCGCGGCGAAGCGTGCGAGCACGAATTGCTGCGAGGAATATTCGCTGACCGGCGCACCTGATTTGATCGAGCGCGCGATTTCGGCGAAGGTCTCGTCGACAACGCGGCGAACGATCGCCGCGGCGCGCCGATGGCTCTCAAGTTGCGCGGGTTCGAGCCGCGCCTCGAAGCGCTGGATCAAATCGGCGGCCGACACTACCTCGACGCCGAGCGAGCGGACGATCTCCACCGTGCCGGCATCGACGCGGGCGACGTAAGGAATTGCGCATCGCGGCGAGTAGTTCATCGCGATCCGCCGCGCGCCGGCCAGAAATTCTCCAAGTGCGGCGAGCATCCCGTCCGCCGAACGATAGACAGTCGTCTCGATTCCCAGCTCCGCCAGGCGCTCGGCTTCTACCGCCGAGACCAGCGCGCGCGCCGCGCCGCGAGCCGGCACATAGCAGAACCATCGCCGGGTCGTTATCCCGTGGCTGTTAAGGCCCAGGATGCGATAGGCGAGCGGATCGCTGTGGCGAAAATCATAGAACAGCCATCCGTCGAGCGCGGCATCGGTAAGCGCGCCGGCAATTTCCTCGAGCCGTCGCATCGCGGCGCCGCCCTATCCCGATTGGGGCCGCGGCGCGCCTGGCGCGGCGGGCTTGAAGCGCTCGCCCCAGACGTGGACGCGCGTCGGATCGATACGCACGACTGGATTGTGCTCGATGCTGAGCGCCATCGCGCGGTACTGCGGGTACTTGACGCGCAGGCTGCGCAGCGCGAGCACGTACTCCTCGCCATCGTCGACCACGCCGGCGTGCCCATGTATCAGCACGTACGCGAGATTGCTCCAGTGCTCCTCGTAGTGGTCGACGACCAGAGCGACGTTGGGGTTGGCCGCGATATTGCGCATCCGGCGCAGCGCCAGCGCGCGTCCGCGCTTGGGCTTCTCGTCGATCGCGAAGTAAAAACGCGCGCCGTCGAACCAGAAGCAGAGCGGCACGTTATGCGGGACGCCCTCGGCGTCGGCGGTGGCGAGATGTCCGATGCGCTCGAAGGCCAGGAAGTCGCGCACCGCGGCCGTCGTTAGCAGCTCGATCGACTCCGTAGGCATCAGCGTTCCTCGCCAAACAGGAACAGCGAAACGGCCAGGATGGTGAACGTCATGTTGGGAGTCCAGGCGGCGAGCCACGGCGCCATCAGGCCTGAGCGGCCGAGCGACGAGGTCAGGCCGAACATCAGCCAGTAGCCGAAGCCGATCGCGATAGCAAGCGTGAAGCTGCGCCCGATGCTGAGGCTCCGCGGCAATGGGTCGAGACTCAGCGCCAGGCCCAGCGCCGCCATGATCACGCACGCGAGCGGCATCGCGTACTTAAGATCGCGGTCAACGAAATAACCTCCCGGGTCGAGCCCCTTGTGCCGCAGGTTGTGGATATATGTGTCGAGTTGCCAGAGGCTGAATTCGTCGGGGTCCATCCGCAGCAGGTTGAAGTCAGCCGGGTTGACGTCGATTCGAAACGGGCCGGGAGCGGTCGCCGCGACCTTTCCCCCGGGCATCAGCTTGAACGCCGTCAACTCGATCGGCCGCCAAACCCGCCCGTTCCACTCGGCCGCCGGAGCATGCTCCACTTGCGTGAGCAGGTAGTCGTGGCCGACACGGTAGAGCGTGACGCCGTGGAGCATCTTTTTATGGCCGTCATAGTCGTCGGCGCTCATGAAACCGTCGGTCACCCGCACCCAGATGCGGCGGTTGAAGAAGATGCCGTAAATTTTGCGGCGCTGCAGTTGCACCTGGTAAAGATGCTTTGCCTCGCGGGTGGCGATCGGCACCACGGTCTCGCTGATCGCGAAGTCGGCGATCGAAATCAGCGCCGCCAGCAGCAGCACCGGCACCGCCATCTCAAAGCGGCTGATGCCGAGTTGCTGGCAGGCGAGCACCTCGCCGGTGCGGTTGAGCAGCGCGAAGCCGAGCAGCACGCCGGCCAGCGAGGCGACCGGGAGCAATTGCGAAACGATCAGCGGGAGCTTCAACGCGAAGTACTCAAGGCCCAGCAGGCCGAAGCCGCCGTAGCGCATCAGGTCGTCGAAACGGTCGAAGATGTCGCCCAGCAGATAGGCCGCGGTGAAGGCCGCGAGACAGACGAAGAATGGGCCGAGAAAGTGGCCGCCCAGGAAACGGTCGAGCGTGGGCGAGAGCCGCGGGCGCAGTTTCATGCGGCCTCCTTGTGGCCGAAGCGCTCGATCAGATCCCAGATGAGGTCGCCCGGGCCGCGTCCCTGGTCGGCGCGGTCGGTCGCGCTGCGGTAGAACATCCATATCGCGAGTCCCAGGAACACCACGTCTGGAATCGCCATCGCGGCCAGCGCGTTGAGCATTCCGCGCTCGGCCAGTGTCCGTCCCAGCCGCATCAGCATGTAGTACAAAAAGAACAGCGCGATCGCGACCCCGAAGCGCTCCGATTGGCCGCCGCGCGCGGGCTTGAGTCCCAGCGGCACACCGAGCACCGCGAACAGCAGCGTCGCCAGCGGCACCGTGTACTTGCCCGCCATCTCGGCCTCCGCCAGATGGTCCGGCTGATGCGCCGCGCGCGCCTTGGCGATCACTCCCTGGAGCTCCCGGTAAGTCATTTCTTCGGGCTGCTGGCTGTCTTCGACCAGGCCGCCCTGCGGCTCCACGTTGAGGTCATAGATGAGAAAGCTGGTGATGTGACTGTTGTGGCTGGTGGGGTCGACGCCGAAGACCGATCCGTCGAACAGGCGCAGCGTGATGTTCTCGTTGTGTTCGTCGGGCACGATGATCCCGCGCTCCGCGATGATCGTGTTCTGCTGCTGGGCGCTGCGCGCGTCCGAGATCAGTACGCCCGCCAGCGCGCCATTGTCGCTCGAGATGTGATCGACATAGAGCACCAGGCCGGGGAAGCTGCTGTCGAAGATTTTCTCCTTGAGCCCGGCGGTCGAGCGCGTGCGGGTGAGCCGGTAGAGCTCGGCTTGAAGATTGGAATTGGCCCACGGCCGCACGGAAAACGCGAACCAGCTCGCCATCGCGTAGACCACCAGCGCCACCGCGACAACGGGAATCGCGAGCCGGTACAGGCTGATGCCGCAGGCGCGCGCGGCGATAAGCTCGCGGTCGCCCGACATCCGTCCGAAACCGAGCAGCACGCCGAGCAGCACCGCCATCGGAAACGTCAGCTCGAGAAAGGCGGGCATGATGAAACCGATGAGGCTCATCACCTGGCCAAGGCCGACGCCGTGATTGACCACCATCTCGGTCAGCTTGAGCAGCTTGCCGGTGACCAGCGCGAAGGTCAGCAGTCCGACGCCCATCACGAACGGTCCGATGACCTCGGTGGCGACGTAACGGTCGATGATTCGCGGCTTGAGCATTGGCAAGCGGACGCGCCGGCGCGCGAGCGTATCGTAAGTACGCAAATCAGTGTAGACCGATGCGGCGCGCGATCAAAGAAAGCGGGGGGCGCCGTGGATGCACGCGCCCGCAGGGCGCGCGCATCCGCGGCGCGGCGACAGTGCCCGCAGTCGGCCGCTGCGCGCAGCGACAGGTGAGCTGTCGCCGCGCGCAGCGGCCGACTATGATCGGGCGGCGATGAAACATCGCGGCCCGCTACCGCCGGGCGGTCCGCGGCGCGTCCGCCCGCAAGGCGGGCGCGGCGCGGGGCCGCCGCGGCCACACAATGCTGCCACGGCCGCGCCGCCGCCCGAGGCGGCGCGGCCGTGGCAGCGGCACGGAGCGCCGAAGCGGCGGGCGACGCCGGCCTCGGCGGCGCCCGCCGCTCCGGCGCGCGATGCATCGGCGCGCGACCTGGTCTTCGGCGCGGAGCCGGTGCACGAGCTTATAGCCTCCGCGCCGGGCGCGGTGCGCACGCTCTACGTGCGCGCCGATATCCAGGCGCGCTTCGCTGGCGATATCGAACGCGTGCGCGCCGCCGGCGGCCACGTAGTGGCGGCCGAGGCAGCAGCGCTCGCGCGGATGGCGGGCGCCGAGTCGCGACATCAGGGCGTCGTCGCCCTGATTCGCGAATACGGCTACGCGGCGTTCGAGGACGTCGTGGCGACGGCGCCCGACCCGCTGCTGCTGGTCGACGGCGTGACCGACCCGCGCAACCTGGGAGCGCTGTTGCGCTCAGCCGAGGGCGCGGGGATAGAAAGCGTGGTGCTCGCGCGCGACCGCACCGCGGCGGTCACGCCGGCGGCAATAAAATCGTCGTCGGGCGCGTGGGTGCATCTCAAGATCGCGCGATGCGGCAACGTCGCGCGCGCGATGGAGGATCTCAAGCAGGCTGGCTATTGGATCGCGGCGCTGGCGCCCGCGGGCGAGCTGGAGATCTACGACCTGGACACGACCCGCCGGCTCGCGCTGGTGGTCGGCTCCGAAGGGCGCGGCGTGCGCGAGATCGTCCGGAAGAACGCCGACTTCGTGGTGCGGATCCCGATGTACGGAAAAGTCGGATCGCTCAACGTCTCGGTGGCGGCGGCGGTCGCGCTGTTCGAGATCGCGCGCCAGCGCGCCGCCGCGCGGGCGGCGGCGGCCGGCAAGTCCGAGTAATCCATCAAACGATCTCGCAAGCGCGGAAATTCGCCAGCGTGCGATTTCGATCAGCGGCGTTCGTGCTGCTTGGAGCCGTAGAGGATCGATCGCTCCTCCTCGGTCAGCGGCTTCTGCGGCTGATCGGCCATCACCGCCATCCCCTTTTGCACTGCCGGACGCGCCGCGAGCGCGTCAATCCAGCGCTTGAGATTCGGCCGCGTGTCCAATTGCTCGGGCTGCGCCTTGAGCGCGGCAACGATCCACGGATAGGTCGCGATGTCGGCGATCGAATACTCGCCAGCCACGTAGGGGACCTCGGCCAGGCGTTTGTCCAGCACATTGAACAGTCGGTGAGATTCGTTGGTGTAGCGCTCGATCGCGTAGGGGATCTTCTCCGGCGCGGCGTTGCGGAAATGGCCCGCCTGCCCGAGCATCGGGCCGACGTTGGCCATCTGGAACATCAGCCATTCGATTACCCGGTAACGCGCGCGCGTCTCGGACGGCATCAACTTGCCGGTCTTCTCCGCCAGGTAGAGCAAAATCGCCCCCGATTCGAAGAGCGAGAACGGTTTTCCTCCGGGCCCGTCGGTATCAACGATCGCCGGCATCCGGTTGTTGGGACTGATCTTTAGAAACTCGGGCGCGAACTGCTCGCCCTTGCGGATATTGACCGGAACGATCCTGTATTCGAGCCCGGTCTCTTCGAGGAAAATCGTGATTTTGTGCCCGTTGGGGGTCGGCCAATAGTAGAGGTCTATCATTAGCGTTGCTCCTGTTTCCGCGTTGCTCCTGTTCCCGAAATTCCGACGTGTTCTGCTTCTCGCCAGTCCAACATGCTCGCCGGCGGATCGTCAAATGCGAAGCCGCCCCGGGACCGCCATGCAAGCTCTTGACAAACTTTGCGCTGGACACCCTTTAGGGACGGGAAAAATTAGGCTAGTTTACGATCCATGGGCCGATGTAGCTCAACGGTAGAGCAACTGATTTGTAATCAGTAG
>CAWENP010000023.1:0-38308 GCA_963810495.1 uncultured delta proteobacterium
CGCGCCGTGAGGGATTTGAACCCCCGACCCTCAGATCCGTAGTCTGATGCTCTAATCCGCTGAGCTAACGGCGCACGCCGGACAAAAAAATTTCTCACATCGAACGCAGCGCCGCAAGACGACGCCCTTATGAGGCGTCAGGCCTCGCGCGATGCACCTGGTGCTGCCGGCGCCGACGGCAGCCAGACGCTCACCGTCGTGCCTTCGCGCAGGCGGCTCTCGATGCGCAGCGCTCCGCGGTGGAGCTGCACGATATGCTTGACGATCGCGAGGCCCAGGCCGGTCCCGCCCAACTCGCGCGAGCGCGCCCGGTCGACCCGGTAAAATCGCTCCGTGAGCCGTGGGATGTCGGCCGCCGGAATGCCTTCGCCGCTGTCGCCGACCGCCAGCTCGACGCCGTCGCGCGGCTCCTTGCCCGACGGATCGGCGTTACGCGCGGCGCGCACCTCGACCGTCACGCGGCCGTCGCGCGGCGTGTACTTGATCGCGTTGTCGATCAGGTTGATCAGCACCTGGTTGAGGCGGTCGCGATCACCCTCCACCTGCACCACGTCGTCGGCGTAGCGGGTCTCCAGCGTCACGCCCTGGCGCTCGGCCCGCTCGCGCATCAGCTCCACCGCCTCGTCGGCCACGCGCCTGAGCTCGAGCGGCTCGAGCCTGAGCGGCGAAAGTCCGCGTTCGAGGTCGGAGAGCGTGATCAGGTCGTCGATGAGGCGGGCGAGGCGGCGCGACTGGCGCTCGATGATGCTGAGGAAGCGGCGCTGGGTGTCGCGATCGTCGACGCCGGCGACCAGGGTTTCGGCATAGCCGCAGAGCGCGCTCAGCGGCGTGCGAATTTCGTGGGTCAGGTTGGCAATGAAATCCGCGCGCACGGTCTCGTAGGACTTGAGCTGGGTGATGTCGTGAAAGACCAGCACCCAGGCCGCCGCGGCGCCGGCGTTGGTGCGCACGGGCGCGGCGTTGGCTGCAAGATAGTGCGGTGCGGGGCTCTGAATCTGAAACTCGGCGCTGACCATCCCGTTGTCCGCCGCCGCGCTCATCGAGCGCGCGACGAAGTCCTGCAAGCGCGGGTCGCGGCAGAGCTCGACGAACGCGCGACCCCGATAGTCGGTGTCGCCGTCGAGCGCGAACATGCCGCGCGCCGCGCCGTTGACGAGTACGACGTCGCCGCGCCGCCCGGTCACCACCACCGCCTCGGTCATGCTGCGCAGGATGGCCTCGAACTCGTCGCGCTGCTCGGCCAGCACCTCGAGCTCGCGCGCGACCGCGTCGGCAACTTCGAGCAGGCGATGCTCCGCGAGCCCCATCGCGTCGGCACCTTCGTGATGCAGATGGGCGGGCGGGCGGCGCTCCTCGAGCGCCGAGGCGGCCTCCTCCACCCGCTCCGTGCTGCGCGTCCAGGCCTCGGCGATCGCGGAGGTGGCGAGCGTACCAATGATGAACCCCGCCACGAGCGCGGCGATCGCCCACGGCCATGCAAGCCGCCCCGCCGCCGGCAATAGGCCGAGCACGATGGCGGGCGGTACGAGCGTGAGCAGCACCGCCGCCGCGAGGCGGAGCTTGATCGATTTACCCAAGCGTCTCCGGGTTGAAGCGGTAGCCGACGCTGCGGACCGTCAAGATCAGTTCGGGGTTGGCGTCGTCGCGCTCGATATGGCGGCGCAGGCGGCGCACGTGGACGTCAACCGTGCGCGGCTCGACGAAAGTGTCGCGCCCCCACACCAGGTCGAGCAACTGCTCGCGGGTGTAAACGCGCAGCGGATGCTGCACGAAAAAGCGCAGCAGCTCGAACTCGCGCAACGTCATCTCAAGCCGGTGCCCGTCGATGAACGCCTCGTAGGTGCCGAAGTCCATCTTGATCCGCCCGCGCTCGAAACCGCCGGCTTCGCCCGGCTCGGTGAGTAGCCGCGCCCGGCGCAGCAGCGCGCGGATGCGCGCGAGCACCTCTCGCGGGCTGAACGGCTTGACCACGTAGTCGTCGGCGCCCATCTCAAGCCCGAGCACGCGGTCGACCTCGGCGCCCTTGGCGGTGAGCATGAGGATGGGCATCGCGGCCGTTGGCGGCTGCGCGCGCATCCGGCGGCACAACTCGAGCCCTGACATTCCGGGCAGCATCACGTCGAGCACCATCAGATCCGGCGCGCGGCGCCCGATGCGTTCGAGCGCGGTATCGGCGTCGGAGGCTTCGTCGACGATGAAGCCCTCCTGCTCGAGGCTGTAGCGCACCAGTTCGCGGATGTCGCGCTCGTCCTCGACCAGCAGGATGCGATGGCGGGAGGCGGGACGCGTCTGGGCGGCGGCTTCATTCATGTTTCTTTTTGTCCATGTGGCGGATGTTGCGTCCCTTCACCATGAAGACGACCATCTCGGCAATGTTCGTTGCGTGGTCGGCGATACGCTCAAGGTACTTGGAGATGAACAGCAAACGGGTGGCGCGCCCGATGGTGTGCGGATCCTCAGCCATGTAGGAGAGCAGCTCGCGGTACATCTGGTAGTTGAGCTGGTCGACCTCGTCGTCGCGCTCGATCACTTCCTCGGCCAGCACGACGTCGTCGCGCAGGAACGCGTCGAGGCTGTCCTTGAGCATCGATTGCGCCGCCGCGGCCATCCGCGGCAGGTCGAGGTACGGCTTGAGCTGCGGCTCTTCGTTGAGTTCGAGCACGCGCTCGCAGATGTTGACGGCGTTGTCGCCGATGCGCTCGAGGTCGGTTGTGATCTTGAGCCCGGTGGTAATGAAGCGGAGATCGCTGGCGGCCGGCTGATGAAGTGCGAGCAAACGGATGCATTGCTCGTCGGTCTCGACATCGAGCCGGTTGACCTCGGCGTCGCGCGCGATGATCTCGCGCGCCTTGACCGTGTCACGATTGACCAGCGCTTCCATCGCTTCGGCGATCTGGCGCTCGACCAGGCCGCCCATCTTGAGCAGGTCGCCGCGCACGGCGCGCAACTCCTCCTCGTACTGGCGGTTGGTATGATGCGGCTGCAAGCTGTCCATCTGCGCCTCCCCCGGCGGTTCGCAACTAGCCGAAACGCCCGGTGATATAGTCCTCGGTCTCGCGGCGGGCCGGGTTGGTGAAGATCTGACGAGTCTCACCGAACTCGATCAGCTCGCCGGTATACAGGAAGGCGGTCAGGTCCGCGGTGCGGGCCGCCTGCTGCATATTATGCGTCACCAGCACGATTGTGTAACTGGCCTTGAGGTCCAACAAGAGCTCTTCGATCCGCGCGGTCGAAATCGGATCGAGCGCCGAGCACGGTTCGTCCATCAACAAGACCTCGGGCTCGACCGCCAGCGCGCGCGCCACGCACAGGCGCTGCTGCTGGCCGCCCGAAAGACTGGCGCCGGGCCGGCGCAGGCGCTCCTTGACTTCATCCCACAGCGCCGCCTGGCGCAGGCTGCGCTCGACGATCCGATCGCGCTCCGGACGCCTGAGCGCGACGCCATTGAGCCTGAGGCCCGCGGCCACGTTGTCCTCGATCGACATGGTCGGAAACGGCGTCGGCTTCTGAAATACCATCCCGATCCGCCGCCGCACCTGCACCGGGTCGACTCCCGGCGCGTAGATGTCGTCGCCGTCGAGCAACACTTCACCTTCGGCCCGCGCTCCGGGCACTACTTCGTGCATCCGGTTGAGGCATCGCACCAGCGTCGACTTGCCGCATCCCGAGGGCCCGATGATCGCCGTCACCACGTTGGCCGGGAACGCCAGGTTGATATTTTGAAGGGCGCGAAGCTGCCCGAAATAAGCGCTCAGATGTTGTGCAACGAGCTTTTCAGCCATGGCGTCTAGCGTACGACTCGCGCGCTACCGCGCGTCACCCATCTTACGCCTAACTCCAGCGCAAGCACGATGCTCGTAAGCACCAGCGCTCCGGCCCAGGCCTGGCGCTGCCAGTCGGGAAAGGGCGAAATCGCGTAGGTGTAGACCTGCACCGTGAGCGAGGCGATGGGGCTGGTGAGCGAGGTCGACCAGAAGCGGTTGCCGAAGGCCGTGAACAGCAGCGGCGCCGTCTCGCCGGCGATCCGGGCGACGGCCAGGATTGCGCCGGTGGCAATTCCGCTGGCCGCCGTACGCGCCACCACCCACAGCGTCGTGCGCCATCCCGGCACGCCCAGCGCTAGCGCCGCTTCGCGTAACTCGTGCGGCACCAGCAGCAGCATCTCCTCAGTGGTGCGCGTCACCAGCGGGATCATGATCACCGCCAGCGCCACGGCGCCGGCCAGCGTAGAGAACCCGCCCATCGGCCGCACCACGACTGCGTAGGCGAAGATGCCCACCACGATCGACGGCACGCCCATCATGACGTCGGCGCCAAAGCGCGCCGCGCTGGCCAGGCGGCCGCCGCGATGGGCCGCCAGGTACAATCCCGAGCCGATCCCGATCGGCACGCCCATCAGGCTCGCCAGCCCGATCAGCTCCAGCGTGCCGACGATCGCGTTGGCCATCCCACCGCCCTTCTCGCCCACCGGCGCCGGCATGTGGGTAAAGAACGCGAGATTGAGGCTCGAGGCTCCCTTGGCGAACAGGTAGGCCAGGATGATGAACAGCGGGAGCAGCGTGATGACGGTCGCGAGCACGGTCACGCCCATCATCAGGTCGCTCTTGGCCTTGCGCCACATGGTGCGGCGCGTGGGCGCGGCGGATTTGGCCGTCACAGGCCGCCCTCGAAACGGCGCTGCGTGGCGCTCAGCACCAGTGCGCGCGCCACGACATTGAGCACGAGCCCGACCACCAGCAGCACCAGGCCCAGCTCGACCAGCGATGAGAGGTAGAGCGTCGAAGTTGCCTCGGCGAACTCGTTCGCGATCACGCTGGCGAGCGTGGCCGAGGGCGCGAAGAGCGAGGCCGAAATCTGCGGCGAGTTGCCGATCACCATCGCGACCGCGATCGTCTCGCCCAGCGCGCGTCCCAGGCCGAGCATGATCGCGCCGATCACCCCCGAGAGCCCATACGGCAGCACCGCGATCCGCACCATCTCCCAGCGCGTCGCGCCCAGCGCCAGCGCCGCCTCGCGCTGGGTCTGCGGCACGGCGCGGAAGACGTCGGTGCAGACCGCGGCGATATACGGCACCACCATGATCGCCAGCAACACGCCCGCGCACAGCATGCTCACCGAAACGCGCGGCCCCTTAAATAGCGGCAGAAAGCCCAGCGTGGCGCCGAGGCCCGGCTCGACGTGATCGCGCAGCCACGGTCCCAGCACGAAAATCGCCCACAGCCCGTACACCACCGAAGGAATCGCCGCCAGCAGTTCGACCATGAAGCCCAGCCGCCGGCTGAGCCACACCGGCGCCATCTCGCTCAGGCAGAGCGCCACGCCGAGGCTCAGCGGCACCGCGATAATCAGCGCGAGCGTCGAGGAGACCAGGGTTCCATAAATGAAGGGCAGCGCGCCAAAGCGCTCGTTGACCGGGTCCCAATCGGTGCCGACGACGAAGCCCCAGCCAAACGCCTTGAGCGACGGCGTGGAATCGATCACCAGCGCGATCGTCAGGCCGACCAGAACGCTCAGGCCCACCAGCGTCAGCAGGAGCGTGGTCAGATTGAAGATGCGATCGCCGAGCAAACGGACGCGAAAAGCGCTGACCCGCGCCGGGCGCGCCGGCGCCGCTACATTCTCATGCGTCGCTTCGAGAAGTTCGGCCAACTTGAAACTGTCTGTAACGAAACTGTCTGCGACGAGACCGTCTGTTACGACCCCTGCGGCCCAGCGCCGTCATCCACCCAAAGGCTACCGCTCACTACCGGGAAACGTAACGCTCGAATGTTACGGGCGTGTTAACTCGGAGCGAACATCTGGAGTAGGCATGGGTCACGTGGCCGGCGAAACTCCCGCTAACGCGGGCGGATTACGTCGGCGCCGCCCATGTACGGCCGCAGCACTTCCGGCACCACCACGGTGCCGTCGGCCTGTTGGTAATTCTCCAGCACGGCGATGAGCGTGCGCGGCAATCCCAGGCCCGAGCCGTTGAGCGCGTGGACGAATTCGGGACGCTCGCCCTTGTTGCGGCGAAAGCGCAGATTGGCGCGGCGCGGCTGAAAGTCGGTGCAGTTCGAGCACGAGCTGACCTCCAGCCACTCCTCGGAGCCTGGCGCCCACATCTCGACGTCGTAAGTTGCGGCGCTCTGAAAGCCCAAGTCGGCGGTGCAAAGCTGCACGACGCGAAACGGGATCTTGAGCCGGCGGCATACCTCGCACGCGTTCTCGACCAGCTTCTCCAGTTCGTCGTCGGAGCTCTCCGGCGTCACCAGCTTGACCATCTCGACCTTGTCGAACTGATGGCCGCGCTTGATACCGCGGACGTCGCGCCCGGCCGACATCTTCTCGCGCCGAAAGCACGGCGTGTAAGCCGTCAGATAGATCGGCAAGCGCTCGGCTTCGAGGATTTCGTCGCGGTAGAGATTGGTGAGCGGCACCTCGGCGGTCGGGATGAACCAGTAGTCCTCCTCGATATCGCGGTACATCGTGTCTTGAAACTTGGGCAGATGGCCGGTGCCGGTGGCGGAGGCGCTATTGACCATCAGCGGCGGAATCACTTCGAGGTAGCCCTGCTCGTTCGTCTTCAGATCGAGCATCCACGCGATCAGCGCGCGCTCCAGCCGCGCCCCCATCCCCATCAGCACGTAGAACCGCGTGCCCGAGAGCTTCACCCCGCGCTCGAAATCGATGATCCCCAGCCGCTCGCCCAACTCCCAGTGCGGCAGCGGTTTGAAGGAAAATTCGGCCGGATGGCCCTCGCTGCGAACGATCTTGTTGTCGGCCTCGCTCCTGCCGACCGGCACGTACGGACGCGGCAGGTTGCGCATCAGGAGCATCAACTGTTCGAACTGCCGCTCGACTTCGGTCAGTTCGCGCTCGTCCGTGGAGATACGATCGCCGAGCGCGCGCATCTCGGCGCGCCGCCGCTCGCGCTCCTCGGGCGACGCTTTGCCCAGTTCGCGCGACTCACGCGTCCGCTGCGCGCGCAAATCGTCAAGCTCGTGTTGCAGGCGGCGCCGGCGCGCGTCGGTCTCCAGTATCTGATCGACCTCGGCGGGATCGACGCCGCACTTGGCTAGCTCGCCTTTGATGAAGTCGGGCTTTTCACGGATGAGTCGGATGTCGAGCATTCAGAAGGCGTCCTTCAGGAGTTCGAGATGGCGACGGCCGCCGCCGTCTTCAAGGATCGCGACCACGTCAAAGCGCATCGGGCGGTCGTGCGCGCGACGGCTCTGCGCGTAGACCTCGCCGGCGCGCCTCAGATGGCGCTGCTTGTAGGAGTTCACCGCTTCCTGGGGCATACCGGTTTGCGCCGTGCGCCGGGTCTTGACCTCGACGAACACCAGCGTCTCGCCATCCATCGCAATCAGGTCAATCTCGGCGCCCGCGCCGCGAAAATTGCGCTCCAGGATCCGGTAGCCGTGCCGCCGCAGATGACGCTCCGCGATCCTTTCACCTCGGCGTCCCAATGCGATCCGGTCCAGGCCAGCAAACGAGCGCCACCCGAAATCGCGCAGATTCGAGAGCCCATCCATCCAGGCGCCAAGGCGGCCGGCGAGCTTCACTGCCCCACAAAGTTAGGTGTCTCGATGCCCGCTGGCAAGCCGCTTGCGGCGAAAAACCTGACTTGGCGAACAGCGGATGTTAGGATTATCCGCGATGGCACAGGAAAAGATCAGTCTTGAACAGGTCCGGCACGTCGCGCGCCTCGCGCGTCTGGAGCTTGCGCCGGCCGAGGAGCAGCGCCTGCAGGTCGAAATGAGCGAGATGCTCGGCTATGTCGACAAGCTCAACGAACTCGACACCGACACGGTCGAGCCGACGGCGCAGGTCGGCGAATCCGGCACGCCGATGCGCGAGGACGCAGTCACCAATCGCCCGGCGGCCGACGCGATGCTGGCCAATGCGCCCGCGCGCGAGGGTTTTTTCTTCAAAGTGCCGAAGATCATTGAGTGAAGACTATTGAGTAAAGATTGTTGAGCGACGTGGCCTCTGAACTTAACCGGCTGACGATCACCGAGGCGCGCGAGCGCCTGCGGCGGCGCGAAATCACCTCGCGCGAGCTTACTCGCGCCTGCCTCGAGCGGATCGCCGCGGTTGAGCCGCGCGTCAACGCGTTCATCACCGTGTGCGCGGCCGAAGCGATGGCGCAGGCCGACGACGCCGACCACCGCCTCGCCCAGGGCGATGCGCCGGATCTTTGCGGCATCCCGCTCGGCATCAAGGACATCTACTGCACGCGCGGCGTGCGCACGACCTGCGCCTCGAAGATTCTCGACGACTTCATCCCGCCGTTCGACGCCACAGTGATCGAAAGGCTGCGCGCCGCGGGCGCGGTCTTCGTCGGCAAGACCAATCTCGACGAATTCGCGATGGGATCCTCGACCGAGAACTCGGCCTTTGGCCCGACTCGCAATCCCCATGACCTCGAACGCGTCGCCGGCGGTTCGTCGGGCGGATCGGCGGCGGCGGTCGCGGCCGACGAATGTCTCGCGGCGCTCGGCACCGACACCGGTGGCTCGATTCGCCTGCCGGCCTCGTTCTGCGGCGTGGTCGGGATCAAACCAACCTACAGCCGCGTGAGCCGCTACGGCGTGATCGCTTACGCCTCGTCGCTCGACCAGGTTGGTCCGTTCGCGCGCACCGTGCGCGACGCGGCGGCGGTGTTGCGCGCCGTCGCCGGCGCCGACCCGCGCGACTCGACCTGCTCGGCGCGGCCGGTGCCCGACTACGAACGCGCGCTGACTGGCGAGGTCCGTGGGATGCGTATCGGGGTGCCCAGGGAATACTTCGTCGAGGGGATGGACGCCGCGGTTGAAGCCGCGGTGCGCGGCGCGCTCAAGGGACTGGAAGCTATGGGCGCGCGGACGGTTGAGATTTCGCTGCCTCATACCGGCTACGCGGTCGCGGCGTATTATCTGATCGCGACCGCCGAGGCGAGCGCGAACCTGGCGCGCTATGACGGCGTACGCTACGGGCTTCGCGCCGCCGCCGACAACAATATCGAACTGTACAATCGCACTCGCGCGCAGGGCTTCGGCGCCGAGGTCAAGCGGCGCATCATGCTCGGCACTTTCGCGCTCTCGGCCGGCTACTACGACGCTTACTATCTGAAGGGCCAGAAGGTGCGCACGCTCATCCGGCGCGATTTCGAGCGCGCCTTCGAAAGCTGCGACCTGATCGCGGCGCCGGTCGCGCCGACCACAGCGTTTCGCCTCGGCGAAAAAACCGACGACCCGCTCAAGATGTATTTGTCAGACATTTTCACTATCTCGGTGAATCTCGCGGGGCTGCCCGGAATGTCGGTGCCGTGCGGGGCCGACGCGCGCGGGATGCCGATCGGACTGCAGCTCATCGGCCCGCCCTTCGGCGAGGAAGCGATCCTGCGCGCGGGCGACGCGTGGGAACGCTCCGGCGGCTTCGCGCAGCGCGCGCCACAGCTCTAGATACGACGGCGACGGCCCATTGGACCATTTGAATCAATGAATAACGACGCATACGAGGCGGTAATCGGGCTCGAAGTGCACGCCCACATGCTGACGCGCTCGAAGCTGTTCTGCGGATGCGCGACGGACTTCGGCGCCCTGCCCAATCATAACGTCTGCCCGGTGTGCATGGCGATGCCGGGGGTGCTACCGGTGCTGAATCGCCATGTGCTCGAACTGGCTATTCGCACCGGCCTGGCCGCGCATAGCAAGATCGAGCCGCACTCGGTATTCGCGCGCAAGAGCTACTTCTATCCCGACCTGCCCAAGGGTTACCAGATTAGCCAGTACGATCAGCCGCTATGCCGCGGCGGCTATATTGAGCTGCCGGCGCGCGAGGGCGTCGAACCGCGCCGGATTCGGCTGGTGCGAATTCATCTCGAAGAAGATGCCGGCAAGAATATCCACGCCGAGAACGCGAGCCTGGTCGACTTCAACCGCTCGGGCGTGCCGCTGATGGAGATCGTCAGCGAGCCGGATATCCACTCGCCCGAAGAGGCGGTTGACTATCTGCGCGAGTTGCGCGGAATCCTTGTCGCCGTCGGCGCTTCGGACGGCAAGATGGAGGAAGGGAGCCTGCGATGCGACGTTAACGTCTCGGTGCGTCCGCGCGGCGCCACGGAGTTGGGGGCCAGGACCGAGATCAAGAACCTTAATTCGTTCCGCTTCGTCGAGAAGGCGATCGTCTACGAGGTCAACCGGCAGATCGAAGAAATCGCCGCCGGCCGGCGCATCGCGCAGGAAACCCACCTGTGGGACCCCGAGCGCGAAGTGACGCGCCCGATGCGCTCCAAGGAATTCGCCAACGACTATCGCTATTTTCCCGAACCCGACCTGCCGCCGCTGATCGTGCCACCGGACCTGGTCGAAGAGATCCGCTCGGGTATGCCTGAGCTGCCCGCCCAAACGCGCGACAAATATGTGAAGAACTTCGGGCTCACACCCTATGAAGTCAGCGTCCTGCTCGGTCGTGATGATCTAGGTGACTACTTCGTCAAAGTTCTCGCCGCAGGGGTAAATGCGAAAAGCGCGGCCAACTGGGTAATGACTGAAGTCCTGCGCGCCGCCAACGAGTCGGCCAAGCCGCTCACGGAGGCGGCGCCCAAGCCGCAGGAGACCGGCGCGCTGCTGAAGATGGTCGAGGATTCGCGCATCAGCCTCAACGCCGCCAAGAGCGTGTTTGCCGCGATGTGCCGCTCGGGCAAGGGTGCGGAGGCAACCGTCGCGGAACTCGGTCTTGCGCAAGTCTCCGACGAAGGAGCGATCGCCGAGGCCTGCGACCGGGTGCTTGCGGCGGAAAGCGCCAAACTCGCCGAGTACCGCGCCGGACGCGACAAGCTATACGGATTTTTCGTCGGCGCGGTGATGAAAGCGATGGGCGGCAAGGGCAATCCCAAGGTGGTCAACGAAGTCCTGCGCCGCAAGCTCGCAGGCTAGATGCGCCCGCGGCAATGCGCTGCCCCGCGCGGTGCTCAGCCCTTGGGCAAGCCCAACTGGCGTTCGCCGATGATGTTGCGCTGGATCTCGCTGGTCCCGCCCGCGATCGTGTACTGGCGCGAGCTGAGCACCCGGTTGAGCCATCGCGGCGCGTCCGGCACATCGCCGGTCGGCGCGCCGAGCAGCGCATGCTGGCCCAGAAGCTCGCTCGCGAAGCGCGCGATCGCGACTCCCAGCTCCGAGCCGGCGAGCTTCAACACCGAGCCCTCGGGTCCCGGCTGCAAACCCTTCAGCCGGCGCGTGAGCGAGCGTAGCCGCGTGTACTTGAGCGCCTCGCATTCGGTCATGAATTCGGCCAGGCGCTGGCGCACCCATTCCTGCTCCCACGCCGGGCGGCCGTCGATCTTGACCGCATGCGCCAGTTCCGCGAGCCGACGCACCTGGGCGGAATGCCCTCCGCCGCTGGCCATTCCGCGCTCGAAGCCGAGCGTGGTCATCGCGACCTTCCATCCTTCATTCTGCGGCCCGACGAGGTTTTTCTTCGGCACCTGGACGTTGTCGAAGAAAACTTCGTTGAAGTGGCGATGGCCGTTCATCAGGACGAGCGGCCGCACTTCGATACCGGGGCTTTTCATATCGACCAGCAGGTAGCTGATACCCTTGTGCTTGGGGGCTTCGGGGTCGGTGCGCACGAGCATGAAGATGCGGTCGGCGTACTGCGCGCCCGAGGTCCATACCTTCTGCCCGTTGACACTGAAGTAGTCGCCGTGGTCGTCCGCGCGAGTCTGCACGCCGGCGAGGTCGGAACCCGCGCCCGGTTCGGAGTAGCCCTGGCACCAGATGTCCTCGGCGTTCAGGATGCGCGGAATGTAGTATTTTTTCTGTTCGTCGCTACCCCAATACATCAGGGTCGGCCCGAACAACTGCAGGCCCGAATAGCCGGGCAGCACCGGCGCGCGCGCCCGCGAGTATTCCTCGTCGAAGATGATCTGTTCCATCAACGGCGCGGCGCGTCCGCCGTATTCCTTGGGCCAGGCGAGGCCGGCATAGCCCGCGTCGTTGACCTTGGCCTGCCACAGGCGGCGTTTCTCGAAAACTTCGCGCGTGGCCGCGATCCGCTCGTCCATCGCGTCGTCGACGCATAGCTCGGGCGGCAGGTTGGCGCGCAGCCACTCGCGGACCTCCTTGCGGAAGGCCTCCTGCTCGGGCGTGTATTCGAAATCCATTCAGATAGCCTTGTCAGATACCCTTGTCAGATCACCGCGTCCATCGTGGGCGTCAGTTGAGATTGAACGCGCGCACCGCGTTGTCCCACAGGATCTTGCGCCTGCTCTCCTGCCCGATCGGCTGGCGCATCATCGCGTCGATCCCCCACGGAAAAGTTCCGTCGGGATGCGGATAGTCGGTGTCCCACAGGAAGTTGTCGTCGCCGACCAGCTCGACCGCCGCCTTCATCGTCGGCTCGTCGCCACGAAACGCGACCCAGAAGTTGCGCTTGAAGTACTCGGTCGGCGGCTTGGTGAGATACTCGTGCTCGGAATTGCCGCCGTAGTTCCAGTGCTGCTCCATCCTTTGCAGCCAGTACGGCACCCATCCGCCATCGGCCTCGACGTGGACCACCTTGAGCTTCGGCAGTTTCTCCAGAACGCCATACCAGATGAGGCCGGTCATCGCCGCCATCGCCTCGAACGGATGCGAGAGAATGTGGCCGCTGACGTGGGTGTTCATCCGGTCGCCGAACGACGGCACCGACGACGAGGCCGAATCGTGAGTCGAAATCGGCAGGCCGAGCCTTTCGACCTCGGTCCATAGCGGCAGGTAGTAGTCGTCGAAGATCGAAGAGCCGTCGACCGGGTTAGGCCGCACGTAGAAACTCACCGCGCCCAGTTTGGCCGCGCGATTCGCCTCGGCGACGGCCTTGTCGACGTCCTGCATCGGCAGGATCGCGGCCGGTCGCAGGCGCTGAGTATTGGCCGAGCAGTACTCGTTCGCCCAGTTGTTGTAGGCGCGGCAGCAGGCGGCGAGAAGTTCGGCGTCATTGAAGCGGCGCCCGAGCATCTGGCCCGCGAAAGTCGGATAGAGAATCTGCACGTCGACGCCCTGCTCGTCCATGTCCTGCAGGCGGCTTTGCGGGCTGAAGCCGGTCGAGCTCGCGCGCTTGAAACGCTCCATCGCCTTGGCCACGGTCTTGAAAAACGCCGGCGCGGCCATCGGGTATTTGCCCTTCTCGCGGGTGAACGGCTCGCCCTCGACCAGGAAGGTGCGGCGGCCCGACGCGGGCGCGACACCCATCTTCGGCGCCGCGCTCTTGTAGCGACCCTCGATATGCCTCTCCCACAGCCAGTCGGGCTCCATCATGTGGCTGTCGACGTCGACGATCTTGTATCCGTCCTTCATCGCTCGTTACCTCTCGAATTCTCAAGTCTCAAGTCTAACTTTGAGCCGCGCGCGCAATCGCTCCCAGAGCCGCCGCGCGGCGGTCTCAAGCCTGCGGCATGATCAGTGCCTTGAGGCCCTGGCGCGCCTTCAACAGCTCGAACGCCTCCAGGCCGTGATTCAGATCATAGCGATGCGTGACCATCGGTTTAAGATCGACCGCGCCGCTCGCCACCGTCGCGATTGCGCGCCGCCAGGTCTCGGGCGTGCGCACGCGCGAGGGAATGATACTGACGCCGTGGAAGAACAGCGAGCGCAACTCGGTCCCGGCGACGTCGCGCGCCGGCCATCCAAGCTCGACCAGCGCGCCGCCCTTGCGCACGATATGGCGCGCCGAGTCGAGTGCTCCCGAAGCGTCGAAGACCACGTCGGCGCCGCCCGGCGGCATCAGCGCGCGCACCTGCTCGAGCCAGTCGCGATCGCTCGCGCATACCGTCTTGAAGCCCATCCGGCGCGCCAGTTCCAGGCGCTCGGCGTCGACCTTGAGCCCGGTGATAACGATCGAGGTGACGCCGAGCGCGCGCGCCGAGAGCGCCGCGCTAAGCCCGATCGGCCCCGGCCCTTCGACCACCGCGCTATCGCCGGCGTGGAGGCACGAAATTTCCACCGCATGCACGCCGGTGGCGAACGGCTCGAGCATCGCGGCGCTCTCCATGTCCATCGATTTCGGCACCAGCCATGAATTGGTGACGGGCGCGATGCAGAACTCGGCGAACGCACCGCTAAGGCGCGTCGGCGCGTCGCAATAGTTGAAACGCCCGGCGGTGCACGGGCCGCATCGTCCGCACTGGCCGAACGGATCGAGCGCGACGTGATCGCCCACCTTGAAACCGCTCACGCGCGCGCCGACCTCGACCACTTCGCCGGCCGGCTCATGGCCGAGCACCGAGGGCAGGCGCCCAACCGCGCGCTCGGCGCCGAGTTCCCATTCATAGATATGGAGGTCGGAGCCGCAGATGCCGCAGGCCGCGACCTTGACCAGCAGTTCGCCCTCGCCCGGACGGGGCACGGGCGTTTCGATAAGTTCGGCGCCGGGCGCGGGCCGGGTCTTGGCAATCGCTTTCATCAGCTCACCTCTATTTCATTTAATACGACCGCGTGCCCGCCGCCGTCAAAGGCGCGCTGCGAGCGAGACGTGCTCGCCATGATTCCACGATGCACGTGTCGGCGGTTCACGTCCAATGACGCATCGGCACGCCCCGGTAGCGCATCCGCGGGCGGATGAGCCGGTTGTCGGCGTATTGCTCGAGGCTGTGCGCGATCCATCCGGCGGCGCGGCCCACGGCGAAGATCGCGGCCGGCAGCCCGCGCGCAAACCCCAGCATCCGCGCGCACACGGTCAGATAGAAGTCGAGATTGGGACGCAGCCGTTCGCGCCGCCAGACGGTTTCCTCGACGCGGAGCGCGGTCTCGAACAGGCGGCGTCCGCGATGGCGCGCAATCTCGGCGGCCTCCTTCTTGAGCAGCACCGCGCGCGGATCGCCGGCCGGGTAGATCGCGTGACCGAAGCCGGGCGGGAGCCGCCACTTGACGCTGAACGCGGCTAGGCACTCCTCCAGGCGCATCCCGGCGTCGAGTTGCGCGAACATCTGCTCGATACGATCGCATGCGCCGCCGTGAATCGGACCCGACAGCGAACAGAGCGCGGCCAGCACGGAGGCGTAGAGGTCGGCGCCGGTGGAAGCAACCACGCGCGCCGCAAAGGTCGAGGCGTTGAGCTCGTGCTCGGCGCACGCGACCAGGATGCGATCGAGCGTGGCGATCTCCCACTCGGCCGCGGGCGCGTGCAGGCCGATGCTCGCGAGGCGCGCCGCCATCCCGGCGCCGCCGCTGGCAATACTCGCGCGGCCCCGCGCCAGTGCCAGCGGCAACACGCTCATGATCCGCGTGCCCTGTTCGACCGTGGGATGCGTGCCGCGATGGCGCTCCAGCGACGCCAGCGCCGGCATCACGACCTCCAGTCTGAGCAACGGCGTAGCGTCGTCGCCCACCGCACGCAGCGCTGCGATGACCTTCTCTGGCGCCTCGGTCCGCGCGATCACCTGGCGCAGCGCCGCGATCGCGCCGGCCTGCGGCCGCTCGCCGTTCCAGAGCAGCAGGCAGACCTCCTCGAATGAGGCGCGCGCGATCAATTCCTCGATCGGATAGCCGCGATAGGCGAGCCGCCCTTCGATAATCGAACTTACCGCCGACTCAGCGACGATCACGCCGTAGGCCGAGCCGTCGGTAGAGGGCGGCTGGGCGACAGTCACCCATGACGAGGCGTCAGGCAGGCTGCGGCCGCGGCGTCCACCCTCGGCGGTGGCAAGATCGCGCAGCGCGTCGATATCGTCGCGGCGATAGAGCGCCTGGCGTCCGATCCGGCGGCGATAGCTGCGGAGCCATCCGCGGCTGACGTAGGCGTAGAGCGTGCCGAGCTTGACGCCGAGCTGCGCGGCGGCTTCGTCCGCGGTGATCATGCGGGGACGGTCGGCTTCGCGCGTCGCCATCGCGACTATCACGCCATCGCGGCCCGCCGCACGTCAAGCCGCCGCTCGATCCGTCGATTTCTGAAGCTACACGCGGCGCAGCACGCCGAGCCAGCGTCCGTAACATTTCTCGATCGGCTTGTTGAACGAAAGGTCGGCGTAACACGCGACCATCGTGAAATATCCGCAGGCGCGCGCGGCAAGCTCGAGCAGGCTCGGCAGCGTGTAGCGCACCGGCACGATGTCGCGCGTGACTATCGGGCCGGCGGGGAAATGGATGGTGCATTCCAGTTCGTAAATCGAATGCATCCCCGACGACCACGCGATCGGACGATGGTACTCGCGCACCTCCACCCGCGTGCCGTCGGCGATGACTTTGCGCCGGCGCCAGAGCTTGCGCGCGCCAGTTACCTCGACGCCGTCGTGCCGATCGATATCAACGCAGTAGAGCCCGCCGCGCCCGAGCAACCGGCCGACCGAGGCCAGATGGGAAAGCAGCGCGCGGTTCTCCGTCATGATCGGAAACGTCTCGGACATGAAAAAAGCGGCGTCGAACGGACGCTCCGGGATGCGAAAGCGCTCGATCGACCGGCGGTAGAAGCGAATCGGCGTGGCGCCCGCCGCTTTGCGCCCGGCCGCGATCATCGTCGGCGAATGGTCGATACCGGCGACCGCAATTCCCGCGCGCGCCAGCGCGAGCCCGTGCGGAGAGTCGCCGCAGGCGACGTCGAGCACGCGGCGCACGGGACGTTTCAGATGGCGGCGCCAGACCTGGCGCATGAAATCGACCTCGGCGCCGATCTCGGCAGGCTTCTCCATGTGCACGCGGCGGAAAATCGCGGGGTATTCGTAGATGCTCGGCTCCATCGCGATCGCAGCTTAGCCGTGGCGCGGCGCGATCACCAAGCCGCTTTCACAATATCAACCCGCGCACACGCTCGACCTGCGATTCGCGCTATATTCGGAACGTAATGAAACCACATGGGGAGTGGAACGCGATGAGCAAGCCGCTTGAAGGCATCAAGGTGATCGAGGTCGGCCAGGAGATCCAGGGACCGTTCGCGGGACTGGTACTCGCCGACATGGGCGCCAGCGTTATCAAGATCGAAAACCGCGAGACCGGGGACTTGAGCCGCTGGCTGACCTGCGGATTGATCGGCGGCCCCGAGGCCAAAAACCAGGACGTCTCGTTCTACTTTACCGCGATGAACCGCGGTAAACGCAGCATCACCCTCGACCTCAAGAAGGCCGGCGGTGTCGCGCTCATCCATCGCCTGGCCAAGTCCTGCGACGTGCTGCTCACCAACTACCGGCCCGGCGTGCTCGACCGGCTCGGGCTCGGGTTCGACGACTTGCTCAAGGACAACCCCAAAATCGTCTATGCGCAGGCGAGTTCATGGGGGCCGAAAGGGCCGTGGGTCAAGCGGCCGAGCCGCGACACGCTGGCACAAGCAGCGAGCGGCCTGATGGCGAAGACCGGGATGCCCGAGGATCCGCCGCTGGCGGCGGGAATTGCGGTCGCCGACCACTCGGGAGCGCTCAGCCTGGCGGCGGGCGTGCTCGGCGCGCTGTTCGCACGCGAGCGCACCGGCAAGGGCCAGCGCGTTGATGCATCAATCTTCGGCACGCTCATCGCGATGCAGGGGTTCGAGCTGAATTTCGTCTCGATGAGCGGCAGGGACACGCTGCGCGCGGGCCGAGGCCATCAGTTCCTGCATGGAGTCTGGGGCGCGTATCGCACGAGTGACGGATGGCTCTGTATCGCGGGTGTCGACGACAAGCGATGGCCCGACTTCTGCCGCGTGATGGGTATCCAGCATCTCCAGGACGATCCGCAGTTCGACAACCCGACGCGCAACTTCCACGGTTGGAAGATGATCGAAGTGCTCGACGCGATCTTCCCGAAAAAGACCACCCGGCAATGGCTCGACGAATTGACCGCCGTCGACATCCTGGTGACCGAGGTCGCCGACTACCGGATGCTGCTCAACAACGAGCAGGCGCGCATCAACGGCTACCTGCAGGAACTCGACCATCCGACCGCAGGGCGCGTGCTGGTGTCGGGCACGCCGATTACCTACAACGGCGAAGTGCGAACCCAGTCGCCGCCAGCGCCCGAAATGGGACAGCATACGGAGGAAGTCCTGCTCGAGTTCGGCTACTCGTGGGAGGAGATAGCCGCGCTGCGTGACGAGGGAGCAATCTGAGCGAGAACGGCCCGCGCGCCCGCCGCATTGGACAGCCGCCGAGCGCCGGGCCTAGAATCGGCACATCAACATTTCGCAAACGGAGGACTACACAATGGCTAAATACACATTCGTGGTATTGAGCAATCCGACAACACCCGGCCAGGAGGCCGAGTACAACGAGTGGTATAACAAGATCCATATCCCCGACGTGCTTAATGTGCCCGGTTTCGTGGCCGCGCAACGCTTCAAGCTCGCCGACGCGCAGTTTGGCGACGGTCCGCATGCGCATCGCTACCTGGCGCTGTACGAGATCGAGACCGAGGACGCCAAGGCCACCCTCAAGGAACTGGAAAAGCGCGCCGGTACGGCCGACATGGTGATAAGCGATGGAATCGACATGAAGGGTATATCGGTAGGGCTGTTCAAGCCGGTGGCCGAGCGCGTGCTGGCCAAGGACGTGCAGCGGCCGCGGCGCGCGGCGTAGCGCCGCGCTTCGCGCTCATGTCGGCAACCGACATTGCTGAAATTCGCGCCCGCGAAATTATCGATTCGCGCGGCAATCCCACGATCGAGGTCGACGTGAAGCTGCACGGCGGCGCGCTCGGCCGCGCCGCCGTGCCTTCGGGCGCCTCGACCGGCGTTCACGAGGCGCTGGAGCTGCGCGACGGCGACCCGCGCCGCTTCGGCGGTAAGGGCGTGACTCGCGCCGTCGCCAACGTCAACGGGCCCATCGCGGACGCGCTTCGCGGCGCCGATGCAGCCGCGCAACGCGCGCTCGACGAGCGGCTGATCGCGCTCGACGGCACCGAAAACAAGTCCAAGCTCGGCGCCAACGCGATGCTCGGCGTTTCGCTCGCCGCCGCCCACGCCGCCGCCGCGGCGGCCGGCGTGGCGCTCTATCGCTATCTCAACCCGGGCGCGAGCGTGATGCCGGTGCCGATGATGAACGTGCTCAATGGCGGCAAGCACGCCGACTCCAGCGTCGACATGCAGGAGTTCATGATCGTGCCGCTCGGCGCGCCCTCGTTCGCCGAGGCTATCAGGATGGGAGCGGAGGTTTTTCACGCGCTGGCCAGTGTGCTCAAAGAGCGCGGGCAATCGACCAACGTCGGCGACGAGGGCGGCTTCGCTCCCAATCTGCGCAACAACGAAGAGCCGATCGAAGTGATCCTCGAAGCGATCGCCAAGGCCGGTTATCGTCCCGGCGCCGACGTCGCGCTGGCGCTGGACCCCGCCTCCAGCGAGTTTTACGAGAACGGCCGTTACGTGTTTGCGCGTTCGGACAAAAAGGCGCGCGACTCGGCGCAGATGGTGCGCCTGTATAGCGATTGGATCGACCGCTACCCGATCGTCTCGATCGAAGATGGACTGGCCGAGGACGATTGGGCGGGATGGCAAACGCTGACGCGGGAGTTGGGCGCGCGCGTGCAACTCGTCGGCGACGACCTCTTCGTGACCAATCCCAAGCGCCTGGAGCGCGGCATCCGCGAACACTCCTGTAACTCGATCCTGATCAAGCTCAACCAGATCGGCACGCTCACCGAAACCCTCCAGACTGTCGAGATGGCGCACGCGGCCGGCTTCACCTGCGTCGTCTCGCATCGTTCGGGCGAGACCGAGGACACGACGATCGCCGACTTCGCCGTCGCAATCGGCGCCGGGCAGATCAAGACCGGCTCGATGAGCCGCGGCGAGCGCACGGCCAAATATAACCGCCTGCTGCGCATCGCGGAGGAATTGGGCGCCCGCGCCTCATGGCCCGGCGCCGCGGCGTTTCGCCGCGGCGGGAGCGCGCGATGAGCGATCCGGCGCGGCGTCCCCCGGTAGCGGTGCTGGTGATTTTCGATGGATGGGGCTTGCGGGCCGAGCGTCAGGCCAACGCGATCGCGATGGCGCGGACGCCCACTATGGATCGTCTGTACAACACGCAGGCGCATACCGAGATCGAGGCCTCGGGCGAGGCGGTCGGCCTGGCGCCCGGCGTGATGGGGAACTCCGAGGTCGGCCATCTGACGATCGGCGCGGGACGCGTGATTTACCAGGACGTGATGCGCATCTCCAAGGCGATCGAAACCGGGGCCTTCGCGCGCAACGAAATCCTGCTCGATGCGATTCGCCGCGCGCGCGACAGCGCCCGCACGCTTCATCTATGGGGCCTGCTCTCCGACGCCAGCGTGCACAGCCATATCGATCATCTCTTCGCCCTTCTCGAACTTGCGGCCGGCGAGGGTCTGCGCGACATCGCGGTGCACGCGGTGCTCGACGGGCGCGACACGCCGCCGCGCTCGGCGCTGGCGTACGTCGACGCGCTGGAGGCAAAGCTCAAGGCGCTCGGATGCGGCAAGGTGGCGACGGTCAGCGGACGCTACTTTGCGATGGATCGAGACAAGCGATGGGAGCGCGTGGAGCGTGCCTGGCGCGCGATCGTGCTCGGCGAGGGAATCGCCGAAAGCAGCGCGCGCGCGGCGGTCGAACACTCTTACGCTGCCAATGAGTCCGATGAGTTCGTCGAGCCGCGCGTGATCGGCGGCGGCGCGCCGCTTAAGGACGGCGATCAGGTCGTGTGTTTCAACTTCCGCGCCGACCGCGCGCGCGAGCTAACCGCCGCGTCTGGTGCTGGAGCAGTTCAACGGCTTTGCCCGCCCGCGCTTTCCGCGTATCGGCTACGTGTGCATGACCGAGTACGACCGCAGCTTCGGATTGCCGCTCGCCTTCGGCCCCGAGGACGTGAAGAATGCGCTCGCCGAGGTGCTGGCGCGCGCCGGCGTGCACAACCTGCGCATCGCCGAGACCGAAAAGTACGCCCACGTCACGTACTTCCTCAACGGCGGGGTCGAGAAGCCATTCCCGCTCGAGGAGCGCGTGCTGATACCTTCGTCCAAGGTGGCGACCTACGACCTCGAGCCCGCGATGCAGGCGGACAAAATCGCCGAGCGCGCCGCGGCGGAGATCGGCGGCGGCAAGTTCGGCGTGATCGTGATGAACTTCGCCAACCCTGACATGGTGGGCCACACCGGCAAACTCGACGCGACGATCAAGGCGATCGAGACGACGGACGCGGCGCTCGCCAAGGTTGTCGACGCGGTCGACCGCGCGCACGGCGTCGCGCTGATAACCGCCGATCACGGCAACGCCGAGTTCATGGCCGACCCCAAGACCGGCCAGGCGCATACCGCGCACACGACCTTCCCGGTGCCGCTGATACTGTTCGACCCATCGTACAAGGGAAAGCTGCGCGCCGGCGGCACGCTTGCCGATGTCGCCCCGACGTTGCTGGGTATGCTTGGTATCGAAGCGCCGCCCGAGATGACCGGACACGACCTGCGCATCGCCTCATGATCTTAAAGCGAGTCAGTGACGGGTCGCGCATTCCACCTGCGGATTGTAATTTTTGATAATCGAATCCGTGATCTCCCTGATATGTCTTGAATTGTTGATATACTCGGCCAGAATGTCACTACGTACGTCAGGCTGCGCTTTGCTAACAACTGGCAAGCGCTCGGCCAGATAATCGTCGGAGAAATCGCTAAGTGAGACCATACTTACCGGCCAGGCGCTAAGTTGTTGGGGACCGCTCAGGCCCAAGGTGAAAATGCTCCTGTATTCGAGCGCTTGAATCGTCGGGCCTTGATTCATATGTCCGACGAACAACCACTTCTGGTTGAAGGTCGGCACCAGAAACGGCGGATCGGCACTATGAAACATGCATTGCTCCTGAACCAGGGATTTTTCAACGTTGCCGCTATCGGCCAAAAGAGCGGAAGGGCTGACAAACACGAATTTGGTCGAACGGCCGACGAAATTAAACAGCGAAGGACCCGGTGCCGACGACGTCACTGCACTTTCGGCTATCCCGGAACCTCCGGAGCTTCCTCCCTGTGAAGCTAGTGCCGCACAGCCGGAAAATATTGCGGCCGCAAGTAAGAGTTGAACCATCGATATCTTGCGCATTTTTAAGTCTCTACAAGGTTTAATGTCCTCAACAGTGAGGACAGGTTCCCTGATTGTGTGGCAGCAAGATATATACCGGCATCGTCGATTTGGCCGCTAGCTTAAGAAGGGGAGGTCCATGAACGCGAAGGACGCAGCACGTGAAAAGATTCAGCAGAGCCGCAAGCCGCTAGTCGATCTCAGCCATCGCATCCATGCCCATCCGGAACTCGGCTTCGAAGAGGAGAAAGCATGCGGATGGCTCTGCGAGATGCTCGACGGCGCCGGCTTCAAGGTCGAACGCGGCATCTGCGACCTGCCGACCGCGTTCGCCGCGCGCGCCGGCGCGGGCCCGCTGCATGTCACGATCTGCGCCGAGTACGATTGCCTGCCGGCGATCGGTCACGCCTGCGGCCACAACATCATCGCCGCGATGGCGGCGGGCGCGGGAATCGCGCTCGCCAAAGTTGCCAACGACGCCGGTCTGACGGTAACCGTGATCGGCACGCCGGCTGAGGAGATATGCAACGCGGGCGGCAAGATCCTGCTGCTCGAGCGCGGCGCGTTTGCCGGCACGCATTTCGCCATGATGGCGCATCCGGCGCCGGTCGATATGGCGGTGCCGCCGTTTATCGCGGTCTGCCAGTTCGAGGTCAAGTACACCGGCAAAGAGGCGCACGCTTCGGCGTTTCCCGAGCTGGGAATAAACGCGGCCGACGCGCTGGTGGTGGCGCAAACCTCGATTGGCCTGCTGCGCCAGCATATTCATCCGACCGATCGAATCCACGGAATCGTCACTCACGGCGGCGAAGCGCCCAACATCGTCCCTGCCCACACCTCCGCGAGATACATGGTGCGAGCCCGCACCGTCGGCGAACTGCACGAGATCCGTTCGCGGGTCCAGAAGTGTTTCGAAGCGGGAGCGATCGCGACTGGCGCCAAGCTTAAGATCGACGGCGGCGACAAACCCTATGCGGAATTGGTCAGCGATCGCGAACTCGCGGCGCACTACCAGCGCAATGGCGAGACGCTCGGCCGCCGCTTCATCGCCCCGGGTGCGGACATGAGCCGCGCCGCCGCCTCGACCGACATGGGCAACGTCTCGCTCGTCTTTCCGACGATCCATCCGGTCATCGGAATCAACTCGTTGCCTGCGGTGAATCATCAGCCCGAATTCACCGAGTGCTGCATCACACCGGCCGCCGACCAGGCGATCTTCGACGGTTCGGTCGCGATGGCGTGGACGGCGATCGACTCGGCGTCGGACGCCAAGCTGCGCGCGCGCCTTATGAGCGCTCAGCGCCCATAGTTAATTCAGAGGCGACAGCCGCAAGCCCAACTCAGGCACGCGCTTCCAGCACGAGATTGAACGGGGTCGCGGTGGCGCGCCGCACGCGCGAGAATCCTCCGCTCGATATCACTTCTCGCAACCTGGCTTCACCGGCCTGAGTGCCGAGCGCCAGGCCAACTTCCTGCGACAATGACACCGGCACGCAGATCTGCGTCGATGCCGAATAGAATATACGGCCGATCGGATTGAGATTTTCCGCCATCACATCGGAAGCGAAAGGCTCGACAATCATCCACGTGCCGTCCGATTTCAAAGTCGATTTGACGTGCGCAGCCACTCCGACGGGGTCGCCCATGTCATGCAGGCAGTCGAAGAATGCAACCAGATCGAAGGTGCCGGGAAACTCCTTCGCCGATGCACGCTGGAAGGTGATCCGGTCAGCGACGCCGTTCTCGCGCGCCAACTCGCGCGCGCGCACGAGCGATGGTTCGTGATAGTCGAAACCGGAAAATTTCGACTTCGGAAACGCCTTGGCTAGCAAAATGGTTGATGCCCCATGACCGCATCCGACATCTGCGATGTGCGCGCCACGTTCGAGCTTTTCCTTCACGCCCTCCAATGCCGGGATCCATTCCGACACCAAATGCATTGCATAGCCCGGACGGAAAAATCTCTCGGTGCCGCGAAACAGGCAGGGATCGTGCTCATGCCATCCAACGCCCGCGCCGGTGCGGAAAGCCGCTTCGACCTTTGGTAGATCGCGCGCGGCCGCGGCGGCGATTTCGAACATCGCGGGAAAAAATGCAGGTCCGTTCTCGTCGGCGAGGACCAGCGCCTGCTCGGGTGAAATCGAAAATCGCTCCGTCGCAGGCTCGAAATTGATATATCCGCCCGCCGCCTGCGCGGCTGCCCACTCTTGCACGTAACGCGCGGCCGTGCCGGTACGCGAGGCGAGTTCCGCGGAGGTCAGCGGACCGGCGGCTGCGAGCGTCTTGTACAATCCAAATTTGTCGCCCAGGAGGACCAGGCCGATGCCCATCGCGGCGCCCACCTCGCCAAGCATCTTACCAAGCAATTGCTGAAGCTTTGATTCGTCTACTGCCATCGCACGCCTCCTTTAGCCATTTTTGAGCGCCATGTACAATCTTGCGGGGTTGTGGTCAAGAACTGCGAGTGCCCGAAAGGGCGAGGCCTACCAGCGGACGACTTGCTCGTAGATTTTCGGCAACACGCGCGGCAGCGAGGTGATGTCCTCGATCACGAGGTAGCGCGACGGCGCGCACATCTGTCGCAGGTAATCGTGGCCGGTACGATCGACCGTGATACAGAACGGCAGCACCCCCGCCATCTCGAGTTCCTTGAGCGCCACCATCGTGTCCTGGATGCCGTAGGCGTTGGAGCGCCGATCGTGACCGTAGTCGAAGTCCTGCGGGAAGCCGTCGCTCAACAGGATCATATGCTTGGCGCGCGAGCTCGTGTCCTTGAATTTCTCGCGCACGTGGCGAATCGCCGCGCCCATCCGGGTCGATCGCTTGGGCTCGACCGCGCCGACGCGCGCCTTGACCTCGTCGGTCAGCCCCTGGCTGAACTCCTTAATAACGTAGAACTCGACGTTGTCGCGGCCGTGGCCGGAAAATCCCATGATCGCGTAGGAGTCGCCGATCTCCTCGAGCGCTTCGGCCATGATCACGAGCGCTTCCTTGTTGACGTCGATGATGCGGCGCGGGCGCTGGCTCTGCTGCGGACGGCGCTGCCAGGCCTTCATCCAGTCATCGCTGTGATCGTCGTCGTCGGTGGTCGCCTTGCGCACCTCGCGATGGATCGGCTCGTCGGTTGAGGCCGACATGTCGAGCAGGAAGAGCGTGGCGACGTCGCGCGACTCTTTTTTGCGCGCGCTGTAGACGCGCGGATCGGGACTCTCGCCCATCAGGCGCGACACGCGGGTTTCGACCAGGCGCTCGAGATCGAGTTCCTCGCCGTCTTCGAGCCCGCGGACCATCCGATATGAAGCGGGCCGGATGCGCTGGAAGTGGCGGCGCACCTGCGGCAGCATCTCGGAGTAGCGCGCCAACGTCTGAGCGAAGAAATCATTGTCGTCGCCGGCGAGCGCAACCTCGCGCAGGCGGCACCATCCGCGCCGGTAGTCCGCCAGCACGTAGTCCCACTCGTCGTATGAGTAGTACGAATCCTGGTTGCGCCCATGCATCAGCACCAGCCGGCCATGGTTGGAGGCGGGCCCGATCTCGCCGAGTTGCTCGCGCAGTTCCTCCAGGTCCTGCGCCTGCTTGCCCGTGAGCTGGGTGAGATACATGCCCTCGCCCTCGGCGCCGCCCTGGCCCTCGGCGGGTTTGATCTGCGCACCCTGCTCGAGCAGCTTGCGAATTTCCTCGGGGCTCAGCGGGCGGCCGCCGCGGCCCTTGGACTGCTTGCCCGAGACTTCCATCCGCACGTTCTGATTGGTCTCGCCGTCGCTGTCGCCCTCGGCGCCTTCGGGACCTTCGCCTTCGCCGCCCTCGGCGCTGTCGAGGTTGCCGATAAGATCGTTGCGCAGCGCATTACCGTCGTCATCGAGACCTTCGGCTGCGCCTGCGCGGCGCGCGGCGGCCATCAAGTCCTGCAGCCACGTGTACATCGCCGAAGCCTGACGCGCGCTGGTCAGGACGCCGGCGCCGGGCTTGCGCAGCGGCGCGAAGAATTGGGCGGCATGCCTGGTGAAAGTCTGCGTCGCCGGATCCTCGCCGGGGTCGATCTTCAGGGCGCCGCGCACCAGCATCGTGCTGAGCGCGCGCGGGTTCAGCTTCTCGACCAGCGCACGGTTGAGCTTGGCGATACGCGGAGCAAGGCCGCGATAACGCCGGGCCATCTCGCTGTCGACTCGCGCGCTCTCGCACAACCGCATCAGGGCGCCGCCGAGCATTGGGTCGTTGAACGACGCGACGAAACTTTCGATCGCTTCGACGCCGGTCTCGCCACGCTCCTCGAAGCCGGGCAACTCGGCCAGGCAGAGCTTGAAAGTGCCGAACTCATGGCGGCCGGCGAGCTGAGCAGCGGTCACGAGATAGTAGTCATAGGCGAGCGCCCGTGAGCCGAGCGCGTCGATCTGCTCGGGCAGATGAATCATCTCGCCCGCCAGCAGCGGATAATGAAAGGCCAGCATCGGGCCGCAATTCGCGATCGAGTCCAGGCGAAATTCCTGCGGGTACAGCATCCGCATGAACTTCGTCAGCACGCCCTTGATTTCGTGCAGCGCCTGCGGGCGATCCTCGGCCAGAGTGTGAGCCATCTGCTTCATTGTGACAAATCGCGCACCCGCGATGCAATTTCATTTTCCGCCGTTCTGCCGGCGGGAACGAACGGGGCC
Source organism: uncultured delta proteobacterium (assembly GCA_963810495.1). Classification (GTDB taxonomy): domain Bacteria; phylum Desulfobacterota; class Binatia; order Binatales; family Binataceae; genus JAKAVN01. The sequence continues at coordinate 26,580 of CAWENP010000023.1, forward strand.
GCGCCGGAGTTGCTGATCTGCGGACGCGCCGCGCCGCCGTGGCGCTCGGCTTGACGGCGCGGCGAGCTAAGTCTTAAGTGCTAATGGATATGTTTATTCCAAGCAAAAGCCTATTCCGTCGCCGGGCGCTGGTCTTCGCGTTGACCTTCACATTTGCCGCGCTGATCTCGATCGGCGCGCCGGGCCGCGCGCGCGCCGGGATCACCGACGCCGTCAAGACCGAAACCCTGCCCAACGGGCTCAAGGTCCTGGTGCTGGAGAATCACAAGGCGCCGGTGGCGACCTTCAACCTGTTTACCAAGGTCGGATCGCGCAACGAGAGCTTCGGCAAGACCGGCATCTCGCACCTGGTCGAACACCTGAAGTTCCGCGGCACCAAAAAGTACGGCCCCGAGGAATTCTCCAACATCATCCAGCAGAACGGCGGGATGGATAATGCGTTCACCGGCTCCGACTTCACCGACTACTTCGAAGTGATCAACCGCGATCATCTCGACGTGCCGATCGGATTGGAGGCCGACCGGATGGCGAACTTCGATCCCAAGGGCTTCGACTCCGAACTCGCGGTGGTTGAAGAGGAACGGCGGATGCGGACGGACGACAACCCGGAGGACGCTCTCTCGGAGGCGACCCAGGCGCAGGCTTTCGTCGAGCATCCTTACCACTGGCCGGTGATAGGCTGGATGCAGGATATCCAGCGCCTGACGCTGGCCGACGCGCTCAAGTATCACAGCGTCTATTACTCGCCGCAGAACGCGATCGCGGTCGCGGTGGGCGACTTCGACGCCGACAAGGTGCTCAAGCAGATCGCCGAATCGTTCGGTCCGATCAAGAACGGCCCCAAGCCGCCGCCCGTGTTCGAGATCGAACCGCCTCAGCAGGGCGCGCGGAAAATCGTGCTGCGCCACGCCGCCAACCTGCCGGCCTTCACCGAGGCCTACCACGTGCCCAACTACCGCGTCGGCGGAGCTGACGCCTTCGCGCTCGAAATCGCCTCCGAGATTCTCTCCGACGGCAAGAGCGCGCGCCTCTACCGCACGATGGTGCTCGACAAGCGGATGGTGATCGAGGTGTCGGCCAGCTACGACATGACGTCGTTCGATCCCGGACTGTTCGAGCTCTCCGCGCAGATGCGCCCCGGAGTGAAGACCGAGGACGCGATCGCGGAGGCCAACAAGGTGGTCGAGCAGCTCAAGGCCGAGCCCGTCGGCGCGGAAGAATTGCAGAAGGCCAAGAATCTCGAGCAGTCGTCATTCGTGTTCCTGCAGGACTCGATCTTCGAGGAAGCGCTGCAGCTCGGCGTGTGGGAGATGCTGGGCAACTACCATCTGATGGACCGCTACCTGACGGAAATCGACAAGGTCACCGCGGTGGACGTCCAGCGGGTGGCGAAGAAATACCTGGTCGAGAACAATTGCACGGTCGGCGTGCTGATGCCGACTGGTATCCTGCCCCATGAGCAGGGCGGAGGCGGCGGCGGCACCGTGCGTCACGCCCCTCCGCTCAGCACCGCCGATTCAATGCTGGAGGCGGCGCCGATGCGCGTTACGCGCGCGGCCTCCGCGATGGACAAGGTGGCGCGATGAGTCGGCGGCGCGGCGATGCTCTACGTGCGGCGCTGGCCGCGGCTTTTCTAGTCGCGGCCCTGGCAGACCCTGCCGCGGCGCTGGAGATCAAGCGCTCGGTGCTCTCCGACGGCGCGGTGCTGCTGGTCTCCGAGCAGCATCAACTCCCGATGGTGACGATGACGATCGCGTTCGACGCCGGCGCGCGGCGCGACCCCGAAGGCAAGGCCGGACTCGCCTCCCTAACCGCAGCCTCGCTGACGCTCGGCACCAAGGATCTGAGCGCCGCGCAGTTCAACCAGAAAGTCGATTTCATGGGCAGCTCGATCGCAGTCGGCGCCGGAGCGGACTATGCGCAGGCGAGCTTCACCTCACTCGCGAAATACGCGGACGAGACTTTGCGCCTGATGGCGGCGACGCTCACCGAGCCCGCGCTCAGCGACGACGAAATCACCCGCAAGCGCGACGAGCGCCTGGCCGACATCAAGGCCCAGGAGGAGCAGCCGGACTACGTCGCCGGAGTCACCTTCCACAAGGCGCTCTATGGCAACGCACCCTATGGCCATCCGAGCGAAGGCACGTCCGAGTCGGTGGCGAAGCTCACGCCGCAGGACGTGCGCGACTTCTACCACGCGCAATATAAAATCGGCGGCGCGGTGATTGCGGTGGTCGGCGACGTCAAGGCCGACGAAGTGAAGGCCAAGCTGGAGAAAGCGTTCGATGCGCTCAAGGGCACGGTGCCCCCACAGGCGGAGCCGCCGGCGCCCAACGTCCCGCCGGGAATTCATCCGACGCTGGTCGACCGCAGCGTCGTGCAGGCGACTATCATCCTGGGCTCGGGCGGTATCGCGCGCTCCAACCCGGATTATTATCGGCTGCAAGTGATGAACTACATCCTGGGCGGCGGCGGCTTCGCCTCGCGCCTGATGAAAATCGTGCGCAGCAAGAACGGGCTGGCCTACGGAATCTCGAGCGGATTCGACGCCGGTAAATTTCCCGGTTCCTTCACGGTCGATACGCAGACCAAAAACAAGACTACCAACGAAGCGCTGGAGCTCATCATCGAACAGTTGCGCGACATGCAGGAGCATCCGGTCACCGACGGCGAGCTGGCCTCGGCCAAAAAATATTTAATCGGCAGCTTTCCCCTCAAGATCGATCGCCAGAGCTCGATCGCTAGCTTCATGCTGCAGATCGAACTGTACGGCCTCGGCCTCGACTACGCCGAGCGCTATCCGAAGCTGATCGGCGCGGTGACCAAGGACGAGATCCAGCGCGTGGCGAAACAGTACCTGCATCCCGACGCGCTCATCCTGGTCGCGGTGACCAACCAGGCCGAGGCGGCAATCAACGTGGCGAACCTCGAACGCATCGCCGAAGGAGCACCCGCGAGCGCGCCGGCGTCGAGCGAGCCAGCGTCGACCGCGCCCGGCGCGACGCAGGCGGCTCAGCCGGCGCCCGGCGGCTGATCGGGTTTGTCGCGACGCGCGCGTTCTCGCCCCTGCGCGGCTTTGATGTATATTCGCTTGACCGCGCGCAGCCCGCGCATGCACGATACGGTTGAACCGCGAGTGTGACTCGGCGTGCGTGCGCCTTCCCATCACCGAACTGGAGCGAACATCGATGGCTAACGAAAGTTGGAAAATCGAGGGCGAGTATTTTGAGTCCTGCAACTGCGAACTGCTCTGCCCCTGTCTGCTGAGCCAGGCCAAGGTCCGTCCGACCGAGGGCCATTGCGACGTGGTGCTCGCCTTCCACATCAACCGCGGCAGCTACGGCAGGACCGATCTTTCCGGACTCAACGCGGTGCAGGCGTTCACCACGCCGGGCCCGATGGCGCAGGGCGGCGGCACCGGCGGAGTTTACGTCGACGGCCGCGCCAACGCCGAGCAGCGCGCCGCGCTCGAAGCCATCTTCGCCGGGCAGGCCGGCGGACCGCCGAGCCTGCTCGCCCCGATGATCGCGCATCGGCTGCCAACCAAAACGGCGCAGATCGACTTCAGCGCTTCGGGCGACACGCGCAAGCTGAGCATCGCCGGCATCACCGAAGTAACGGTGCAGGGCGTGGCGGGGCGCGACGGCAATACAGTGTGGCTCGACAACGTAACGCATCCTTATTCCGGACGCCTGGCCGCCGCGCGCGGCACATCGAGCCACTACAAGGATCATTCGCTCAGCTTCGACAACAGCGGGCGCAATGGCCACTTCTCAGCGATCAACTGGACCAACGCCTAGCGCGGCGCGTCGGGCAAGGGTGTAGCACTCTCAAAAGTTGCGATGGCTTCCGCGGTCCCCACAACAGACGCGCGCAGAATTGGGCGCGCACTCAAGCTGCCCGACCAGCTCGCAATCTGGGGCGGCCTCGGCGCGCTTTCGGCGCTCGCATGGGTGTACCTGTGGCGGATGCCTGCCGGCATCGACGCGATGGACGGCATGGCGGGGATGGCAGGCATGGCCGGGATGCCCGGGATGTCGATGGCCTCGCCATGGTCGCCGGGGCAGTTGTGGCTGACCTTCCTGATGTGGGCGGTGATGATGGTCGCGATGATGCTGCCGAGCGCGGCGCCGATGGTCGCGACATACGCGCGCGTTGCCGAGAGCCGCGGCACCTCGCCGCGAGTGCGAGTATGGCTGTTCGCCGGCGGCTACGTCGCGGCGTGGACCGCGTTCAGCGCCGTCGCCACCGTGCTGCAGGCCGCGCTGGATCACGCGGCGATCCTGACCGGTGCGATGCGGGTCGCGCCGCTGATGGGCGGCGTCATCCTGGCGCTCGCGGGCGCCTATCAGCTCTTGCCGCTCAAGCGTCGATGTCTGCGCCACTGCCAGTCGCCGGTGGGTTTCCTGATGTCGCACTGGCGCGACGGCCGCGCCGGCGCGATCGCGATGGGCCTGCGCCATGGCGCGTTCTGCGTGGGATGCTGCTGGATGCTGATGGCGTTGTTGTTCGTCGCGGGCGTGATGAACCTGTTGTGGGTGGCAGCGCTGACAGGCTTCGTGCTGATCGAGCGGGCGACGCGATGGGGCGAGACGCTGGCGACCGTTTCGGGCTTCGCGCTTATCACGGGCGGCCTCGCGCTGGCCGCGCTCAGCTGATTTTTTCTTGATTCTCTTCGTAGGAGCCGATCGAGAGCGGCCCTCCTGGTCAGACGCCGGCGGATGCCGAACGCTGCAAAATCCTCGGTCACGCCGCTGCAGCCGACGCTCTACACGCTCGGCCATTCGACGCATCCGATCGAACGCTTCCTAGAACTCCTCGGCGAGCATCGAATCGCGATCCTTGCCGACCTCCGCTCCTATCCGAGCTCGCGGCGATGGCCGCAGTTCAACCAGGAACCGTTGGCGGAGGCGCTCGGCCGCGCCGGCGTCGAGTATCGATGGCTCAAGCGGCTGGGCGGACGGCGCCACAGCAAGCGCACCGATTCGCCTCACGTCGCATGGACGGTCGCCGCGTTCCGCTCTTACGCGGATTACACCGAGAGCGACGAATTCGCGGAAGGCCTCAACGAGCTAATCGCAATCGCGGCCGCCGCGCGCACGGCGATCATGTGCTCGGAGGGACTGTGGTGGCGATGTCATCGGCGAATCGTCTCGGACCAGATGACGGTCCGCGGATGGGACGTCGAGCACATCATGCCCGACGGCAAACTGACGGCGCATCGGCTAGCCGACTTCGCCTCGGTGGTCGACGGCCGGATTGTCTACGACGGCGGCCAGCCACCGCTGCTGAAGTAGCGCGAATCGCGCGCCTTAACTCAGCTGGCGGCGGCGGGAGTGGCCGATGCGGCGGCGGCGGTGCGGCCGCGCTCCCAGGCTGCCTTCACGGTCGCGTAAACGTCGAACGGATCGCACCTCCACGGCAGCACGTACGTCGCGCTCTTGTCGCTAAACGTAACCTTCACATCGAGATGGCGCTCGGCTTTGCCGCCGACTACGACGAGGCCCACGGCCTCGATGTCCGCGTAGTTGATCACGCGAGGATTGGTTCCTTTCGCCACGGTAAGGTCCTGCTTGCCGACCGTCAGCCGGCGCACCGAACGGAGCCGCCACGCCGCAAAAGCCGCCAGCAGGAGCACCATCGCGACCGCGCAGAGCAGTTGAATCAGCGGGCGGCCGCGCATCCAATAGATCGCTCCGCCAAGCGCCACAACCCACGCCGCGCCAGCGATCAGCATCTGCTGTGGCAGGTCCCGGGCGAAACCATGCGGCAGCGGTAGCTCCGGCCATCGATCGGCCAGCATGTCCGCCACGAACTGAAACACCTCGTGCGCGTCTTCGAGGTCGTAGGGAAGACTGACCCGCACGCGGCCCTGCGTGTCGCGGAGATCGACACGTTGACGCGAGCGCACTGGTTCCAGGCCAACGATCTCGGCCCAGGTAATCTGACCGGGGCTGGCGTAGCGGACGCCATGCTCGTCGATGATGACGGGCCAGTTTTTGCGACCGGCCAGGGCTTGCATCTCGCGCACCAGCGTCCAAATAAAAAACACTGACGCGGCGACGGCGATCGCCCAGCCAAACGCAGTCCTGAACTGCGGCCGTGTCAATAGCGCGGCACTGATCACGGCTAGAAAGAAGAGGCTCGATCCGATCGCGATTAGCTGATCGCGGCGGGATTCCTCCTGGACGCGAAACTCCTGAGCTGCCATCTCCTCGGTCCCCCTCCTCAGAGCCTGGATGCGCGTCGCGCTATTGCTGGCCGGCGTTGCTGCTCAGGTACTCCAGGATGGTCTTGCGCTCGTCCGGCGTGAGCGGCGCCAACCCCGTTTGCTTCATCCGTTGCTGCATCAAATCGACCTTGACAGCCCACATGGCTGCGGTCATCAGGCTCGGATTATATGCCTGATGACACTGACCGCATCTTTTGAGATATAGCTGCGCCGGGTAACTTCCTTGGTCAGGTATTTTGCCGTTTTTGCACGATGCAAGCAAAACCGTAGCGCCGAATAACGCAGCGGTTATCAACCAGCGATATATTGAAGTGATTGTTGAAGTTCGGCGCAAGCCTCGCCACCCTCCTCGCCACATTCATCCCCTCAACGAGGGCAAGCCGGAGGATTTATCGTTCGACCGCCACGCGCGCGGCCGGGATTTGGCGGCGCAATTCGCTTGCGAACGTCTGGATCAGCGCGCGTCGGTCGGAATCTTCAAGTGCAACTTTGCGCTCGGCCTCGGGCCGCATCCATACGGGCGCCGCGCGCATCGCGTCCGCCTCGAAGCGCGGGAAGACGTGCCAGTGGACGTGCGGTTCGAGGTTGCCGAGACACTCGTAGTTGAGCTTGAGCGGCCACGTCGCAAGGGCGATCGTGCGTCCCACCGCTATCGTCTCGTCGAAGAGCGCGCGCGCCTCGTCGGGCGGCATCAGATGGATCTCGTCGACGTGGCGTTTGGCGAGCACCACGCAGTAGCCGCGATAGAACTGCGCGTCGCCCAGAATTACGAACGAGTGCGGCAACTCGGCGACGAAATCCGCGAAGTTGCCCGCGCGGCATCGCTCGATAAGCGCGCAGATTCCGCACGGCCGCGCCGTGGCGCCTCCGCCCGCGCCCTCGCCGCTCTCATGCGGGAGCATCCGCGTCCTCCGGCGCCACCTGCACCAGCTTTACCGCCGCATGCTTGAGCACTTCGCCCACCGTATGCAGCTTGTACTCGCGGCCGTAGTAGACCGTGCGGATGCCGGTGTTGATGAGCACCTTGAGACAGTGGATGCAGGGCGTGTGAGTCACGTAGATATCGGCGTCGCGGATCGCGGCGCCGTTCTTGGCCGCTTGCGTGATCGCGTTAATCTCGGCGTGGATGGTGCGCCAACAGTTCTGCTCGATCTCGCCGTCGGGCGTGCGCGATTCATAGATGAGGCATCCGACCTCGTTGCAATGCGGCATCCCGGCCGGCGACCCATTGTAGCCGGTCGCGAGGATGCTGCGGTCGCGCACGATCACCGCGCCCACCTTGGCCCGCAGGCAGGTCGAGCGCTCCGCGACCTGCCGCGTGATCGTCATGAAATACTGATCCCAGCTCGGCCGCTTCCCCCCGCCGCTCATCAGAGTCCCTTGAGCCGCACTGAGGCAGGTAGCGGCGGCGGCGCGGGCCGGTAGACGACGCTGTAGGTATTGTCCTTGGGCTGCTGCTCCTGCGGGTTCTGATTCCCCTCGGCGTACCAGGCCGGCACCGGGCTGAAGGTCACGATGAACAACACGATCGTCGCCCAGGCAAAAGCCCTGCGCCGCGGATCGAGCGGCGTATCCGCGTCGACGGTGGCCGGATGTCCCAGGCCAAGAAAGAAAAGGAACACCACCCAGAAAAGCCATCCGCCCCAGTAGGCCGAGCCCATAAACAGCGGCACCACTACCATCATCACGCACGCCACGATGAACAGGCGCGCGATTGTTCGATGCCAGCGGCCGAAGAGCGCGTAGACCACGTGGCCGCCGTCTAGCTGGCCGACCGGCAACAGGTTGAGCGTCGTCACCAGCAACCCGATCCATCCGGCGAACGCGATCGGATGAAGGTTGACGTTGACCGAGTTGGGATCGACACCCAGCATCGCGTACGACAGCGCCCAGAACAGGATCGAATTGCCGAGCTGTAATCCGCCGCCTGAGGTGTCGAGCGGCGACACGTCGGAAAGCTTAAGCCCGATCGCCACCGCGATCACCGCCACCACCACTCCGGCCCACGGCCCGGCCGCGCCGATATCGAACATCACGCGCCGCGTGCGCGCCGGCGACCGCATCCGGATAAACGCGCCGAAGGTGCCGATGAAAAAGACCGACGGCAACGGTGCCGGGATGAAATAGGGCGGGCTCACGTCGACGTTATTGCGCCGCGCCACCAGGTAATGGCCCATCTCGTGCGCAAACAGGATCATCATCAGCGGGATCGAAAACGACAGGCCTGCGGCGAGGTTGCCGAAGGTCGCAAACGGATGCGCCAGCGACACGAACGCGCCGGCCATGTCCGCCCCGGCCATCGTGGTGGTCAGCAGCGTCAGCAGGAAGAGCACGACGTGAAGCCGCGTAACGCCGGAGGGCCGCGGGCGCGGCGACGCCATCACTTCGGGCTCGTAAACCGGCGCGGGCGTGACGCGCGGGATATCGGTTAAGACCTGCGATTCGTCGTGTGCGGTGGAATCATCCATTATTTATTTCGCGCCGTATTTATTTCGTGCCGATATTCATTTCATGCCGGAGTTCATTGCCGGCGGCTCATGACGGAGTTACGCCGCAGCGGGCGGACGGTTACCGTCGCGCCCGGCCCGGCGGCGAAACGCTGCGCGGCACTGCCGTCGCGCACGGCAATTTCCAGCAGCTCGAAACTTCCAAACGTAGCGAGAGGAACACCTTCGCGGGCGTCGCCATAAGCCTGAAGTATCTCGAGCGGAGCGCCCGTTCCGATCCTAACGGAAAGCCGCATAGCGGGAAAGCGCGCCTCGAATCGCGCCAGCGCGTCGCGCCCGATGTTGCTCACGAGATTGCCGAAGCCGTCGGCGTACAGCACCTCGCCACGCAGCTCCTCGACCCCCTCGCGCGGCTCCGCCAGCTCCAGATGGGTCAGGCCGTCGCGTACCGGCGGCCCCAGCGACTCGAGCTTGACGCCGCGCCACAGATGCGCCGCGGCAGGCGCGAAGATGTCGCGGCCGTGAAAGGTCGCGCTCACGCGTGCGAGCCGATAGCGCGGCGCGCGCAGCTCGACCGCGCGCGCCGGCCCCGCCTCCTCCAGCGCCAGCGAGAGCACGCCGTTGTCGGGCCCGAGGAAGCGCGCTCCCGCGCGCGTCTGGACCGCCACCGGGAGCCGCGCCGTGCCCACGCCCGGGTCGACGACCACCAGGAAGACCGTCCGCGGCGGAAAGAGCCGCCAAGTCTGCGCGAGCGCGATCGCGCCCGCGGCGATCGACTGCGCCGGCACGCCGTGCGTAATGTCGATTAGCGGGGCGCCGGGAGCGATCGAGGCGATCACGCCCTTCATCGCGCCCACGTAATGGTCGCGGTAGCCAAAGTCGGTGAGAATCGCGATCGGAGCGGCGCCGCTCCCGCGGCTCGTCGCGCGAGCGGCCATCGTCAAACTCGCCGCCGCGCCGGCCGCGCGAGTTCCTCGCGCACCGCGGCGGCGAGCAGCGGAAACATGATCTCATGATGGCCGGTGAGCGCGATTCCGCGCGCTCCCCTGCCGCCGGCGGTCGGCCGCTCAACCACGTTGATCCGCGGCCGGTACTGGCGGATGAAATCCATGTCGGCGGCGCACAAGCCGTCGACTCGCCGGCCCAGGTTGCGCGCGAGGTTGAGCGCCTTGAGGAAAACCTCCGGCATCACCACCGCCGATCCCAGGTTGAGCACCACGCCGCGGCTAAGCGTCGCGACCACCGCGACCAGACGATGGAAGTCCGTCATCGTGGCCTTGCCGATCGCGCCACCGTCGGCCGCCGGATGCATATGGATGATGTCGGCGCCCAGCGCGACGTGCACGGTCGCCGGTGCGCCCGCGCGGTACGCAGCGGCAAAGATACTGGCGTCGCGGTAGCGCAGGCGTGCGCGGACGATTTCGCGGCCTACCACCTCGCCCAGCCCCCTGCCCTCCTCGGCGGCCAGGCGCGCCGCGCGATTGAGGAACGCGCCGGTCTCCTCAGCCATCCCGAAGCTGCCGTCGCCGAGTCCTGCGCCGACGTCCTCCGAGGTGCGTCCGGCAAAGGCAAGCTCGAAGTCGTGAATGATCGCCGCGCCGTTGGTCGCGATCGCGCTCAGCACGCCGTCGCGCAGCATCCCGCAGATGAGCGGGCTCAGGCCGACCTTCAGCGGATGCGCCCCGGTGAGCATCAGGAAGTTCCGTCCGGCGCGACGCGCCGCCGCGATTCGCCGCGCCAGCTCGCGCAGATCGGCCGCCGCCAGAGTTTCGGGCAACGCGGCGATGAACTCGCGCATCGTGGCCCCGGCGTGGAGTTCCCGCGCGAACTGGCCGCGCTCCACCTTGCGCGACAGCGAGGCCAGCGGCCGGGTGCGCGCGCGGGCCGGATTTATTGGCTTTATTAGCGTTTTTGGCCGAATCGGGGGTGGTTTCATCGGTGCCGGAGGCGCGTTCGAACGCTGTGGCGCCGCGCCTTTGGAGAGTGTAAAGTTACCCGATGCCCCCGTGGACTCCAACCGCGCGCTGCGCGGCGAGCGGGGGACGTGGCGGGTTGGCCGGGTGGGGACGAGCAGTTCGGGGGGACGCGGAGAATGGGAGAAACGAAGCCATCAATCTTTGTTAGTGGCATGACTCGCGGCATCGTCCCGGGGATCGAGCGTCCCGATTCCTCGATCGCGCCGGCCGCGCAGCAGCCCGCAATCGACCGCCGCCGTTTTCTCAGGATGGCGGGGCTCGCCGCCGCTACCGCGACACTCGCGCCGGCAAGCGCGCTTGCGATGCTGACCGCGCCGGTCACACCGCGGCGCCTGAAGTTCTATAACCTGCACACGAGCGAGCAACTCGACATCGTCTACTACGAGAAGGGACGCTACATCCCGCAGGCGCTCGCCGAGATCGATTACATCCTGCGCGATTATCGCCAGAACGCGGTCAAGCCGATCAGTCCGGCGCTGCTCGACCTGGTGGTCGCGATCCGGCGCAAGCTCCACACCGACGCCGAGGTGGCGATTATCTCCGGCTATCGCACACCCGAGACCAACGCGATGCTCGCGGCGCGCAGCGACGGCGTTGCGCATCACAGCCTGCACATGGACGGATTGGCGCTCGACTGGCGCGTCCCCGGGCGCACGCTCGACCAGTTGCATCGGGTGGCGCTCGCGATGCGCGGCGGCGGCGTCGGCTACTATCCAGCCTCTGATTTCGTGCACACGGACGTCGGCCGCGTCCGCTACTGGTAGGCCTTTCGCTTCCGATTAGTCTTTCCCTTCTTCCATCTGTGCTGCGGGAATATGTGGTTTCTGTTTCCTACACGAGTGAGGGAGTTTCTGTTTCCCAACTCCTATTTCCTCCCCCGTGTCTTGGGGGAGGACAAAGGTGGGGGTCGAGCGAGGAAGCGCCGGATATCTGTTTTTTGCGGCGCTTCCTAGCGCTGCTCTTTTCGCATCGCCGCGCCGCGCGTCTCACGACCCTTGCGGATTTGACACTCCGATGCGGCGACCCTAGACTTCACGGCAGGCGGGCGTAATTCAGTGGTAGAATGCCAGCTTC
>CAWENP010000024.1:0-19071 GCA_963810495.1 uncultured delta proteobacterium
AGGATCCGGTGCCGCAAGGCGTGGGGGTTCAAGTCCCCCCTCTCGCAATCCCCCGGAGATTTGCACAGCGGTTGCTGTTCAACGGACCGAAGACCGCGGCGATCACTCTGGTTCTCGCGCATGGCGCGGGAAGCCCGATGGATTCGCCGTTCATGGAAACAATCGCTGAAGGAATCGCGAGAACCGGCGTCCGCGTCGCGCGATTCGAATTTCCTTATATGCTGCGGCGGCGCGAAACCGGCAGCGGCGGCGCGCCCGACCGGGGACCGGCGCTGATGCAATCCTGGCGCGATACGATCTCCGAACTCGGCGACGCCGGGCGGCTGGTTATCGGCGGCAAGTCGCTCGGCGGCCGTATCGCAAGCATGATCGCCGATGAAACCGGCGTGCGCGGCCTCGTATGCCTCGGCTATCCGTTTCATCCGCCCGGCAAGCCCGAGCAAACGCGTACCCGTGATCTCGAGCGGCTGCGCACGCCCGCGCTGATCCTGCAGGGCGATCGCGATCCGTTTGGCAGACCCGAGGAGGTCAGCAAATACGAGCTGTCGCGTGCGATTCGCGTCGAGTGGCTCGAGGACGGCGACCATTCGTTCAAGCCGCGCGTACGCTCGGGCCGCACCGAAGCGGAAAATCTCGCGCAAGCTATCGCCCATATGACGGAATTCATGCGCTCGCTGTGAGTTCGTACGCAAGAACCGCGGCGGGCTAAGCGAGCCGGCGAGCCGCCGGCGGACCCGCCGGAGTTATCGGCACCGGCGCGATTCCCTGGCTCTCGCACAGCGCCCGAAAACGCCCGTGCTCGCGCGCGCACAGCTCGTCCCAGCTTCCCGATTCCACGATCGTGCCGCCCTCCACGACGTAGATCCGATCGGCGCGGCGCACCGCGGCAATCCGATGGGCAATAATCACGATGGTGAGATTGCCGATGATGAGATCGCCGCGCAGCCGTTCGATCGCGTCGAGGATCCGCTGCTCGTTGTGCGCATCCAGGCTGTTGGTCGCCTCGTCGAGGATCAGCAGGCGCGGATGGCGCAGCAGTGCGCGCGCGAGCGCGACGCGCTGGCGCTCACCGTGCGAAATCGACGCCCCGCGATCGCCGATCACAGTGTCGAGCCCGGCCGGCAGCGCGTCGACGAACTGCTCTGCCGCGGCCAGCGCGAGCGCCTCGCGCACCTCGGCCTCGCTCGCGCCCGGGCGCGCCCACAGCAGGTTGGCGCGCACCGTGTCGTGGAACAGGTAAGTGTCCTGCGAAACGTAACCGATCTGCTCGCGCCACGCGCGCGCACCCGTCTCGTCCAGCGCGACGCCGTCGACCGTGACACGCCCCGAATCGGGCACCAACAGTCCGGTCATCAAATCGGCGATCGTGCTCTTGCCGGCGCCCGACGGGCCGACCAGCGCCACTACCTCGCCCACCGGCACGGTGAGGTCGAGATCGTGCACGGCGAGTGGCTGTCCGAACTGGTCCCGAGATTGATCAGGCGGAGACTGGTCAGACGGTGACCGATCAAATTGATTGGCAGGCGCGGCGCCGCTTGCGCGCTGGTAGGAAAACGAGACGCCCTCCATGCAGAGCGAGTTTCCAAATGCGCGCGCCTCGGCGGGAGCGTCCGCCGGTTCAGCCGCTGCCGTGCAGCGCGCGGCCAGGCCAATTACGTTTTCGAACGCGGGCATCGCGTGCATGCACACTTGGTACAAGTGATGGCACTGCATGATCCGCGGCATCACCCGCCCAAACATCGCCAGCAACAACAACACCGCGAACGGGGCGACCCCCAGCACGCGAATCGAGACGTAGAGCACGGCGGCCAGGATTACCACCGAACCGATCTCGAACAGCGAGCTGGTGGCCGCTTGCAGACGCTCGATATCGACGCTGACGCGGGCGACCTCGCGGCTGAGCGCCGCGTAGGATTCGAAGTTGCGCTCCTGCACGCCGTACATCTTGGCCGCCTTGAGGCTCTGCAGATGCTCGACCATGCCGGCGTACAATCCTCTGGTGCGGTTCGAGAGCTCGGCGCCTGCGCCGCGCAACAGCGCCGTGCGCCCGCGCAGCAACGCGACCAGGATGATTCCGCAACCAAGCGCCAGCATCGTCATCGACGCCGAGACCGCCAGGGCGATCCCAAAGTAGAGCAGGAACAGCAGCATCGTGGAGGCGAGACTCAGCGCTCCGAAGGTGGCGCCCTCGACCCGTTCGATCTCCGCCGTCAGCGCATGGGTCAGGTCGGAGGAGCGTATCCGCGAGAGCACGAGCCAGTTGGCGTTGGCGATCGCATGGTACAGACGCTCGCGCAGCCGGGTGGCGAAAATCTGCTGCACCGAGCACATCGCGACCAGCTGCCAAAGCCCAAGGACTGCCCGTGCCCCAACCAGGCCGGCAAACACCATCAGCAACATCAGCAGGCTCGGATGAAGCCCGACGGCTTCGAAGGCGGAGGTCATGGCATCGGCGTAGCGGCCGACCGCACCCTGCGCGCCGAGATTGAAGCCGGAAACCTGCAAAATCGGCAGCAGCAGCGCGATCCCGATACCTTCGCTGAGCGAGAAGAGAAACATCAGCCCGATCGTGCCGGCGATCCGCGGGCGGCCGACCTCGAACAGGGCGTGAATGTATGCGCTTAGGGATTTTCTCACCGCGATGAATGGTCCGCCGGATGCAGGGCTGAGCGCACGAGCCTGCGCAAGGCGGCGGGGCCCTCCTTGAGAGCCACCCTGACCGGTCGCAGCAGATAGTACAGGGGATAGAGCGCGAGGGGCAGCCGCAGAAATTCGCGATCATCGGCGCTCGGCAACAGCGCGCGTGCGGCAAGATAGCGCAACCGGGCCCCCGGCTCCGCGATCACCCCCAGCGGCACCACCCATCGCTGGTAGAACCCCGGGCCGTCGTCGCCCGGATCGCTCACGTAGCCGATAAAGCTCTGCGCGGCGCGCACGACCGCAGGTTCTCGGCGGGCCGCCTCGAGCACGGCGGCCGGCACCGCGGCCTCGAGCAGCTCGTGCGCGAGCAGCACGCCCAACTCGAGCGCCCGGCGCGTGCCCGCCCGCTCAGCCCGCGCAGAGAGCTCATCCCAGTCTATTGAAAAGGTTTGTGATAAGGTTTGCGACAAGCCTTGTTCCGAAGTGCGCGACGACGCGCGCATCAGCTCGGCCAGATCGCATATCCCGCCGAGCGCCTGCCATCCGTGCTTGGCCCCGTGCGCGCACAGATAGAGCAGATGGTCGGCGGCCGCGAGCGTGCGCACGGCGGCGCCTTCGATCTCGATCCGCACCGCGCGCCGCCACAACTCTTCCCCGTCGAGCGCGAGCGGAAAATAAGACGGGATGAGGCGCCAGTGAAGATCGATTTCCGTCAGCGCGCCCGCCCGCGCCATCGCGATTTCGTACCCGCCCGGGCGGTCGAGGTCGGCAAGGCCATAGCCGGCGCTCGGCGTATAGCCCTCGTCGAGCAGAATTTCGGCCGCGCGCCTGACTTCGCTTTTGCGCACCAGGAGATCAAGATCGGTGAACTGGCGCATCGCGACCGCGCCGTAGGCGGCCACCGCCAGCGCCGGACCCTTGAGCGCCAGCGGCTCGACGCCGCCCCGCTCGAGCAGCGCCGTCAGCCGGACCAGTTCGCGCGCGAGATGGAGGTTGCGCACCGAGTTGCCGTAAAAGGCCCGGCGAAGATCGCTGGTCGCATCGGCCGGCAGCACGTCCTCGAGTTCGGAAGTCAGGTAGCGATAGACCAGTGGCATCACCGCCTGCACCGTCGCCATGTGTATGGCCCGTAGCCAATCGACGCCCCCATCGACGATCGCGCGCAGGCGCGCCGTGCGCTCGGGCGTCGCAACCGAAGTCGCGCAGCAGATCAGCAGCTGAGCTTCGCGGCTCGGCGCGGGGCCGGGTTTGAGGGCGGAGGCGATGGAGTTCACGATGGCATCGGCGGCGCCACAAGCCAACCGCGCTGGGCCGGCTCCTATCTTTCGCCGAGTCCGGCGGCGAGGTCCTGTGCACCCAGGTCCCTAAGGACCACTTCGCGCACTTTGGGCAGCGACGAAAACCCATCGGGAATTCTCAGCCGCCGCACCGGCACCGCATTCAACATGCGTTCGATGAAGCGCAGGTTGCGGGTGAGCACCGAGCGGTCGGTGATATCGAGCATGAAACTGGCAGAGAGCAGTTGCAGGAAGACTTCGTTGGGCCGCAGCGGTTCGATCGCGGGTGTCCCGCTCAGGCCATTGCCGTGCGCCTCGCGTGCGAGGCAATAGATGACCGCCAGGCGTACAGGCCGCGTCGGAAAACGTTCGACCGCGGGAGCATTCAGGATGCGCCGCTTGCGGGTGTAGTGCGCAACGGCCGGCGCGCCGGACCAATCCGTCGACAGCGATTCGGCCGAGTCGATCCATAGACGCAGGCCCGGGTATGCCGGTATGGCAAAGAATCCGCGGTCTTCCTTTATCGCCAGGCAATCGTCGCCCAGTGCCGGGTATCCAACGGTCGCAAAGCTTGCGGCCAGCGTCGATTTGCCTGCCCCGGCCGGCCCCAGGAAGGCGCACACACCGCGCGGGGTCACCACCGTGGAAGCATGGAGCGTCGGGATACCGTGCAAACCCAAAACCATCGGGAGCGCTTGGTCGAGCAGCAGATGACCCAGTGTATCGCGCGAGCTTACCGACTCGGCATGCACAAGAACGATCTCGGTACCCCTCAGATTCACCGCGAAGTCAGCGAGGCCGACGTAACGCAATAGGAAGCCCTGCTCTTGTCGCGCTGCCCACATCCACGGCTGTCCATCGGGCAGGCTGGTCTGGAGCAGCCAATCGCGCGGCTCGCGCACGCTTGCCGACGGACGCTCCATCCGTATGCGAAGTCGCCCAGGAAGAAGAGGCAACGATTTACGCTGTGTCGTCTCCAGCTCGGGCAGCGGGACGTCAGAGTCGATCGCCAACCCGTAGGCGAGGTAATGGAACCGTAGCGGTCGCCGGGAACGCGCCTGTAACGAAGCTTTGATTGTGCGCCGCCTGTTGATTTCAGCTCGCGAGCGTCGCGCTCGCGAACAGGGTTCAGACGGCGAGTTTACACTCTCCGGTCAGGTCAAGAAACAAGGTGAAATCGTAGAGAATCCGCAGCCTCAGCCTCCGCCGTGCCTGTTTGCCACGGTGCCTTTGTCGGTTTGCGAATGTATGAATAAATGAGACCGGTCACAGAGTTATCTCTCTCCAACTGATGGGGTACGGCCGAATCCCCTCTGAAATCGCAGGTTAGCGTGGTTACGTGACCGTATTCGCGCCGCCGTACGGAACGCTCCATCCGTAGCCGCCGGGAACACGCCCATAGGAAGATTTTGACCGTGTGCCGTTCGCCGGTTTTCACTTCACCGGCGTGAGGCCCCGCAAGCTGAAATTCAGACGGGGTTTACACTCTCTTGGCGGGCCCACGAACAGGACGAAATCGCTGTGAGTCGGCCTTTAGCCTTCTCCATGCCGGTTGGCCAGGTGACCCTTGTCCGTATGCGTACCCGAGGTTCCGGCGGTAAGTTTGGCAACATGACCGTACTCGGTGAGGCGTGGTGTGCGGTACGGCTTTTTCCGTGTGAGCGTGCGAACCTCCACTGCCGCGCTTGCGCTTTTTTTGCTCATCGTTGTCTCCTTAGTCGTCGCCAACAGTCGGGGACCTTGATGGCGTTGGCCTGACTAAGGATGCTTAAAGTTTATATAGGAGTCAAGACGCAATAAGAGATAGTCTAGATAAAGAAATCACTCGTAGAGCAATCTCTGGGGTCGTAGAGCAACCATCGGAGCGAAATCCCGTGAATTCACGGGTCATCTGCGAATCTAAAAACAATGAAAATGCACGGTCAGTCAGTCAGCGAACGTTTAATCTAACCTGCCCTCGGGTCTGGCGGGAGCGACGCATTCCCTTAGCCACATCTCCAGCTCCAGCACCGACCAGAGCGGCCACAGATTGGCCCGTGCGGCATCGCCAATTCTGTCCCGGTAGACTTTGCGAAACTGCTCGGGATCTACCCAGCCCCGGTGCACGACGTTGAACGAACCGAAGGCGGCCTCGCCGCCGAGCGCTGCGGTCACGTCCTTCAATCCATGCAGGAGCAGGTTGTCAAAATAGGCCTTGTTACGGCGCTGGCGGACCGATTCGGGGAGCAGCCCGCGTCCGGGTTGTCGAAAAATATACTTTGTCGCGCGCGGCCGGCATCGCTGGTCTTCGGGAATGGCGAAAGCAAACTCGATTATGCGGCGGTCGTAGAACGGATGCCTTCCCTCCAGGCCCGCGAACGCGCATTCACGTTCGTTCAATTCGGCGAAGTGGATTGAGATCCCGAGGTTGAGCACCTGGTACATGGTTCGCTGCGTGAAGCTGAGGCCGCGAAGTTGTCGGGTCGGGGCGTTTCGCGCGCGCTCGAGGTCGAGCTTGCGGGCGAACTCGGGGTTCACGAACGGTAAAACCAATCTCACGCCGCGCAAGTGGTTGATAAACAATTTGGGCCGCGGCGGCACCAACGGCCAGAGCGTCCGGCGCAGCAGGAGCGTCATCGGCCCTTGCCTGCCAAGCACCCGAGTCGGATAAGCCGCTTCATCCCGCAGCAGTCTGAAAAGCTCGATAAACCGAAAGCCGCACAGCAGTTCGGCGAAGCAATCCGGACTGCCACCGAACCATTGGTCGCCGCCCTGGCCGGTCAAGACCACCCGGTAGCCCCTTTGGCGAATCGCGCGATGCATCAAGGTGTCCATTACGAAGTTCGGGCGGGCGCAGAAGGAGCGATAGCGCCTGATGTCGGCCAGGAAATCAGAGGACTTAGCGTAAAATGGCGGACTCCAGTTGGTCTCCAGTCCCCACATCGTGGCCACGTCTCCGATGTAGCTGCGCTCGTCGGCCTGCGGATCATCGAACTTGATCGAGAAAGTCTCGAATCGCGGAGCGGGCGATACACCCTCGCGCAAGAGTCGCTGGACGGTTCCAACGACCAGCGAGGAGTCGAGCCCGCCACTCAGTTCCGCCGCGACCCCATCGATGTTGCGCAGCCTGCATCGCACCGCCTCCTTAAACAGCGACTCGAAATGTTCGGCGTATTCAGTGTCGGTGCGGTAGCGGATTCGCTTTGCGGGATCGATATCGAAGTATCGGCGCCGATCGACCCTGTCCGGCCGCACCGTGATCGAGCAGCCGCCCTCGAGCTTGTGGATCTCGCGGTAGAGCGTGCTGACCGGATCGAGCAACATTCCGGTCAGGTACATACCGCTCACTTGCTCGTCGAGCTCGCGCGGCACGGCCGGATCGACCAGGATTTGATGCAGCTCGGAAGCGCAAATAAAGGTGCGGCTATCGCAATAGTAGAACAAGGGCTGCACGCTGGCGAAGTCGCGCGCGCAGAATAGATGGCGCTTGGGCTCGTCCCACAGGGCGAAAGCAAAATCGCCAAGAATTTTCGCCGGCGCTTCTTCGCCCCAGCATTGGTACGCGCGAAGGATGATTTCCGCATCGGTGCCGCCAACGAGCCGCAGCCCCTGGCGCTCCAGCAGCTCTTTGAGTTCGTCGCGATTATCGACGCGCCCATCCAGCGTCAGGGCGAGCCCGCTCAGCTCGTCGACCAGCGGCTGGCTCTCGCCCATCGCTTCTGGCGTGGTGCGCAGCATCGCATGGCCGAGCGCGACCGGGCCGTCGATCCACGAGTTGAGGCCGTCGGGCCCGCGATAGGCGACGGCGCCGAGCATCGCGCCGATAAGCCCACGGTCCGCAGGGCGCCCATCAAGGTAGTAAACTGCGGCGATTCCGCTCATCGAGTGATCGTATTGGGAAGCCCGGTCTATCGCTGCGAGGGCGGCGTGCCGCCCTGGAGATGAGGCGCGATCAGCGGAGTATAGCGGTCAAGCTCGAACTCGCCGATAAGGACCCTGCCCTCGCTCTCCAGCCACGCGTGCGCGATCAATCCGCCCGGCCCGTTCTTGGCGGCGCCGATTCGCAGTTCGCACGGATGGCCCGAACGAACGAGCATCGCCTCCGCGGCCACCGCCTGCACCAGGCAGTTCTTCATGCCGGGTATCGCGCGCCCCACGACCTCTACGGCCCAGACGATACGTTCGGCGGACGCTGGCGTGACGATCCATCCCAGGCGCTCCAGGCGGGTGAGCGCCGTGCGCGCGGCAGGCAGGCGCAGGGTCTTGATCGCCAGCTTCGCGCTAACCACGGCCAGCGCGGCGCGCATCAGCAGCCGCTGATCGGAGAACGGGAGGCGGAAAAATCTAGCGAGCCGGCGTGCCATCCCGGCCCTTGACGCTTGCGTTCGAGAAGATTTCCGTCACGGACATTTCAGCTGCGCATCCGGATAGTCACCGCACTCGAGAGCGCGGCGTGATCCTAACACCGGCGCGATCCCAAATCCATTATGAGTCTTTGATTGCACCGAGACCGTGACGCGATGTCCCGCATTGGCGCTAGCTAATTCAGGAGCCGGATATTTTCCGGGCTCTCCCAAAACCAAAGCTCGATGTCAAAGCGCGCTGCCTTTTCAAATTCCGCCCGGTCCATCCCTGCCAGGTATGCATTGAGCGCCGTCTCGACTCCCATTGATTATTGTCGACCACCACGCTTCTCAGGACCGCCTCTCCGCTGAATACCCATTGCTCCTCCGCGACGGCGGCCAACTCGCAGAACCCGTCGTCGCCTGCGACCGTGGCACCGGCCATCAGAGCATCACCAGCATCCAGCAGATCGCTACCGCGACCGGGCACCATCGAAACCGCGCGCTCGCAATACTCATCGCGACGATCAGCACCAGGACCAGCCGAATCGGGGTCCAGAGCCAGTCATAGTGATATTCGTGAAAAAATATCCCGCTGACCACACGGCTGCGGCTCAGCAGGATTCCTCCCGCAACCAGGCTCCATACGTAAAGCAGATCGAATCTCCTCGACTTCCAAATCCACCACGCGGCTGCCGCCACGGCAAGGAGAGAAAGCGCCGGCACGGTGCTCTCGTAAAATCTCGGGGCCGGCGTGAACAGGCCAAACCGCCTCATCGCCTCGGCCGAGAGCAGGTGATTCAAATGAATGCCGTATAGCAGCTGGGGCAGACCGATGACACTGCCTATGCATAGCGTGGCGCCGTAGACTCTGCGCGCTCCGCGATCCAACAGGAAAGCGATACTCAGTCCTGTCATCGCCATCGTCCAGCAGTAAAAAAACACGTAGAACAGCAGCCCGAACGCCAGGCCCGAAAGCCATACGTTCAGACGCGTCGGCTGCTCGCGCGCTCGCGCCAGCCCCACGATCTGAAAACAAAAAATGGAAGGTTGAGCCCGGGATCGGGAATGCGCCACTGCAACAGCAGCCCCCAGGGGATTACGACCGGGCCCCTGGGATGAAACCAAAGCGCTGACGCAAGCATTTGAAGCTGAGTCGTGAGCGGACGCGCGGCGGCGAAGCCATAGTCCGAGAGGCAGAACATCGTGCATCCAGCCGCCGCCCAGGGCTGTTTGAGGAAATGCCGGAAGACCAAGTACACTCCGGCGCTGAGCCGGCAAAGCTACCGCTCCGGGTGAATCAACATGGCGCGCCGGCCGCACGGCGTCCGAACGAATTAACGCGTCGCCGCGCCATCCCTGGCTTCTATGAGTCCCTTGGCGGCGAGTTCGCCGAGCAGCGCGATCACGTCGCGTTCGCAGGCGTCCGGCTCGACGTCGTACTCGTCAAGCAGCGTGTCGCAGATTTCGCCGACGGTGCTGGGTTCGGCGATCAGCTTCCAGATCCGCGCGCCCACCTCGTCGAGCCCGTAATACATGCCGCTCTTGAAGTCGAGGACCGCGGCTTCGCCGGCCAGATCGCAAGAGATGTTGCCCTCGCAGGCCACGACGACCGAGTCTCGCGATATTTGCAGGGCCGCCATCAGGGCCGCCCCGCCGCATCGATCTTCATCGGGTCTTCCTGCCGACGATCCGGTTGACGGCCGCATCGGTTTCATCGGGTGAGCGAAAATTTTGGGGAAAACGCAGACGAAGCTCGTGCGCGATCTCTCCTACGGAACGCGCGCCGTCACAGAGCCCCAGGACTGCGCGCTCGATTTCAGCCGGAGCCGAAAGTCTTGGCACGTAGTCGGGGCGCATTTTGCGCAGCTCTTCCTTTGCGATCAGAGTTCCCTTGAAAGTCGAATGCGTGGATTTCTCTTTCGCGGCACCATCGCGGCCCGTCACTTCGATCTTCCAGGTGACCATCTCTTCAACCGGCATCATGTGTACCATGACGCCGGCCGAATCGCCCGCCTCGAGCGTGACCGCGCGCGCGATCGTTCAGAAGAACAACGTGTCACTCGACAAAGTTGTACACCGCAGCGGTCAGCCCTCGAGGCCGTCGTTGATCTCGACCAGGCCGCGCACGGCGAGTTCGCCGAGCAGCGCGATCACGTCGTGCTGACACTCCTCGCGATCGACCTCGTACTCGCCGAGCAGCGCGTCGACCAGTTCATCCACGCGCCGCGGCTCGTTGAGCATGCGCCAGACCGAGGCCCCGATGTCGTCCAGTCCGTAGTAGACGCCGGTCCTGAGATTGAGGACGGCGGCTTCACCCTCGAGGTCGCAGGAAACCTGGTCCGCAACCGCAACCACTACCGAGTTAAGCTCGATTTTGATCGTTTCGATGGACAAGCGTGCCTATGCCGAGGGTTGGCGCTTTTGAATCGCGCGGAGCGCGGAGATTTCTCTTGGCAACTATGCCACCGGCCGCAAGACGCGACAAGGCCGTATATGCGTGCGCAATTCGCGGCGTCGCGGCGGATGAATCATGCCCGAAACGCTCGAAAATCCCGCCCGAATCAGATCTGCGCGGCACGCTCGACCAGCGGCGCCAGTTCCTTGACCACCTCGACGCCGTCGCGCGCGGCGCTCTCGCCCGCCAGGATTATCACCCGGCTCACGCCGGCCGCGGCATAGCGCTTGAGCGCGTCGGCCGACGGCGCCTGTTGCGCGCCGATACCGAGCATCACCGAGAACTCGATCCGCTCGGGGTCGCGTCCGTTCTCGCGCGCCATCCGCTTGACCTGCGGTATACACTCCTCAGCCTTCTCCGGGCTGAGCCCGCCCGGCATCCATCCGTCCGCCCATCGCGCAACTCGTTTCAATGCCGGCCCGGGATCGTGCGCGCCGAGAAAAATCGGCGGATACGGCTTCTGCACCGGCTTGGGAAAAAGCCGGACCGGCGCGAACTTGATGATCTCGCCCTCGTAGCTCGCCTCGGGCTTGCTCCACAACTCGCGCATCGCCTCGACGGACTCGCGCAGATGACGCCAGCGGCGCTTGAAGTCGACGCCCATGATCGCGGCCTCTTCGGGAAACCATCCGGCACCCACGCCCAGCATCAGCCGGCCACCCGAATACATGTCGAGCGTCGCGGCTGCCTTGGCGGTTTCGATCGGATTGCGTTCGGGCAGCAGACAAACGCTGGTGCCGATACGGATGCGCGAGGTCGCCTGCGCGGCCGCCGCCAGCGCGACGAACGGATCGGCCAGGTGAGCATAGAACTCGGGCACCTTGCCGTCGGGCGAGCGGGGATAGTAGGTCGTGTAGGCGGCCGGGATGACCAGATGCTCCGCGACCCAGAACGACTCGAAGCCGGCGCGCTCGGCCGCGGCCGCGATCATCCCGGGATTGCCGGATTTCTCGGTGAGGAATGCCGTCACTCCAATTTTCATGTCGTCCTCCTGCCGGCTTCTGCCAGCTCCTGACAGACCGCGCGTTGCGGCCGCCACGCTCGAAGAGCGTCGGCCACATCTCGAACAACATCGCAGAACTCGCGGCCGTCGGGAAAGCACGCTCAACGTTCAACTCGGCCCGCTTCTTCGCGTTGATTCGCCGGAGGCCTTTCTAAAAAAACCAGCTCCCTTCTGGGGAAGGACCGAAAAGCGAACCGACGAAGCCCTCCACCTCGAGGTTGAATTTCACGATTACGCGGTCGGAGCCGCGTGTGAGGCCGAAGCCCGGTCCGGCGTTGTATTCGACGCGATACGGGAGCGCGCCCCAGATGACAGGAAAGATGTAGTGCTGCTGCGCATGGAGCGGCGGAGTGTCGTCGAGGTCGCCGGTCGCGCCGTAGACCTCGACTCCCGGCGAAAGATACCGCATCCACCGGTAATAGACCGCGCCGGAGTAGCCGAACTGGAAGCCCTCGTTCTTGTCCGGCCCGACGAAGATCGGTTTTTCAAATATTGGATTGGCAAGGATCGAAAAGCGACCCAGGTCTTTCTCTATTATGGGGCGGAGTTCGAGTTCGAGCTGATCGGTATCGAACTGCGGCGTCCGATGCCATTCGAGTTCGACGTACCATCCGAGATTGACCGGCAAAACGTCCTCGTCGAAGAGCCTCCCGCGCAAACGATACTTGGAACTGGCGTATTGATAGCCGCCGCCGCGTGGCAGCGCCAGATTGAGATACGCGGCCGCCTCGATTCGATCGGTGATACCGTAGGTGAGTTCGAACTGGTTATACCACATTGCCTGGCTGGGAAAGGTGCCGGCCGCGGTTCCATTGCCACCCTGGCTGTGGCCGTTGGGCACCACCGCGTTGTCGGTTTCGAGTTCAACCACTCCCCGCCCTTCCGTCGCATAGGGATAAACTTCGAACTCCCACGGATCGACCTGGGCGGCCGCGCGATTGGGGAACAGGATAACGGCAAAAGCCAGGAATGAACTCCAAATAGCTAATCGACAAGAGTTTGTCATTTGGGGTCTGTCATCAGATCATTAGATGCTAATCAGTCGTGGCATGCGGCGCGGGCCTCGAGATTTCGGATTCGATCCACCGATCGAGCGTCGCGCGCTCGGCGTCAGTGAGCCGCGCGCCCGGATGCATCAGGCGATACGCCCACGGCGGCATCGCGCGCTCGCGCAACACCCGGCCCATCCACTGAAGCTTTCGCATTCGCGTTTGCGGATAGTACGAGCCCCACTCTGAGAAATTGAGTTCCTTGCGTCCCAGCGCCACGTCGCGCGCGACGAGCCATGCCACCGGGGCAACCCCGCTGTACCACGGCCATCTGGTCTTGTTGGAATGGCAGTCGTAACACGCGCGCGTCAAAAGCGCTTCGATTTGCGCCGGCGCCGTTATATCGCCGTTCGATAGCGGCGAAACCAGCGAAGTTGGATTCACGCGCTCGACCGTTACCAGTTGCGCCGCGAGGGCGGCCACCCCGAGCGCAAGCAGAGCGGCCAGCGCAGGCTTCCTGATGCTCATCGTACATGGCGAGGCCGGCCGGCGCGGAGCGAATTGCCAAGCGCCGCAACCGGGCAAGTTTTCACTTGCCGGTCACTTGGCGACGATGCTGCCCTGGGGGACGTCCTGATGAAAGTCGTCGTAGAAATCGTAGCTGCCGGCGCTGAGCGCGGGCAGGCGCACGGAGATCGCCTCGCCCGGCTGGACGGCCTTTTCGCGGTTGAGCTTGAAGCTCTCGAATTCGATCGTCTCGTTGCTCGCGTTCACAACCCTGATCGTTACGGCTTCACCCGCGGGCACGGTAAGGTTGGCGGGAGAAAAGCGATGGCCCTCGAAACGCAACTCGAGAACGTTGTCGGCGTGAGCGGCGGCGGTCGCCATACCGACGACGGCGAAGAGGGCGAGCACGGGAATCAGGAATCTGCGAGACGACACGTTTGGGGGCCTCCAGTTGAAATTGAGAACGATTCTCAATATCTATCAACCCTGCTCTCCTGTCAAGGGCTACCATCCTCTTCGACCCAGCCTATTTCTTGCGCATCCAGGGCGGATTCAGCCCCTCTATCCTCGCGTACACCGGGCAGTCCTTGGCGTGGGCACCCGGCAGATAGCCAATGCTGATCAGAAACTCGCCGGTAATCTCGCCGCCCGTGAACACAAATGTCCGCTTGAACAGCTTCACCCACTCTGCCTTATCGAGCGGATGATTCGCGGCGAGCCATCGCGCAAACCCGCCATGGCTCTCGCGCATCGCGGCGATTCGCCGCGCATTCTCGATCGCGGCATCGACCTTGAGGCGGTTGCGCACGATTCCGGCGTCGGCCAGCAGCCGGCCGCGCTCGCGCCGCCCATACGCGGCGACGCGGTCGACGTCGAAGCCGTCGAAAGCCTTTGAGAACGCCTCGCGCTTGCGCAACACGGTCAGCCACGAAAGCCCGGCCTGGTTGATCTCGAGCACCAGACGCTCGAACAGCTTGCCTTCGGCGCGGGTGGGAAAGCCGTATTCGCGCTCGTGGTATGGACCGTGAAAAGGATGGCCCGGCGCGATTTCGCAGTAGCTCATGGTGGGTAAACTCTGGCGCGCAGGCGCGGCTTGAAACCCGGTGCGTGTGTGGCGCTACAATCGGGGCGATTCAGCGGCGGCAAGGTCATCGAGAGATCATCGGCAAGATCATCGGCAAAATTATAGGAAGACCATCGATGGAAACGATTGCGGCGGATATTCGCACATGGCCGTGGTTCTCCGCGCCTCACGGCTACAACTTCAACGGCCTGCTGATCGCCCATCCGCAGGGAAATATCTGCATCGACCCGGTCGAGGCAAGCGCCGCCGACCTCGAAGAGATCGTCCGCGCCCGCCCCACGCGCGTCCTGCTCACGAATCGCAACCACGTGCGCGCCGCCAACCTCGTGCGCGAGCGCGCCGGCGCCCGAGTCGCGATTCATCCCGCCGACGCCGCCTACGCGCGGAGCCAGGGCGCGGTTATCGACGACGAACTCCGTGTGGGCGAGCGCGTCGGCCCGCTCAGCGTCGTCGCGGTCCCTGGCAAGTCGCCCGGCGAGGTCGCGCTGCACTGGCCCGAGCGAAAGATACTGATCGTGGGCGACGCGGTGATTGGGAACCCGCCCGGCCGATGCGGCCTGCTGCGCGAACAGGTGATGGACGATCCGGCGCGCCTGCGGGAGAGTGTGCGGAGCCTGCTCGCGATCGATTTCGACACGTTGTTCGTTGGCGACGGTGTATCGATACTGAGCGGCGCCAAGGATCGCCTGCGCGAACTGGTCGCGACGTTTGCGTAGTCAGTACCAAGTGGTTTCCTATCTTAATTCTCTCCCCCAATTGTTTTGGGCGAGGGGGGAGGGAGTTAAGAACGCGGGCTGCAAACGATCGAGAGAACAACTCAAGCTACTACTGGAGTAAGCGCGCGATGACCTTGAGTATCTTCTCCGTGCCGCTCTCCAGCGCCGCGCGCCCGACGTTCTCGTTGGGCTTGTGCGCCTGATCGAGATCGCCCGGCCCGCAGATCAGGGGAACCATCCCGGCCCGCGCGAACCATCCGCCGTCCGTCCCGAACAGCGCGCCGTCGACCTCGCGCGTCCCGGTGACCTGGAGCAGCGCGCGCTCGAGCGCGGTGTCGCGCGGCGCGAGCAGCGGCGGCACCACCATCGGCGGGCCAACCTCGATCGCCGCGCAATGATTGTGCGAGGCGTAGTCGTACGGGTCGAGCGCGGCGAGCCGGCGCTCGACCTCGCGATAGATCTCGAGCGGTTCGGCGTCGGGCAGCGAGCGGTAGGTAATCGCGAAGCGGCACTGCTCGGCGATAATGTTGGGCGCGATACCGCCCGCGATCGTCCCGACGTTGAGCACGTCGTAGGGCGAGTCGGGAAAGATGCGCATGAACTTGTCGCTCGGCGTGCGCCGCTCGGCCTGCAGATGGCCGATCGCCTCGAGCGCGCGGCCTGCGACCGCGATCGCGTTGACGCCCTGCTCGGGCGCGCCGCTATGGCCGCCGACTCCGCGCACCGTCACGTCGAACAGCACGATGCTCTTGTGCGCGTGCTGCACCTGCCATGAAGTCGGCTCGCCGATCCATACCAGCTTTGGCGCGGGAATCTCTCCCAGGATCGAACCGAGCGCTCCGCAAACGCTCTCGGCTCCGAGGCATCCGACCTCCTCGTTGCTGGTGAAGATGAAGACCAGCGGACGCTTGAGCGCGCGCAGGTCGAGCAGGGCCGCCGCAGCGACGCATTCGGCGAGGAAGCCCTTCATGTCGGTCGTGCCGCGGCCCCATACGCGATCGGCGTCGACGCCGAGCTTGAGGGGGTCGCGGTTCCATCCCGGCTGCCCCGCGTACGGCACCGTGTCGAGATGGCCGGAGATGGTCAGGCCGGCGGGACGCGGCGGCCCCGCCCAAGCGACCAGGTTGAGCTGCGGCGTGCCGGCGACCTCGATGCGATGGAGATGGACCTTAAAGCCGTGCGCGCCGAAACGCGCGGCCAGGAACTCCATCGCCGGCGCGTCGCTGTTCGAGCTGACGGTATCGAAGGCAACGAGACGTTCGAGCACTTCGTAAAGATATGCGCTCATGGGGGCACCTTTCCGGCGCAACTATAGCCCAATCGCGGCGCGGCGCGTTACCGCAATCGCAGCGCGCGCGAGGACGCGCCGCGGCTACTCGCGGCCGAGCGGATAGGCGCCGGCGGCGCCGCGCCACGGCTGCAACAGCATCCGATCGAGCCTCAGTGCGGTCAGGTCGCGGAACTGATCGAGGCCGATCGTCATCCCGAGACGGCCGCGCTCCGGCTGCGCGCGATACGTCCCCAGCGTGCGGTCCCACCATGAGAGGTTGAAACCAAAGTTGCTATTGGTCTCGGCGCGGATGACCGAGTGATGGACGCGATGCATGTCGGGCGTGACCAGTAGCCATCGGAGCGCGCGGTCGGCGGCGAGCGGAATTCGCACGTTGCTGTGATTGAACATCGAAGTCGTGTTGAGCGCGACCTCGAGAAGTATCACCGACAACAAAACGATCGCGGCTCGCGGCAGGTGGCGCTCGATCGCAGGCGGGAGATTGTTGAAAAGGCCCCAGTGCTCGAGCTCACCGGCTGCGGCGACCGCAACCGCCGCGCCCGGCATCAGGACTCGCAGAAGGATCACGTTGAACGCGGCCACGCCGAGCTTGTTGGGCCAACGCCAGGAGCGTCCGGGCGCGAGCGGCCGGCGCGGTGCGAAGACCTCCCATAGCGCCATCGCGACGAAGACGCCGAGGAACGCGCCCAGCCGAATCCTGGTTTCGCTGTCCAAACGATACGGGCCTCCGCCGGCTTCAGTAAAACCGAAGGCGGCGGCCGGTGGAAGCGAGGCGAAAGTGTCACGGAGGCGCGCGAGGATAGACTAGCGGCCCCGACGATCCGGGGCCGCCAGTGCGAGAAAACGCGACGGCTTCGTTACTTTGCGAGGCCTTCTTCTTTCAGCGCCTCGTGAACCTTGGGCCGCGCCGCGACCTGTTCGGCGTAGGCCTTTAGCCTGGTGAATTGATCGAGATCGATTTTCAGGAACTTCGCCCAGAGCGTCATCACGAACAGGTATGCATCCGCTACCGTGAAATGCGCGCCCATCAGGAAGGGACCGCCGCTCGCCAGATGACGGTCGACATAGCCGAAGCGCGCGGCCAGCGCCTCTTTCGCGATGGGTTTGTAGTCGTCGGGCGTCGTCGGGCTGAAGAGCGAGCCGAAGGGCTTATGAATCTCCGCCGTAATAAAGTTGAGCCACTCCTGCAGCCGGTAACGCTCGAAGGTGCCATTTTGCGGGGCCAGCCCCGATTGCGGCTTCTGATCGGCGAGGTACTGCACGATAGCCGGGCCCTCGGTCAGCGTCTGGCCATTGTCCAGCACCAGCGTCGGCACCTGTCCTTTCGGATTCACCGCGGTGAAGTCGGCGCCGTTCTTGGTCTTCTTGGTCTTGAGGTCCACCTGTTCCAGGTCAGCCGCGATTCCAGCCTCGCGCACCACGATATGCGGCGAGAGCGAGCAGGCACCCGGTGAAAAATAAAGTTTCATCCTGGTTAAACTCCTTCCGACGTTTGGTTGATGCCGCCGCCGGTCCAGCGGCGGCGGCGGTCCTCGTACCCAACTAGTCCGACCGTCCCGGGTTGCGCAATGGCCGTGCTCCTACTCCGCTCTGCGGATCAGCCAGACGCTGCGCGCGGTGCTACCGAATCATAGCCAGGTTCGCCCAGATCTGCGCGACCATCAG
Organism: uncultured delta proteobacterium; assembly: GCA_963810495.1. Taxonomy (GTDB): domain Bacteria; phylum Desulfobacterota; class Binatia; order Binatales; family Binataceae; genus JAKAVN01. The sequence goes on from CAWENP010000024.1 coordinate 17,953, forward strand.
CGAGCCTCCGGCCACGAGCGCGAGACTCAACAGGAGCGTGACGGCCATGCCGAGCCGGTCGGCGGGCACTGACGGCACTGCCGCCTGCGAAGCTGATCGCGCGTCGGCGGGAAGGCCGCGGCTCGCCTGGAGCCCCTGCCCGACCGTGGCCTCGCGCGCGCTCTGCAGCACGGGCCGCCTGGCTTTTACGTTGGTGGATTTGATGCTGTTGTTCAACATGCTCTTTCCTCTCTTTTCCTCCACGGCCCGTTCAGGTAAGTTGGTGCTTTGATACAGGCCGTTCTGTATGTATGATACAGGTCTGTCTGTATCAGTCAAGAGGAGGCCATTGGCGAGCAACGCAATGCGCCAATCAACGAGGACAACGATCATGGCTAATCAATCTCACCGTGCAGGCGCCGACCGTGCAGGCGAGAAATCGCCGGGCGCACCGCCCAAGGCGCTCTCGGCCCGCGAGCGCATCCTCGAGACGGCGCGCGACTCGTTCTACCGCGAGGGCATCCGCGCCGTCGGCGTCGATACGCTGATCTCCCGCTCGGGCGTGGCCAAGATGAGTTTCTACCGCAGCTTCCGCTCCAAGGACGACCTGGTCTGCGCCTACCTCGAATCCTCGGCCGCCGAGTACTGGCAATGGTGGGACGAAGTCATCAGGCCCCACGCGCATGCGCCGCGCAAGCAGTTGCGGGCGCTGTTCGTCGCGACCGCGGACAAAGCCATCGGGGAGGATTTCCGCGGATGCCCGTTCGGCAACACGCTGGTCGAGTTCCCCAAGGACGGCCATCCGGCGCGCGCGGTTATCGTCAGGTTCAAGGCCGAGCGCCACGCCCGGCTGCGCGAGCTTGCAAAGGCCGCCGGCGCGCGCGATCCGGACCGGCTCGCGGATCAGCTTGGCATCGTGCTCGAGGGATCAGGGTTCTGCGCGGAGGCCGCGCGCCCCTCGGGCCGCGCGTCGGCGCTGGTGCGCGCGGCGGAAACTTTGATCGACGCGGAAACGCGGCATAGCTAAGCGCGCGCGCCGCGCCGCAACCTTCCAACTTGAGCCTGCTCCGCGATGGAGTTAAGGTCGGGACTCCGCCGGGCGCCCCCTTAGCTCAGATGGATAGAGCACAGGATTCCTAA
>CAWENP010000025.1:0-144613 GCA_963810495.1 uncultured delta proteobacterium
CCGCGCAGTGAACTTCTACCCACGCGTGCGGCGCGAGGGCGATAACCAGCGCCGGAGGTTCCCAGGCGTCGGAGGAGTTGCGCCAGAGAATTAGAGCGCCACCTTCGATTTCGCCGTTGTCGGCGATGAAGGTGCGACGCTTGCCCCTGGGGGTTAGAACTGTCCAGCGCTTCGGGGTGCCGGTGCGCCGTCGAGATCGGTGTCGTCGGGCCGGGCAGGTACGGGCACCTTGACTTCGGGCGCGGAGGGTATTTGACAGCCGCGAATCGGTGTCGCGGGCGTCGAGGAGGGGGTTATTGGTCTGCGTTTGTGATCGTGTAGACTCTGCATGTTCGTGTGACATCTCAGTTGGTGGTTAGGGGCGATCGCCGTGATTTGCGTGGTGGCGGGTCACGGCTTTCGCGTGTCTAGGGGTTGGGGTTTATGCGGCAGGCTGCGAGTCGCGCTCCGGATCAATCGTGTGCGAAGCCTGGAACCGTTCCAGAGATTCGCGGCGGTATAAAACGCGTCGCCCTAATTTCAGGTAGCTCGGGCCGCGGTTCGTTATCCGCCATACCGCGAGTGTGGCGGGGCTCATGCCCAGGAAAAGCGCTGCGCCCCTCGTGTCGAAATTCTCGCCCATATTTGGCTCCTTTTTGTGGGTCATCGTCGTCGGTTTCAACCGTCGTCACATCTAGTAGAACGCAAAACGAGATCGTATTCAATGGGATAACATGCGAATAACGCTCGCGTTAACACGCCTCTCCACAACTTGTTCGACTCACATTTCAACACGATGTTCTAGCGTGATCTCGCGCCAAACTGCGGTGAAATTAGGGCGCGCGATCAGGTGACGGCGTCGAGGGGAACTGCGCGATGTCAAGCACAAAATGTTCATCGGCGCATAAATTAGCCTTGACAAAGCAATAGCACCGATGTTATTAAAGACGGGTGGCCGGATGGCGGATCCAAGAGCACGGCAAGCGGGTGCGGGACTTTCATCTCCGGCCTCACCGACGCCCGCGCCCTCGACGAGGCCGCTGCACTGATCAAGCTCATAGAGGAGCGCGGTAATCTTCTTCGCGAGCCAAGATCGGAACCGCTGGGCGATGGGCTATTTGAATTACGCGGCAAGCAAGTGCGTATCTTTTACGTGTTCCGCCCCGGTCGCCGCGTTGTGCTGCTGGATGGGATGATCAAGAAGCGCGACGATATCCCGCGCGACATGCTCGATCATCTTCGGCGGCTTCAAAAGGAGGTTAAGTAAGATGGCAAACGAAACATTCATGGGCTGGCTCGATCGCGAGATCAGCCGCCGCGGGCGCGAGAAAGAAGTCGCAGCGCTGCTCAATGAGATGCGCGTCGAGGAGCAATTGACGGAACTGCGGCGCAAGCGTGGGATCTCTCAGGCGGGGCTGGCCGAGTTGATCGGCGCGTCGCAACCGCTGATCGCGCGTATGGAGTCGGGCAGGATCAAGAATCTCACGCTCGCGACTGTCGCCCGGTCGGCCGCCGCACTTGGCGCCGATGTCGAATTCCGAATCAGGCCCACTACGCGGCGGCGCGCTGCTGGTACGCGCACATAGCTTTCGGGACGGCGCCAAGGTTTTCTCGCGCCAGAATCGGTGCCGCTGCATCGTCGCTCGAACTTCCATAGCCCGTAATCTCGTGCCGGCTTCACCGGCCACCCTTCATCTCCATGACGCCCATCACGCCCCTTATGGCGAGCAACCGTAGCGGAGCGGAGGTTCGAGCAAACAACCGTGAACCCCGTGAACCTTTCACGCCGCCTACTGCGCTTGCCTACCTTGCGGGATGCGGGATGCGCCTGTGCGATTGGTTGACGACGGCATGCGCGTGCTCATCGCTGCGCTGGACGCCGTGCTAGCCTCCGTCGCGTTCGGCTGCATCGAACCCGCGACGGCTACCGCCACGATGGCGCCTACGGCGACGGCGCCGACTAGTGCGAGAGCTAGCCAGTCGCGCATCAGCATCGGCGTCACATGTAGCGACCTCGCGGTGCCACGACGGGCGCCGCAATCGCTGCTTGCATCGGTCTGGCGTTCCAGGTTGCGACTGGAGATGGAGGTGAGGATAACGATGGCGCGCCTCGCGCTGCCCTCACGCACGCCCTCGCGTTCATCCTTATCGCGTTTACCTCGCGTGCGCTGTTTGCCGCGCCACACGCGATTACGACGGCGACTATGAACAACAGTATTATTAGCACCGGATCGAACGCCGCGATGATCAAAAGCGCGTAGTAGATAACCGGCCCGAATATGATCAGCGCGACTCCGACTCCAACCCGGCCGGCATAGCAGTGCCCGAGTCCGGGCCACAACCAGCTTAGCAATGCAGCACCTAACGGCGATTTCAACGGTAGCCTCGCCTGGGCGGCTAGAGCTAGCGTCACCGTTGGTACGGATGCGGCGACGGCTACAGCGGGCGCCACGACCCCGTTGATGATCGGGACGCCGATCCGCGCCGCGCACGACTTGCAGAACTGAGCGTCAGCGATGTTCGCGATACCGCAATGAGTGCAATAGGGCATCGTAACCTCCTTCTCGATTTCCTAATGAAGTTCGGGCATAGCGGCTGATGCATGACACAACCCGCCGCGCTCAATATCAACCGGGATCACTTCTCGCCTTACTAACTAAGTTCGGGCGATCAGCAGCTCGCGCAGCGCGTCCACCGTCGTGGATTTCAGACCATGCGTGCGCGCGATCACCGTGAGCGCTGAAATACAAAATTCCTCCTCGACGCGAGCCCTCATATTTTCTTGTCGTAGCAGGCGCCGCACAGGACTCGCGGCACATATCTAAAGGCCGCTACCACACTCGCGGCGCTTCCGCATTCGCACTTCGCGCTGATTTCGACGGCTTGGTTACTTTGCATCACATTCTCCACACTTTTCATTGGCGCGATTCGCGTCGCGCTTCGCGTTGAGTCGTTGGATCAACGTGCGCACCATCAGCAACGCCCGCGTGACGGTGATCGCGCCCAATTCATCGATCAGCCCATTCACGTCATCCATCTCGACGCCCGCGGCGATCCGGCGCGCCGCGTCGCGCTCGGCATCTGAGACGGCCTCGCCGGCGCACGTCTCATTCATCGCTACACCTCACTCCACCTCACGCAGCGCGCGCGGATGAAACGTGCGATGGACCTTGCGCAAATGGCTCTTGGATAGATGCGTATAGATCTGAGTGGTCGAGATGTCGCTATGACCCAGCATCTCCTGGATCGAGCGCAGGTCGGCGCCGCCTTCCAGCAAGTGCGTCGCGAAGCAGTGCCGCAAGGTGTGCGGGTGAACACCCTTGAGACGCGGCTCGTTCGCGATCAGGCGCCGCAATAAGTGCCAGAAGCCTTGCCTCGTCATCGGGCGGCACGAGTTTCCGATGCCGGTGAAGCGACGCGGGAAGAGCGGCGCGCCGGGCTTGATCGTGCGCCCGCGCTCGCGCATGTCCGCTTCGCGCGCTACGAGGTAGCCGTGCAACGTCTGTATCGCCGCGGTGCCCAAGGGAATGATGCGCTCCTTGTCGCCCTTCCCGCGTACAACCATGACGCGCTCCGCCAAGCTGATCTGACCGGGACGCAGCGCAATCAACTCCGATACGCGCAGACCGCATCCGTACACCAGTTCGAGCATCGCGCGGTCGCGCTTGCCGCGAAGCGTGGCGGTGTCGATCGCGTCGAACAGCAGCTCAACCTCGCGCCTGGAGAGCACCCGCGGCAGCGGACGCGGATGCGGGCGCAGCTTGACCGTGATGGCCGGGTCGCGCTCGATGATCTTCTGCTCGACCATCTCGCGCGCCAGACCGCGAATGCTCGCCAGATGCCGGCGCTGGCTCGCCACCGACATCCCGCGCCGCCCCATCGCCTCCAGGTAGCCGCTGACAGTACGCGCCTGCAAAGCCGAAGGCTCGACTTCATGGTCGCGACAGTGCTGCGCGAAACCGCGCAGATCGTGCGCGTAGGCCGCCATCGAGGTGTCGGCGAAGCCGCGCTCCACACGCATGCGGTCGAGGTAACGCTCAATCAAGCCGGCCCACGCCGAATCCGACGACGATGTACCGGGGCTATGATTCATCGACTTAACCTCCTCTGCGTCGTGGCGCGATCTGCCAGCGCTCTTTGGATTGCGAGTAAAGGTGCTGTCGCTAAAATCGACCGGAGTCCCATCGCGCCCTATAGCAAGTTCGGGCAAAAACAAAATTCATGCCACTAAGCTAAGGCATCGCGACGCCCTCCGCGCGTAGACAAGAAACGTGCCGCTAATTGCAGCGCGTTGGGCGCCCTCCTCGACGCTGCCCTCCTCGACGCCTGCCATCGGCGTCAGCAATGGCCCGCGCCGCCCCAAGGCGCGCCTCAGGAACGACGCGCGCTCGTGTAGCCGGCTCGGTTAGCGTGCGAGCCGGCAAGCCACGCGCCGACGCTATACCGCGTGCAGCGGTACGCTGATCCTGTTTGCCATCGCCCAGTCTTCGAGAAATCGAGTGCACATCGCGACGCGGCCCAACCCGGCGCCCAAATCCAGGCCACACATCTCGTGGTCCGCGCGCCCGATCACGTACCCAGCCTGCGCGAGTAGGATCAACTCCTCGATGCCGACGGAGCGCATCCGGTCTACAGCGGCCATCGTGGCATCGTCGAGCTGGCCGTTTACCGGCTCGTGGTAGGCCGCGACTTGCATCAGCCGCACCGCGACTGTCGCGGGCAGCGCGGCGAAGCATTGCAGGACTATCGCGTCGAGCGGCTCGGGCAACTCCGCGATACGGTAATCGTTCCAGTAGCGATCGAGGATCGCGTCGTCGAGCGGTGCGTCGCCGCGGCCGTCGCTGTTGAGCGCGCGCGCCAGCCGGAATGCCTCGGGCTTATTTGACTCTCTCATCGTCGTAGCCTCCTTTTCAGTTACTCGATTAAGGGCGAAACTGCCCTTGATCGCATTGTTGAGCGGCGCAAAGTTGCGCCACAGTTGCGCCACACCCGCCGAATTCACTAGCAATGATGCGGCTTTTTCGTGGAACAAAAGATTAGTAATCGTTGTGCCAGTGCTCAGATGTGCGGATCGAGTGTGGGTTAACTGTGGCGTACTATTCGTTTCGATGTGTGTAATCGAGCACGACGGCGATCCGATCGAGTGAGTAAAGGCCCCGATACTACTCGGTAGTGACGGATCGCGTCGAATGTGAGTCGAAGTTAGTAAAGACTGAAAATCTTCGTGTCGAGTGTTCGATTCACTCCCTGCCCACCAAATAAGCTCGCGAAAATAAAAGCTTTTTCGCTCGCGTGAGGCGGTGAGCGATCAGAGCAGATTGCATCAGCTATCTAATAGCTATCTGCGTATAGCGCTCCTCTCAGATCCGAAGCTCAGGCGCTTCGGGCGCTTGCGATGCGCCTGGCAGAGCCTACGCGCAAGTGGCCAAGCTTCTCGTCGCGCTTTCGGGCGAAGAAATCGAGCTCGGGATCGCGCATGTTGCGCGTCTGCGCCTCGGGTATAATCAGCGCGACCATGCGCGCGCGCAAAGCGAGGTCTGGTCGCCGCTGGAGGACAATGCCTTGGGCGCCTCGCCCGCCGCCTGCTCACCCAGTTTTTCTAAAGGCGTAGACTCTCGTGAGAACTCCCGTAATTCCCCCGAATAGTGACACAGACTACGCGCAGTCTCCGACTGCCCACACCCCCGGCCAGCCCTCCACCGCCAGGCATTCACCCTTTTAAGACCGAAATCGCTGACGACCATGGCCACAAGGAGATGCTTCAGGCTTTCGACCTCCTTCAGTTGCAGGCGGCCGCTCTCAACCTTGGCGAGGTCGAGGATATCGTCGAGCTTTGTGCGCGTGAGCCTCCTCGCATAGCTCTTGCGGGGATGAACCGAGCGCGCGAGTGGTCGCTGCCCTTGCCTCGCAGATTGGCAGCGGGCGAATCTCGACGACCCGCGTGTTAAGTTCTGTCGAGTTCAACGCAACTACAATTCGGGTGCTCGTTTAATCGAGAGCTTCGATCGCTCGCCACATCTCGGACACACGATCAGCACGGTGCGCGGTTCGAGACCGTGGTCGCGCTCGAACTGGCGCACGTCTTCGATCAAAAGGTCCGGTTCGATTTCTCCAGCGCTGCTGCCCACGACGCCTCCGCACGATTGACAAAGCAGCATCGTTTTCATCCCGCCGATCCCCGTTTCTGGATAGCGCTCGCATGCATGTCCTGATCACCCCCTAATCCTCGGGCCCTATCCTCACCGTTACTTCTGCCGGAATTCAACGCCTCCGCGCGGGCATTTTATGAGGAGAAGTCTCTCATGCTCCAAATTGCGACATTATGTTTTGGGAATCAACATTCATCATTATTATCTCTAGACACGTTTAAATAGTAATCATAGTCTAAACATTGTCAGTTATTCCTTAATACAAACTTTTGTCACGTTTCTCTCGGTCCGGCGTGCCTCAGAATCTATTCGCTGGCTGGAAATGGACGAAAGCCCAGGAGTAACGGCGCAAGGAGATAAGTAGAAAGTTATGAACGTAAAGAAAGTATTGCTGATAGCGGCGGTTGCGCTGATTGGGACCGTCGGTGTCGCTAGCGCGAACGGACATTCGTGTACCGACGGGAGAGGCAATCCGCACTATTGCTGGCAAACGGATTCCGACCCCACTTTCTCGATCGTCACCGAGACCGCGACCGCGCAGGTTGGGGTCAATCACATCGTAACCGTGCAAGCGGATTGCGACGGTGATGAAACCTACGCAGTGGGCGGCGGCTATACGGTGATGCCGAAGAATGCGAAGATCGGTTACGTCGTGTTGGCCAAGGTGCTGAATGATGGTCCAGTCTTTTCGAGCACTGCCGCGAACAGCAGTCCGGATGGCTGGACGGTCACGGTCGTCAATCACGGATTGCAGCCCGCAAATGTGACGACCTACGTCACCTGCATACAGCCCAACTAGACCGAAACGGGGGAGCGGGAGGCCGCTCCCTCCGGGAACCGCGCGAGAGCTTTTCGGCTTGCGCGAAAGAAACGCCGGGCCGCTTCTAGAGCGGCTCGGCGTTTTCCGATCGCCTACGATTAGCGCCGGTTACTTGCCCGTTCCACTGAGGCCCACGTTTTGCGGACTGTTAGGCGCGGAATCCCCGAACTGCAACGTGTCCGTCTTTGCGCCCTGGCTGTGCGGGGTGAATTTCACTCCCACCGTGCATGACGAGCCCTTTGCAAGCGTTTTGCCCGCGCAGGTCGACGACGAGATCGCGAAGTCGGTGCCCACCAGCAGCTTGACCGAAGAGATCGTGGCCGAGGTTGAGCTACCCGCCGGATTGGTAAGCGTAACAGTGACCGCGGAGCTTGAATGGCCGGTCTTTACGCCACCGAACGAGATCGATGTCCGCGACAACGTGAGCGGTGCAGGCGTGGGCACCGGAGTCGGCGTCGGGGTCGGCTTGGGAGTTGGGGTCGGCTTCGGAGTCGGGCTTGCCGTCGGCTTCGGACTTGAAGTTGGGCTCGGCGACGGCTGCGGCGTGCCGTTGTAGGCGGAGGCAAACGCGGTCATGTCGACGCTGCCCCATCCGGTGGCGAGGTCGTAGCCGGGTCCGGCGTCGTACCCGGTCACGCCGTTGTAGCTGTTGTTGCCGCTGGTGACGTCCTCGATTCCGTTGGTCAGCAGGCCCGCCTTGGCCAAGCTATAGATGGTCGGATTGAGCAGCCCGAGGCGCGTGCCCTTTTGCTGCTGCGCGATCACTCGCGAATATCCCGCCCATAGCGGAGTGGCAAGGCTGGTGCCACCCCAGCAGCACTGGATCTCCGCGACGCCACTTACATCCGCGCCGATGAAGACGCCCGGCGTCCATGCGATCATCGCCACGTCGGGGACGTCGCGCGCCGAGTCGTTAGGCACACCGGTGCCGGCCTGCCACGCGGGCTTGGAGAAAATCCTGCTCGCGCCGCCGCCGCTCGATCCCCAGGCGCTTTCGATTCCGCCCGGCGCCACGCCGACCACGCTGGTATCGTTGCCTGAAGCGTTGAACTGCGGGTTGAAGGTGGTACCGCCGACGCCGGTGACGTGGGGACTCGCGGCCATCTCGCTGGCGTTCGTCGTCGTGCCGGTCACGCAGGAGTTGCTGGTCGCGTCGTACTGCAAGCCGGCCGCGCCCCAATCGCCCGAGGCGATGAATACGGACTGGCCCTGAGAGGCCGCCTGCGCGAACAGCGTATCGAGCCCGGTGAAAAACGATGACGAAGAGCTGCAGTAGATGAAGCTGACGCTGATCGCGCCGCAGATATTGTCGGTGATGCTGCTCTGGATCGAAGTGTAGAGGCTGTCGTCAACATAGACGTGAATCGGCGTCGCGGGCGCGGTCGCGTGCGCGTAGTCGATATCGAGCAGCGCTTCGGTCTCGTCGCCGTTGCGGCCGGGCGAGCTTCCGCCGGGCAGTACACGCGTGATGTTGAACGTCGTGAAGCCGAAGGTCGAGGCGAACAGGGTCACGGCCGCGTCGAGGTAGTCCGAATCCTCGTCCAGTGCGACGCAGTCGGGCGACGCTGTGCCGCTATTGCCCGCCGCGATCAGCGGCGCCTCGTCGTAAAAGGTCTCGATGTCGAACGGACCAAAGGCGGTCGATCCCCCGCTAGTCACACCTGGCACAGACGCGCCGCCGGTGTCGGCTCCCGGGCGAGTAACGTCGGCCAGCGCGAGCACCTGCGTTTGCGAAGAAGCATCGCCAACCCCCGGCAACCGCCGATGGAGCCCGGCCGGCATCACTGCATGCATGTTGTCGAGCCCCTGGATCCCCACGATCACGCCGTCGAATTCGGCCGGAATCGACGGGTCGGCGGTGTTGCCGAAGCTCGCGCCGCTCGTGACGATGGTGGTCGCAAAGGCGGTTTCCGCCTGGGTGACGTTGGCGGTCGCGTCAATCGTGCGCCCGAGCCGGTTGATCGAGTTGACCTCCAAGCCCTGGCTCTTCAGCCATTGCACCACCGCGTTGGTTTGCGCCTGGGTCGGCCCGAAACGCTCATTGAATTGCTGTGGCGTGAGCCATTGATGGTACTGGCTGGACGAAGGATTTTGCTGATTGGCGAGCAGCTGGTCGAGCTTCGCCTGATCGTGAATGCCGAGCACCACGGTCAGATGGAGCCCCATCGCTGGGTCTGCGTGAACTACCGGGCCCAGGCGCGCGAGTTCGGCGGGATGGTTGCCCTTGAGCTTTACCACCGCGCCGGCGCCGCCGGCCGCGGCGAGCCCACCTAGCGTAAGCGCGCAGACGACTAAGGCGGCCGTGCCCGCCAGCACCCATGTCATTTTACGTCCAGTCCGCATAATCCTCCCTCAGAAACCGATCCGATCGAGGCAAACGCCTGCCAAAGCCAGCAAAACCACGAAGCAAGAGCGACGCCATCGTCTTCGACGTAAAAAAACCCATTATTTCAGGGCATTATTCGCAAAGAACCAGCGAAGACGAGATGCATTTTAGTCACATTCATCTCACTTTAGAAACATTTATATGTGGTTTTGCACATTTTTCATAATTTTAACTTCCTGAAGTCGTTATTGTCAGCCAGATTCCTGCATTTGGCCATTATCGGGTTTTTTGCGACGGATCTATTAAGAGGTCTTGGCTCAGAGAGTGTCTTCATCTATTATTCTTCTACACGCAGCTTGATTTGTCGAAACTGCCAGAGGGGAACAAATGGACTCGATTCAACGAATCTACGTCCGCGTGCGCGAAACGCTGGCCAGAAATCGTAATGCCCAAACGATGACCGAATACATCATGATAGTTTCGGCTATCGCGGTAGTCGTTTATGGCACCTATCTGGCGCTGGGAAATAACGTGAGTTCTTTCGCTAACGGTGCCGATTCTGTGCTGACCAACGCATAGCCTACGCAGGCAAGGTCATCGCTGGACGGCATTGACGTGGCGGAGCGCAAAAGACGCTCCAGCGGAGAGGACGTTCCAAGGTCCTTGAGCCCTTCCGGCTCTTAGTTGCTGACCTCGCGACAGGTCTCGTCGATCGACTCGTCAGTGGCCTGGAGCGCGATGCGCATTCCCATCCACATGCGCGCAATAACCTCGCTTACGGCTTCCAGGTCGGGATTGCTATGGGACGCCTCATCGGCGTAGCTAAGCCAGTTGCCGAGCAATCGTAACGAGTGCCAGAGTTCGTCGGGGTCAAGTGTCCTCGTTGGCATTCTGAACATGGCCGCCGCGCTTGCCTGAGCGCCAAATCGGCGCAGATGCTCTTCGGCGAGCGCGTCCAGTAAATTACTGAATAAGCCCGGAGGCAGGGTCGCAACCGCGTTTGCCGCTTCAAGCATGGCCAGAGCGTCGTCGCTGACTCTCGACAACCCCAGATCGATTTCAATTTGAGTGTTCACGTGCATGCCCTCTTCAAAGGGTGTTACCGCAATGATCGGGCCGGTGATGGTTCCGCGGGCCGGAGGCATCGCGACGTATCAGGCACAATCAACGCGGGATGCGCCTCGATCCATTCGTGCCGTCCGCGATACACGAATCGCTCGGGCGAGCATCGCTTATCGCGCCGTCCGCCCGCCGAGCGGAGGGTGTCGCATCGGGATCGTGTCAGATCCAGCTTAGATGTCTCGCTTCGATGTCCCAGCGGGCAGAGACACGGATCGTCCGATTCCGTCGATAACACTTGGGGCAGCCGGCGCCCGATGAGACCTTGATGAGACCCGGCTGTGGCGGGTTCTCCTTGAGGCGTGGATCAGGTCAAAAAGACTTCGCGGACCAGGTTGGTGTCGTTGTACTCGAGCCCCTCGGCGATCAGCTCACCTTCGAAGCGCAGGTAAAAATGGTAGCGCTGAACGTAGCGCCGTCCATTCATCGCGACCGTGTCGCACGCGGCCTGGACGGCGACGTGGGTACCCTCGCAGATGATCGTACCGAGCTTCATCCTGAGCCCGCCGGGGAACAGCGCGTTGAGGCGCTCGGTCTCCGCCCGCGCGAAGTCCGCCTTGCCACGCACCGGCGCGAACTCCTTCATCGTGGTTATCATCTCGAACCTGAAATCGTCGGTGATCAGCTCCTCGAAAACGCGCGGGTCGGGATGGTTGAAATTTTCGAGGAAACGGATCGCCCGCTCCCTGTATTGGGCCGCAGTCATCGCTGGTCTCCGTTTTGCTGTCGATTGAGTGCGCGCGATTGCGCGCGGTGAACGCTCTTCGCGTTCTGGCCAGGATGATGCCTCGCGCGAGGCCGCGCAGTCCAGATGAGGGAACGTTTTCCGCACCTCCATTTGGCACCGCGGGCTGGAGCCTCACGGCTAAGTAGGACCCTACCGGCAAGGTCCATAAAGGCGGACCTGGTTGCGTTTTTGAAGGCGCTTTGAATTCCGCGGTTCGAGTCGATAGCCGCGAGCTAGCGCATGAACTCAGACGCGCTCGGATGTGTGACTTTCTGCGATATTCTGATCAGGTTGCCGGTAAACGCGACTGCGGTGTTGCATCGGGCGCAGATCACAGTGTGGCGTCCTCTCGAAGCAACACGACGATCGCGTCGCTGCCGCACTTCGGCAGATCAATCTCTGAGGATTTGTCATCCCTCACCGGCCATCGTCAGCGCGTCAAGGCCGGTGCGGACAGTTCAGTTCTGCGCCGTCGTCTTGTCGGTGTCGGGCTCGACCATTATGTGGCTGATGAGCCCGGTCAACGCACCGTCGTCGAGCGCGCGCAGGCGAAAGAACGGAGCCTCGCTCTGTGCGCCTGCCTTGGCGCTCATCACCTGATGGCGGCGTCCCCGAAAGATGACGACGCTCCCCGGCAAAACCCTAATGGCGGTAGACTTGTCCATGCCTGGACCTCCTCCGCACCAGACCGGCAGCGCCTGCTGCCAGCCTCGAAGCACTCTAATAATGTTCGCTTGATCTTTACCTGATGCGGGGCAAGCCGTCAATCTTTGCGTCTATTTTGAGCTTTGCCATCAATCCAGAAGTCATCACAAGTCACGACCTGTTCTTACTGATTGTCGCCCGATTCTTACTGATTGCCCGACGACCTGACTGAACTCTTGGTGTAGACGATCGCGATGCCGTTCATAAAATGGCCCGGATGACCGACCTCGCCCACCACGGCATGATGCTTTTTGCCGCCGCCCTCAGGATCGATCCCGATGTGCGCGCCTTCCTCGAGCGCCGCCTCCGAGCCGGGTCCGATATTGCCGAAGCGGCCGGGTGCGACCCCAATCTGAAGGTCGCCCTCGTGTTGCAAATTCTTCGAGGTCAATACCACGGCGTCAGCGCCAACCTGGCATCCTTCGCGCTTGAGGTATGTGAGCAGGTCCTCGTCCTTGGCGGCGAGGTCGCCCCACGCGTCGACCAGCGCGATCTGCTGATGGTCGGTAAGCGGCATGGTGTCGAGTACCGGCATCGCGCAATCCGGCGGCTTGGCCGGACGCACATCGGTTCCCAGCGGGGTTATACTCACAATAGGCGGATTGACCTGTGCCGGAGAGATGCATCCCGAGCCCGACGCCGCCATGGCGATCAGCATAGCGGCCAATACTGCGCTGCCTCTGTTTGCCATCCTCATTCGCTTCTTTTCTAACCCAACTGCCGCTTGATTAAAATGCCTGCGCGCCCGGCTGAACGCCAGTCGCGCCGCGGCAAACGCACATTTCGCGCGATGCGGTGCGGCGCGCCGTCGCCGCGGTTGCCCGAGGCCGCGTTGGCGCTTTCGATACCCTCACTTTCGCGCTACTTAATCTGGGACGCGCCGGCTCGTTCGGACGCGGCAAAAATCGGGAGTTATCGCAGATGGACGGAGGACTGTTCAGCGGCGTGTCGCTCACCTGGCCGACATTGATCCGCCTCGCCGTGGTGTTGGTGCTGGCGATCGCGGTGCGTCAACTGATTCTGCGCTTCGGCACGAAGGCGATAGACAGCCGCCGCGACAAGAGCCGCAACGGCAAGCCGCGGCGTTAGGTGCGCGACGGAGTATCGCGGGACTATCGATGAAGCGGTGGATCAAATGGTTGGACACACCGCGATCAGCGAACGCAACCCGGCGTCCGGCGCGGCCGGCGCGGATCGCGTTCCCGGCGATGCTCCTCGCGGCATTCGCGGCGATACTTCTGATCGCCGCGTGCCAGTCTTACGTCCAGCAGCAGGAAGTTCAGCACAAGGTCAACGTCGAGCAGGATCATCTGCGGCTGATGGTTTATACCAGCGACCTGACCGAACCATACGAAAAACTTGGCGACCTGAGCTACACCGATCCGCTCAATGGCGAGACCATCGACACCGAGCACATCAACGAGAGACTGCGCCAGATGGCGATCGAGCGATGGGGCCAGCAGGTCGACGCGATCATCCTCGTCACCACCAAAGTCGGCGGCGCCGACACTTCGACGATCTCGGTCACCGGCGAGGCGGTCAGGGTGAAGGGTCCATGCACGGGCTGCCGCCACAATTCCTCCGCGCCGGCGGCATGACGAGCCGACCAGCGGCTCAGTGGAGAGCCTCCTCATAGGCTCTTTTGCTTGCTATAAGAGCTTCATTCATCTAAATATTTGCCGTGATGCGCATCCGGTCGGAGACCGGAGTGCATCCAAAATCAGGCCGCGGAGCCAAGCCATTTGCTGGAATTCTGGCACAACCTGCAGCTCTCGTCCCCGGGCCAAGCGTGGCGCGATTTTCCTCCACTCCAGCGGGCGATCACCGTCTTCGCTATCGCGCTTCTCTTTGCCAACTTCTTTATCAGGGACTACAACCGCGGCGGCAGACGATACATCGTGTACGGTCCGGTGGCGCTGCTGCTTTTCGCCTACGCCATCGTCACCGCTGATCTTTTCTGACTCAACTGCGGTTTAAAGCAAAGTGCCGCGCCGGGTGCGGCCGAGATGGCTGTAGGCGCGTGCGGTGGCGACGCGGCCGCGCGCGGTGCGCGCGATGAATCCTTCCTGTAGCAGGTAGGGCTCGTAGACTTCGCCGATGGTGTCGGCCTCCTCGCCCACCGCCGCCGCCAGGCTCTCGACGCCGACCGGCCCGCCGTCGAACTTGTCGATGATCGCGGCCAGGATCGCGCGGTCCATCCGATCGAAGCCGCAGGCGTCAATCTCCAGCAACTCCAGCGCGCCTACTGCGACTTCGCGCGTCACGGTGGCGGCCTCGTTGACCTGGGCGAAGTCGCGCACGCGCCGCAGCAGGCGGTTGGCGACGCGCGGCGTCCCGCGCGCGCGGCTCGCGATCTCGCGTGATCCGTCGCCGTCGACCCTGATGCCGAGCAGCCGCGCCGAGCGCGCGACAATTTCGGTCAGCTCGTCGCGGTCGTAGAAATCCAGGTGGAAATGCTGGCCGAAACGATCGCGCAGCGGCGCGCTCAACAGCCCCGAGCGCGTGGTCGCGCCGACCAGCGTGAACGGCTTCACCGCCAGCGGCATCGTGCGTGCGCCCATCCCCTTGCCGACCACAATATTGAGTTCGAAATCCTCCATCGCCGGGTAGAGCACCTCTTCGACCGGACGGGCGAGGCGATGTATTTCGTCGATGAACAGCACGTCACCCTCATCGAGGCCGCTGACGATCGCGGCCAGGTCGCCGGCCCGCTCGACCGCCGGTCCCGAGGTCGAACGCATGCTGACGCCGCGCTCGCGCGCGATGATATGGGCGAGCGAGGTCTTGCCGAGTCCCGGCGGCCCGGAGAAGAGCACGTGGTCGAGGACTTCGCCGCGCTGGCGCGCGGCCTCGATAGACATGCCGAGGATTTTCCGCGTGCGCTCCTGCCCGACGAACTCGCCGAGCACGCGCGGGCGCAACGAGAGGTCGAGCGCGCGATCCTCCTCGCTCTGGCCCGCCGCCGCCAGCCGCGCCGCTTCGGCGACGGCCTCGGCCTCCGCAGCCTGTCCCTTATTTTGCACGGGCCTATCTTTCACCGGACAGCACCGCGAGCGATTCGCGAATTATCACTTCGAGCTCGCGCTTCGCGCCGCCCCCGCGCGCGGCGGCCGCGTCGACGGCCCGGCGCGCCTGGATCGGCTTGTAGCCCAGGTTGACCAGCGCGGAAACGGCATCATCGAGTTCCGCCGCGCCGCCCTCGGCGCCGTCCGCCGCGCCGTCGAGTTCCTCGACGCGCTCGGAGGCGACCAGTTTCAGCTCGGCGGTCTTGTCGCGCAACTCGCGTACCACGCGCTCGGCCACCTTGGCGCCCACGCCCGGCACTGCGTCGAGCCGCTCGACGTCCTCGCGCGCGATCGCGCTCACCAGCTCATCGGGCGACAGCACCGAAAGTATCGCCAGCGCAAGCTTGGGGCCGACATGCTGCACCAGCATCAGGAGGTCGAAGGCCTGCTTCTCGGCGCGAGTGAAAAAGCCGTACAGCGTGAGGGAGTCCTCGCGCACGACCTGACGAATCTCCAGCGCGACCGGGGCGCCGAGCGCGGGCAGGCGATAGTAGGTGGCGAGCGGGATGGAGACCTCGTATCCGACGCCGCCGGTCTCGATCACGACCCGCCCGGCGTCGCGATGCTTCAGCCTGCCGCTCAGGCTCGCGATCATTTTGCGCCCGCCCGCAACCGAATGCCCTGCACCGCCTTGCGCTCGCCGCCCTTGTCACTCCCGTACTCACCGCCCGCGGCGGCCGACGCTGTCACGCGCGCACAGAACAGATGGCAGAGCGCGATCGCCAGCGCGTCGGAAGCGTCGTCGGCGAGCGCGACTTCCTCGCCCACGCCGAGTGCGCGGCGCACCATGAACTTGACCTGCGCCTTGTCGGCGTGGCCATGGCCGGCGACCGTCAGCTTGACCTGGTTGGGAGTGTACTCGAACAGCATGAGCCCTCGCGCCGCCGCCGCGAGCATCGCCATCGCGCGCGCCTCGCCCAGGCGAAACGCGCTCTGCACGTTGGCTGCGACGAAACTGCGCTCCAGGCTCATCGCAGCCGGCGCGTATTGGTCGATAATTCCGAGCAAGCGATCGTGGATGGTCTTGAGGCGCTCGCCGCCGCGCAATGCTGCTGCGGGACGAATCGTGCCTGCCGCAATATGGGCCGGATGGGCAACGCTGCCCTCGATCACGCCGAACCCGGTCACCACGTTGCCCGGGTCCACTCCGATAACCCGCCCTGTTGCCCCCATCACCACCACCTCCTCGCGTAAGGCGTCTTGCCCTCGCGAGGCAAAGATCTAGGCCGCCGAGAACTGCGCCAGCTCCTCGTCGCTGATGTCGAAGTTGGCGGCGACGCTCTGGACCTCTTCATGCTCCTCGAGCTCTTCCACCAGCTTCAGTACCTGCTCGGCGGTATGGCCGGAGACCCGCACCGTGTTCTCGGGAACCTTGACCACCTCGGCGCTGGCCATCGGAATTTTGGCGGCTTCCATCGCGTCGCGCACGGCGCTGAACGCCTCCGGCGCGGTCATCACCTGGAAACCTTCGCTGTCCGCGACGACGTCGTCGGCGCCGGCCTCCAGCGCAAGTTCCATCAGACGGTCTTCGTCGATCGCGCTGCGCTCGACGTTAATCACGCCGCGCTTCTTGAACATCCAGCCCACGCAATTCGACTCGCCGAGGTTGCCGCCGTGGCGCGAGAGGATGAAGCGCAGCTCGGCGACCACGCGGTTGCGGTTGTCGGTCAGCACGTCGGTGATGATCGCGACGCCGCCCGGCCCGTAACCCTCGTAGACCACTTCGTCGAGCTGGCCGCCGCCAAGCTCGCCGGTGCCCTTTTTGATCGCGCGATCGATATTGTCGTTGGGCATCGATTGCGCGCGCGCGGTGGTGACTGCCGTACGCAGGCGCGGGTTCGAGTTGATATCGCCGCCGCCCAGGCGTGCCGCGATGGTGATTTCCTTGATCAGCTTGGTGAAGAGCTTGCCGCGCTTGGAATCGCGCGCAGCCTTCTTGTGCTTAATCGAACTCCACTTGGAATGGCCCGACATTGATGACGCCCCGAGGGCGCGGCTTATCGTGGCCGTCCGCCCGGCCGTGAGCCTACCATATCGGCACATCTCGTGGGAGGTATTAATTCGCTCGCCGCCAAAACCGTTGCACAAGCCCCGTCGGGTCGGCTGAAATGGGGCGCTCGCTGCAAGGGCCATAGTAGAACGGCATGAACCGCGCGATTGCAACGATGACGCTAGTACGGCGGCGGGCCGCCGTCGCGCTCGCGATGGCCTCGATGGCGAGCGGATGTTTCTATCCGCCGACCCAGAAGCCTCCCGCCCCGAGCAAGGACGAGGTCACGCTCGCGCAGCCTTACGACATGGTCTGGGACGCCGTGCACAACGTCATCAGGGAGAACAAGCTGCGGGTCAATGCCGACGACCCCAACCAGGGCATCGTCGAGACCGAGACCAATCAGTTCACGCTCGATGACGCCGACTGCGGCAAGCTCAATGGAGTCAGCGGCAAGTACGCCGCCGTGCCCGACCGCGCCGCGACCGCGGTCTACTATTTCAAGGTCAAGCCTAAGGGCCACGAGGCGAGCGTCGTCAGCGTGCAGGCGACTTTCAGCGCGCCGCTCTACATTCCGCTCCATACGCCGCGCAACGAGCAATGCGTCTCGCGGGGCAAGGCCGAGGCGCGCCTGCTCAAGCAGGTGACCGAAGAGGCCGCTGCGATGCATCGTCCCACGTTCGTCAAGCCGACAAGCAAGTGATATGAAGCAAAGCTCTCCGCGCGACCCCCGGCAAAGCCCCTCCGCCTCTTCGCCCTTGACATTGCGTGCTGGGCGGGCGAAACCCAACATCGAAATCACGCGGACCGGCGCAACGTAGCAGTCGCGCAGACCAACGCCATCGAGGAGCTATCGAGATGAAAGGAAAAGTCGCCTTCATTCCCGGCGAGCACAAGATCGAATTCCACGAATTCGACGTTCCGGCAACCGCCCCCGCCGGCGGGCTTGTCACCGAGGTCACCCAGAGCAACGTCTGCGGCTCCGAAGTCCATATGTGGCGGGGCGAGTTCGGCGGACGGCACGGCATCGCGCCGGGTCATGAGATGGCCGGGCGTATCCACGCGCTCGGCGACGGCGTGAAGACCGATTGGGCGGGCGTGCCGGTCAAGGCCGGCGACCGGATCGCGCCGGTGTATTACTCGGTGTGCAACCGATGCTCGAATTGCGTCGCCGGCAACCAGGCCGCGTGCACCAACAAGGGGTTCGGCGTCCGCCATCCGCGCGAAGCGCCGCATTTCACCTCGACCTTCGCCACGCACTACATCGTGCGCGCCAACCAGAACTTCTACCGCATCCCCGACAACGTTCCCGACCTGGTCGCGGCGTCAGCCAACTGCGCGATGTCGCAGGTCTACTGGGGCCTCGACAAGGCCCGCGTGCGTTACGGCGAGAGCCTGGTGGTGCTGGGCGCGGGCGGATTGGGGCTGCATGCGATGGCGATCGCGAAGGCGCGCGGCGCGTATGTAATCGCGATCGACGCGGTCGAGCATCGGCTCGACGAAGCGGTAAAGTTCGGCGCCGACGCGACGATCGATCTGCGCAAGTACGCGGCGGCCGACGCGCGCCAGAAGCGGATTCGCGAACTTATCGGCGGCGCGCCCGACGTCGTGATCGAAGTCGCCGGCGTCCCCGAGGCCTTCATCGACGCGCTCGAACTCGCCTCGATCGGCGGCAGAGTGATCGAGATCGGCAACATCTCGCCCGCGCTGACCGCGCCGATCGCGCCGTGGCGAGTGACGTTCAAGTCACTCGAGATAATCGGCGTGGTGATGTATCCGCCGAACTATCTAAAGAAGTCGCTCGACTTCCTCGCGATGCATATCGACCGCTATCCGTATCGCGAATTGTGCGACGCGACCTTTCCGCTCTCCAAGGCGGCCGAGGCGCTGGACAAGAGCGAACGGCGCGAGGTTACGCGCGCCGCGTTGCTGCCACAGGAGGGCTGACGGCCGGCGCGCCAGGGAGGATCACGATGGCGACGTTTGTTCTGGTGCATGGAGCCTGGCACGGCGGCTGGTGCTACAGGCAGGTTGCGCAGCGGCTTCGACAAGCCGGACATGAGGTCTATACGCCTACTCTGACCGGCCTCGGTGAGCGCGCGCATCTGATGAACCGCACGATCAACCTCGACACGCACGTGCAGGACGTCCTTGGCGTGATCCGCTGCGAGGAACTTTCGGACTTCGTGCTCTGCGGCCATTCCTATGGCGGAATGGTAATTACGGGCGTGACGGAAAAAATTTCGGAGAAGATCCGTTTGCTCGTTTACCTCGACGCCTTTGTGCCGCTCAACGGCCATTCGCTTCTCGACATGGTACCGGCCGAGATGCAGGAGGCCATGCGCGACGACGCGCGGCACAATGGCGAGGGCTATTTGGTGACACCTTTGTCAGCCGAGTTTTTCAACGTAAACGCGAAGGATGCCGCGTGGGTGGACCGAATGTGCGTGAAGCATCCGATCGCCTGCTTCGAGCAGAAACTTCAGCTTGCAGGCGGAATCGGGCGAGTGCCCAGGCGCACCTATGTCCTTGCCACCGGCTACGGCGCGGGAGCGGGACTTCCGTTCACGTCGATCGCAGAGCGATTGAAGAACGATGGCAATGCCTGGCACATCGTCAGCGTGCCTTGCGGCCATGACGTGATGGTCGACCTGCCGGACGAGGTTGCCGAACTGCTGATCGCAGCAAGCGCCTGAGGCCGTCAGCGCGGCCCTCGCCCGCATGCCTTGCTCATCGCGTGGGCCGAGCGTAAAAGCCAACGTATAAGCGTTGTTCGGAGGCCGCGATGGCATCGAAGTCAGATGTTCCGTCCAACGACGTGTCTTCGGCGTCGATCGTCGAGCGCGTGAACGCGATCCGCGATCGCTGGCACACCAAACGGCACCCATTCTTCCACGAGTTCAGCGAGGGCCGGCTGCCGTTGAGAGCGCTGGGCCGCTATCAGGCGCTGCACTACCATTTCGTGTCGTACGCCTTGCCGAGCTTCGGGCTGTTCTACGCCCGTGCCTATAAGTTCGAGGACGTGCGAAAGATGATGGCGGAGAACCTCGCCGAGGAAGAGGGGTTCAAGGCGATCCCGCAGGAGGGGCACCAGCCTCACGATCACAACGAGCTGATGTTCCGCTTCTGTCGGGCCGCGGGCCTGAGCGACGCTGAAGTCCGGAACACGAAAATGACCCCTGCCTGGTGGGCGCGCTCCCTCTATTACTACAACACTGCCGCGGTCGAGCCGATCGGCGTCGTCCTGGCGATGCAGACCACGCAGGAAGGCCAGATGCCAGGGCTCATCGGCGAGGTACTGCTGCCCGCCTTCGAGAAACATTACGGCTTCAAGCGAACCGCGAGTGAGATCGAGTTCTTTACCGAACATGATGCGGCCGATGTCGAGCACAGCCGTCGGCAGAGCCAGCTCTGCGCCAAATACCTGGACACGCCGGAGCTCGAGGCGCGCGCGCTCAAGGTCGCCGAAGAGATCTGCATCCTGCGCTGGGCGTCGATCACCGACCTCTATCGGCAGGAAGTGCTCGGCGAGAAGGAGATTCTGCCGCCCGGAGTGGGCTGACGCACACTCAGCGCCGCCGCCGCGGCTTGCGGCGGCGGCGCTCGCTCCGCGGCAGCGATAGCGCCGGTTGAGTCTTAACCGGCGCCGGCGCAGGATCGTCGGCACCATAGATCATCCATCCCGCTACCGCCGTGCCCGCCAGCAGGATGAAAGCCGCCACCAGCGTCCACGGCTTGCCCACCGGCGGCGCCACCGAACTCCGCCTCACCGCGCTGAGGTCGAATATGGGCGCCGCGTTCGCCGGCAACGCGTCGAGTTTCACCACGCGCGCGTTGCGGAAGAACGCGCGGCCCGTGTTGAGACTGCCGAAGCCGCCGAGCCTGAGCGCGACGTCGATGTCGGCGCCGTGCGCGCCGACTTTGAGATAGAGACTGAGCCTCTGCCAGTCGGCGGAGCCGTGGAGATCCGCTGAATTGACACTGTCCTCGTCGAGGCTCACGCTCGCACCGGAAGCGTTGGGCGGAACCCCTTCGGTGCGCGCCTCGGCGCCGACGTAATACCATCCCGGGCCAAGGCTAAGGCTCTGGAGCCATCGCGCGTCGTTCGGCTGAAGATTGGTGACGACCAGTTCGGGCTCGCTGCCCGCCGCGTGTAACCAGTCGTAGCTGGTGTACGCCGGCGACTCGTTCCATCCGCCGGTGCGCCAGTTGTCGGGCGACTTTGCCGGAGCCGGTTGCGAAGTCGCCGTTGGAAAGCAGATTAGGCCCGGCCGGAACGTCCATCGCGCCGGCGCTCGCGGTGCGGCGACGCATTAGTCGCTTGGGCACTGCTTGAAGGCGGCGCGCTCGCGTCGCCGCGACATAGGGTGGTCGCGAGAGGCACTCGCGGCGATAACGATTGCGAATTCGATCGCTATACTGAGTAATGCGGCCTTCACGCGCATATACTTATATCCAGTTGCGCAGCCCCGGCCCCTGCAACCACATCCGCTGGTAATACCCCGCGCGATCGATCAAAATCCCGGTCCAGACCGGAAAGTAGTAGACGAACAGGATCGCCGCCGCGGCGACGAACACGACCGCAACCAGCCGCGGCGCCCATCGCTGCGGCTCAAGGTCGGGAACTATCTCTGGAACGATCTCGGCGGCGATCAGGTATATCGCCAGCAGCGTCAGTGCCGCGCCGGGGAACAGTCCCGCCCAAAACCCGAGTCCCAGCATGCAGGCCGGAATTATCGTTACGAGCAGCGCGGCGCATTCCCACAGCTCGGCCTCGCCCCGCCACGCGTCGGCGACGATCGCCCCCAGCGCCAGGTATCCCAGGTAGACCGACGGCATGTAGTGATACAGGAACAGCGTGCGCCCGACCGGCATCCAGATCACTAGGTAGCCGAGATAGCCCACGACCAGGAATGTGCGCGCCGCGTTTGGGCGCTCCAGCGCGCGCACGGCGGTGATCGTGATCGCGGTGAGCGCGCTCCACCACAGAAGGGGATTTCCGCCGCCCCAGATCGTCGCAACCTTGCCCTGCGGCGGAAAGTTCTGCCAGTACGCGATCGGCCGCAGCATCAGCGGCCAGGTCCACCATTGCGAAGAGTATGGATGGGTCGCGGCCTTGACGCTGCCTTCGTACCACATCACGTCGCTGTAGTAATGGAACAAGTCCGCGATTCCGGCCCACCATCCAAGGAAGAAATGCGGCAGGAACACCGCGAGGTAAAACACGGCACTCAGCGATCCCACCATCACCAGCGCACCGGCCGCGTGCCGGATACGCGCTGCCAGCGGCGCGGCGCGCTCCGCGCGCATGATGAAGTAGACCATGAAGCCCGTGCACAAAAGAAAGGTCACCGCCGGGATAAGCAGTTTCGAGCCGAGGCAAAGGCCCAGCGTGATGCCCATAGCGGCCAAGGTGCGGCGGCGATCGCGATGATCACTCGACTCGGCGAAGCGAAACAGCAGCAGGTACGACCACGCGGCGAGCGTCAGGTAGACGATATCGATCACTGCGACACGCGAATCCACCAGGAACATCCCGTCGCAGATGACGAACGAGGCCGCGAGCGCGCCTGCCAGTCGCGAGGCGAACATCCGCCGCCCCACCATGTAGGTCAGCGCGACCAGCAGGATGCCAAGGAGCGCGTTGCCGATCCGCCAGCTCCACGGATGGTCGCCGAAGAGCAGGATTCCCGCCGCGATCACCAGCTTGGCGAGCGGTGGATGCGGGTCGAGGAACGGCTCGGCGCGGATGTAGTGGCGCGCCTGCGCCACGAAGTGAACTTCGTCGAAGACGATCTCCGCCGGATGGCCAAGATGCCAAAGCCGGGTCGCGGCGGCGGCGGCGACCAGCGCCGCCAGCACGATCGTGTCGGCGCGCAACCATGGAATCGCGACGAGCGGCTCGGGTGCGCGCTCGATCGAGGCGGCGGCGCGCGAGCGAGAGTCCGCGGAGCCGCCTTCCAGCCGGTTACCGAACGACGCGAGCCTTCGCCAGAGCGGGCCCGCGCCTTCGGCCAGGCCGAGGCCGTAGTCCATCGCGAGCGCGAACGCCACCACGTTTATCGCCGACGCGAACATCGCGAGCCCGTCGCGCGAATCGAGAAACACGGTGGTACCGAGCACGTGCAGCACGTAGGCGAGGTTGAACAGGCAGGTGGCGGTGAGGATCGCGAACACGGTCGCCATCTCTGCGCCCTCCACCGCCAGCGGCGCCGCGAAGACCAGCCCCGCGTACAGATAGCGCTCGTGCATCCGCGGCGCGAGCATGAAAAAGCCGAACACCGCGGCGAAAATCGCGAACATCATCCCGCGCGGCGAGCGCTCATTCCAAAGCCGCCATCCGACAAACGCGTACAGCGGCACGAGCAGCCCCATCCCGAGACTGAAGTACGATAAGTCTGCGAAGGTGTCGGTGTCCGGCTTGCGCAGGCCGCCAATCAGCGCCATCAGGTTGAACGCGTTGACCGAGGTCTCGTGATAATACGCCGCGGTCGAGTGGTACAGTTCCAGAATCCAGTACCATGGATGGCCGAACTGAAACGGAAGCACTCCCACCACGGCCACCGCCACGGCGGCCAGCGCCGAACGCCACCATTGCGAGTACGGCAGCTTGAGCAGCGTCCACAATCCAAGCACCGGCACGTACATCAGCGCCTGCGGCTTCACCAGCACGCTCAGCGCCGCGAGCGCCCACGCAAGCTCGAACTCGCCGTCGAGCGCCAGCGCCGCGCTCAGCATGATCACGACCGTCAGCGCCGAATCGCTCTGGCCCCATATGATCGTGTCGAAGCCAAGCGCCGGATTTAGCGCCACCAGCAGCATCGCGACGTAGGCCGCCATGCGCCGCGCGGGCGCGGTGCGCCGCACGAAAATAAACATCAGGAGGGCGAGCACGAAGTCGGCCACCAGCGCCGGCGCCTCGACGGTCATCCGGAGCATCACGCCGCCCGCGCCGGTCGCGTTCGCAATAATTCCCGCGAGCCACAGCGCGTAGAGGTAGCCGGGCGGATAGTCGAGGAAGTAGCCGGAGCGATAGATGCCGGCGGGCCCTTGGGAAGCCATCTGGAGCGCCCACGATTCGTAGCTGGAGATGTCGTTTTTGTAGCCGTCGAACCACGGCAGCAGCGCGAGCTTGACGATCGCGACTCCGCACAGAATCGCGAGCGCCCACACTATCGAGCGGTCGCGATCTCTTCAGCAGGGGAGCGGCGAAGACGTAGATCGAGTAGCAAAGCAGCGCGAGCAGCAGCAGGCCGGAAATCATCCCGGGCAGCTTGCCGGTCTGCGCCGCCGCCGGAGCCACCACGTCCGCCGCCGAGCATACGCCAGCGAGCGCCGGTAGCATCAGCGATGCGACAACCCCGATCGGCGCGACGCGGCGCGCGGGCGAGCCGCTCGTCTCCGCGACCTCAGTGCTTTCGCGCGGGACACATTCGCGCCTCGCCACTCTATCTTCCACACCCCGCGTCATAGTCCCGACTCGCGGCGAGATAGCCGCGGCAAGGCACAGCTAAGCCGACAGCTTCACGGCGCGCAACTGGCGGGCGTCGGCAGCCGGGTCTATGATGGCCAAACTCGAATCGAGGAGGCTTTGCGCATGGACCTGGTTCACGCCGCTTTCGAGCCGGCGGGCGACGGGCCGCATCCGACCATTCTCGCGATGCACGGATGGGGTTCCAACGCGCTCGACCTGATCGGGCTTGCGCCTTACATCGCGCGCGGGCGATGCCTGATGCTGTGTCCGCAAGGCCCGGTCGAAGTCGAGATCGGCGCGGTCAACGGCTACGGATGGTATCAATTGCGGGTCGGCGCGCCGCCGGACATGGAAGCGATGGGACGTCGCGGCCGAGCGTCTGATGCGTTTCGTGGACGCCGCGCTCGAGCGCTATCCCGTCGACCGGCGCAAGGTAATCGTGATGGGCTTCAGCCAGGGCGGCGTGATGGCCTACAACCTCGCGATTCGTCATCCCGAGCGCTTCGCCGCGCTGGTCGCACTCTCGACGTGGTTTCCCGAGGAGCTTGCCGAGTACGCAGGCAATCGCGACGCGCTCGCGCAACTGCCGACGCTGGTCCAGCATGGGCGCGCCGACGACATGATCGAGATAACCAAGGCGCGCCAGTCGATCGAACGCCTGCGCAATTTCAAGCTGCCGCTGACTTATCGCGAATACGACTGCGCCCACGAGATCACGGTCGATGCGATCCAGGATCTGTCGGCGTTTCTGATGGAAAAGGTCATCCAGCCGGTGATCACGCCCTAGACCGCTCAAGTTCCAGTCATGGATGATGCAGCGAGACGCGGCGCGGCCGACGAATTTCTCGCCCTGCTCGAAGTGGTTCGCGAACTGCGGCAGCGATGTCCGTGGGACCGCGAGCAGACGCTCGCGACCGCTTCGCGCCATCTGATTGAGGAAGCCTACGAAGCCGCCGACGCGATCGAGCACGGCGGCGACCGCGAGATCGACGACGAACTCGGCGACCTGCTGGTGCAGGTGCTGTTCGCGGCGAATATTGCTGAAGAGCGACGCAGCCTTAACGTCGCGGCGATGCTGCGGCGGGCGCGCGAGAAACTCGTGCGGCGCCATCCTCACGTCTACGCCGGGGTCGCGGCGGAAAGCTCGGCCGAAGTCGTCCAGAACTGGGACAAGCTCAAGCAACAGGAGCGCGCGGCGGCCGGTGCGACCTCGGCGCTCGACGGCGTCGCGCGCGCGTTGCCGGCGCTGACGCGGGCGCAGAAGCTCGGCGAGCGGGCGCGGAGCGCCGGGATGGACTGGGCGGAGGCGTCCGCGGTGCTCGACAAGGTCGGCGAAGAGATCGGCGAGGCGCGGGCGGCGCTGGCGCGCGGAGATCGCGACCATGCGGCCGAGGAGATGGGTGACGCGATGCTCGCGCTGGCCAACGCGCCGCGTTTCGTGGGCCATGACGCGGAGACCACGCTTAGACGCGCCTGCGACAAGTTCATCGCGCGTTTCAAGAAGGTCGAGCGAGTCGCCGCCGCGCGCAAACTCGAACTCGCGAGGCTCGATCCGCAGGAAATCGAAACCCTCTGGCAGGAAGTTAAGCGGCGCCTGGATGACGACGAGAGCGTGACCTAGTCGCGCGAAAGAAACGGAGAGATCACGGAAAAAAATCAGAACGAGGAAGCGCCGCAAAAAAAGCATCCGGCGCTTCCTCGCTCGACCCCCGCCCCATCCCTCCCCCAAGACAATAGGTGGAGGGAGTCAGAAGCGCTCGACTGCTGGTCTTCAGATCCCTTTTCTCGAACACATAGCGGTTTCATGTCCAGGAGTTTCATATCCAGGATGTGGGCGAGGCCGCGAAACCTCAGGAACACGCAGCATATTGACCCGGGGCGCTGGCACTGTTAGCTAAGACTGGTTATGCCGCATATTCCAGTTCATCCGTCAGCAGAGAAGCGCCATCGCCAGAGCCTCAAGCGGCGCGACCGCAATCGTGCGATAAAAACCCGCGTGCACAGCGCGGTCAAACAGGCCGCCCAGGCGATCCAGGGCACCGATGCCGAGGGCGCCGCGCAGGAACTGCGCCAGGCGACTCGCGTGCTCTACAAAGCCGCCGGCAAAGGCACGCTCCATCGCAACACGGCGGCGCGCAAGGTCGCGCGACTCTCGCGCGCGTTGCATCGCAAGCATGGCGCCGCCGCCGCCAAATCCTGATCGCTTAGACCCGCGGCGCCATCAGCTCGAGCAGCATCCCGGCCAGCGCCTCTTCGCGCTCCTTGATCCGTCCGTTCTTGAAGTCGGCGTCGAGCTGCGCGACCAGCCGATAGGCCTCGGTCAGCCGCGGCATCCCGAAGCGGCGCGCGCCCTCGATCGCGCGCGTCGCGAGCGGGCTTGACGGCGACATCCCGAGCGCCGCGGCAATTTGCGGCGCACTCTGCTTGTGCGCGGCCATCGAGGCCGCCAGCATCATCCGCCGCATCACCGGGGCGATCTCGACCGCCAGCAATTCGAACGGATCGCGTCCCGCGGCGAGCGCGCGTCCTAACGTAGCGAGCGCCGCCGCCGCGCGCCCGTTCGAAAGCGCCTCGGCCAACTCGAACAGGTCAGGTATTTTGGCGGCCGCCGGATCGCCGAGGTCGGCGGGGCTGAGCGTGGCCCCGGGTTCGCGATGGATCGCGGCCTTGGCAAGCGTGTTGGCGATCGCGGCGAGATCGCCGGCGTGGCGCGAGATCAGCAGTTCGGCGACTCCGCGTCCGAGCCGCAAGTCCTGGACGCGGGCGAAGGCCTCGGCGAATTGCGTGAGCTGGTTGTCGTACGGGCGCGGGCAGTTTATCGCAAGTCCGCTCTGCTCCGCCGCGCGGCGGATTTTGGCCGGCGCGGTATCGCGCTCGTACACGACGATCAGCGCCCCCGGACCGCGCATCGTCTCGAGCGCCTCGGCGAGCGCCGCTTCACCGCCGCCCGCGCCGGAGCGCGAGGTGGCGGACGCGGCGCCATCGTCGCCGCCGTCCTGATCGCCGCCGCGATGTGAGCGCAGCACGCGGCATCCTACGACCCGCATCGGCGCGAACAGGTCGGCTTCGCGCAACTCTGCGAGCACGGCGTCGAAACCCTCGGCGCCGCCCACCTGGAAGCCGCGATACTTCATCCCCTGCCGCAGCATCCGGCGCCGCACGGTGTCGAAGACATACTCGCGTAGAAAAGCGTGAGGTCCGCTGATTACGATCGCCGGCGCCAGCGTCGCGCGCTCGCCCGCACGGAGGATGGAAAGCGCCGTCTCAACCGCCATCCGCTAATCCCTCACGCCCCCAACGGTTGTCCCGCCGGATTGCCAGCGGATGCAAAATGGTAGCCGCAGCCCGCCAGCATCAGCAGCGCGCTCAGCATCGCCGCCAACCAAACCCTAGTGCGCCTTGTCAAAGCCTCGCTCGCCACGCTCCTCACCCTTTTGCTTAAGTCCCAGCCGCCCCGCGAGCTCGTCCAGCACGCCATTGACGAAACGTCCCGAGTCCTGGTCGCCGTAGGCTTTGGCCAACTCGATCGCTTCGTCCATCGTGACGCGCGCCGGAATCTCGTTCATCCATAGTAGCTCGTACAGGCCGATCCGCAGAATATTGTGGTCCACCCGCGAGAGCCGTCCGATCGTCCAATGCTCCAGCGCGCCGGCCACGTGCTTGTCGAGCGCCGCGCGCTCGCGCTCCACCCCCTCGACCAATTCGACCGCGAACTTGCGCGCGCGGTCGTCCGCATGGAAGCTCTCGAACAGGAGCGCAAGCTCCTCGCGCGAAGTGCCACCGCGAATATCTATCTGGTACAGGGCCTTGAGCGCGAGCTCGCGCCCCAGATGTCTGAGTCCCATGGCCAAAAACCGCCGGCCCTCTGATACTCGCGCCTGTCGCGCCGGCTCCGCCTAAGGAGGCCGCGGCGCAACCTACGTGATGACCTTGAGTTTGGAGAAGAGATGGCCAAGCTTCTCCTTCTTGGTGCGCAAGTATTCGATATTGCCCAGGTGCGGCGTGACTTCGAGCGACACGCGGCTGACGCGCACGCCGTAGCTTTGCAGGCTCTCGATCTTGTGCGGATTGTTGGTCAGCAGCCGGGCCTCGCCGACCCCGAGGTCGCGCAGGATCTGGGCGCCGATTCCGTAGTCGCGCAGATCCTCCTTGAAGCCGAGCTGCAAATTGGCTTCGACCGTATCGAGGCCCTGGTCCTGCAGCGCGTAGGCCTTGATTTTGTTGGCCAGTCCGATTCCGCGCCCTTCCTGGTGCAGGTAGATGATCACGCCGGCCTCGGCGGCCAGGATTCGCTCGATCGATTCGGCCAGCTGCTCGCCGCAATCGCAGCGCTGCGAGCCGAACACGTCGCCGGTCAGGCATTGCGAATGGAGCCGCACCAGCGCCGGCCGCCCGCCGCCCACGTTGCCCTTGACCAGCGCCAGATGCTCGCGGCCGTCAACCGTGCTGCGGAAGACCACCGCCTTGAGCTCGCCGGAATCGATCGGAAAATCGACGTCGGCGACGCGCTGCACCAGCAGTTCGTTGGTCAGGCGATACGAGACCAGGTCCTTGACGAACAGAATCGGAATATCGTGGGTCACGGCGAACTCGCGCAACTCGCCCAGACGCGCGGCATCGCCGTCCTCGCGCAGCACCGTGCAGAGCGCGCCGCACGGCCGCATCCCGGCCGCCCGCATCAGGTCGACCGCTCCTTCGGCGCGTCCCAGGCGCATCATGACGCCACCGCTCAGCGCCATCAGCGGGAGTACGTGGCCGGGCATCACGATATCCTGCGGGCCGCTCTTGTCGGACGCGAGCACCTGGATAGTGCGCGCGCGGTCGTGCGCGGAAATTCCGGTGGTCACGCCCTCGCGCGCCTCGACCAGCGAGCCCGACTGCTCATCCGCAAGCTCGCTCTTGGACGAGGCGACCAGCGAAATTCCCATCTCGCGCATCCGCCGCTCGGGCAACGCGACCGAGACTACGCCGCGCGCATGACGCGCCATGAAGTTGACGTGCTCCGGCGTCACCTTCTCGCCGGCCATCACGAGATCGCCCTCCGCCTCCTCGCCCTCCTCCATCACCATCAGGATCATCTGGGCGGCGCGGATGCGGCTGAAGATTTCCTCCAGCGATTTGGACGACTTGACCATCTACAATTCAGCACCCGAATATTACCACCGCCTCCGTAGGCTGACCAGCACGCGCCACTCAAGCCCGCCGCGACGAAGCGCGGCGCCGGCTTGCGATGTCGGCCTCCATCAGCAGGTCGCCCCCGAGCCGCCGCACGCTGAGTGCGCCGAGCGCAATCGCGTCGCGCACGCGCGCGAAACCCAGTCCTTCGACCGCGGGGGTTCCGGCGCCGATCACAATAGGCGCGACGAAAAACGCCACCCGGTCGACGATACCGGCATCGAGCGCCGAGCCAGCCAGATGCGCACCGCCTTCGATCAGCACGTTGCACCATCCGCGCCGCGCGAGCTCGCGCATCAGGGCGCGCAAGTCTATCTGATCACCTCGCTCACCGCCGCGCGCCGGGCATCCGATTACCTCCACGCGCGCGCCGTCGTAGCGCCGCCGCGCCCGCGCCACGTTCGCAGCGGTCGTCACCAGCAGGGCCGGCGCCGTCGAGCGCTCGACGAAAACGCGCGCGCGCGGCGAGCATCGCAAACGCCCGTCGATTACGACTCGCACCGGGTCGCGGCCGCCCGCGATTCGGCAGGTCAGACGCGGATTATCCGCCAACACCGTCCCCGCGCCGACCATCACCGCGTCGGCCTCGTTGCGCCATCGATGGACCAGCGCGCGCGAGGCCGGCGAACTTATCCATTGCGAATCGCCCGAGGCAGCGGCGATTCGTCCGTCGAGCGAAAGCGCGAGCTTGAGCGTCGCCAACGGACGCCCGCGCGTCACGCGGCTGATGAAGCCCTGGTTTAGGCGGCGGCATTCGTCTTCGAGCACACCGGCGACTACCTCGATTCCCGCCGCGCGCAGGATCGCGACTCCGCGCCCGCGCACCGGCGGATATGGATCGATACATCCGATAGCGACGCGCCGAACTCCCGCTTCGATCAGCGTTCGCGCGCACGGCGCCGTGCGTCCCTGATGGGCGCACGGCTCGAACGACACGTAGGCCGTCGCACCACGTGCTTTTGCGCCTGCACGCGCGAGCGCCACGGCCTCGGCATGCGGACGGCCGCCTGCGGCGGTCGCGCCCTGGCCGACGATCCGGCCACCGCGCACGATCACGCATCCCACGGCCGGGTTGGGCGAAGTCCGCCCAAGCATCCGGCGTGCGAGCGCGAGCGCCCTCCGCATGAAACGCAGATCGGCGGACGAGGCCGGAGTGGCGGGCACGGCGGCTTACGAAGCGGGCTCGCCCTTGCGCGAGGCGGGCTCGCCCTTCTTGTCGCGCGCGGGAGCGGCGGGCGCGGCGCCGGCTTCCTTGCGCAGCCGGATCAAGTCTTCCAACTCGTGCATGAATTCGTCGATGTCCTTGAAGGAGCGATAGACCGAGGCGAAGCGGACGTAGGCGACCTGGTCGACGCGATGCAGTTCGTTCATGATCGCGCTGCCGATGACCGAGCTTAGGACCTCGCGTCCGCCCTGCTCGGCAACCGCGGCCTCGATGCGGTCGGCGATCTGCTCGATCGTTTCCATCGAGACCGGGCGCTTCTCGCAAGCCTTCTTGAGCCCGGAGACGATTTTGGCGCGATCGAACGGCTCGCGCCGGTTGTCCTTCTTGACCACCATCGGCGCGGACTCCTCGACCCGCTCGTAGGTGGTGAAGCGCCGCTTGCACGACGAGCACATCCTGCGCCGGCGGATCGTCACGCCGTCACCGCTCAGCCTGGAGTCGACCACGCGGTTGCCGCGATGGCGGCAAAACGGGCACCTCATGACGCAAGTCTAGCGCGCCAGCCGCAGTCGGCGCATCCCGAGTGCACGCGCTCGTGAACCGTTGGCGGATGCGCCCCGCGGATGCCCGGCGAGTATCCGCCGGCGGTATCGAGGCGCAGTTCGCAGGCTTTGGGGGGTGGAAGTGCGTTGCGGACGGTCAGGCCTTGTGTGCTTCGATATAGTTGACCACGTCCTTGACGGTGCGGATTTTCTCGGCGTCCTCGTCCGAGATCTCCATCCCGTACTCCTCTTCCAGCGCCATCACCAGCTCGACTATATCGAGTGAATCAGCACCCAGGTCCTCGATAAATGACGCTTCCGGGGTCACTTCGTCAGCGGACACACCGAGTTGCTCGCTGATGATCTCGCGAACCTTGGTTTCGACTTCTCCAGCCATCGTGTTCTGATTTCCTCCTGCCGGCCTGCGCCCGGGGTGGCGCGCCGCGCTCGTTGCATTGGTTCGACTATGTTGATTCGGTCCCGCCTGCGCCGGATCGTGCTCGCACGCACCTGGGCAGCAAATTCCCCGGGCCAGCAAACGTTACAGCGCAGCTTAGGGAGTTAGCTCCAACTAGGCAAGTTAAGAAACGCCAGCCGGAAATATGCGCAACGCCCGATTTCGCGAGCAATGACGAGCCCCGACCGTCCGCCTTTCCTGCCTCACGCGCACGTGGCGTGGCGCGCTGCGCGCTACGCATTCTTGGCCGCCTCCTCAGCGAGCGCCTGGCCTGACGCCCTCAACGACGCCGGGTCCTCCACCGACCGCACCTTGTAGCCCTTGTTGATACGCCGCATCAAACCGGCAAGCACGCGGCCCGCGCCGAACTCGAACGCGCTGGTGGCGCCCGAGGCCCCAAGGCGCGCCATCGATTCTTCCCAACGCACGGGCGCGGTGATTTGCTCCAGCAGCAGCGGCTTTACGCGCTCGGGATCGCGATTTATTTCCGCGGTTACGTTGGCGATCACTCCAAAGCCGAACGCGCTCACTTTAAGCGCCGCGATCACCGGCTCCATCCCGATTCGCGCCGGCTGCATCAGCGGTGAATGGAACGGCGCGCTGACTTTCAACTCGACCGACATCCCGGCGCCGCGCTCCTTGGCGATTTCGATCGCGCGTTTGACCGCCCCGGCATGCCCGGCGATCACGATCTGGCCCGGCGCGTTGAGATTCGCGGGCACCGCAACCTGGCCGTCGCGCGAGACCTGCTCGCAGACTTCGCGCACCGCCGCGAGATCGAGCCCGATCAGCGCCGCCATCGAACCCTGGCCCGCCGGACAGGCCTCCTGCATCAGACGGCCGCGCTCGCGCACCGCGCGCAGCGCCGCCGGATATTCCAGCGCTCCTGCCGCGACCAGCGCGGTGTATTCGCCCAGGCTGTGGCCGGCGGCGAGCTCGGCCTTCACGCCGTATTCGGCCTCAAACGCGCGGAGCGCGGCGATCGAGGTCGCCAGCGTCGCGGGCTGCGTGTTGGCGGTCAGGCGCAATTCCTCCTCCGGCCCTTCGAAGCAGAGCTTCGAGAGCGCGAAGCCCAACGCCTCGTCGGCCTCGTCGAAGGCCTCGCGCGCGGCGGCAAACTCGCGCGCCAACTCGGCCCCCATCCCGACCCGCTGCGCCCCTTGCCCGGGAAACAGGAATGCAACCTTCATCTACGTGCCCTCGAAAACGGAATTTCGCGAGATCGTGAGTATCGAACTGATGAATATCAAGACGGCTCGGGCTTGTGCGGCCCCATCTCGGGTTGAGGCGGCGCTTCGACCTCCGCCTCCTCGACCGTCTTGTGCGGCTCATCATGCGCGCCGTCTGCGTGCGGCGCGACACCCGCGACGCCATTGGCCGAGGCGACCGCCTCGAGGGGTAAATGCTCGGCTTCCACGACTTTCGCGACGGCCGCGGGCGCGGTTGCCGCCGCGGGTGCGTGTGAAGGCGCGGACGCGTTCGGATGCTCCGTGTTCGCTCCGCCCTCGCGGGGATGGCGATGCAGCCGCTCGCGCATCCGGTCCAACAGCGCGCGAAACCCCTTGCCCGCGGATTTGACCGGCATCGAGGAGACGTGACGCGCGAG
Organism: uncultured delta proteobacterium; assembly: GCA_963810495.1. GTDB lineage: Bacteria > Desulfobacterota > Binatia > Binatales > Binataceae > JAKAVN01. The sequence goes on from CAWENP010000025.1 coordinate 33,300, forward strand.
CATCTCGACGATCTCGGCGTTGACGCGCTCGACCAGCGCCTCGTTGGCGGCGGCGCGGATGGCGTTGCGGATCGCGCGTGGATTGGACGAACCGTGCGCGATGATCGTGACTCCGCTAAGGCCCAAGAGCGGCGCGCCGCCATATTCGGAGGGGTCGAGGCGCTCACGAATCGCGCCCAGGCGCTTGCGTACCAGCAGGTACGCAATGCGGCCAAACGTGGTGCCGAAGACGTCGCGCAGGTTGCCGAGCAGGAACGAGGCGAAGCCCTCCATCGTTTTCAGCGCCACGTTGCCGGTAAAGCCGTCGGTCACCACCACGTCGGCCTTGCCGCGGTTGATGTCACGGCCCTCGACGTAGCCGATATAATCGACCGACTCGCGCATCCCGCCCAGCATCGCGGCCGCGCCGCGGGTGAGGTCGGTGCCCTTCGAGTCTTCCTCGCCATTGGCCAGGATGCCGACGCGGGGATTGGGCACGCCGCGCACGCGATGGGAGTAGACACTCCCCATCACGGCGAACTGCGCGAGATGGAGCGGCTTGACCTCGGTATTGGCGCCGGCGTCGATGAGCAGGGCGAAGCCGTCGCTGGCCGGCACCAGTGAGGCGATCGCGGGACGGTCGACTCCGGGTAACGTGCCAAGGATCATCATCGCGGCCGCCATCACCGCGCCCGAGTTGCCGGCGCTGACGAACGCACTGGCGTCGCCGCGCTTGACCATCTCGAGCCCGACGTGAATCGAGGAGTGCGGCTTGGTGAGCACCGACTCCATCGGCGAGTCGTCCATGGCCACGCTCTCGGGTGCGTGCTCGACGCTGATCTTGAGCGCGCCGGCCTTGTGCTCGGCAAGCTCGCGCGTCAGCAGGTCGAGATCGCCGACCAGAACGACCTCGATGCCGAAGTCGCGCGCGGCCGCCACCGCGCCCTCGACGGTCGCCTTGGGGGCGAGGTCACCCCCCATCGCGTCAAGCGCGATTCTCACGCGCCGCTCCCGCGCCGCCTACTCAGCGGTCTCCGCGAGTTGCCGTCCGCGGTAGGAGCCGCAGTGATGGCACACGCGATGCGGCATCGTGGGCTCGCCGCACTGCGAGCAGGCGATAGGATTGACCGCGCGCAACGCGTCATGGGCGCGGCGCTTGTTGCGCTTGGAACGGGAAGTACGACGCTTGGGTGCTTGCATAGATGGTTACTCTTTTTCCGTCTGGAATAATTTGCGCGGCTTCAGGGGCGCTCGAGTTTAAGCGCTCGCAAAACCGCCAGGCGCGGGTCGCGTGCCTGCTGTTCGCAACCGCACCGGTGAAGGTTGAGATTGGTCCCGCAACTCGGGCACAGTCCCTGGCAGTCCTCGCGGCAAAGCGCGCGGCTGGGGAGCGCAAGGATGAGTTGCTCGGCGACCAGCGGAGCGAGATCGATTTGATCGCCGTCATAGAGCGAAAATTCCAGGTCCTCCGTGCGCAGCCGCCCGTCGTCGTCGTCGGCCGCGGCGCGCGGCGCCAATACAAAACGAAACGGACGCGCGTTGGGCGCGCTGAACTCCTCCGCGCAGCGCGCGCACGACGCGACCATCGGCGCGCTCAGCCGGCCCTCGAAAAACAACTCCATACCGGCGCGGTAGTATGACAAATCGACCGCGATCGCGCCGCCGACCCGGAACTCGTGCACCGGGCCGTGGGCGAGCCGCCGGTTAACGTCCTCCTCGGACTGGAGAAAAGAGACCTCTCTGGCCTCGGCGGTTATTTCGTCGATACGCAGTCTCACGGCCCATCACGCTTTTCGGTATGAGCCAATTATTACATGTCGCGGCGCGCGGTCAAACATGGTTTTTACGTGCACCGGACCTCGATTTCTTCGCCCCGGCGCGTGGCGCCACTCCAATACGCGGGCAATCCGCCGCCAACGCACAGACGTCGCATCGCGGCTTGCGTGCGTAGCACACCGTTCGCCCATGTAGTATCAGACGCATCGAGAACGGCGTCCATTCAGCAGGTTTGAGCAGCCCTTGTAAGTCGCGCTCGATTTTCTCGGGATCCGTCTCGCGCGTCAGCCCCAGGCGATGCGCGAGCCGGCGCACGTGAGTATCGACGACCAGGCCGGCTTCGCCGAAAACGTGGCCGAGCAGCACGTTGGCGGTTTTGCGGCCGACGCCGGGCAGCGTCACCAGGTCTTCCATCCGCGACGGCACCTCGCCGCCGAAGCGCTCCAGGATTACGCGCGCCGCGCCCTTCAGCGAGCGCGTCTTCTGGCGAAAGAAGCCGGTATCAAGGATCAGGCGTTCGATTCGCGCCGCGGGTGCGGCGTCCATCGCGCGCACATCGGGGACCTCGGCGAACAGGCGCGGCGTCACCTGGTTCACGCGCTTGTCGGTGCATTGCGCGGAGAGAATGGTCGCGACCAGGCATTGCCACGGGTTCGTGAAATCGAGGCTGATGCGGGCCTCGGGATAGAGCCGGGCAAGCGCTGCCGCGATCCGCGCGGTGCGCTCGACGAGATTTTTATGCGACTCACGCGTCATCGTGATTGCGACCCCGCTTCGGCGGTTACGATTGTGCCGCGTCGGCGTCCGGCGGAGCTGGCGGCGCGGGACTGCACGCTTCTAACTCGGACTGCTCGCGTGCGCGGTCCCATCCAAACTCGGCCGCCATCAGGCGCGCCGCCGCCTCGGCCGCCGGGCTGGCGTATCGTGGATGACGCCATGAGAGCGCGATACGCCGCCGGATGAAATCGGCGACCGACGACGCCATCTCGTAGCGCGTCGCGTAGACTACCTCGGCGGCCGCGACCGGGCATCCGGAAGCGAGCGGCCGCGCCAACTCGGGCGATTCGCGAACGAGACTCGCCGGCACGATCGCGCGAGTCCCGTAACGCGCGGCCATCGCCTCGCGCAAATCCGCCGGCAGTGCGGCGAGCGCCGCTGCGGCGCCGCCAGGATCCTCGATTTCCACCGGGCGCGCGCCCGGGAGCGGCGTATCGCGCGTCGGCGAACGTCCCGCTCCGCGCCCGAGAATCTTTGCCGCGCGATCGACGATCCGTTCGGCGATCTCGCGATGGGTCGTCAGCTTGCCGCCGGCGATCGAAATCAGCCCGGTGCCGCTTTCGATGATAACCTCCTCGCGCGAGACCGACGACGGCGCGCGCCCATCGCCCGCCGCCGCCAGAGCACGCAAGCCGGCAAAGCTCGCGGCGACATCGGCGGGGGTGAGCGCCGCTCCCTGAAGGCTTTGCTCAACCACACCGAGCAGGTAGTCGAGGTCTTCCGGCTCGGCGGCGACGCGCTCGCGATCGCCCTCGAAGTCAGTGTCGGTGGTACCCACCAGCACCACCTCGCCATGCGGTATCACGAAAACGATTCGGCCGTGCGCGTCGCCCAGCACTAGCGCCTCGTGCACCGGCAGCCGCTCGCAGTCGATCACAAGATGCACGCCCTTGGTCAGGCGGACCGAGGGCGCGGCGGCGGGATCGTCAAGCCTGCGGACGTCATCGATCCACGGTCCCGCGGCGTTGACGAACAGCCGCGCGCGCAACTCGAAGCGGGTCCCGCCAAGGCGATCGCATACCTCGGCCGCCGCGATCCGCCTCTCGGCGTGCAAGAAGCGCTCGAGTTCGACGTAGTTGGCGACCGCGGCGCGATGATAAGCCGCGTCGAGCATGTTTTCGATCGTGAGCCGCGCGTCATCGCCGCCGGCGTCGTAGTAGAAGGCGCCCCCCGCCAGCGCCACGGGATTGAGCATCGGCTCGGCTGCGAGCGCGCGCGCGGCGTTGACCCGGCGATGGCGCTCCGCGCGCGGCGTGCGGGCGAACAGGTCGTAGAGCCACAGTCCCGCGCCCAACGCAAACCGGCCCGGGCCGCGCCCGTGATAGAGCGGGAAAAGAAAGCGCAGCGGCTTGACCAGGTGCGGCGCGGTCAGCCGGCGCAAGCGCTCGCGCTCGGCGAGGGCCGTGCGCACCAGCCGGAGTTCGCCCTGCGGAAGGTAGCGCAGCCCGCCGTGAATCAGCTTGGAAGAGCGCGAGGAGGTCGCGCCGGCGAAGTCGCCGCGCTCAATCAACGCGACGCCAAGCCCGCGCATCGCGGCGTCGCGCGCGATCGCGGCGCCGTTGATTCCGCCGCCGATGACCGCGAGGTCGAAGCTCTCGCGCGACAGGCGCGCGATTTGCTCGTCGCGGCGCAGAGGAGATGTCAGCGGTTCGCTAATCTTCTGCCCTAATCTTCAATCTTCGGGATCTTCCTGGAACGAGTAGCGCTCCTGCGTCCATGGATCGGCGTGGTTATGATAGCCGCGCACTTCCCAGAAGCCGCGCCGGTCCTCAAACGCGAATTCGATCGCGCGCACCCACTTCGCGCTCTTCCATCCGTAGAGTTTCGGCACCACCAGCCGCAGCGGCCAGCCGTGGTCGGGCTCGAGGTCGCAGCCGTCGTGCCGCCAGGCCAGCATCACGTCCTCGTCGACGAATTCCTCGAGCGGCAAGTTGGTCGTATAGCCACCGTCGGAGTGCACGATGACGTAGCACGCCTCGGGCTTAAGCCGGACGCGCGCCATCAGGTCTGCCGTTCTGACGCCCTCCCAGAGGTTGTCCAGCTTCGACCAGGTGGTAACGCAATGAAAGTCGGCGCGATGACGGCTCGTCGGCAACGCGCGGAATTCCTCGTACGAGAAGCGCAACTGCTCCTCGACCATACCCAAGACTCGGAAGTCCCACTTCTTCGGGTTGAAACGCGGTGTCGGCCCGTAACTGAGCACGGGAAACTTGTCGACCAGGTGCTGGCCGGGAGGAACACGTTCGGCGAGTTCGTCGGATACCGGCGGCTTACTCATGACGAAAATACATAGCTAAGAGCGATCGTGTGGAAAAGGGCGCGGAAGGAGCGATGGACTGCTATTTGAGCGCGCGGACCACCGCCGCGGTCATATCCGCGGTGGTCGCCTTCCCGCCGATATCCGGCGTCACCACCCGGCCCGCGCGCAGCACGGCGTTCACCGCGGCGCGGATCCGATCGCCGGCGCTGCCGTAGCCGAGATAGTCGAGTAACAACGCTCCGGTCTTTATCGCCGCTACCGGGTTGGCGATACCCTTGCCGGCGATGTCGGGTGCGGTGCCGTGGACGGTCTCGAAAATCGCGCCATGCTTGCCGTAGTTGGCACCAGGCACGAAACCCAATCCGCCGACCAGTCCGGCGCAGAGGTCGGAGACGATATCGCCGTAGAGGTTTTCCAGAAGCAGCACGTCGAAGGCATGCGGATTGGTCACCAACCGCATGCAGGCAGCGTCGACGATCTGCTCCTGGTACTCGATGTCGCGATAGTCGCGGGCCACGCGCTGCGCGCACTTGAGGAACAGTCCGTCGGAGAGCTTCATGATGTTGGCCTTGTGAATCGCGGTGACCAGGTGGCGATGGTTGGTGCGCGCGTACTCGAAAGCGAAGCGCGCGATTCGCGTCGAGGCGCGCGCGGTTATGATCTTGACGCTTTCGACCACGCCTGGAGCGACCTGATGCTCGATGCCGGCGTAGAGGTCCTCGGTGTTCTCGCGGATCACGATAATGTCGACGCCGCTGAAAGGCGTATGCACTCCGGCCTGCGTGCGCACCGAGCGCACGTTGGCGTAGAGCTCGAAGAGCTTGCGCAGGTAGACGTTGATCGAGCGATAGCCCTCACCCACGCGCGTCTCGAGCGGCCCCTTGAGCGCGACCTTGGTGGACTTGAGCGAATCGATAAGCTGGTCGGGCACCGGCGAGCCGAATCGTCGAAGCGCGATCGCGCCGGCCAGTTGCTGATCCCAGTCGATCTTAACCCCAACGGCCTCGATCACCTTGACCGCGGCGCCGATAACCTCGGGCCCCACCCCGTCGCCCGGAATGAGCGTCACTCGCGGCGTCCCCTCGGCCTTGCTGCGCGGGCCGCGCCGCCCGTCGTTGTTTACTTTGCCGACTTTGCCGTGGCCCACCTTGCTGTGATGCGCAGCCTTGATACCCGCCTTTGCCGCCGTCCTCGCCATCCTGTCTCTTCTTCTCTCTTCTTCAATCTCGAAATGAGCGCGACCCCGAACCGGCACGGCTCGGGATCAGTAGTTGACCAATCCTATGAATATATCCGAGACGTTGGTGCCCGTCGGCCCTGTCACCAGAAGATCGCCGAGCGCGGCGAAGAGCGGATAGGCGTCGTTGCGCGCCAACGCCGCGGCGGGATCGAGGCGCGCCTCGCGCGCGCGCTCCACGGTGCGCGGCGAGACGAACGCGCCGGCCGCGTCGGTCGGGCCGTCGATTCCGTCGGTGCCGGCAAACAGCGCCATGATGCGGCGCTCGCGCCCGAGCCGCTCCAACTCGAGCGCCATCGCCAGCGCCGCCTGCTGCGCGCGCCCTCCCCGCCCCCGCCCGCGTATCGTGACCACCGGCTCACCGCCCGCGAGCACGCACACGCGCGCGCCCGCGATCCGGGCGACCGCGGCAAGATGAGCGCCGAGCGCGCGCCCCACGTCGTCGGCCTCGCCATACAGTTCGCGCCATCGGTCGACCGTATAGCCGGCAGCTGCGGCGACGCCGGCGGCGGCATCAATTGCGATACGATTGTCGCCGATCACGAAATTGTCGGCGCGCTCGAGCAGCGGGTCGCCGGGCTTGACCGTCTCCGCGATCTCCCCGGCCGCGCCGCGCTCGAGCCGATCGCGAATCGTTTCCGGCGCACGGCCCCACAGCCCGCGGCGTTTGAGCACGCCAATAGCGTCGGCGAAAGTCGTCGGGTCGGCGGCGGTCGGTCCCGAACCGATCGCCGCGAGATCGTTGTGCGCCACGTCGGAGAGGATGAGGCTCAGCACGCGAGCGCCGCCGCAGGCCCGCAACAGTCCCCCGCCCTTTATCGTCGAAAGATGGCGGCGCACGATGTTGAGTTCGCGAATCGACGCGCCCGAACCAAGCAGCGCGGCGTTGATCGCAATCTTGTCCGCCAGCGTAACCGGCGCAGCCGGAGCGGCCATCAGCGAGGACGCGCCGCCGCTGAGCGCGAACAGCAGCACATCGCCGGGGCCGGCGTGGCTGGCGATTTCGAGCGCGGCCTCGGCGGCGCGCTGCGATGACGCGTCGGGCAGCGGATGGGCCGCCGCGACTATCCGGATCGTCTCGCGCGACGCATCGGCAACTGCTTGCGGACCGGATCCGCCGGCTTCTGGTAACGATGGAACGATCGCGAGTGCGTCGTGAAGTTTCGGGCCCAGCCGCGCCGCAAGTTCGGTCGCCATCCCGAACGCTGCCTTGCCGACCGCGAGCAGAAAAATCCGCGACGCATCGGCGAGCAGCGCCGGAACTCTCTCCGCGCCCTCGAGTTCGCCGCCAAGCGCGCGTGCGATTAGATGCGCCGGCGCAACCGCCGAGACAGCGGCGGCGTAGATGCGCGTCAAATCGCGCCGGGCGCGCGAGTTGGCCGAGCGTGCGGAAGCGTCATCCATCGACTCGCCCGCGACTCGTCCGCCTGCTAGCGCCGGCGCTCGAGTGTGGTGATCGAACCGTCGCCATTGGCAATCAGCACGACACTAGCGATACCGACGAAAAGTCCGGTGCCGACTACGCCGGGAATCGCGAGCAAATCGCGTTCGAGGCGGGCGGGAGCTTCGAACACGCGGCTGCCGCAGTCCACCACCAGGTTGCCGTTGTCGCTCAGGAACTCGCGCCCGTCGCCTCCGATTCGCACCGCCGGTTTGAGTCCCAACTCCCGCATGCGGCGCATCACGTAGTGCACTGCGAACGGCACGACCTCGACCGGCAGCCGGCGGCGCTGGCCGAGACGGGTCACGCGCTTTTCCGCGCCAACCAGGATTACCACCTTGCGCGAGGCGCAGGCGACGACCTTCTCGCGCACCATCGCGCCGCCATAGCCCTTGACCAGGTTAAGCCGCGGGTCGACCTCGTCGGCGCCGTCGATATCGACGTCCAGGCGCGCCTTGCCGTCGAGCGCGACGACCTCGATTCCGAGCGAACGCGCAAGTTCAGCGCTGGCCGTCGAAGTCGGAACGCCGCGCACCTGGATGCCTCGCTGGCCGAGCGCACGGATGAAAGCCGAGGCGGCGTGCCCGGTTCCCAGCCCCACGGTCTGGCCGGGTTTGACGTAACGCAGCGCATAGGCGCCCAACTGGTCGAGCACCTCGGCTGAAACGGGTTCATTCATTGATTCACTGCTTCGATGGCGCGGCGGCCTCATCCGCGACGTGCGAGCGGCGATGCGATCGACGACCGGCCTACTGTTTGCCGTTGCGCAGCAGGTTCATGAACTCCTGCCGGGTCTCGAAGTGAGTGCGGAACACCCCCAGCATCGCCGAGGTCGTAACGTAGGAGTTCTGCTTTTCGACTCCGCGCATCCGCATGCACAAGTGCTCAGCCTCGAGCACCACGGCCACGCCCAGCGGCTCTATCTCCTCCATCAGCGTATGCGCGATCTGCGTGGTCAGCCGCTCCTGCACCTGCAGGCGGCGGGCGTAGATCTCGACCAGCCGAGCGAGCTTGGAGAGCCCGATGATGCGCCGGTTTGGCAGGTAGGCCAGGTGCGCCTTGCCGAAGAAGGGCAGCAGGTGATGCTCGCACAAGGAGTAGAAGTCGAGGTCCTTGCACAGGATGATCTCCTGGTACTCCTCTTCGGAGAACACCGCGCCGTTGATCGCGATCTTGGGATCCTCTTTGTAGCCGCGGGTCAGGAAATCCAGCGCGTGCAATACCCGGGTCGGCGTGAGTTTTAGCCCCTCGCGCTCCGGATCCTCGCCGATATGGCGCAGGATCAATCGTACCGCGTCTTCGACCGCGGCGCCGCTGGAACCTTCCGCGGGCGCGGTCTCATCTTCCCGTCGCGGCGGGCGCGAGGCCGCCTGAAGTCTCATTTTTCTATCGCGCACCGGAATCCTCCAGCGAGCGGCTGAACTCGAGCGCAAGCTCGATCGCGAGCGAGGGCCCGCCGCCGCTCATTATGTTAAAGCCTGCGACCTCGTCCGCCAATGCGCGCATCAGCGCGATGCTCGAGTCGATCGACATCCGCCGCGCCTCGTCCTCTCCCATTCCGGCGTAACGATCGAAGTGTTCGTGGGCGCCGGCAAGGTCGGGGATGCGATCCTTCAGGTAACTGGCCATCGACTCGCGCTTGACCGGCAGGATGCCGAGCACGACGCGCAGCTTGTGGCGATGCGCACGGGCGATGAAGGTTCGCGCCACGGCGGAGTCGAAGACCGGCTGCGTTATCACGAACTCGGCGCCCGCGACCGCCTTGCGCTCGAGCAACTCGAACTCGCGCTCGGCGGCCTTGCGATTGGGATTGGCGACCGCACCGATCGCGAACTGCGGAAGCGTCTTGAGCAGGCGGCGCCCCTCGCCCGTCTCGCCGCGGCGCAGATCGTTCATCGTGCTCAGCAGGCTAAAAGTGTCGAGGTCGCGGACCGGCTGCACGCCGTTGGGATCGTCGGTGAGCTTGTCGCCGGCCAGCGCCACCACCCCTTCGATACCGAGTGCGCCCGCGCCGAGCAGATCGGCCTTCAGCGCGTAGCGGTTACGATCGCGGCAGGAAAAGTTGATCACGACCGCCATTCCCAGCCGCGACTTGATCATCGAGCCGAACACCAGCGGCGCGAGCTTCACGCGCCCAAGCGCGTTGTCGGCGAGATTGATCGCGTCGACCCGGCCGCGTAGCGCGGCGAGCCGCGTAAGCATCGACTCGACGGCGATTCCGCGCGGCGGAGCGACCTCCAGCCAGAGCGCCGGCTTGTGCGCGTCGAGGCGCTCTAGAAGCGCGGACATTCGTAGTTTCCTGGATAGCTCCCTGCGGATGCAGCGGTAGATGCCGGCGAGGCGGCGCGAGGCTGATACGAATTCATCGCGAAGCGGGGACGGCGCCCGAGCGCGCTTAGGCCTTCAGCCGCTCGTTCGCCTTCACCTTCTGGTACTTGCGGTAATCGTACCCGGTCGCCATCGCCATCAACAGCGCCTCCATCCCGCCTTCGCGCTCGCGGCGCAGGATGCGCAGGCGGTCGAAGAACTCGCGGAAGTCCTTGTGGACCCGGCGGTTGTTATCCAGCGGATGGAGAAAGAAGTCGTGCAGGCGCGTGACGGTGAAGCGCAGCGAAGAGTAGCGCAGCTCGTTGGGAAAGGCGTCCCATTCCGCCAGCGACAGCGTGCGCACCGACTCGTAGCCGTGCAGCAGGAAGCGGAAGCGGTCGAGCGAATATTGGCTATCGACGAAGCATAGCGCGTTGACCGCGGTCGCAAGGTCGAAGATGAATTTGCCGCGGCAGGCCGCCTCGAAGTCGAGCACCGCGGTCAGCTTCTCGCCGCGGAACAGCACATTGTCGGCGAACAGGTCGCCGTGGATCACGCCCTTGGGCAGCTTGCCTTCGAGGTAGCGCGTCAGGTAGTCGACCTCGTCTTCGAGCGTGCGGCTTATCTTACGAAAATAATTGGGCAGCCGGCCGCGCACGCTCAGGTAGAGGTCGGCGATGCGCTCGAAACTGAAGCGGTTGTCGATGCCCTTTTTGTAACCCTTGCCGATGACGTGTAGCTCGCCGAGCGCGCGGCCGATGGTTTCGAGCTGGGTCGGGCGCAGGCGCTCGGGCGGCACGATTCGCCCCTCATGGTAGCGGTAGAGCGACGCGCACTTGCCCTCGCACTCGCGCCAGTATCGGCCCATCCGGTCCTGCAACGGATGCGGACAGGGGAAGGAATGTTTGCGCAGAAAGGCCAGCAGGTCGATCTCGCGCTTGACCTCGCTCTCGGTCTTGACCTCGTCGACGCGCAGCAGAAAGCGTCCCTTGGCGGTCTCGATCAGGTAGTTGCTGTTGACCGAGCCTTGCGGGACGCCGACGGCGCCGAGGATGCGTCCGAGATTGTAATCGTCGCCGAGTTGCTCGAGGAACGATTTGTGTAGCTCGGTGTATGCAGCCATGAAGACGACAGATGTTTTGTTGGAAGACCCGCCGCAAGCATAGAGCCTGACCGGCATGCCGTCAACTACGATCTTGGTGAAACCGTTGCGCCACAGGAGTTTTTATCTCCGCCGAGGCGCGGCGCGCTTTACCCCAGCCGGAAATGATGGAATCGTGGGGGCAGTCGAGGAGCGAAATGACGAAGACCCGCACCACTGGTACCCTCAAGGCGGTCGCCAAGGGAACCGCGCACGAGATGGAAGGCCGCAAGGCCCCGCCCTTCGAGCTTCCCGACGGCGGCGGCAAACCCGTCTCGCTCAAGGAATTGCTCGGCCGCCGCAATCTCGTACTTTACTTCTATCCCAAGGACATGACGCCCGGATGCACCATCGAGGCGTGCGACTTCCGCGACACCACGGCCCGTCTCAAGGCGGCGGGCGCGCAGGTCGTCGGGATCAGCGCGGACTCGCCGGACTCCCATCGCAAGTTCATCGACAAGCACACGCTCAACTTTCCGCTGCTGAGCGACGCCGACAACCGCGTCACGCGGCTTTACGGAGTCTACAAGAAGAAGTCGCTCTACGGACGCGAGTTCATGGGAATCGAGCGCACCACCTTCGTCATCGATCGCGCGGGCGTGATTCGCAAGGTCTTCCCCAGGGTCAAGGTCGCCGGCCACGCCGACGCCGTGGTCGAGGCGGTGAAGGCGCTGCGCTGAGGTTTGCCGCGCACGGCGTCACGACGGCGCATGGGTGCGCGGCGCCGCGGCGATCAGGTTCTCGCGCAGGAATTCCTTGAGCGGCCCCTCGACCTTGCCGCCGAGGTCGTGGCCGTCGTCGAAGAAGCGCGTCTCGACCTTGGCCCCGCGGGTCTGCAGCTCCTCGGCCAGCCGCTTGGCCTGCTGCACCGGCATCTTCTTGTCGTGCTCGCCGTGCATGATCAGCACGCTGCAATCGAGCTTGGGCGGCAGATGCGCGATCACGCTGCGCTCGGCGAGCACGCGATGGCTCGGCCATACCTGGCGCAGGATCGTGACTTTCTCGCGCAGCGGCGCCTCGGGCCACATCTTGAGCGTGTCGTAAAAGCCCGACTGCAGGATAACCGCGCGCAGCCGCGGGTCGCTATCCATCAGCAGGCCAGCCGCGACCGCGCCGTCCGACAGTCCCCATACCGCGATACGGTCCGGATCGACGTCCGGCCGCGCCGCCATCAGGTCGACCGCGCGATGCGCCGCCTCGACCGCCTGTGGCCCGACGAAGCGGCTCGGCCCCGAGGACTTGCCGTAGCCGGGGATGCTGATACAGGCCTCCAGCATACCCATCGCGACCAGTCCAGGGCTCTGCTCGATACAGCGGCGCGCATTGCCCTCGCCGGCCGTCAGCACGAGCAGCGCAGGCAGGCGTCCCGGGCCGCCCGAGTGCGCGATAAAGCCCTCGATATTGTAGTGGTCGGCGCCGACCTCGATTTGAAAATTGAAGGGGACGAAGGCGGGCTTCGGCCGCACTTCCGTTTCGGCGCTATGCCGGCAGGCGCCGGTCGCCGCGACCAGCAGCATCAGCACCGCGGCCAGCGCGCCCCTTAGCGGCCGGGGCAGCTTCATTTTCGACTATTGCCCATCTGCCAGTCTCCCCGAGGCGACTTTATACATGCCCGGCCCGATTTTGGAACCGCCAGCGCGTGATGCCCGCCCCGGCCGCGACGGCACAGGCGCGGCGGCATTGAAACCTCCCGAACTTTAATCGATACTTTCATGTTCACCAAAAGGAGTTTGCCGGCGCCCTAAGGCCGGCGCGCGCAGATGGAAACCCAGCCAGCATCGCAGGAGGCGGCCTCGAACCAGGCCGCCTCGCAAATCGATTTCGAAAAGGCCGGCGGCGTCGTCCCGGTCATCACCCAGGACTATCAGAGCGGACGCCTCCTAATGGTCGCCTACATGAATCGCGAGGCCTTCGAGGAAACCGTCAAGACTGGCCACGCCTGCTACTTCTCGCGCTCGCGCAACCGCCTGTGGCGCAAGGGCGAAGAGTCGGGCAACTACCAGACCGTGCACGAAATCCGCATCGACTGCGACCACGACACCATCCTGCTCTCGGTCGAGCAGCACGGCGACCGCGCCGCCTGCCACGAGGGTTTCGAGTCGTGCTTCTTCCGCGTCTTGCGCGGCGGCGCCTGGCACACCGTCGATACGCGCCGCGTCGATCCGGCCAAGTACGGCCCCGGCTATGGCCATCAAACTCAGCCCGGCCAACCCGCCGAGCCCGTCAAGCCCACCAAGCCCGCGCACTGAACCGCTCGCAACGCATCTTACGTTTCGATAACCCGACGACACGGAAGCAACACTGGCGATTATGTCCGCTGACAACGTACTCAAATTCGGATTGCCCAAGGGCAGCCTCGAAGCCCAGACCATCGAGCTGATGCGCAAGTCGGGATGGCGCGTATCGGTCGGCGCGCGCTCCTACATGCCGAGTGTCGACGACCCGACGCTCAGTTGCCGCCTGTTGCGCCCGCAGGAGATGCCGCGCTATATCGCCGACGGCTCGCTCGACGCGGGTATCACCGGCAGTGACTGGATCGTCGAGAACGCCGTCGAACTGATGGAAGTCGAAAGCTTCACCTACTCCAAGGTCTCGCTGGTGCCGACGCGATGGGTGCTCGCGGTGCCGGATTCCTCGCCGGTCCGCCGGCTGGAAGATCTTGAGGGCAAGCGCGTGGCGACCGAGATGGTCGAGTTCACGCGGCGAGTCTTCGCTGAACGTAAAGTTAAAGTTGAAGTTGAGTTTTCCTGGGGCGCCACCGAGGCCAAGGCCGCCGAGGGCTTGGTTGACGCGGTGGTCGAAGTCACCGAGACCGGCTCCTCGCTCCGCGCCAACGGGCTCCGGATCGTCGAGCAGCTTTTGACCTCGACGCCGGTGCTGGTCGCCAACCCCAAGGCGTGGGCGGTCGAGTGGAAGCAGGCCAAGATTCGGCAAATCGGGATGCTTCTGCGCGGCGCGCTCGACGCCGAGAACCGGGTCGGGATCAAGATGAACGTTGCGCGTGAGAACCTGGAAAAAGTGATCGCGCTGCTGCCCTCGATAACCGCGCCCACCGTCTCGTCGCTCTACCCCTCGCCCAATCTCAAGGGCAAGGAGTGGGCAGCGGTCGAAACCGTGATCGCCGAGCACACGGTGCGCGAATTGTTCCCCAAGCTTCTCGAAGCCGGCGCGGTCGGGATCATCGAGTTTCCGCTCAACAAGATCATCTGACGAGGAGCTTCGGAAGTTCCCGTGAACAGAATCGCCCCCGCCACTCTCTCTGTTTGTATCGCCGCGCTCCTCTCGGTCGCCCTGTCGATGGTCTCGTGCAAGTCCTCGGACTCGACGACCGCGAAACCCGCGCCCGCGGACGCGCCGCCAGTCACGGGCAGGCAATGGCGCCTCGAGAAGGAAATGATCGCGGCGGACAGCAAAGAAGACTACGCCACAGGGTTGGCCGCGCTGCGCACGTTCGACGCGTTCGGCACGATGGAAGTGAGCCAGCTCTTTTACCATCACAAACTGACAATGGTGCCCGCGGGCACCCTGGTCGCGGAAGCCGGCCCGAGCGAAAAGGGCACGACCAGAGTTCGCGTGCTCGACGGCCCGCTATCGGGGCAGACCTTGTGGCTCTATCCCGAGTCGGCCGAGAAGATGGGTTTCCCCGCGGCAACGCCGTCTCCTTGAAGACGTCGTCACTTGAAGACGTCGTCCTCGCTCGCGGAGGGCGGACAGACCGCGTCCGGAGGCTGATATGGCGACCACGACAACGGCAATCAGGATGTACGACCTGGCGGGCGCCGATCCCGCTCGCAGATTCAGCCCCTACTGCTGGCGCATCCGGATGGCGCTGGCTCACAAACAACTGAGCGTCGAAACGATCCCGTGGCGCTTCAGCGACAAACCGGCGATCGCCCATTCGGGACAGGACCGGGTCCCCGTGATCGAGGACGGCGATCGCGTGATCGCGGATTCCTGGGCGATCGCCAACTACCTAGAGGATACTTATCCCGACCGGCCCTCGCTGTTCGGCGGAGCCGCCGCCAGAGCGGCCGCGCGCTTCATCAATAGCTGGGCCGATACGGTGCAGAACGGCGGCACCTCGACCCTCGTCGCGGCCGATATCGTGCGCCATCTCGATCCGCGCGACCAGGAGTACTTCCGCCAATCGCGCGCCAAGCGCTTCGGCATGACGCTCGAGCAGTTGTGCGCCAATCGCGACGCGCGCGTCGGCGCTTTCCGCCAGACGCTCGAACCGCTGCGGACGACGCTCAAGTCGCAAGCGTTCCTCGGTGGCGCCGCACCACTCTATCCCGACTACATCGTGTTCGGCGGCTTTCAATGGGCGCGCACGATAAGCGACTTCGCATTGCTGGAGACCGATGACCCAATCGCAGCATGGCGCGAGCGGATGCTCGACCTGTTCGGTGGCCTCGCGCGAAAAAATCCGGGCTACTGACCTAGGCCGCCGCGAGGCGGACGCCATGCCTACAGCAGCTACCGGCGCAAGGACAAAGCGGCGGCTGCGACGGCGCGTCTTTCCGCCTGACCGCATCGACGCCCCGGCAAGCGCCGCGGCGCTCGACCAGCCATCGGACGCGACCTCACCGCCGCGCCCTTCCGCTATTAGCCCGGCGGCAGAACCAGGTCCTGACCCGTCGCCGAGATAAGCACTGCGAGGATTTTTGCCTTGCGGGTCTTGCTCGCGTTGCGGGCCACGCGATGCGTGTGCATCGGGAGCTCGTACCACGACTGTCCGGCATGGTAAGTGACGGGCTTGTCCGGATCGACCTCGCTCACCACCGAACCCTCCAGCACGAAAACGGCGGTCGAGCCGGGATGGCGATGCGGCGAGGAGCCGGCGCCCGGCGCGAACTCGACGACCAGCATGCTGATCTGTTTGCCCGGCGCGTCGAGCAGGTCGTGTTGCAGCACCGGATGCACGGTCACGCCCTTATCCGATGCCGTTGGATTCGGGGCCTTGCTTACACCCATCTCCGCGCCCTCGGCGGCTCCTGCCAGAGCCATCGCGGCGAACAATTGCGATACCACCGCGGCCGAACCGGCCATCGTCTTCATCATCTCACGACGCGTTATCATCCTGCGCATGCTCCTCCAGGTGGAATGGGCAATCAAAAACCTTCGGTCAGCACCGGTGTCAACCGCGCGCGGGCGCCTCGAGCACCATCTGGGTCTGGGTCACGAGGGCGAGCAACCTGCCCTGTGCGTTGGTGATCCGCGTCTGCCAGACCATCGTGCGACGCCCGCGATGGAGCGGCGCGCACTCGCCGGTGACGGTCGTGCCGGCGGGAGCCGGAGCGAAAAAATTGGTCTTCGACTCGATCGTCGTGGTGCTCGTGCCCTCGGGAAGATTGAGCATCGTCGCATACGCGCCGAGCGAATCGGCGAACGCCATCATCGCACCGCCATGCAGCACCGCGGGCACGGTGCAGAGGTTTTCCCGCACGAGCATCTCGGCCGTGAGGCGTTCCGGCGCGGCGCTCAGAATTCGTATGCCGAGCGAATCCGCGAACGGCATTCTTTTCTCGTCGATGATCGCAAGCGGATCCATCGCTCGTTCTCCCTTCCTGGCTTAAAGCGGCGGCCGCGAGGTGCTTTACCGGCCGTTCTACTCGTTCTTCCATTGCGGTTTGCGCTTTTGCGCGAACGCGAGCGGTCCCTCGATCACGTCCTTGGACTTCCACAATTTCGCCGTCCCGGCAAAGCTGTGCGTGCACGCTTCCTCGAGCGGCATCCCAAGCCCGCTCATCGCGGCTTCCTTGCTCGCCTGGATCGACATCGGCGAACATTCCATGATCTCACCCGCCCATCGCTCCGCCGTCGCGATCAGGTCCTTCAGCGGCACAACCTCGTTCACCAGGCCCCATCGATGGGCCTCCGCCGCGCTGAGATGTTTGCCGGTCAGGATCATGCCCATCGCGATCTTGAGCGGGATGTGGCGCGGCAGGCGATGGACTCCACCGGCGCCCGCCATCAGGCCGACCCGCGGCTCGGGCAGGCCCAGGCGTGCGTGGTCGGCGGCGATGATGATGTCGCAGGCGAGCGCGATCTCGCATCCGCCGCCCAGCGCGAAGCCGTTGACTGCGGCGATGATCGGCTTGGTGAGGTCGAAGCGCGAGGTGATGCCGGCGAACCCGCCCTTGCTCATCTGCGGGCGCTCGCCGCGATGCTCGGCGGTCCATTTGAGATCGTTGCCGGCGGAAAACGCGCGCTCGCCCGCGCCGGTCACGATCGCGACCCACATCTCCCGGTCGCCCGCGAAGTCGTCCCACACCTGGTCCATCTCCAGGTGACACGGCGGATGCAGTGCGTTCATGACCTCGGGGCGGTTGAACGTGATGTAGGCCAAATGGCCGCGCTTCTCATACTTGATGAACTTGAGCTCCATCGCTTGCCTCTCTATTTATCGCTTGTCTCTCTATTTAATGATCCGCGTCGTCGAGCAGTTCGAAAAATGCGTCGATGCTTTGCATGAGCTGGCGGCGAATCTGCGCACGAGTGCCCTCGATCAGATGCATCGTAACCCGCCCCGTGCTGCCGTCGTTGAGCCGCACATGCGCGTCCTCAACCGCCGCCACGTCGCTCTGGGCGAAGATTCGCATCCCGTAAACCATCGCGGCGCGCTCCGCAGCGCCCTTGACCAGCCGTAGCTTGCGCGGCATCGCTCCCTCCCTCGTCGCCAACCAACGGCAGGGGTTATAGCACAATGGCTTTGTGCGGGTCAGACTCGCCCGCAGACGCGTCGGAAGCGAGTTGAAGTTGCCGGGTCCGATGCGAGAAGCTAGCGGCGGCGGGCCGGGCGCGCGAGCGTTGGTTTGGGCGCGCGGCCGTCCTACGAGACGATTCAATTTTGCGAGGCGATTCAAAATGAACGGCGACGAATACCTCAAGCGCGTCCGCACTCTCATCCCGGTCTTTCGCGAACGCGCCGCGCTGACCGAGCGCACGCGGCGCCTGCCCGACGAGAGCTGGGCGGATTTCCAGCGCGCCGGGCTGCTCCGCGCGCTGCAGCCCGCGCGATGGGGCGGCTTCGAGCTGCATCCGGCCGCGTTTTATCGCGCGGTGATGGAAGTCAGCGGCGCGTGCCCGTCCACCGGATGGGTGCTCGGCGTGCTCGGCGTCCATTCCTGGCAGCTCGCAGCGTTCCCCGAGCGCGCGCAGCAGGAAATCTGGGGCGCCGACTCGACCGTCCAGGCCTCATCGTCTTACGCGCCCAGCGGCAAGATCGAGCGCGTCGAGGGCGGCTTTAAGGTTAGCGGGCGATGGTCGTTCTCGAGCGGATGCGACTTCTGCCAGTGGGTGATCCTGGGCGGCTCGACGCGCAATCCCGACGGCACCCCGGACGCGCGCAGCTACCTGCTGCCCCGCAGCGACTATAAGATCGACGACAACTGGCACGTGATGGGGCTCACCGGGTCAGGCAGCAAAGACATCGTGGTCAGCGGCGCGTTCGTGCCCGAGTATCGCACGCACAAGTTTCTCGACGCCTACAATCGCGACAATCCGGGTCAGGCGGTCAATCAGGGCGCGTTGTATCGGCTCGCGTGGGCGTCGGTGTTCGCCTATGCGATAGCGGCTCCGGCGATCGGCGCCGCGACCGGCGCTCTGGACTGCTGGCGCGAGGGCAGCCGCGCGCGACGCACCGCGTACGACCACAAGATGGTCGCGGAGGACCCGTTCGCGCAGATGCGCCTGGCGGAGGCCGCCTCCGCGGTCGACGGCGCGCGTCAACGGATGCTCGACACGTTCGACGAGATGATGCGGCTCGCGGCGGACGGACGCGAAATCAGCGTCGAGCGGCGCGCGCGGCTTCGATGGGACGCCGCCAACGCGGTGCAACTCAGTGTGCACGCGGTCGATTTGATGTTCGAGTCAAGCGGCGGACGCGCGATCTTCCTCGACAATCCGATCCAGCGCTACTTCCGCGACGTGCATGCGATCCGCGCCCACGCGCTCAACAATCCACAGCGCGCCGGGCGGACCTTCGCGATGGCCGAGATGGGCAGCTTCATCAACGAGCGCGGCTTCCCGGCTGATATTTTCATCTGAGCTGGGCCTCAAACAATAGTTTGTTATCTGGGTCAAGCGTCAGGAACCGAGCATCAGGCCGGCGCAGCTGACGGCTACTAGACCCTGAGTCCTTCACGCATCCCTGAGGCGGCGCAGGCGCACTGACGTCGACCTTTAACATTCGCGCACTGCGTCGAGGCCCAATGCGCGCACTCATGTCCGAGGCGCCGCGTTGACATCGCGCGCCGATAATGACGAAATTCTGCGCGATGGAACCGCGGCCGTATTTTGTTGCCGCTCTCGCTCTCGCGCTCGCGCTGGGCGGATGCGGCGTCGCGTATCAGGCCTCGACCGAGGTGCGCGCCTCGCGCATGCAGCGCGACCTCAAAGTCGGCGAGAGCACCGTCGACGTGCATCAGCAGTGGGGCGAGCCTGATCTGCGCTCGGACGCCGACCAGGACACTCAGATCTGGAGCTACGCCAAGCGCTCCAACACCAATGACGTCGCCGCCACCCTGCTCTACACCAACACCAAGGAGGGCGACCAGGGCGAGTTCGTCGACCTGACCTTCGTCGATGGCAAGCTGACCTCGTGGAAGGAGGCGACCCATACGATGCCATCCAAGACGGGCGGTCCGGGGCTGAGCTTCGGCATTAGCGGTCCAGGTTCGACCACCGGCAACCAGCGTCATTACTAGCGCCGGCGAAGAGGCGTGGAGAGCGGAGGCACTCACTGCTAAGCAAAAGCCAGCCCCAGAAGCCGTGAAGAAACCGTCCAAAGGAGCATGTTGCAACTCCACCGAGCCATCGTGTCTAATTGAAGATGGGCGGCGTGTAACCGGCGCTAGGGAATCGGCGATTCTTGGAGCCCCGAAAACGCCGCGGGGACACGACGGGCGTGGCGGGAAGCTGGCGATAAATTAGTCTGATGGCGACTGCGAAAAAAAGCTTCGAATCGATCCTGCTCGACCGCTCGTGGGTATCCGAGCAGGACCTTGAGCGTGCCCGCCAGCGCAAGAAGCCCGGCCAGGACCTGGCCGACGTGCTGGTCGACATGGGCGCGTTGGAGCCGCAGCGCCTGGCGCGCGCGATCGCCCAGGAATACTGGCTCCCCTTCCAGGCCCACGTCGACGAGCATGCGATCGACTCGGCGCTGCTCGGCAAGGTACCGATCAACTACGCCAAGAAGAACGGCGTTCTGCCGCTTAGCGGCGATAGCCATAGCGTCACCGTCGCGATCGCCGACCCTTCTAACTACGAGCCGCTCGACGACCTGCGCATGTTGTTCGGGATGCCGGTGCATCCGGTCGTCGTGCCGCTCGAAATCCTCAACGACGCGATCAATCGCTCCTACGACCAGGCCAGCACCACCACCGCGCAGGACCTGATGATCGACCTCGAAGAGGAGCGGCTCGACGTGGTCGCTAACGAGCTCGCCCAGGAGCCACTCGATCTCCTCGATTCCGACGACGCCGCGCCGATCATCAAGCTGGTCAACGGATTGCTTTCGCAGGCGGTCAAGGACCGCGCGAGCGATATTCACGTCGAGCCGTTCGAGCGCGAGTTGCTGGTGCGGTTCCGCGTCGACGGCATGCTCTATGACGTGATCTCGCCGCCCAAGCGGTTTCAGCCGGCGATCACCTCGCGCGTCAAGGTCATGTCGGGCCTCAACATCGCGGAGAAACGCCTGCCGCAGGACGGGCGCATCCGGCTCCGCGTGGCCGGCCGCGACATCGACATCCGCGTCTCCACCATCCCGACCGCCTTCGGCGAACGGATCGTGCTGCGCCTGCTCGATCGCGCGCAGGCGCTGGTCGATCTCAACCTCGACCGCTTGGGCTTCTCGGGCGACAACCTGACCCGCATCGATCGGCTGATTCGCCAGAGCCACGGCATCATCCTGGCTACCGGGCCGACCGGATCGGGCAAGACCACATCGCTCTACGCCTGTCTCGCGCGTATCAATTCGCCCGAGAAAAATATCATCACGATCGAGGACCCGATCGAGTACCAGCTGCGCGGCATCGGCCAGATGCAGGTCAATCCGAAAATCGAGCTCACGTTCGCGAGCGGCCTGCGCTCGATCCTGCGCCAGGACCCCGACGTGATCATGGTCGGCGAAATCCGCGACAGCGAGACCGCCGAGATCGCGATCCACGCCGCGCTAACCGGCCATCTGGTATTCTCGACCTTGCACACCAATGACTCCT
Organism: uncultured delta proteobacterium; assembly: GCA_963810495.1. Classification (GTDB taxonomy): domain Bacteria; phylum Desulfobacterota; class Binatia; order Binatales; family Binataceae; genus JAKAVN01. Next base: position 54,438 of record CAWENP010000025.1, read on the forward strand.
TCGGCGCGCTGACGCGGCTGGTCGACATGGGAATCGAGCCGTTCCTGGTCTCATCCTCGATCCTGGCCGTGCTCGCGCAGCGCTTGGTGCGGATGGTCTGCCCGACTTGCCGCGAGCCCTACACGCCAACGCCGACCGAGCTCGCGCGGATTGGGGTGCGCCCCGAAGCCTTGAAGGGGCCAATCTACCGGCCGGCGGCCAACGGATGCCGCGCTTGCCGCAGCACCGGCTACCGCGGACGCACGGCCATCCAGGAGCTGATGCTGATGGACGACGAGGTGCGATCGTTGGTGATGCAGAAGGCGGACGCGGCAACTATCCGGCGCGCCTGTACCGCCCATGGGATGACGCTTTTGCGTCAAAACGGCGCGCAGCGGATTCTTTTGGGCGAAACCACGGTCGAAGAGCTCTTGCGCGTCACGCAGGAAGACATTCTCTAAGCTGCGCATTTCACCAGCGATGCCTGTTTTCGCCTATCGCGGATTGGCCGCCAACGGCCGCTCGGTAGCCGGCGTCGTCGACGCGGACAGCGTACGCACGGCGCGCGGCAAACTGCGCGAGCGCGGCATCTTTCCCACCGACCTGGCCGAGGAAGAGGCGGCGGTCAAGCGTAGCCTGAGCGACTACCTGCCCTCCTTTGGCCGGCGCATCCCGCCCTCCGAACTTTCCCTGCTCACGCGCCAGCTAAGCTCGCTCTTGGGCGCCGGCGTGCAACTGGTCGACGCGCTTGCTGCGCTTGCCGACCAATCGACGCGCCCGGTGACCAAGCGCCTCCTCTCGCAGATTCGCGAGCGCGTGCGCGAGGGCACTTCGCTGGGCGACGCGCTCGCCGTCCATCCCGAAACTTTCTCCGACTTGTATATCGGGATGGTGCGGGCGGGCGAGGCGGCCGGCGCGCTCGAGACCGTGCTCAATCGCATCGCCGACTTCAACGAAAGTCAGGCCGAGTTCAAAGCCCAGGTTACCCACGCCCTGACCTACCCGATAATCATGGTCTGCGTGGGCAGCGCGATCATGTTTTTTCTGATGGGCTACGTGGTGCCGCAGATCGCGACCATCTTCCAGCAGAACAACGCCGCCCTGCCGCTACCCACGGTCATCCTGATCGCGATATCGAATTTCATCTCGGGCTACTGGATGCTCCTGCTGCTGATGATCGTCGGAACCATCGCCGCAATCATGTACGGGCTCTCGACCAAACGCGGGCGGCGCCTGTACGACACCTGGCTCTTGCGCATGCCGTACATTGGCGCAACGGTCACCCGCGTGCTGTGCGCGCGCTTTTCGCGCACGCTGGCCACGATGCTGCAAAGCGGCGTGCAGCTGCTGCCTGCGCTCGCCTCGGTCAAGCACGTGATCACCAACGCGCTGCTCGCCGACGCGGTTGAAGAGAGCCGCACCTCCATCCGCGAAGGCCACGGGATGACCCATCCGCTAGCCCAGAGCGGACTGTTCCCGCCGCTCCTGATCGAGATGATCCGCGTGGGCGAACGCACGGGCGAGGTCGAGTCGATGCTCGAGCGGGTGGCCGACACTTACGAGCGCGAGGTCGAGCGCTCGCTCAACCAGCTCACCACGCTGCTGGAGCCCCTGATGACCTTGGCGATGGCGGGGATTATCCTGTTCATGATGCTGGCGATCCTGCTGCCGATATTCCAATTGAACCAGCTGATGAAATGACGACACGGGGGCGCACAACAATGGACCCAATGCCGCGGCGGCGCAGGCTCGAAGAGGGCTTCACTCTGATCGAGATCATGGTGGTCATCCTGATCCTCGGACTGCTCGCCACAATCGTGGTGCAGAGCCTCAGGGGTGCGACCGACAAGGCCAAGCGCACCAAGGCCGAGGCCGACATCTCCGAGATCAAAACCGCGCTTGACCGCTACTATCTCGATAACGGCTACTATCCGACCAGCGACCAGGGCCTGACCGCGCTGGTCAGCGCGCCGACCGGCGGCCGGCAGCCCGCCAACTACGAGGAAGGCGGCTACATCGAGAAGGTGCCGCTCGATCCGTGGGGCACCCCGTACTTCTACCAGAGCGACGGCAACGCCTACGTGCTGAAGTCTTTTGGTGCCGACGGCAAACCCGGCGGCACCGGCAAGGACGAGGATATCGACGGCAGTTCGTCGTGACGCGGCTTCGCTTAATGCGCATGCGGGGGAACTGCTCTGCGTCGCCGGGCGGTCCGCGCGCCGGCGCGGCGCGCGCTGACCTTGAGCGGCGGACTGTCGCGCCCGGTGCGCCCGGCTTCACCCTGCTCGAAATTGCGGTGGTGATCTTCATCATGGGGCTGATGGTAACGCTCGCGATCCCCTATCTGGGCGGTTTTCACGGCGCCCAGCTCAAGAGCGAGGCGCGCCGCCTCGCCGGGCGCGCCAACTATCTGTACGAGGAAGCCGCGACCCAGAAAGTCATCTACAAGATGACCTTCGACCTCGACAACAACGGCTACTACGTCACGCGCCTGGACCCCTACGCGCCACAGCCCCAGTTCATCCCCTTCAGCGGCCCCTGGGGCTTCGAGGTCGCGATGCCGCCGGGGCTAAAGCTGCGCGACGTCTCGGTCGAAGGAATCGGCGGCGCCAAGGTTGGCTCGATAAGCTGCCAGTTCTATCCCGAAGGTTACGTCGACGCGACGGTAATCCACTTGATGAGCGTCTCGGGCAGCGTACTGACCCTGAGTTTCAATCCGCTGACCGGCGACGTCGGAATCGTCAGCGGCGACGTGCCGCCGACCACAGCGCTCGCGATGACGCAATGAGCCGCGGGCCCAAAACTTTCGCAGTGACTTTCGCCGGCTTGTCCGCGAAGGCGGGAAAAATCGCGCTTGCCGCGCGGGCCGGCTTCACGCTGCTCGAGGTGCTGATCGCGATCGCGGTGCTCGGCATCGCACTGCTCGCTCTGCTTTCGCTCGAGCACCAGGATCTGCAAAGCGTCATCCGCGGGCAGGAAATCTCGCGCGCCGCGATGCTCGCACAGGCCATGATGACGCAGGCCGAGCTCGAGCGCTTCCCGCCGCTCGGCACCACCAGCGGCGACTTCGACCAGATGTACTCCGGCCAGTATCCCAACTTCCGCTGGACGCGCTCTGTCGAGCCGTCGGCGACCTTCCCCGACCTGCGCGAGGTCGATATTCAGGTGCTCTACGGCCCGCACCTCGGGCGCACCTACTCGGTGGTCGAGTTCATGCACAATCCGCTGCCGCAGGTGGTCACGCCGCAGGGCCAGGCGCCGCAGAACCCGGCGCTGCAAGGCTCGCAGCCGGGCGCGGACGCGCCGGGCGCTGCGCCGGTGGATTGATATGTCCGCGCGCCGGACAGATCGCGATTCTGGTCCCTCTCCTTGTCCAAGTCCAAGGAGAGGGTTAGGGAGAGGTCCAATGGTCGCCGGGCCAACGCGCCGCGGTCTCAGCCACGGCTTCACGCTGATCGAAATAATGCTCGCGGTGGCGATCCTCGGGGTGATCATGGTGATGCTGGCGAGCTCGTTCCACGCTGTGGCCGCGGGCAAGACGCACGCCGAGGGCCGCCTGCTAGGCAACCGTCAGGCGCGCGCGATCCTCGCCGAGTTGACCAGCGAGCTGCACGGCGCGGTTCAGACTCCGCTCATCGCGAGTCACGTGATGCTGGTCGGCCAGGGGCGGATGCAAAACGGCGCGCCGCTCGACATCCTGACTATTTCAACTCTCGACTCCGGCCATCGCCGCAGCATCAGCTCCTTCGGCGCCGAAGAACTAATCTCCTACAGCGGGCAGCCCAATCCGCAGCACCAGGGATGGTTCATGCTGATGCGCCAGCAGCAGAGCGCGCTGCTCGACGCCACCGCGGGCATCAATGTCCCGCCGCCGGTGGTGCTGGCGGCCAACGTGCTGGCCTTTCACGTGCGCTACTTCAACGGCAGCATCTGGCTGGAGAGCTGGAACTCGGCCAGCCTGCCGCCGGGCACGCAGCTGCCGCAGGCGATCGCGATCGAGCTCATGATGGCGGGCCCGGGCGGCGCGCCGGTCGCGCTCTCGACCCAGGTCACATTGCCGATGGCGTTCACGCAATGGTAGGCGCGGCGAAAAGGAGCGAGCGCGGCGTCGCGCTGCTGGTCACGATGATGGCGCTCGCGCTGATGACGCTGCTGGTGATGGACTTCACCACGTCGGCATCGCTCGGCTACCGCTCGGCGGCGGGCCAGGCCAACGAGCTGCGGTCCGAGTACCTCGCCCGCTCGGCGGTAAGTGTCGGCCTCTCGCTGCTCTCGACCGACGCGCAGCAGGACGCGCTGGCCAAGACTCCGCACGACGGACTGGACGAGCCGTGGGCCCAGCCCTATCCGCCGGTGCCGCTGGGCGGCGGAGTCGCCCAGGTTTCGATCGTCGACGAGGCGCGCAAACTCGACATCAACCTGCTCATCAACCCGCGCACCGGACAGCCCAATCCAGTGTACCTCGCGATCACCGAACGCCTGTTCACAAGCATCGGCGTATCCCCCGCCATCATCCCGGCCATAGTTGACTGGCTCGACCCCGATAGTATCGAATCACCTGGGGGAGCCGAGGCCGACTATTACTTGCATCTGATACCGCCGTACGAGCCGCGCAACGGCCCGATGCCGACCATTGGCGATCTCAAGATGATCCGGGGGGTGGACGACGCGACCTTTGCCGTGCTGCAACAGTTCCTCACCGCGGCGCCCGAGCCGCGCGTGAACATCAATACGGCGCCGCCTGAAGTGATCGCCGCGTTGCTGCCGCAGTTGTCCAACGATACCTCGATGGTCAAGCAAATCGTCCAGGCCCGAATGGTGCAGCCGTTCCTGACGGTCACCGACGTCGGCAATCTGGCCGGACTGGGCGACGCCGCCACGCCCCTGATGCAGCTCATCACGACTCGCAGCGCGTACTTCACCATTACCGGCATCGGCGTCTTCGCCAGCGCGCGCCGGCGTATCACCAGCACCTTTCGCCGCAACCCCAACGGCACGTCGATGCTGGCGAGCTGGCAAGAGGGATAGCGGCCGATGGCGCAGCGAATACTGGCCATCGAGATCGCCGGCGACTCGGTGCGCGGCGCACTCGCGGAGCGCAGCTGGAACTCGCTCGTGATGCTCGAGGTGGTCGAGGAGCGCCGAGGCGCCGACGAGGCTGACCTCGCGCCCGCGCTCGCCCGCTTGCTCGACGACGCGGGCAAGCCTGACCTTATCCTGAGCGCGCTGCCGGGCGAGCAGGTGGTCAAGCGGATGCTCTCGCTGCCGTTCAAGGATCAGCGCCGGCTTACGCAGACCGTGCCCTTCGCGCTCGAAGAGCATCTGCCCGTGGGCGTCGACGAATCGGTGGTCGCCTTCACGCGAGTGGGCCAGGAGGACGACAAGACGCTGGTGATGGCCGCGATGGTGCGCAAGGATGATCTCAGCCGTCATCTCGAATTGCTCGCGCGCGCCGGAATCAATCCGACGACGGTCACGCTGAGCGCGCTCGCGCTCGCCGCCCTGTTGGCGCGCGTGCGCAACGGACAAGGCGGCGCTCATCTACTGGTCGACCTCGACCAGGGCTCGACCTCGATGGTGCTGCTCGACGACACCGGGATGCCGCGCGCGATCCGTACCGTGGTCGCCGAACTCGGCCCCACCAACGGCACGCCCGCGCCGGGCGCCTCAGCGATTCTGAGCGCGGTGCGCCAGACCCTGCTCGCTCACAGTTCCGACCATGAGCAGCCCGAACTGGTGCTGACCGGACCGATGGCGGCCACGCCCGACGTGCGCCGCCGGCTGGGCGAAGCGCTCGCGGTGCCGGTGCATACGCTCGAAGAGTTCGACTGCGCGGCGTTGCTCGGACCGCTTTCCGCGCGCTCGACGCGGTTTGCGGGATGCCTCGCGATGCTGCTCGGCGAGGCGCCGGGCGCTGCCGTCGAGCTGCTCAACTTTCGCCAGGGCGAGTTCGCCTTTCGCGGCCGCACGGGCAGTCTGCGCCCGTGGCGCACGAGCTTCATCCTGGGCGGCGCGGCGGCGGCTGCCATCGCGCTGCATGTCGGAATCAAGGTTTCCTACAACCTGAGCCGGTTGGCCCAGGTGAACCGCGAAATAGCCGCCATCGCAGCGCCCGCGCTGGGACCGCGCGTCCCCGGCGCCGACGCCAGGGCCGAACTCGCCGCGCAAGTGGCGGCGATGGAGAAGCAGTTGCATGTGATGGGCGGCGCGGGCGCCTCGGCCTCGCCGCTCGACACGCTGCTCGCGCTCTCGCGCGCGCTGCCGCCGCATCTCGGCGCGGAGATCGTCGACTTCACGCTCGACGAAGGTACGATCAAGCTCGACGGGATGGCCGACTCGTTCGCGACCGTCGACCGGGTCAAGAAAGCGCTCGACCTAAGCGGCTACTTCCGCGAAATCCAGGTCACGCACGCCACCGCCGGCTCCGATCCGAGCAAGGTCGAGTTTCGGCTCACTGCGGCGATCCGCGGCGAGATGATGGAGTAGGGAACCGCCGATGCTGGAGCGGCTGCGCAAAACAATCGACGGGATCGCCGGCGCGATCGCCTCGCGCCTCTCCCCGATTTGGAACACCGCAAACGCGCGCATCCATGCGGCGCTCGCCCCGACGGTCGCGTCGGCGCGCGGCCGTTACCAGAAGCTCGAGCCGCGCGAGCGCGTCCTGGTGCAAATCGCCGGTGCGCTGGTCGCGCTCTTCATTGCCTTCAACCTTGTCTATCTGCCGATCCAAGCCGCGCTCGGCGGGCTTGGCGACCGCATCCAGGCGCGCCAGCACGACGCGGTGGAAGTCGCGCATATGATGCGCGCCTACCAGCGACTGCGCGTCGATCTGGCCACGATGCGCACGCGCACAGTCGCGGCGAGCGGCGACTTCTCGCTCTTCTCGGTGGTCGAGCAGGCGCTCACACGTGCGCCGGGCAAAGACAAGATCGGCTCGATTACACCGGCCGAGAAGGCCATCCCGGGAGGGATGACGCAGTACACGGTCGAACTCAAGCTCAACGCGCTCAGCTTGCCGCAGATCGTCGATACGCTTTATGGGCTGAGCGCCCTCAGCGTCCCGGTGACAGTATCGACTCTGCACGTCACGCGGCGTTCGCAGGATCAGCATACTTTCGACGTCGAAATGACCTGCGTCGCGCTGGGCCGCAATGGCTGACGGTTTCGGCGCGCATCTGGGCGGCTTCGCGCGCGAACATCGCAGCGCGATCATCTACTCCGCCTTCGGCGCCGCCGTTTTCATCGCCTCGCTCGCCGCGACTTTCCCTTACGCGGCGACGCTCACGGCGCTGCTGCGGCCGCTAAGCCTCGGCTTCAGCTCCTCGAGCCAGGGAATCAACCTGCCGCTGGGCGCGGCGCTTAGCGACGTGCGCGTGGTCTCACTCCAGCCGTCGTCACCGTTCGAGATCGAAAGCCCTGACGTGACACTCGCCCCGGCGCTAGGCGCGCTGCTGCTCGGCGAGCCCGGCGTGCGCGTGCATGCGCAGCTCTATGGCGGCGCGCTGCGCGCGACCGTATATCGCAAGGGCGCGGAAACCGGCGTCAGCTTCAAGCTCAGCGACATGGGCCTTGCGCGGATGGCCGCGCTGCGCGCGTTCGGCGGCAACGTGTTGGGGCGCATTTCCGGTGGAGGATGGGCGGAGCTGGCGAGCAACGATACGGCCGCGACCACCGGCGAATTCAATTTCCGCACCGCCGACTTCACGATCCAGGTGGCGGAGGGTTTCGCGCCAATCCGCCTCGGCAAGGTCGTGGGCTCTCTCAAACTGGCGCGTGGCGGTGCGTTGCGGGTCAGCAAGCTCAGTGGTCACGGCCCCGACGGCGCGATCCAGGGACAAGGAACGATCCGTCTCGGTCCCGACGCGAGGCAAAGCCGTATCGATTTCGCGCTGATGATCGAACCGTCGGCCGAAGGGCGCAAGCGCCTGGGCGTGCTGTTCGGACTACTGCCCCATCCGCCGGACGCGCGCGCGTACCTGCTGAGCGGCCCGCTGCTGACTCCGTCGATTAGCTGAATCGCCGGTTCTCTCAGCACCGCCTCACTTTCATGTCATCCCTGAGCGAAGGCTGCCCCTGCCTGTCATCCCTCGGTTCAGGATGAAAAGGACACTAGCGCTCGACGTCTCCCTCCGGAACCGTCGCGAGGAAATCCTCGACCGCCTGATGGAATCGCGGATTGGCTGGAGTCGTTACGTGGTCGGCGCCCTCGAGCAACACCACGCGCGCGTCGCCGAACCATCCCACAAGCGGCCGCGGATCGCCGGCGATGACATCCTTGTCGCCGGTCGTGATCAGCACCGGCGCCGACGCGCGCCGGAGCGTGTCGTAATCGAGCGCGGACTCGGCGTCGGTCGTCTCCTCGGCGCCGATACAGGCCGCGAGCGCGCGCAGATCCTTGCCGTTGCGCTCGGCGCCGCGGCGAAAGCGGCGCGCCAGCACGTCCTCGATCACCGCGGGATCCTCGGCCAGCAGCGCGGCCGCGATACGATGGCGCTGGCCGGTCGTCGCAATCTGGCCGCCCTCGCCGTAGCCGCCGAGCACGATCGCGCTCAGCCGCTCCGGATCGCGCATCAGCACCTCGAGCGTGATTCGCCCACCCATCGAATAACCGATCATCCGCGCCCGCGCGATCTTCAGATGGTCGAGCAGAGCGACGGCGTCGGCGCGCATATTCGCAAGCCCGTACCTGGCGGGGTCGTGCGGCTTGTCGCTATGGCCGTGGCCGCGCGCGTCGTAGGCGATGACGCGCCATCGGCGCGCGAGCCGCTCGACCATCCCGGTCCTGACCCAATGCTCATCCGCGCTGGAGCCGAACCCGTGGATCATCAGCACCGGCGCGCCGCGGCCCCGGTCCAGGTAATGGATTTTCACGCCATCGGAATCAAAAAAAGGCATCGTGGTGATAGTTCGCTGCGGGCGCTCCGGCTGATCTTATAATTCGCGCGGCCCCAACCCGGCAACCTTCGCGGCGGCTTGCGCAGGCGCGCGCGATAGCGGCAAAATCGCGCTTGACCGCAATTTCAATAACGCCGGAAACCCGATGTCACAACAAAACAACAAGCTTGGACTGCATCTTTCGGTCGTCTCGTCGCTCTTCGGCTCATTGGGCAAGCTTTCGCAGGAAGCCGAGCAGAGCGGGTACGCGTCGCTATGGGTCGCCGAAGTCGCCGGCCCCAACGCGTTCGTTGCCCTGGCGCCCTGCGCGATGGCGACCAAGCGCGTCGACCTGGCGACCGGCGTGGTGCCGATCCAGATTCGCACGCCCGGCGTGCTCGCGATGGAGGCGATGGCGCTCAACGAGCTTTCGGGCGGCCGCGCGATCGCCGGCCTCGGCGTCTCCAGCCCGGTGATCGTCGAGCGCTGGCATGGCGCGTCATATCGCAAGCCGGTGACCGCGATGCGCGAGTGCGTGCATATCATGCGCGAGCTTTTCACCAAGGGGCGGTGCAAATTCGAGGGCAAGGTCTACAAGTGCGACTTCCGCCACAGCCTCGTCACCAGCGCGCCGCGCCCGCCGCGAATTTATCTCGCCGCGCTCAACCCGCCGATGCTCCGCCTTGCGGGCGAGGTCGCCGACGGCGTCCTGCTCAACTACTCGCCGTCCGAGGCGGTTCCCGCGATGATCGCCGAGGTGCGCGCAGGCGCCGAGCAGGCCGGGCGCAATCCCGCCGACGTCGATATCGCGATTTACCTCCGCATGTGCGTCACCGAGGATGAGGACAAGGCGCTGGAATCGTTCAAGCGCGAGCTTGCGGGCTACGCCTTCGTCGACGCGTACAACGAGATGTTCGCGCGTTACGGACTCGGCGATCAGTTCGCCGAGGTGCGCAAGCTCTGGCGCGAAGGCAAGCGCGACGACGCGTACAAGGCGCTGAGCGACGCCGACATGCGCCGGATCGGGGCCTTCGGCAGCGCAGAGAGCGGCCGCGACTTCGTCGCGAGCTTTCGCGCCGCGGGCGTCAAACATCCGGTGATCTTTCCGATCGGCCCCGGACGGACGGCCGAGCGCGACTTTCAGAACACGATGCGCGCGATGGTGGGCGCGTAGCGCACCCCCGCAGCGTACGCGGCGGCAGGCAACAGGAGACTCGCGTTCATGGGATATCCTTACAAGATCATCCTCTGCCCGGTAGATTTCGACGACAACTCGATGGCCGCGCTCGCACATGCGCGCCGCCTCGCGAGCGATATGGGCGCGACGATCCATCTGCTGCACGTGCTGCCGATCCTGCCGATGCTCGCCGACCATGGGACCCCGATCGACATCGATAAAGTGCCAGAGCAGGAAGCCCAGCGCCGGTTGAAGGACATTGCGCGCAGCCGGCTCGCGCGCGTCCCCGCCGAGATCCACACTCGTATCACGTTCGTCTCGGAAGTACCGAAAACCATCCTGGCCTCCGCGCGCGACCTCGCAGCCGATCTGATCGTGATGGCGACGCACGGCCGCGGCGCGATCCACCATCTGTTCTTCGGCAGCGTGACCGAGGCGGTGGTGCGCAACGCCGTCTGCCCGGTCCTGACCCTGCGCCCCGCGGCGGAGCCGGAGCCCAATCCCAAAGCGGCCAAGCCAGCCAAGATGGCGAAGCCGGCCGCGTCGGCGAAAAAGAAATCGGGCGCGTTGCGCTGAGCGCCGGTCAGCGTTGCGCGCGAGGTCACATCGAAAAATGACGGCGGCCGCATCCGCCGCCGCAGCGTTCGCGTTGCCCCTGATCCTTTTCATATCGGCGCTGCCGGTGAACGCCGCTGCCGGGAAAAAAACTTTCACGCTCACCGTCGAGGACAAGCGTATCGAGATTGGCCTCGGTCTGACTTACGACGCGTGGACCTACGACGGAGCGGTGCCGGGACCGGTGCTGCGGGTGCGCGAGGGCGACGAAGTCACGATCAAGCTCGTCAACCCGACCACGATGGCGCACGGGATCGATACGCACGCCGCTGAAGTGGCGCCCAAGCTCCATTTCGCCGCGCCCAACGGCCAGCGCAACTTGAGCTACACCTTCCGCGCCGGCGTCCCCGGCGCGTTTCTCTACCAATGCAGCGCCATCCCGACGCTCTCGCACGTCGCCAACGGGATGTACGGGATGATGATCGTCGATCCCGCGCAGGGCTGGCCCGCAGCGCACGAAGTGATGATCGTGCAGGGCGAGTACTACGGCACGCCCGACAAGCATGGGTTGGTGGCCGGCGACAGCCGCAAGGAGGTAGAGGAGCGGCCCGATTTCGTGGTCTTCAACGGGATGATCGACCGCTACGTCGACCATCCGATTCCGATCAAGACGGGCGAGCTGGTGCGGGTCTTCTTCGTCAACGCCGGCCCCAACTTAAGCTCGACCTTTCACGTGTCGGGCGTGATTTTCAGCACGGTCTATCGCGGCGGCAATCCGGCCGACGCGATGCATGGGCTCGCGAGCTTCGAGGTCGGCCCGGGCGACGGCGCGATATTCGAATTCCGCGTCCACGAACCGGGCGACTACGCCTTTATTGACCACGCGCTCGCGCGGACCACCAAGGGCGCCGAGGGCGTCTTTCGCGCCACGCCGTAGCGGCACTTGCCGCCTGCGCGGGCAGCGTGCTAACGACCGTCATAAGCGGCAAATCTGAAGCGCCGACGATAAGGAAAATATGGTCAAAATAATACTTCAACTCTACCCAGTGATTCCCGCTGCCAGCGAAGAGGAACGCGCGGCGCTGCGCCCGATCGGGCGCAATCGCGAACTCTATCACCAAACCCTGCTCGGATGGCACGACATCATCAAGGCCGCCGACGAGATGGGCCTGTGGGGCGCGGCCACGATCGAGCATCATTTCTGGTCCGAGGGCTACGAGGTCGGCCCCAACCCCGGCGTGCTCAACGCCTATTGGGCGGCGATCACCAAGAAGATCCGCGTCGGCCAGATGGGCTACGTAATGAGCACGCAGAACCCGCTGCGGGTCGCCGAGGAAACAGCGATCCTCGACCATCTCGCCAACGGGCGCTTCTTCGTCGGCTTCGCGCGCGGCTACCAGTCGCGATGGACCAACGTGATCGGCCAGCACCTCGGCACTCGCGCCACGACCTCGCCCTCGGCCGCCAAGGTCGACCCGGCGCGGCTGTTCGGCAAGGACGTGGTCAAGAAGGACGTCGACGACGACGACATCAACCGGCGCATCTTCGAGGAAGAGATCGATATCGTCGTCAAGGCGTGGACCCAGGAGAGTATCGAGTACAACGGCAAGACCTGGCAGATCCCGTTTCCCTACGAGAGCGGCGTCGACGACTGGCCGCTCGGAAAGTTCGGCGTGACGGGGCGGCTCGGCGCGCATGGCGAGGTCGACGCAGAGGGCAACACTCGGCGCGTATGCGTGGTGCCCTCGCCCTACACGCGGCCGCATCCTCCGGTCTTCGTCGCCACCGCAGGCTCGCCCGAGAGCGCCGAGTACGCGGCCAGCCGCGGGTTCATCCCGCTGTATTTCACCTCGCTCGACACCGCGCTCACGCTGGGCAACGCCTACGTCAAGGAGACCAATCGGATCGGCCGCCCGATGGCGCTCGGGCAGAACCAGGCGCTGGTGCGGATGCCGCATATCGGCGACACGATGGAGAAGGCGCACGAGTCGGTGATGAAGTACGACTCCGACATTTTCCGCAACTTCTACGCCGCGATGGGCCGGCACAAGGTCGAGCCGAAGGATGTGGTCAAGGCGGTTACCAAGTTCGGACTGTGGGTGCCGGGCACGGTCGAGAGCGTGCGCAACACGCTGGTCGAGGAATACAAGCGCTTCCCCTCCGAGTACCTGACGCTGATTTACCATTACGCGCAGATGCCGAAGGAAGAGGTGCTGCGCCAGCTCCATATTTTCATGAAGGAGATCAAACCGGCGCTCGACGAATTGGCGGAGTACCCTGCCGAGCCGTCGGTGGCGGCCGCCGGCGGCGGTAGGTAGACCTCTCCCCTGACCCCTCTCCCTTCAGGAGAGGAGAACCGGAGGGAGAAGGTAGGTGGACCTATCGGAGAGCGGAACCAGGCGGAGACGGTAGGTAGACCTACCCCTTATCTCTCTTCCGGACGGGGGAAAGGGGTTAGGGGTGAGGTCTATCCCCGCGACTCGTCCGGCCTTCTCAAAAGGCTCCGTTCCTTCATAATTGCGAAGAACACCGGCACCAGTATCAGGACGTGAATCGTCGAGGTGATCATTCCGCCGACGATTGGCACAGCGATTGGTTTCATCACGTCTGAGCCGAGTCCCGACTCCCACAGAATCGGAGCGAGACTCAGCATCACGACGGCTACGGTCATCAGCTTGGGGCGAAGCCCAATGCGTGAGCTCGCCAGGGCGCGGCTTCGCAAATCCCATCTCGCGCGATGCGCTTCTGACTCCGAGTCGAATGGCAGTTAGGCCGATATCGGCATAAGGCGCGATCACCGTGCGATCCACGCCGTTCCGGAGTAACTGCATGGCCGTCTGCACTGACGCGGTGATACGCCAGGGCGGTTGAGCAGTGGAGCGCCGGTAGACAGAATATTCGTGGGAGAGAATACCGACCGATAAGAACCACGCCTTGAGACGCTAGCCGGGGAGCGGATCCTCGTGAGGAAAAGCCATCGAACAGCTTCGATTGAGCTTCCTGGAAAAGGGTTGGTGACCAGAAGAGCATTCTTGAAAGCATTCGGATCGGCGGCGCTCCTGCCGATTTTGCCGCGGCGCCTGTCGGCGAGTACGAATTTCCGCCGCCGCCGTCCTTCCGATGCCATGTGGCCATCGCAGTCGGCGTGGAAGCGACTCGATGATGCAGTCGGCGGAAATTTGATTCCTGTAAACTTTCCTCTTTCGCTATTTAAAACTGATCCGGGGGGCGCCGCAGCCAAGCGTCTCTCGGACAATCTGAGAAATCCATATTACATCGGCGATCAGCCGGGGCTCACGCAGACCTTGGGATGGATCGACGCATGGGCTACCAAACCAAGCGTTTACGCGGTCGCGGCAAGAAATGCCCATGACGTTGCTGAGGCCGTGAATTTTGTCCGCGAAAATGACCTGCGCCTGGTGATCAAGGGCGGCGGCCACAGCTACCAGGGCACGTCCAATGCGCCTGATTCGCTTCTGATCTGGTCCCGGCACATGAACGATATCACGGTGCATACCGCATTCGTTCCGCAGGGAAGTGAGCGTACTCTGCGGCCACAACCGGCGGTGACGCTAGGCGCCGGAACGATCTGGATGCAGGCATACGACGCGGTTACGACCAAGGGTGGGAAATACGTTCAGGGTGGCGGATGTACGACAGTAGGCGCGGCGGGTCTGATTCAAAGTGGTGGTTTTGGAAGTTTCTCGAAGCACTACGGCCTTGCCGCAGGAGGTTTGCTGGAAGCCGAAGTAGTCACTGCGGACGGCAAGATCCGCGTCGCGAATGCATGCACTAACCCCGATCTGTTCTGGGCGCTGAAAGGCGGCGGAGGCGGCAGCTACGGCGTGGTGAGTAAGGTGACACTGCGTATTCACGATCTTCCCGAGTTCTTCGGCGTCGCCAGCTTCACGATCAAAGCGGCGTCGGATGATGCCTATCGGCGCCTGATCCGCGAATTCGTGAACTTCTACCAGGAGAACCTCTTCAACGACCATTGGGGAGAGCAGGCCCACGTGAACCCCGGCAACTCACTCGTCATCAGCATGGTCTCCCAGGGGTTGGACACTGGGCAGGCGAAAAAGGTCTGGAAGCCGTTTCTGGACTGGGTGGCGCGTTCGCCCCAGGCATATTCTCTTGAAGGTCGGCTGGTTATCGGAAGCATACCGGCGCGGCGCTTCTGGGATCTGCAATGGTGGAAAGAGCATTGGCCTGAATTGCCGTTTCCGAATCCAAATACCAATCCCTTAATCGCATTGTTTGATCATGTCCTCGGATACTTGCATCAGCAGCCTGCTTTTGTCGTCGACCATCGGCCTGGCGCGGGACCCAATAACGCGTGGTGGACCGGAGACGCGGGGCAAGTTGGCTGGTTCATCTGCGGTTTCGAGTCGCTGTGGTTACCCGCGTCCCTGCTCGAGAGTGACGCGCAGCAGCGTCTTGCCGACACGTTGTTTGCAAGCTCTCGGCATTCAGGTGTCGAACTGCACTTCAATAAGGGACTCGCCGGAGCGCCACCCGACGCGATCGCCGGGGCGAAGGACACCGCAATGAATCCAGCGGTGCTGACCGCCTTCGCTCTGGCGATCGCAGGTGACGCCCAGGGACCTGCATATCCGGGAATTCCGGGACATGAGCCATCGGTTGTGGCAGGCCGGAAAGCTGCGGAGCGCGTTGATCGATGCATGAGTCAACTTCGTGCACTCGTGCCATACCCGGGATCGTATTTGAGCGAGAGCAATTACTTCGAGAACGGGTGGCAGCACTCGTACTGGGGGAGCAACTACCCTCGCCTTGCTGAAATCAAAAGAAAATACGATCCGGACGGGCTGTTCTTCGTCCATAACGGCGTTGGCTCGGAACAGTGGAGCGCGGACGGCTTCACGAAACTATGAGCCGCGGCGCTCAGCTTGCGTGTAGGCGAAAGGCTACTGGCTTCGGAGGATCAGATCGTAGGCGAATCAAACGCGCGCCTCTTCGCTCGTCGCATCCGGTCGGCGGCGCAAACCCTCGCGTGGGGAAGTTCAGATCGTTGCTGGCGCCGTCAACCGAGTAGCCAATCATCAGTAACTCCCGCCGCCTCTCGGACTATGCCGACAGGCCGCGCCGGAAGCGCACTGCTTCAGAGGGTCGACGTAAGACTACGCGGCATAATCCGGCGCTCGGCATAATGGACGGTCTCATGCAGTGCGGTGGCGTAGTATTCTTCGGCACTGCTGAAAAGCTCGCGCAGTCGCAGGGTGATTCTATCTGTGATCGGATGCGTGTCGTGCCGGGCATTCATTGGCCGAGCGATCTACTGGCTTCGTACTTGTTCGCACTGACCTTGATAGCGCTTCTGATCCTTGGCGCGCTCCTTCATGATCGCGAAGAACACCGGCACCAGTATCAGGACGTGAATCGTCGAGATGATCATTCCGCCGACGATTGGCGCAGCGATTGGTTTCATCACGTCTGAGCCGATTCCCGACTCCCACAGGATCGGAGCGAGACTCAGCATCACGACGGCTACGGTCATCAGCTTGGGTCGAAGCCGCTGCACAGCGCCCTCGATCACGGCTAACTCGATTTTCTCATGAGTAAGCTCGCCGCCGGCGATATGACGATTCAGGGCTTCGTGGAGATAGATGACCATGACGACGCCGGTCTCGACCGCGATTCCAAATAACGCGATGTACCCGACCCACACGGCGACACTGAAGTTGAAGCCCATCACGTACTGGAGCAGTAGCCCGCCCGTCATCGCATATACGGTCGGAAGAATCCGCGAGTAAGCGCCTGCCAGTGAGCTCGCGCGGCGATCACCCCAGGATTGTTAGCAACCGCCTCCCGCACCAGAGCATCGAGGTTCGACGCCGCATCAGAGGTTAGAGGTAGAGTCGTTTGCGCGTTTGCCGGCGCTACCCGAGCAACGGCGATCGCAACCAGAATCAGGATCACGGCAGGGCGCTTCGCGACAAGCCGACCAAGTCTATCCATAAAACCACCCGGATCGTGTTGGGCCGTCAGACCGTCAGACCATCGGCGCTCAAGGCCGAGGAGGCGGTCCTACTTGAAACTCAAGGCAGACGCCGCGAACCCTCGCTGGTGACGAGCGAGTACCGTTGCGCGAGCCTCAGGGATCGTGCTCGATCGCGATGGTGGTCAGATTTGCCGAGAACAGAGCAGCGAGAGAGGATCGAGATTGAGATAGAGATCCTGATGCCAATCGAATTGAAGCGGAGAAGAGATCGACACCGCGGATCTCAGCCGAACCATCGTAACGGCTGGCGGTTCCACCGCAGGCGTCGGCATCGGTGACAGGAGACGCGCGCCCGAGGTGTCAGTCGAAATATTGCAGCAACTCACCGTGCGAGTTTCGGTATTCCACGGACAAGTCGTCGAACAACAATTCTCGGACAGTGCCTGAACCGGGGAGCAAGCGGCGCCGGCGGCGATTGCTGGAAGCGAGCTGGCAAACAGTAGAATCAGGAGCACGAGTGAAAGTATGCGCCGCACGCGATCAACCTATTCGAGTTGAAGATTGCCGACAAGACTCCGGAAGTCGAGGCGTGCCGAGGCTCGCAAGCGCGGCATCAGTTCAAAAAGGGCCGGCGCATCGCGCCGGCCCTTTTTTATCCGGAGAGCTTCGTACCTACGCCGTCGGCTTGGGATGCTCGGCCGGCTTGGGATGCTCGCTGCCGGCTTTGCCCGGACGGTTGGCGATCACTTCGTCGATGAGCCCGTATTCGACCGCCTGCGCCGCGTGCATGAAGAAGTCGCGGTCGGTGTCCTTCTCGATGCGCTTGAGCCCCTGGCCGGTATGGTTGGTCAGGATGTTGTTGAGGATCTCGCGCAGCCGCAGCGCCTCGCGCGCCTGGATTTCGATATCGGTCGCTTGCCCCTCGAAGCCGCCCGAAAGCTGATGGATCATGATGCGCGAGTGCGGCAGCGCGTAGCGCCGCCCCTTGGCTCCCGCCGCCAGCAGCACCGCGCCCATGCTGGCCGCCTGCCCCACGCACAGCGTCGACACCGGAGGCTTCACGAACTGCATTGTGTCGTAAATCGCGAGCCCCGCCGTGACCGAGCCGCCGGGCGAGTTGATGTACATGTTGATCTCGCGCTCGGGGTCCTCGGATTCGAGGAACAGCAGTTGCGCAGTGACCAGGTTGGCGGTCTCGTCATGGATCGGACCGCCGAGGAAAACAATCCGGTCCTTCAGCAGGCGCGAGAAGATGTCGTACGCGCGCTCGCCGCGGCCGGTCTGTTCGACCACCATTGGAACCAGCAAGCTCATACGATGAACAATACCATCGCCGCGTCCGCGCTGCATCACCCCACAAGCGGCCTCAGCGGGCAAGGCGGAAGCGCTCGCCCAGGAAGACCTGGCGCACGATGTCGCTGTCGACGATCTCGCGCGGCCCGCCGTGGAACAGGATCTTGCCCGAGTGAATCACGTAGGCGCGGTCGATGATCGACAGCGTCGCGTGCACGTTGTGGTCGGAGATCACGATGCCGATGCCGCGCTCCTTGAGATAGGTGATGATGCGCTGGATTTCGACCACGGTGATCGGGTCGATGCCGGCGAACGGCTCGTCCAGGCAGAGGAACATCGGTTCGAGCACCAGCGCGCGCGTGATCTCGACCTTGCGCCGCTCGCCGCCCGACAGCACGCTCGCCTGGGAACGCGCCAGGCGCGCGATGTCGAGTTCGTCGAGCAGCGTCTGCAACCGCGCCTGCCGCTCCTCCTCCTCCAGCGGCAGCGTCTCGAGCACCGCGAGCAGATTCTGCTCGACCGTCAGCTTGCGGAAGACCGACGGCTCCTGCGGCAGGTAGCTGATCCCACGCCGGGCGCGCTGATACAGCGGGAGCATCGTGATGTCCTCGCCGCCCAGGAGCACGCGCCCCTCGTCGGGCTTGATCAGCCCGACCACCATGTAAAAGGTCGTGGTCTTGCCGGCGCCGTTGGGGCCGAGCAGTCCGACCACTTCGCCGCTACGGACGTTGACCGCGACGCCGTCGACCACCGCTCGCCCGCCGTAGCGTTTGACCAGACCGTCGGCCTCCAGCGAGACCTGCTTCGCCTTGGACGCCGGAGTCGCGGGCGGGTTCTGTTCTCGCAGTGGTTCGACTTTGGCCATCGTGTCCAGGCGCTCGACCAGCCGCGCCTCCTAAAGGTTTACTCGGTTTCCGATGCCGAATGAAGAAAGCCGGCCGCAACTTCCCAGTGATATTACGCAATCCCCCGGCCCGGGTTTCATGCCGTCGCTTTCCCACTGGCCCCCGATGCGGCGGAGAGCGCGCTCCTGTGCTAATTTGCCTGCGTATGCCGGAGGGCGTGCGAAAAATCTACCTCTGCGGTCCGATCATGGACGCCGACCCGAAGGCGGCCAAGGACTGGCGCACCCGCGCCAAGGAACGCCTGGCCGGCCGCTTCATCCTGCTCGATCCGCTACGGCGCAATTTCCGCGACAACGAGATCGACTCCTCCAACGAGATCGTCGAGTTCGACCTCCAGGACATCCGCGACGCCGACCTGCTGCTGGTCAACTATTGCAAGCCCTCGCTGGGCACGGCAATGGAGGTCTTTTACGCCAGCTACGACCTCGGCAAGTTCGTGATCGCGTTCAGCCCGCTCGGCTTCAAGGACTGTTCGCCCTGGATGGTGCGGTTTTGCACCAAGATCCTGCCCGACCTCGAAAGCGCGCTGGTCTATATCGAACGCCACTTCACTTAAGAACGGTTCGCGCGCGCGATCTTAGCGGACCATCTGCAGCAGCCAGTCGCCGACCGGGTTGGCGACCATCCGATGCGATGAATGGTACGTCGAAGCCGACGCGTACTGATAGTGATGCGTGTAATGACGGGTGCGGCGGTATTGGTGCGGCGTGTAGGGGCTCATGCGCGCCTTGCCGCTCCATTGCCGGGGCGCCGCCGGCACCGGTGAGGCCGACGCCGTCGCGTCGAGCCGGGTTACAGAAACGCGCGCGACGCCACTGTGGTTGAGTCCGATCCGCTCGGCCGCGCGTTGCGAGAGGTCGATACCGCGGCCGTGCACGTACGGTCCGCGATCGTTGATTCGCACCACTACGGCGCGGCCGGTATTGAGGTTGGTGACCTGCACGCGCGTCCCGAGCGGCAGGCTGCGCGACGCGGCCGTGAGATCGTCGCGATGGTAAACTTCGCCGCTCGCCGTCCGCTGGCCGACGAAGCCGGGGCCATACCACGACGCGAGCGTGACGCGGCCTCCTGCCGAGGACGCCGGCAAGGGCTCGACCGCCGTGGTGGGCGCCGGCTTGGGCGTGACGCTCGCCGCGTTATAGGCCGAGCATCCGCCGAGCGACAACGCCGCGCACATCAGCCACGATATTCGTGTCGGAAAGAGGCTCCGCCGCTCCATCATTCCCCCGAACTCACGCACGAAACTGCGCTTCCGCGCGATCAATATTATCCGGCCTGGCGCGCGCGAATCCAATAAATGTAGCGCGCATCAGCGAGAAATTGGCGGTCCTTTAGCCAACGTTATTCCAAAGCCTCGCGCCGTCCGGTTCTTTTCACTAAGCGTCCGATATACACTAAGTCCAGCCGAGGATGACAGTGAGAGCGGGCGAGGAGTTCTTCAATTTCCATAACCACGACATGGTCCGCGTCGCGGTCGCCATCCCGGCCGTGCGTGTCGCCAACCCGGCTTTCAACGGCGAGCAGACCGTCGCCTTGATGCGCCAGGCGGCCGAGCGCCATGCCGCCCTCGTGCTCTTCCCCGAACTCGGACTTCCCGGCTACTCGTGCGAGGACCTGCATCAGCAGCGCGTCATGCTCGACGGATGCGCCGCGGCGCTGAGCAGAATCGTCGAGGCGAGCCGCGCGCTCGATACCGTCGCCGTCGTCGGCCTCGCGCTCGCGATCGACCATCAGCTTTTCAACTGCGCCGCCGTCGTGCATCGCGGACGCATCCTCGGCGTGGTGCCCAAGACCTATCTGCCCAACTACCGCGAGTTCTACGAGATGCGCCAATTCGTGCCCGGCGACGTCGCCGTGCGCGACGAAATCGAACTGTGCGGCCAATCCGCGATTCCCTTCGGCGCGCGTCTGCTCTTCACCGTCGAGGAACAGCCGCTGCTCACCTTTCATATCGAGATCTGCGAGGACCTGTGGGTGCCCATTCCGCCGTCGTCGTACGCGGCGCTGGCCGGCGCAACCGTGCTGCTCAACCCCTCGGGCTCCCCGGTCACCGTCGCCAAGGCCGAGTACCGCCGCGCGCTGGTCGAAAACCAGTCGGCCCGATGCATGGCGGCCTATCTCTACGCCGGCGCCGGCGCGGGTGAATCGACCACCGACCTCGCCTGGGACGGCCAAGGGCTGATCTGCGAAAACGGCAACCTGCTCGCCGCCTCCCGCCGCTTCAGCCTCGAGCCGCAACTCGTCTGCTCGGAGATCGACCTCGAGCGCCTCTCCCAGGAGCGGATGCGTCAGACCAGCTTCGCGCAGACCGTGCGCCATCATCACGACGAGCTGCGCGAGTTTCGCACGATCAAATTCCCGGCCGAACTCGCGCGGCGCGGCCGCATGCTGCCCGAGCGCCGGCCTGAGCGCTTCCCGTACGTGCCCTCCAAGGCGGAGAAGCGCGACGAGCGATGCTCGGAGGTTTACGAAATCCAGGTGCAGGGGCTGGCGACGCGGCTGCGCGCGACGGGAATCAAGCGCGTCGTGATCGGCGTGTCAGGCGGGCTCGACTCGACGCAAGCGCTGCTGGTGTGCGCACAAGCGATGGATCTGCTCGGCTATCCGCGCGCCAGCATCCTCGGCTACACGATGCCGGGGTTTGCGACCTCCGCGCGCACGTTCGAGCAGGCGCGCCGCCTGATGTACGGCATCGGATGCACCGCGCACGAACTCGACATCCGGCCGGCCGCGCATCAGATGCTCAAGGACATCGGCCATCCGCATCGCGACGACGCCGCCGTCTACGACATTGCATTCGAGAACGTGCAGGCGGGCGAGCGCACCAGCCATCTGTTCCGCCTCGCCAATCTCAACGGCGCCTTGGTGGTCGGCACCGGCGATCTCAGTGAACTCGCGCTCGGATGGTGCACCTACGGCGTCGGCGATCAGATGTCGCACTACAACGTCAACGCCAGCGTCCCCAAGACGCTCATCCAGCATCTCATCCGATGGGTCGCCGGCACGGGACGGCTCGGCGCCGAAGCGAGCGCGACGCTGCACGAAATCCTGGCCACGCCTATCAGTCCCGAGTTGGTCCCCGGCGGCGAGGGCGGCGAGGGACCCGCGCAGGACACCCAGGCGATGATCGGCCCCTACGAGTTGCACGACTTCAGTCTCTATCACGTTCTGCGCTTCGGCTATCCGCCGGCCAAGGTCGCGTTTCTCGCGTACTGCGCGTGGCACGACGCGCGTCTCGGCGGATGGCCCGATATTCCCGCCGAGCATCGCCATCAATACGCGATCGGCGAGATCAGGAACCACCTGCGCACGTTTCTCTTCCGCTTCTTCCAGACCAGCCAGTTCAAGCGCAGCGCGGTTCCCAACTCGCCCAAGGTCGGCTCGGGCGGCTCGCTCTCGCCGCGCGGCGATTGGCGCGCACCGTCGGACAGCGAGGCCGCGGCCTGGCTCGCCGCGCTCGACCTCGTGCCGGACCGCGAGTAGCAATTTCCTCCGAGTCGACTATCCCTTACATCCACGCGTCGCGGCGGCGATGTGCTAAGCTCGGCAGTTCATAAATTTATCGAGGAGCATGGGATGGAATTCGGACTGTTTCTGGGCACGATCGATCTGGACGCAGTGCGCGAGTCGGCCCGCACCGCCGAGGAACTCGGCTATCACCTGGTGGTGTTTCCCGACCATTTCGTCCATCAACAACCCGGCGGCGCCTACGACCCGCACGCCATCGCCCACGACGCGATCATGCTCGCGGCCGCCGCCGCGCAGGCGACCCGCACGATTCGAATCGGGCACCTCGTGCTGTGCAACCTCTTCCGCCATCCGGCGGTGACCGCGCAGTCCCTGATGTCGCTCGACCATCTAAGCTCCGGACGCCTCGTCGCCGGCCTGGGCGCCGGATGGACCGAGACCGAGTTCCAGATGACCGGGATCGGCTTCCCCGACGTCGCCACGCGCCTTAGGATGCTCGACGAATCGCTGACCTGTATCCGCTCGCTGTGGACGCAGGAGCGCACGACCTTCGAGGGCGAATTTTACCGGCTGAAGGACGCGATCCTGTGGCCCAAGCCGCTTCAGCGACCCCGTCCGCCGATTCTCATCGGCGGCGCCGGACGCGGAGCGCTGCGCCTGATGGCCAAACACGCCGATCTCGCAAACATCGGCGTGAACACCGGCAAGCCGGCGACGATCACCCTGAAAGAAATGAGCAAGGTCACCGATACGGTCTTTCGCGACCGCGCCAACTTCGTACGTGCGGAGGCGACGCGCCTAGGCCGCGATCCCAAGACGATCACGATCAGCAACGCGGTCTTCTCCGTGATGCTGGCGGATTCGCCCGCCGCCGCCGAGGCCAGCGCGCGCGAGATCGGTCAGATGCTCGGCATCCCGGCGCGCGAGGCGAGGCGCTCGGCGCTGTTCCTTATTGGCACGCCTGAGCAGTGTATCGAGGAACTCAGCCGCCGCGCGGCCGAGTGGGGTGTCGGGCAATTCATCTTCGCGGCTGGCGCTCCCGAGAGCACGCGCCGCTTGGCCAACGAGGTGCTCCGACACGTTGGACGATGACCCTCAATCGCGCTATTTATACATATGGCGCGCTTACACGGGACTCTTTCGCGTCTCGCGGTAAACGTTACTGAGGCGGAAACCGTCAAACACGTGCGGGAACCCGGCGCCAACGTCGCGGGCTTCCGATGGGAAACGCGCATCAAGTCACCTGGAGTAGCGTCGATGGGCAGACTTAAGATTCTAGCCGTGACCGCAGGATTCGTCCTGATCCTGAAGGCGCCTGCGTTCGCTCAAAATCCGGCGGAGCCACAAGAGGCGGCGGAGGCATCCTCGGCCGCGGCGTCCAGCGCCCAGGACGAGGGCCAGGGTTCGCTCGACCAGAGCCTGGCTCTGACGGAAAGCGATTGGTGGGGGGAGAACGACGGCTTGTCGTTCGGCTACCTTCCCGGAGGGTTCGGGCTGGGGTCGTGCGGATCGTGGTCGCAGCCGACGGGCGGGGGCTCCGTGCAATGGTGGAACGCGGGCGGCACCAGCGCCTGGTTTCCTGCCGGCCAGCAGCTACCCTATCCGTACGGTTCCGGCTGGTGCGGCAACAATGGCTACCGGAATCGATTTGGTTACGCTCTGTGGGCGAACAGGATTGTCACCCCCACGAAAAAGCATCACCACACGTGGAACCAGAAATCGAACAGTAACTCGAACAATGAGACACGCGCGGCGGCCGGGCAAGCGTCTCGCGAGCTAGAGGCGAACGGCGGCGGTCCGGACGACGATTGGACGCGCGTCGAGGACCATATCGAGTACCCTCATATTCAGCAGACCGCGGCGCTCGCACGTCAGCACGGTCAAGGGATACGTGGGCTACAGCGTGGAGCGCGACCACGCAATCCGCAGCGGGCGCGCACGGAGCAGATGCAGGCCCTCCAGCGCCGGCATCTCGCGCAAGCTAGAGGATTCGGCAGTACGCACAGTGCCCCGCGGCCCGCCGCTCATATCGCGGCGCGGTCCGGTAGCCACGGTCACTCATGAACGTCGAGCTGCGAGCCAAGTCAACTAACTGAAATCTACTCGCGATTCGGGATTCAGCCGTGACCGTGTCCGCGACCGTGCCCGTCGGGGTGGTTAGCCGTGCCATCGCTCCCAATGAGGGTGATGCGTCTGGACCCACCTCGGATCGCGTCTGTACCACCACTCGCGGTCGTGCCACCGATGGTGGTCGTCCCAGTCGCCGTCTACGCGGCGCCACTCGGGATGATGCACGGCCCATTCCGGATGATACTGCCAGAACCATACGGGACGATGTTGATGCCACCATTCGTAGTTATGCCAATGGTGATGCTCGTCGTAGGCGCCCCATCCGCGATACTCCTGGGCGTGTGCCGCACGTGCCGGTACTGACGTCAGGACGGCCACCGTCGCAGCCAGTGCAAGGACCATTCGAAGTTTCATCCGGTATCCCCTGATATTTCCTGAATGTCCAGCGCGTCGAGGCCTACTCGGTCGACTCTTCGCCTTGGAGCTGTTGAATCTGGCGCCGCTGGCTCTGGATCTCGCGCTGCTGACCTTGAATCTGCCCCTCTTGCTGCTGCGAGGTGACTTCCTGGTTCTGCAGCGCGTTGCCTATCACGTAGCCGGTGCCCGCGCCCAGCGCACCGCCGATCGCCGCACCCGCAGCTGGAGCGCCCACGGCGGCGCCGATTATAGCGCCCGTGCCAGCGCCAATCACACCACCGCCTATCGTACCTTTCTCGCGAGTCGACAGCGGCTGCCCAGAGCATCCAGCCAGCGCAAACGCTCCGATGAGCGCTATCGCCGCTGTCGCCATCACGCCTCGTTTCGGCTTGTTCGAAGAACTGAACTTCATTCGCTCCTCCCTCCTTTTCCGTGTCACATTGGAAATGCAACACGGACCGAAGTTTGACCAAGCATGTCGAATGCCAAACGATTTGGCTGCTAAAACTTACGTTTTAATTCCAAGATTCTCGATATTGTCTCAAAATTACCGAAGAATCAGGAAATTCTTACCAGGTGAGCCGGGACGTGCAGTGAATCGAGTAAACATTGCACACGCCGGAGTGGGCGCAGACTTCAGCTTGTTGCGTGGCAAGCCGCTACTTGGCCGCCTTGGATCACCACGGCGACCAGGCCCGATCGGCTTTTGTTGGGCGCACTTGAAGGGATCGAATCGCTCGGATTCCAAGGGCCGACGTGAGGTCTTGCACCACAACGCAGTCCAATCTATACCGGGGCTTGAAATCAGAGACTAAGACGAAAGTGCGAGTCAGAATACGACGAAAGGAGGAGGCGTAAAGACGATAGTCCGTTGCGAGGCAACGATTCCATCGCAGAGTGTTATCGAAACCGTCGAAGGAGTACCGAATGAAGCTCCGTTATGCGGCAGCGCTCGCGCTGCTGGACTGGTATCTGATGACGGCGCCGCCGCCGGCTGGCCAACCGGGCAACGCTCAGTCCGTCAAGGCGGACATCAAAGCGCCTCTATCGAAATGGACAATAGTTGGGATCTTCCCCTCAAAGAAGGCATGCGAAACGCATCGGGGCGCCAACGCGCCGCAACGATGCCTCGCGGCCGACGACCCGCACTTCAGGGATAATAACCCGCCTCCATAAATTCGAGCGGCGGCGAAGACGTAACGCGCACTGCGCGAATCGTAAGCGGTCGCGGCAAGTTTTGATTTCGTTGGCGCGCCCGAAGGGAGTCGAACCTCCAACCCTCGGATCCGAAGTTCGAGTGAGTGACGTCCGCCTTAGAAGGGCAGTTTCCGTATAAAACTTTGGGTACTGACCTAATATGAGGGCGAGTGTCCTAGTCTGAAGGGTGGGATGGCCTGATTTCCCTATTCCCTACTCCCAGGCTCGCGCGCAATCCGTTCGATAGCGTCGTCGCATATTCTTAGGCGCTCTTGCGGCGTCATCTCAGTCGGCAGAGCTCCGAGCTTGGCAATCGTCGATAACGCGCCCCTCAGAGCATCGACCAGTTGCCCGACATCACGCCTTGTGGAAGCGCGTGAGGCAATCTCGTTTAGCTTCTCTGTGATTTTCTCGATGGTGGTCAAATCTCACAGGGACGCGGCCCAGATTACCAGGCGCGCAAGGCCATAATAGAAACTCGCGCTGAACAGCAACATCCCGGTCCATACACCAACGTTCTGCAAAACCACCGTCAATTTTGGGGTATCGGAGTACTCGCGAACAGTAAGATAAGCCAGTATCAGGTGGCCGGGTTCTCCAGACATCGCCTCTTGTCGGAGGTTCACTGCATATGCCGCCGGCTGCTGCCGGATTTCTTGCGTCCTGGCCAATTCCTGCATATTTACAAAGCCCTCGGATCAAACGCTGATCCCCACTTACCGCCTAGACCACCAACGCTTGCTAGAGCAGGATTGATGCCCGGGAGTTTTTCTAGCGCGATCCGCAATATTATCTTTGGATTCCTTACGGTTCTCGTCCACTCTCGTCCACATCGAGTTGCGGTTCTGCAACACCCACCCGTTACGATACGCGACGAGGACTTCGCGGCCGTGAAAGTCCTGGTTTGATTGGCGCGCCCGAAGGGAGTCGAACCCCCAACCCTCGGATCCGAAGTCCGATGCTCTGTCCAGTTGAGCTACGGGCGCGCGCCGGAGTCCGTTAACCTAGCAAACGCGTGCCGCCTGTCCAGACTGCGTCGCCGACGCCTCAGTCGCGCGGGCGCACGGAGACATAGCGGTTGCCGCGCTCGTAGAAGCGCCATCGCTTCGACGCCCACGCTCCGGCGTAATCCACGTTGATTCGTGCCGAGCGCCCCACTCTTGCGACCGGCCGATCCGCCTCTTCCAGGAAAAGCCGTTCGCCGCAAAGATCGCGTCCATAATCCTTGCCCGTTATCCCGAGCGCCTGCGTCAGCTTGCCAGGACCATTGGTTAACTCGCGTGCGCCGGGAGATCTCGTGCCGCCGCGCCGGCGCACCATCAACTCCAATCCGCGTACCGGCTCGAGCGCCCGGATCAAAACACCATGCGGCTCGCCCTCGTTGGCCGCGATGATGTTCATCGCCCAACTCAATCCGTAAATGAGATAAACGTAGGCGTAGCCCGGCGGCCCGAACATCACCGCGGTCCGTTTGGTGTGCAGCCCGCGCGCGCTATGCGCCGCGAGGTCCAGCGGTCCGCGATATGCCTCGGCTTCGACGATGCGCCCCGCCGCCTCGCCCTCGGGCGTGCGATGCACCAGCAGCTTCCCGACACATTCGCGCGCGACCACCAGCACCGGACGGGCGTAGAAACCGCGCGGCAGTTTCATCCGGTCTTTTTTCGATGCTCCCGGTAGCGCGCGATCAGCGCGTTGGTCGAGCTGTCGTGTTTGAGTTGCGGCGCGCCGGCGCTTTCGAGTTCGGGGATGATGCGCTGCGCCAGCACCTTGCCCAACTCGACGCCCCACTGGTCGAATGAGTCGATGCCCCAAATCGCGCCCTGGGTAAACACGCTGTGCTCGTAGAGCGCCACCAGCTTGCCCAGCGTCTCAGGGGTCAACTGCTCGGCGAGAATCGTCGTGGAGGGACGATTGCCCTCGAACACGCGATGCGGCACCAGCCAGTCTGGTGTGCCTTCGGCCTTGACCTGCTCGGGAGTTTTGCCGAACGCGAGCGCCTCTCCCTGGGCGAAGACGTTGGCGAGCAACATGTCGTGATGGCGGCCGAGCGGATTGAGCGCCTGGTGAAACGCGATGAAGTCGCAGGGGATGAGTTTCGTGCCCTGGTGAATCAACTGGTAAAACGAATGCTGGCCGTTGGTTCCCGGCTCGCCCCAAAAAATTGGCCCGGTCTGATAGTCCACGGCAGTCCCGTCGAGCGTGACGTGCTTGCCGTTGGACTCCATCGTGAGCTGCTGCAGATACGCCGGAAAGCGCTTTAGATATTGCTCGTACGGAAAAACGCCGACCGTCTGCGCGCCGAAGAAGTCGTTGTACCAGATCGCGAGCAACCCCATGATCACCGGCAGGTTGCTTTGGAATGGCGCGGTGCGGAAGTGCTCGTCGATCGCGTGGAATCCGTCGAGCATCGCGCGAAAGTGCTCGGGGCCGACCGCGATCATGGTCGAAAGCCCAATCGCCGAGTCCATCGAGTAGCGTCCGCCCACCCAGTCCCAGAAGCCGAACATGTTCTGCGTGTCGATCCCGAACTTGCTCACCTCCGCAGCGTTGGTCGAGACCGCGACGAAATGTTTTGCGATCGCCTTCTCGTCGCCGAGTGCGTCGAGACTCCACTTCCGCGCGCTCTGCGCGTTGGTCATAGTCTCCAGCGTGGTGAAGGTCTTCGAGGAGATGATGAACAGCGTTTCGGCCGGGTCGAGATCGCGCGTCGCCTCGACGAAGTCGGTGCCATCGACGTTGGAGACGAAGCGCACGGTCAGATTGCGATCGCTGTAGTGGCGCAGCGCTTCGTAGGCCATCACCGGTCCCAGGTCCGAGCCGCCGATTCCGACGTTGATGACGTTGCGGATGCGCTTGCCGGTGTGGCCCTTCCACGAGCCGTCGCGCACGCGGCGGCTAAACGCCGCCATCCGGTCGAGCACCTCGTGAACCTCGGGCACCACGTTTTTGCCGTCGGTCATGATCGTCGCGCCGCGCGGCGCGCGCAGCGCCACGTGCAACACGGCGCGCCGCTCGGTGACGTTGATCTTCTCGCCGGCGAACATCGCGTCGATACGCCTGCGCAGCCCCGTCTCCTCGGCCAGCGCCAGCAGGAGACGCATCGTGTCCGCGTTGACGCGATGCTTGGAGTAGTCGAAATACAGCCCGGCGGCCTCGAGCGCAAAACGCTCGCCGCGCTTCGGATCTTCACTGAAGAGCGTGCGCAGATGAACGTCGCGAATCTTCTGGTAATGCTCGCCCAGCGCCTTCCAGGCCGGCCGCTCTGTGAGCCGCGCCGTTTTGGTCTCCATCGATCCGTTCCCCTTTTCGCGAATCAGCTCGCCTTCTTGAGCGCCGCGCTCTTGTCGGCGATGCAAGCCAGCAGATCGTCCCATGACTTGACGAAAGCGTCCGCGCCTTCGCGCTGAAGCTGCGCGGCCAACGCGTCGATATCGACTCCAGCTTTCGTGAATTCGGCCAGTTCCGCCTCCGCGTTGCCGCCGTCGTGCGGTAGCATCGCGCCCACTTCCCCATGGTCGGCAAGCGCCTTGAGCGTATTCTCGGGCATGGTGTTAACGGTATGGGGCGCCGCCAGCGACTTCACGTAAAGCACGTCGGAAGCCTTGGGATCCTTGGTGCCGGTACTGGCCCATAACAGTCGCTGCGATCGGGCGCCGAAGTTGAGCAGCCTGAGCCAGCGGTTGGAGGCGAGCAACTCGCGATAGGCCTTGTAGATGCGCTTGGACATCGCGATGCCGAGGCGGTCATGCAGGGCGGGCGGCACTTTTTTCGCCGCCGCGACGTCCCATCGGCTGACGAATACGGAGGCGACCGAGCCGACATGAGGATTGAGGCCGGCCGCGACGCGGCGCTCGAGGCCGCGGATGTAGGCCTCGGCCGCCGCGACGTACTGCTCGCGCGAGAACAGCAGCGTTACGTTGATCGGCACACCGGTGAAGATCGCCTCTTCGATGGCCGGGAGGCCCTCGCGAGTCCCGGGAATTTTCATGAAGAGGTTCGGGCGTGCGCCGCGCGCCGACAATTGCTTCGCGGCCGCGATGCTGCCGGCGGTGTCGTAGGCGAGCTTGGGAGAAATTTCGAGCGAGACCCATCCGTCGACCCCGTTGGTCCTGTCGTGGATCGGACGAAAGAGATCGGCTGCGCGCGTGAGGTCCTCGAGTGCGAGCTCAAAGAATAGCGCCTCGCCGTCTTTGCGTGCGGCAGTCTTCTCCCGGATGGCTCCGTCGTAGTCGTTACTGTTCTTGATCGCCTGGTCGAAGATACTCGGATTGGAAGTCAGGCCGGTTATCGATAACTCGTCGATATAGCGCTTGAGCCCGCCGCCGGTCAGCAGCGCGCGCGTGATATTGTCCAGCCAGAGGCTCTGGCCGGCCTCATGCAGTATTTGTGTCGCTTTCATGATTCCTCCGATGCTTAGTCCGCGCGCTCGCGCGGGCTTGGAACGAACTAATGTTTCACATCTTCGTCGATGCTATTTAGGGTTGTACCAGCCGCCAACGTCCGCGGTCAGACGATCGGCATCCGCCGGTCCCCAAGTACCGGGTTGATACTCCTGCACTGGAATGGCGTCGCCCAGGATGGGCTGGACGATCGCCCATTGCGCCTCGACCGCGTCCTGGCGGGTGAACAGCAGATGGTCGCCCGCCATCGCATCGCCCAGCAGACGCTCGTAGGCGTCCATCTCTTCACCTTCGGGCCGCTGCACGAGCTTGAGTTCGGTCGGCGCGGATTCCATATGCTCGCCTGGCTTTTTAATCTGCGCGCCGACGGCGATTACTACGTCGGGGCCGAGACGGAATCGATAATGATTGGCGTCTTCGGGACGGAACTTGCGCAGCGGCGGCCGTTTGAGCGTAACCATCACCTCGGTGGCGGTCACGGGCATGCACTTGCCGGCGCGAATGAAGAACGGCACATTGTCCCATCGCCACGAATCAATATGCAATCGCACGGCGGCAAAGGTTTCGACGGTGGAGTTCGGCTTCACGCCCGGCTCCTTGCGATATCCCGCAAATTGCCCGCGCACCAGGTCCTTGGGATTTAACGGCAAAATAGAACGGAATACTTTAACCTTCTCGTCCTGGATCGATTCCGGATAAGTGGTCAGCGGCGGCTCCATCGCCAGGTACGCCACGACCTGGAGCAGATGGTTCTGCACCACGTCGCGAATCGCGCCGTTGGCGTCGTAAAACGCTCCGCGGCCCTCCACTCCGAAACTCTCTGCCATTGTGATCTGCACGCTATGAACGTAGCGCCGGTTCCAAATCGGCTCGAGGAAGGTGTTGGCGAAGCGGAACAGGACCAGGTTCTGCACCGGCTCCTTGCCGAGGTAATGGTCGATGCGAAACACCGCGGACTCCGGGAACACGGTGTGCAGTGTCTCGTTGAGCGCCTGCGCGGAGGGTAAGTCGTGGCCGAAAGGCTTCTCGACGATGACGCGCCCATTGCGGGCGCACCCGGAGCTGCCGAGATTCTTGATCACGGTCGCGAAGAGGCTCGGCGGAATCGCCAGGTAGTGCGCCGGACGTTGCGCCCCGCCCATCGCTTTGAGCAGAGCCGCGTAGGTCGCCGGGTCCTGGTAGTCACTGTCGATATAGCCGAGACGCGCGATCAATCGCTTAAAGGCTTCGTCGTTGACGCCGCCGCCGTGCTTCTCGATACTGTCGCGCGCGCGCGCGCGAAGCTGATCGAGATTCCAGCCCGACTTCGCCACGCCGATCACCGGGAACTCCAGATGGCCCCGCCGCGCCATCGCGTGCAGCGCCGGGAAGATCTTCTTGTATGCGAGGTCGCCGGTGGCGCCAAAAAACGCCAGCGCATCCGAGCGCTGCGCACTTTCGTTCATGACTTCTTCTCCACGTGTCCGCCGAATTCGTAACGCATCGCGGAGAGCAACTTGTCGGCGAAGTCCGCCGCGCCGCGCGAGCTGAAGCGCTCGTACAGTGCCGCCGTCAGCACCGGCGCCGGCACGCCCTCGTCGATCGCCGCGTCCACCGTCCAGCGTCCCTCGCCCGAATCCGAGACTCGCCCCGCGAACTTCGCCAGTTGGGGATCGCCGGCGAGCGCGTCTGCGGTCAAGTCGAGCAGCCACGAGGCGATGACGCTGCCGCGGCGCCAGACTTCGGCGATGTCCGTGAGATTGAGATCGTACTGGTACAGTTCGGGATCGCGCAACGGGGTGGTCTCGGCATCGGCCGTGTGCTGCTGCTTGCCGACGTTGGCGTTGCGCAGGATGTTCATCCCCTCCGCGTACGCCGCCATCAGCCCATACTCGATTCCGTTGTGCACCATCTTGACGAAGTGGCCCGCGCCGTTGGGCCCGCAATGCAGGTAGCCGTGCTCGGCGTTGCTCGGGGCGGCCTTCTCGCGTGCGGGCGTGCGCGGCGCCGAATCGAGCGGCGGCGCGAGCGTGGCAAAAATCGGATCGAGATGTTTGACGACTTCGGGCTCACCGCCGATCATCTGGCAGAAACCGCGTTCCAGTCCCCATACGCCGCCGCTGGTGCCGGAATCGACGTAGTGGATGCCCTTGGCGCGCAGCGTCTTGGCGCGGCGGAGGTCGTCGACGTAGTAGGAGTTGCCGCCGTCGACCAGGATGTCGCCCGCCTCGAAGCGCGCCGAGAGATCTGCCAGCGTTTTCTCGACCACCGCCGCCGGCACCATCATCCAGGCCACGCGCGGCTTTTGGAGTTTCGTCTTGAAATCGTCCAGCGACGACGCGCCGATCGCTCCCTCCTTGACGAGCGCCTTTACCGCGTCAGCATTGACGTCGAAAACCACGCACTGATGACCACCACGCAGGAGCCGCCGCACCATGTTGGCGCCCATCCTGCCGAGACCGACCATACCCATCTGCATCGCTATCGCTCCTTAGGATGTAGACTCGCCCCGCGGCAAGCCGTTACGCGAAGGTGTGTGCAACCCCAGTATGCACCGCCGCGGGTCTCGCGGGTAACCCGGCGACGTGCACAAGCGCGGGATTTCAGACCGCTCGTGGCATCGTCACGAATTCAGGCCCGTCCATCATTGCGAGCGATGCGATCGGCGGTGAGAGAATTGTGAAATCCCGTGCGTCGGAAAATCAAGAGCCGATGAGGTAGCAAGGGCGCCGAGGCACGTCAGTCTATTTCTACGCCGCTGAGGACCCGTGACTCGGGGTGCAAGCTTCCCAAGCTGCCTCTAATGACTCCCGGCAGTCTGACTGCATAATTGAGCCTAAACTTGCCAAGTTAAAGCAAAATATGCTAACTTCGAGTAGTTAGAGCCGCTGTTTCTTCATGTCGGGCCTGGTCATCAGCAAAGGGAGCGGCCCGAGGGGTCATGTGGGGAGCGGAGACCGCCTGGTGGTCTCGCTCAAAAAAAAGGGCGGGAGGAGCATCAGGGGAGCATAAAGATGGAGCTGAAAAAGGGACTTCTGGCAAAGGTACGAAAATCGGGCAAGGGCCAGACGATGACCGAATATTCGATCATCGTGCTCTTCGTTGGTCTCGCGGCCTATTCCGCGTACGCGGGATTGGGGCTCGGGATCAAAGCCTTTGCGAGCAATGTTGTGACCTTCATAGCTACGGCGGTGGCGGCTCTCTAAGACGGGACCGCGGCTGGGAAGCCTGCCCGCCGACGATCTCTATATGGCATCTGGCAGCTCCGCGGGGATAGTAGCCGGATAGCGATAAGGGACGCCGGGCGGCGGGCAGGATGTTGGAGGCCGGAATTTTTCTCCGGCCTCTTTTTTTCACTTTTTTACCGGGTTGAACTCTCGATCGAAATGCACCGCAGCAAAAATGCCGGTCCGCGGAACGTGAATAATCCGGCCGGGGCATCGTCGAATCTTTTGAGTGCGGATCTGACGGCAGCAATCACTGCACCGCGCTTCGGTTGCTAACTCCTCCCGGCAGCCGAATTGATGTCCGCCGCAAGGCGGGCCGTGAACAGGCGGGCATCGGGGAGCCTCCCCCCTCTCTCGATGCCCGCCGTTCCTTTGTGCGGACGACTCTCCAGCTCGATCTCGAACCGGCCTCCAGCGCTCCAAGCTCACGCGGATCGAATTCTCCGTTCGCTTCGTTTTTTTTCGGCACTGCTTGACAGCGCTGGAGCTGCCACGGCATAGCTGGATGCTTGATGTGGCAAAAAAGATGCTTGGTTGTCGCGCCAGTGCTGGCTTTCGTGATGACAACGCTATTGCTCAGTTGCGGCGGCAGCTCGAGTACCGCGCTCCCGTCTCCTACCGCGACGCCGATAACCCTGATCCAGTTGCGGATTTGCGAGCAGGCTCCATCGAACGGGGCCGCCTGTACGCAGGCGACTACAGACGAGATTCCCCTGATGTCCAGTAACTCATTCCTCTTATACGCCCAGGGCGAATTCAGCTCGAACGGAATCAGCTCGTTCCAGAGCATTGGGGAGTCGGTGACTTGGTTCGTCAACAATTCGCTCCTCAATAGCGACGGACAGGGCTTCTTTAATTCGCATTCGACCGTTGGATGCTCATGTGTAACCGCCGCCTCCGGAACGGTGGTGAGCCCGCCGGTGCTGATTGGGGTCGGCCAATCGCCGTCGCTGTGCAGCCCCTGCCCGGAGTCGCCTCCCTGAGTTGAAGTAAGCAGATTGTTGGGCGAATAACCCATTGACGCGCGGTTTGACACTACCGGGGCGGGCCGATAGTGTCTTGTTCTTCAGAAGGTTTTTGTTAATGGAACGACAGGCTCGGCGCGCGCAAGTGTTGCGTCATGCCAAGCGGATATTCGCGCGCAAGGGTTACCATCGGACCAATGTCGCTGATATCATCGCCCGCGCCCGTATCGCACGCGGCACCTTCTATCTCTACTTTCAAAACAAGAAGGATCTCTTCGAGGAACTGCTCGCCCAAGTGCTAACCGAGCTTTCACGACGCATCCAGCGCCTGCGCCCGGATGAACCCGATCCGGTCAATCAATTGCGCGACAACCTCAAGCGCGTGATGAATTTTGTGCTGGCAGAGCGCGAGTTGACCGACATCCTGCTCAACCACTCGGTGGGTTTCGACCGCGACCTCGATTTGCGGATCCTGGATTTCTACCAGCGCATCGCCGACGCCATCCAGCGCTCGCTCGACCTGGGTGTGCAGATGAACCTGGTGCGTCCGTGCGACACCCGCGTCGCCGCCTATTGCATCCTGGGTGGAATCAAGGAGGTGGTCGGCCAGATCGCGCGGCGGCGTCCGCGCGAGATCGACTCGCTGGTCGAGGAAATTCTGGCCTTCGGACTGGGCGGCGTTGCGCGCCCCGAATTGCTCGAAGAAGCCCGCCGGCGCGGCGAATTGCAGGCGCCCGCGCGCGCTGTTTTTGGGCCTAAAGTAGAATGACATGTCAGTTTACGCGACAAGAACGGGACGCAGCTCCCGCGGCAGGGCTAAGGTGCTGGCCTTTTACGACCTCGACGGCACGCTCGCCAGTCTCAACCTGCTCCACGCCACCGCTTTCTACCTTGCCAACCTGGGCGAATGGAACGCACGCGCCGGCTATCTCGCCCGTCTCGCGCTAAGCCTCCCGCGGCTCTACATGGCCGAGCGCCAGGACCGCCGGCTGCTCAACATGAAGCTGTTCGAGGCCTACAAGGGCGTCTCGCGCGATCGC
Source organism: uncultured delta proteobacterium (assembly GCA_963810495.1). GTDB lineage: Bacteria > Desulfobacterota > Binatia > Binatales > Binataceae > JAKAVN01. Next base: position 89,943 of record CAWENP010000025.1, read on the forward strand.
CTGTGGGAGCTCGGCGAGGAGTATTGCGACCGCGTGCTGATGCGCCATCTGTATCCGCGCGCGATCGAAATGCTGGAGGCGAATCGCGACGCGGGAATCGAGCCGGTGCTGGTCACCGGTTCGCCTGACTTCCTGGTCGAGCCGCTCGCGCGCCACCTCAAAATCGATCATTTCGCGGCCAACCGCCTGGTCTACAGCCGCGGGCTCGCCACGGGCAGGATGCTCGAGCCGGTGATGGCGGGTTCCGAGAAGTCGGCGTGGTGCGAAAGCTTCGCCGAGGCGCGGCGAATCGATATGACCGGATGCTGGGGATATGCCGACTCTTACTACGACCTGCCCTTTCTCTGCGCGCTGGGGCATCCGGTGGCCGTGAATCCCGACCGCCGCCTGCTCGCCGCCGCGCACAACCGCAAATGGCCGATCGTTCGTTTCAGCCATGACGCTGAGCCGGTCCACGACGCCGGCGCGACCGGAGCGTGGCTGCTGGACTGGTTGGGGGGAGCCAGGGATGGCGCGACCGGAAGGTAAGCTCAAAGAGCTGAAGACCGCCGAACTCCGGCATGAGCCGGGCGCGCGCCGCGACCTGGTGGTGACGCTTAACCGGCGCTCGGCGCCGCGGCTCATCGCCTACGGCGACGATTTCTGGTACGAGAAGCTGCCGGCCGGCACGCGCGTGATCTATCCGCCGCCGCCGCTGGAGCCGCTGGCCGATCCCGACGCCGCGATCCGCTACGCGCTGCTGCGCCCCGAGAACGCCGATCCGCTGTTCGCGCAGCTCAATCCCAACATGCGCGTGACGATCGCGATCGACGACATCAGCCTGCCGCTGCCGCAGATGCGCCGGCCCGATATTCGCGAGCGCGCGCTCAACATCGTGCTCCAGACGCTCGCCGACTACGGCGTCGACGACGTCCATCTGATCGTCGCGACCTCGCTCCATCGCCGCATGACCGAGGCCGAGATTCGCCGCATGGTGGGCGAGCGCGCGTTCAAGCAATTCTGGCCCGAGCGGCTGTACAACTTCGACGCCGAGAACCGCGCCGAGCTCGCGATGCTGGGCAAGACCGATCATGGCGAGGAGGTATGGCTCTCGCGGCGCGCCGCCGAGTCCGACCTGCTGCTCTATCTCAACATCAACCTGGTTCCGATGGACGGCGGCCACAAATCGGTCGCGGTCGGGCTCGCGCCGTACCAGAGCCTGCGCCACCATCACAACCCCGCCACGCTGCGCCAGTGCAATTCCTACATGGACCCGACGCGCTCGGCGCTGCATCACTCGGCCAACCGGATGGGCCGCCTGGTCAACGAACACGTCAACGTCTTCACCATCGAGACCGCGATCAACAACCAGATGTACGGCGGGATGCTCGATTTTCTGCAGAAGAACGAGGACCGCTTCTCGGATTGGGACCGGATGCGGCTCAAGGGCTTTCGCTGGACGCTCGGCAACATGTCGGATTCGCTGCGCCGCCAGGTGCTAAATCAGTATGCCGCGCCCTATTCGATGACCGGCGTATGGGCGGGCGAGACTGACGCGGTGCATCGCAAAGCGCTGGCCCGCGTGTTCCAGCAGTACGCGGTGCCGGTCAAGGGCCAGGCCGACGTGCTGATCGTCGGCGTGCCGTACATTTGTCCTTACAACGTCAACTCGGTGATGAACCCGGTGCTGGTGCAGTGCACGGGCCTCGGCTACCTGTTCAACATGTTCCGCGGCAAGCCGCTGGTACGTGAAGGCGGCACCGTGATCATCTGTCATCCGCTGCGCGACCAGTTCCATCCCGAGCATCATCCGAGTTACATCGAGTTCTTCCATCGCTGCCTGCGCGAGACCACCGAGGCCACCGAACTCGAGCGCACCTTCGAGGCCGAGTTCGCGCGCAACCCGACCTACGTTCACATGTATCGCTACGGCCACGCCTATCACGGCGTGCATCCGTTCTACATGTGGTACTGGGGCGAGCCGGCGCGCCAGCACGTGGGACGGGTAATCGCCGCGGGATGCGAAGAGCCGGAAGTCGCAACGCGCATGGGATGGGAGTCGGCCGACACGCTGGACGAAGCGATCGCGATGGCGACGTCGGATCTGGGGCGCTCGGCCAGTATCACCTATCTCCACTTACCGCCGCTGGTGATCGCTGATGTCGAATAGCAACGGAACTAACGGCAGCGCCGCGCGCACCGCGATGGCGCCGCTCGAACAGACGCTGCGCCACCGCCGCATCCTGCTGACCGGCGCGACCGGCTTTCTCGGCAAGGTCTTCCTCTCGCTGCTCCTGCGCTGGCATCCCGAGATCGAGCGCATCTACCTGCTCATCCGCGGCGACCGGCGCCTCGCGCTCGGCCGCTTGCGTCGCGAAATTCTCGACTCGCCCGTGTTCGGTCCTTTGCGCGAACACCTTGGCGATCGCTTCGACCGCTACGTCGAGGAAAAGCTCTCCGTGCTCTGTGGCGACATCGCCGAAGATGATTTGGTCTCCGAGGGCGAAGCGCCGGCGCGCGGCGCGATCGACGCGGTAGTGCACTGCGCGGGGCTGGTCAACTTCGAGGCCTCGCTGGAGAAGTCGCTGTCGGTCAACACCACCGGCGTCGCCAACGTGATCGAGTTCTGCCGCAAGCGTGGCGCCGCGCTGCTCCACGTTTCGACCTGTTACGCCGCGGGCAACGCCGACGGCCATCGCTTCGAGGACGACATCCCGACCGACTGGTGTCCCAACGGCCGGCGCAACTTCACGCTACGGCGCGAAATCCGCGACGCGCTCGCCGCGGTCGCGCGCGTTGAAGCAGAATCCCACGACCAGGCGCGCCAGGCCGACGAACTGCACGTGGTCAATACGGACGCCGACGGCGGCGACGTTCACGAAGCGGCGGCCGAGCGATGGCGCAAGCGATGGGTCGAAGAACGGCTGAAGGAGATTGGCCTGGAACGCGCGCGGCGCTGGGGATGGCCCAACACTTACAGCTACAGCAAGAGCCTCGGCGAGCAACTGGTCTTCGCCGCGCAGGACTCGATCGCCGCCACCGTGGCGCGCCCCTCGATCATCGAAAGCGCGCTTAGCGATCCGTTCCCGGGATGGAATCAGGGCGTCAACACCAGCGCTCCGCTGACTTATCTTTCCGGCCGCGGCTATCGCTTCTACCCGGCCAAGGGCGAGCTGGTGCTCGACGTCATACCGGTCGATCTTGCGGCGCACGCGATGATCCCGATTCTCGCGGCGCTGCTCGCCGGACGCCACAAACCCGTCTATCAGCTCTGCACGTCGGACACCAATCCGCTGCCGATGCGCCGGCTGGTTGAGCTGACCGGGCTCAGCAATCGCCGCGAGCATCGACGCGTGGGCGGTCCGATGGGCCGTTTCGCGCCGCACCTCGAGGCGGTGGTCGTCTCGCAGAGCACCTACGAGCTTGCGAGCCAGACCCTGCCCGAGTTGCTAAAGAAGGGCGCAGGCGCCGCACGCACGCTGCTCGGCGAGGATTCCGAGCGCGCGAAAAAATTCGAGCAGAGCGTCGACAAGTTCGGCGCCAACACCGCGATGGCGCGCGAGCTGGTCGAAGTCTATCGCCCGTATATCCAGGAGCTGGTTTACACTTTCCACGGCACCAACATCCGCGCGCTCTACAAGTCGCTCACGCCCGCCGACGCGGAGCACCATCCCTACGCTCCCGAGCGTATCGATTGGGCGGACTACTGGATCAACGTGCATCTGCCGGGACTGCGCCGGCACATTTTCGGCTCGCTCGATCTGCATACTCGCGGCCGTCCCAGCGCCCCGGCACGCCATCGCACGCTCGCCGAAATGCTGGACCGCGCAGCCGAGCGCTATGGCTCGCGGCCGGCACTGGTCGCGCGGCAGCCCTCAGGCGAGCGCATCACGACCACCTTCCGCGAGCTGCGCGACAGTGCGCATCGCGCCGGCCTGCTGCTCGGGATGCGCGGGGTCAAGACGGGCGATCGCGTGCTGCTCATCGGCGAGAACTCGCCCGAGTGGGTGCTCGCGTATTTCTCGATCCTCGCCGCCGGCGCGATCGCGGTGCCGCTGGACCATCTGATTTCGCCCGACGAGTTGGCGCCCATCTGCCGCATCGCCACGCCCTCCGCGGCGCTATGTTCCGAAGCCGTTGCCAAGCGCCTGGGCGGCGCACTGGTTGAGCTCAACAGCGAGATCGTCGAACTCGAATTCGCCGAGCTCAGCCGTCCGTTCGTGCTCAAGGGGCGGCCCGACACGCGGCACGCCGCCGAGCGCAAGACGCTCGCCTCCATCGTTTTTACCTCCGGCACCACCGGCGCGCCCAAGGGCGTGATGCTGACGCACGGGAATTTTGCCGCCGAAGTGGCGATGCTCGCGCGGGTCTTTACGCTTGATTCCTCCGACGTGGTGCTCTCGCTGCTCCCGCTCCATCACACCTTCGAGTTCACCTGCGGGATGCTGTTGCCGCTCGCGCTCGGCGCGACGGTGGTCTATCCGCTCGGCGTGGACGCCGCGAGTCTCGCGCGCACGCTGGCCGACGTGCGGCCGACCGCGGTGGTCGGCGTGCCCGCGCTGTGGGAGGCGGTCCATCGGCGCATCGTCGACGGAGTCGAGGCGCAAGGGCCGTTCCTCCACGCGCTGTTCGATCGCCTGCGCGATCTCAACCGCAGGTTCGACAGCGAATGGGGCCTCAACGCCGGCGCCCTGCTCTTCCGCCAGGCCCACACCGCGCTTGGCGGGCGGCTGCGGCTCGCGGTGAGCGGCGGCGCGGCGCTGCCGCAGCGCGTCGCGAGCTTCTTCAACGACATCGGGATTCGGCTGCTCGAGGGTTACGGACTGACCGAGGCCGCGCCGGTGCTGAGCGTCGCGCGCCCGGACGAACCGCTGGCGGCGGGATCGGTCGGCAAGCCTCTGAACGGAGTCGAAATCAAGCTCGCCTCAAGCGGCGACGGCACAGTGGGCGAAATCCTGGCGCGCGGTCCGAACGTGATGGCGGGTTACTACCACAACAAGGCCGCCACCGACGAGGTGCTACACGACGGATGGCTCCGCACAGGAGACCTCGGCCGCCTCGACGAAGACGGACGGCTCTATATCGTCGGCCGCGCCAAGGACGTGATCGTCGACTCCGGCGGTAACAATATTTATATCGACGAACTCGAGGAGCTTTACGGCCACTCGTCGTTTATCAAGGAACTTGCGATCGTCGGCCTGAAGGTTGCCCAGGGTGAGCAGGCTGCGGCGCTGGTGGTGCCGGCCTACGCGCGCGGTGAAAGCCGCCGCGCGGTGGAAGACAACCTGCGCACGCATTTCGAAAAAACCGGCACGGGACTCAGCCCGCACAAACGCGTCCGCATCCTGCGCTTCACCGACGCCGAACTCCCGCGCACCCGCACGCGCAAGGTCAAACGCCTCGAAGTCGTCAAGACCCTCGAGCGGATGCTCGAAACCCACGCGCAGGAGCGCGCGGCGGTCAGCTCGGAAGTCGAGCCGTGGATCGCCCAGGCGCTCGCCCAGGTCTCGAGCGGCACCGAGAGCATCACGCCCGCGACCCGGCTTATCGAAGACCTCGGACTCGACTCGCTTGCGATGGCCGAGTTGGCCGAACATATTGCGGCGCACGCCGAGCGCGAGCTGAGTCCCGAGGAGCTGGGCGATCTCCGCACCGTCGATGATCTGCAACGCGCCGTGGGCCAGGGGCAGAACCGCCCGCGGCTGCCGTCGTACGCGCGCTTCGCGGAGCCGTTCACTCCGGCCTTGCCGGGCGCGCTCAAGCGCCTGGGCGAAGCGGCGTTTCGCGGGGCGCAACGAATGGCATTTGATGGATGGCTAAAGCCGCGAGTCTTGGGCCGCGGCAACGTGCCGGCGAACCGCAATTTCCTGGTGGTCGCCAATCACGCGAGCCATGTCGACTTCGCGCTGGCCGGCTATGCGCTTGGCGCGCCGGGCCGCGAGCTGGTCGTGCTCGCCGCCAAGGATTATTTCTTCAATACCAACACGCGTCGCTTCGTGGTCAGCAACTTCACCCGGTTGATTCCGTTCGACCGCGAGCGCGCGCAACTCGACTCGCTCGACGACGCCATCGACGAGCTTAACGCCGGGCGCAGCGTCCTGATGTTCCCCGAAGGCACGCGCTCACCCGACGGCTCGATCCACGAATTCAAAAGCGGCGCGGGCTACCTCGCGCTGCGCGGCGGATGCGACGTGCTGCCGGTCCGTATCACCGGCACTTACGAGGTCCTTGGCAAAGGCAGCATCATCCCGCATCGCCACCCGGTCGAGGTACGCATCGGACGCGTGATAACCAACGCCGAGTTACGCGCGCTCGCCGACAACGCCGAGGGCACCGGCGCCTATCGCAAGCTGGCCGACGCGATGCGCGCGGCGGTGCTGGCACTGGGCGAGCGGATGCCCACGTCCAGCGCGGCCATGCGCTCGAAGCGCAAGCATGTCGCACACGACGACGATGGCGGCGGCGCCGCGCTGGTCGCGGAGGAGGCGGCGCAGCCGGCTGGAGACGCGACGGACGAGCGACGCACCGCGAATCGGCCGCGCCGCGCTTCGGCGCGCGCCGGCCGCCGCGCCAAGGGCTGAGCGTCGCGCCGGTGCGGCGCACCGCCGGCCTGTGGAGCGCCGCGATTCCCCGGTATAGAAGCCTCGGGTCGATAGGCTAAAATCATGATCGCGGCGCGGACGAGGCGCGCCGCCGCAATTCGACACCCACAGATGGACTGGTTCAGCAAACGACCCGAGCATCAGACCAACGCAACGCGGCTTCGCGGCCGTCCCTCGGTCACCGAGATTTCTCCCGGACTCCTGATCGGCGAATTTCCTCGGCCGGAAGATATTGCCTGGCTCAAATCGGAATTCGGCGTGACCGCCATTCACAATCTCCAGGATGACGAGGACCTGGCACACAACGGACTGCGCGAACGCGAGCTCGCCGAGGCCTGCCGCAAGAGTGGCGTCAAATTCGTCCGCACGCAGATCCAGGATGGCAGCGCGGACGCGATGGCCGAGCGGCTCGCCGATACGCTGGGCGCGCTGGCGAGCCTCATCGGCGCCCGGGAGCGCGTTTACCTGCACTGCAATGCCGGGCTCAATCGCGCGCCGACGCTCGCGATCGCCTATCTGCGCGCGCACGGCGAAATGTCGCTCGACGAGGCTTGCGCATACGTCAAGGCGCGCCGCACCTGCGGCCCGTTCATGACGATTTTGGAGGACTACTTCGGACCGCGCGATCACAAGCCCGGCAAGTGAGCCGGTTGCGCGGGCGGGCCGCGACGCCGCGACGCTTGCGCGCGAGCACTGGCTGCGGCTTTGCGCCTGGGGCGTGCATCTGTACACCGCGCTCGGCGCGGTCGCCGGGCTCGTCTCTATCGATTACGCCGCGCGCGGTGATTTTCGCGCGAGCTTCATCGCGATGGCGGTCGCGACCGCAATCGACTCCAGCGACGGTCCGCTCGCCCGCCTGCTCGAAGTGCGCCGGCGCATCCCGCACTTCGACGGCGCATTGCTCGACAACATCGTCGACTACCTGACCTACGTGCTCGCGCCGGTCTTCCTGATGCTGCGCGCGGGAATCCTCGAGCCCGGCCTCGTCGGCTACCTGGTCGGCGGCCTGGTAATGGTGGCGAGCGGCTACGGATTCTGCCACGTCGAAGCCAAGACCGACGATCACTACTTCCGCGGCTTCCCGTCGTACTGGAACCTGGTCGCGTTTTACCTCTATTGTCTCGAATTCGGAGCGCTCGCCAGCACGGCTATCGTCGCGATATTCGCGGTGATGGTGTTCGTGCCGATCAAGTACATCTATCCCAACCGCACCGGGCCGCTGCGCGCGCTGACCCTCACACTTGCGATCGCCTGGGCGATAGTCACGCTGGCGTTGCTGGCGGCGCTGCCCGCGCATCACCCGGTACTGCTCTACGCTTCGCTGTCGTTCATCGCCTATTACCTGATCGCCTCCTTTATCCTTCACGCGCGTGCGGCGATGAATCTCAGACGTTATCGGCGCGGCGCGTAATGGCAAGGTTGATGGCAAGCGCGACGGCCGAATCGCGTCTCTCTGACGAAGCCGCCGCCGCGAAAGGCGCGCGATGGCTCCAGGCGCCCGACGGCGATGCTCCGGTGTTGTTGATCGCGCCTCACGGCGGCCATGCCGGCCCGGCGACGCGCGCGATGCTCCATCCCAAGGTCAATGATCTGCACACCGCCGATATCACGCGCGAGCTGGCGCAGCGTCTTGGCGCGGGGGCGATCATCAACGCCGGGATGGATCGCAACCGGCTCGACCTCAACCGTCTGAGCCAGGTGATGAACGAAGCGCCGTGGCTTCTTGAGCTTATCGCGGCGCGCCTGGAGCGAATCGTAGAGCGCAGCGGGCGCGCGGTGGTGTTGCTGATCCACGGATGGAACGTTATCGAGCCGCGCGTCGACGTGGGCATCGGAGTCAAGTCGGCCAGCGGGACGCTGCTACCGGCATGCGGCGCGCACGTCTCCGCGAGCGACGGCTTTGTTAACGGGCCACTGCTCGATTTCGTCGAGTCGCTCCGCCAAAGTGGTATCGAGCCGACCTTCGGCCTGCGCTATCCGGGCGCCGGCGCCAACAATCTTCTTCAGGCGTTCACCCGCCGTCACGCTGCAAGCTCGATCGGCGCGCTGAGGCGCCTGGCCGCGCTCAACGCGCGCGGCGCGCTGGAAGCCGTACAGCTCGAGCTTTCGGTGGCGCTGCGGATGCCCGGCCGATTCCGCACCCAGGCTATCGCCGCGATTGTCGAATCGTTCGCTCGATGCGATCGACCGGCCGCCGCCTCGCCCCCGAGCCGTATCGAGCGCCCGAGCCGTATCGAGATCATCCGCACCGTCGAGGCCACTTCGCCGGCGTCGCGGCGCGGCGCCCAGCAGTCGCCCATCGGGCCGCTTCGGGTGGGACTCGAGTTTTACGATCCGTCAACGCAGATGGGGGCGATGGCGAGCTTCGATCTCGGCGCGGGCGCGGCGGGCGCGCGCGTGATGGCGGTTGCGGGGCGCGAGCGGATCGCGCTCTTCACGGCCGAGGGACGGGTCGAGCGCACGGCGCATAGCCTGACGCTCGGCCCACTGGCATTGCGCTTCGACGGCGGCCGCGTCCGGTTCGATTTTGCCGGCCCGGCGGTAGTGGTCGAAGACGGCACCGCGTATCTGAGCGTCGAGAGCGCGCTCGCCAAGGCCTCGCTGCACGAGGCGATGGAGCTTCACGCAGAGTTCGAAGCCTGGCCGGCTGCCGGTGCAGTCCTCGGAACCTACCGAAACACTGGTCGAACTGATCACTCATCCGGAGCACGCCGGCGACGGCGTCTTCGGCCGCGTCACCGGCCATTGCTCGATAGCCGGAGCGAAGCATCGCCTGGAGGCCGTGGGCCGCCTGGGGCGCTCGTTCGTCGGAATCGGCAATGGCGCCTTCAACGCGCGACGAATGATTTGGGCCGCTTTTCCCGACACAGCATCTCCGCACGCACTCGAGGCGCGAACGCTGATCGATTGTCACAGCACTGAAAGCACACGAGCACGCGTCCTCGATCGCGGACGATGGACCGACGCCAGCCTCCAGCGGCTGAAACTCACGCCCACAACTCCCAGGCGCCCGCCCCGTCGAATCAGCGCGCTGCTGCGGCCGCCTGGCGAGGGCTCCGCACTCACGCTCGACGGTAAAGTGCAGAGCTTCGTGATGCTCTCGCGGCCCGGGCCCGCACAAAGCCGAATTCTAACCTCGCTCGGCTTCGCCAGCTTTCGTATCGAAGGTCATCTCGGAGATCTTCGCGGTGCGGGGATGTTCGAGTGCTCGCACCGCAGCGCATCGGCGCAGCACGCCGCCGCCGAGCATAAGGCCGACGACGATAACGGCGAGAGCTAGTGAAGTGTCCGCGCGAGGGAACTCGCGCAGCAACCAGGATCGAGCGGTGCTTGCAGCCGTGCGCTCAGGCGGGCGCTTCGGTCACCGGCGCCGGGGCCGCGCGGCGCGCGATTTCCTGCTCAAGGTTCGCAGCTATCGCCGCGAACTGCTTGGTGAGTGGCGCGTCGGGATTCTCGCGTACGAACAGCGCGCCGCGCTCGGCACAATCCGCCAGGCGCGGATCGAACGGAAGCCGCCCGAGAATCGGCGCGTCGGATGATTGCGCCAGGCCCGCGAAGTCGCCCTGCGGAAAGAGGGGACGTACGGAGTGGCAACTGTCGCAGTTGAAGCCGAGCATGTTTTCGACCAGCCCGAGCACCGCGATATCGTCATGGGCGATAATCTTGAGCGCGTCGCGCGTCGCGCGCACGCAGGCTTCGGAGGGACGCGTGACCATCACGATTCCGGTCAGCTCAATCACCCCGGCGAGACAGTGCAACTGCGAGAGGCCCGAGCCAAGATCGATAAGCATCAGGTCGAGCGGGCCGAAGCGCGCTCCCAACAGGCGGCGCATCGCGGCGCGATAGTCGATCTCAAGCGGCCGCGCGCCATTGAGCGTCGGGGCCGGCGGCGGCATCTCATCGGATTCGACAAAGCTGAACGCCACCGGTTCGCCGTCGGCCAGTTGGCTCGAGGCCGCGACCCGAAGGCCCAACGGACCCGAAGCGGGATCGATCTCCTCACCCGGCGTGAAGCGCCGCAGCGGCTTCAACCCGAGCATCCCGAGCAGGCCGGGCGAGTTGAGGTCGGCGTCAATGATTGCGACCTTATGCCCGGCAATCGCCATCGCGGCCGCTACATTGACGCAGATCGCGCTCTTGCCGACGCCGCCCCTGGCGCTGGCCATTGCCACCACCGCGCGCACTTCGGGCAGTTTCAGTAAGGCCGCCGCACCATTCTCTGCAGTGGCGCCGGCCGGCGTCCCCTCGGACCGCGCCTCGCAGAAGATTCTTGTTGCCAATGACACCTTCCCAGGTCGATACCGGCCGGGCGTCCCCTCGGTTCGCCCGGCGCATTCGATCTCCGCGCGGCACGACTTAAAGTCACACCTGCGCGTTCACCCATCATCTCACGCCGCTACAGAATTAGAATGCCCGTGGACAGGACGGCGGTAAAGACGCTTTTTTTCGCTTCGCCGATGGGCGCCTTGGCCCACCTCGGTTATAGCCGGCAGGCGCACCCCCGTCAGGGTACGCGCGTAGCCTCTGCGAGCGCGGCCGGCTACGGATTCTCTTCGTCGGCGTCGGTCGAGCCAAGCTTGCGGTAGGTATTGCGCTCGTCGTCGAAGCGGCGCTGCGACTTGGCCTCCTTTTCCTGCTCCTGCTGACAGTCACGGCAAAGCCGCGTGAACGGCATCGCCTGCAGGCGCTCCTCGGCGATTTCGAGTCCGCAGGACTCGCACACGCCATAAGTTCCCTGGTCGAGCCGATCGAGCGCGTCGTCGATCTGCTTGATTTTCACCCGTTCCCGGTCAGACAAGATGAAGTTGATCTCGCGGTCGCGCTCTTCCGAGGCGAGGTCATAGGTATCCATGCCCTCGTCCTTGTTGGCTTCGCGCTCGGCGCGCAACTCGGAATCGATCTCGCTGAGCAGCTTGGTCTTCATCTCTACCAGTTGCTCGCGCATCTTGGCCAGAAACTTCTTTCTGTTCGTGGCTGCTGTTTTCTTCGGCATTGCTCGCCGCCCCTTATAGTTGCGCCACTGCGCCCGTGATCCGTCCGTGAAGGTCGTAAGTCGAAGCGCGCTCGATACGCGCGCGGACGATCTCGCCCGGCTCGGCTTCGCCGCTGAGCAGGACCATCCCGTCGATTTCGGGCGCTTGAGCCGAGGTCCGCGCGCGTAGCCGCGTCGCACGCCCCGGCGCCGCCCCTTCGACCATGACCTCAATCTCGCGGCCCACCAGGCCGCGATTCTTTTCAAGAGAAATTTCCGCCGCTACCTCCATCAACTCGGCCCGCCGGCGCCGTTTGACCCCCTCGGGAACTTGGCTCGCAAGATCATAGGCCGCGGTATTCTCCTCGCGCGAATAAGTGAAAACTCCGACCCGGTCGAATTGCTGCTCGCGCACGAAATCTACCAGGGTCGTGAACGCCGCCTCGGTCTCGCCCGGAAATCCGACGATGAACGAGGTGCGAAGGGCAACTTCGGGAATCGCCGCGCGGACCCGCTCCAGCAGGCTGCGCAGCGCGTCGGCGGAGCGCTCGCGCTTCATCGCGCGCAGCATCGCGTCATCGGCGTGCTGCAGCGGCATGTCTATATACTTAACCACTTTATGGAGGTCTCGCGATGGCCGCGAGCAGTTCGTCCGTAACGAAATTAGGATAGCAGTAAAGCAGACGGATCCACCGGATGCCGTCGACGGGCGCGAGGCGATGCAGCAGCGCCGCCAGCGACGCGCGCGGCTTCAGATCGCGGCCATAGGCAGTGAGGTCCTGCGCGATCAGGTTGATCTCGCGCACGCCGCTCGCCGCGAGGCGACGCGCCTCTTCCACCAGGTCGTCGAGCGGACGGCTCTCGTGACGCCCGCGAATCTTCGGGATGATGCAGAAGGCGCATCGATGGTCGCAGCCCTCGGAAACTTTCAAGTACGCGCTGAACGGGTCGCCCGTCCTTACCCGCGGCGCCTCGGCTGAGGGCAGCAGATGGGCCGCGCCCGTATAAGGAATCGGCCGCAGCTCCGGCCGCTCGCTGCGGCGCAGAAGTTCGGGAAGGTCGAGAAAGTTGCCAGTGCCGACGAAAATATCGACCTCGGGAAACTGCTCGCGAAGCTCGCTTCCATAGCGCTGCGAAAGGCATCCCGCCACCACCAGCCGCTTGCCGGCGCCATTCTTTTTGACCTCGGCAGCGGCCAGAATCGCGTCGATCGACTCCTTCTTGGCCGGCTCGATAAAGGCGCACGTGTTAACCAGCAGCACCTGCGCCTGCTGCGGATCCATCGTGACTTCGAATCCCGCAAGCACCAGCGCGCCCAGCATCAGCTCGCTATCGGCTGTGTTTTTGGGGCATCCCAGGCTGATCAGGTGAATGGCTTCCATAGCTGGATAAAACAGGGCCTATATGCATACTCTCCCGCGGCAGCGGGCGCAATCGGGGTCATCGCTGGATGACAAAAGTTTAGTTCTTTTGGGGACGAACGATATCCGCGCCCTCGGGCACTGTGAATGTGAACAATGTGTCATCAAGCGCTACGTTTGTCCGAATATCGCTGAACTTTAGCTCAGTGACGCCGCCGACCTGGTTGGTCAGCTTGAAATTAACAATGTCGTAACTCTTCGGATCGAGCCCCAGTTCCATCGTATCGCCGCCGCCCTTGGGAGTCAGGATCACATGCGTCAGTCCGTCGCTTGACGAGGCCGGCGGCAGCGAGACGTTGAAATCGCGGCGGATATTGCCCAAGCCAAGTAAAAAAGCCGTGGCGCTGCTCTTGAGCGCCTTGTTCACCGGCAACTCGACGACCTGATTGAGGTCCTTCTCGTAATCATAGACGGTTTTACCGTCGCTCACGACCGTGCCCTCGGATGGCGCGGCAAACTCCCATCGCATCCGCCCGACTTTCCTGAAGTAGACCGTCCCCTTGCGAGTGCGCGTCATGCCGCCGGGACTGCTCAGCGTCTCGTCGAAATTCGCCTGCATCGAGCGCGAGCAATCGTAGCGCTGCTGCAAGCGCGCAAGGATCGTGTCGAGGTCTGCGGGCTCGAGCGAAGACGCCTGCGCCCCGGCCTGGCCGGATTTGCAGCGCGCCTGTGCCGTCGCTATCTGGCCAAATGACACGACAATCGCCACCGTCGCGGCCACCATCGCAAACATCATGCGTCGAAAAGCCCGGACCGGGCCGCGACGCGAGCACTCGGCTCTTTGCATCGTGGACATCAGACTACAAGTCTATAGGACGAAGCGTGACCGGCGAAGTTTCGTTTCGGCCAGGGGCAGATCTGAGGCTAGTTGGCGTTGCGCGCGCGGACCTCTCGCGGACGCATCCCGTCGCCCGGCGTCACCAGCCCCTCGCGTTCCATCTGCTCGACCATCCGCGCCGCCCGATTGTAGCCGATCCGCAGGCGCCGCTGGATCATCGAGACCGACGCCTGATTAGTCTCGATCACGATTCGCACCGCCTCGTCGTAGAGGTCGTCAGCCTCGAAGCCGCCACCGTCGACGCCATCCTCCGACGGCACCTTGGTCTCCAGGATTTCCATCTGGTAGTCCGGAGCGCCCTGCGCGCGGAGAAAGTCGACGACCCGGCGAATCTCGGTCTCGGAGACGAACGGGCCGTGCAGCCGGCGCAACTTCGCGCTGCCCGGCGGCATGAACAGCATGTCGCCCGCGCCGAGCAGCCGCTCCGCGCCGATCGAGTCGAGGATGGTGCGCGAGTCGACGCGCGAGGTCACCTGCAGCGAGATGCGGGCGGGCAGATTAGCCTTGATTAGCCCGGTCAGCACGTCGACCGACGGGCGCTGGGTGGCGAGAATCAGATGAATTCCGGAGGCGCGCGCCTTTTGCGCCAGGCGCGTGATGTCGCGTTCGACGGTCTTGCCCTCGCTCAGCAGCAGGTCGGCCAGCTCGTCGATGATGATCACAATCTTGGGAAGCCGGCGATGCTTGATCGGCTCGCCGTCTTCCGCGCTCGCACGTCCGGCGCCTTCTTCGATCAGATTGACCGGCTTCAGCTCGACCACCTTGCCGGCCGCGCCGAGCGCGCGGTTGTAGCCGTCGATATTGCGCACGCCCATATCGCGCATCATCCGGTAGCGCGTCTCCATCTCCTGCGTCGCCCACAAAAGCGCCGCCGCCGCCTTTTCCGGATCGACCACCACCGGAACGAGCAGGTGCGGGATGTTCTCGTAGACCGATAATTCGAGCATCTTGGGATCGATCAGGATGAAGCGCACGTCGTCGGCGGTCGCGTTGAAGAGTATCGATGCGATCATCGTGTGGATCGACACCGACTTGCCGGTGCCGGTCGCGCCCGCGATCAGCAGATGCGGCATCATCGCCAGATCGGCCGCCATCGGACGCCCCGAAATATCCTTGCCGAGCGCGATCGTAAGCTGGCTGCGAGCGGCCGCGAACTCCTCGGCCTCCATGATCTCGCGCAGATAGACCTTCTCGCGCTTGCGGTTGGGCACTTCGATTCCGACCACCGCCTCGCCCGGCACCGGGGCCTGGATTCGCACGGTCGCCGCCCGCAACGCCATCGAGAGGTCGTCGGCCAGGTTGACGATCTGGCTCACCTTGATTCCCGAGCCGGGCTCGAACTTGTACATCGTGACCACCGGTCCCGGCTGGACCTCGACCACGCGGCCTTCTACGCCGAAGTCGGCGAGCTTCTGCTCCAGCACGCGAGCGCTGCGCTCCAGCGCGGCTTCGTCGACGTGCGCATGTTCAGCCGGCGGCATGTCGAGCAGGGAGAGCGGCGGCAGTTCGTAGCCGCCCTTCGCGCGCCCGGTGCGCAACGGTTTGTTGTCGCGCGCGCGAAGCTCGCCGGGTTCGAGACGGCGGACTTTGAGCGGACGGAGATCGGCACTCGCCGCGCCGTTCGCGTTCTGAAACACCGCGACTTTGGCGGGAACGTCCGCGTCGCCGGCCGACCAATCGCCGTCGTCGTCGATGGGAAGGTCGCGCGGCATTCCGCGCGACCCGCGCCTGCGCACGCTGGAGGCCAGACCGGCCATCAGCTCGGTCGGCGCGCGCCGCAGCATCATCACCAGCGCCGCGATCACCGCGAGCATCACGCAGAGATAACCGCCGCCCACGTTGAGATAGTTGTCCAGCACGGACGCGAGCGCGGCGCCGAGCGTTCCGCCCGCCGTCGTCGCCGCCGATTGCGCGCCGCCGGCGAAAAGGCCCGCGCCGACGCAAAGCGCAATCAGCAGGACCGCTCCGCCGAGGCACTCGCGCATCAGCGTGCGTCCCGGCGCGCCGCTCCATACCCGTACCGCGAGAACCAGCACCAGGAGCGCCAGTACATAAGCCTGAAATCCAAACAGGCCGCCCGCCGTCGCGGCGGCTGCCTCGCCCAGGATGCCGCACAGGTTGGGATTCTGACCGGCCGCGGCGGAGACCAGGCTCAGCACGCCGAAGGCGGCCAGCGCGACCAGCACGATCGCCGCCAGTTCGCGCGCGACGCGGTTTTGAGCCGGCGCGGGCGGAAGTTCCACCGCGACGGCCGCCGGTACGAGCTCGATTGGCGCTTTGGGCTGACGCGCGATGGCGCTCAGACCTCCATGATGTGCGGCACGATCAGCGGCCGTTTGCCGAGCGCGTGTCTGAAGTAGTTGCGCAGCGTATGCACGATCTCATCGCGCAGCATCGTGCCCCCGGCGCTGAACGGTCCCTCGACGCGATTTAGCCGCTCGGCCAGTTGCGCGCGCGCGCGCCGGATATGGGCCGAGGTGCCGTCGCCAATCACGAGCCCGCGTGAGACCAATTCCGGGCCGGCGATGATCGCACCGGTCTTCGACGACACCGCGATCACCGCGAACACGGTGCCGTCGCGGCCCAGCGTGCGCCGCTCGCTCAGCAGCCCAGGGTCGCCGAATTCGCCGTCTTCGATCAGGATGCGTCCGGCCTCGACCGCGCGCGCGCGATGGGCCGTCGGGCCCGCACTCAAGGTCAGCGGCTCGCCGTCTTCGAGCAGGAAGCAATTGCCCTCGGCCATCCCGGAAGCGGCGGCGAGCGCGACGTGGCGGCGCAGATGGCGATACTCGCCGTGGATCGGCACGAAATATTTCGGCTTGGTCAACGCGATCAATTCGGCCAGTTCGTCCTGGTTGGCGTGGCCGGAGACATGCACCGGCGCGACCGATTCATAGAAAACCTCGGCGCCGCGCTTGTAGAGCTGATTGACCAGCGTATTGATCGTGCGTTCGTTGCCGGGGATGAAGCGCGAGGAGAGCACCACCGTGTCGCCCGGCTCCACGCGCGCGCGGGGATGCGCGTCGGCGGCGATTCGCACCAGCGCCGAGAGCGGCTCGCCCTGGCTGCCGCTGGCGAGGAAGGTCAGCTTGCGCGACTCCAGGAACTCCGCTTCGGCCGGATCGATAAAGGTGCCGGGCGCGAATGGGAGCTGGCCGAGCTCCAATCCTAACCGCACGCTCTCGGCCATCCGGCGCCCCAGCGGCACGACTCGCCGCCCCATCTCGCGCGAGACTTCGGTCAGCTGGCGAATGCGATGCAGATGGGAGGAAAAGACCGAGAGGAAGAACTTGCCGCGGCTCCGCGACACGATCTCGCGCAGCACCGGCTTGATCGAGCTCTCCGCGCCCGAGCGCCCAGGACGCTCGACGTTGGTCGAGTCCGACATCAAGAGGGCCACGCCCTCGGCGCCCAACTCCGCGAAGCGCTCGCGGTCGAAGAGTTCACCGTCGATGGGTGTCGGGTCGATCTTGAAGTCGCCGCTGTGCACGATTAGCCCGGCCGGAGTCGAAATCGCGAGCGCAACCGAGTCGGGCGTGGAATGGGTAACGCGGATCGGCTCGACGCCGAACGGGCCGAGCTCGAAGCGCCGGCGCGGCTCGATCGTGTTCATGCGCGCGCCGATTAGGCCATCCTCGTCGAGGCGGCGGCGCGCGAAGGCCAGCGTCACCGCGGTCCCATAGACCGGCGCGTTGAAGCGGCGCAACAGATGCGGCAGCGCGCCGACGTGGTCCTCGTGAGCGTGGGTCAGAACCACGCCGAGAATTTCGAGATGGCTCTGCTCAAGATAGGCGAGATCGGGCGCCAGCACGCCAAGGCCGAGCGTGCGCTCTTCGGGGAACATTACCCCGGCGTCGATTAAGATTGCGCGCCCGGCGCATTCGATCACCGTCAGGTTGAGCCCGATTTCGCCGAGCCCACCTAAAGGCACGATCCTGACCGACGAAGATGTCAATCCGTGGGATGCCATCACCTGAACCCCACCTCACCCAACACCGGAAGCGATTATATAAAGCCCCCGGTAGCGGCGAAAGCGGCGTTGGGAGCGGCCGGAGCGTCAATCGGGGGCTTCCAGAGCTGTATCACTGTATCAACAGCCGGTGGATTCACCTCGGCGCGGGCGGTTGCGCAGAATGCGCGCCAGCGTTAGGTTTCCAGACGTAGGAAAGCCGGAAATTTCCGCCGGCGGCACGCGTAGTTCAAGCAGCTTGTCGCCAGGGAGCTTCGCTCAGACCACGATGTCAGTAAACAAAGTCATCCTGCTCGGCAACCTCGGACGCGATCCGGAAGTGCGCTATCTGCCCTCGGGGCAGCCGGTCGCCAATTTTTCGGTGGCGACCAGCGAACGTTTCAAGGGACGCGACGGCACCAACAAGGAATCGACCGAGTGGCATAACATCGTCGTCTACGGCAAGCAGGCCGAGCTGTGCAGCCAGTACCTGAAGAAAGGACGGCAGGTCTACATCGAGGGGCGGCTGACGACGCGCCAGTGGGAAGCCAAGGACGGCAGCGGCAAGCGCAACCGCACCGAGGTCGTCGCGCAGCGCGTGCAATTCCTGGGTGGCCGCGGCGACGGTGTGGGCGCGGGTGGCGCGGGCGCGCGCGGCGGCGGTGGGATGGATGAGCCGGAGGATTTCAGCACCGACATGCCGCCGGCCGGCCCCGACGACGACGACATTCCTTTTTAGACGGCACAAATTTCAGCGACGGACAATCGTCGGCAGCGGCGCTGAGCCGCCGTCGTTTGCCGCCTCGATAAATGCATCCACCGCGTCGCGCAATTCAGCTAGCGCGATTCCCATGTGCTCCGCCGGCAACGGCTCGAGCTTCGAACGCGCCTTGTCCCAAGTCGATCGCGCGCCGCGCGGATTGCCGCGCTGGGCGTGCAGGATCGCCACCGCCGCCTGGATCATCCCCTGGTAAAAGAGCTTCTCCGCTCCGCTCGCCCGCTTCCAGACTTCCTCCCACACCTCGTGGCAGTCGAAAAATCGGCCGGCGTTGAAAAGCTCGATCCCTTCGGCCCACAAGTCGTGCGCGTCCTTGCCTCGCATCATCCGATGATAGCGTGACTGCACGCTTGAGGCGCGCGGAACGACTTCAAGTATCACTTGAAGTCGTTCGGCGGCATGCGCAAACAGCCGCGGCCGTCCGGGCGCACCGCGCCCGCTACGGTCGCGGCCGACGTAGTGCCCAAACAGCGACGGCCGCCGGCGCGATACGCCGGCGGCCGTTGCCCGTTATTCAGATGTCCGTTGACGCGCGCGCAGCCTATGCGGCCACGCCGTGACGCAGCAACTTGCCCGGCGTAGCACCCGTGCAATCGCCCTCGGTGAAGGTGATCGCGCCGTTGACCAGGATATGCCGGTAGCCTTCCGCACGCTGCACGCGACGCCATTCGTTACCCGGCAGATCGTGCACAATCTCGACCGGCCCGACGCCGAGCTTTTCGTAGTCGTAGATCACGATATCGGCCGGCGCGCCCTCGCGCAGGAAGCCGCGGTCCTTGAAGCCGGCGCAAAACGCCGGCAGCGCGCTCAGCCGCCAGTGGATCTCTTCCAGCGTCAGCCATCCGCGCTCGCGCACGAAGGTTGCGATGCCCTCGGTCGGGTAGCGGCCGGCGGTCAAGAACTTCGTATGCGCGCCGCCATCGGAGACGCCGAAGGTGATGTACGGATAGTCGATGATCTCCTTCATCAGCGCGGGATCGCGATTGATCGCAGGGGCGAAGAACTCGGTCTTGAGGTTGTCGGCCACGGCCAGGTCGCACATCACGTCGACCGGGTCCTTGCCGTCGCGCTCGCCCGCCTTGCGCAGCGTCATCCCTTCGAGATGGCGCAGCTTATCGTCGATTACCTGCGTGATGACGATCTGATCGAAGAAGCTCGTGATGAGTCCTTCGCGCGGCAGGTTGGTCTTGAGTCCGTGACGCCGCGAGGGATCGGCAAGCTTCGCCTTGCGCTCCTCGATCGTGCCGGTCGTGACCTCGCGCCACGAATCCGAATCGTCGAACAGGTTCCAGTCCTCGAAGGTGAAAGTCAGACCGGCCTCAGTCGTGATCCCCTGGCCGTAGACCGGGATGCCGTTGATGCGGCAGCGATCGAGCCATCGAATCATGTTGCGATGACGATGCGGGAAGCGGTCCTGCGACTGCACCGCCTCGAACATGATCGGGCGGCCGCTGATTTTCGCGAGCTCCTCGTAGTGGCGCGCGTCCTCCTTGGGATTCCAGCTCGCGAGCGTCAGTTCCTGGAAGCCCTCGCCGCGCTCGCCAAGCACTTTCGCGAAGAGCTTGCAGGTCTCGTCGTGCATGACGTCGGTGTTCATCGGCGAGCCGTCCCAGTCGCGCTGCACGGCCGACGGGCCGTCGGGCTTCAGGCGCTGCGCGGACCATCCGTAGGCGCCGGCGTCCATCGCTTCGTTGAGCAGATGGGCCATCATGCGATGCTCGTCGTCGGTCGGCATGCGGCCGGTCTTGGACTGCTCGATTCCCATCACGTAGCCCATCAACGGATTGACCGGCACGTAGGGCAGCACGTTGACGCCCTTGGGCAGCCGCTCGATACGGTCGAGGAACTCGGGATAGGTGTGCCAGTCCCACGGCATCGCGGCCTTCATCGCGGCCAGCGGAATCGCCTCGGTGCGCGTCATCGTCAGCATCGCACGCTCTTCATCGCCCGGCTTGACCGGAGCGAAACCGAAGCCGCAGTTGCCGATGACCACCGAGGTCACGCCGTGCCATCCGGAGATGGTGAGCCACGGATCCCAGAACAGTTGCGCGTCGTAGTGAGTGTGGAGGTCGATGAAGCCCGGGGCCACGATAAGGCCGCGCGCGTCGATCACCTCTTTGGCGTCGCTGGCCGGGATACGCCCGATCCTGGCGATGCGCCCGTTTTTGATCCCGATGTCGCCGCGGATGCGCGGTGCGCGGGTCCCATCGATGATCATTCCGTCTTTGATGACAATGTCGAATTCTGGCATCAGCTAGATCTCCGCATTGGAAAGAGTTGTGTACTCCTCATGCTTCGCACTAATCGGGCTGCGAATCAAGGAAAGCCTATCTTATCAAGCAAGCGTTTGGCGGATCGATCTGGCGTTCGTTCGCGAACAGCGTTTGCACGGACGCGAGTGGAATTTAATTCTTGTGTGCGTCGGGCTCGAGTTCGACGCCGATCGGCACGATGATCCGCACCACCGCGTTATAGAACGCAACACTCATCGCGAGTTCCATGATGCGACGATTGTCGAGAAACCCGCGCAGCGCGTCGAAGGTCCCGTCGCTCACCTTGATGCTGGTGGTGACTTCGGCCGCGTAACGCATCACGGCGCGCTCGTGTTCGTTGAAGACGGACGAGTGCTCGAAGTCCGCAAGTTGCTCGAGCTGTTCGCGGCGCACACCCACGCCCAGCGCGATATTCCAATGATGGACGAATTCGTACTCGGCGCCGGCGATGCGCCCGACGGTCATCAGCGCGAGTTCGCGCAGCCGCGGGTCGAGCTCGGTGTGATTGCGCAACTCGAGCGCCATCGCCGAGAAGCGCCGCAGCAGATTGGGCGCGTTGGCGATCGCGCGATGGATATGTCCCGGCTTCGTGCCGCGTTCGCGCTCGAATTCGTCGAAGACTGCGCGTCCCTCAGCGGTCAGATCTTCGCGGCTAACGTACGGCAATCGCGCCATCGGTAGCTTCCTTCTTGCGGCGATGAGTTGAACGCTTAGGCGAACAGCATCTCCGACATCGCGCCGCCCGGCGGAATCATCGGCATCACCGCCTCTTCCTTCGGTATAACGACGTCTATCAGCACCGGCCCCGGCGTGGCGAAGGCCTCCTTCATCGTGCGCGCGAGCTCGCTCTGCTTCTCGATCCTAAAGCCGCGCGCGCCGTACGCCTCGGCCAGCATCACGAAGTTCGGCACCGACATAGCAGAGTACGAGTAGCGCTCCTGGTAGAACTTCTCCTGCCACTGCCGCACCATCCCGAGGAAGTAGTTGTTCAGGATGATGACCTTGATGTCGACGTTATACTGAACGGCGGTGCCGAGTTCCTGGATGTTCATCTGGATCGAGCCGTCGCCCGAGACCACCACGACCCTGCGATCGGGCGCGGCGAACTTGGCGCCGATTCCGGCCGGCAAACCGTAACCCATCGTACCCAGCCCGCCCGAGGTCAGGAACGAGCGCGGCTTCTCGAACGGGAAAAGCTGCGCGACCCACATCTGATGCTGGCCGACGTCGGTGGCGACGATGCAATCGCCCTTGGTAAGCCCGTGCATCTCCTCGAGCACGTGGATGGGCGAGACCGAATCGCCTTGGCGCGGCCCGTTTCCATTCTCGTACAGCGGCTTCTCACGCTTCCATTGGAGAATCTGCTGATGCCATTTGGTCCACGTCGCGCGGCGCTTGGCGATCGACTCGCGCCCCTTGACCACCTGCAGCATGTCGGCGAGCACCGACTTGATGTCGCCAACGATCGGGATGTCAACCTTGACGTTCTTGGAAATCGACGACGGGTCGATATCGACATGGATGATGGTCTTGGCGTGGGGCGCGAAGTCGGCGATACGTCCGGTGACGCGGTCATCGAAGCGCGCGCCGATCGCCACCAGGCAATCGGTGTTGCACACCGCCGTGTTGGTGCCGTACGAGCCGTGCATCCCGAGCATCCCCAGGCACAGCGCGTCGGAGGCCGGCACCGAGCCCAGACCCATCAGGGTCTCGGTCACCGGGATGCCCATCCCGCGCGCAAGCTGGGTAAGCTCGGGCGCCGCACCTGACCATTGTACGCCGCCGCCGACGTAGAATAGCGGCTTGTCGCTCTTTTCGATCGCTTCGATCGCGCGCTCGATCTGGCGCGGATTGCCCTTCAGCGTCGGCTTGTAGCCGCGTAACTCGACTCGCTCGGGATATTTGAAAACGTGTTCGGCCTGCTGCACGTCCTTGGGCAGGTCGATCACCACCGGCCCCGGGCGGCCCGTGCTCGAAATGTAGAAGGCCTCCTTGACGATCCGCGCGACGTCGCGCACGTCCTTGATCAGGTAGTTGTGCTTGGTGCAGGGGCGCGTGATGCCGACGAAATCGGCCTCCTGGAAGGCGTCGTTGCCGATCATCGTGGTCGACACCTGGCCCGAGATAACGACCATCGGGGTCGAGTCCATGTTGGCGTCGGCGATGCCGGTGACCGTGTTGGTCGCGCCGGGACCCGAAGTGACCATCACCACGCCCGGCCGTCCGCTGACTCGGGCGTAACCCTCGGCCATGTGCGCGGCGCCCTGCTCGTGGCGGACCAGGACGTGTTTGATCTTGGAATCGAGCAGAGCGTCGTAAGTGGGCAGAATCGCGCCGCCCGGATAACCGAAGATTACGTCGACGCCTTCGGCGATCAGGCTTTCGATGATGATTTGCGCTCCGCTAAGTTTCTTCATCGGCGACACTGCTGCACGGAACAGACCTCCTGAGGGTTAGACAGCAAAGTTACACTAAACGAAGGGAATGGCTCAACGCAGACGCCGCTGGCGCAGGGCCGCCAAAGCGTCCCTCTCGCCGTCAAAGCCGGTTGGCGCGGCGATGGCCGCCGCAGCCACTCAGTAGCGCAGCACGAAACGCACGTCGCCCAGTCGCACCTGGTTGCCGCTACTGACGCGCACCGAACCATGCACCTGCTGCTCGTTGACGTAACTGCCGTTGGTCGAGTTGAGGTCGGTCAGCTCGAACACCCCGTTGCGGCGCATCAGGCGGGCGTGCGCGCGCGAGACGCTCGCGTGCGGAATCACCACGTCATTGTCCTCGCCGCGCCCCAGCGAAACCTCCTCCTTGAACAGGCTGTACTCGGCGGGCACCGGGTCGATCGCCTCGAGCAGGCTAAGCCGCGCCTCATGCGCCGCCATCGGGGATGACGGAGGCAGCGGCGCGGCGGAAACGGTACGCGCCGGCGGGGCGGGCCGGGCGGTCACCGGCGCGCGCGCGGCGGCACGCGGCGGCGGCGCGGGTTGGTTCTGCGCCTCGACGATCGCCCTGAGTTCCTCGGCCGAGAGCCCGAAGCGCATCCGCGAGAGTCCAAACAGTCCCATGATCGCAATCAGCGGCACCGCCAGGTTCCACCAGTTGAAGGACAACTGCTGCAGCCCCGTGCCGCCCATGTTGGCGCCCGCTTCGGCGCCTTCTTCTGGCACGTTGATGGTCGCGCCGCCAACGCCGTGCACCTGGTAGGAAGTGGCGGCTGAGCCGGTCTGGCCTTCGTAGCTAATCTTGAGCTCGACTCGGCGGTCGGTGCCGTCTTCGATCGGGCGCGGCGTGCGATAGGTCAGCGAGTACTCGGTCGCGATCGAATGTCCGATCTCGCGCACCAGCGAAGCGAAGCGGCCTTCCTCGGTCACGATGTTGTAGGAGCGGCCGTGCGTGGCCTCGACGATTTCGGCGTACTCGGGCGCGATGAACGGCGGGGGCACCACCGCGTACAGCGTCAGCCCGTTGCGCTTCATCATCGCGGCGACGTCGCTGCCGGTGAGATCGGTTACGTCCTGGCCCTTCTGATGGTGATCCCAGAAGGCCTGGTCGTGCTGAGTGTTGGCCGAACCGTCGCCCTTATGATGAGGCGGGGCGTCGGTAATGATGATGATGATGCCCTGGGCCTGGGGACGGAACGGAAAGCTCGAGGCGTAGGCGAGCGCGTCGAGCTGATCCTCGGGAATATCGCCGCCACCCGAGGCGTGCAGCGTGCCGACCCAGTCGATGAACTGGTTCACGTTCGAGGTCATGGTCTTCTGATAGGGACAGTTGCAGTCGGGATATTTCGAGACCACGTAGTCCTCGAACGTCACCAGGCCGAGGCGGTAGTCGCGATTGTTGGAGGCGAGGTCGTGGGCGAAATTCACCATGTTCTGCTTGATCGCGTCGATATACGGCTGCATCGACTCGGTCACGTCCATCACGAATACGATATCGACCGGGCGGCCCTGCCCTACTCCGCGGAAATCGAGAATCTTGGCCAGCTTGCCATCCTCGAAGACCTGCAAATTATCGGGGCGCAGGTTGCCCACCGGCTGGCCGTTCTGATCGGTCAATCCGAAGTCGAGTTCGACGCCGCCGTCCGAGTCGAAGTGCTGCAAGCCGGGATTGCCGACCACGACCTGCATCGCGGCGCGCGCGCCGGAGGCGGCGCACAACTGAAAAACGAACAGCGCGGCCAGAGCCAATGCCGTGCCGGTCATGATTGATGAGATACGCTTCATGTCAACTAAGATTCTCCGAGATTCTCCCAAAATTCTCCGGGTCTCCAAACCATACAGTCAAGCTCCACGTGTTCCGTTTACGTCAACCGATGAATATGGTTGCTTGCCTTCGCTCCTAGGTTAGGTTATCCCAAGCGGGACACGAAATCTCTTTTGTAGGCTTCGCGAGTGAAACAGCTATCGTCATGGAGGGCAGCGATTGCCCTGATCGTACCCGTGTTAGTGGTTTTTGCGACGGTGTTGGCGCCGATCGGAACCGGCCATAGCCAGGTCCCGGCCAACAGCGACAAGGGCACCCTCGTGATCGCGTTGACCGGCGCTTCCCCCTCGAACCTGGAGTTCACCCCCGGGTTCACGAGCCTTTCATTCAATGTCCTGGCGGTGGAGCTCAACCCGAGCACCGATCCCAACATTTTCCAGAACCAGGCCGACCCCAACTGGACCACGATTCCCGTGGCTCAAGGCGTCGGGCTGAACAACGTCGGCACGGTGGATGTATTCACCCAGCTCGCCACGTTGTTCAATCTTAACAC
This sequence comes from uncultured delta proteobacterium, assembly GCA_963810495.1. Lineage (GTDB taxonomy): Bacteria > Desulfobacterota > Binatia > Binatales > Binataceae > JAKAVN01. The sequence continues at coordinate 115,511 of CAWENP010000025.1, forward strand.
TTTCGGCCCCAACCCGGCGGGCGCCGGTACCGGTCCCAGCGAACTGCAGGTCGACATCAATCAAATTCAAACGGTGCCACAGCTGTTCAACGCAGCCCTGGTGCCGGCCAACACATACCATGCGATCGAGCTGGTGCTCGACGGGAGCAACGCCGGCACTGCCGTTCCGACCTGCCTGGAAACCCCGGCTAGCATGCTCGAGGGATGCATCGCGTCGCAAATATCACTGGTCAATCCCTCTCAATTCCTGACGACCGTGAGCCTTGCCGGCGTGAGCGTGCCGCTAAACGGACTCACCACCCTGGTCATCAACATCACGCCAGTAACCCCGGGAGTGCAGGCGTTTCCCGGACGGCCGACCTTCAGCGGCGGCTTGTATCAATTCTCGCCCAGCATCTCGCTGCCGCCCACCGCCGTCAACTTTCTTGGACTGGTCACCGGCGCCGCGTTCGGGGCCACCAAAGTCGCGGCGGAACTGGCCGGCACCGGCCAGGTGGTCGAGACGACGACAGTCGGCGGCGGACAATACCAGCTGCCGTTGCCTGCCAGTGTCAACGGCACCTTGTACGACCTGGTGGCGTCGGGCCCGGGCTTCGCCTACGCGTTCGCGCATGACGTGCTGGTCGAGCGAAGCCATGTGGATAGCGTGCAGCTCGACGCAGCGGCGGCCGGCCAGATCGCGCTTACCGGCAAGGTGACCGACGCCTGCTCGGGACAGGCGCTGCCGGGCGCCACCCTCGAAGTTGTTGCGCCTGCGCCGGGCAGCGGAGCGGATTGCACCCAGCTTCCGACGCCCTCGGGCTGCGTCGTGCTGGCCAGCGCCAATACCGACGACACCGGGACTTATCCGATGCTGGGGAGCAATTTCGTAATACAGAGTTTCAATAGTATTCCCAACGGCCAATACGCGATGGTCGTCACCAACGCTGGTTACGACACGGTGGCCTCGAGCCTATCGGTGAGCGGCGGTGCCGCATGCTCGGCGGGGACGGGCGGTCTGTGCAATTTCGCCCTCGGGCGATCGACAATCGACGGCCTGGTCACGATCACCCCGCCGGTCCCCAGCCCGCGCGCGCTCAATGTGCTGGTGACGGCCGAGGATCACGGCACGCATCATATCGAGAACGTCACGCTGACCACGGTGCCGGTCGGCTCCAACGCGGCGCCGTTCACGATGTTTGTGCCCGATCAGAGCAGCGTCGCTTCGCTGGACCTGTACGCGACGGTCAGCGACTACTTCAACGGATTACCGGAAAAATCGAGCGGCCACACGATTGCTGTGCTAAGCGGCTTCGCGGCAGCCTCGCGATGCGGCACCGCGGCGTCCCATCCGACCCTCTCGATGCAATGCGCGGGGCACGGATCGATTATGGGCTCGACCACCACCTTCGACGACGGCACCTCGATCGTGCTGTCCAAGAATGGGGTGCAATTGATGTCGACGGCGGTCGGCCCGAGGAACGGCACTATACCTGGGCAGTTCTCGCTCTGCGCGCCGGCCGATCCCGCGCCCTACCAACTGGAGCGCTTCGAGGCGAACCCGCCGGCCGCGCAACCTTCGCCGGTGGGTACGCCGGTTCCGGAACTGATGACGCCGCCGCTGCAAGTCAGTCAGCCCTGCAACAGTATCTGTAGCACCGGCAGCGGAAAGTGCCTGGTATGCGTCAACAACGGCGGGGTGGCGGTTCCATGAATCCGGCCATCGCGTCAACCGTGACAGGCAGTCCCAAGATGACAGGCAATCCCAAATCGAAGTTGTCGGCCGCCGTCCAGCGCGGCGCGCTCGCGATCCTGGCCTTCGCCTGCGCGGCATGCGGGGGCGCCTTCGGTACGGCCAATCCGACCGCGCCCGGCAATACCTCCCAGGCCCCCGCGGAGCAAAGCCTGTGGGTGCTGGGCACGCCGGGTACGCCCTTCCAGGCGGTGGTTACCGATAGCTCGCAGTCGTGGACGTTTCGCGGCGTGGTGCCCCAAATGGTGGTGATCGTCAACGCCTCTCCGGGCGAGCAGATGACCGTGACCAAGCTCAGCAACAACGCCGCCCTGATGACCACCGAGCTGATTACCGGCGCGACCCTGGTGGCCGAGGCGTCCACCAACGATCCGTTCGGCACTACCGTGGTGCAGACCTTCGGCGGGCTCGCCGGAATTGCGCCGCACGCGGACCCGGACGTCCGGATTTTCATGAAAGGGCCGTCGGGCGGGTTGCTCACCGGGCTGATCGAGGATTTGACGCTGAGCTTCGTGTTCGAGGCGCGCGCGCCGGCCCTGTTTCTGTTCGAGCATCCCGACGGGCGGGTGGACGCGGTGATCAATTCGGTGGATGAAGCGGGGCTGATAACGGCGGACGCCCTCACCAATGGTGTGGTGGCCGTGGAGGCGACCGGAGGCCCCCGCCTGCTAATCAAATTCCCCTAGCATACGGCTGACTGCGGGCCAGCCGCTCCGCGCATAGTGGACGGCGCGGGGCGGACAGGCTAGATTTGCCGAGCCGCTTTTTTCCGCGCGATCTGTTAAGTATGAGTGTTGGATTCGTTACCGCGTGGACCGGACTCGTTAGCTCCGGCCACGACTCGAGACGAGCCGCGACGGCAAAATGAACTCAATCTGGTTTCGCCGGATTCTGCTGGTAGCATTGGCAGTCCTGGTGCTGGCAGCAATTTTCCCGGCTCTCAGGTACTACCGCTATTTCAATTCCCACGTCTCCACCGACGACGCCTACGTCGACGGTTCCGTCGGGCTCATCTCCTCGCGTATCACCGGCACCGTGGTCAAGGTCTTCGTCGAGGACAACTGGCGGGTCAGGGCCGGCGACACCCTGCTCGAGCTCGACCCGAGCGACTACCAGGTGCAGGTCAACGGCGCCGAAGCCCAGCTCGGGCGCGCGCGTCAGACCGTCGACCAGCTGTACGCGCAGGTCGAGGCCGCACGCTCGGGCCTCAGGCTCGCCGAATCGCAACTGAACCAGGCCCGTATCGACTACGACCGGGCGCGGCAACTCAAGGCGCAGGGCGTGGTATCCAGTGAATACTACGACCAGGCGAACACCGCGCTCCGCGTGGCGCTCGCCACCCAGGGACTCGCTAATCATCAATTGATGCAGGCCGAGGCCGCCCTGGGCGTCAACGGGGAGGACCATTCGCACTACGACCGGCCCGTGGTTCAGCAGGCCGAGGCCGCGCTGGAAGCCGCCAAGCTCTACCTGAGCTACACCGTCATCAAAGCCCCCTTCGACGGAATCGTGACCCGCAAAAACGTCCACGTCGGGCATCGGATCGAGGTCGGGCAGCCCTTGATGGCGCTGGTTCCGATCCGTGGGCTCTACATCACCGCCAACTACAAGGAGACCCAGCTCACCAAGGTGCGCGTCGGCCAACCGGCCGAGATCGAAGCCGACATCTACCCCGGCTACATCTACCGTGCCCACGTCGATTCAATCAGCATCGGCACCGGTTCGGCCTTCGCCTTGCTGCCGCCGGAAAACGCCACCGGCAACTGGGTCAAAGTCGTGCAGCGCATACCGGTTAAGATCGTGCTCGATCAATCCGAGCCGCCCGATAAGCCGCTGCGGATGGGCCTGTCGGTCGAGGTCACTATCGATATCTCCGACACGCGCGGCCCCCTGCTCACTTCCACGCTCCAGCACGAGTACGGGGAGCACGGGACCATTCCCGAGACGATGCGGCGGGTGCATCCGCTGGAGCCAGGGCTGCAACAATACCACGTGATTCCGCCATCGGAGCACGCGCCGGCGCCCTCGCAGTCGAATCCCGCGCAACCGGACTCCGCGCATTCGAATCCCGCCGAGTCGAGTCCGCCGCAACCCGGCGCGTCGTTGTCGGGGCCGCAACCCGGCGCGTCGTCCGAGTAGCTATCCGCAGAACCACATAAGACCCCTGCGGCACGGCCGCGTAACTGGCTGCGATAGCCAATTGCGCCGCAGGCGATGCGCATACTACGCTCGCCTCGCCGTGCCGGACACCTCATCTCAACTCCCCGCCGAGCCTGAAACACTGGCCGCCGCTCTTTCCCTTTATCTCGGCGCCGGCGTCGAACATCTGCGCGTCCTCGCGAGCGGATGGGAAACCACGCTGTACGAGTTCGAGCTGAGCAACCGCAGCGGGAGGCTGCCGGAACTCCAGGCGGGCGCGCCGCTGGTGCTGCGCTTCTATCCAAGCATCGAGGCGGCCGACAAGGGGGCGTTGGAGTATCGCACGATCAGCCACCTGGCCAGCGCCGGCTATCCCGTGCCGCGGCCATACCTGTTCGAGCCGGGCGGCGCGGCGATCGGTGCGCCATTTCTGGTGATGGAGCGCCTCGCCGGCGGACCGCTATTTGCGATTCGCTCTTTCCCGCAGGCTTTCAAGACCTTCTCGATGGGATTTCTGGGATTCGTGCGCGCGCAAGCCAGGCTGCATCGGATGGCGCTCACGCCGAACGCGCTCGAGACGCTCAGACGGCCGGCTGCGGCGAATCATTCGGGAGCCGCAAGTCCGCCCCAAGCCGATGCGCAAGCTAATACGCAAGATGCTACGCAAGCCAATTTGCAAGATGCCTCGAAGGACGGGGCGGCGGCGCGTCTGCTCGAACGCACCCTCAGCACCGTCGCGGCGCGCATCGAGCAGGGTCCCCTGCCGGGACTGGCCGAGGCGCTCAGGCGTTTGCGCCGTCGCGCGGCGGAGTTCAAAGACGCCCCACCCTCGTTTCTCCACCTCGACTATCATCCGCAAAACGTACTGGTTAAGGGGCTCCGCGTAACGGGGGTTATCGATTGGGCGCACGCGGCGATCGGCGACCGCCATTTCGACGCCGCGACCACGGCGGTAATCCTGTCGACCAGCGCGATGGAGCATCCGCGCTGGATGCGCGACAACGCGGCCGGGAACAACCTGCGCCGCATGTTCAACGCGCTCTACCTCGCGCTCTACCATGCGACCGCCCCGATGGAGCTGCGGCGTTTGCGCTACTACCAGGGCCTCGCGGGGGCGCTCAGGCTCTCGATGCTCGGGATGATGCGGATGCGGGGACCGCAGAGCGTCGGCCTTCGTCCGGGTGCGATAAGCGAGGTCACGCCGTCGGTGCTGCGCCTGCTAAGCGGTTACGTCGCGCGTAAAACCGGCACCGCGGTAACGATCCCGTAGGCGCACGCGCCGTCGCCCTAGAAAAATGTGGCGTAATTGCGCGGACCTCCGCTAGGGCGGATTTTACGAGTATCGATGGTCGGGAGAGCGCAGGCCGGCGGTCAGAAAGCTCTGACCGTCTCGAACGCGGGAAATTGCCCTGTCGCATTTTCGGCGCGGGCGGAATTGTAACCTGGGGCGCGCGGATTCGTCTTATACAACCGCAGCCCGAATCACGGGCATTAAACATCGAGGTAGAGGTATATGAGCGGAAAACGCAGGGTTTCACGAGTGGCGACGACGATCGGCGTGGTCCTGGCGGCTACATGCGGGTTGGCATTGGCGTCGCACGGATGGCATGGTCATGGCGGTGGCGGACGGGGCGGCGACGGACAACTGTTTCTGCTGGCGCGCGCGGCCGGCGTAAGCAAAAGTACCCTCGCCTCTACATTTCACGGCAATACCACTCTGCAGGGCGACTTTTCCGCGCTGCGCACCGCCCATCAGGCCGTGATCAGTTGTCTCGTTTCCTCGGCTGTGACTTCGGGCGGCTGCTCGAGCGCGATTACCGCGTATGAAACCGCACAAACGAAGCTGACCGCTGACAAGATGACGGCATGGCAGGGAGTGTTCGCCGCAGCGTCGAATCTGGGAAACGCCAGCAGCGTCCTGACCCAGTTGCAGGCGTTGAAGACGCAGGAGCATGCTCTGCAGCAACAAAAGCACCAGATACTCAAAGGAATTTTCGGCGCTCAGGCTGGTGGCGAGGGCCCCGACGCTTCTACTACGCCGACGGAATAGTACGCGAGAGTCGAGTATTACCAGCTAGGGTCACTTCGCGCCGCGTTGATGCCTGTTCCCGGAACAGGCTATCAACGCGGTGCGTTGTCGTAGCGCAGGGCGTAAGCTGGCCCTGAGGCGGTAGGCTGAAGTTGGGGCGTAAGCTGGCCTTCGGAAGGACCGAAAGCGGGGGGATTACCTTGAGCAGGTTCGCTTGGCGATGGGGGTGGCTGGTAGCGATTTTCGCCGCTGCTGCGGCCCTGCTATGGCTAGAGCGTGCTCCCGTCCCGGCCCATTACGTCACGGTTGCGGCCGAGCGCGGCTCCCTCATCCGCGCCGTCACCGCGACCGGCACGGTCAATCCCGTCGTTACCGTGCAGGTAGGCACCTACGTCTCTGGCCCAATCGTGAAGCTCTATTGCGACTTCAACACCGAGGTCAAAAAGGGCCAGATCTGCGCCAAAATCGATCCCCGCCCCTATCAGATCACGGTCGAACAGGCGCGCGCTAATCTTGCCAACGGCCGGGCGCAGCTGAAAAAGGACCAGGCGAGCCTCATCTATGACCGGCTGGAGTTCACGCGCAACGAGTCGCTGTTGAAGGAAAACGTCGTGTCGCAGGATACTGTCGACAGCGCCCGCAGCACCGCCGACCAGGCGGTGGCGCAGATAGAGCTCGACCGGGCCAGCATCCAGCAACAGGAAGCGGCACTCCACGCGGCCGAGGTCAACCTCGGGTTCACCGACATCATCTCGCCGGTCGACGGCACCGTGGTCTTGCGCAACGTTGACGTCGGCCAGACCGTGGCCGCCAGCTTTCAGACCCCCACGCTATTCCTGATCGCGAAGGACCTGACCAGGATGCAGGTCGACGCCAGCGTCAGCGAATCGGATGTCGGCCCCGTGCGCGTCAGCCAGCGGGCGGAGTTCACGGTCGACGCTTTTCCGCACCATCCGTTCGCCGGCGAGGTCAGCCAGGTGCGGCAGGCGCCGATCACCGTGCAGAACGTCGTCACCTATGACGTTGTGCTGAGCGTGTCCAACCCTGAATTGCTGCTCAAGCCCGGGATGACTGCCAACGCCAGGATCATCACGGCCGAGCAGGAAGACGTGCTGAAGGTGCCGCTACAGGCGCTGCGCTTTTCGCCCAACGGCGGCGGCAAAGGTGACAACCCCGCGCATCGGCACGGCGATCATACCGCCAGCCTCTGGGTGCTCGAGGGCAAGACGCTCCGCCAGATTCAGGTGGTCAGGGGCGTCGACGACGGCACCTCGGTCGAGATACTGAGCGGCGGCGTGAAGCCGGGTGACCAGGTCGTGCTCGATGAGAGTACTATGATGGCCACCGGCAAAAGGCCGCATCTGGCACAGCCGCAGATGGGCGGAATGCGCCATTTCTGATTTGCGTTTCTGACTCGCTGAACCCGGCGCGGATAATACTGACCGAACGATTCGCCGAACGATTGACCCCGAACGCGCGACCCTGATGGCAGACGTCGTCATAAGCGTTACCGATCTCCACAAGACCTATCAACTTGGCGACCTCGAGGTGCGCGCGCTGCGCGGTATCAGCCTGACCATCGAGCGCGGCGAATTCATCGCGATCATGGGCGCCTCGGGCTCGGGCAAATCCACCCTGATGCACATCGTCGGATGCCTGGACCGGCCGACCGCCGGCCGCTACCTGCTCGAAGGCGTCGACGTCGCCCCGCTCAGCGAACCCGACCTGGCGCGAATCCGCAGCCGGCGGATCGGCTTCGTCTTTCAAAGCTTCAATCTGCTCTCGCGCACCAGCGCGCTCGAGAACGTCGAGCTGCCGCTCTTTTACTCGGGCGACCTGGCGAAGGGCGCGATCCGCGCCTACGAGGTCCTTGCGCTGCTCGGACTTGCGGGCCGCGAGCGCAGCCATCCCAATCAGCTTTCCGGCGGCCAGCAGCAACGGGTCGCGATCGCGCGCGCATTAATCAACAACCCGGCGATCCTGATGGCCGACGAGCCGACCGGAAACCTCGACTCGCAGACCTCGCTCGAAATCATGGCCACGCTGCAGAAGCTCAACCGCGGCCAGGGCTTGACGATCGTCCTGGTGACCCATGACGCGGAGCTGGCCGCGTTCGCCGCTCGGGTCGTCATGCTGCGCGACGGCCTGATCATTTCGGACAAGCGGCAGACGGCGCGACAGGCGATCCCGGGCGCGGTGGTCGATTCGCCGGCGCCCGCATCCGCGGCTGTTCCCGGCCAGGGGACGCAGCCGCAATCCTCCAACTTCGCGGCAGCGCAGGGGCCACAGGTCCATCAAGAGTCGCAAAGGCTGCACGAGTTCTCGGAATCCGACTCGGCGCCGCTGACGTTCGCGATTATGGCGCTGCGCGCGGCTGCCCGCGCGCTCGCCCGCAACAAGCTGCGCTCGATCCTCACGATGCTCGGAATCTTCATCGGCGTCGCCGCGCTGATCGCGATGGTCGCGGTCGGGCAAGGCGCCAACGAGGCCGTCGAGGAGCAGATCGCAAGCCTGGGCACCAATTTGTTGGTCGTGATGCCCGGCGCCACCACGGCCAACGGCGTGCGCGCCGGGTTCGGCAGCGTCTCGACGCTGACCGTGGGCGACGCCGAAGAGATCATCAAGGACGACTGGCCGGTCGCCCGCGTAAGCTATCTCGATCGCCAACTCGCCCAGGTCGAATACAACCGACAGAACTGGAGCACCAACATCCAGGGCGTCACGCCGAGCTACCTACCGATCCGCAACTGGACGGTGGCCGAGGGACGCCCGCTCTCCGAGGAAGACGAACGTTCCGCATCCCGCGTCTGCCTGCTCGGGCAGACCGTGGTCACCAACCTGTTCGGCGAGCACACCGACCCGGTCGGCGCCAATATCAGGGTCAAAAGCGTGGACATGCAAGTGATTGGCGTGCTCGAAGCCAAGGGCCAATCAGGCTGGGGCCAGGACCAGGACGACGTGGTTCTGATTCCGTTCAGCACCGCCGAGCGCAAAGTCCTCGGCGTCGCGGCGCCGCCCTCGACTAGTCCCGCGAGCGCGCCGACGCCGAGCCCCTCGAATCCTTACGCGGCGGTACCGACCGCGGGTACGATCTACAGTTCCGACTCGACCCAGACCAGTCCCTTCGGCAGCCCGCCCAAACTGACGGGCGTGGTGCACAATATCTTCGTCCAGGCCAAGAGCCAGACGCTCATCCCGCAGGCGATGGATCAGATAATCGAAACGCTGCACAACCGCCATCACATCCAGCCCGGCCAGGATAACGACTTCGACGTGCGCAACCTGAGCGAGGTAGCGCAGGCGGCCGAGGGCAGCAGCCGGATCATGGCGCTGCTGCTCGCCACCGTGGCATCGATCTCGCTGCTGGTCGGCGGCATCGGCATCATGAACATCCTGCTGGTCTCGGTCACCGAGCGCACCCGCGAGATCGGCATCCGGATGGCGATCGGCGCCCGGCGCGTGCACATCCTGCTCCAGTTCCTGGTCGAGGCAATCCTGCTCGGGATGGTCGGCGGCGCTGGCGGGATACTGGCCGGCATCGGCGCGTCGCAAGCGATCTCGTCCATCGCCGGATGGCCGACGCTGCTCTCGCCCACGGCGATCATCGGCGGCTTCCTGTTCTCGGCCGCGGTCGGAGTCTTCTTCGGCTACTATCCGGCGCGCCAAGCGTCGCTGCTCAATCCGATCGACGCGCTGCGTTACGAATAAGGAACCGCCCTGGGTTCCACGCGGCTCAGGCCGTGCGCGGTATCTCGCGCGCCCTCAGGCATGGAGCAGTTCGCGCAGCACGTACGGCAGGATCCCGCCATGGCGCATGTACTCGACTTCCTCGGGCGTGTCGATTCGGGCCAGCACCTCGAACTCGCGCGTGCGGCCGCCGTCGCTGACGCGCACCTTGAGCTTCTGGCGCCGCGCGACGCCCGCCGCCAGCCCTTCTATCGAGTAGCTCTCGCGCCCCGTTAGCTCCAGGCTCTTGCGCGTCTCGCCGCCGGTGAACTCCAGCGGCAACACGCCCATCCCGACCAGGTTGCTGCGATGGATCCGCTCGAAGCTCTCCGCGATCACCGCCCGCACGCCGAGCAACTGCGTGCCCTTGGCGGCCCAGTCGCGCGAACTTCCCGAGCCGTACTCCTTGCCGGCGATCACGATCAGCGCCACGCCCTCGGCGCGGTAGCGCTCCGAGGCCTCGAAAATCGTGGTGCGTTCGCCGTCGGGCAGATGCACAGTGAAGCCGCCCTCGACGCCCGGCACCAGTTCGTTGCGCAGCCGGATGTTGGCGAAGGTCCCGCGCACCATCACTTCATGATTGCCGCGGCGGGCGCCGTATGAATTGAAATCGCGCGGCTGTACGCCATGAGCGATCAGATACTTGCCGGCCGGAGTGTCGGCGCCGATCGATCCGGCGGGCGAAATGTGATCGGTGGTCACGCTGTCGGCCAGCATCGCCAGCACGCGCGCGTCCTTGATATCGCCGACCGGCGGCGGAGTCGCGCCGACGCCGTCGAAGAACGGCGGCGCCTTGACGTACAGCGAATCCTTCTCCCAGCTGAACAGATCGCCCTCGGGCACCTTCAGCCCGCGCCAATGCTCGTCGCCCTCGAACACCTGGCCATACTCTTTGCGGAACATCGCAGAATCAATCGAAGCGGCGACCGCTTCGGCGATCTCGCGCGTCGACGGCCAGATGTCGCGGAGGTAAACCGGGTTGCCCTGCTTATCCTTGCCCAGCGAATCGCGCTCGGGATCGAAATCCATCGTGCCCGCGATCGCGTACGCGACCACCAGCGGCGGCGAGGCGAGATAGTTGAAGCGCACGACGGGATTGATGCGCCCCTCGAAGTTGCGATTGCCGCTCAGCACCGCGCATGCGACCAGATCGCCCTGCTTGACCGCGGCCGCGATCGCTTCGGGCATCGGGCCGCTGTTGCCGATACAAGTCGTGCAGCCGTAGCCGACCAGATGGAACCGCAGCCGTTCGAGGTACTCGGTGAGGCCCGCGCGCTTGAGATAGTCGGTGACCACTTTCGATCCCGGCGCGAGGCTGGTCTTGACCCACGGCTTGACGCTGAGCCCGCGCTCGACCGCCTTCTTCGCCAGCAGCCCGGCGCCCAGCATCACCGAGGGATTCGAGGTATTGGTGCAACTTGTGATCGCGGCGATAACCACCGCGCCCTGCGCGAGATCGAAATGCTCACCGCCCTCGCCCGTCACTGCGACGCGATGCGTCAGCGGTCCGAGTTCGGCGGCCGGGATCGCCTGATGTGGCGCCACGGCGGGCGTGCCACCCTCGTCTATCCATTTGCTGATCCGGTCCGGATCGATGCCGTCGTGATTGCTGACTTCCTTGGCCAGTTCGCGGCGGAACTCGCTCTTGGACGCGCGCAGCCGCACGCGGTCCTGAGGACGGCGCGGCCCGGCCATGCTCGGCTCGACCGTGCTGAGATCAAGCTCCAGCGTGTCGGTAAAGATCGGATCCGGCGACTGGGCAGTGCGGAAGAGTCCCTGCGCCTTGCAGTAGGCCTCGATCAGCCGCACCTGCGGCTCGGCGCGGCCCGTGAGGCGCAGGTACTCCAGTGTCTGATCGTCGACCGGAAAAAATCCGATCGTCGCGCCGTACTCGGGCGACATGTTGCCCAGGGTCGCCCGGTCGGCGACGCTCAGGCTGCCCAGCCCGCTGCCGAAGTATTCGACAAACTTGTTGACCACGCCGCGCTTGCGCAGCATCTGCGTGACCGTCAGCACCAGGTCGGTCGCGGTCGCCCCCGCACGCATCGCGCCGGTGAACCTGAAGCCGATCACTTCGGGAATCAGCATCGGGATCGAGCGCCCAAGCATCGCCGCCTCGGCCTCGATTCCGCCCACGCCCCATCCGACAACGCCGAGGCCGTTGATCATCGTGGTATGCGAGTCGGTGCCGAGTAGCGTGTCGGGATAAGCCTGGCCGTCGGGCGAAGTGAAGACGACCGGGGCGAGATACTCGAGGTTGACCTGATGCACGATTCCGGTGTCGGGCGGGACCACGCGGAAGTTGTTGAAGGCGCCCTGGCCCCAGCGCAGAAACAGGTAGCGCTCGCGGTTGCGCTCGAACTCCATCTGAGCGTTGATCGCGAACGACTTGGCGGTGCCGAAGCTGTCGACCTGCACGGAATGGTCGATCACGAGATCGGCGGGCTGGATCGGATTGATCCGCGAGGGGTCGCCGCCCAGGCGCTTGATCGCGTCGCGCATCGCAGCCAAATCGGCCACCACCGGCACGCCGGTGAAGTCCTGGAGCAGCACGCGCGCCGGCATGAAAGAGAACTCGCGCTCGCCCGGCTGCGGCTGCCAATGCCCGACCGCCTCGACCTGGTCGGCGGTGACGACCACGCCGTCTTCGCGGCGCAGCACGTTCTCCAGCATCACCTTGATCGAATACGGCAGGCGCGCGAGCGCGAAGCCCCGTTGCTCCAGCGCCGGGAGGCTGAAGATCGTGTACTTGCGGCCGCCGACGTTGAGCGCGGTACGCGCACCGAAACTATCTTTAGTCATGGTTCAGGCCGGGTCCTTTCGGGAGAATCGCGCGTCCGGGGCCGCAAGCGGCGGCGTGGGGCGCGGCTCTGGGTTCAAGATAGCGTGGCGCTTCGATCTTCGCCAAGGCGCCGTGCGCATCCTTCCGGGCATTCGCCGGGGCAATTCGCTAGGGCAACTCGCGCAGCACTCTGCCGTCCTGGGCGTAAAAATTGAGTCCCGCCTCGCCTTCGGCGTCGACGCCGAACACTCCGCGCGCGCGGTCGCTGGTATCCAGCAGGCGCACGGTCGGGACTCCGTCGGTGCTGATTTCGAGCGATAGCCTGAGCTTGTTGGTGGTGTCATAGAGCCGCACGCTCGGCGCGCCGTAGTTATCGACGACGATCTGAGCGCGGGGATGGTTGTCGCGGTCGTACATCGCGAAGCCCGCCTGGCCGTCGTCGTTGACGTCGATTTTCGCCCGCGGCTTGCCGGCCGCGTCGAGCAGCACGAATTCCGAGGCGGTCACGATTCGCCGCGGCGCGGACGTACCGCTTTTGATGACCGGCGGGACGGCCGCCACGGTCCGCGAGCGGCAAACTCCGCTGGTCAGGGCTCCGCCAAACAGTCCGCCCGCAAAAACCAGCACGGCGTAGAGCCATAGCGTCTTGTTCATAGGCACAATCTGAGCCGCAGGCGCGGTGGGAATGCAAGCTTCTCGCGCACGAGCGAGCTTGTCATGGCGCGCGATCAGGCGGGCGCATCGCGTAGACCCGCGTCAGCTTGACCTCGAGCTCGATCACCTGGCGCGGCTTGCCGCTTTGCGCCGTGCGCGCAGGGCGCAGGCTGCCGGCAACTTCGCGCGCGACGCCGTAAACGATCGCAGCCGCGCCGTCGGCGCGCCATGTCGTGAACGCGACGCGCGGATTGGCCGCGATATCGCGTCTGCGCAGCGTGTTGTCGTAGATCACAAGATGTAGCCGGATACCGTCGAGGCGCGCATGCACCGGCGCGATATGCGGGCGGCCAGTTTCGCCCGTCGTGGCCATCGCGACCAGCCGCACGCTCTGCCAGAACTCGACGAACTCGGCGGCGCTCATCTGGCGCGCCGGATAGGCGAGCGAATCGGCCGCGGCCGGTCCGGCCGACGCAGCGCTGCGGTCGATTAGATTTTGCAGAACTTCCAAGCCCGCCGAGCTTTTTTCATCAACTGTCATCGGAACGTCGGTGCTAGCGGCGGACCGCCGCGCGAGACGGCGCCGGGCCGGGCAATCCGTCATAGACCAGCGCGCGTCCGTCGGAATGGAACCCCATCGCGGCCATCGCGCCGACCCTCATTGACGCGAGCGCGGGCGCGCCGTCGATTGTCTCGACCACGACCTTCCGCCTGAGCTCGATCAGCGCTCCCACAGCGGCCGAGAAAGCCTCATCGTCGAGCGCGTCGAGGCTCACCAGCGCGCGTCCCGCCAGCCCGAGCATCACACGCCCCGCCCGCAGGACGACGAAGTTGCCAGCCTCGCGCGCGACGCCGCAGCCGGGCAGCACCGCGCCGTAGGGATTGGCCGGATCGGCGGCGCTGAGCGCGATCGGATGCTCGCGCGCGGGATTGAGATTGCGCGACGCCGCGAGCATCTCGAGCGCAGCCGGCAGCGCGTATTGCTCGCCCGAGAGCCCGCGAACGAAATAGCCGCGCCGGATCGACCCCGCGTATTCCATCCTGCGGAGCGCAAAGGAAATTTCGTGCCACGCCATCGGCTCGCTTTCCAGCCCGAGCATCTCGCGCGTCACGATTCCGTTGCGATTGAGCAGCGTCTCGGCGCGCTCGCGGGCCAGGTCGCGTTCCGAGACGCGCGCTGACGCGCGCGCCTCTCCGGCGCCGCTGGGCGCGGAGCCGGCGATACCGCCGGCGCCGCCGCTGCCCGTGCTGGGCACAGGCGCAGCCGCTTGCGCGGCAGTGCCTGTGCCCAGCGCCGACCAGCGCCCGGTCACGCTGGAGCGCAGACGCGCGCGCAGCGCCGCGTCGTGGCGGGCTCGGCGATGGGCTCCCGGGGCCATCGCGCGCACCGCCTCGGGCGCGGCCCACAGCAAGCGCAGCGGCGCGAAGCTGTCGTTGGAGACGCGGCCGGCAGCGGCGAGCCGCCATAACGCGGCGAGCACCGTCCGCTCCGCCATTCCCGCACGCTCGGCCAGCTGGTCGAGATATTGCGCGCCGCCCGCGGCGAGCGCGAGAAAAACGCGCCGTTCGTCGCGGTCGGTGAAGTCGGCGGCGGCGTCATCCGCCGCCGCCTCGTTGAAGCGCGCACCGCCGGCGCGCCGGCGGCGCAGGAACGTGATTCGCGCCGGCACTTCGTCGGCGGCGTCCTCGCCCGGCACCGCTGCCCAGACCACTTCGCCTCCAAGACAAAGCAGGTCGAGCCACTCAGGGCGATAGCCGGGAATTCGCGCCGGCAGGATCGCGCGCTCCCACAGCTCCGGGCTGAACGCGACGCCGGAGAGCTGTTCCAGCACGGCGGCGACGCCGGATTGATCGGCGGCGATTCCCGCGCCGCCCACGTGATTCCATCGCAGGCGAAAGGCGCCGTAGTCGTGGTCGGCGCACGGCTCGGTTTCGGCTCGCAATCGATTGAGCGTCAGGCGATGGATTTTCTCCAGGTTGTAGCGGTCGCACCATTGCTCAGGGCTGGCCGTGGCGGCTCCGGCTGTGACGGCGCGGCCACGGGTTGCGCCGAGCGCCGGGCGGCGCGGCGTGAAATGACCGCGGAAGATCAGCCCCTTGGCCTCGAGCGCGAGCAGATGCTTCTCCAGCGTCGCGGGCGTCATCTTCAAACGCTCAGCGAGTTCCGCGATCTCAACCGGCCCCGACGTCGCCATCGCGCGCCTCACGATCTCGCGCTCCGCGTCGTCGGCTTCAGGAGCGGGCGCGTTGGATACCTCGGCGGGCGGCTGCGCTTCGGCGTGGCGCTCGAAAAGCGCATCCGGATAGGCCGCGCCGAAGAGCGCGACGTCTTCACCCGCGATCAGCATCTCGGCCGCGCCCGACGAAAAGCGCGCGCGCACGACGCGGCCCTCGCCCTCCAGCGCGGAGAGCATCGCATTCGCCTCCCCGGCGACGCGTTCCTCCAGCACGCTGGTCGCGAGCGCGCCGTGCGCGCGAATCATTTGGTAGAGTTCGTCGCGGTCACGCGCGCGGCGCGCCATCGCACGACCGCTTACCTCGGCCTCGACGCTCTCGACCGCATCCGCGGCGAGCATCGCGGACAGGTCCTCGGTGCGCAGCACGTCCTCGGCCATCGCGCGGTTGAGCGAAACGGTGCGGCTGCGGCGGTTGGCGCGCTCGCCGTCGTCGAGGAACGAGTAGTCCCAGGCGAGCAGGATGCGATGGGCGAAGACCGAGGGCGCGATGGCGTCGACGGTGACGACCCGTGTCGCGCCCTGTTCGATCGCGCGCAGCAGTTCTTCGATCCGGCCGATATCGGTCGATTCGGTGAGGCACTCATGCATCGTCTCGGTGGCGATGAAATGCTCGGGCAGTTCGACGTCCGGCGGGCGATTTTCCAGACAGGCCTCGCGCCCGGGAAAAATCGCGGCGGCGACTTCCTGGGCGCGCAAGCGCTGGATCCACGCCGGCACCTTGCGCCCGCGCGAAGAACGCATCACCGCCAGAGCGCGCGTCGCGACGTGGCGCATGCGCACTTCGAACATCGGCGCGGCCAACAGCGCCTGCTCGAGCACGTGACGCACCGTGCGCGAGGAAATCATCGCCATCAGCGACTCGAGCGGAAAACTATGGCGCGCGTTGAGCGCGAGCAGCACCGCGTCGTCGATCGCGGACGCCTGTATTTCGAAATCGAACGACTGGCAGAGGCGTTTGCGGATCGCCAGGCCCAGCCCGCGGTTGACGCGCATCCCCAAAGGCGAGTGAATCACCACCTGGGTGCCGCCGAGACCGTCAAAGAAGCGCTCGACCACAATCGTGCGCTGGTTGGGAATCGCGCCGAGCGCGCCCTGGCCACGTCGCACGTAGTCGATCGCCTGGCGCGCCGCCCGGTGGTCCATCGCACACTCGGCGGAAAGGAACGCGGCGGCCGCGGCTTCGTCGCCGCGCGCGATACGCTCGAAGATTTCGCCGCGCAGCTCCGACACTTCGGAGGAGAGCGCGGGCGAACGGCCCGCCGCCTCGGTCTGCCAGAACGGCAGCGACGGCGCCATCCCGGGCGCCGGCTCGACCAGGAAGCGGTTGCGCGAGATTCCGAGCACCCGCCACGGCATCGAGCCCAGCGCGAAGATGTCGCCGCGCGAGGACTCCTGGGCGAAGTCCTCTTCGACGTCGCCGATCTTGCGCCCCTGCGATTCGATCACGACGTCGAGGTTGCCGCTTTCGGGAATCGTGCCGCCCGACGTGATCGCGGCCATACGCGCGCCGCGCCGCGCACGCACGCGCGCGCCGATACGATCGTAAAAGATTTTCGGCGCCGCGCCCTGGATTCGCGCCGGCAGTTCGGCCGCCATCTGATCGAGCAGATGGGCGAGCGAGGTGCGGTCAAGCTCGGCGAAATTGTACGCGCCGCGCAGCAGGCGCAGCAGATCGGCCTCTCCGATTTCATCCTCTTCCGCGGCGATCGCGACGATTTGCTGCGCCGCGACGTCGAGGCATCCGGTGGGAATCTCGACCTCATCGAGCCGGCCGTGGCGAATCGCACGCACCGCGGCGGCACATTCGAGGAGATCGTCGAGCGTAAGCGCGAACAGACGCCCCTTTGGCGTCGCGTCGAGTTGATGGCCTGAGCGGCCGATCCGCTGGATCGCGGCCGAGATGCTCTTGGGCGTATCGATCTGGCAGACCAGCTCGACCGCGCCGACGTCGATACCGAGCTCCAGCGACGCGGTCGCGACCAGCGCGCGCAGCTCACCGCGCTTAAGCCGCTGCTCGGCCGCGACTCGCTCGGCGCGCGCGAGACTCCCGTGATGCGCCAGCACGGCGTCGTTGCCGAGACGTTTTTGCAGGTTGAGCGCGATCCGCTCGGCCCAGCGGCGGCTCAGCGTGAAGACCAGGGTCGTACGATGCTCCCGAACCAGCGCAGCGACCGCGTCGTACATCGCCTCCCAATGCTGATGGGTCGCGAGCGCGCCGAGGTCGGGCCCCGGCGCGATCACTTGGAGGTCCATCGCACGCGCGCGATCGTCAGACCCCTGGGCGCGTACCACTTTCACCGGGCGCGGGCGGCGCGCGCCGTCGGCATCGGTCTCGGAACCGGCGAGAAACCCGGCCAGCCGCTCGATCGGATTGAGCGTCGCCGAGAGCCCGATCCGCGCGGGACGCGACGCGCCGGTCGCACGCACCATCCGCTCCAGCCGCTCAAGCGTGAGCATCAGATGCGCGCCACGCTTGTTAGGCGCGAGCGCGTGCAACTCATCCACGATTACGTAGCGCACGGCGCTCAGACTTTGACGAAAGCGCGGCGAGGTCAGCAGGATGAAGAGCGACTCGGGCGTGGTGACGAGGATGTGGGGCGGCCGCCGGAGCATCGCAGAGCGCTCATTGGCCGAAGTGTCGCCGGTGCGGAGTCCCGCGCGCACTTCAAGTATAGGTTTAACTTCGTCGGAATGCCGCTCGGCCGCGGCCACACGATGCGCCGCCTGGCGAATGCCGGCCAGCGGCTCTTCGAGGTTGACCCGGATGTCGTTGGCGAGCGCTTTCAGCGGCGAGACGTAAAGCACCGAGACGCGGTCGCCGAGTTCGCCGCGCTCGGCGTCGCGGAAAAGGCGATCGATCGCCCACATGAAAGCGGCGAGCGTTTTGCCGCTCCCGGTGGGCGCGCACAAGAGCACGTCATGGCCGGGCGGCGCGTCGCATTCGGCGATTACCGGCCATCCCAGGGTTTGCGCGGGCGAGGGATCACCGAAGCGCTCGGCGAACCAGGCGCGGACGGCTGGATGAAAAACGTCGAGCACTGAAATCATCGTTGGATAATTATAGCATCTGGCTTGCTTGATCCGGCAGGCTGGCAAAAAGCAAAGGAGGCGCGCCGCGCAAATGATCTTCCCCTACCCTCTTCCCGAGCTGGACCTCAGCGCGCCACTGGACCGTTACCGCGCCGTCGTACTTCCCGAATGGATCGATTTGTACGGCCACATGAACATGGCCGTGTACGTAACCGTCTTCGACCAGGCGGCCGACGTCTTGTGCGCTCTGGTCGGAGTGGGGCCGCTCTACACCCAGCACGAACTCGGCATGTTGTTCATGCTCGAAACCCATCTCACCTACGCGCGCGAGGTCCGGCTCGGCGCGCCGTTGCGGGTCACTTCACAAATTGTCGACCACGACGCCAAGCGCCTGCACCTTTTTCATCACATGTACCATGGCGACGAAGGATGGCTGGTCGCCACCAATGAAGTTCTCATGATCAACGTCGAGCATAAGACGCGGCGAACCGCGCCGTGGCCGGACGAGACGATCCGCCGGCTCGGCCTGATAGCGACTGCGCACAGCGCACTGCCCAAGCCGGAAAATGCCGGCCGGATCATCCGTATAACGGCCGGCCGCGGCCCAAAATAAAGGCGCTAGTAGATTCCAGGGATCAGCCGCGATGTCCGGGCGCAGTACGCATCGTACTCGTCGCCAAACTGCGAGCGCAGCAGCCGCTCTTCCGCACGGATGCGCGCGAGCAGCGGCAGCATCGTGAGCACGGTCAGCAGCACGCCGACCCCCGAACGAAACGCGAGGCCCCATCCCAGCGAGTTGACGAACAACCCCAGGTAGCTGGGATGGCGGATGACACCATAGACGCCGCTAGTGACCAGCGTGTGCCCGGGCTGGATCGCGACCAGCCCGCTGAAGCGATTGCCGAGCACAAAAACCGGCCAGAGCCGCAGCAGACCACCGGCGGTGAAGAGCACGACGCCAAGCCATCGAATGGTATCGCCGTCGATGGTCCAGAAATCGATGCGGTCCGTGTAGGCAGGCAGATAGCAGTCCAAAAGCCCGAGCACTCCATAGGCTACGAGGACCCAGCGGTTGTCACGATCCTCGCGCACACCCGGGCTCACATTTCCACCGGCGAAAAGCGCCACGCTCGATATCGCGAAGAGCGCGATCGCGAGCGCGGTCAGCGGCGGATGGGAGAAGAACGCCGCAAGCCCGCCCCGGCCGATGACGGCCAGGGCAAAATAGGCAGCGGTGCCCACGATGACGAACGTCCATCTGACGGTTGATGTCATCATCGCCGGTTCGCCTGCAATGTACCCTACCGACGTTCCCCGGTGGCCGAGGTAACGCGCGGCGCTTACGACTTCAGCAGTTCGGGCAGGCGCTGGGTGAACTCGCTGCGCGAGAGCGTCATCTCGAAGCCCGCCTCGCGCGCCGCGCCCAGCGCCTTGAGGTCGACGTGCGAGGCGAAACCGATAAGCCGCGCGGCGGGCGCCGCGACGCGCATCGCACCGGCGGTCTCGACCGCGGGAAAGAGCGGGTCGGCGAGGTCGACGAAGATCATCGCCGGCACCTCCTCGGCGCATCGCGCGCTGGCCTCCTCCAAAGAGCTCGCGTACACGACGTCAATACCCACGGCGTGGGACACAGCGTCCACCTTGGAGCGGAAGAACAGGTCATGCATGAGGCCGAGGATTCGAGTCATTGACTATTGCTCCCTGAAACGCGCGGCGGAAAACGCGCCCAATTCTACCGCGGGCCGGCGCCCCTTGACCAAGTCGGCGATGATCTCGCCGGTGATTGCGGAGAGCAGGATGCCGCTCCGAAAGTGGCCTACCGCCCATAGCACGTTGGACACGCTGGGCGAGAAGCCGAGCACGGGCAGGAGGTCGCGAGCGGCGGGACGCAATCCGGCCCAGGCCTCGCGAAAGGCGGCGGCGCCGAGTGCGGGCACGATCGCGGCCGCGCCGCGCGCGATCTTGTCGAGTCCGGCCAGCGTGACGCTCTTATTGTAACCGGCCTCCTCCATGGTCGAGCCCGCGAGCAAGCGTCCGTCGCGCCGTGGCACCAGGTAGCCGCGCAGCGAGAACAACGCCGGGCCGATAGTTCCGGGCGCGACCTCGAAGCATATGATCTGGCCGCGCACGGGATGTAGCTTCACGCGGTCGGCTTCCAGGCCGCGAATCTCTCCCGCCCAAGCGCCGGCCGCGTTGACCACGACGTCGGCCTCGCGCGTCGAGCCGTCATGCATGACGACGCCGTCGGCTCGCAATACGATGCCGCTCGCGCGTTCACCGCGAAGCGCCAGCGCCTCGACGCGCGCGCCTTCGACGAATTCGGCGCCCGCCTTGCGCGCGGCGGCGGCGTAGGCCTGAGTGAGCTTGCGATTATCGGTGCGCCGATTCGTCGGCATGTGGATCGCGTAGACGGTCTCCGGCGAGAGCATCGGCTCGATCCGGCGCGCCGCGGCGCCGCTTAGCTCCTCCACCGGAGCGCCGACGGCGCGCTGCCACTTGGCGCGCCGCTCGAGTTGTGTGCGCTCATCCGCGTCCAAAGCGACATAGAGAATTCCGGCGCGGTCATACTCGGGATCGACGCCGCCGTCACGCACCAGGCGATCGACGATCCCGTCGAAGGCTTCGCGCGCCTTCATGCAAAAATCGAAGAACGGGCCGGGACCCTCGGCTTCGGCCTGCGGCGCGATCATCCCGGCCGCGGCCCACGACGCCTCCTGGCCCATCCGGCCGCGCTCGAGCACCGTGGTGGCGACGCCCTCGACAGCCAGCCGCCACGCCACTGAGCATCCGATGATACCGCCGCCGATAACGATCGCCTTCAATTTCGTTACGCTCCCTGCCGCAGCCGCGCGCATACGCGCGCATTCACAAGCATTCAGCTTAGCTGCGCCGGGCGTGGTGCGAAAGGCGACGGGCAGGGCGGTGTGAAAGCACCGGCTGTGATGCTAGAAATGCTAAAAATTCTCACTCCAAGGATCGTTGGAGGATTGATAACAAGCTAAAGCGGCCGTATTGGGCTATGCTCGCGGAGGAACGCCATGGCGAAGGTCATCCGGGCGATAGAAACCAAGCTGATCCATGCGGGCGAGCCCGACCCGCTCATCGGCGGCGCGGTGGCGATGCCGATTTTCCAGTCGGCGACCTTCACCTATCGCGGCGAGCACAACTACCACGATCTCCGCTACATCCGGCTGAGCAACACGCCCAATCACGAGGTGCTGCATCGCAAGCTGGCGGCGCTCGAGAATGCCGAGGCGGCGTTGGTGGCGGGAAGCGGGATGGCGGCGATTTCAGCCACGATGCTGGCGCTGCTCGGTGCGGGCGACCATCTGATGGCGCAGGATTGTTTGTACGGTGGCACTCACGACTTGCTCACGGCCGATTTGCCGGCGTTGGAGATCAGCACGGATTTCATCGACGCCAATGATCCGGCCTCGTGGCGCGAACAACTCACGGAGCGCACCCGCGCGATCTACGTCGAGACGGTCTCCAATCCACTGATGAGCGTCGCGGACCTGAACGCGGTGGTCGAATTCGCCGCCGCGCACGGGCTGGTTTCGATCATCGACAACACCTTCGCAAGCCCGGTGAACTTCCGCCCGGCGGAGGCCGGCTTCGATCTCTCGTTGCACAGTTGCACCAAGTACTTGAATGGACACACCGATATAGTGGCCGGCGCCGTGATCGGGCGCGCGAGCCTGGTGCAAAAGGTGGCGCACAAGCTCAACCATCTGGGCGGCGTCCTCGATCCGCACGCCTGCTTCCTGCTGCATCGCGGGATGAAGACCCTGGCGGTGCGGGTGCGCTATCAAAATGAGAGCGCGCTCAAGATCGCGCGCTTTCTTGAAGCCCATCCCAAGGTCCGGCGGGTCAACTACCCGGGACTCGAGAGCAGCCCCGACCATCTGCGCGCCTGCGAGTTGCTCGACGGCTTCGGCGGGATGCTGAGCTTCGAGCTGGAGGGCGGCGTCGCCGCCGCCGACAGCTTTATCTACCACGTCACGCTGCCCATCTCGGCGCCCAGCCTGGGCGGAGTCGAGAGCCTGATCACACGGCCGGCGACGACCTCGCATTCCGGGATGACCTCGCAGGAGCGCGCGCGGGCGGGAATCGCGGAGGGCTTGATCCGGTTTTCGGTTGGGCTCGAAGCGACCGAGGATCTCGTGGAGGACTTTACGCACGCGCTTGCCGCCTGCTGAGTGCGGCTCCCGCAATGGAACGCGCTCGCCCGCTCGGCGCGCTTTGTGCCTCGGCTTGATCGGCGCGCTTTGTGCTCCGATTAGGCAGTGAGGGGGCAAACGCGACTATTGTGTCTATCTCGAGACAGTTCGCGACTCGCGATGCCTCAGTTCTGAGACAGAGCAGTTGACTGTGCCGGCAATTGAGCCAGCGGCGCTATTTTTAGCGGTATCGAGCGCTCGCGCATGGGTTAAGCCGCAATAAGACAGAATCGCGCTTGTTACTACGAATTGCTACCATACGGTGGCTTCTGCTTTCCGGGGGGACCGTTGACCCGGAGCCGGAGTACATTTTCGATGGCGGTCAGGAAAAGCGAGCCGGCGGACGCGCGGATGTTCGCTGATGTGCCAATCTCTGGAGCGCCTGCTCCGGCCACAGCACAGGCGGAGCGCGAGCGCGGGCGGCTGGTCAGCGCTTTCGATTCCGACACGAGAATTTGGGGCTTCAATCTGCGCCTGATGCGCGCGGGTGCGGCCCTGATGGTCGGCTTCGAGGCCATCTACTTCATCGTCGACTCCTACATTCCTCCAACACTGACGCTGGCAACCGCCGCGCTGCACGCCGGCGCGATCGGTATCACCGCGCTCGTGCTGGCGCTCACGATGTCGAAGTGGTTCGAGCGCAACTGGCGGCTGGTGTGCTTTGCGAACCTGCTCGCCATCTATGGCCTGACGTTGGCGTTGGGCCTGCTCACCGGGGACACCGAGCCGCTCTTCATCACCGTGGTGCTCACGCTTATCGGCGCAGGGGCGCTATTGCGGTGGCCGGCTGGATGGCAGGCGGGGTTAAGCGTGATCGCGTGGATGATCGCGCTCATACCGCCGTTGATACGTGCACCGGTTGATCCCGAGACTGTCTACCGATGGGTTGGTGTGCTGATAGCAGCCGCGCTGGGACACTTCATCCTTGCGATGCGCGAGCGCCATCGGGCCGAACTGGCTGGATGGATGGACAGTCTGCGCACGAGCCATCAGGAGTTGGCCGACACGCTCGCGCGGAGCGCGACGATCATGACCGAGCGTGAATTGGCCGAGCGCCGCTTGCGCGAGGGCGAGGCGATGCTGCGCAAGGTGTTCGATGCCGCCCCGGACAACATCGCCATCACCCGCATGTCCGACGGCGCGACGCTCGAGGTCAACCGCGAATTTCTCAAGACCGGCTACACCCGTGAAGAAGTCCTCGGTGTTGCAGCCGTGAGCCTGGGCCGCTGGGATACGCAACGCCAGCGCGAGCTAGTGCGCGAGTTGCGCGCGCGTGGCACCGTGCGCAATTTCGAGGCCGAGCTGCGCAACAAGGATGGCCGGCTGGTGCCGAGCCTCATTGCTGCGACCTTGGTGGAATTGGGTGGCGAGCAGTGTGTCATCTCGATGGCGCGCGATATCAGCGAGCTGAAGCGGACCCAGCGCGAGATGACCGCCGCACGCGAGGCGCTCGCGGTCGAGCTGCGCGAGTTGGAAGCGAGCCAGGCCCGGCTGCGCAGCGAAATCGCCGAGCGGACGCTCGCGCAGCAGCGCCTGGTAGAGAGCGAGGCGACGCTGCGCAAGATATTCGAGACCAGCCTCGACTTGATCGCGATTAATCGCCTGAGCGACGGACGCTTCATCGCCGTCAACGACGAATTCCTGCGCATCATGGGCTACCGCCGCGAGGAGGTGCTGGCGTCAACCGGTGCGGAACTTAGGGCCTTCGTCAACCGCGAGCGGATGCGCGAGATGCTCGGGCGGTTGCGCGCGGACGGCTTCGTGCGCAATTTCGAAATCGAGCTTCGCACCAGGAATGGCCGCTTCATTCCGCACCTCTTCTCGGCCACCGTGGCCAACGTAGCCGGCGAGCTTTGCGTGATCGCGATCATCCACGACATAAGCACGCTCAAGCAGACCGAACACGAACTGATCGCCGTGCGCGAGGCGGCGCTGGCGGCCTCGGAGGCCAAGTCGCATTTCCTCTCGGTCATGTCGCACGAAATTCGCACGCCGATGAACGCGATCCTCGGCATGGCCGACCTGCTGTGGGAAACCGCGCTCAACGCCGAGCAGCGCCGCTATCTCGACACGATGCGCAACAACAGCGGTTCGCTGCTCAACCTGATCAACGGCATCCTCGACCTGTCCAAGGTCGAGAGCGGACGGCTCAGCCTGGAGCACGCCGACTTTGACCTGGTCGAGCTGGCCGAGGACGTGATGGAGACGCTCGGCGTGCGCGCGCACGAAAAAGGCCTCGAACTCGCGTTGCGCATCCCATCCACGTTCCCCACCGCGCTGACCGGCGATCCGCTGCGCCTGCGACAGATCCTGATCAACCTGCTCAGCAACGCGATCAAATTCACCGAGCACGGCGAAGTGACGCTGACCATCGACGTTGTGGACTCCGCACAGGCCGGCGAATCCCGGGGTCCACAGGCGAAGGCCGAAGGGGCCGCTGCCTCCGGTGACGCCGGCCTGCCAGGCAGGCGCCAGCTGCTCCGCTTCGTGGTCCGCGACACCGGCATCGGTATCCCCGCCGACCGACTGCAGGCAGTCTTCTCGAACTTCACCCAGGCCGATTCGACTATCAGCCGCAGATATGGCGGCAGCGGCCTGGGACTGGCGATCGTCAAGCGCCTGGTCGAACTGATGGGCGGCGAGGTCGCGGTCGAAAGCCGCCCAGGCGAGGGCAGCGCTTTCAGCTTCACCATCGCGCTCGAACTTCAATCCGCCGCCGCGGGGCCTACGCTCGCCAGCAGGGCGCGCCTGGCGGGGAAGCGAGTGCTGGTGGTGGACGACTCGCAGGCCAGCCGCGCCATCCTGAACGAACTGATACGGCTGGCCGGCGCCGAGGTCTTCGTAGCATCGGACGGCGCCGGCGCGTTGGACGAGCTCGCGCGGGCGCGCGCGGCCGGACGGCCCTACGACGCGGTTGTGACCGACAACCGGATGCCGCCGCCTGACGGAGCCGCGATCGCGCAACAGATCATGGACGAACCGCACACGCCGCGCGAGGCGATCGTGCTGATGCTGATGGCGAACGATCTCAACGCGCAGCTCGGACGGTTGCGCGAGCGCGGCCTGGAAGAAAGCCCGCGCTGCCGCTACCTGCTCAAGCCGGTGCGGCGCGCGGACCTGTGGGCGATACTCGCCGCGGCGTGCTCGGGCACCGTCGACGAGCGCGCCCATCGCAATGGCAGGGACGCGGCGGCCGTTGCCGCTCATGCCGCACGGTCCGACTCCTTCATCCAACGCCGCGCGTCGCGCACCACCGCCGTCCTGGTCAACAAGCCGCTTCGAATTCTGCTGGCGGAAGATTCCCCCGACAACCGGCTCCTGGTCGAAGCCTATCTGAAGAACACTCCGTACCGGCTCGACCACGCCGACAACGGCGAGGTCGCGGTGCACAAGTTCGCGACCGGCCACTACGACGTAATTTTGATGGACATCGAGATGCCCGTGATGGACGGCTACGAGGCGATCGCCGAGATTCGCCGCCTCGAGCAGAGCGACCATCGCCGCACCACGCCGATCATCGCACTGACCGCCTCGGCCCAGGATGAAGCCGTCCGAAGGAGTTTGCAGATGGGATGTGACGCGCATGTGATCAAGCCGGTGAAACGTTCGACCCTGCTCGAAGCGATTCGCGACGCGGTCGAGCCGGCGCCGCAGGCCGCGTCCTCCGCCGCCGAGGCGGGCGGCGATGGTGCCGGGGGCGGCGCTGCGACGGTCTCCGCGCATCCGATCGTGGTTCAGATCGATCAGGATCTGAGCGACCTCGTGCCGGGATTCCTCTCCCGCAAACGCGAGGACGCTCGCGCCGTCCTGGCCGCGGTGGAACATGGCGACGCCGAAGCGATCGCGCGGCTCGGCCACAAGATGAAGGGCGAAGGCGGCAGCTATGGGCTCGACGCGGTAACCGACCTCGGCCGCGAGCTCGAGCAGGCGGGCAAGGATCGCGACTTCGACGCGGCGCGGCGCCTGGGACGCGACCTGACGAACTTCCTCGAACGGCTCGAGATCGTTTACCGCCCGATCGAGGAATGATTTTTCATTCTTAACTGACCCTGGCGCCTTGTGGATTTACGCGCGCGCCACTCGCGCCACGCGCTGGATAACCTCATTCGCCTCGAATAACGTCCAAGCGCGATGCGCTCTAAATCCGCCCCGACGCCCACCAAACTCCAGCGGGTGGCGCTCAGCGCTGCGCGTGCGGCCGGCCGTGTCCATCTGCAGCGCCTAAGCCGCATCAAGGTCACCCGCAAGACCAACGCGATTGATCTGGTGACCGAGGCCGACCACGAATCCGAACAGGCCGTCATCGGCATGCTCAACCGCGCCTTTCCCGACCACGCGATCCTCGCCGAAGAGAGCGGCACGAACGCGCGAATGAGCGAGCATCGATGGATTGTCGATCCGCTCGACGGCACCACCAACTTCGCGCACGGCTTTCCGCAGTTCTGCGTGTCGATCGCCTACGAGCGCCGCGGGCGGCTCGAGCTTGCGATAGTGTTCGACGCGCTCAAGCGCGAACTGTTCGTCGCGGCGCGCGGCCGCGGCGCACGGCTCAATGCGCGGCCGATTCACGTCAGTGCGACGCCGTCGCTCGACCGCGCGCTGCTGGCGACCGGCTTTCCCTACGATCGGCGCGAGCGGCGCAACTTCTATTTCACTTTCTGGGAGGCCTTCATGATGCGCACGCAGGGAGTGCGGCGCACGGGTTCCGCCGCGCTCGATCTCTGTTACGTCGCTTGCGGACGGGTCGATGCGTTCTGGGAATTCGGGCTGAGGCCGTGGGACGTGGCGGCCGGGGCGCTGGTCGTCGCTGAGGCGGGCGGCCGCGTGACCAATCTCGACGGCTCGAAGCTGGATCTCGATGCGCGCAAGATCCTCGCGAGCAACGGCAAGTTGCATCGCGCGATGCACGAGACGATCGCGAAAGCCTGGCCGGAGGCTGATAGACGCCAAGCCGAAGGCCGCGCCGCCCCCTGACGCGCCCTTCCCTTTCGGCGTGGCCTGTAGCGAACGGTTCCCGCGCTTATAACTCCGCGCGCAGGCTCAGAGTTCGCGGCCGCCGGTCTTCAATCCCCACGGCGCGAGCAACAGACAGAGCGCACCGATCGCGACCGGCGCAAGCGAGACCGCCGCGATCCCCGTGCGGTCCCACGCAGCGCCGCCCAGCAATGGCACCAGGAAGGCCAGTCCGTAACCGATCGTGAACATGCCAGCCGAAATTCGATGAACGTCGCCCGGAGTCTCGGCGAGCAGCGGCGGGAACGCCAGGCTCAACACGAAGCTGAAGGCCGCGGCAAATCCGAGCATTCCGGCGCCAATCATGCGCGCCCAATCATGCGGGATGAAAAAGACGCCGAGTCCCACGGCAGCGAGCAGCGCCATCGCCTGGACCGGCCCCCTGCGCCCGACGAACCATCCGGGTCGCAGCGCTATCGCTATCGAGGCCGGGAGTTGCGCGGCGTTAAGCCATAGCAGCGACGGCGCGATCAGATGCGCGGCGCCGGCGTGGTGCAGGTAGTCCGGCAGGAAAGCGTTGGCACCGAAATAGATCGTTCCGCCGCCGGCCTGGATTAGTCCGAGCCGCCAGGTCAGCCCGCGATGGAAGTCGGGCATCCATTGCGGCCGCGCGGAAGCTTCCACGGCTCCTAGAGCCGGTGTCATCCACCACAAGATTGGCGCCGTGATTAGCGGCACGAGGCCCCACAACGCGAGCGCGAGCCGCCAGCTCCCGGTAATCGGCACCGCCACCTGCGTGGTGAGCCCGGCGCCGATCAGTTCGCCAATCAGGAGCCCGTTGCTGTAGACCGCCGTCGCCACGCCCACGTGCCTGGGCGCCCAATGGTAGACCAGCGCCGGCAGCGCCGGCTGCACGATCGCCACGCTCGCGCCCATCACCAGCGTCATCGCGAACAGCATCGTGAGCGATGGTCCGACTCCGCGCAACGCCGAACTCGCGCCTAGCAGGACGACGCCGAGGATGGCTGTACGGCGGGCGTCGAAACGCGAAATGATCATCGAGCCGAGCGTGGCCGCCATCGCCAGCAGCAGCACCGGCAGTCCGAGCAGCGCGGCGACCGCGGTCTCGTCTAGTGGCAGGTCGCGATGGATAAGCGGGATCAGCGGCGGGATCGCGAGCAGCGTGATGCGCAGGTCGACGCCGGCGAGCCATAGCAGAGCCAGTCGAGGCCACGGGATCCAATTCATGCGCGAACGCCGGCGGCGACCATCGTCAAAAGCCGTCATCTCGGAAGGCTGCAAAGATATCCGAGAGGCGCTCGCGCCGAAAGCGGGCGCGATCACTTTCCGCTTGGCATTTCCACAGGCTTCGCGCCTGGGCAGGCTCTACCGGAGACGCTTGTTAGAGCGACGCCGCTGAGGTACTTTCTGCGTCTACCCTCAGCAGCCACGCCCCGGTAGTGAAAAGGACATCACGGAGGTCTCCGGAACCTCAAGTCCGGGTTCGATTCCCGGCCGGGGCACCACCCCTCCCATAAGTAGCTGAAATTTCGACGCTTTCTCGAATCGCTCGGAACCGGGCCAGAAAATTTGTGGCAGAT
>CAWENP010000026.1:0-21875 GCA_963810495.1 uncultured delta proteobacterium
GAGCCGTCCGGGACTCGAACCCGGGACCCTCTGATTAAAAGTCAGATGCTCTACCGGCCTGAGCTAACGGCTCGTGCGCACAGGAGTCTACGCGAACTGGCGGCGAGGGCAAAGTCTCCGGCGTGCCAGCGAATGAACGAGAGCCCTCGCGCGAATTCTCCAAAGCTGGAGCCGACGCGATTCGCTAAGGCTTGCGACCGTCGGCGGCGCGCGCACTCGCTGACTGCATCAGCGCCGCGGAGCCGGCGTTGCTCGAGCTCTGCGCCGGCGGGATTGTCACTCGCGATTCTAGGAATGCCACCAGGTTGTCGAGGTCGTCGTGGGTCAGGATTCCCGCGAAGGACGGCATGTTGCTGCCGCCGTTAGCGATTTTGATCCGGAGGTCGTTGACGCTCAGCCGATGCGCCACGTCGGTGAGATCGGGGCCGCGCATCCCGCCCTGCCCGTCGACCGTGTGGCAGAACTCGCATCCCCTGTCATGAAAAAGCCGCGCCCCCGTTACGATCGGAGGGCTGGTCGTGCCGACCACGGCGGCGGACAGCGGCTGCGCGTCGAATTTCGGCGACCATGGCGCTATCGATCCTTCGATCCAGAAGCCGATGATGCTCAGCACGATCATGAGGACGGCCGCGACCGCCCACGGCCGGCGTGAGGGATGGCGCTCGCCCTTGTTCCACAGCACCGGCACCAGCAGCAGAAAGACGATCGCCGCCATCGGCGCCGCGACCATGAACACCGACTCCATCCCGCGTGGCAGCAGCGCCAGCACGGCGTAGTACCACAGCATGTACCAGTCCGGCGCAGGATCGTTGGCGAGCAGGCTCGGGTTTGGAGGCTTGCCGAGCTCGGGCGGGCCGACGAAGAAGGCCAGCGCCACGATAGTCACGACCACGCCGACGGCGACTACTACGTCGCGCCAGGCCGCATCGGGCCAGAACGGCACCCCGCGCTCCTCGAGCAGTTTTTCATATTCGGCGCGATAGGTTTTGGGATTGACCTTTTCGCCGGGCACCGGCGGCGACGAGATTCCGTCATGAATCACAAGGTAGAGATGAAGGGCCACGAGCGCGAAGATCATCGCCGGCAGGAAAAATACATGGAAAGCGAAGAAGCGGCTGAGCGTCGCGCCGCCGAGCGTCTTGCCGCCGAGCAGAAAGCGCGCGAGGTACGCGCCG
Source organism: uncultured delta proteobacterium (assembly GCA_963810495.1). GTDB lineage: Bacteria > Desulfobacterota > Binatia > Binatales > Binataceae > JAKAVN01. The sequence continues at coordinate 1,176 of CAWENP010000026.1, forward strand.
ATGAACGGCGTCCGCCCCAGCATCTCGGCCGCGAGCACCGTGGCCCACACCGCGGTCTGATCCCAGCGCAGCAGTTGCCCGGTGAACCCCATCGCGATCGTGATGAACAGCAGCATCACGCCACTGACCCAGTTGAACTCCCGCGGATACTTGTAACAGCCCATCAGGAAGACCTGGATCATGTGTATGCCGACCAGCAGGATCATCGCCGACGCGCCGAAGAAGTGCATCCCGCGCAGAAAATTTCCCAGCACCGCCTTATAAGTGATGAATTCGAGCACGTCGTAGGCCGACCCTGACGACGCGACGTATCGCGTCGCGAGCGCGATTCCGGTCACCACCTGCATCATGAAGGCGACCAGCACCGCGCTGCCGAACACGTACCACCATCCGGTGTTGGGCGGCACCGGATGCTTCATCACGTCGCCGAAGAATTTGATCAGGCCGGTGCGCTCCTCGAACGCGTCGACAGCCTGCCAAAAGATTTTCCTGATCACCGGGACTCTCCCGCGCGGCTATTCGATTGGCACCGCGCTGGCGAGGATTTCGACCTGTCCGTCGCGCACGCGCACTGGGTAATTGAACAGTCTGCGCGGCGGCGGACCGGCGGCTACGTTGCCGTCGGCATAGTAAACGCCACCATGGCAGGGACACATGAACAAATTGGCCTGCGCCAGCCATCGCACGGGGCATCCGAGATGCGAGCAGTTGACCGCGAACGCGACAAACCCTCCGGACTTCAGCCGCCGCAGCCACGCCGCCGTCATCGCGGTCACCCCCGCCCACGCCACCGGCGACGGGTCGAGAAACTTGACTTTGACGGTCTCGCCGGGCTTGAAGCTGTCGACCGCGCCGACCGCACGCCATACGTCTGGTTCGGGGGCGAGCAGCGGGCCGAGGATAAAACCCACGACCGGGATGCCGACGATCGCGGCGGCGACGGCGGAGAGCGCGATACAGAGCCGTCCCATGAAGCGGCGGCGTTCGGGACTGAGCGCCTCGCCGCGGCTTGGCTGCTGCGTTTCACTCGCCATGCAACAATTCTCCCACCCACTTGCTAATCGACACTACCATCAGAACCAAACCGGCGGCTGAAAATACATAGGAACTCAGTATTCCGAAAAGCAGGAACGTTATGCCGAGTGCGAGAAAAGCCGGCGCGTAGGTTGACGACGGGTTTTTCTCCGGCAGCGGCGTGCTCCACCCGGCTTTCTCGTCGGCGCGCGATTGCGGTCCTTCTTCCGGAGTCATCCGAATCATCTCCTAAAAGCTCGCCGCCGCGGGCGCGACGCCGTCCGTCTCGGCCATCCCGAACCATTGCAGAAACAGCACGATCATAACCGCCAAAAAGACAAAGCCGCCGCCTACCCACATCAGGAGCCCGCCCACCTGCTGGTCGATCGCCGGCGTAAGGCCCCACCCCGTGCGCAGCAGCGTGGCGACGTGCAACGAATCGGCGGGATGCAGGTACGGCGCATAGAGGCCCTCGGGAGCGAAGGTCAGCCAGATGCCGAGCAGGCTATTGGCCATCGCGCCGCCGAGCAGGTAGACCTGCGTCCACAGCGGCGAAATTCGGCACTCCGGTAGTGGCGCGAGAACTGGCCACCAGAATATGGTTGCGGTTACCATGAAGCAGAGATGCTCGACGATGTGGATATATTCGTTGCCGAGCGCCGCATCGAAGAGCCGCGGCAGATGCCATAGCGCGAGCATCGCAACTCCGAGCGTCCAGGCCATCAGCGGATTTCCCAGCACGCGTTCGATACGGCCTAGCGGGGGGCAATCGAGCACGGTGCGCGCGAAGCGTGGCATGATGCCGAGCAACAGTAACGGCGGCACCGCGAGCTCGAGCAGCAGATGCTGGAGCATGTGGGCGCTGAACAGATATTCGTCGCCGAGCGTATCGAGCGGCGAGACGAGCGCGAACAGCATCATGGCCACGCCGGCGACGAACCATCCCGCGCGAGAGAGGTCGCCGCGATGCGCGCTCACAGTAGACTGCCAGCAGCGCCGCACATCCGATCAGCACGGACAGGTCCGGGTCCCACGCTCGCAGTATCTCAGCCATCTTGCTATTCGCGATTCTTTGCGCCGCTTCTCAGCGAATTTCCACCGCTATGCGATCAACGGCCACAGATAGACCACCGAGAAGATCACTACCCACACCGCGTCGACGAAATGCCAGTACATCGCGACGGACTCGAAGCCGGACGGCTTGATCGCGCCAAGACGCCCACTCATCACGATTCCGAGCAACGCGCCAAGCGCGACGAGGCCGATCAGCACGTGCAGGCCATGAAAGCCGGTAAGGGTAAAGAACGTCGAGCCGAACAGGTTGGTGCTGATCGTGACGCTGTGCGCGAAGAGTCCCAGGTACTCGCGCGTCTGGCCGAAAAGAAAAATCGCGCCGAGTGCCAGGGTCAGCGCAAGCCATCGGCTGACGCCCCTCCGATCGCCCGATCTGAAGCTGCGCGCGGCCAGATGAATCGTCGCGCTGCTCAGGAACAGGCAGATGCTGAACGCGAGCGTATGCATCACATTGAGGCTGTTGGCGGCGCTCGGCCCGTCGGCGGGCCGCGATTGAAAGAACGCGTAGGTGATCAGCAGGATCAGGAAAAACCACGCCTCGGAGAAAAGAAACAGGCCGACTCCGACCTTGGTCTTGTCAGGCATCGTCTTCTCAGGCATCGCCGTCGCTCATCCCGCCAGCTTCGTTATCATTTCGTCGGTGCGATCCGGATGGGCGAGGTCCCACAGCGGCCGGCGCCCGCGAATCGGCGGCACGCGGGTGAAGTTCTCCGGGGGCGGCGGCGAGGTGGTCGCCCATTCCAGCGTCCACGCATCCCATGGGTTGTTGCCCGCTATTTTGCCTGACCGGAGCGAGATTGCGATATTGAAGATGAGAACTAGCACCGCGATGGCAAGCACGAACGCGCCAATCGTCGAGATCATGTTCATGGCTTCCCATCCCGGCAACGGGGGATAGGTGAACACCCGCCGCGGCATCCCGAGCATCCCGAGCACATGCTGGATCATGAAAGTCAGGTTGAAGCCGATGAAAGTGAGCCAGAAATTGACCTTGCCCCAGCGCTCGTCGAGCATCCGGCCGGTGATTTTCGGGAACCAGTAGTAGACGCCGGCGAACACGGCCAAGGCGGTACCGCCAAACAGCACATAGTGAAAGTGCGCGACCACAAAATAGCTATCGGTCAACTGCCAGTCGATCGGGACCACCGCGAAGGCAATGCCCGAGAGCCCGCCGATCGTGAACATCACGAGGAAGCTGACCGCGAACAGCATCGCGGTCGTAAACCGCACCCGCCCCTGGTACATCGTCGCGGTCCAGTTGAAAATCTTGATTCCGGTGGGCACCGAGATCGCCATGCTGCAGATGGCGAAAAACAGATCGAAGGGATGGCCGAGCCCGACCGCGAACATGTGATGCGCCCAAACGGTGAGGCTCAGGAACGCGATCGCAAGCGTCGACGCGGCGACAAAGTCGTAGCCATAGATCGGTTTGCCCGAGAACACCGGGATGACCTCCGAGATGATTCCGAAGGCGGGCAGCACCATGATGTACACCTCGGGATGGCCGAAAGCCCAGAAAACGTGCTGCCACAGCACCGCCGAGCCACCGGTATCGGCACGAAAGAAATGCGCGTTGAGCAGCCGGTCGGCAAGCAGCATCACCAGACCCGCATTGAGTATCGGCATCACCACGACGATCAGGAAGCCGGTTATCAGCGTCATCCAGACGAACAGCGGCAGGCGCCGGATACTCATTCCGGGAGCGCGCATGGAGATGATCGTCGCCATCAGGTTGATTCCGGCGGTGAGCGTGCCCACGCCGATCCCGAGCAGCCCGAGTATCCAGTAGTTCACGCCGGGGCCGTAGGAGTACGCGGTCTCGCTGAGCGGTGCGTAGGCAAACCATCCTACCTCCGGCGCACCGCCATTGATGCCGCTGGTGGCGAAGCTGAAATAGAGCATCAGTCCGCCGAAGATCTGCACCCAGAAGCTGAGTGCATTGAGCCGCGGAAAAGCCATGTCGCGCGCGCCAATCATCAGCGGCACCATGTACGTCGCGAACCCGACCAACAGCGGCACCACCACCAGGAAGATCATCGTAGTACCGTGCATCGTGAAGAACTGGTTATAAACCTGCGGGCTGAGGAAGTTGTTATTGGGCACCGCGAGCTGAATGCGCATCAGCAGCGCGAGCACGCCGGCAACCAGGAAAAAGACGAACGCGCCAAGCAGGTACATAATCCCGAGCTGCTTGTGGTCGACCGAGGCGACCCAGCTAAGCCAGCCCTCGCGCGCTTCGAGCTCGAAGGACTCACCGCCGAGCGCCTCGGGAATCGCCGCGTCTTTCATTTTTGCGTCTCCAGGAACGCGACCAGCGCGCGGACATCGCCGTCGCTCAGCTTGAAGTTCGGCATGTTGCTGCCGGGCTTGAAGTCGTCGGGATCGCGCAACCACGCGGCGAGGTTTTCCGGCGTGTTCTCGAGCGCGCCCGCCGCGAGCGTCCGGCGGCTCGCGACGTGCGTGAGATCCGGGCCAACGCTGCGCAGGTGGCAGTTGGTGCAGATGTTTTCGCGGTAAATCTTCGCGCCGAGCTGCTCATCCGCCGTGACGGGATTGGGTGGGACGCCCGCCTGTTGCTTTATCCAGGCCGCGAAATCGTCGGGCGAGTCCGCGATCACCATAATACGCATCCACGCGTGTTCGTTGCCGCAGAATTCGGCGCACGCTCCGAGGTACGTACCGCCGTGATCGGCCTCGATCCAGAGGCGATTAGGATGGCCCGGCACGACGTCGATCTTGCGCCCCAACGCGGGGACCCAAAAATCGTGGATCACATCGGCCGAGCGAAAATCGACCAGCAACTGTTTTCGGACCGGGATATGTATCTCGTTGGCGGTAGTTACACCGGACTTGAGGTAGATGATTTCCCACCACCATTGATGAGCGACGATCCTGAGGTCCGGCTTGGCATCGGCGGTCGGCGGATCCCCGGCGATCATGGCTCGCATCATGAAGCCCGACAGCACGACCAGCGACAGGATCGGCACGACTGTCCATGTGATCTCGAGTTTTCGCGAGCCGAACTTCTGCTCCGCCTCGGGCGCTCCGGGCCGGTCGCGATAGCGGATGACCGCGTAGATGACGAGAAAACTGACCAGGATGAGGATCGCGGAGAGGAAAATCAGCGTGCCGACGAAGAGGTTCGAAATTGCGGCCGCCTGCGGCGAGGCCGGAGCGAGGGTGAACGCGTTAGCGGTATACGGCCCAGGCATAGCCACACCAACCACCGGCGCCGCGCAAGACGCATCGCGCCACGTGCGAAAGGCGAACTCGGACGCGCAGAGCGTAACCTTCGGGTGCGGCATATTGCAAGCAAATTCCGCCGAGCAAGCCACGCTCGCTCGATTACAAATTGATTAACCGGCGATCATGCTGGCGGGTGCAGCGCGGGCTTTGATAAACAAATAAAATCGAACCGTGAGCGATCCGGCGCACCGGACGCACAACCAAATCGATCGCGAGGACAAAAAATCATGCTGGAAGCATCGGAACAACTCGAGCACCTGAAGCTGGCCGCCGAGGTCGCCGGGCTCGAAGTGCCGCGTTTCACCCTTCCCCAGGATCACGACGTCGTGGTCAATCGGATGCGCTTTCACTACCTCGATTGGGGTACCGCGGAGCGCCGTCCGATACTTTTCTTGCACGGCGGCGGGCTCAACGCGCATACGTGGGATCTCGTATGCCTGGCGCTGCGCGGCGAGTACCACTGCATCGCGCTCGACCAGCGCGGCCATGGCGACAGCGAATGGTCGCCGGTCGGCGACTACAGCCTGCCGAGCCAGGTGCGCGACATCGAGGACTTCATCGAAAAACTCAAGCTCAAGCGCCCGCTGATAGTCGGCCATTCGATGGGCGGATTTGCGGCGATGGCGTACGCGGCGAAGTTCGCGCGCCGGATGGCCGGGCTGGTGCTGGTCGATATCGCGCCTGAGCTGAATCCCACCGGCACCGCGCGCATCCGCAACTTCCTCGCCCAGGACCGTGAGCTGGATTCGATCGACGCGTTCGTGGAGCGCGCGATGGCGTTCAATCCGCTGCGCAATCCCGCCCTGCTGCGCCGCAGCCTGCTGCACAACCTGCGCGAGTTGCCCAACGGGAAATGGACCTGGAAGCACGATCCCAATCGCGTCCGTCCCACGCCCGAGTCGCTGCGCGCGCGCCAGGCGGAGATCATGAAGGAGGTCTCCCATATCACCTGCCCGACGCTGGTGCTGCGTGGGGCGAAGAGCGACGTTCTGACCGACGAAAGCGCGGCAAGCTTCGCGCGCGCGCTGCCCGATGGTCGTTGGATGCGGATCGAGGACGCGGCGCACACGGTGCAGGGCGACAATCCGCGCGGGTTGGTCGAAGCGTTGCGCCCGTTTTTGCGCGAAATCAAACTTTAGGCGCGTCGGCGATTCCGTCATCGCGTCGGAGGCCGGACAATTATGATTCGCGGGAGGCCCGCTGGAACGGACTACTGCTGCGAGGGATTATCGGCTTCGCTCTGCCGCGAAAAGTGGATAGTAAATGTCGTCCCTCTGTCCTTTTCGGTTTGTACTGATACCTTGGCTCCGTTCAATTCCAGGTACTTGCGTGTGAGCGCCAAACCCAGTCCCGAGCCTTGAAATTGCCGCACGGTACCTGAATGCTCCTGCGAAAACGGTTCAAACAACTGAGGCAGGTACTCCTCGCTGATACCTATTCCGGTATCGCGAATCTCAAGGCAAAGCGTTCCGTCGGTCGCTCGATACAGCCGACAAGTAATCGCCCCGCGCTCGGTAAACTTGATCGCGTTGTCCAGCAGATTCGTGAGGGCTTGCGTCAGACAGTACTCGTCGAAGACCACGCTGGCGCCGGGTGCATCGATTGTACATGTCAGCGCAATGCCCTTGCGTTCGGCTATAAGTCGAAAATCCGCAAGCAGGCGCTCCAGCAAGAGACCGATCTCCAACCGGACCGGCACCAGGCTGAAGGCATCCGTCTCGATTTTTGAAATGTCCAGAATGTTACCGATGGTGCGGAGCAGGCGTGCGCAGGCGCGCTGGATCCCCTTCACGTAGTCTTTCACACTTTCATCGTTTCGCTCGGCCAGGTATTCGGCGATTAGTTCAGTATACCCTGTTATTATATTCAGCGGCGTGCGGATTTCGTGACTGGTGTTTGCTATGAATGCTGACTTGAGGCGCGAGGCTTCGAGCGCGGCGTCAAGCGCGCGCTCCAGAAGAGCGCTTTGTTCCCGAAGGCGATCGACGACTGAGGTCACCAGGGCAACGGCGAGAACCATAATGGGGACGATGGTGATTGCTTCGGCGGCGACCAAGGAAATGCTCACGGCGTGGGAAAAGTCCGGAGCCTGCGAGGAGCGCAGGAACGTGGTCGCGGCCATCCCGACGTAATGCAGGACGGGGTTGGCCGCCCCCAGCAATAGAACGCTGCCAGCCTTTCGCAACTTCGGCGCAGTGGCCTCATCCGGAAAGAGAAATCTCAGCTGCAGGGCCATCAGCGAGAACAGCATCCCGAGAAGCACCGAAACAGTGACTAGTGGGGGAGAATAGCGGCACATCCCTTCGAATCGCATCGCCGCCATGGCCGTGTAGTGCAGGGCCGCGATGCCGCCGCCTATGAACATGCTGCCGACCAGAGCCCGACGTGATCGTATCTTCCATGAATTCACAAGAAACAGAGCCACCGCGGCACTGACGACGGCAGGAAGAAAAGAGAGCAACACCGTGGGCCAGTGGTACAGAACAGGCACCGGCAAGCTGAAGGCCAGCATCCCGGTGTAGTGCATCGACCACGTCCCAAGTCCGCTCGCCGTGGCGCCGCCGATCACCCACCACAGCCACGCCTGACCCTGAGCCACGGTGATCCGCTCGGCCAGCTCCAACGCAGCGTATGCGCCCAGCATGGAGATCAGGATGGACAGCGCAACGATGCGGAAATCGTAAGAGCCGACCATGACCGCGGCAGCGGTCATCGGGATGAACGACCCCGGGGTCGATGTAGGGGCATGCAGAGCCTCCTGACGAGACCACGGAAACAACCGGGACGGTCGACAGGAGTCTAAGCGTGGGTGCCGCCAGTGTCAAAGACGCTCGCAAGTAGATAATGGAGATTGACCCGTCGCGCTGGAAATGTACCGCGTCGAATTCGAGCTTTCGGGTGCAGTCCAGCCTCAACGACCGCCAGCGCTGGTCAATGCCGCTCGTGGCGGAGCACGCCGCGGCGCTCCAGGTCAGCGACCTGCTCCGTCGTGTAGCCTAAATAGTCGCCCAGCACTTCGGCGTTGTGCTCGCCCAGAAACGGCGCTTCCAGATCGAGCTGCGCGGGAAAGTCCGAAAAGCGCAGCGCGAAACCCGGCAGCTCGAACTCGCCGAGGATCCGGTCGTGCACCTTGCGGATAGTGCCGCGCTCGCGGAGATGCGGATGGTTGATCGCCTCCTCGACCGAGAGCACGGGCGCGCAGGGCACCCGATGCTCGCGCATCGCGGCGAGCGCCGCTGCGTCGCTCGGCAGCGAGGCGATCCAACGTTCGATTTCGTCCACCAGCGCCCCGCAGTTTTTCACCCGCGACTCGTTGTCGATGAAACGGGGGTCCTGCGCCAGTCCCGGCCGGCCCATCGCATTGCACAGAAGCGCAAAAATGTGATCCATCGGGCACATGATAATGATGTAGCCCTTGCGCGCTTTGAATACTCCGACCGGTGCGAGATAGAAGTTGTGCAGTCCCGAGCGCATCGGCTTGTACGCGCCTTTGCTCAGACTATGTATCTGCACGCTCGCCTCGTGGTAATGAAAGTAGGTATCCAGTAGCGACAGGTCGAGATATTGGCCGCGGCCGCTGCGCTCGCGATAGAGCAGCGCACAGGCTATCGCACCCATCGCATGCGCGCCGGTGCTGACGTCTCCGATCGCTGCCATCACCACGTATGGCGGGCCGTCGGGCTCGCCGCCCATGCTGGTGATCCCTGCGTAGGCGGCGCCCAGGGTATCGAAGCCGGGCTGGCTCGAGAGCGGGCCGGTTTGGCCGAAGGCCGAAACCGAGCACATGATCGCACGCGGGTTGATCGATTTGACCGTCTCCCAGCCGAGACCCATCCGCCCGATAACGCCGGGCGCGAAGTTTTCCACCACCACGTCGACCTTGGCCACCAGGGCTTTGAGGATCGCGAGGCCGTCGGGAGTCTTGGGATCGACGCAGAGGCTTTTCTTGCCGCGGTTGTGCTGAACGTAGTAGCCGCTGCGCCCGTTGACCTGCATCGGCGCAAGGCGGGTCTTGTCGCCGCCCGGCGCAAGCTCGACCTTGATGACCTCGGCGCCCATCTCGGCCATCATCAGGGTAACCGTCGGTCCGGCGACGTACTGGGTAAAGTCGAGAACCTTGTAACCGTCGAGTACTCCCAAAGGCACATCTGTGGTCATCATTGTCTCCCCGGTATAGATGCCCTGTATATCACGGCCGAGCGCGAAATCGATCTATCCCGATGCGGTGGTTGCCGGGAGGTGCCGGTTTGTCAGTGACCAGCCACGACGGCCTTCTTCGAGCGGACACGCCCCGCCGCGCAGCGGGACATTGACGAGGCTGGATCGTACTGATACTCGGATTCGTCATACAGGTGAGGGGCCGTTGATGGGCGGTCACGCTGTTCCCGCCCGGCGGAGTTGAGGGGGGAGACTCGCCGCGGAACATCGTATAAAATTCCGACAACATCGTTCCGGAATATTAGGGAGTAGCCGCGAATCATGAACCAAGGAGAGGAAAGTCACAAGCGAGAAACGGGCGAGTTCGGTCCGGAAGAGCAGATCCATTACCGGGAATACAAACTGCTGCTCAAGCCGGAGCGCTTCGCCGACGAGGACGGCTTTCACAAGTTCTACAAGCACGCCCATCACGTCGCCAAGGGGATGGGCGTTCAGCTGGTGAAGTCCGAGAAGCATGAACCGCACGTTCGCGAGGTCGTCTTCTACGACACGCCACACTTCAAGCTCTACACCGACGGCTTCATCCTCCGTAAGCGGACCTTCTTCAAGAAGGGGCACCCCGAGCCGAACTTCGAACTGACCATCCGCTACCGCAATGCGGAGGCGAAGGCCGCAGCCGCGGTCGACATGCACCCGCTGCTGCCCTGCATCTACACGATCAAGTTCAAGGAGGAGATCCTTCAGCTCAAGGACAAGCTGGCCGGGATGCGGATGCTGTATGCTAACGGCTGCGAACTAGACACGCCCAACGTCATCCTGACCCAGCGCTTCGAGATCATCTCGCAGGTCTTTCCCGCCCTGCGAAAAGTGCGCAGCGCCAATCCCAAGGCCACGATGGGTATCGTCAACGACGTGACCGTGGACGAAACGCTGGTGCACCTGGGCGAGCTGGACTTCGGCGGCAAGGTGCAGTGCAAGGCGTCGGTAGCGGTGTGGCGCAACCGCTCGACCGGGCGCGACATGATCGCCGAGTTCGGCTACCAGCTGAAATTCGAGGGCTTGGCCTCGCTGCATCGCAAGCCGCGCGAGCTGACGGAGCAGTTCTTCAAGGACATCCAGTTGGAGTGTGGCGATTGGGTCGCGATGGGCACCACCAAGACCGCGATGGTTTACGGGATGGGGCGCAAGCCGGTCAATCATCATGAGTGACGCGAGCGCGGTGGCTGAGGCGGGGGCGAGCGCGCCAGTTTCGCTGGGAATGATTTTCCGGACCTTCCTGACGGCGGGGGCGATAAGCTTCGGCGGCGGCGTGGTCGCCTATCTCCGCGAGTACACGGTCAGCGACACCAAGTGGCTCGATGATGAGGCTTTCCTCGACGCGCTCGAGATAAGCCAGACCCTGCCCGGGCTGAACGCGGTTAACATGAGCGTCATCATCGGCGACAACCTGCGCGGCATCCCCGGCGCAATCGCGGCGGTGGCGGGACTGGTGCTTCCCGGAGTGATCGTCATCATGGGCCTCGGCGCCGCATGGCAGGAGGAATCGCACGATCCGCAGGTGAGAGCGTTCCTGATCGGCGTAGCGGCCGCGGCGGTCGGACTGCTGAGCACGGTGACGCTGCAACTGGGACACAAGCAATTCGTCAAGCCGCTTGACCTCGCGATCATCGCGGCGACGTTCGTCGCAGTGAGTATCCTGCACATTCCGCTTTACCTCGTGCTCCTGGTAATCGGATCGGCGGCGGTATTGCTTTACCGGCCGGGCGCCAGGCGTGAGTCGCTGGAGGAACGCGCCCGCCATCTGCGCGAGCGCCTGCGCCATCGACACTACATTAGCCTCCGGCACTAAGACGCAACCGGGTACGCACAACGATGGCGAAATTGCTCAACCTGACCTGGGTGTTCATGCTGCTCGCAATCCTCGCAGTGGGCGGAGGCACGGCGGTGCTGCCCGAGATGGAGCACATGACGGTCGATCAATTTCACTGGGTGACCAGAGGCCAGTTCCGCGACATCTACAGCCTCGGCCAGGTGGCGCCGGGGCCGAACATGCTGATGGTGCTGCTAATCGGCCACAAGATGGCGGGCGCATTGGGCGCGCTGGTGGTGGGGCTGGCCTTCTTCCTGCCCGATTGCATCCTCACGCTGATGGCGAACCGATTGTGGGTACATTTTAAGGACTCGCCGTGGCGGGCGGCGGTTCAGCACGGGATGGCGCCGGTGGCGATCGGCCTGATGCTGGCGGGGACCTACGCGATCGCGCGGCTGTCGATCTTCAACCTGACCAGCATGCTGATCGCCGCATCAATTTTCGCCTTACTGCTGTGGCGGCACATCAACCCCGCCCTGCTGGTGCTGGCAGGCGGCATGACCTACGTGCTGCTGCCGCACGTGCTTCAGCATCTGTTCCCGCACTGAGCGACGCAGCTTTGGACGGCGGCGCGCCTGGCGCTGCCGTGTGTCCGCTTCAGCTCCAAAGCCTGCGCGTCGCAATATCTGCGCCCTTGCGCAGCGCGCCAAGCTTGGCCCAGACAATGTCCTCGGGCACCATCTCCCACGCCGCGAACGTACCGAAGCCGCAATCGACGCCGGCGATCACGCGCGAGCGATCGCCGACCGCCTCGGCCACTCGGCAGATTCGGTCAGCCACGACCTCTGGATGCTCAACGAAGCAGGAGGTCGAATCGACGACCCCGGGAATGATCAGCATCGCGTCGGGCGGGCGCAGCTTGCCCAGCACCTTGTACTCGTGCTGATGGGCCGGATTGGCGCCTTCCAGAGCCAGCGCGCCGACCCGGGCCTGATAGATGGCGGGCAGGATGGCCTCGGCCGGGACGTCGTGCATGTGCGGCCCGTCGTAGTTGCCCCAGCATACATGCAGGCGCACGCGATCGGGCGGTATGTTGGCGACGGCGCGATTGACCGCCGCGATATGCAGTTCGACGATCTTTACGAACTCCGCGACCGACTTGTCCTGGTACAGAAACGTGCGCTCCATCGCGAGATCGGGCGCGTCGAGTTGCAGGATATAGCCGCGGGAGTGGATATATTCGTATTCCTTGCGAATCTCGTCGGCGACCGCCATGACGTAGCGCTCGTGGGTATCAAAGTATCCTCCATTGAGCATCGTGGTCGCGATGATGCCCGGGGCGGCCGCGGTCATGAAGCGCTCGGGAAATTTTCCGGCGGCCGACTTGTCGAACATGTCGCACTCTCTGCGCACGCCGCCAAGGTCCTCGTAGCTCAGCGCACCGATCGCCTGCGGCGCGTTGAAGACCTTGGCTCCGCCGAGCATCCCGCGCTTGCGCATGACTTCGACGTACTGGGGAAATTCGCGCATGTCCCACGGCGTCGGGCGGTTGCTTTCGCCGCCGAAACCCTTCATCCGCTGCGGCACATAGGTCTGAAACCCAACCCGCGGCTGCTCGCCGTCGTTGCCGATATCGATGCCTGCGGCGAGCTGACGCTCGACCACGTGCGCGACGGCGGCTTCGGCCTCGCGATCAAGCAGCTTTTCGTCGATCGCCTCGCCACGCTCCTGCTTGAGCAGCAATTCGGTCAGTTTTGGATTGCGCGGCAAACTTCCGACATGGGTGGTGAGGATGCGTTTTTCGCTTTTCAACATGGCGAACGTCCCCTTCCGTAGATACGCGCCGGCGGGCGCGCGATTCGGCGCGCGAGGCGGCCCGCGCGCGGTGGCTAAAGCCGTCCGCAGTCTACAGCAACCTTCGGGTCAAATTGCAAACGCGCCGGATGCCGGTCGAGCGTCTAGACAATATCGAGCGCGGCGAGCAGTCGATGGAACGGCGCCGCGGTTACCGGGACGCCTTGGGACCACCGATTTCCCATTCGCGGCTTAGGTTGGCGATCGGCACCAGGTCGCCCTGCGGATCGACGAGGGCAAGATCGTTGGGATCCAAACGCGGAGGCTCGCCCGCGCCTGGGTCGGTGATGGGCTCGAGGCCGCCCGGCGCCTTGATGAACTCGACGCGCATCTCGCTGTAGTAGACCAACGTCGGCAGCTCCACCCCGGCGAAATAGAGATGGCCGCCGTCGCGTAACGCCGCGGTGCGCCGCGCCTCGAGCCCCATCGCGTAGCTCGGCGTGCTGCGCAGGCGCTCGCGATGATGCGTGAACGCGATCGCGTGCCAGCGCACCGGCGCATGGACGAGCATCAGCGCCAACGCCAGCGCGCCCAAGCCTGCCACCGTGGCTCGCATCGGACCGCGATATTCCAGCGCACGCGCGGCCAGCGTTCCCGCCAGCAGCGCCGTCGGCACAAACGCCGGCAGGACATACCACGGTAGCTTCGTTTGCACGGCGCACGCCGCACCCAAGGCGACGACCAGCCACACGATCCAGAGGCTCGTCGCAGGATTGATCGATCTCCACCGGCTCGCGCTGGCAAGCGCCCCTTGCACCGTTCGGCGCCGCATCGCGATCGCGAACGCGCCTGCAGGCAGGATGAGCGGCCAGAGAAAATGTATCTCCTTCCAGAAGCCGTGCAGCGTGTACCATCCGGAGTGAGTTTCGTCCTCGAGATGCCCCACGATGCGGGCGAGCGTCTCGTGATGGACGAAACTGCTCCAGAAGAGCGGATTGTACAGCGCCTCGTAGAGGTACCAGGGCGCCGCCACCGCCGCCGCGCATCCGAAAATGACCGCGAGGCCGGCGATACCGATCGCCTCAAAGCCCGGCAGCACGAATACGGCCAGTGGCGCGATGATGAGCGGAATAATGCCGGCGAGCCCCTTGCTCAGGATCGCGAGACCGCTGGCCACGCCGGCCAACGCGCAAAAGCGCGGGTGCTTGCGCGCGTGCAATATCGCATAGAGGGCGAGGGTCAGGAAAAAAAGCAGTGGCGCGTCGGTCGCGCAATCGCGTCCGCCGCGCGCGACGAAGAAATAAAATTGCAGCGGCGCCAGCGCGGCCAGCGTACCGGCCAGCCGTCCGGCGGCTCCCGCGGCGGTAAGATAAATCAGCAGCAGCGTCGCCAGTCCGGCGGCAACCGAGGGCAGCCGCGCCGCGAACTCGTTCTCCCCGAGCACTTTGAAAGATCCGACCAGCGCCCAGAACAATAGCGGCGGCTTTTTCACATAGCCCTGCCCGTTCCAAGTGAAGTCGAGGTAGCTATGGTTGGCGATCGCCTCGTGGGCCACCTCGGCGTAAGTGGCCTCGTCCCAGTCGACCAGCGGAGCCGCGGTCATCCCTGAGCCAAGCGCGAATCCGCCAAGCGTTACAATCAGGATCAGCTCGAGCCTGAACCTGAGTATGCGCGCGAGCACGGCCTGCGCTCTCGGACGGCGAGGGCCTGGCGTAGCGCCGCCTTGACGCGCTACGCAGACTACACGATCGCCCGGCGCGGTCTCGATCTTGGGGGCGGCACTTGCGCTCGGTTCCATGTTCCAGACAGGCTGCGGCTCTCGGAGACTGACGTCATCCCCAGATACGCGCGCGGGTGCTCTTGGTTTCATGATATGGGCGCATTTCAAGCGAGGCAATTCGATCGGCCCGCGCGCGGGAAATGTGCGGTGCAAAGCAAGCAGCGGCCCAGCCTCGCACGGGACTCGGCGAGGCCGGGCCGTTCGTCAATTTTCACTGAAATTCAGCGGGTCAAAGTCTGACGCAAACTATATTTTGGCGGCCGGCTCAACCCACTCGCGCGCGATCTGCTCCATCTTGGCGATCATGTCGCGCTCGCTGGAGGGCGGGGCGAACTCGATGAGCCCGAGTTCGTCGACGCCGAGGTCGCGATAGCGCTTGAGATCGTCGCGCGTGATTGGCTTGGTGTAAGGCGAGAGCGCCATATAAATTTCGGAGCGTTTGCGCCCCGCCGCCTTGATCAACTGTTCGAGGTGCTTCATCTTGTCGGCCGCCTCGGCGGGCGCAAGATTGAAGCCGCACCATCCGTTGCCGTACTCCGCGACGCGCTTGAGCGCGGGGCCGCTCTCGCCGCCGAACCATATCGGCACCTCGCCGCGGACCGGCTTGGGATAGCTGCGGACGTTGTCGAATTTGTAGAACTCGCCCTTGTAGCTGCTGTGCGCGTCGCGCCAGAGACTGCGCATCGCGTCGATACACTCGCGGGTGCGCTGCGCGCGCCGCTCCCACGGCACCCCGACCGCGTTGAACTCCTCCTCCAGCCATCCGACTCCCACGCCCAGCGTAAAGCGCCCGCTGCTTAGCTGGTCAAGCGTCGCGACCACCTTGGCCAGCACGACCGGGTTGTGCTCGGGCACCAGGCAGATCCCGGTGACCAGCTTGACGCGTGAGGTGTAGGCCGCGGCGTACGCGAGCGTGGTGAACGGATCGGCGAATGCCGTGTCGGGCGGCAGCGGGAATTCGCCTTTCGAGTAGGGATACTTGGAGATGTGCTTGTCGAGCAGCACCACGTGCTCGGGCGCCCACACAGTGGAAAAGTTCAGCCGCTCGGCATTCACGGCGACGGTCTTTACCAGGTCGGGCCGCGACAGATGGCCGATTCCGACGGCGAAAAACCCTATCTTCATAATTCTCTCCTTTAGAACAGGATTGTCCTTTTAAACAGGATCGGCTCCGTCATATCACACGACGGCATTTTGTACCCGCCGCGGTGATAGTCCTTGCGCGCCCTGGGTGCGGTTTGCTCGCGCGCCCGCTATCTTATCAGCACGAGGTAGGCGGCCAACCCCAGTCCCAGGAGCGCGAGGGCAAGGGCGACGGCAATCGCGGGGGCGGATGGCTGGCCGATCCTCTCTGCGCGGTTGAGCCTGCCGATCAGGCGAACGTGATTTATCGACGCAGCGATATTGACCACTACTCCGAGCAGCAAAAGTGCGGTTCCCATCCACAGCGAAGCGCCGGTGGATTCAAGCCGGTGGTCATGGGTGGTCATCGCGATCTCGCGTAGGAACAGGCCGAACCGCGCAACCACGAAACCGAATCCCATCAATGCAAGGCCCGTTCGGATCCAGGCGAGAAAGGTCCGCTCGGCGGCCAGATAGTCACTCGGAGAACTGATCCCTCGCTCCGCCATCGGATTCCGCCCGCCCTCCCCTCTCCAGCGCCTGTTCGCGAATAGTCAATTAGTCCTGTCCGCCCAGTCCTGTCTCGATCAGTCCTGTCCCGCCGCTTCGACTTCGACCAGGTTGTCGGAGAACGTCGGCGCATTGCCGAGGTCGGCAAGCACGGACGAATTCGCAGCGTTGACCGTACTGTTCGAGCGGCTGAACTTGCGCCAATACCCCAGCGGCGCGGCCACCACGCCCGGCCGCACGGCATCGCTTAGATGCGCCAGCGCTTCGAACGATCCGCGATCGTTGAAGACCCGCACTACTCGCGCCTCGGCGATGCCGCGCTTGGCGGCGTCCGCGGGATGAATTGTCACGCCCGGCTCGCCGGCGATCCGGCGCTGTCGCGGCTGATTCGCATAGCATGAGTTGAGAAAGGCGTGCGACTTGGGCGAAATGATATTCAGTGGATAGCGGGCCGCCAGCGCGGGGTTGGTTTGAGCAGACTCCCGCGGCGCAATATAGCTGGGAATCGGATCCACCGGAGCGCCCGGCTCGAAACGGGTCGACCCCTGGCGAAACAGCGGCAGCACGAAATTTCCCCGCGCCGCCATCGACGAGACGAATTCGGTCTTTCCCGAAGCCGTCGGGAACTTGCCCTCGGCGTGGGGAGCAAACGTATCGGGCGTGCCGACTTTAAGCCGCGCGTATCCGTCGCGCTTGAGCACGCCGAGGTCAACGCCGCTTAGCGCGGGCGCGGCCCAGTCGATAATCGCGAGCACGGTTTCCTCGTCCGTGCGCTTGAAACACGCGTCGTCAAAGCCCATCCGTGCGGCCAGCCGCCGGAACATTTCGGTGTTCGGCACAGCCTCGCCGAGCGGCGCTACCGCCGGCATGTTGAGCGTCAGGTACAGATGTCCCCAGGAGAACATCAGGTCGAACTGCTCGAGCTGAGTCGTCGCGGGCAGCACGATATCGGCGAAGTCGGCCGTGTCGGTGATGAACTGTTCGCTCACGACCGTGAACAAGTCCTCGCGCGAGAGGCCGGCGATGATTCGATCCTGGTCGGGAGCGACCACCACCGGGTTCGAGTTGTAGACGAACAGCGCCTTCAGCGGCGGCGTGAGACCGAGTCCGCCGCTGAGCGCCGCACCCAGGTGATACTGGTTGATGTGGCGCGTGCCGGGCTTGATGAAGTCCGGGCGCATCAGCACCTCGTATTTGACCGGGAAGGCGAAGTTCGGCATGAAGACCAGGCCGCCGCCGGGCTTGCGCCACGCGCCCACCAGCGCCGGCAGGCATGAGATCGCGCGCACGCATTGGCCGCCGCCCGCCTGGCGCTCGATCCCGACGCCGAAGCGAATCGCCGCGGGCTGCATGCGCGCGTATTCGCGCGCGAGCTGCGCGATATCCGCGGCGGGAATCCCGGTGATACTCGAAACGCGCTCGGGCGGATATTCCCGCGCGCGCTCCTTCAGCTCCGGGTAGCCGACCGTGTATTTTTCTATATAGTCATGGTCGGTCAGGTTCTCATTGATGATTACGTTGATCATTCCCAGCGCCAGCGCACCGTCGGTGCCGGGCTGGATCGGGATATGCCAGTCGGCCTCCTCGGCCGTGCGATTACGCATCGGGTCGATCACCACCACCTTCGCGCCGCGGCGCCTGGCCTCCGCGATAATCGGCCATAGATGAAGGTTGGTGCTGATTACGTTGCAGGCCCAGATGATGATGTAGCGGGAGTGGATCAAACTCTCGGGGTCGGTGCCCGGAGTCGGGCCGACCGTCATCATATAGCCGGTGATAGCGCCGGAAGCGCAGAAGGTGCGCTCGCTAATCGACGCGCCGAGACGGTTGAAGAACGCGTCGCCGACGTTGAGGCCGTTCAGCAAGCCCTCGGTGCCGAGATAGCTGTAAGGGAGGATCGCCTGCGGGCCGTGCTCGGCAATGATTGCTTTGAAGCGGCTCGCGATCTCGTGCAGCGCCGCATCCCATCCGATCCGCTCGAACTTGCCGCTCCCCTTGGGGCCGACGCGCCGCAGCGGATGCAGTACACGGTCGGGGCTGTAGACGCGCTCGACGTAGTCGTTGACCTTGACGCAGAGCGCGCCGCGGGTGAACGGATGCCCGGGGTCGCCGCGCACTTCGATGGCACGGCCGTCCTCCACCGTAACCAGCATCGCGCAGGTGTCGGGACAGTCGTGCGGGCAGGCTCCGCGGACTATCGTTTTTACAGAATCCGTTTCGGCAGAGTCCGTTTTGGCGGCGGTTTGCGTACGAGGCATCGTGGATGGCTCCTCTTGGACTCGTCTCGGCCGGCCGGCTTTCGGAAGGGACGTCAGCCGGACCCGCGGGAGTCATAATTGGCCCGGCCTTATTATCCTTGCAAGGGCTGCTACATGTCGCGAACCGAAGATAGGTTCGATGGATACACGGTGAACCCGCTGCTCGACGACGACGGCGACTACCTGGCGCATTTCGTGGAGCTGCCGAACGTATCCGCGTTCGGCCCTACGCCAGAAAAGGCGCTTAAGGAACTCGATGTGGCGTGGGCGCTGGTCAAGGAATCGTACGCCGAAGAGGGCAAGGAACTGCCGGTAGCGCCTGCACGGCGGGAGTTCGGCGGTGTTTTCCAGGTGCGGATCGATAAGCGCGTTCACCGGAAGCTCGCGATCGAAGCGGAGCGCTCGGGGATTACTTTGAATGCGCTAGTCGCCCAGAAGCTCGCGCGCGACGCGGATCGCGACGCCTGACCAGACCCGGCCGGCCTTGGGCGCTCTGCGACGGGCATGCCGACCTGATCAAGCGCGAACAGCAGAGCGGGTGGACGAAAGCTGCGGTCTATCCGCCGGGCGTGGGCGAGGGTTGCGAAGGTGCCTGGAGTTCCGGTGCGCCTGGTCCTGATCGGGGACGCGGAGCCGGCCAACTGCCCTGAGGCCCCCAGGCCCACGGGCCACCACGCTCTGGGAAGCTCCATGGCGGGGGTGGTGGCGGGCCGGAGCGCCAGTAATACGGCATGTTGCCGTATCCGCCAATCCCCATCCCGGGCGCGATCACCACGCGCTGACGCCTATGATGGCAAGCGAGGGTGAAAATGGCGATGGCGATCAGGAACAGTCCGGCGGCGATTGCCGCCAGGATCGCAAGCAAGGCGATCCGCCAACCCCGGCGGTCCCGGAGCAGCCGCCGTTCCAGGCGATCGAGCCGCCTCGCTACGCCGTCCGGCGGTAATTCTTGACTCGGTGTTGTTTCTTCTGGCATTTTCGGCCTCCAACTGGGCGTGTCCCTTAGATACCTAAAGCACTGCTTTAGGTAGAACTCGCGGCACCATCTCTATTTTTCAATGAGACGCGGATCGTCACTGGCGATGCACAGGTCCCACCGATTATCGCGTCGATAGACCTCGCATTCCTTCTGCGTGGGGAAGCCCTTGACTATTACCCACCGCGATAGAGGGCTGGCGCCGTGCGTGTGGACAGCATGAGTGTTGAGGTGCGGCAGCGGCGGCCGCATCAAATACCAGATCACCAGGACGAGCACGACGGCGTGGCGGAACTTCATGCCTGCCATCCACAGCGCAACCAATCATTCGCGCAGAGTAGTACGCACCTCGGGCGTCGGGGTTTCCTCGTTCCGGGGCCAGAGCGCCGGTACCCGCTGCCACGAACGGCACGCCCGCCTAACCCCCGCATACTTTTTTCGAAAGTAGTCCGGCGCGCGCGTCCGTGCTCACCATCTCCGCGACGGACTGCATCTCGACCCGGCAAGCTGATAAAGGGGCGAGGTGGACAACGCGCCGACGTTGAGCGAGGCCGGAGCCAAAGGCGGCACATCTTGCCGCGTTACTTTCCGAAGGTAACGGGGGCCGCCGCTTCGGGAATCTCTTAAGGTAGAGCGACCGGGCGCGACCATCTAGGGCTCAAAGAGCCCCTTGCCAATCTCGACGAGCGCCGCGTGCGCCTTCTTGGCGATTCCCTGTTCGTGCGGCGAGATCGCGGTGCCCATCACAATCCCCGACAGCACCATCGCATCTCGAAGCTGGTGCCTCTATACCCTGACAACTCTCAATCTTCGGCTGAGCCCCTTGTGCGAGAAGGGCTTCGCCGAAGAACCGAGTCGCGCGGGCCGAAGACCTTTTCTCGCTTTGCGCGCTTTTCTCGCGCTCGCTACGAAAAATGAATTCGGCTGGGTAAGTGCCGCCCTGACGGAGCGGCACTCA
>CAWENP010000027.1:0-124040 GCA_963810495.1 uncultured delta proteobacterium
TCTCGAAGTGCGCCTGGCCAAGGATCTCGTCCACCGAACGTTTGCCGCTCTTCTCGAGCATTCCGTTCAGTTCTCGATCGATACGGCCGAGCGCGCCCGCCCCTTCCTTCATCAGGGCCGAGCCGACCCCGACCGCCTTGGCGCCGGTGAGATGCGCGACGTAGGCGTCGCGCCCGGTGTTGATTCCGCCCACCGCCACGACGTCGTACACGCCGTCGCCAAGCCGCCAGAACGCATGCGCCTGCGAGAGCGGACGCACTGCGCCCTGGATACTGCCCGTGGCGATATCGATCTCCAGGTCCTTGGGCAGGTCGTTGGCGCATACTGCGACCGCGACGCCCGTCTCCTTGAGCAGTTCGGCGATCGCCCCGGCCTCGATCGCGCCCGGTTTGGGCGGCAGCTTTACCGCGAGCGCCGCGCCGATCTCGCCACGCACCCGCCCGATGAGCGCCTTCAGCCGCTCGCGGCTGGCAAACGGCGCGACCGAGTTCATCACGTAGTCGTCGGCGAGGTTGAGTTCGACGATTTTTACCCCGGCGCGGTCGAGGATGCCGGCAACCTTTACGATCTCGTCCTCGGTGCTGCCAACCACGCTCGCGATGATCGTCTTGTGGCGCGGCACGAGTTCGCGCGCGATCGCGGCGAAATGCTCGGCGCCGCGGTTCTTCAAATTCTCGGGCGCTTCGAGCCCCGCGATATTGCACGACTTGAACACCAGAGCGCCTTGGTGCCGCGCGCTGAGTTCGTAGATTTCGCCGCGCTCGGCCGAGTGCGGCCCCGAAGCGTTCATGACCGAGGAGCTGAGCTCCACTCCGCCGAGACGAATCGCCGTCCGTTCCATTTCCTACTTCTCCAAAAGCTACTTCGACCTATTTCCTACAGCGCAGGCGCGCCACGGGCAAGCCGAACGATGCGGTCCCGCGCAGCGCCGGGGGGCACCGTTGTGGCGGTGCGGTTGAGCGGCTAAGTTTTATGCAGGCGGACGCTTGAGTCTCCACGCGAAGAAAGCTGGCGCACGCCAAAAGCCCCGATGAAACCCGTCACCATCCGCAAAGCCAACTTCGATCAGATCGTCGCGCAGGCCGAACGCGAATTTCCCTTCGAGTGCTGCGGCTTCATCATCGGTAACGACGCCGTCGAGGGCGCCGGCGCCGTCGAATGCGCGGACACCATCGAAGAAGTCCGCCCGATAACCAATATCCAGAACCGCCAGCACGCCGAGGACCCGATTGCCTTCGCGCGCGACGCGCGCACGGCCTTCCTGATGGAGCCGCGCGAGCATCTGGCGGTCATGAATGAAATCGACCGCCGCCGGCTGCGCCTTAGCGCGGTCTATCATTCGCATCCCGACCACGACGCCTATTTCTCGGCGACCGACCGCGCGCAAGCCTGCTCGTTCGACCCCGGCGAACCGGACTACCCCGACACGGTCTATATCGTGATTTCAGTGCGCGCAGGAAAGTTCGCGCGCGCGGCGGCCTTCCGATGGGACCCCACGAGCAAGGATTTCGTCGAGACGGAACTGGAAACTACTTAAGACCCGGGCAGGGTCTCGCGCGAGGCGGCCTCGAGCGTCATCCCGCGCGTCTCGTCGATAAAAACCGCGTACAGCAGCGCGCCCGGCAATCCGAACAGCGCGAGATAACCCACTACGACGGAGAGCCCGCCTAGCGGACCCGCGAGCAGCGCTACGGAGCTATGCGCAGCGAGCGCGCCGAGCGAGTTGGTGATCGCGATCCATCCGATGATCGTGCCGCGCAGCGCCGTGGGAAACAGCTCGGTCACCGCCGAGTTGGCCGCGACCATCAGCCCGTTGACCATAACGCTGCGCCAGGCAAACCCGGCACCAAGCCATAGGGCGGGCCATGCGAAATGCGCTGGCGGCCCCCAGTAGTACCAGAGCGCGCCCATCGCGGCGAGCGGCCACATCACGGACACCGTCCGCACCCGTCCGAAATATTCGCTGGACCAAGCGCCGCTTCCGAAACCGGCGAGACCGATTCCGCCGCCGACCAGGATGAGCGTGCTGGTAATCGCCGGCGACAGATGCACCACCGTAACCGCGTGGAAATATGACCAACTGTCCGTAGCGGTGGCCGCAGTGGCGCCGAACAGTGAGCAGATGAGTATCACCACGGAACGGCGGCGATATGCCGGACTGAAGACCGCGTAGAAGCTGGTTCCCGCTGGAATGCCGGCCGCCGCCGCGCGCTCCCATCGCCGGCTCTCCGGCACCAGGCGCAGCATCGTCGGCCAGAGCGCAATCCCGAGCGCCGAAATGCCGAACAGCAGCCGCCAGCTATAAATGCTGCGCGCCAAAAGCGGCATGGCCAGGATGCAAAGCCCGGCGCCGAGCGAGCCCGCCAGCGCGGCGTAGCTCTGGCCCTTGGCGCGATCGTCAACCGCCAACTCCTCGGCCAGCATCACGATTCCGCTGGCGATCGTCGCGCCCAGGAACGCGAACATGAAAATCGACGAGACGATAAGCCATCCGACGTGCGGCGAGAGCGCCGCGCCGAGCGCGCTCAGCGGCGTTCCGATCATCGACCACAGCACCACGCGCCGGCGCCCGACCCGGTCCGCCATCCGCGACAGCGCAAGCGCGCCGAACGCACTCAGCGAGACCCAGGCGAAGGTCCTCGCGATCCCTGATTGGTCGAGGCCGAAGCTCCTGGCGATCCACGGCGCGCCGGTTCCCAGGATCGCAATCGTGAAGCCCTGGTAGAGCATTAACGCGACGACGCATTGGATGACGCGCCGGCTGCGCGCCGCGGCATCCGCGGCTTGCAGCGGCGATGCGGCCGGCGGCAGCTGGCCCTCGTCCATGGGCGCGGCGATATCAGCCACGCGCGGACGCCTCGCCGATCGGTGTGAGTTCGAACACCGGGTAGCGTTCGGCGATCGGCGCGAACTCGGAAGCGGGAGATTCCCGCGGAATTGGAAAGTAGCGCTGCACGGTCAGCGCGAAGCGGTCGAGATAGGCCTTGAGCAACGCCGGGCGCTCGGCGGAACCAACCTCGCGCACCGCGAACTCCTCGCGCCGGCCCCCTTTGCGCAGCGCGACGCGGCCCGCCGCGCGGGCATTGAGCACCCAGTTGGTCTCGCCGCGAGGCGCGACCAGATAGCGGCGCTTCTCGACCTCGAGCAAGTCGATGGGTGTGGAAAAAACCCGGCCGCTTTTGCGCCCCCTGACTTCGACCACGTAATTGTGCCCCAGGCCCATGCCGAAGCCGATCGCAATCGCGAACAGGCGATTGAAGATGCGCTCGGTAAGGGACGGCTTAACGAAATACTGCGCCTGCGCCATCGCGACGGCCCCTCCCAAGGCTCTAAGACCGCAAACGAGCGTCCATTCGTTAGCAGTGGCGCGGGGGCCTTGCAACAAATCGCGCCGGCCGCTTGCTATGCTCGCGGCTGGCTATGCAGCTTTCCCGATGGCCTGTCGATGCGGCGCGGTTACGATTTCTGAATTCGCCCGGCCAGCACGCTCCGATTGCGGGAGCAGCCGCGCCGAATTGAGGATGAAGGTCAGTTCGGACGCGACGTGAATGAAAGCCGCCAACGGCGGATTGAGCAGCCCGGCGGCGGCCAATGCGATGCCCACCGTATCGATTGCGATCGTCCCGGCGAAATTCTGGAAGATGATTCTGCGCGTCCAGCGCGCGATCGCCAGCGTTTCGGTGAACTTCACCAGGTCGTTGCCGAGCAAAACCACGTCCGCACTCTCGCGCGCAACGTCGGTTCCGGAGCCCATCGCGACTCCCACGCTCGCCTCGGTCAACGCGGGCGCGTCGTTGATTCCGTCACCGACCATCGCGACCACCGAGCCGTCTGCGACGAGACGCTTGATGCGCGCGAGCTTGGCCTCGGGAAGCAAATCGCTTTCGACCTCATCGATCCCGAGAGCGCGCGCGACGCTCGCGGCCACGGGCCGGGTGTCGCCGGTGAGCAGGATGGCCCGAATGCGCATCCGGGCGAGCGCCTCGATCGCGCGACGCGCCTCGGGACGAATCGTATCGGCGATCAGGATCGTCCCGATAAATCGCCCATCGCGCGCGACGAACACTTCCGCGGCCGCGTCGGACACTTCCGCAGCGGCAGAATTGACCGGCGCGGCTTGCCGCACCTCTATTCCGTGCTCATTGAGCAGAGCACGGTTGCCGACAAGGAGCGTTACGCCGCCCACCACGGCCGTGATTCCGCGTCCGGGACGGTAGTCAAACCGCTCGGGCTCGCGGATGGAACGGCGCTCCGCGACGGCGCGCGCGACGATCGCCTTGCCGAGCGGATGCTCGGAACGCATCTCGGCCGACGCTGCTGCGACTATGACTTCGGCCTCCGACACGCCCGCCGCCGGAACAACGGCCTGTGCCTCGGGGCGGCCGAAAGTAAGCGTGCCGGTCTTGTCGAGAACCACGGTATTTACGCGGCCAAGCGTCTCCAGGTAGAGCCCGCCCTTGACGATCGCGCCGAGACGCGCCGAGCGTCCGATACCGCCGAGGATCGCGAGCGGCGTGCCCGCGGCGATTCCGCAGGCACCGGCCACGATCACCACCGAGATAGTCGAGCGGATGTCATGCGTGACTATGAAAGTGAGCGCCGCCGCTCCGAGCGCGAAATATACGAGATAGCCCGACAATCGATCGGCGAGTTGCTGCACCGGCGCCCGCGAGCGCTCGGCGTTCTCAACCGCCTCGATAATCTTGCCGTAACTGGTGTCGCGGCCGATCCGCTCGGCGCGGATTTCCAGCGCGCCCGATTGGTTGATCGTCCCGGCGTAGACCATCGCGCCCGGCAGTTTTTCGACCGGCATTGACTCGCCTGTGATCCGCGCCTGATCGACGAATGAATGACCGCTTACAACCACGCCGTCCACGGGCACCGCGCCGCCGGGATTGACCAGGACGGAATCGCCAACCTGCAGCTCGCCGGCCGGGGCCTCACGGACGCCGCCCGCGCGGCGCACCGTGACCGTGCGCGGCAGGCAATCCAACAGATCACGGATAGCTCGCCGCCCGCGGGAAACCGTCATGCCCTCGAGCACCTCGGCGAGCAGCACAAACACCGTGATGATGAGCGCGGTGAAGTAGGCGGAGATCGCGGCCGCCGCGACGATCGCGATCGCCATCGACAGTTCCATCGTCATCCGCCTCGCAGCGACGTTGCCGGCGGCTTCTTTAAAGATTGGCCAGCCGCCGATCAGAACGCCCAGTGCGCCGATCAGGCTGACTCTCGCGAACGGCTCCCACAGGTGGAACCAGACCGCGGCGGCGCTGAGCGCCACCACTACGATTCGAGCCGCTTCGATCCAGCTCAACGCGTGGCCGCTCTCGCTCTCACCCGCCAGCGGCGTGGTCGTGCGGGCTTCGAGCGGCTCCATCGAAGCCGCGTCGGCAATTCGGCGGGACGGTTCCATCGCGACTTATCCTTGCGGTTACTTCAGGTAAGCCTGCACGACATCGATCAACTCTTTCGCGCCCTGTGCGCGAGCCGAGCCGCGTTCGCGCGCCGGATCGACGACGTGCATCCGGATATGATCCGCGATGATCTCGGCCATCAGGCTGTTCATCGCGCCGCGCGCCGCGACCACGAGATGGAGCACGTCGGCGCAGCCCTTCTCCTCTTCGAGCGCGCGCTCGACCGCCTCGATCTGGCCGCGAACGCGATGCACCCTGGCGAGTAGCTTGATTTTTTCCTTGATCGTGTGGCCCATTTCAAAATCACCTTGCGGGGGGACTTATACAATAGGGGGTATGGTATAGCGGTTTCGATGCGCTTGTCGAGACCGCCGGCAAGCTTGGCCGCTCACACCTGACCGACGGAAATTGCGGAATTGCGGAGATTGCCCATGACCCTTTGAGCCTGGAACCCGGCGTGAGCGCAGTGAGCTGGAAAGTCGTCGCGAACGGCGCTGCCTAGTATTAGATCATGGTTCGGGGCCCGACGATCATTCTGATATTGCATTGTCAGGATACTGGCCCGCGCGGAGTCAACCATGAGCCCGACGGCAATCAGCCTGATCGTGTTCCTATGCGTCTTTGGCGGCGCGATGCTCGGGATGTTCCTCCGGGTCGTCCTGCCGGAGCATCATCTGAACGCGGATTCCAGGGATGTGGTAAAGGCCGGGATTGGGCTGGTCGCGACGATGGCGGCTCTGGTCCTGGCCCTGCTGATCGCCTCGGCCAAAAGCTCGCATGATACGCAGAGCACCGAGATCGTGCAGCTCTCGGCCGACTTCATTCAGCTCGACCGCGTGCTGGCCCATTACGGTCCCGAAACCAGGGATGCGCGCGCTCAGCTCAGAACTGTACTCGCTAGCGCGATCGATCAGACGTGGGCGAGCGGCAGTTACCAGTCCGCGAAACTGGATTCAGCGGAGATAAAAGCTAGCGCGGACAGTTTCCTCGAAAAGATCCAGCAACTCGCACCGGGCAACGACCTTCAGCGCTCGCTTCGCGATCAGGCGATGCAAATAATGGCGGATCTGGGGCGCACGCGCTCGCTGCTGCTGGAGCAGACGAGCGGCTCGATTCCGATACCGTTCCTGGTCGTGCTGGTTTTCTGGCTCGTGATCATCTTCGTTGGCTTTGGCCTGTTCGCTCCTGCCAACCCGACCGTGGTCTCCGTTTTGCTCGTGTGCGCGCTGTCGGCCGCTGGCGCAATCTTCCTCATCGTGGAGCTGGATCGGCCGCTCGAAGGGCTGATCCAGATTACAGATGCTCCGTTGCGCAACGCGCTCGCGCATCTGGGGCAGTAGCTAAAGCTCGCGCGGCCAAAGCTCGAGAGCCGCGCGCGCCGACCGGCCCGCTACCTGACAAAGTCTTCCCGAATTCGGGTAAGCAAACGCAGCGAAGGACGCGGCCGCGCAGCCCAGGCAGGCAGGTGGATTGGGGCCACGGGAGGCCCACTGCCAGGTTCATCACGTTTGCTGCGCGATGGCGGACGTAAAGCCTCTTCACGCGCCATCGCCGCCGCTACGAACGCTTCGAGCACGGGACAGGGGCCTTCGCCGAAGCTATTGAACCGCCGGAGACTTTCTTCGCCGGTTATCGGAACTTCATCTTCGTTGAGGACAGCGACCTTGCTCCCGCAGACCAGAAAGCTGGATTTGCATCGGACGCAGTAATAAAGGCGCGCTGGCCGCCCAAACAGATCGCTGTGACGCTGCGGTCCGATCACGAAGTCGTGTCTGAGCCGCGTCGTAAGGCCGTTCTGCAAGGTCGTGAGTTTGCGCCAGAAGTTCATGACATGACCCTAAGCGCAAGTTCCATACCGTGGAGGAATCTTTCAAAATCGCAAGCAAACCAGGATGTTTCCGCGCAGCATTCATGCGTACCTTGCTGCAAAACGAACGATGTATTGCATTTTGAAATCCTGCGCGGACGGCGACCGTTCCGGCGCTGAATGCGGCGATCGCGAATGTCACTTGATGCCCCAGCGCTTTCGTTTGCGCCAGAGCGTAGTCACGTTTATCCCAAGAATCGCGGCGGCCTCATCGAGGGTGCGGCTCTCCGCGAGCACGCGCAGGATATATTCGCGCTCGCGCTCCTTGAGCCGTGCTCCATTCCCGTTCGAGATGAACCCACCGGACGCAGCCTTACGCACGGAGTCGGGCAGATCGCCAAGCGCGATCGTGTTCGTGTGCGCCAGGGTCATTGCGCATTCCAGCGCGTTGCGAAGCTCGCGGATGTTTCCAGGCCATCGGTAGTCGACGACCGCCTCAGCCGCGTCCGCAGAGAGGGTAAACTCTCTGCCTGCGCTCCTCGAGCGGGCCTGCCTGAGCATCCATTGCGCCAGCGGAAGAATGTCCTGAATTCGCTCGCGCAAGGGCGGGATCCTAAGTGTAATTACGTTGAGCCGATAGTACAGGTCCTCGCGAAAGCGTCCCGCCGCGACTTCGTCCTCCAAGTTGCGGCTGGAAGCTGCGATCATCCGAACATCCACCCCGATCGCTCGATCGCCGCCGGCTGGTTCGAAGCAGTGTTCCTGAACGAAGCGAAGAAATTGTGCCTGGAGAGGAGGTTCGAGCTCGGCGATCTCGTCGAAAAACACCGTTCCGCCCCGAGCCGCCTCGAAGCGGCCGGGCCGATCGTCCACTGCGCTGGAAAAGGCCTCGCGCACGTGACTGAAAAGCTCACTCTCCAGTCCCTGGTCCGCCAAAGTTGTGCAATTGACTACGACGAACGGCCGCTCGCGCCGAGGGCTCCATCGATGAATCTGTCTTGCAAGGACGTCCTTGCCTGTACCGCTTTCCCCCGTGAGCAGTATGGTTGCGTCGCCTGCCGCGGCCCGCGCCGCGGTCTCCAGGAGCCCGCTCATTTCGGGACTGCGCGATTCGAATAGCGGCAGGTCCTCGGCCGGCCCCTTCGGAAGCCGGGGAATGGCCGTCTCGACACTGTACGATCTTCGAATCTCCATGACTTCGTACTTCCGAAGCAGGCCTTGGAGACATCCCTCGATGTTCGACGGCGCGGCTAGCCTGTTGGGGCTCCGTAGCGCTTGCGCAATTCGAGGTTGATCCGCAGAACATTGACCATCCTCTCGCCGAATAGTCCGTTCATCGGCGCATACGCATCAGCCTGGATGATTGTGTTGATCTCACTGCGGACCTGGGCCGGGTCACGCTTCAGCTCCGTTGCCCACTTGGAAGCCACGCGGTCAAGCTGATATTCCGCATTGTCCATCGTGATATCGGGATCCAAACCGGAGCCTGAGGTCGTCACCATGTCGCCGGGAACATTTGCCAGATCGGCATCGGGATGGTCCTGCCGCCACATATCGAAAAAGATCGACTGAATATCCGAGCCACTAGCTACCGGTGCGATAGCGGTTTGAGTCTTACCGTTTGGCAGTTGCGTCGTGACCTGCCGAGGGGAACTTGCCTGGATTGTCCTTGGAGAAGTTTTCAAAGAACGCAACGGCCAGGTCCGAGGCCTGCGGCTGCGGAGTTCCCGGATTCTGCTTTATCCAATCCGTCACCGCTGCCTTGTGGCTCTTGGCCCAAGCATTGACATATTGGGCGTGCGACGGATCGGCGCTCACCCAACTTTGCGCGAGCTCGTTATGATTGTCGGCCCATTGCGCGACGATGTGTCGCCTTGCCCTGGTAGCGATCCTGTTGAAACCACGCCTCCACGTCGGGCGCGGCCAGCTGGCCGGCCTTTGCACCGCTTTTATACTTGACGATCGGTCCGAGCATCCGCGCCACGCGATCGCGGAGCAGGTAGTTCGACGCGGCGAGCGTCGATGAGGCGGACGCGGACGCGTCGTATGACGCCGCCGAAGGCCGCGGCCAGAAATATTCATCCTTGGTGAACGGCTGCGCAATCATCAGCGAGCCGACCTGTTTGCCGTCCGGGCCGGTGACCATGCTCCCGTTGGCCGTGAACGGAAAAAAAGTCTGTCCGATCGCCCATACCGCCAAAGGATAGACCAGGCAGCAGATGACCACCGACGAACCCAACAACCAGAGACTCTTTACTATATAAGTTCGCATCGCTTGTTGTCCTCAAAAAAACCGATCGTCAGGCAACCATGTGCATCGCGGTCAGAACGACGTCGATGAGCTTTATTCCGATGAAAGGAAGAACCACGCCGCCGAGGCCCCAGACCAGAAGGTTCTTGCGCAGCAGCGCGTCGGCGCCGAGCGGCCGGTACCTGACCCCTTTAAGCGCGACCGGAATCAGAGCCGGAATGATGAGGGCGTTGAAGATCACCGCCGACAGGATCGCGGAGGTCGGCGAATGCAGATGCATGACGTCCATCGCCTTGAGCCACGGCAGAGTGCCGGCAAAGAGCGCCGGGACGATCGCGAAATACTTGGCGACGTCGTTGGCGACGGAAAATGTCGTCAGCGCGCCGCGCGTCATCAAGAGCTGCTTGCCGATTTCGACGACCTCGATCAGCTTGGTCGGGTCGGAATCCAGATCGACCATGTTGCCGGCTTCCTTGGCCGCCTGCGTGCCGGAGTTCATCGCCAGGCCCACGTCGGCCTGGGCCAGCGCCGGCGCGTCATTGGTGCCGTCACCCATCATCGCGACCAGTTTGCCTTCGGCCTGTTCCTTGCGGATGTAAGCGAGCTTGGATTCGGGCGTGGCCTGCGCGACAAAGTCGTCGACGCCGGCCTGCTTGGCAATCGTCGCGGCAGTCAGCGGATTGTCGCCGGTGATCATCACGGTCCGCAGCCCATCTTGCGCAGCCGCTCGAAGCGCTCGCTCATTCCGGGCTTCAGAATGTCTTCGAGCACGACGACGCCGGCGATCTTGGAATTTTCGGCCACCACCAGCGGCGTCGCGCCTTTGGAGGCGACCGCGTCGACGATCTGCTCGCAGACTCGCCCGGAATCTCGCCGTTGCTCTGCCGGACGAAAGCGATGACCGCATCCGGCGCACCTTTGCGGATGCGTCTGCCGTCGGGAAGATCGACGCCGCTCATGCGGGTCTGCGCACTGAACGGCGACGAACTGCGCGCCGGTCGGCGCGGTCAACTCCTTGGCGCCGACTCCGACCGCTTGCGCCGCGATGACGATACTTTTGCCTTCGGGCGTCTCGTCGGCGACCGAAGCCAGCGCGGCCAGCAGCGCCAGCTTGAGTTGCGAATAGACGGCCGACCGGTATGAACTCGGTGGCGTGGCGATTGCCCACGGTGATCGTGCCGGTCTTGTCGAGCAGCACGGTATCGATATCGCCGGCCGTCTCAACCGCTTTGCCGCTCTTCGCGATGATATTGGCCTGCAGCGCGCGATCCATGCCGGCGATGCCGATGGCGGCGAGCAACGCGCCGATCGTGGTCGGAATCAGGCAGACCAGCAGCGCGACCAGGGTCGGAACGTCGGTGCCGAGGCTCTTCAACGGCTCGGTGAGGCCCAGGTAGCCCATCATGTACTGTTCGGCGTTCCAGGCCATCGGCCACAGCGGAATGACGACGATCAGGAAGACCAGGGTAAAGGCCGGACAGCACCAGGGTCAGCGCGATCTCGTTCGGGGTCCGCTGGCGGATGGCGCCCTCGACGAGCGCGATCATCCGATCCAGGAACGACTCGCCCGGCAGCGGCGGTGATCTTCACCACGATCCGGTCGGAGATGACCCGCGTGCCGCCGGTGACTCCGGAGCGGTCGCCGCCGGCCTCGCGAATGACCGGCGCCGATTCGCCGGTGATCGCCGATTCGTCCACCGACGCGATGCCTTCGATGATCTCTCCGTCGCTCGGGAATGATCTGGCCCGCCGCCACCACGACGCGGTCACCCGGTCTGAGCTCGGTCGAGAGCACCTCTTCGATCATGTCGCCTGCTTTGAGCCGATAGGCGGGCGTCTCGCTGCGCGTCTTGCGCAGCGATTCGGCCTGGGCCTTGCCGCGCGCCTCGGCCAGCGCCGTCGCGAAGTTGGCGAACAGCACCGTGAGAAAGAGCCAGAAATCGAGCGCGATGAAGTAGGTGATCGGCACCTGGCTGGCCGACGTGCTGACCAGCCGCCTGAATGATGAACAGCAGCGTCAGGACAGCGCCGATCTTCGACCACGAACATCACCGGATTGTTCCACTGAATATCGGGCCGGAGCATCACGAACGACTGCTTCAACGCATTCACGCACCAGTTCCGGTTCAAATAGCCTGCGGCTTTTGACTCGCCGCGGCGGCCGCGGATGCTCCGGCGCCTGAATCGTGCGTACTGGTTGTGCGGCTGCTCCCATTTTCGCGTCCTCCAAATATTTCGACCTGTGGAACCGAACTTCTCTGCCTGGCTTTGGCCGGCGATGCGGCTATCCGCCGAAGGGAATCGGCCCCAAATGCTCGGCCAGCGGTCCCAGCGCGGCCACCGGCAGGAACAGCAGCGCACCGACGATCACGATCGTGCCGAACAGGAGACAGCCGAAGGTGAAGGTATCGTCGCGCAAGGTTCCCAGTCCAAAGGGGGTTTTCTTCTTCATGCCGAGAAACGCCGCCATCGCGATCGGCGCAATGATCGGAAGAAAACGGCCGAAGATGATCACCAGGCCGCCGGCGATGTCCCACGGAACCGCTTCGGGCGCCGGACTCGGATTGTTGTTCAAGCCATAGCTCACACCCAGACCGTCGAAGGCCGAGCCGTTGTTTGCCGACGCCGACGAGAACTGGTAGACGATCTCCGAAAATCCATGCGCGGCCGGGATTGTTCTCCGCCTTGATTCCCCAGTTGGTCGCCGCAAAGAGCCCGGACGGTCCGAGGATCATGAATCGGATGAACCAGCAGCGCGATCATCGCGAGCTTCATCTCGCGCCCGCCGATCTTCTTGCCGAGATATTCGGGCGTGCGGCCCACCATCTGGCCGGCGAGAAAGATGCCGATGATGAGGAACAGCAGCATGTTGATCATGCCGACGCCCTTGCCGCCGTAGATGCAGTTCAGCCACATGCCCGACGATCGGCGACAGCGCGGCGATCGGGTTGAGGCTGTCGTGCTCGCAGTTGACCGCGCCGCAGGTCACGTCAACCGTCAGCCGCGGCGAAGGTGGCGCCGGCCGAGGTGCCGAAGCGCAGCTCCTTGCCTTCGAGATTGCCCAGATGCTGATCGACCGGCAGTCCGGCCACGGCCGGCAGGGTGATGACGCGCTTGCCGCCCGGCGCGCGTGGCGCTCGGCAATCTCGAAAGTTCTGGCTCTGCGGATGCGCAGTCAAGCCGGGGTTGGGCTTGCAGCGTGTCGAAGTAAATCGCCCAGACGACCGTGCCGACGATCAACACGAGCATGACCGAGAAAATGACGACCGCGTGGCGCAACCGCTTGAGCATCCGGCCGTACATCAGCACCAGCGCCATCGGAAACAGCATCATGCGACGCAGGTCGAAGAAGTTCGTCAGCCGCGCTCGGATTCTCGAACGGATGCGCCGAGTTCATCCCGTAAAACCCGCCGCCGTTGGTCCCCAGCATCTTCATCGGCACAAACGCGGCCAGCGGACCGACCACGATGGTCTGCTGCTTCGGCTGGCCGTTGTCCGTCGGTTCCCATCGCCGCCGGTTCGAGCGTCGATGACCTGGTAGTCGCTCTGGATAGGTCATCGGCATGCCTTGCGCCAGAAACACGAGGCTGATGCACGAAGGCCGACGGGCAGGAACATGTAAACGACCACCCGCCACATATCGACGAAGAAGTTGCCGACGTGCCGAATCGCTGCGGAAGCGCGCGGATGATCGCGGTCAAGCGCACAAAGCCCGACCGACGGCGGAGAGGAAGAAGTTCGCTATGCAGAAGAAGATCTGGCTGAAATTCGAGAAGGCCACGTCTCCCGAATAGTGCTGAATATCGGTATTGGTCATGAACGAGATGACGGTATTGAAAGATCGTGCGTCGGCGCCAGCATGCCCGAGACCGCGCGGATTCAGCGGCATCCAGGGCTGGAGCGACAGCACGACGATAGCCGAAGACGAACAGCACGGTGTTGAAGACCAGCAGCGCGACGGTGTACTGCTTCCAGTTCTGCGGGCCGCTGTCCAGGCGTTTCTCGAACCAGCGCAGCACTCGCCGGCGCCTGGTATTTGCCGTCCATGATCTTCGCCATGTAACGGCTCAGCGGAACGGCAATGAGGATCGTAAAAACAATTATGGAAATAGGCAGAAGCCACATGGTTTAATATCCTCTTCGATTGGCGCTGGATTTGTGGCTAGAACCACTCCGGCCGAATCATCGCAGTCACCAGGTAGACGAACGCCAAAGCTGTAACGATGGCTGTTAAATAGATCACGACTGCCTCCCTAGATCTTCTCGCACCCGAGTAAGAACGCGTAGCAAAGGCCGAGGCCGGCCAGACCAAGCAGGAATGTGGCTGGGAGCCAGATTGCAAGGTTCATCTCGTTTCCTCCGCAATGGCAGACGTAGAGAGCCGGCGTCGTACAGGGCCACCGCCGCGAATGTTTCGAGCACGGGACAGCGGCCTGCGCGTTTGCTCCAGCG
This sequence comes from uncultured delta proteobacterium, assembly GCA_963810495.1. Classification (GTDB taxonomy): domain Bacteria; phylum Desulfobacterota; class Binatia; order Binatales; family Binataceae; genus JAKAVN01. Next base: position 13,928 of record CAWENP010000027.1, read on the forward strand.
CTTCATGGCAAGAGGCTGAGCGCAAATTCCATACCGCAAAGGAAGTCCTTCAAGATCGCAGTCAAATCGGAACGACTCTACAAATCGTTTCATGCGAACGCTTGCTGCAAAAGGACCGACGGCATTTCATTTTGAAATCCCCTCGGATGATTGGGGCGAGGATTGGAAATGATCAGAGCGTTGACAAATGAACGTTCATTCATTAGCACTCATAGAGGAGCACTCGCGGGCAAATCGCGTCAGGGCGCGGCCCTTTCGCCCGCGCCGCGCCGGACCAGCGCCGGACCGCTGACCTGACAAATCCTCTCCCCAATCTTCGCTTTCCCGGGGGATCGCAACCATGGCCGAACCGCTCAGAAACCAGAATCAGGACGAGACGCTGGTACGCGCGCGCCGTCAGCAAATCTTCGCCGCCGCCTGCCGGGTGCTGAAGCACAAGTCGTTTCACGAGGCCACGGTCAAGGAGATCGCGCTGGAAGCAGGATTGGCCGCCGGCTCGATCTACGTCTACCTGCAGAGCAAAGACGACATCCTGCTGTTGCTGGCCGAATCGATGGTCGCGGAGCTGGCCGAGATGCTGCCGCAGATTCGCGGCAAGAGCCGTGGCGAGCCGCGGCGCGAGCTGCTGGAGCTGATGCGCGCGGCGATCGACGTAATCGACCGCTACCGCGAAGCGTTTTGCGTGCTCAACCAGGAGGTGCGCTACCTGGCGCGCCGTCCCGACTACCGCGTCGCGCTCAAGCAGATTGTCGGCCGTTACACCTCGACGGTCGAGAACGTCCTCGAGCGCGGGCGCAAGATGGGCGTGATTTTCTACGACGATCTGCGAAGCGTCGTCCAGGCGGTCCATATGCTGTGCTCCGGATGGGCGATGGGCGCCGACTACCTGGGCAAGACCGACAAGGAAACTTACTGGCGGCAGGTCGCGGCGCTGGTCGAAGGCCGTTTCTTCGACGCTGACCGGCGCGGCGCGGAAATCTGAAAGGCGGTGCGGCTGAATATGGAACTTTACGATCGGCGCACACTCGAGGGCGTCTACAGCGTGCGGCAAAGCGCCGGCTTCATCATGAACTACCGCTACGCCGAAGAGCGGATGATGCGCATGATGGCCGGATGGATCGCGCTTACGCCGGAAATCCCGGTCAAGCTCGAGATGGCGCGCCAGGTCTACGAGTGCGCGCTCCACGCCGACGCGCTGGGCAAGCGCCTGGGCGAGTTGCGCGCGCAGGCCCAGGTCTCGCGCCCGCCCAACGAGGCTTTCGTCACGTTCATGAGCGCGATCGAGGACAAGGAGCAGTGGGAAGACACGATCGAGCGGATGGCGGGGATTTACCGCGTGCTCAAGCCGCATCTGGTGGCCCATTACAGCGCCCATGTCACCGCGGCCAACCCGGTCTACGAGCCGCCGACGCTGAGGATCCTCGCCCACCTGGTCGACGACGAAAAACGCCACATCGAGCGCGGCCTCGTTCTGCTCGACAACCTGCTCGACACGCCGGAGAAGCATCGCCGCGCCGCGAGTTGGCAAGCGCAGCTGGAGGAATTGCTCGCGGCCTCGGGCGGCGTCACCGGGATGGAACGCGATCGCGAGGAACCGCAGCGGCTCGGGCGCAGCCGATGACGCCCACGAAAAACAGATGAAGCCGCGAGTCAAAGTTCCGGAGCTGGCCGAGGCGATCGCGGCGCACGCCCGTGCAGTGCTCGCAGGCGACACCGGCGCTGCTGAAGGCCACGTCGCGCCGGCTGCTCTGGAAGCCTATCGCCTCGCGCTGAACGAGGCGATGCGCCAGGGGCCGTTCGATCGTCACGCGGCCCCGGGGCTCGCGCGGCTGGGCTCTCAGTACATCTCCAAGGTGCGCTTCGCTGGCGCGCGCGGCAGCGCGCTCATGCAAATCCGATGGGCGTGCGACGGCGAGGGCCACTGGTTAGTCGCAGAAGCCGAGTATTTTCCGCCCGGGCGCACGCCATGGACCGGGGTTGGACGCTCGCGTCCGGCGGCATAGCCGGCGTTGAGCCCGAGGATGGAAGGCGATGACGCCTGACCGAGGAAATTTCTAATGCCCGATCTCGGAAATCGATCCAGCGTGATGGGGCCGCAGCCGATCGCGAAGCGTTTCGTGGTTCCGCCGGCGATGCTCGCGGCGGCCGATCATATTCTCGACTTGCTCGCGCAAGGCCGGCGCGCGGAACTCGAAACGCTGGTGGTCGCCAAGGCCGCGGGCGAGTTGCGCGAATTGATGGACGCGATCGCGCCCGGCGCGTACGAGAGTCACAAAATCATCGCAACCGCAAAGGCCGCCAATCATTATTTCGTCAAGGCGCGGCTGTTCGGCGCGCGAGCCGCGCCCTTCACGCTCCAGCTTCGGCTGGGCGAACACGAGGGGCGCTGGGTCATCTGGGAGGCGGTTAATCTCGCGGGCGGCCGTACCGCCTGGACCCGCTGACAACGCGGTATCGGATTCGCAGTACTCGATTCGAGAGGATATGTCGTCATGCAAAAAATGATTGCGGTAGACCGGCTCGCGCGCCCCGACGAACACATCCTCGTCCCGGTCGAACGCATCCGCGCGGCACGGATCGACCAGGGGCTGTTGGCCAACAACGTGATGCCCTTCGAGGAGGACTTCCTCAAGGGGCGGCTGCACGGAATCGCCACCGGCGAGATGCAGGCGATGGAGGCGGCGGGTCGCACGCTGTTCGATTTTCCCGACGCGCCGTGGGATTTCCAGCTCGACATGGCACGCCAGGTGTGGGACGAATCGCGCCACGCCGAGATCTTCGCCAAGCTGCTCGAGTACGTCGGCTCCTATATCGGTGAATTTCCCGAGAGCGAGATTCTGTGGTCGTGCACCCAGGTCGACGACCCGGCCTGCCGCGTGGCCGGCATCAACCGCGGCCTGGAGGGTCTCGCCTGCGACGTCTTCGAGCAAATCATCCGGATGGGACAGAAGATGGGCGACCCGATTATCGAGCGCGCCGTCGACTACGTGCTGGCCGACGAAATCACCCACGTGCGGATGGGCTCGAAGTGGATGCGCAAGCTGACCGAGGGCGATCCCGAGCGGCTGCAACGCGCGCAACAGTTCCAGGACAATATCGACGCGCTGTTCAATTTCGAGGGCTTCCGCACCTCCAAGGAGGAGGCGCCGCAGGTGCCGCTGGTGCTGGGCAGCCAGCAGATTGATTTCGACGCGACGCTCACCATCTCGCGCGAGACGCGCCTGCTCGCTGGCTTCACCGACGAAGAGATCGATCGGCTGATGAAGGCAGCCGCGCGCAGTTCCGCCTACTGAACGCTGACGTCATGCACGGGGCTTGATATATCGAACCAGGTAAAGGACTCGAGCGCGATGCAGAAAATGATTCCCGCCGACCGGCTCGCCCGTCCCGACAACTTCGTGCTGCTGCGCGCGCGCAGGATGCGCGAGATTCGCGAGGAGCAGGGTCTCGACGACCGCGTGCTGCCCTTCGACGAGGAAGCGCTGCGGGTACGCCTGCACGGCATCTTTGCCGGCGAGTTGCAGGCGATGGAAGCCGCGGGACGCACGCTGTTCGATTTTCCCGACGCGCCGTGGGAGTTCCAGCTCGACATGGCGCGCCAGGTCTGGGACGAGTCGCGGCATAGCGAGATTTTCATGCGCCTGTTGCAGTACATGGGTGCCGAGCCGGGTGATTATCCCGAGACCGAAATCCTCTGGCGCTGCACCCAGGCCGACGATCCCGCGGCCCGCGTGGCCGGGATCAACCGCGGCCTGGAGGGACTGGCCTGCGACGTCTTCGATCAGCTGATCCGGATCGCGCAGAAAAACGGCGACGAAGTTATCGAGCGCGCGGTCGACTACGTGCTGGCCGACGAGATTACTCACGTGCGGATGGGCTCGAAGTGGATGCGCAAGCTGACCGAGGGCGACCCCGAGCGGCTGCGGCGCGCGCAGGAGTTCCAGGACAGCGTCGACGATCTGTTCAATGCGCGCGGCGCGCGCAAGGCGATCGACGACGTCGGGAGCAATTCGCAGACCATCACGATCGCGCGCGAGGCGCGCCTGCTGGCCGGCTTCACCGAAGAGGAAATCGATCGCCTGATCGCCGCCGCCCGCGCCAGCGCCGCCTACTGATGCGCGCGCTGTATTCGCGATCCGGATGCCGCGGTGGAAAGCGCGGCGCCAATCGCGCTACAAAGCCATCATGGCGGCGGTCAACCATGCGCGTCTAAAACAACTATTCCTGGAAATCGTCCAGATCGACTCGCTCTCGCGCCGCGAACGCGACGTCGCGCTGCGGCTCGTGCGAGAACTGGAGAGCGCGGGCCTTCGATGCCGCTTCGACGGCGCCGCCGATAAGGTCCACGGCAACTGCGGCAATCTGATCGGCCATCTCGACGGCACCCGCGAGGGCGTGGCGCCGCTGCTGTTGTGCGCGCACATGGACACTGTCGTTCCGGGCGAAGGCGTGAAGCCGGTGGTCGACGGCGACATCATCCGCACCGACGGCACCACCGTGCTCGGCGGCGACGATAAGTCGGGATGCGCGATCATCTGCGAGGTGCTCCATCAGTTGCGCGAGCAAAACCTCGCGCACGGACCGATCGACGTCGTGTTCACCGTGTGCGAGGAAATTGGCCTGCAAGGCGCGCGCAACCTCGATCTGAGTCTGCTGCGCGCGCGCGAGGGGCTGGTCTTCGACAGCGACTCGCCCGGCTACCTGTTCGTGCGCGCGGCCGGCGCACAGGGCCTGCGTTTCACCGTGCGCGGGCTCGAAGCGCATGCGGGGATGGCGCCCGAGCGCGGCCTTTCGGCGATCAAGATCGCGGCAGAGGCGATCGCCGCGATGCGCCTGGGGCGAATCGACGACGAGACCACCGCCAACCTCGGCACCATCCAGGGCGGCCGCGCCGGCAACATCGTGCCCAACGAGGTCGTGGTGCGCGGCGAGGCGCGTTCGAACGATCCGCTCAAGCTGGCCGCGCAGGTCGAGCATATGATCGGATGCTTCAAGGAAGCGGTGGCGCGCGCCGCGGTCGCGGTGGACGGCAAAGTGGTGCAGGCCGAGCTGGAATATCGCAGCGTGCCTTCCTACGGCGCGATGAACGTGTCCGAGGACGCGCCTATCGTGCGCAAGGTGATCGAGGCCGCGCGGCGGCTGGGCCGCGAGGTCAAGCCGCATGCAACCGGCGGCGGATGCGACGCCAACATCTTCAATCAGCGCGGACTGGTGGTCGCCAACCTGGGCACCGGCATGCGCGACATCCATACGGTGCGCGAGTGGCTCGACGCGCGCGACATGACCGCGACTGCCGAGGTGACGCTCGAGCTGATCAGGCTGCACGCCGGCGCGTAGCTGATAGTTTTGCCGTCAAGATGAAGCAACTCCGCTCCGCAGAGATCGATTCGCCGCGCGCCTGGATAGCGGTCGTGACCGCGTTCATGTCGTGCTTCACGCTGTTCGGCGTGGCCTACAGCTTCGGCGCCTTCTTTCGCCCGATGGGCATGGAATTTGGCGCGAGCCGGATGCCGACCGCCGCTGTGTTTTCGATCACCGCCGGCATCTACAACACGCTTGGCGCGCCAGCCGGCCATCTGAGCGACCGTTACGGCCCGCGCCCGGTGCTGCTGGCGGGCGCGTTTTTCATCGGCGCGGGACTTATCCTGACCTCGCGCATCGACCGTCTGTGGATGGGCTACTTGACCTACGGGCTCGGCGTGGGACTGGGCGGAGCGTGCTGCTACGTGCCGATGGTCTCGGTGGTGGGCGGATGGTTCGCGCGCTGGCGCAACACGGCGCTCGGAATTTCGGTGGCGGGGATCGGATGTGGAACGCTGGCGATGGCTCCACTGGCCGCCGTGCTGATCGAGCGCTATGGATGGCGGGAAGCCTACGTGATCCTCGGCGTGGCCAGCGCGATCATCCTGGTCATCTGCGCGCTGGTGGTCGAGGCCCCGCCGATCCATCTGCAGGCCGCGCGGCCCCGCCTTTCCGCAGCCGTGCGTACGCCGAACTTTGCGATGCTCTGGGTCTCCTCGCTCCTCTCTTCGATCGCGATTTATGTGCCGTTCGTCTACCTGCCTGAATTCGCGCACGACCAGGGCGTGAGCCGGGTCGCCGCCGCCACGCTGGTCGGAATGATCGGCGGCGCGAGCGTCGTGGGACGCATGGCGCTCGGCGTGGTGGCGGACCGAACGGGGATCATGTGGCTGTACAAGCTGTGCACGCTCGCGCTCGGGCTGAGTTACGCGCTGTGGATCCTGACCAGCGGCTATGGATGGCTGGTCGTTTTCGCGCTCACGATGGGCGCGGCGTACGGCGGCTTGGTCGCGCTCGCGCCGGCGGTGGTGGCGGAATTGTTCGGCGTGCAAGGCTTGGGCGCCGTCCTGGGAGCGCTCTACACCAGTTCGGCGATAAGTGCGCTGGTGGGGCCGCCGCTGGCCGGCCTCGTGATCGATCGCTCCGGCAGTTACTTGTGGGCGGCGGTTTTCGCGGGCTCGGCCTGCGTCGCCGGGTTCTTCATTCTCATCCCGCTGCGCGACGCGCGCCCGGCTCTCGCAGTCGGCCTCGCCGAGGCCGACTGATCCCGCGCCGCTCCCCGGTTCGTGGCGCAGGCCGCGCGCTCCGCGCGCGGCCTGCGCCACGAATCCGGCGTTGCAAGCAACGGCCGATGCGGCCGCCTTGGCGGGCGCATCGGCCGTCGTTCGTTCGAGGAGTTAGCCGCGCGCGGAGCGCGCGGCTAACTCCGCGAGGCAGGGTCGGAACAGAGCGGCGGACGTGCGCCCCGTGGGGCGCGCATCCGCCGCCCTTTCATTGCGGAGCGGACGCCGCGCGCCCGAGGGCGCGCCGGCGTCCGCTCTCGCGGCTCCCCCGTCCTCGGCTTTCCGCGCTACTCCAGGTGCTTGCGCAGGAAGGTCGGGATATCGAGCTTTTCATCCTGTTCGCCGAGCTCGCTTGGCTCGGAACGATCCAGCGCGTGAGGATCCGCGCCGCGCCGTTTGAAGGCCGGGATGTCGAGTCCATCGTCGACGATCATGCCCATCCGGCGCACCGGCTTGCCGCCGAACATCCGCTGCTGCGGCGGCGGAGGCGGCAGGGTGGGCGTACTGGGCTGCACGGTGGCGGGATCGACGGGCCGCGTGGCGGCCGCCTGGATCGGCGCCGTGATTGGCGCGCCCGAAGACGAGTAGCGCGGGTTGTAGCGGGTCGCCAGATCGCCGAAGCCGGTTGCGATCACCGTGATGCGAATCTCGTCGGCCAGCCTGTCGTCGATCACCGCGCCGAAGATGATGTTGGCATCCTCGTGCGCCTCTTCCTGGATCAGGCTCGCCGCCTCGGTCACTTCGTAGAGCGACATGTCGACGCCGCCCGTAACATTGATCAGGAGCCCGCGCGCGCCTTTGATCGAGACGTCCTCCAGCAGCGGGCTCGAGATCGCGCGTTGCGCCGCCTCGACCGCGCGGTTCTCGCCGGTCGCGCTCGCTGCGCCCATCATCGCGAGGCCCATCTCCGCCATGATCGAGCGGACGTCGGCGAAGTCAAGGTTGATCAGTCCATGGACGGTGACCAGCTCCGAGATGCCACGGACGGCCTGGAGCAGGACGTCGTCGGCCTTCTGGAAGGCCTCGCGCAGCGACGTGGTGCGGCTCGCGATCGAGAGCAGGCGTTGGTTGGGGATCGTGATCAGCGTGTCGACCGCGTCCTTCAGCTCACGCAGCCCTTCGTCGGCCTGTGACATCCGCCGGCTCCCCTCGAACTGGAACGGCTTGGTGACCACGCCGACCGTCAAGGCGCCAGTCTCGCGCGCGATGCGTGCGAGGACCGGCGCGGAGCCGGTGCCCGTGCCGCCGCCCATCCCGGCAGTGACGAACACCATCTCGGCGTCCTTCAGCACCTCGCGCAGCCGTTCCTCGTCCTCGAGCGCGGCCTTGCGTCCGATCTCAGGATTGCCGCCGGTGCCGCGCCCGCGCGTCAGCACCGAGCCTATCTGCATACGCATCGGCGCGGTGTTGTTGGCCAGCGCCTGGCTGTCAGTGTTGACGGCGATGAAGTCGACGCCGTGCAAACCCTGCTTGATCATATGGCTGACCGCGTTGCCGCCGCAGCCGCCCGCCCCGATGACCTTTATTCGCGCCCCGGGATCCGGGGTGTCCACCAATTCGATCATGACTCAGCCTCCTCCACCATTGCGCGGCACTCAGCGCCCGCTGAAAGTCCGTTGGTCATCCCCACCGTTTTAGAAAAAATCTCTCATCCAATCCGAAACGAATGAGCGCAGCCGTCCCAGCCGCCCTCCTCGCACCATTCCATTACTAGTCGCACTCGTCGCACCCGCCGCATGCAGCAGCAGTCCTGCCGCGGTCGTATACGCGGGCTTCATCAGTTCCTCCGGCATGCCTTTCAAATTGATCGGCAAGCCGCGTCGCACCGGCAGCGAAAAGATCCGTTCGGCCAATTCCTGCGTGCCCTCGAGCAGCGACGAGCCGCCGACCAGCACCAGGCCTGAGGCGAGATTGTCGGCGACGCCCGAGCGCATCACCTCACGCTGCGCCATCGCGAAAATTTCTTCCATACGCGGCTCGATGATCTCGCCGAGAATCCGGCGCGCGATCACACGCGGCTGGCGGCCGCCGACGCCGGGCACCTGCACGGTCTGATCGCGTCCGACGATGGAATTGGTCGCCACGCCGTAGCTGAGCTTCAGCCGCTCGGCCTCGTGTAGCGGCGTGCGCAGGCCCGCGGCGACGTCGCTCGTCAGATGATTGCCGCCGAGCGGCAGCACCGCGGTATGCATCGCCGCGCCGCCGTGAAACACCACGATATCGGTGGTGCCGCCGCCGATGTCGAGCAGTGCCACGCCGAGCTCGCGCTCCTCCGGAAACAGCGCCGCGTCGGCCGAGGCGAGCGGCTCGAAGACGATCTCCAGCGGCGTGATGTTGGCGCGCTCGCAGCACTTGGTTAGGTTCTGGCCGTAGCTCTGCGCCGCGGTGACGATATGGATGCGCGCCTCCAGGCGGACCCCGGCCATCCCGACCGGATCGCGCACGCCCTCCTGGTCGTCGACCGCGAACTGCTGAGGCAGGATGTGCAGGACCTGGCGGTCGAGCGGAATCGCGACCGCCCGCGCCGCATCGATCACGCGCTCGACGTCGCGCGCGCTAACCTCGCCGCCGCGCACCGCGACGATACCGTGGCTGTTGAGCCCGCGCACGTGTGCGCCGGCCTCGCCCACCACCGCCGCGCCCACTCGCACGCCCGAGGTTTTTTCGGCCTCGGTCACGGCGGCGCGAATCGCGTCGACCGTGGCTTCGATATTCACGACTACGCCCTTGCGGAGTCCCGTGCAGGGCGCCACGCCAAAGCCGAGCACGGTGGCGCCGCCGCCCTCGGGCAGCGACTCGGCGACGAGCGCGCAAACCTTGCTCGTCCCGACGTCCAATGCGGTCAGCACGTTTCTCATCTCCGCCCGCCCCCACTAACGCGTATGCCGCCACCGGGGCGAGTCCGTTCGGCGATGCGGCGCACGGCGCCCGGTCCCTGCATGGCGGCAAGCGGCGCCGTCGCGCGGAGCCGCATCACCGCCTGCCCCGGCGTGGTCATGTCGACCATTGCGATCAGCTGCTCCTGCCCGCGCCATTGGCCAAGCACTTCCGTTGCGCGCTTGAGTTGCGCCGGCGCGTCGTCGAGGTCGACCCGCAACTCGGTGTGCGAGCGATCGAAAAAGAGCGACACCGTGCCGTCGCCATCCAGCCGCATCTCGGAGACCAGCCCCGAGAGCGCCACCTCGGCGCGCACCAGCGCGGCCGCGTAGCGCACGAGGTCCTGCGCGCCCGCCGTTTGCACCGCCGCGCCGCTTAGGATTGGCAGATCGCCCGCGCGCGACGCCTGGACCGGCCCGCGCAACTCACCCTCTGCGAAGAGCGCATAGAAACCGTCATGGCGCTCGACCAGCGCGACCGCGTCGCCTTGCCGCGGGCGCGCGATCGGCGCGAGCATCGCACTCTCGGTCGTCCGATCGCGCCACTCGGTAAATGTCCCGGCCGCCTCGGCCCAATATGACGCCAGAGTCACGCGCGCGCGCGCCGCGAGCGCGCGGCCCGCCTGGCTAAGGCCGGTCGCCATCCCGAGAACGAAAAAAGCGCACAGCACGAGGCCCAGCGCCTTACTCGACCAGCCCCAGGAATTCCTGGCCGCCGCCGCGCCCTTGCTTCGCTTCGCTACCGCCCGCTTCGCCACTACCGCCCCACGTCCCCCGCAATCAAAATCGTCCGCTGATCACCACTCGCCCCTCACCACTCGCCTATCATGCGCACTTCGGCTTCCAGAGCCACTCCGCTTTGTTCCTGGACCCGGCTTCGCGCGAGCTCAATCAGCCCCCGCACGTCTTCGGCGCGCGCGCCGCCCAGGTTGACGATAAAATTCGCGTGCTCGGTCGAAAACGCCGCCGCCCCCATCCGCGCGCCCTTGAGTCCCGCGCTCTCGAGCAGCCGCCCGGCAAAGTTGCCGGGCGGATTTTTGAAAATCGAACCCGCGTTGGGCAGCCCCCGCGGCTGACGCGCGGCCCGTTTGGCCTTGAGCTCCGCGACACGCGCGCGCAACTGCTCGCGATCGCTGTGCTCCAACTCGAAATCGACCCGCGTGATGACGAAGCGCGGCGGCAACTCAGTGCGGCGATAGGAAAACTTGACCTCGGCGCCGCTCAGCGCGAGCGACTGGCCCTGTTCGTTGACTCCGTGGACCAGCCTCACCACTCGCGCGATTTCGCCGCCGAACGCACCCGCGTTCATCACCAGGCCGCCGCCGACGCTGCCCGGGATGCCCTCGCCGAACTCAAGCCCCCTAAGCCCGCGCTCGATCGCGTCGTGGACCAGCGCGCCGAACTGCGCGGCTGCTCCCGCTCGCACCTGCAAGTCGTCGAACTCCAGGTGCGTGAAGCCCTCGCCCAGGCGAACGACGAGACCGCGCACACCGCGATCGCTGACCAGCAGATTGGTGCCCGCGCCGAGGCAGAACGCCGGCACCCGCTCGCACCACGCCGCGGCCATCGCGGCGCGCAACTCGTCCTCGCTCTCAACCTCGAGCAACACATCGGCGGGACCGCCGATCCGAAATGAGGTAAGCTCGGCGAGCAACGCGCCGGTCCGAAGCCGCGCGCCGAAGCGGGCGCGTAATTCCTGCTCAAGCCGGTTCATGGGTCTTGGTCGCGTAGCCGAGGTTTTGCAGCACGGCTTCGCCGAGTTGATAGACGTCACCGGCGCCCAGGGTCACGAGCAAATCGCCCGCCATCGTGTCGGCGGCAATCCGCGCCACCGGATCCGGTTCGTCGCCCAGATATCGCACGTCGAGATGGCCGCGCGCGCGCAGCGCCTCGTAGAGCCGGCGCGCCGAAACCTCGGCCAGCGGTTCCTCACCCGCCGAATAGACGTCGCAGAGATAAAGCACGTCGGCGTCGTCGAAGGCGCCGAGAAAATCGTCGAAGAGGTCGCGCAGCCGGGTGTAGCGATGGGGCTGGAAGACCACCACGACGCGCCGCTTGAACGCCGCGCGCGCCGCAGCCAGCGTGGCGCGGACTTCCGCCGGATGATGCGCGTAGTCGTCGAGCACGATACGCCCCGCCGCTTCGCCCTTGATCTCGAAACGCCGGCTGATGCCCGAAAACGCCGACAGCGCGCGCGCCGCCACTTCGAACTCGACGCCCACCGCGAGCGCGACGCCCACTGCCGCGAGCGCATTGAGCGCGACGTGACGGCCCGGCGTCGGCACCTCGACCGCGCCCAACTCGCGGCTGGCGCGGATCACCGTGAAGCGCGTCGAGAGGCCGTCGATCACGATATTCTCGGCGCGCAACTCGGCGTCATGCGCCACTCCGTAAGTCAGCATGGGCTTGCGCACCGACGCCAGCAGCCCGCGCACGTTGACGCTGTCGATACCGAGCACAGCCAGGCCATAAAAAGGCACGCGGTTGATGAAGTTGAGATAGGCCTCGCGCACCCGCTCCATCGTGACGTAATGGTCGAGATGCTCCGGATCGATATTCGTGACGACCGCGATGGTCGGGAGCAACAGCAGGAAGGAAGCGTCGCTCTCGTCGGCCTCGGCCACCATGTAGTCGCCGCTGCCGAGGCGAACGTTGCTGCTGCGCGCGCGCAGGTTGCCGCCAACCGCCACGGTCGGATCGAGCCCGGCTTCCTCCAGGATGAGCCCGACGAGCGAGGTGGTTGTGGTCTTGCCATGCGTGCCGGCGACGGCCACGCCCAGGCGCACCATGCGCAACAACTCGCCGAGCATCTCGGCGCGCGCGATAACCGGAATCTGCAACGCGCGGGCGCGCGCAACTTCGGGATTGGAAAATTTCACCGCCGAGGAAATCACCACGGCGTCCAGACGCTGCGTGACGTGATCGGCAATATGTTCAGCAATGTGATCAGCGATGTGATCAGGATGATGGCCCTGGAAGACTTGCACGCCCAGTGCGGCGAGCCGCTCGGTGGTGGGACCGAGATGCTGATCGCATCCGCTCACCGCGAAGCCGAGCCGCAGCGACAACTCCGCGATGCCGCTCATGCCGGCGCCGCCGACCCCGATGAAATGCAGGCGGCGCTGACGGCTGAGCAATCCCTTGGCGAGAGCTTCACTCATGCGGCAACGTGCTCCCTTGAACCAAGCTCGAAACATAGCTCTGCGATCGTGCGGGCCGCGTCGGGCTTCGCCGCGGTGCGCGCCCGCGCGGCCATCCGCACCAGCCGCGCCGGATCGGCGATAAGCTCGCGCAGCGTCGCGGCGAGATTTTCACCGAGCCGCGCATCGTCGGCGACGATCACGGCTGCGCCGCGCCGCTCGAGCACCTTCGCGTTGAGTTCCTGCTGGCGGTCGCGATGGAACGGATAAGGAACGAAAACGGCGGGGCGACCGGCGAGCGCGACTTCCGAAACGGTCATCGCACCCGCGCGCGCCACGAGCAGGTCGGCGCGCGCAAGTGCGTGCGCCATGTCGTCGATAAACGGCACCACTTGCGCCTGACAGCCGAGCGCCGCGTACCCACCCTTCACCAGCTCCACGTCCGCCTCCCCTGTCTGGTGGACCAGCGTAATTTTTATAACACCTTCTCGCAAATTTCTCAAGGCATTAATTACGCCTTCGTTAAGACGATGCGCACCGGTCGAGCCGCCTAAAACAAGGATTTGCAACGGATCGTGGATTTTAAGAGGCGACGGCTCAATATTAAAACGCACAGGATTGCCGCTTACCACAACTTTAGGCGAATGAAACAGTGACACTGATGCGTCAAAGCCGACACAGACCTTTTTGGCGAAGCGCCAGAGTACCCGGTTCGACAACCCCGGCCGCGTGTTCTGTTCCATCAGTACCAGCGGCGTCCGCGCGATAATGGCCGCCATCGCCATCGGCACCGACGCGTAGCCGCCCGCGCCCAGGACCAGGTCGGCACCGAACGAGCGGAGCAATCCGCGCGCCCGCCTAAGCGCCGCGACAAACTCGCCCATCGCGCGAACCCGCTCGAGAGGGCTATGGCCGCGAAGCCCGTGGACCTCGAACAATTCGTAGCGCAAACCGCTGCGCGGCATCCATCGCGCCTCCAGCCCCGCCGTGGTGCCGACGAACAGCACTTCGGTCTCCGGCCGCTCGCGCAGCATCGCCTCGCCCACCGCAACCGCGGGAAAGAGATGTCCGCCGGTGCCACCGCCCGCGATTATCACTTTCATCGCACCGCCGGTCTGCGCGCCAGGGCGAGCAGCGTCCCCAGCGCGGCCATCGCCATCACCATCGCGGTCCCGCCGTAACTCAGAAAGGGCAGCGGCAGGCCCTTGGTCGGCACCAGACCGATCACGACCGCCATGTTGACCAGCGCCTGCAGCGTGAGCAGCGCGGTCAGGCCGACAGCGAGCAGGCTCGCAAACGGATCGGGCTCCGCGTGCGCGACCCGCATCCCGCGAATCAGGATCGTGCCGAACAACACCAGCACAGCAACAGCGCCGAGCAATCCAAACTCCTCGCCGACCACGGCAAAGACGAAATCGGTGTGGGCCTGCGGGAGATAGAACATCTTCTGCCGTCCGGCGCCGAGCCCGACGCCCCATCCGCCGCCCGCGCCGAGCGCGATGAAGGACTGGATGAGCTGGAAGCCGGCGCCGCGGGCGGTTTGCCAGGGATCGAGAAAGGCGCTCAGGCGGCGCATCCTGTAGGGTTTTGCTACAGCTTGCAGTGCGAGCACCGCCAGCGCGCCGCCGCCCGCGGCGCCGAGATGCTTCAGCCGCGCGCCCGCCGCGAACAGCATCGCGAACAGCAGCATCACTACCATCACCGTGTTGCCGAAGTCAGGCTGCTTCAGGATCAGCAGCGCGAGCGGGCCCACTGTGATAAACGCAGGCAGCGGGCCGCTCGCAAACGTGTTCATCCGCTCCTGGCGGCGGCTCAAGAAGTCGGCAAGAAAAAAGACCATCGCAAATTTGGCCAGCTCCGAAGGCTCCGCGAGCAGCGGCCCGAGCCTGAGCCAGCGGCGCGCCCCGCCGCGCATCACGCCGAGCCCGGGAATCCACAACGCCAGCAGCATCACCAGCGCCACCACCATCAGCGGCACCACCAGCCGGCGCAATCCACGCAACGAGAGCTGCGAAAGCAGCGCGAGCGCGACCAGCCCGGCCGCGATATGGCAAAGCTGAAGCTTGAAGAAGTGAAACGCGTCACCGGTCTTCTCGAGCCCAAGGAAATAGGTGGTGTTGAGCACCATCAGCAAGCCCAGCACCGCCAGCACCGCCGCCGGCAGATACAGCCAGGGGTCGAGTTGGGGCCGGGCGACCGACTCAAAGCGCCCGAACCAACTCCTGAAATATTCGCCCGCGCTCCGCATAGTTCCTGAATTGATCGAAACTCGAGCAGGCCGGCGAGAGCATCACGGTGTCGCCGCGGCGCGCGGCCGCTGCCGCGCGCTGCACCGCCTCGTCCAGCGTCTGCACGAGTTCGATTTCGGTTGCACCCTCAAGCGCCGCGCGCATCGTGTCGCGCGCCGCGCCGATTAGAATCAGCAGCCGCACCTTCTCGCCGAGCGGCTCGCGCAGCGGCGCGTAATCGCCACCCTTGTCCATACCGCCGGCGATCAGAATCACCGGCGCGCGCACCGCCGCGAGCGCCTCGACCACCGAGGCCACGTTGGTTCCCTTGGAGTCATCGATATAAGTCACGCCGTCGCGCTCGGCGACGAATTCCATGCGATGCGGCAGCCCGGCGAAATCCGCCAGCGCCGCCTCGATCGCGCGCGGTTCAATACCGCTTACCAACGCCGCGGCGGCAGCCGCCATCGCGTTGGCGATATTGTGACGGCCCACGAGCCGCATGCGCTTGAGACTGATACGGCCGTGGCGGGTGCGAATGTCGAAGATCAGATCGTGGCCGTCGTAGCCGATCGCGGGCGTGGACTCGGCCGGCCCCAGGCCGAAGCTCATCACCTGCGCGGAAATTTTGGTGCGCAAAAACCACACTCGCGGATCGTCGCGATTCAGAATCGCCCAGTCGTAGCGGTCTTGCATGCGGAACAGGCGTGCCTTGGCGCTGCCGTATTCGTCGAGGTCCTTGTAGCGATCGAGATGATCCTCGGCGAGGTTGAGGTGTACTGCGACGTGCGGCTTGAAGTGCTCGGTGCGCTCGAGCTGGTAGCTCGAGACCTCGGTGACCACCACGTCGAATTCTTCTCCGGCCGCCTCGACCAGCGGCGTGCCGAGGTTGCCGCCGGCGAAGACGCTGCGCCCCGCAGCCTTGAAAATTTCGCCGATGAGCGTGGTCACCGTGCTCTTGCCGTTGGTGCCGGTGACCGCGACGATCGGCGCGGCGACGAAGCGGCTGCCAAGTTCCAGCTCGCCAATCACCGGGATTCGCCGGCGATCGGCTTCAATGAGCAGGCGCGAGGTGGGCGGTACGCCGGGACTCGTGACCACCAGGTCGACGCCCTCAAGCCACGCCGGGTCTTCGGAGCCGAGATGGATCTCGCCGGGCGGCCTTGAGGCGTCGCCCGCCCCGCCACCGGCTTCGGAGTGGGAGTCGGCACGAAAATCGGGCCGCAGATCTGTCATCACCAGACGCGCGCCGCGCGCCGCCAAGAGGCGCGCGGCGGCGAGTCCGCTTACGCCGAGTCCGATCACCATCACGCGTTTGCCCGCAAGATCCATTGAAATAAGCGGCCGTGTTCTTCTGCCCGTATCCTCAGCGCAACTTGAGCGTGCTGAGCGCGACCAGCCCGCAGATGATCGAAATTATCCAAAACCGCACGACCACCTGCGTCTCCGGCCATCCGCCAAGTTCGAAGTGATGATGCAGCGGGGCCATCCGAAAAATGCGCCGATGCGTCGCCTTGTAGTAGTAACGCTGAAGGATAACCGAGCCGGCCTCGATGACGAAGATGCCGCCCGCGATCGGCAGCACCAGTTCCTGCTTGGCGAGCACGGCGACGATGCCCAGCGCACCGCCGAGTCCGAGCGCGCCGACATCGCCCATCATCATCGAGGCCGGGTAGGCGTTGTACCACAAGAAACCCAGCGACGCGGCGATCAGCGAGGCACAGAAGATCGCCAGTTCGCCCGCGCCCACTACGTGCGGGATATCGAGGTAGGCCGAAAATTTCAGATTGCCGGCGACGTAAGTGAAGGTCCAGTAGCAGAACGCGACCGTCATCACCGGGCCGATCGCCAGGCCGTCGAGCCCGTCGGTGACGTTGACCGCGTTGGAGCACGCGACCATCACGAACATTGCGAACAGCACGTAGAGCCATCGCGGCAGGCTCGGATGCAGGTTTTTGAAGAACGGGACGGTGAGCGTGGTATCGAAGCGCAGCACCACGAACAGCACGAAGGACGCGAGGAACGCGCAGGCGAACTGCCAAAACAGCTTCTGCGGGCCGCTGAGGCCCTGGCCCTTGCCGCGGCGCAGTTTCAACAGATCGTCGGTGAAGCCGATCGCGCCGAAGGCCACGGTGACCAGGATCGCCAGCCACACATACGGATTGGCGGGATTCGCGAACAGGATGGTGGCGATGAGCGCTGTGCTGAGGATGAGCAGCCCGCCCATCGTGGGCGTGCCGGCCTTCTTCTGATGGCTTTGCGGAACTTCGGCGCGGATGGTCTGGCCGATTTGCGCCGCGCGAAAACGTTGGATCAGCCTCGGACCCGCCGCCAGAGCCAACGCCAACGCAGCGAGCCCTGCCAGCACCGAGCGGAAAGTCTCGTAGCGCAGGACATTGAAGCCCACGTAGTGCGTGTGCAGCGGGTACAGGAGAACGTACAGCATCGGGCAAAACCATCTTCGAGTGTGCTGGCCGCAGCCGCCGCGGCGCAAGATGCGCCCCAAGAAGCGCCCCGAGATTCGAGCGTCGATAGCCGCGGCCTGACTACGCGCGCGTGCCGGGCGGCCTTAGGCCGCCCGGCCACGAACGCCTTCCCCGTCGCGGCGGTACTGCTCGCGCCATCCTTCGCAGCCTGGAATTCTGAGGCAAGCCTTCGATCGGCCACCCAACCACCCGTCCACCACCTCCGACCGAAGGCCTCCCTCAGAACGCCACCCGCAACCCCCGCCCTCCTTCGCGCTACGCACCGCGTGCGTGCCCGCGCTCAGCCACGAGCGCGCGCACCACCGCGCGGTCATCGAAATCGAGCCGCCGCCCCGCGACGAGCTGATAGTCTTCATGTCCCTTGCCCGCGATCAGCACGATGTCGCCGGGCGCCGCCACTTCGAGCCCGAGCGCGATCGCCGCGCGCCGATCGGGCTCGACCAGGTAACCCGGCGCGGTCCCCGCCTCCTGCGGCGCAATACGGCTGAGGCCCGCGGCGCTCAGACCTGCCTCGACCTCCGCGATAATCGCCAGCGGATCTTCGCTGCGCGGATTGTCGGAGGTGAGGATCGCGAGGTCCGCCATCCGCCCCGCGATTCCGCCCATCAGCGGGCGCTTGCCGCGATCGCGATCGCCGCCGCAGCCGAAGACGCACACGATGCGCCGCGGTTTGAGCCCGCGGAGCGCACGCAGCACCGCCTCGAGCGCGTCGGGCTTGTGCGCGTAGTCGACCAGTACGGTCACGCCTGGCGGACCGGGAACCGCCTCCAATCTGCCGGGGGCCCCTGGGCATCGCCGCAACCCTTCCGCGACCACATCCGTTTCGATGCCCAAGGCCACCGACACAGCGGAGGCGCCAAGAATGTTGAGCAGATTGATCTCGCCGAGCAGCGGCGAGCGCACTTCGATCCGCTTGTCGAACGCAGCGACCGAGGCGCGGATGCCGTCGGTGCCGGCGCTGTAGCTCAATGGATGAACGTCGAGCCCGGGCTCCAGCCCGAAACTGACTATCCGGACTTGCCGGACTTGGCGACCCTTGACCGCGTCGAGCACGCGGCGGCCGAAGGGATCGTCGCCGCGCACCACCGCGACCGCGTCAGGCCAAGTGCTTTTCGGCAGCAGCTCGCCGAACAGCCGCAGCTTGGCGGCGAAGTATTTCTCCTGCGTGCCGTGATAGTCGAGATGATCGCGGCCGAGGTTGGTGAAGACGCAGGCGCGAAAGCTGAGCGCGTCGACGCGCTCCTCGGCGAGACCGATCGATGAAATTTCGGCCGCCACGCGCCGCACGCCGGTGCGCTCCATTTCGGCGAGCGCCGACTCGAAGTCGAGCGACTCGGGCGTGGTCAGGCCGCTGTAGATTTTGCGCGGGCCGACAAAGATTCCGATCGTGCCGATGACTCCCGGCGGCGCGCCGGCGGCCTCGAAGATCGAGGCGAGCATGTAAGTGGTCGTGGTCTTGCCGCTGGTGCCGGTCACGCCGACCAGCTCGAGCCGGCGGCTCGGCGCATCGAAAAAGCGCGAGGCGGCCGCGCCCATCAGCCGGCGCGGCCGCTCGCACTCGACAACAGTTGCCGCGGGGCGCGCGGCTTCACCACCATCCCACCCCTTCATCACCACCACGCGCGCCCCGCGATTCAATGCATCGTCGATGTTGGCGCGGGCCTGTTCGCGATCCCGCGCCAGTGAGAAAAATAGATCGCCCGGTTTTGCGCGCCGCGAGTCGTAGCTAAGCCCCGCGACTTCCACGCCCGCCTCGCCATGAACGCGCAGATCGGGCTCGCCAGCGATCAATTCGGCGAGCTTCATCGTTTGCGCCTGCGATGTGCATGGCGCGGCGCCGGCGCATGGGGGTGCGCCGGCGCCGCTTGAATGCCATGCGTCGAGTCAGTCGCAAAAGCTTCCGCATTGCCCGCGTCCGCGAGCACCGGCGCCAGCCGCAATGTCACACTGCCGGCACCCGCCGCCGCACCCGGAGCGGGCCGCTGCGCGATCACGTAACCGTCGCCTTCGACCTCGAGGTTGAGATGGCGTAGGCCGGCCAGCGCAAAGGCGCGCCGCAGGCTGAGTCCGCTGAAATCCGGAATCCGGTCGTCTACGGTTAGCGCTGCGGCCGTCGAGTCGTCGCCGCTGAGCTCCGAACCCGGCAGCGCGTCGGATGACTGGTCAATTGAATCCTGGTGCGAAGCTTTGCGCGAATCGTCGCGTGAATCGCCGCCCGCCGTGTGCACGGCCGGCAACAGGCTCGCCGTGTCGTAGTGCGGTGTGTTCGAGACCACGTTCAGATCGCTGAGCGCGCCCGAAGCGATTTCGCTAAAGACCGGCGCGGCCGTCAGTCCGCCGAAGTGCCCGTGCGCGACGTCGTACAGCACGACCAGGATCACCAGGCGCGGATCGTCGGCGGGCAGAAAGCCGACGAACGACGCGACCAACCGGCTTTGGTAGTAAGCGCCGGTCGTGGGATTCACCATCTGTGCGGTACCGGTCTTGCCCGCCACCACGAAATCGCTCACGCGCGCAAGACGCCCGGTGCCGTCGGGGCCGTTGACCACGCCCTGCAACAGCCGGTTCATCGTGTGCGCGATCTCGGGCGAGATGACGCGATGGAGCGCCTCGGGCGTATGCGTCAGCAACGGCCGGCCCGCGGCGTCATAGGCGGCCTTGAGCACGTACGGGCGCACCAGGTATCCGCCGTTAGCGATCGCCGCGTAGGCGACCGCGAGCTGAATTGGCGTGACTCCCACGCCCTGGCCGAAGCCATGATTGGCGAGATCGATCTCGCGCCACGACGCGGGCTTGCGCAGGATACCGGCCGCCTCGCCCGGCAAATCGATCCCGGTGCGTCCGCCAAGGCCGAAGGCGCGCAATCCGTTGTAGAAGCGCTCGGGACCCAACTTGAGCGCAATTTTGGAGGCGCCGATATTCGAGGAGACTTCGACTATCCCGCCCAGGTCCAGCCATCCGTGCGGACTGTCATCGTGGATCACGCGATGCGCGACGGTGTAGGCGCCGTTTTCGCAGTAGATGCGCTGGCTCGGCGTGATTGCGCCGTCCTGCAGCGCGATCGAGGCGAGCAGGCCCTTCATCGTCGAGCCCGGCTCGAAGGCGTCCTGCACCGCGGTGTCGTGCAGGCGCTCGCCGACGCTTGCGCCGTCGGCCGCAATATTCGCCAGCGCCAGCACCTGGCCGCTGAACGGATCGAGCACCACGGCCGCGCCGCGCCGCGCGCCGCTCGTGCGAACTTCGGCGGCCAGGTCGTTTTCGGCCAGCGCCTGGATCCGCGCGTCGAGCGTCAACACCAGGCGCGCGCCCACCTCCGGGGTCTTGAGCGCAAGCGGACTGTCGAAGATCGGATGGCCGAGCGCGTCATGATAGAAGCGCAACACCACCGGCTCGCCGCGAATCAGCCGATCGTATTGCAATTCGAGGCCGGAGAGACCCTGGCCATCCATCCCCGCCAACCCCACCACCGGCGCGGCCAGGGTGCTCTCCGGATAGAACCTTTTGTATTCGCTGAGCGCGCCCACTCCGTCGAGACTAAGCGCTTCGGCCGCCTGCGCCTCTGCGGGGGGCAGATGGCGCCGCAGCCATACGAAGGGCGCTCCGCGATGAAGCTTCGCCTCCAATTCGGAGGGCGTGATTCCGAGCGCGGCGGCCAGCGACGCGCGCTGCCCGGGCGTTGCGGCGGCGAGCAGTTGCGCCGGCCGCGCATAGATCGATCGAGTCTCGGCCGAGAGCGCGAGGGGCTCGCCGTTGCGATCCGCGAGCGGCCCGCGCGGCGCCGCCAGCGCGACCTCACCCGTATGCTCCGTGCGCGCGAGCGAAGTCAGGCGCGGCCCGTCGAATACCACCAGCGCGGCGAGCCTGAGCGCGATCAGCACGAAGAGCGCGGCCAGCACGATAGTCAGCGCGCCAATTCGGCCGCGGCGCTTTTTGAACGGCTCGTTCACGGCAGCGTCACCACCTGGCCGGGCGCTGGCGGACCAAGGTTGAATTTCGGCGCCAGCGCGCGCAGACGCTCGCGCGAAGCGACTTCGGCCACGCCCAGGCGCAGGTTGCGGTTGTCCTCTTCGAGCTTGAGATTGTCGCTGCGGAGCGTCGAGAGCCGATAGCCCTCCTGCGTGACCTCCAGGCGCACCATCAGGGTCGCAAAGCCCAGTGCGATAACGCCCACTGCGAGAATCGCCTGCAGCAAACGCGACGGCGGGCGCGACGGTTTGACTCGCGCACGGCTCATCGCGGCCCCCGTTCGATAGCGCGCAGTCGCGCGCTGCGCGCACGCGGATTGTGCGCGCATTCGGAGGCCGAAGGGCGAAGCGCTTTGCGCGTCAGCGCCACGAAACCCCCGTCGTGCGCGAGCGCGCGGAAGCGATGCTTGACCGGGCGATCCTCCAGCGAGTGGTAGGCGATGATCGCGAGACGGCCGCCCGCGTTAAGGCATCCCGGAGCGCGATCGAGGAATGCCGCTAGACTCTCAATCTCGTGGTTGACCGCGATGCGCAGCGCCTGGAAGGTGCGGGTCGCCGGATGGATCGCACCGCGATGGCGCGTGCCGGCCGCGCGTTCGATAACCGCGCGCAGTTCCGCGGTGGTCGTCAACGGACGGCGGCGCCGGGCCTCCACGATTGCCCGCGCGATCCGCCGCGCGGCGCGTTCCTCACCGAACTCGCGGATGATCCGCTCGAGTTCGTCCTCCCCTTCCTCGTTCAGCAAATCGTAGGCACTAAGCGCCGCCGCCGGATCCATCCGCATGTCGAGCGGACCGTCGTTCCTGAAACTGAAACCGCGCGCCGGATCGTCGAGCGCGAAGGTGCTCATCCCCAGATCGGCCAGGATCGCGTCGGGCGCCCCCAGCGCGGCTTCGGCGATCACGCGATCGATCTCGGCGAAGTCGCCTTGCAGCAGCATCACGCGCGATCCGTAACGGCGAAGCCGCTCGCGGGCGGCCTCGAGCGCGTGCGGGTCGCGATCCAGACCAAGCAGTGTCGCGCCGCTGTGCTCCAGCAGGATTTCGGCATGTCCGCCGGTGCCGAGCGTGACGTCGACGACGAAACGCCGCTCGCCCTCGCACAGCAGAGCGCGCACCTCGCCCGGCATCACCGGCAGATGCAGCCGATCCCCTCCCGCATTCGATTCCGCTGCCAGCGCCATCCTCACCTACTGATTGAGCTTCGCGACCTACAGATTGAGCTTCGCGACGAATTCCGGATCCATCATCTGCTGCTCGGCCGCCTCCAGGATTCGTTGCAACACGGCCTTGTCCCAAAGCTGAAAATGGTCGATTAATGCGTTGAAGGTGACGTCGCGATCGAGATGGGCATACTCGCGAAGTTTGGGCGGAATGAGTATCCTGCCCTGGCGATCGACTTGAACCTCATGCGCACCGCCGACCACAAACATCTGAAAAGTCTGGACCGCAGGGGCCAGGCTCCCGTGCTGGCCCATCTTGCCGCTAAGCCTGGTCCACTCGCCGGGAGGATAGAGCGCAAGGCATCGCTCCTTTTGGTAGATCCAGTTGGTGATGAACAGGCTTTCATGACCATCGCGCTGCAGTACCTCGCGGAATCGGGCCGGGATGCTGACCCGTCCCTTTTCGTCGGTCGCATGGTCGAATCGTCCAAGGAACACCGCAACGCCCCCTAACCTCCCACAACATCCCACTCGCTCCCACCTCAGTCAAGTCAATTGCTGCGGAGTGACGAAAATCGAAGTTTATCTCGCTGAATATCTAACACGAATAAAAAGCGAAACTCACGTCGTCCTTGACATCGCGGCCATCTATCCAAAAGAATCGTGCGCAATCGTTTTCTGACAATCGCCGATCCCGGGGTACATTTGGGATTCTGAGTAAGGTGGTGGAGATGACTGAGAACAAGTGTGTATCGCGCCCAGCGCTGTGGGCATTCGCGCTCGCCGGTACGTTAGCGATGGCTGCCGGCGTGGCGCTTGCCGCGAGCAATCGGGCAGCGGCTGAGACCGCGGCCGCGGCAGATGCGGCGGCCTCTGATGCGGCCAAGTCCGATGCAGCCGTTTCCGCAGGAGCCAATTCTGCGGGAGTAAAGACCTGGGACTTCGACCACGACCGCGGCTACTCGAAACCACAGGATTGGATTGCGGTCGCCGGCGATTGGCGGGTGCTTATCGATCGCGACGCACCGAGCGAGCCGAATACCCTGGGTTTGCCGGGCTATGGCCTGCCGCACACCCGGCAGGTGAAAATCTGGTTCAGTTCTTTTTTCACCACTGACTATCTAGTGGCTATTCCCAAGGATACCACTGAATATGCCGACTTCAGCTACGAGGCCGCGTTCAAGGCATGGGGCGGCGCCTGGGGCAGCTATGCGGGTCTCGTCTTGCGCTACACCGATCCGCAAAGCTACTACGTGCTTGCGGCCGCATGCCCCAAGGACACGCTGGCACTGTATCGGATGAGCGGCGGGCAGTTGAATCTGATCAAGGAAGTTCCGGCGCCGCTGGAACGCGGGCGCTGGTACACATTCAAGGTTGACGCGCGCGGCGGCCATTTCGTCGCCTACCTCGATGGCAAGCAGATGTTCGCGGCCAACGACGGCGCGATCGCCAAGGGACGCATCGGGGTGTGGTCGCAGAACGATTCAAGGGTGAGTTTCGACAATATCAAGTTGACGCCGGCGGCGTCCGGTTCGTAGCCGCCAGCGAGGCGCAATCAACTGCCGCGGCCACGCGAGTACTTGCAGCCTCGCAAGCTGCGCCATAGTGTGAAAATCGATGGTGGATCCGGTTCAGGAGCAAGCCCGTATTTCGCAGGAGCCGCATGTGCCCGAGGCTCTGGGCGTGGGCGGATTTCTCGGCTCGGTGCTGTACGGAATCGGCGTGAGCCTGGGGCTCGCGCTGCTGTGGTTCATGGAGGTCGTGCGGAATATATTCTTCCGCGCGCTCGATCGGCTTAACGTCAAGCCACGCCGGGGCCGCGCCAGCGCTTTTCCTCCCGGGCAGCCGCGCAAGCACCCACAGTCGCCCGCCTCAAGCTGACCCGCGTCGTTCGCGTCAATCTTGCGTGTCAGTCTCGCTCGGCCGCGCAGGTTACTCGGACTGCGGCTTGATCGTGCGCCCGGCCCGCTTGCCGTTATGCGACCCGTCGCGGCGCCGGCGCTCAAAGCGCTCGATCACACCCGGCGCCACGTCTTGCGCATCATCCTGAGCATCATCTCGCGCACGATCTTGCACCTCATCGAGCAGCCGTCCGAGGTAGCGCGCAAGATTGTCGTCGAGCACGCGCACCAGTGCGTCGGTATGGGCGGCCTGGGTGATTTTGAGAAAGCCGTCCAGCCGATGGCCGCGATCGTGTTGGCGAATCAGACGCGCAATCGCGTCGTGCGAAAGCGCGGCCAGCTTGGCCTTGAGCGCGCGCCGCATCTCTTCGAAGACCTCGCCCAGCTCGGAAGCGGGCAGCGCCGTGCCCAGCACGAATCCGCATCGCGGACAGCGAGGCACGAGATCGAGCGTGACCGGCGCGTCGGACGCGCATCGCACGACCCGGCGTCCCGACTCTTCGATCCGCGGCCCGAGCGCCCCGCCGACGGGAGCGCCCAGCGCAGCGATCGAATTGAGCCTGCCCAGCGCGCCGAAATGCTCGCGCGCGTCGGCTAGCTCGATCGCGATGCGCTCGTTCTCGCGCCGCCAACGTTCATGCGCGGCCTGGTAGATCTGGATGTAGTTCCATTTGAATTTCTGAAAGCGTATCTGGAGTGTGTCGAAACCGCGCGAGTCCCAGCGCGGCATCGCAGTTTCGAGCGCGGCGAGCAGGAGCTGGCACTCGACCTGCGCCGCCGCCACTGCCTTGTCCACGGCCGAGCCACCTCCCACGATATCTCCCGCTACATTTCCCGCGAGGTCGGGCATCAATTCCGTCGCGCGCAGATACTCGCGCATCTCGCGCAGCCGCGGCGCCGCCACGGCCGCCGTTGCCAACCCCTCATACGCGGCGATTACGCGCTCTGCGCGCGCGCGCGATTGTGCCTCGGCCGCCTGCTCGACCAGCGCGCCCGCACCGGCATCGGCGAGAGCGATAAAATCGTCCAGGGTTTGCCGATGCTCCGGCTTAAGCTCGGCGCGCAGCTCGCGATGCGCCGCGTCCAATGTTGTGCCGACGCGATGCGCCGCTTCGACCGCACGCGCCATCGCCTCGCTCGCGCGCTTGAGCCTGGCCCGCAACTCAGGCAGTTCGGCCGCCTCGCTGAGCGTCGAGTCGAAGCGCTGAAGGAGCGGGAGCGCGTTGTTGAAGGCCGCGACTTCGGGCGCTCCGGCGGCGCGCGGGTTGAATTGCGCTCCGCTCGCGTCGAAAGCGATCACTCCGCCGGTGCGTGCGGCCAGCGCCTCCAGCATCGCGGATATTGTGGTGCCGGCCGGCGGGAAGGAGCTGTGGCGCTGGTAGCGCTCGGGCATACGCGCGCGCAACTCACCGGGCGAAAGCGTCCGCGCGCCGCCGCCGAGCCACTCCAGCAGCAGGACGTCGACGATCCCGCGCGCGCGCCCGCGTTCTTCCATCGCGTCGGCGGCGCGATGCGCAATCCTAAGCGCCGCACGGCCGGCCTGACCCAGCCGTTCGTCCACCCCCCTGGCCACCGCCGTGGCACCCATCAACTCGACCGATAGAAGCGGCCGCACACAGCCGTCGACGGCATTTTCGCGCCAGGCCGCGAGTGCCGCGCTGACAAGTTTCGCCATCGCCGCCACGCTCGGCGGCTCGCCGCCCAGGGCGCGCAGCGTTTCGATCGAACGCGGATCGAACGGGAAGATCGCGCGCGGCTCGAAGCCGCCGATATCGACGCCCTCGTACAGTAACGCGGCAGCCGCCTCGTCCACGACCCGGCGCGTTCGCGCCAAAGCGGCCAGAATCTGCTCCGCGCCGCCAGCCGGAGCGACCTCGAGCGCCATCGCGCTCGCCGGCGCCCTGCTGCGCGCCGCAACGTACACGTTGAATGCGATCTGGCGGCTGCGCGCGGCCACGCGCGCTAGTTCTGCGAAATAGTCGTCCCATGCCGCCGCGTCGGCCGCGCCGAAATCTATTGCGACGGTGATGGCGCGGATACCGACGCGATAGGCCTGCTCGAACGCGACGCCTAGCGCCTCGCCACCGTGCAATCGGCGCCACAGCATCGCGCCCGCGTCGCCGGCGCCGATCTCGCGCGCGAGCAGATCGAACATCCGTTGCTCGAGATCGTACGCTCCCGCACCCGCCTCGAGCCCGAGTCTGACTATCGCGTGCCGCCCCTTGGCCGTGCCGGCGCGCTCCTCGAGCGCCATCACGTAGTTCAGAAAATGGGTTTTGCCCGCGCCGGCTCGTCCCCCAATCCAAAAAATTGCGCCGACTCCCGAAGCAAGGCTCGCGGTGATCGCGGCCCATGTGCGACTTGCCGCTTCGGTAAGCAGATAAAACTCGACGGTGCCCGCGCCCGGCACGGATTCCAGCGAGGCTCGATCCGCCATCGGCGGTCCGAACTCGATCAAGCCGCTGCCCAAACCGGAAACATTGATGGGCTGCGGAGCGCGTTCATGCACCGCCATGACGCAGTTCTAACATGGCGGCCAGAGCCGTTCGCTTTGTGGCTCGATCAGCGGAGGTCAGAATTCACGGGCGTGTGGCCAACCGGTCTATCGTATGCACCGGTCGTATGCACCGGGCGTATGCACCGAGCGCCGCTCAGACCACGCCGTCGGCGCGCAGGCGCTCGAGTTCGGCTGCGTCGATTCCGAGGCTCGCCAGCACTTCGGCGGTATGCTCGCCCAGTACCGGCGGACGCATCCGCGGACGCTCGACCTCTGGCGACTCCGATAGCTTGATCGGCGATCCGGCGACCTTGATCGCGCCGCGAGTCGGGAATTCGCTATCGAGCAGCATCCCGCGACGCGCCACTTCGGGATCGGCGGTCAACTCTTCGACCGTGCGAACCGGCGCAGAGGGCACGCCCACCGCGATGAGCTCCACGACCAGCTCGTCGCGACGCTTGCTCCGTGTCCATCCCGAGACTGCGCGGTCGACCTCATCGACGTTAGCAAGTCGGGTCGCGTGATTCCTGAAACGCGGATCGCCGATCAGCTCCTCGCGCCCCATCAACTTCGCCAGCGTGCGCCAGTGCGGTTCGGTGAGGCAGAAAATCAGAATCTCGCCGTCGGCGGCGGGATAGACGTCGGAGGGACAGGCATTGCGATGGCGATTGCCGAGACGCTCCGGCTTGCGCGCCTGCAGTTGGTCGGCGATGAGGCCGGTCAGCGCCGGGACACACACGTCGAGCATCGCGACCTCGACTCTTTGCCCGCGCCCGCTGCGCTCGCGCTGCAGCAGTGCCGCCAGGATGCCGCTCACGAGATGGCTGCCGGTGCCCATGTCGATGAAGGTGGCGGGCGTTTTCACCCCGCTGCGATCGGGATAGCCGGTCACGCTCATGAAGCCCGAGCTCGCCTGCACCGTTGAGTCCATCGCGCCCAGGCGCGCCCACGGGCCGTCGCTCGCATAGCCCTTGGCGCTCGCATAGACCAGGCGCGGGAAGCGGCCGCGCAAGTCCTTGTAGCCGAGGCCAAAGGACTCCATCACGCCCGCCGAGTAATTCTCGACCAGCACGTCGGCGCGCTCGATGAGCTTGAGGATGATTTCGCGGCCGCGCGGATGCTTCAAGTTGAGCGTCACCGAACGCTTGTTGGCGTTGAGCATCAGGAAGGAATAGCCGACGCCGCCCGGCGACGACTCAGCCCGGCGCAGGCTCTCGCCCACGCCGGGCGGTTCGATCTTGATGATCTCGGCGCCCATCTGGGCGAGCTGCAAGGTGCAGTATGGCGCGGCGAAAATCTGCCCCAGGTCGATTACGCGGATTCCCTCGAGCGGCAGGCCCATCGGTTCTCTCTCTCCCTCCTCGAAGCGGCGGCGCCGCGCGCGTTCAGCGCAGCAGATTGCGCGCGATCACCATCCGATGCACTTCCGAGGGGCCTTCACCGATCCGGCGGATGCGCGCCTCGCGGTACCATCGCTCGAGCGGGAACTCCTTGCTCACGCCATAGCCGCCGTGGATTTGCACCGCGCGGTCGATCACGCGGCCGAGCGCCTCGCTCGAATACAACTTCGCGATCGACGCTTCCATCCGCGCGTCCTCGCCACGGTCGGCTTTCCATGCGCCGTCCCAGGTGAGCCATCGCGCGGCGCGCAGCTCGACCTCGGAATCGGCCAACATCCATTGGATCGCCTGGCGGCGCGCCAGCAACTCCCCGAAGGTTTTGCGCTGTTTGGCATGCGCGACCGCCATCCTGAGTGCCGCGACGCCGACGCCGATGTTGCACGCCGAGTACGGAAAGCGCAGGCGCGTCAACAAATCGAGGCAGAGCGTCAGCCCTCCGCCCTCGGGGCCGAGCCGCTGCGCCGCTGGAAGCGTGCAATCCTCGAAATGGACCTCGCATGGCAGCGCCGCCGTGCGCAGCACCTTGAATGGTCGCGCGGTGAAGCCGGGCGTGTTCTTCTCCACGATGAACGCAGTGATCCCGGCGCGGCCCGCGTTGGGATCGGTGCGCGTGAACACCACGCCCCATTCGGCCTCGTGCGCGTGAGAGGAAAAAATCTTGGTGCCATTCAGCACGTAGGTGTCGCCCTTGCGCACCGCGCGGCATTGGATCGCGCCGGCCGGATCGGATCCGCCGGAGGGCTCGGTGATCGCAAAGAAGGTGTAGGAGGCCTTCTTGATGGTGGGGACGGCGTATTTCTGGATCTGTTCCTCGGTGCCGGCCCAGATGACTGGCGGCGGCGTGCGCCCGAATACGCCCGCGCCCGGGTTGTACAGGCCCATCCGATGCTGCGCCATCTCTTCCATCAGCACGCACATATCGAATGTGCCGAGTCCGCCACCGCCGTATTTCGTCTGCACGCCCATGCACCACAGGCCGGCGGCCTGGGTTCTGCGGGCAATCGGCCAGAACTCGCTCTCGGGAATCTCGGGCGCATCGGGATCGAGGCGATCTTCGATCGGAATGATCTCATCTCGGATGATGCGCTTGACCTGCTCGCGCAGCGCGGTCAGCTCCTCCGACAACACGAAGCCGTTATTGCCGTTCTCCATCGAACGCTAGCCTCCAGTGCGATGTGCTCCGATGCTAAGATATCTACTCGTCGAGCCGGCGCCTCAGTGCTTCGAGCCAATTCCCGTGCAAGCGCTCCAAATCGTAGGCGCCCCAGGTGCCTTTCAGCGCGGGATCGATTTCGTGGATATGGCGGATCGCACGATCGACCTTTTCAACCGCCTGCGCACCCGTCGCGCGGCGCTCCGCGCCCGTGAGCGTCCTCGCCTCGAGCCACTGCGCGACACCTTCCAGAGCCTCTGCGCTGTATTCCCATAAATCGCGCTCCGCGCCAACCTCCGGCCGTGCCGCTGCGTCGCCCGACCCTGCCCCTGCGCCTGAGATTATCGCTTCGGCCGCGGCCACCCCCTCGCGCATCGCCGCCGCCGCCTCCAACAGCCGCGAGCGTCTTCGCAGCGCGCCAGCCGGCTGCAGCGGCGGACGCGTCACGGCGCCATAAGTAAGCGCCATCGCGGACGCGCGCGCGATCGCACGATACGCCCGAGCCATCGCCGCGCCGCATCCGGGATATCGCGTCGCGGCAATGTCGTCGACGGCCACGTCGGAATCGACGTCGAGCGAACGCGTCGCGCGCGCGAAAATCTCCAGGTTGACCGGATAGGCGAGCGCGCTGAACGCGCCAAAAGTGAGGCACGAGATGCTCCGCAGGCCCATCCGATGGTACGCGTTGAGATCGCGCACGATGATCGACGGCGTCGCGAATCCCATCCCGCCGAACAGGATCGCGTCGGCGTAATACTCGAATACGCCGCCGCGCCCGTCGAACATGTCGATGTAACGCTCGAGCGACTCCAGGTAACGCGGATTCACGGTGCAAGCCGGATCGTCAATCGCGTGGCTGTAACATCGCTCGCGTGGCGCCCATTCGAACCATACGTTGGCGAGCGGGCGCAGCGCGGGATCCGGCTCCAACGTGTCGTGATAGCCGAGATAGGCGACCGGCATCACTGCGTCGCCTTCGGACATCAGTGCCGCCGCAATTTCGTTGACGACCTTCATATACTGAAGCTGCGGCGACAGCGCCGCGCAGTCGGCGCATCGGCACCACGCCCCGCGCCTTACGTCCGCGCCCCATATATGCAGCATCGCCATCTCGGGGTTGTCGCGCACGTAGCCCAGCGCGCCCGCGCGCACCAATTCGAGCGCCGCCCGATTCGACACGCACAGGTTGCCGCTCTCCATCCTCCGGCCGTCTTCCCCGCACGGAAAGTACTCCGGATGCGCCGCGAATCGATCGCGCGGCAACAAAAGCTGCAACACGTGGCCGCCGTACTCCGCCTCGATGCAGCGCTCCGCCAGCATCGGAGCGACCTCATCGATCTTGAGCCGCGTGTCCTGCGCGTGGCGGATATACTCGAACGCGTTGATGCCGCGCCGCCCCATCCAGGGGATGAACTCGCGATCGTGCGCGAGATGCATCGCCAGGCGTGCCGGCTCCTCGTAGAGCCAAGTCATGATGTCCGAGACGAAGGCGCGCCGGCCAAACGCCGGCGCGACGCGATACGGCGCGAGCGTAGCGAGTTGCGCCGGCTCGATGCGCGGCAACGCGGGCGCCCGGCCGAGCGCGAAGCGCGCGCCGAGGCGCTCGACCAGGTCGTAGGCGCCGTGGAGCGCACCGCGCTCCGAGGCGCCTGCGACCACCAGCGCCGTCCCGCGCCCGGCGCCTGCGGCGCCGGGCGCGGGACGGCGCAACAGCGCAAAGCTGTCGTCCGGGAGCACCGCGCGCGAGCGCGCGGCGCTCCCGGACGACGCATCCGCGTCCCGCGGCGATGCCGCGGGACGCGCAGACGCCGAGGCGGAGACCGCGACGCCTGAAGGCGCCGCGGCCTCCGCCTCGATGGCGAGGCTCCGCGGGTCGAGGCCGTCGACGGCCTCGACCCGCGGAGCCTCGGGCAGCATCGCGCCCAGGCTCGCGGCGAGCTCGTGCGCCGCAAAGCGCACGAGCTCGCCCGCGTCGCGCGCGTGAGCGACTCGCATGCCGCTTCGAGCCTCAGCTGCGAGCGACATCGAACTCTCTCCTTGGCGCTCGGCGCGTTTTTCCCATACTCCGGGAATGATAACATCGAGCTGCGGCCGTAAAGGAGGCGCCCAGGGCGCCGTCGCGCCGCACCTTATAGATGCCGACTCCCAACGAAATCCTGGTCGAACTCAAGAAAGTCAAATACCCCGGCTTCACCCGCGACATCGTCTCCTTCGGCATGGTCAAGGATATCGAGATCGCATACAAGGGCGTAACCGTGACGCTTACCGCGCCGAGCGCGAACTCCGAGGTCATCACGCAAATCGTCGAGGATGTCCGCCGCACAGTTGCCGCGATGCCGGGCATCCCTGCCGTCGACGTGCACATGGAGCAGGCCGCGAGCGCGCCAAAGATGGCTCCTGGGTCGCATCGCCGGCTCGTGCCGGGCGTGCGTCACGTCCTCGCGGTAGCCAGTGGCAAGGGCGGCGTGGGCAAGTCGACGGTCGCGGTGAACCTGGCGTTGGCGATGCGCGCGGCCGGATGGCGCATCGGCCTCATGGACGCCGACGTTTACGGGCCGAGCGTCGCGATGATGGTCGGGTCCGACCAGCGCGTCGAGCTCACGCCCGAGCGCCGTATCATCCCGCTGGAAAGCTTCGGCATCCGCTACATCTCGATGGCGCTGTTCGTGAACGACGAGACGGCGGTCATCTGGCGCGGCCCGATGGTGACCAAGCTGGAGACCGAGTTTCTATTCAACGTCGAGTGGGGCGAACTCGACTGCCTCGTGCTCGATCTGCCGCCGGGCACCGGCGACGCGCAACTCACGATAACTCAGCGCGTCGCGCTGGCCGGCGGGATCGTCGTCACCACGCCGCAGGAAGTCGCATTGATGGACGTGCGGCGCGGCGTCACGATGTTCCAGGAAGTCAACGTGCCGGTGCTGGGCGTGATCGAGAACATGAGCTATCACATCTGCCGCAAGTGCGGCGCGCGGCACGAGATTTTCGCACACGGCGGCGGCGAGCGGCTGGCGCAC
Source organism: uncultured delta proteobacterium (assembly GCA_963810495.1). Lineage (GTDB taxonomy): Bacteria > Desulfobacterota > Binatia > Binatales > Binataceae > JAKAVN01. The sequence goes on from CAWENP010000027.1 coordinate 46,337, forward strand.
GATCTCGGCGTGCCGTTTCTGGGTGAGCTTCCGCTGGTCCGCGAACTGCGCGAGGGCGGTGACTACGCGCGTCCGCTGGTCGCGGTGCGCCCCGACCATCCGATCGCCGCGGAATTCCGTTCGATCGCGGATCGAGTCATCGACGGGCTCGAGCGCACGGAGGCCTGAAGGTCCGGGCGGCGGCAGCGGTTCGCACGGCGCAACTGGTGTGTTCGCCATATTCGACATCGAGACGCGCGTCGACAAGCGCCTGCTCAATCAAGCGATGTGCGCCGGAGAGGGGTTGAGCGACGAGGACGCGTTCCAGAGTTTCCGCGAGCAGTTGCGCGCGCGGCGCGGCAGCGATTTTTTTCCGCTAAGCCTGCACATCCCAATTTCGATCGCGATCGGCGATGTCGGCGCCGACCACGTCCTGCGCTCGGTCGAAAGCCTGGCGCTCGACGGCTATTCCGAGGAGGCGCTGGCGCGCGAGTTCTGGGCGCGCGCCGAGCGTTTCGCGGGATGCCTGGTCACGTTCAACGGGCGGCGGTTCGATTTTCCGGTGCTCGAACTCGCCGCCCTGCGCTACGGAATCGCCGCGCCCGCGCACTTCGCCGAAGGCGCCGAGTCGGGACGCGCCCGCTATTCCACCGAGCGCCATCTCGATCTCTTCGACTACCTGACCAACTTCGGCGCGAGCGGCGGGCTGCGCGGCGGGATGGACCTGCTGCTCAAGATGATTGGCCTGCCGGGCAAGATGGAAGTCGACGGCTCGCAGGTCCAGGAATTGTTCGAGCAGGGCCGGCTGGAGGAGATCCATCGCTACTGCCGCAACGACGTCGTGCAGACGTACTTTTTGTTTCTGCGCGTGGAGTTGATGCGCGGGCGGGTCGATGAAGCCGCTTACCGGCTCGCGCGCGAGGCCTCCGCCCATTTCCTCGCCGAGATCGGTGCGCCGCCGCCGGCCGGCGAGCCGTCGCCAGGCCGAACGTGATGGCCGACGCGGCGAACACTGCGCCGAAAATCTCGCTCATCGTCATCACGCGCAACGAGGAGGAGCTGATCGGCCAATGCCTCAAGAGCGCAGCGGCGTTCTGCGATGAATTGATCGTGGTCGATTCATTCTCGACCGATCGCACGGCCGAAATCGCGCGAAGCTTGGGGGCGCAGGTTTTTCAGCGTCCCTTCGAAGGATATATCGCGCAAAAACAGTTCGCGCTCGAACAGGCCGGCGGCGAATGGATCTTCTCGCTCGACGCCGACGAGCAGGCGACCTGGGAATTGGGCAGCGAAATTCGCGCCGCGCTTGCGAGCCCGCAGCCGTTCGCCGGCTATCGCGTCCGCCGCGTGCTCTACCATCTCGGCCACTATTACACTCGCGGACTCTACCCGGACTGGCACTTGCGGCTGTTTCGCCGCGAACGCGCGCGCTTCGGTGGGCACGAGCCGCACGCCAGCGTGCTGGTCGAGGGCTCCGTCGCCAAACTCAAAGCGCCGATTCTCCATTTCAGCTACCGCGATGTCGCAGACCATGTCGCTACGATCAATCGGCTAAGCTCGCAAGCGGCGACCGAGGGCGACCCGGGCGCGTTGACCGTGGTCAAAATGATCGCCAATCCGGCCTGGCGCTTCTTCAACTTCTATTTCCTGCGCGGCGGCTTTCGCGAGGGCGGACGCGGACTATACGCCGCGATGAGCGCTGCGTTTTACGTCTTTCTCAAGTACGCCAAGCTCTATGAGCGCCGGCTGCGAACGCAGCGCCGATTGTGAGGCTGTGCGCGGCGCGCGGGCGCCGTAGCCTGTTTTTTCGCGCGGCGTACCTGATAACGTAACGCGATCATGCCCGCACGCGAAATAGTCGATGGCGTTCTGGAGCTGGTCGCCGGCCTCGACGCTCGCGGCACGCGCGCGCTCGACGTAAGCTGCCGCAACGGTGAGGTGATGACGGCGCTGGCCGCGCGCGGTTTCGAAGTGCGCGGCACCCGTTTCGAACGCGGCCTGCCGCCGATCGAAGGCATGCCGATCGATGAGGGGGTCGATCTCACGCGTGGTCTGCCCTATCCCGACGAAAGCTTCGACCTGGTCGTGCTCACCGAGGTGATCGAACACCTGGAGAACCATCGCGCGGCGCTGGGCGAGGTGGCGCGCGTGCTGCGGCCGGGCGGCCATCTGATCTTGACCACGCCTAACATCATGCGCCTGGATTCGCGCCTGGGCTTCATGCTGTCGGGGATGCACAAGGCCAAGCGGCGCCAAATTCCGCTCGACACGCCGCTCGATAAGGCTCATCACTTCCACAACTACCCGATCCCGTTCGTGCTGCTCTACTATCTGATGCGTATCAATGGCCTGCGGCTCGAACGGCTCGGCCACGGCAAAGTCAAGCCGTTCAGCTACGTGCTCTACGCGCTGTTTTACCCGGTGGTCGCGTTCGACACGCGGCTGCGCCTGATATGGCGCGAGCGCAAGCCGCCGGTGCGCGCGCTCAACCGGGAGCTTGCGCGCTGGATGCTCGACCGGCGCGTGCTGACGGAAGACAACCTGATCGTGCGCGCGCACAAGGCACTCGCCGAGGAAATTCCGCGGGACACTCTAACGGATGGCTCTTCGAGCTCTGCGCACGAGGGCCGCTTTGGCTCCGCATAGGGGCTTGATAAGTTAGGCCGGCTGATATGAAACGCCTGCTCGGCTACGTTCGCCCCTACTGGCATCGCTACGCGTTAGCCACGTTCTGCACGCTCGGCACCGTGACGCTCGGGATGCTGCTGCCGTATTTAACGGGCAAGGCGATAGACTCGATCCAGGCCCGCGATTCCCTCCGTTTAAGCCATCTCGCCGGCGAAATCTTTGCGGCGGCGCTGGCGATGGGCGTGGTGCGATGGTTTTCGCGCTTCATGTTCTTCAACTGCGGGCGCGACGTCGAATACTGCCTGCGCAACGATCTCTTCGGCCATCTCACGCGGCTAGACCGCTCCTTCTACGAGCGGCTGAAGACCGGCGACCTGATGTCGCGGATGATCAACGATTTGAGCGCGGTGCGGATGATGGTCGGAATGGGCGCGCTGACCTTCGCCAACACGCCGCTCGTCTACATCTATGCGCTGACCTTCATGTTCACCAGGCAATGGCGCCTCACCTTTGTATCGCTGGTGCCCTTCGTGATTCTGTTCTTCGCGATCCGCCGGCTCACGCAGACGCTGATGGAGCGCAGCCTGCGGGTGCAGCAGGAGTTGGGGGCGATCGGCGCCAAGGTGCAGGAGAGCCTTTCAGGCATCCATGTCGTGAAGGCCTACACGCTGCACGAGCGCGAAGCCGAGGAGTTCCGCCGCCGCAACGACAGTTACAATGAGGAGGGCCTGGCGCTCGCGCGGTTGCGCGGCGCGCTGATGCCGCTCATCCGCGGCACGTACGCGACGTCGATGATGATGGTGCTGGTGTACGGCAGCTACCTGGTCACGCGCAACCAGATGTCGATCGGCGGGCTGGTCGCCTTCATGGGCTACCTGGCGCAGCTGATGTGGCCGACCACGGCGCTGGGCTGGGTGATTTCGATTTACCAGCGCGGGCGCGCCTCGATGAAGCGGCTCGACGACATTTTTCTCGCTTCCGTCACGCCCTCGATCGACGGAGGCGAGACGCGGCTGGAAGTGGCCGGCGCAATCGAATGGGAGCACGTCTGGTTCAGCTACTTCGCACACGACGGCAACCGGCGTGGCGAAAATGGCCGCGACGGCCATTACGCACTGCGCGACGTCTCGGTAAAAATCGCCGCCGGAGAGAAGCTCGCGATCGTTGGCCGCACCGGCGCGGGCAAATCCACGATGGTCAAGCTGCTGACGCGGCTGGTCGAGCCGAGCGCGGGCCGCGTCACGCTCGACGGGCGCGACGTGCGCGATCTGCCGCTGGGGGCGCTGCGCAAGACGGTCGGGATGGTGCCGCAGGAACCGACGCTGTTCTCCGACACGATGGCGCGTAACATCGCGTTCGGACGCGGCGATGCCTCGCTGGACGAAATCGCCCACGCCGCGCGCATCGCCGGCCTCGAGGCAGATATCGCCGTGCTGCCGCAGGGCCTTGCGACAATCGTCGGCGAGCGCGGGATGTCGCTCTCGGGCGGGCAGAAGCAGCGCGTCACTATCGCGCGAGTGCTGGTCTACGACCCCGCGGTGGTGGTACTCGACGACGCGCTCTCCAGCGTCGATACCGAGACCGAACGCGCCGTGCTCGATAGCCTGGTCGAGAGCGTGCGCGGCCGCACCACAGTCGTGGTGAGCCATCGCGCGTCCACCGTGCGCGACGCCGACCACATAATCGTGCTGGAGGACGGCGAGATCGCCGAGCGCGGCACGCACGCGGAGTTGATGGCGCAGCGCGGGATTTACGCCGAGCTGTTCCATCGCCAACTGGTGGAGGAAGAACTCGCGCGCTACTGAAGCGCGCGAGTGGGTGACGATGGAAATCGCGCAGGAAGAAAAACTGGGCCGCGTGTACGATCGGCGGCTGCTCAAGTGGGTGTGGAGTTACGTTCACCCTTACCGGCGCATGTTCTTTCTGTCCGTGGTGCTGATGCCGCTGAACACGCTATTCGCGCTCGCCCAGCCCTACGTCTGGAAACTCACGATCGATCTGTTCCTGACCCACAACCGCGCCGCGCCGCCAGGATGGCTGCGGCCGGTGCTTGAGGCTTTCGGCTCGCACGGACTGCTCGCGATGGGCTTCGTGTACCTGTTGCTCGTGGCGGGCGAGTTCTCGAGCTTCTACGGACAGTTCTATCTGACCATGATGGTCGCGCAGTACAGCCTCTCGGACCTGCGGATGGCGCTGTTCAAGCACGTCGAGAGGCTGCCGATGTCATTTTTCGACCGTACGCCGACGGGCAGGCTGGTCAGCCGGATGACCACCGATATCGACGCGATCAACGAGATGTTCAGCGCGGGCTCGCTCACGATGTTCATGGACGTGCTGACGATGCTGGGAATCGTCGCGATCATGTTCGCCTTCAACGCGCGCCTGGCGATGTGGGCAATGTGCGCGGTGCCGCCGCTGCTGCTCATCCTGAATTTCTTCGGCAGCCGCGCCCGCGTGGTTTACCGGGAGATCCGCGAACGGCTGGCCGCACTCAATGCCTACCTGGCCGAGGCGCTGGCCGGGATGACGGTGGTTCAGCTTTTCACGCGCGAGAAGCGGAGCCGCGAGGAGTTCGACGCGCTCAACCTCAAGAGCCGCGACGCCCAGATGGTCGCCAACGTTTACGAGGCCGGCGTCTTTTCGTCGGTCGAGTCGCTCAGTTCGGCGACTATCGGGATTATTTTGTGGGCCGGCGGCAGCGAGGCCATTCGCCGGGTGATAACGCTGGGCACGCTGGTCGCTTTTATCGACTATGCGCAAAAATTCTTCTTGCCGCTGCGCGACATCTCGAGCAAGTACACCACCCTCCAGTCGGCGCTCGCAGCGATGGAGCGGATCGAGGCGCTGATGGAGACGCCGGCGTCGATCGCGAGCCCGCCAGCGCCGCGCCAGCCGAGCCCCGTGCGCGGCGAGATCGTCTTCGATCACGTCGGCTTCGCCTACCGCGCGGGCGAGCCGGTGCTGCGCGATTTGAGCTTCACCGTCGAGCCGGGGCGCAAAATTGCGATCGTTGGCGCGACCGGCTCCGGCAAATCCACCATCATCAAACTGCTGACGCGCTTCTACGATGTCAGCGCCGGGCGCATCCTGGTCGACGGCGTGGACGTGCGCGAGTGGGACCTCACGGCGCTCCGCCGCGCGATCGGCCTGGTGCAGCAGGACGTTTTCCTCTTCGCCGGCGATGTTTTCGACAACGTCCGCCTCGCCCGCACCGACCTTGGCGAGGCCGAGGTGCGCCAGGCGCTCCGGCGCGCGCAGGCCCTGGACTTCGTCGAGCGGCTGCCCGGCGGCCTGCACGAGGAAATCCGCGAGCGCGGCGCCAATCTCTCCTCCGGCCAGCGCCAACTACTCTCGTTCGCTCGCGCACTCGCCTATGATCCGCGTGTGCTGGTGATGGACGAGGCAACCTCCAGCGTCGACAGCGAAACCGAGTCGCTGGTGCAGCGCGCGCTCGACGAGCTGCTCAAGAATCGCACCGCGCTGGTGATCGCGCATCGCCTCTCCACCATCGAGCGCGCCGACCGCATCCTGGTGCTGAGCCAGGGCGCGCTGCGCGAGAGCGGCACGCACGCGGAGCTGCTCGCCCGCCGCGGCCTGTATCACCGGCTATTCGAGCTGCAATATGCGACCGCAGCCGAGCCCACTCGCCAGGCCGCGGACTGAGAAGTTGGGGCCGCCCTCGCAATGCGCGCGCTCGCCCTCGCGATCATACTGACTTTAAGCGCCGGCGCGCTTGCCGGATGCGAAGCCGGGTATATCGGACACGCGGCTTACGAAGAGGGCTGCCTGCTGTGGCGCCGAAAGCCGATCGACACCGTGCTCGCGCGCGGCGACCTGCCACCCGAGGCCCGCGCCAAGCTCGAAACCGTGCTCAAGGTGCGCGAGTTCGCGGGCGACCGTCTGGGGCTCAATGTCGGCCAGGCTTACGCCAGCGTCTCCGAGGTCGATAAGGGAGCGATCGCATGGGTCGTGATGGCAGCGCCGCGCGACTCGCTCGAGCCCTATACCTGGTGGTTCCCGATCGTCGGCCGAATCCCCTATCGCGGCTACTTCAACAAGGATCACGCCGACGCCGAAGCCGCCGAGATGGAGCAGCGCGGGTATGACACGATGGTGCGGCCGGCGGTGGCGTTCTCGAGCCTCGGATTTTTCAACGACCCGCTGCTCTCCAACCTGCTGCGGCTTAGCCGCGTCGAGCTGGCCGGCGTGATCATCCACGAGCTGTTCCATCGCACCTACTTCCTCGCGAGCGACGTGATGTTCGACGAGTCGGCGGCGACCTACGTCGGCAGCTCGGGCGCAGTCAAGTTCTTTGAGGCGTCCGAGGGGCCCGGCTCCGCCGACGCCGAGGCCGCGCGCGGGGTGCTCGACGCCGATCTGAAGTTTGGGCGTTTTTTGAATGACGAGGCGGCGCGCCTGCTCCAGCTCTATCAGAGCGGGCTACCGCGCGAGGAGATCTTAAAGCGCCGCGTGACCATCTTCGCCAGCATCAACGCCGACTACGCGCAACTCAAGCCGCATCTGTCGGGACTGGAACGCTTCGATCTCGACAAGGAACCGGTCAACAACGCAGTGCTAATCAACTACCTGATCTATTTTCACGACCTCGACACTTTCGCCAAACTCGAGCACATCTATGGCGGCAACCTGCACGACACCATCAAGGCGATAATCGCGCTGGCCGAGTCGGACCGCGACAATCCTTTCGATCCGATCGAGCGGATGGCCCGCGCCGGCGCGCTGCCCGCCTCCGCGCGAGCCGCCGAGCCACAATCGACGCCCAGCCGCGCGCCGTCTCCGGCGCCTGCTGGTCCGTAGGTCTCGCTGGAGATCTTGCTTCTGACCTCCTCCGTCATCGTCCTGGGAAGAAGTTTAAACTCAACTTGGCGTTGTAAGCAGCGTGGTGTTGTGTGCGAGTATGGGCCGCGATTCGGAATCGAAATCCCGGTTTCGGCGCGATACGCACAGGTGCGGGAAGGAAACATATGACAAGTAAGCGCTCGTGTTCGGCAATCAGTGCGATATTCGTGATGCTGATCTTCATTTTGTTGTCAGCTTCCACGAAAGCCGCGTCCGCAGATAACTCGAAGTTCCCGTTCGGATGCCCCGTAAAAGAGGGCTACGTCAATGTCACGGGCGGCAAGGTCTGGTACGAAATCGTGGGTAGCGGCGATGCGATACCATTGATCACGCTCCATGGCGGCCCCGGTTTCACCCATGATTACCTGGAACCGCTGGGCGCACTTTGCAAAGAAAGGCCGGTCGTTTTCTACGACCAACTCGGTGCGGGAAAATCAGATCGTCCGCATGACAAGTCGCTGTGGACGGTCGAGCGTTTCGTCAAGGAACTCGCTGAACTCCGAACCGCGCTCGGCCTCAAGCGCGCCCACATCCTCGGACATTCGTCGGGAACCGTGCTGTTGACCGATTACGCACTAACCCAGCCTCAGGGCGTCGTAAGCCTGATTTTCTCCGACCCGCTGTGCTCGTACCCCGAATGGTCGAAAGACGCGGCCACCTATCGCAAAGAGCTTCCTGACGACACGCGTGCCATCCTGGACCGCCACGAGGCGTCCGGATACACCGATTGCCCCGAGTACCAAGGCGCCCTTGTCCAATACTACAAGCTGCACGTGTGCAGGCTCCCGGTATGGCCCGACTCTCTCGAACGTTCGTTCGCCGGACACAATGACGAGATCTACGTCACCATGCAGGGTGCCAATGAGTTCTCATGCACTGGAAACCTGAAGGACTGGGATCGGACCGCGCGTCTGAAGGAAATCAAAACTCCCTCACTCTACATCGCGGGCGCCTTGGGAAGTGAGACCAGTGTGCGTGCGACCACGCTATGCCACAAGGCGCTGCCCGGCTCGGAGATGGTCATCTTTCAAGAGAGTTCACACATGCCGATCTACGAAGAGCCGCACAAATACCTGAAGGTGGTGCGCGATTTCATTAACCGCGCGGAGCATCGCGCGCCCGCACCTTAAGTTTGATGGCCGAGAAGAGCGGTCATCGTTACAACACGGTCGAGAGGAAAAGCGCGGCGCCGCATACTCCAACCGCTATCGAGCCGTACCAGACCAGACGCACCCGGGTGAGCGCCGCCACCGCGCCAAGCGCGATCGCCACCTGGAACAGCGCGACGCTATTGGCGAACCGATGATGCAGATGCATCAGATGGTCGGCCTCGGCTGACTTGCCGTCGCGCTCACGCTCCTTGTCGTGGGCGACCCGTGCAAGGTCGGCTTGTTCGCGCGCGTAACGCTGGCGTTCTTCGCTGAACGACGCGGGAGGCTGTTTGCCGAGCGCGAGCCACGCCGACTCGGACGCCTGCTGGATCGCGGACTTGATTCCCTTCGCCTGATAGGCCGCCCACTGGTCGGAAGCCTCGGCCTGGAGCCTGGTCGCTTCGGTTTTCATCACCAGCGCCTCGTTGACGGTTCCGCCCGCGCGCAATGCGGCCACCGCCGCCAGGGCCGCGAACAGCGCTGTGGTCAGCGCGATGGCCTTGAGCAGCGAGCCGCCCTCGCGCTCCAGCTCTTCGTGAATCTCTTCGTGCAGCTTGTCGGTATCGACTTCTATTTCTTCGGGCACGTACCTTCCCCCTGAAAGCCGATAGGAATCGCCGCGGCCTCCGCTAAAGCGTCGCGAGTTCCTCGACCAGCGCTGCGGTGATCTCGTGCTCGCGGCCGCCGAAGAAATGATCCGCGCCCGGGATGATCTTGAGCCGCGCCGAAGGTCCCAGCCGCTCGGCCAGCGCCGTCAGATGGTTCGCCGGACAATACGAATCATGATCGCCGGCGAGCAGCACAATAGGCTTGGTAATCGCGCCGAGCGCCGACGGATCGATCATCCCGAGCGGCAGCGCGACGGCGACGATCGCCGCGACCTCCTCCACGCTCGCGGCCGCGCGCACCGCCGTCATCGCGCCGAACGAATAGCCGGCAAGCACCGCGCCGGCGGCGCGCACTCCCTTTTGCGCGATCAGAAAGCGGATCGCCGCGATCGCGTCGTCGGCCTCGCCCTTCCCGTTGTCGAACTCGCCCTCGCTCTGGCCGACGCCGCGAAAGTTGAAGCGCAAGGTCGCAAAGCCGCTCGCGTGCATCGCCTCCAGCACGGCGTCGACCACGTTGTTGTACATCGAGCCGCCGTAAAGCGGATGCGGATGGCAGACGACGGCCGCGCGATGCGGCCCGGCGCCGTCGGGATATGCGATCATGCCTTCCAGCGTGAGGTCGCCGGACTTGAACGTGACGCGCTCTTCTTTCATCGATCCATCCCTTGGAGTTTCGTCCTTGGAGTTTCAGGCCTTCTTTGACTTGAAGTATTACTTTAAGTGCCGTTGGATGCGGTTGCTGCCCTCGCCACGGTCCCGCTTCTCGACGCCCTGCTATACTACATCGGCACGCGATGGACGAATTGTTCAAATCGGATCCGGAATCGGCGCCAAAATTCGCTGCCGACCGGATGCTCGCGCGCCTGGCGCGATGGCTTAGGCTGCTCGGCGCCGACGTGCTCTTCGATCCGTCGCTGGGTGGCGACAAGCTGCTTAGACGGGCGCGCGCGGAAGGCCGCGTCACGCTGACCCGCGACAAGCGTCTCCGCACCGCATCCGACGCGCTCTACCTCGAAAATAACCTGTTCCGCGATCAGCTTCGCGAAGTCCTTGCGCGGTTTCCGTTCGATCCACGCCGCGGAGCTTTCACCCGATGCTCGCACTGCAACGAGCCGCTCGCCGATGCCCGGCGCGATACGGTCGTGCGCCGCGTGCCGCCCTTCGTCTATGCGAGCCAGGAGCGCTTCTCCCGCTGCCCGCGATGCGGCCGAATCTACTGGGGCGCGACCCATCCCGAACGCATCCGTCGCGAGCTCGACTCGATGGGCCTGTAGCCCGAGGCTCCGCGCGGCCCATGGCGCGGCCACCGCCCGCAAGGACGGCCGGCGATGCGCCACACCATGCGATCGCGGGCCGCCGATGCTAAAATCCACGCCATGACGCCAGGCGGAAAATTTATCACCCTCGACGATAAGCTCTACAACTACATGCTCGCGCACGGGCACAACGACGATTCGGTGCTGCGCGACCTGATACGGGAAACCCAGGAAAAGCTAGGACAGCGGGCCGGGATGCAAATCGCGCCCGAGCAGGGGACTTTTATGACGCTGCTCGCGCGAGCGATCGGCGCGCGGCGCGCGATCGAGGTCGGCACGTTTACCGGCTACAGCGCGATTTGTATCGCCCGCGGCCTCGCCGCGGACGGCAGCCTGCTCTGCTGCGACGTGAGCGAGGAATGGACCGCGATCGCGCGGCGCTACTGGGAGAAGGCGGGTGTCGCCGGCAGAATAACGCTCAAGCTGGCGCCGGCGCTCGATACGCTGCGCGCGCTACCGTCCGGCGCGACTTTCGACTTCGCCTTCATCGACGCCGACAAGACCAACTATCGCCACTACTACGAGGAAGTGCTGCGCCGCACGCGCGCGGGCGGGTTGATCCTGGTCGACAACGTGCTCTGGGACGGGGCAGTGCTGGATGAAAAGGATCAGACCGACGATACGAAGGCGATCCGCGCCTTCAACGATTTCGCGGTGACCGACAAGCGGGTGGAACTCGTGATGCTGCCGATCTCGGACGGTCTGACAATCGCGCGTAAGTTGTAGCCGCGGAAAATCAGCCGGCCAGTTCGCGGCGGAACCAGTCCATCGCGAGCGCCGTTCCCTCACGTAGCGAGACCTTCGGCGTAACGCCAAGCAGCGTGCGCATCCTGGTATTGTCGGGCACGCGGCGCGGGATGTCCTCGTAGCTTTGGCCATAAACGTCGGCCTGGCTGACGAATTTGATCCTCGATTTGCCCGCACCGTAAAGCTCGATCATCAGGTTGGCGAACTCCAGCACCGTGGTCTCGACGTCGGTGCCGATATTGATCGCCTGGCCGTCGGCCGCGGGGTTAATCCCGGCCGCGACCGTGGCGGCAACCGCGTCGGTGATGTAGGTGAAGCATCGGGTCTGCTTGCCGTCGCCGATCACGGTGAGGTCGGCGCCGCGCAGCAACTGGCCCATGAAGATCGTGAACAGGCGGCCGACGTCGACCCGATCCAGCCGCGGCCCATAGATGTTGAAGTAGCGCACCACCGTCGCCGGCAGGCCGAGCTTGTGATAGGCGAAGCAGAAATGCTCGCCCACCGCCTTGGAGGTCGAGTAGCACCAGCGATCGATCGTGGTCGCGCCGAGCACGCGGTCGTCATCCTCTTTCCACGGCACCTTGGGATTGCGCCCGTAGACTTCGGAGGTCGAGCTGAAGACCAGGCGCCGTCCGTGCTTGTAGGCCGCCTTCAGCACATTCTGCGTGCCGTTGACGTTGACGTTGAGCGTCTCGTAAGGGTCGCCGACGTAGTGCTCGACGCCCACGACGGCGGCGAGATGGTAGATGAGGTCGGCCTTGGACACGAGGCTATCGATAAGCTCGAGGTTGAAGACCGTGTCATGGACGTAGTGGAAGCGTGGATTGTCGAGCAGGTGGCGCACCTTGGCGATCGCGCCGGTGTCGAGCACGAAAACCTCATCGCCGCGCGCGATGAACGCGTCGCTCAGATGCGAGCCCAAAAAGCCCGCGCCACCCGTAATCAAAACCCGCATGCTCCCTCCGCTATTCCAGTCGCGCGGCCGCGCGAGCGCCGCCGCCGTGCGAAAATTCAGACAAAATCTCAGACAAGACTTCAGCCGCAGCGCCTTCCGGCGCGCCGTCGAACTGCATCCGCGCGATCAACAGACTGCCCTCGCCCGCCGCGACTTCGACCGCGCCGCCGCCGGCGGTTGACACGATCTCGCCCGGAGCGCCGCGCTGTCCTGCTTCGGCGGCGATCCTGCTTTCCCATACGAAGAGCTTGCGCCCGTTAAGCCAGCAGAACGCGCCCGGATAAGGATGCGTCACGGCGCGCACGAGGTTGAAGATGCGCCGCGCGGGCCATCGCCAATCGATTCGCCCGTCCTCGGGGCGGCGCCGTCCGAAGTAACTGCCGCGCGAAAGATCCTGCGCGCGACGTGGCGCGCGCCCGGCGACGATCAGCGGATGCATCTCGGTGAGCAGCGCGACGCCGAGCGGGACCAGTTTGCGGTACAGCGTAAGCGCCGTGTCGCTGTCGTCGATCGCGACCTCGCGCTGGCCCACGATATCGCCGGCGTCGGCGCGCGCGACCATGTGATGCAACGTCACGCCGGCCTCGCGCTCGCCATTGACCAGCATCCAGTTGACCGGCGCGCGGCCGCGGTAGGCCGGCAGCAGCGAGCCGTGCAGGTTGTACGCGCCGAGCGGCGCCGTGCGCAGAATCGCATCGGGCAGCAGGTTGCGGTAGTAAAACGAATAGATGACCGCCGAGCGCATGGCGGCGATCCGCTCGATCCATGATTCTTCAAGGCGCTCAGGCGTGTAGACCGGCACGCCGCGGCTTCGTGCCAGGTCGGCGCACGAGCGCCACCAGATTTCCTCGTGCGAATCATCTTCATGCGTGAACAGCGCCGCGACCGGTGCGCCCATCTTCAGCAGCGCCTCCATGCATCCGTAGCCCATCTCGTGGTAGGCGAACAGCAGGCATCGCGCGGCGCTCGGCGGCGCAGTGACGGCGTGAGGATTTTCAGCGGCCACGTTTTCTTCAGCGGCGCTCCGGCGAAGCGGATTCGTCGCCATGCACGGCGCGCACGATATAGGTTGGTCGTTTGCGCACCTCCAGGTAGATGCGCCCGACGTACTCGCCGATCAGCCCCACGGCGAGCAGCACGAAGCCCAGCACCAGGAAGTTCAACGCGAACAAGGTCCACAGCGCGCCTTCCTGCTGCGGACCGTAGAGGATGCGATGGGCAAGGAGCACTAACACCAACAGCGCGTCGAGCACGAACACCAGGATCCCGGCAACGCTCACCGCCTGAATCGGCATCAGCGAGAAGCCGGTGATGAGGTTGAGGCTCAGATGGGCGAGACGGAACAGGTTGTACCTGGAGCTGCCGCTCTGGCGCTCGTCGTGGCCCACCGGTATTTCGGCCACGCGCTTGGCGAACGAGTTGGCCAGCGCCGGGACGAAGGCGGCCTTCTCGTCGCAGGCGACGACGGTGTCGACGATGTGGCGGCGGTAAGCGCGCAGCATGCATCCATAGTCATGCATCGGCACGCCCACGATCATCGAGGTCACCCGATTTTGCAGGTTCGAGGCGAAGCGGCGATAGGCGAAGTCGTGGCGCACCTCGCGCCATCCGCCGACCACGTCGTTGCCTTCATCGATCGCGGCGAGCAGACGCGGAATTTCCTCGGGCGGGTTCTGCAGGTCGGCGTCGAGCGTCACCACGATCTCGCCGCGGCACTGGCGAAAGCCCGCCAGGATGGCGGAGTGCTGGCCGAAGTTGCGCGCGAGTTCGATCACGCGCACCGCGCCGTGCGCGCTCGCGGCGATTTCGCGCAGGAGGTCGAGCGATTGGTCGGCCGAGCCGTCGTCGACGAACAAGACTTCCCACGGCCGTCCGCACGCGCGCATCACCGGCTCCAGCCGGGCCCACAGCGAGTGCAGATTCGCGGCCTCGTTGTAGACCGGGACCACGACCGACACGAGCGATCTGTCCGCCGCCGTCGCCGGCTCGCGAATCGGGGCTATCTTTTCGGCTGAGCTCAAATTTTCCCGTAAGTGACGCAGCGCGACTCCGTTCGGCACAAAACGACCGGATGCTGCGTCGTGCGCAATTGTTGCAAACGACCCCGTGAAGTTAAAGACGATACCGCGCCGGAGAATCGACGGAAAGAGGCCCACTTTCGCGACGATTCCTCGGAGATGTCTCGCGCGTTGCGGCAGGGGGCGGCGGTTGACGGCGCACGCCATCGCCCGCAGACTCTTGCGATCATGTCCGCGACGCCGCCTGCGCTACCCGCACTACCCGCGCTCCTGGCCGAGCGCAACCGGCCGCTCCGCCTGTTGGTCTGCGCGATTCTCGCGGCGATCCTTTATCTGCCCGCACTCGGCCGGCCTGCGCTGTGGGAGCCCGACGAGGGACGCTACGCGGAAATCGCGCGCGAGATGGTCCTCGCGCACGACTACGTGACCCCGCGCGACAACTGGGTGCGCTATTTCGAAAAGCCGCCGCTCGTCTATTGGGCCGAGGCGCTGTCGATAAAGCTGCTCAGCGCCAATGAGTTGGCCGTGCGTCTGCCGGCCGCGCTCGCGAGCGTGGCCGAGGTCGTCGTGACTTCGGCGCTGGGCGAGGCGATGTTCGGTGCGGCGGTGGGACTCGCCGCCGCGATGGTCCTCGGACTCTCTCCGCTGGTTTTCGGCTTCGCCCGTTTCGCCACGCTCGATCCTGCGCTCGCGCTTTTCATTACCGCGGCGCTCGGCGCGTTCTGGGCCGCGGCCAGCGCGCCGGGCTTTGACAGCGCGGCGGGGCGCCGATGGTTCCTGCTGTCGGCGGCGATGGCCGCCGCGGGCACGCTGACCAAGGGCCCGGTGGCGTTGGCCTTGACGGGGGCGGTCGGGCTCGCCTGGCTGCTCTCTGAGCGGCGCGCGCGGGAGCTTCTCCGGATGCCGTGGCTGGGCGCGATCGCGATCTATACGGCAATCGCCGCGCCATGGTTCGTGCTCGCGGCGCGGCGCAATCCGGAATTTCTGCGCTTCTTTTTCATCCACGAACACGTCGAGCGCTATCTGGAAAACGCCGAGCACGGATGGGGTCCGTACTTTTTCGTGGTGGTGGTGATAGCCGGGATGTGGCCGTGGATCTTTTTCGTCCCGATGGGCGTGCGCGAACTGATGCGTCCGCGGAGCGGCGGCGATGAAGCCGAGGCGCCCGGGCGGCGGCCCGATCCGCGAGCTTCGCTCGCCTTTTTGCTCTGGTGGTTCGGGATCATCCTGGTCTTCTTCTCGATCCCGCGCGCCAAGCTCGGCTCGTACATCCTGCCCGCCCTTGCGCCGCTCGCGATCGTGGCCGGCTATGCGCTCTGCCGCCTGCCTCGACTCGAAGTATCGAGCCTGCGCAGGCTCTTCGGCACGCTCGCGCTGCTCAACCTCGCCGCGACCGCCGCAATCGCGATCGCGCGCGCGTATTTCGCTTCGCAGGCCCACTCCGCGCTCCTCGCCGACGCGCTTGCCGCCACGGCCGCGCTAACAGCGGCGTCCCTCGCGTGCCTTGCGATCGCATGGCGCGGAAACAACGTCACGGCCGCGATCGGTGCGCTGGCGCTCGGCGCCGTGGTGGCGCTGAGCGTGATGGGCAAGGCGCGGATGGACGCACAACCGCTGGGCTCGTATCGCGAACTCGCGCACGCGATTGTCCCGTACCTCGCTCCCGGATGTCGCCTGGCCTCGTATCGCCATTTCGTCCAATCGCTCCCATTCTATACCGGCTATCGCGAGGCCCTGGTCGATTATCGCGGAGAGTTGGCGCCGTTCGGCCTCGGCCCCGACGCGCGCGAGAGCTTTATCGCAACCGACGCCGGCCTCGCGCAGCTTTGGCATGGCCCGGGATGCGCCGTGCTGGTGGTCAATCAAAACGATCTCCCGCACGTCCGCGCGCTGCTGGGTTCAGGGACGACGGTCGTCGGATGCGAGGGCAAAAAACTCGCGCTCTACAACCGGGCGATCACCGAACCGGCCGGGGCGCGCCTCTGCACGCCGGATCCGCCCCCTTGAAACGGGTACTTGGTTTCACAGCGCGCTAATTGTAAGTTTCTTCTGTTGTAAGTTTGTCTGTCGACGCGGCCCGGCGCGTCCTGCATCATTCGGCGGGAGGGGGACGGTGGATGGCTGCCGCACGGGAAACCGAAGAAGCCGTGAATTCCGGGAGCGAGAGCGAGTCCGGAAACAAGGCCAAGTCCGGCCGCAAGTCTCGCGACGCGACCGAAGCCGCCAGCAATCAGGCCAAGCCTGACGGCGAAACCAAGCCCGCAGCGGCGATCAAAACCGAGAGCGCCGACGCGGCTCCGTCGTCTTCGTCCGCGGAAGCGCAGAAGGCAGGCGCTGACAGCGAGCCCAGCCTGGGCAAGACACTGGCCGCGGCACGCGAGCGGCGCGGCGTCTCGCGCGCCGACGTCGTCGCGGAGACCCGCATCCCCGCTCATTACCTCGAAATGATCGAGAGCAGCGACTACGGGCTCATCTCGGACCAGCTTTACCTGATGCCGTTTCTGCGCCGGTATGCCGCCTTTCTCAACCTCGATGGTGAAGAGGTCGCGATGCGTTTCGTGCGCGAGGTGCAGCGCGCCGAAGTGGCGGCGGTGCCGCGGATGTCCGAGCCGCTCGCCCTGCACGATCGCAAGCGCGCGCCTTGGGGACGCGTGGCCGCAGTGATAATCGTGCTCTCGGCGATTGTCGTGCTCTACATTATCGCCTCCGAGCACCATCGCGGTGAATTCGGTTTCCATCAGCCCTCGCCACCGGCCGCGCCCGCCGCGCCGAACGGCGCAATACCGCCAGCCGTCGCGCCTGCACCGATCGTCCCGCCTGCACCGATGGTCGCGCCTGCACCGATGGCCGCGCCCGCACCGATGGCCGCGCCTGCACCGATGGCCGCGCCCGCACCGATGGCCGCGCCTGCACCGATGGCCGCGCCGGCGCCGCACGCCGCGGCTCCAGCGCAGATGCCCGGGACCAGCGTCGTTGGCGGTTCGACGGCGCGGGCCGCGAAGCGCCCGCGAAAGGCGCCTCCCTCGCGCGCGCCCGCGCCCGCCGACAGCACCGACGAATAGCCGGGTGCGCGGCGAGATCACCGCGCGATACTCCAAAAAGGACGCTCTTAAACGCCGCTCCTAGTGGAGCACGCTGTTGGCGATTTCCTCTGCGATGAGTTTCCTGGCCTCGTGCGAGTCGAAGCCCGGATGCGCCACCGCGACGACGGTCAACTCACTGCCATCGCTCCCGGCCGTCACGCGTACGACGAAAATCGTGTCATAGACGGCGCTCGCCTCGCGTTCATGTCGCGCCTCATCGAGCGGGCCGTTGCGCCGGTACGGCTGCATGTATGGCGGTATCGCCGAGCGCTGTTGCGCCATCGCCGGCGGCACCGGCCATTGCGTCATCGGCAACGGCGGACGGCTCATCGGAGCGGACTGCTGTTGCATCTGGCCCTGCTGCTCGTAACTGTTGACGTCGTTCTTGGAGTGCGCGTTGCCCTCGGCCGCGTCGGGGTCGCTGTCCTGATCCTTATCCTGATCCTGATCCTGCGCCGCCTGTTCCGGCAGCGGTGGTGCCTTGACGCCGGCCTGCTTGAGCAGCGCGACGGCATCGCCGTTTCCCGGCGCAACCTCGCTGAGCGACATCCCCGGCTCCAGCGCGCGATGCGTCAGCGTGGCGGTCAAGGTCAATTCCGAGGTCGCGCTGGCGCTGGCCAGCCGTCCCGCCACCTGGAGGTCCTGGCTCAGGACCTGTTGCAGCACGGGATCGGTCGCGATCACGCCGAGCGGAATTGTTGGCGGTACCGGCAGTTTTCCGCCGACCTTGACGACTATCTGGGGTGCGTCAACGGCGTGCGCGGGTTTTGCTCCAACGCATGCAAGCGTGGCGATCAGCGCGGCAAAAAAGATCGCATCGACGACGGCGGTGCTCCCGACCGATCGCAAGCGGTCGTGTCGCAAGCAGTCGTGTCGCAAGCGGTCCTGGAATTTCGCCGGCAGTCCTCGCATCGACACTCCCCGCGACGGTTCGTGATCAGGGCAGCTTCTGCTGGAGCACTTCCTGCGCGCGCGCGGCCCGCCATTTGATCAATTGCTCGGCGAGGTCCTCGCGGCCGAGCGCGAGAATCGCGACCGCGAACAAGCCCGCGTTGGCGGCCCCGGCCTTGCCAATCGCCATCGTTGCCACTGGCACGCCTCGCGGCATCTGCACGATCGACAGCAACGAATCGATCCCGCTCAGCGCCGTCGTCGGCATCGGCACGCCGATCACCGGCAGTATCGTCTTGGCCGCGATCACACCGGGTAGATGGGCCGCGCCGCCGGCGCCCGCGATCATCACCTGCAGGCCGCGCTCGACGGCCGATGCGGCATACTCCAACGTGAGGTCGGGCGTGCGATGCGCGGAGAGAACTCTTACCTCATGTGATACTTTAAATTCGGTCAGAGCCTCGACCGCCGCCGACATGTGCTCCCAATCGCTCTTGCTCCCCATGACTATGCCGACCAGCGGCGATGCGGCCTGGCCCATCGGTAACTCCTTCGACGCATGCTTTCGACGAACGAGGCTTGTCCGCGCGGCGCATGGTTGTCAAGCCGCATCGGGACACGTAATCACTGTTAGGTCCGCGTTGCGTCTTAGGTCCGCGCTACGTCTGTAGTTTCGAGGGCCGCGACCGGCGCGGCCGCAACGATGGCGACGCCGATACCGATCAACCAGTGCGCCTTCAGAGTCGACGAAGTCGCCGCCGCGACCGGCGGCGAGATGTTCGGCGCGCCTGACGCGACCGTGCGTGGAGTGACGAGCGACACGCGCTCGCTCGCCGCCGCCGCCCTGTTCGTGGCGCTTCGCGGCGCCGGGCGCGACGGCCATTCCTACGTGGCCGAAGCGGCGCGCCGCGGCGCGGCCGCCGCGCTGGTCGAGCGCGGCCGCCGTCTCCCTGACCTCGCCGGCCTTGCCGCAGTCGAAGTCGACGACACGCTCGCCGCCCTTGGCGATCTTGCGCGCCATCATCTGCGGCGCATCCGCGCGGCGCATCCGCTCGCGTGCGTCGCGATCGGCGGCGCGGTGGGCAAGACCAGCACCAAGGAGCTCTGCGCAGCCGTGGTGCGTGCGCTCTTCGGCGAAACGCTGGCCACGCCGGGCAACCTCAACAATCTTATCGGCGTGCCGATGACGATCTTTACGCTCACCGAGGGTCATCGCGCCGCCGTGCTCGAGTGCGGCACCAACACGCGCGGCGAGATTGTGCGCCTGGCGCGAATCGTCGAGCCCGACGTCGCCGCCGTGCTCAACGTCGACGTCGAGCACAGCGAGGGGCTGGGCAGCCTCGCGGAAATCGCCGACGAAGAGGCTGCGCTGTTCACCACCGCGCGCCGCGCGGTGGTGGCCTGCACCGAGGAGCGCCTCGTGATGGAGCGCATCCCGCGCGGCGCCGAGGTCGTGACCTTCGGCGCCGCGCCGGAAGCCGACGTGCGAATCGCGGCGCGCGTGCCGGCCGCGGCCGGCGCCGCGCGCTCGCGCGTGACGCTCGCACTCAGCCCGCGGCTCGTCGCCGCGGGCGCGCCGGCGCGGCTCGACGCCGCGCTGGCACTGCTCGGCGCCGCGGCGGCGCGCAATGCGGCGGCGGCCGTGGCGGCCGCCGCCGCATTGCGCGCGCGCCCGCTTACGGCGGACGAACTCGCCGCGGTCGCCCGCGCGCTCGAAAGCGTCGCACCGGTCGCCGGGCGTTTGCAGATGCGCACGCTCGGCGGCCTGCTGGTGATCGACGACACTTACAACGCGAACCCGCGCTCCGTGCGCGCCGCGCTGGACGCCGCGCACGAAAGTGCGCAGGCGCCCGGCGCGCGCCTGGTCGTCGCGCTAGGCGACATGCTGGAGCTGGGCGCGCTCGCGCCCGCGATGCATGCCGAGGTCGTCGCCGACGTGATACGGCTTGCGCCCGCGGCTTTCATCGCCGTGGGCCCGGAGATGAGCGCGGCCGCGGCCGCTGCGGCCGGTGACGCCGGCCGCAGCGGCGGCGTGCGAATCGCACCCGACAGCACGGCCGCCGCGGAGATGGTGTGCGCGCTCGTGCGCGCGGGCGACGTCGTGCTGGTCAAAGGTTCGCGGGGCATCCAGATGGAGCGCATAATCGAAGCACTCGAGGAACGGTTTGGAAGTCGCACTCAAAATTGACGTCGACACGCATCGGGGACTCGAGGCCGGCGTGCCGCGTCTCGCGCGGATGCTCGCGGCCGAGGGCGTCGCGGCGAGCTTTTATATCGCGATGGGACCCGACAACTCGGGCCGCGCGGTGGTGCGCGTGCTGCGCAATCCCGGTTTCCTGAAAAAGATGCGCCGCACCGGCGCGATCAGAATGTATGGCCTGCGCACGGTGCTCTCGGGCACGCTGCTGCCAGCGCGGCCTATCGCGCTCGCGCTCCCCGACGTCGTGCGCGGCCTGGGACGCGCGGGCTTCGAGGTCGGCGTGCATGGCTGGGACCATGTGCGATGGCAGGATGGAATCGACAAGCTGGGCGAAGCCGGAATCCGCGCCGAGCTGGGCGAGGCGTTCGAGGCCTACCGCGCGATCTTCCGCGAACGGGCGCGCGGCTTCGCGGCCCCCGGATGGCGCACCAACGCGATCGCGCTCAGAGTGCTCGACTCGATGGAACTCAGCTATCGCAGCGATACGCGCGGCAGGACGCCTTTTCGATGCCGCGTCGACGGCGAGATTCTCAAGACCCTCGAGATTCCGACCACACTCCCGACGTTGGACGAAGTGATGGGACGCGACGACCTGCCCGACGCGGCTGCAGTGCTGGAATTTTATCTGACGCAGTTCAATGCTGATCGCCTCAACGTCCATACCGTGCACGCCGAGACCGAAGGGATGGCCGAGTTGGAGAGTTTCACCAACCTGATTCTGGCGTTGAAGGCGCGCGGAGCGAAGTTCGTCCGCCTCGACGAGGTCGCGGCGCGCCTGGGTAATGCGGAACTGCCCGTATGCGAGGTGATGCGCGCGACGCTCCCCGGCCGCGCCGGATGGGTCGCTGCGCAAGGCCCCGACCCCGCCTAAGTGGATGCCTCTTGAGGTGATCCTGAACGACGCGAGTCCCCTTCGTCGGTCATCCTGAGAGTTTGTGAATTTTTTGAGCGAAGCGGAAGTTTCGCTCGGGACGCCGCACTCAGAACTTCTCCTTAAACGGGCGCACGTCCAACTCCTGCGTCCACGCGCTGCGATGCTGATGCGCGAGGTGCCAGTAGGTCTCCGCGATCGCCGACGGCGCGAGCATGTCTTCCTGCTCGATATTGGGGCGCAGCTGATGGATGGCCGGCATGTCAATCGGGCCGTCTACATTTATGTACGCCACGTGAATTCCCTGGGGCCCCAGGTCGCGCGCCATCACTTGCGCGAGCCCGCGCAACGCGAACTTCGCCGGCCCGAACGCCGCCGAAGTCGGAAACGGCTTAATCCCCGCGGTCGCGCCGGTGAACAGGATCACGCCGCTTTTGCGCGCGAGCATCTCCGGGACCACAGCCTGCGAGCACAGAAACGCGCCGAAGGCGCCCACGCGCCACGTGTTCTCGAAGGTGCTCGGCTTAGTCTCCATCAGCCGTCCGAACGGGCGCATCGCCGCGTTGTAGAGCAGCACGTCGGTTTCGCCGATCTCCTCGCGGATGCGCGCGAAGGCGGCTTCGATCTCGCCGGCCTTGCTCACGTCGGCCGGGACCGCGACCGCTTGTCCTCCCGCCGCCTTGATCTCGCCCGCCAATTCCTCGAGCTTGCCAGCGCCTCGCGCGACCAGCGCAACCGTGTAAGCGCTGGCGAATCTCCGCGCCAGCGCCGCGCCCAATCCCGCGCCGACGCCGACCACCACGGCAACCGGTTTTTTCGCTTCCGCCATAGCTCTAACTCCTTGCTATCTCCTTGCGGTTTTCCTTGCGCGCCGCGCGCTATGAAAGCGCGCTCAGTGCCTGCTCGACAAACATCAGGCGATCGTTGCCCCAGAACATCTGGTCGCCGACGAAGAACGTCGGCGCGCCAAACGCACCGCGGGCGACCGCCGCTTCGGTCGACACGCGGAGCGCATCTTTGACCGCATGCTCCTCGGATGCCGCCGCGATCCGCTCGGCATCGAGGCCCGCCTGCTCCAGCACCTCGCGCACGACCGCCGTGTCACCGAGGTTGAGCCCGTCACGCCAGAATGCGTCGTAGATCGCGCGATGGTACGCCGGGAAGACGCCCAGGCGCTCGGCCGCGATCGCCCCGCGCATCAGCCGTATCGTGTTGATCGGAAAGTGCGCATTGTGGAGCGCCGGCACGCCGTAGTGCTTCGCCCAGCGCTCCAGGTCGACGTTCGAGTATTTTCGCTTGGCCTCGATTGCGATCGGCGAGGAGTTGCCGGTCTCCTTGAACACTCCGCCGAGCAGCATCGGCCGGTAGATCACGCGCGCGCCGGTGCGCTCGGCCAGTCCCTTGAGCTGGGTGTCCGCGAGATAACTGAAGGGGCTTCCATAGTCGAAGAAAAACTCGAGTTCCCTGGCCATGTTTATTCCTCCGCGGGCGCCGGTCAGCGCTTATCCGTCAGTTGCATCATGCAACCATGTCGATAAGAGTTCATAGCACCATCGGGTTGCATGATGCAACTGGATTACTACGGTGGAGTTGCCCGGCGCCGTGACAACTTCGTTCGTCGTGAAGCGTTCTCCCACAATAGACCGCCTCGCTGCCGATATGTTATCTCTCAGACTCAAGCGTTTTCCGGCCGAGGAGAAACCAGCGAGGAGAAATCCACGATGTCTGCACACGAGTTCTTTGCCGAAAGCCCCCGCGAAGCTGGCCTTGATCCGCAAAAGGTCGAGGCGCTCTTCGAGCGCGCCGCGCGCGAAGTCAACGAGGGGCTGCTGCCGTCATGCCAGATCGCGATCGCGCGCAATGGCAAGGTCGGCGCGATGCGCACCTTCGGACACGCCGTGCAGGGCGGCGCCGACCGTCCCGCCACCAACGACACGCTCTACACTATCTTCTCCTGCACCAAGGCGATGGTATCAGCGGCGGCGTGGTTGCTGATCGGCGAGGGCAATCTCGACGTGCGCGAGCGCGTGGCCGCTATCGTTCCCGAGTTCGGCACTAACGGCAAGGACGTGATCACGGTCGAACAACTGT
Source organism: uncultured delta proteobacterium (assembly GCA_963810495.1). Classification (GTDB taxonomy): domain Bacteria; phylum Desulfobacterota; class Binatia; order Binatales; family Binataceae; genus JAKAVN01. The sequence goes on from CAWENP010000027.1 coordinate 69,735, forward strand.
TCCTGCACACCGCGGGCTTTCCCAACGCGCCGTATGCACAGAGCGAATGGAACGATCGCGCCAAACGGCTGGAGCGCTTTGCCAAATGGCGCCCGGAGTTTCCACCGGGCAGCCGCTTTTTCTACCATCCGACCGCCGGCTTCTGGGTGATCGCCGAGATAATCGAGCGCCGCGCCGGGATGGACTTCCGCCAGTTCGTGCGCGAGCGTATCGCGCTGCCGCTCGGCTTGCCCGGGATGTACCTCGGACTTGCGCCGGAGCTCAATCATCGCGTCGCCGACCTCGTCTACCTCGGCGAGGCACTCTCGACCGAGGAGCTGCGCAAGCTGGGCTTCCCGCCGATGCCCGAGACGGAAGTGGTCGAGGAGATGATCCTGGGCTTCAATACGCCGGCGGTGCGCGAAGCGGGCGTGCCCGGCGGCGGCGGGATCATGACCGCAGCCGAGCTCGCGCTTTTTTACCAGGGCGTGATGCACAATCGCGGCAAGGACGGACGGCCGCTGTGGAAGCCGGAGACGCTCGCCGAGGCGCTGCGCCCGCGCTCCGGCGACTACACCGATCCGTATCTCGGCCACAAGGTCAACCGCGCGCTGGGCGTGGTGGTCGCCGGCGACGACGGCATGGCCAACTTCCGCGGCTTCGGCAAAACCAACTCGCCCGCGGCTTTCGGGCACGGCGGCGCGGGCGGGCAAATCGGATGGGCCGATCTGGCGAGCGGAATTTCGCTCGCTTACTGCACCAACGGCTTCGACCGCAACGAGATCCGGCAGGGCCGCCGCGGCGTCGCGATCTCCAGCCTCGCAGCGGTCTGCGCCGCCTAAGGCAGATGTGGGCGAGGGCTCACAGAGACGGTTGGCTCACTTCAGAAGTTTGGCTCACACCAGGAATGGATTGCTGAGCACGATCGTCGCCTCTCGCGGCGCGCCCACACCGACCATCGCGAGCCGCACGCCCGCCAGCTCCTCGATTCGCTCCAGGTAGCGCCGCGCATTGGGCGGCAGGTCACTCAACTCGCGCGCGCCGCTTAGGCTCTCGCTCCAGCCGGGCATCTCCTCGTACACCGGCCGCGCGCGATCCAGCGTGCCGCGCCCGGGCGGCATCTCGTCGTACCGCTCCGCGCCGAGTTGATACGCGACGCACATGCGCAGCGGATCGATCCCGGTAAGCACGTCGAGCTTGGTGAGTGCGAGCCCCCACATCCCGTTAAGCCGCACCGCGAGGCGCGCGAGCACCGCGTCGAACCATCCGATCCGCCGCGGCCGCCCGGTCGCGCTGCCGAACTCCTCGCCCTCGGCGCGCAGCCGGTTGGCGAGCGCACCTTTTATTTCCGACGGAAACGGCCCCCCGCCAACGCGCGTGGTGTAGGCCTTGCTGATGCCGAGCACCGCGTCGAGGCGGCCCGGAGCAAGCGGCGCGCCGGAAAAAACCGCGCTCGCGATGCAATTGGACGAGGTCACGAACGGATAGGTGCCGTGGTCGATGTCGAGCATCGTGCCATGCGCGCCCTCGAACAGCACGCGCTTGCCGGCGGCGACCGCCTCGGCCAGGTAGGCGCCGGTGTCGCACAGGTACGGCAGCATCCGGGCGCGCACGAGTTTCATCTGATCGACGATCTCCGGGCCTTTGAGCGGTTTGGCCTTGAGCACGGCGCGCAGGTACACGTTCTTGTCGGCGATATTGCGCGTGAGCTTCTCGCGAAAGCGCGCGAAGTTGTTGAGCTCGTCGAAACGCAGCCCCACGCGCGCCATCTTGTCCTCGTAAGCCGGCCCGATGCCAAAGCCGGTGGTCCCGATCGCGCGGCGGCCGGCCCGCGCCTCGCGCGCGCGGTCGATCGCGCGATGGTACGGCATCACCATGTGCGCGTCGCAACTGAGCTTGAGCAGCGAGTCGTCGAGGAAGCGTCCGCGCGCGCGCAGCGCCGCGAGCTCCTCGGCCAGCGCAATCGGATCGACCACCGTGCCGTTGCCGATCACGCAGACCTTGCGCGGATGCAGCGCGCCGGCCGGGATCAGGCGCAGGATGAATTTTTCGCCGTCGACCACCAGCGTGTGCGCGGCGTTGTTGCCGCCCTGGAAGCGCACCACGACGTCGGCGTCGGCCGCCAGCATGTCGACGATCTTGCCCTTGCCCTCGTCACCCCATTGGGTGCCAACCACCGCCACTGTCTTCATCGCGTCACATCCGTGCGCGGCGATGCCGCGCGGCGCCTCGCTTCGGCCGCATCGGGAATCCGTGCGGGCCCATCCTAGAGTTTGAGCAGCGCGGCCGAGGTGATGGCCGGGATGGTCTTGAGGCGCTCGAGCACCTCGGCCGGAACCGCGCCGTCGACCTCGACCAGGCTGAGCGCCATCCCGCCCGCGCGATCTCGTCCCAGTTCGAGCCCCGCGATATTGATCCCCGCCTGCCCGAGCATCGAGCCCACCGCGCCGACCACGCCCGGCACGTCGCGGTTGTGGAGCATCAGGAAGTAGCCCTCGGGCACCGCCTCGACCCGGTAGCCGTCGATTCGGATGAGCCTGAGACCGCGGTTGCCGATCACTGCGCCGGCTACTTCGTGCGTGCCGCTCGGCGTGCGCACGCTCAGCGTGAGCGTGTTGATGTAGTCGGTGGTCTCGCGCGAGCGGCTCTCGGTCACGCCGATGCCGCGCTCGCGCGCGATGAAGGGCGCGCTGACGTAGTTGAAATCCTGGTCGAGAAAGCCGCTTAGCAGTCCCTTGAGCGCCGCTGCCGTGATCGGTTCGGCCTTGAGCCCCGCCGCCTCGCCTCCCAGGCCGACCGTGATCTGCACCGGGGGCTCGGCGATGAGCTGCGCGGCGAGGCGGCCCAGCCGCTCGGCCAGGCGCAGATGAGGTCCGAGCGTCTCGAGTTCCTTGGGCGAGAGCGCCGGCATGTTGACCGAATGGCTGATCGCGCCATTGATGAGAAATTCGGCGATCTGTTGCGCGATGTCGATCGCGACCTGGATTTGCGCCTCGTCGGTCGCCGCACCCAGATGCGGCGTCGCGATCACGTTGTCGAAGCGAAGCAGCGGATGATCTTTCGGCGGCGGCTCTTCGACGAACACGTCGAGCGCCGCGCCCGCGACCTTGCCCGACGCGAGCGCCTCGGCGAGCGCCTGCTCGTCGACGATTCCGCCGCGCGCGCAGTTGATGATCCGCACGCCCGGCTTCATCATCGCGAACGCCGCCGCGCCCACCAGCGATTTGGTGTCGCGGGTCAGCGGCGCGTGCGCCGTGATGAAATCGGCGCGCCGGTAAAGCTGCTCCAGCGTCACCATCTCGACCCCAATCCGCGCCGCCGCCTCGCCGGTCAGAATCGGGTCGTAGCCGATCACCTTCATCTTAAGCCCGAGCGCCCGCTCGGCCACGATGCGCCCGATGTTGCCCAACCCAATCACGCCGAGGGTCTTGTTGGAGACCTCGATGCCGATGAATTTGCTCCTATCCCATCGCCCCGCGCGCACCGCCGTGTTGGCCGCCGGAATATGCCGCGCCAGCGCCATCATCATCGAGATCGCATGCTCGGCGGTGGTTACGCTGTTGCCGAGCGGACTGTTCATCACCACGATTCCGCGTCGCGTCGCCGCTTCGAGGTCGATATTGTCGACGCCCACGCCGGCGCGCCCGATCACGCGCAGCGAATCGGCGCGCTCGACGACCTCGCGCGTCACGTGCGTCGCGCTGCGCACGACCAGTCCGTGGTAGGGCGCGATTATGTCGGCCAGCTCGGCCGGCTTGAGCCCGGTCTTGACGTCGACCTTGAGCTGCGGATAGCGGCGGAACACCTCGACGCCCTGCGCATTGAGGGGGTCGCTCAGCAGAACGCGCAACGTCGTCTCCGCCATGGCGTTCGCTCAGGCTCCCGCCGCGATGCGGCGCGCGACCGCGGCCACGCCCGCGCCAGTCTCGAAGCGATGGCCGAGATGCGCGAGCGCCATCTCCAGCGCGCCGACCGCGATCAGCATGTCGAAGGGGCTCAGATATCCCATGTGACCGACGCGTATCAGCTTGCCTTTCATCTGATCCTGCCCGCCCTGCACCGACACGCCCAACTCGTCGCGCATGTAGCGCACGAGTTTCGATCCGTCGAGCCCGGCCGGGGTGAGAATTCCGGTCACGCCCGGCGCCGGATTATCCGGCGCGAGGAGATTCAGTCCCAGAGCTGGCGCGGCCGCGCGCGTCGCCTCGGCCATCATGCGATGGCGCGCGAAAACCTGCGGCAATCCTTCGGCGTGAATCATCTCGAGCGACTTGTTGAGCCCCAATACCAGCGAGACGGCCGCGGTCCAGGCCGTAGTATGCTCGTCGCGCTGGGCCTTGAGCTCGCGCATCAGATCGAAATAGTAGCGCGGCGTGCGCGAGCGTTGCGCACGCTCGAGCGCGCGCTCCGACAGCGCCACCATCGCGAGCCCCGGCGGCAGCATCAGCGCCTTCTGACTGCCGGTGACCAGCGCGTCGATGCCCCACTCGTCCATCTTCTGCTCGAACACGCCGACCGAGGTAATCCCGTCGACGATCAGCATCGCGTCGCGGGCGCGCGTGATCGCGGCGACTTCGGCCACCGGATGAACCGCGCAGGTCGAGGTCTCGCTCGCCTGCATCAGCACCGCGCGCGCATTGGGATTGGCGCGGAGCGCCTCTTCGACCTGCTCCGGGCGCGCCGCGCGGCCCCATTCGACGCGGATCTCATGGCCGGTAATCCCGTACGCCGCGAGCAGCTTGCCCCAGCGCTCGCCAAACTTGCCCCCGTTGACGTAGACCGCGTGCTCGCCGGGCGCGAGCAGGTTGGTCACCGCCGCCTCCATCGCGCCGGTGCCGCTGGCCGCGAGCAGGATCACCTCCTGACGCGTGCCGAACAGCGGGCGCATCCGCTCGCGCGCCTGGTCGAGCACGGCGCTGAACTCGGGTGTGCGATGATGAATCATCGGACGCGCCATCTCGAGCAGGACCTCGGGCGGAACCGGCGCGGGTCCGGGCGTGAACAGATATTTTTTTACCGAGTTTTTCACAACACTCGCCCCGCGCCTGCGACGGGCGGCGGCCAAAAAAAAGCCTGGTGCCCGCTCGTAAGCGAAGCGCCAGACCCCGAGATCGCCCGAGTGCACCCGCGTCCCTTAAAACGGATAACCGAGCCCCCTGGCACTGTCAAGGCAGCGTCCGTTGCGACCACGCGATACCCGCCTGCCTTGGCGCGCGCACAACTGGCATTCGCGTTGAAAACCCGGCCGCGCCAGGGCTAAGAATTGATGGATGCCGATTGAATACGAAGTTCGCGACGGCGCGCTGGTCTGGATCAAGAACCCGGTGACCGGCGTCATCTCCTACGTCGTCGACGTGCGCGGCAAGAGCTTCGCCTTCACGCTGGGCGGCCGCAGCGAACTCGACCCCGGCGCACCCACGCTCGGCGCCGCGGCGATCGCGCAGGCGCAGGCGACGTGCCCATTCTGTCCCGGTAACGAGGCGATGGCGCCGGCGGAAATTTCGCGCGTCACGCCCGCCGAGTTCCCGCAGTGGAAGGGCGACGAGACCGCCGGCGGCGCGGGCGCGGGCGCCGAGTGGGTGATGCGCGTGTTCAACAACCTCTTTCCACGCGTCCCGGCCGAGCTCACCGGCGGACGCAACGAGTCGTACATCGTGATTGAGGACCCGCGTCACTTCTCGAGCCTCCAGCCGCGCGCGGCCGGCGATTTGATGTGCACTGGCGCGCTCGGCGAGGAGCATTTCCTACGGCTCATCCAGACTGACGTCGCCGTCATGCGCCACGCGATGGAGAACCGCGCGGTGCGCTCGATCGTGATCCGCAAAAACCAGGGGCGCGAGTCCGGCGCTTCGCAGCCGCATCTCCATCAGCAACTCATCGGCGCGCCGTCGGCGCTGCCAGCGCTGGTGGCCGAGGCCGAGGCCGAACGGCGGACGCCGGGTCTGTGGGACGAGCTGCTCGAGCTGGTCGAACGGCTAGGGCTGCTGATCGAGCGGCGCGACGGCGTGGTCAGCTTCGCAAGCCCCGTCGGCGCGTTCCCGCGCAGCTACGACGTGATGATGCCGCGGTTTCGCGGCACGCTGAGGGAACTCGAGCCAGGGGCGTTGCGGCTTTTCGCACGCGCTATATGCCGCATCCTGCGGGTATTGGGACCACTGCCGCTCGATTACGAAATTCACCAGGGCGAAGGCTTGCCGCTGCACGCGCATATCAACTCGCGGCTTTATCCATACTCGGCCGTGGCGGGGACATTGAACTTGCCGAGCGTGCTGGTGCAGAACGTGGCGGCGCTGCGCCGCGCGCTCCAGCGGCACGAAGAGTTCTAGGGAACCAGGGGGACTCGATTCCGTCCGCAGTCACTCGGCGCGCCAGACGGGTTTGCGCTTTTCCAAAAACGCCCGGACGCCTTCCCTCGCGTCCTTGCTCGCGCGCACCATCCGTCCCATCTCCAAAATATCGTCGTGCCACGCGTCGTTGGCCTCGCTCATCGAGCGCCGCATGCTCTTCTTCATCGTGCGCAGCGAGAGCGGCGCGTTCGATGATACTTTTTCGGCCCACGCGACCGCGGCCGCGTCGAGCTTGTCGTTGGGCACGACCTCGTGCACCATCCCCATCGCGAGCGCGCGCGGAGCGGTGACCGCCTCGGCGGTATAGAGGATTTGCGCGGTGTTGGCCGCGCCGATGATCTCGATCAGCTTGCGGATGAAATCGTACGGCACCACCAGTCCCACGCGCGCGACGGTCATCCCGATTCGCGCGTCCTCGGCCGCGACGCGCAGATCGCAATGCAGCGCGAGTTCGCATCCGCCGGCCAGCGCGGCGCCCTGGACGGCGGCGATGGTCGGCACCGGAAGCTGTTCGAGGCGATGAAAAGTGCGCTCGATGCTGACCGGGGTATGCCCGCCCTCGAGACGATCGGCCTCGGCCAGATCGAGTCCGGCGGAGAAGCTCTTGCCGGCGCCGCGCAGGATGACGGCGCGGATTTCCTTGTCCTCTTCGATCGCGGCGAACGCCTTGTCCATCGCCGCGAGCAGCGCCTCGTTGAGCGAGTTGCGTTTCTCGGGGCGGTTGAGCGTGATGGTGGCGTAATTGGGATGGCGTTCGACCTTGAGAATATCCTCGGCCATGAGAGCGACTCCTTGAGCTTGCGGAAACTCCTTCAGCTTGCGGATGATCCGGGCGTTTGCGGCCCGAGCATCGCACGACCGCGCCGCGCGCATCAAGGGTCGACGCGGCCGAGCCGCCGCCGCCGCGCGCTTACGCTCTACTCGCCCGACCACACGGGCTTGCGCTTCTCCAGGAAGGCGCGCACGCCCTCCTTGCCGTCGCGGCTGCTCAACACCGCCGCGCGCATCGCGTCGAGGTCCTTGTGCTCGGCGTTATAGGTATCGCTGAGGCAGCGCCGGATCGAGGCTTTCATGGCGCGCAAGGAGAGCGGCGCGTTGGCCGCGATCCGCTCGGCCATCGCATCGGCTTCGGTGGCGAGCCGCTCGTCAACCACCACACGGTCGACCAAACCGATCTCATACGCGCGCTTGGCGCTGAGCGGCGCGGCGGTGAACATGATTTCCGCAGTGTGGGCCGGGCCGACCAGCGCCATGAACTTGCGGAAGATGAAATAGTCAGGCACGCGGCCGATTCGCGCCGGCGTCATCCCCAACCCCGCGTTCTCCGCCGCGACCCGCAGATCGCATAGCAGCGCCAGCACCAGTCCGCCGGTCAGCGTCGCGCCCTGCACGGCCGCGATAGTCGGGATCGGCAGCGCTTCGAGACGCCGGAAGACGTCCTGCGGGGTAACGCCCCATCGCGCGCCGCTCGCCTCGATCTGCTCGAGTTCACGCAGATCGACCCCCGAGGAAAAGGCCGAGCCTTCGCCGCGCAGCACCATCGCACGGATGCTTTTGTCGGCCTCGATGGTCGCGAGCGCGTGGTCGAGCGCCTCGAACATCGCACGATTAAGCGCGTTGCGTTTCTCGGGACGGTTCAGCGTCAGCACTACGTGATTGGGACGGCGGTCGAATTTGAGGATGTCGCTCTCGGCCATCGCGGCTCGCTCCTTTAGAGAAATGATCGTCGCGGCCAAGCCGCGGCGCGAGGGTCATTGAAAAAATCAGGCGACGATGCTGACGAGCTTGTCGGGGACGTAGATGATCTTCTTCGGCTGCTTGCCGTCGAGGTGGCGCGCGACGGCCTCGCTCCTAAGCGCCATCCCACGCACTTCCTCTTCGGGCGTCCCGGCGCCGACCTGAAGGCGGTCGCGCACCTTGCCGTTGACCTGCACCACCACCGTGACCATCTCGTCGCGCGCAAGATCCTCGGAGAACTTCGGCCACGGCTCCAGATGGACCGAGGTCGTATGCCCCAGCGCGCGCCACAGCTCCTCGGCGATATGCGGGGCCATCGGCGCGAGCATCACCACGTAGCTCTCGAACGCGAAGCGGCCGGCGTCCGCCGGCGCGAGCTTCGTCAGGTAGTTGAGCTGATCCATCAGCGTGGCGAGAGCGGTGTTGAAGCGCAGCCGCTCGATATGATCGGTGACGGTCTTGATGGTCTTGTGGACGCGGCGCGTGGTCTCGGCGCTGGGATTGCCGGCCGGGTTTCCGGCCTCGACGAAGCGGCGCATCGCGTTCCACACGCGCGAGAGATAACGCGCGGTGCCGAACACGCCCTCCTCGTTCCAGTTGGTCGGCTCCTCGAACGGTCCCATGAAGAGCTCCCAAAGCCGCAGCGCGTCGGCGCCGTATTTGTCGACCATCGCGTCGGGCGTGACCACGTTGCCCTTGCTCTTGGACATCTTCTGGCCGTCGGCAGCCCAGATCATTCCCTGGTTGCGAAGGACCGCGAACGGCTCCTTGAACTTCACCAGACCCGCGTCGAACATCACCTTGGTCCACATCCGCGCGTACAGCAGATGCATCACGGCGTGTTCGGCGCCGCCGACGTAGAGGTCGACCGGCAGCCAGTAATCCACCATCGCGGGGTCGAACGGCCCGCGGTCGTAGTGCGGCGAGGCGAAGCGCAGGAAGTACCACGACGAGCAGGCGAAGCCGTCGAGCGTGTCGGTCTCGCGCTCGGCTGGGCCGCCGCACTTGGGGCAGATGGTGTTGACGAACTCGGGCGAATTGGCCAGCGGCGACCGCCCGGTGCCCGAGGGCTCATAGTTCTTCATGTCGGGCAGCAGGACGGGGAGCTGCTCCTCGGGGACCGGCACGATACCGTCGCGCGGGCAGTAGACGATCGGGATCGGGCATCCCCAGTAGCGCTGGCGTGAGATGAGCCAGTCGCGCATCCGGTAGGTGACGGTGGAGCGGCCGATCTCGTGCTCCTCGGCGTATTTGCACACGGCGCGGATCGCGTCGGCGGTCTTCATCCCGTTGAGGTTGAGATCGCCGCTGGACGAGTTGATATTGATGCCGTAGTCGGAGAACGCGCGGCCGGCGGGCGGCGGGCTGCCGTCGGCGGGCGCGGTGACTAGGGGAATCTCGAGGCCATACTTGGTCGCGAATTCGTAGTCGCGCTGATCCTCGCCGGGCGCGCCCATGATCGCGCCGGTGCCGTAGCCCATCAGGACGTAGTCGGCGATCCAGATCGGCACGAGCTTGCCGTTGAACAGGTTGCGCGCGTATGCGCCGGTGAAGACGCCGGTCTTTTCCTTGACCGTCGAGAGCCGTTCGATCTCGCTCTGGCGCCGCGCCTGCGCAACGTATTCCTCGACGGCGGCGCGCTGCTGGGCCGTGGTGACTTCGGCGACCAGCGGATGCTCCGGCGCGAGCACCATGAACGATACGCCGAAGACCGTGTCGGGGCGGGTGGTGAAGAAGCGGACCTCCTTGCCCGGATGGCCTTCCACGGGGAAGGCGAGTTCCGCACCCTCGGAGCGCCCGACCCAGTTCCGCTGCATCAGCTTGATCGGCTCCGGCCAATCGATCCCCTCGAGGTCGTCGAGCAGGCGGTCGGCGTAGGCGGTGATCCTGAAGAACCACTGCTCGAGGTCCTTCTTGGTGACCGGCGTGTCGGTGTGCCGCCAGCAGCATCCGTTGATCACCTGCTCGTTGGCCAGGACGGTGCGGCACTTCTCGCACCACCATTGCGAGCTAATGGCCCGGAAGGCGAGCCCGCGCTTGAGCATCAGCAGGAAGAACCACTGCGTCCAGCGATAGTACTCGGGGCTGGAGGAATTGATTTCGCGCGTCCAGTCGTAGGCGCATCCGACCAACTTCAACTGTCGCTTGAAGTTTGCCGCGTAGCGCGGCACGGTCTCCTTGGGATGCAGCCCCTTGAGCAGAGCGTCGTTCTCGGCCGGCAGGCCGAAGGCGTCCCAGCCCATCGCGTGCAGCACGCTGTAACCAGCCATCCGCTTGTAGCGACCAATCACGTCACAAGGAACGTAGTTGTGCAGATGGCCGACCGAGAGGCCGTCGCCCGACGGGTACGGAAACATCTCGAGCACGTAGAACTTTGGCCGATCGCGTTCCTCGCGCGTGAGGTAGAGGTCGGCGCGGTCCCATTCGGCCTGCCAGTAGGGCTCGATTTTCCTGGGCTCGTAGCGTTCGTCCATCGGCATTCGAAAATTCTCTCCGGAGAGTTAACTTTAGCGCGCGAAGGCTGCCGGTTGAAACCGAGTTGCGAGGCGCGCCGGCTCGCACTCCATCCCGACCGCAGGCGCCGCGGTCGCCAGGGCGACAAAATGGTTCGTGCGCACGATACTTGTTGATAAAGCTCTTGTCACGAATGGGCCGGGGCGAGACAATGGGATTATCGGCAGGTAAGCTGAAGGGCACGTCCCAGATGAAAACGCGGAAGGTCAATCACGACGGCCGCAGATGGTTAACCCCGTGGCACTTTGCGGTGTTTGCGATGGGCGCGGTAGCCGGTTCGATCCTGGGCGGGTTTTATGGGGCGGCTTATACCAGTGCCGCAGTCATCGTGACCTGCTGGTTTGCGGCGCTGATGCTGGTCGCCTTCGATCGTTCGCGAATCCGCGCACCGCGCGCCGCGCCCTCGGGACGGCGCTGGCAATCGCCGCTGCGTGCGAGCGGCGGTGCGAGTGCTACGCCGGTCCAGGCCGCAGGACGCCGCGGGTCCGGCGCCGCGCTGAACGTCGACGCGGCGCGGCGCTCGCACCTGCGCACCATCGCCGGCGGCAAGAGCGAGCCGCCCTGGCGCGCTTCCTGAGCGCGGCGCTCGACGCATCCGCGGCGGTAAGAATACCGGCTTTAGGGATCCCGTGGCGCGCGTCACGCGCCGGCTCGCATCGCATCCAAATTCGTCCTTGACATTGCATACCTGACGCGCGCATTTGACATGGCATACGTGCGCGCCATGACTGTGCTTGCGTGACTGCAATGCGTATGGAGGTCAACCGCGATGCGAGCCTTCGTGATGAAAGGAATCGGCAAGGTCGGATTCGCAGATAAACCGATTCCCACTCCCGGCCCCACCGACGCCATCGTCAAGACCACCAAGGCCCTCATCTGCACCTCCGACGTGCACACGGTCAATGGCGCGATCGGGCCGCGCGACAATCTCACCCTGGGCCACGAGGCGGTCGGCAGGGTCCATCAGGTCGGCGCCGCGGTCAAACGCTTCAAGCCGGGCGATCACGTCCTGGTCGGCGCGATTACGCCCGAGTGGGGCGACGCAGCCTCGCAGGCCGGACACTCCTCGCAATCCGGCGGCGCGCTGGGCGGATGGAAATTCGCCAACATCAAGGATGGCGTGTTCGCCGAGTACTTCCACGTCAACGAGGCCGACGCCAACATGGCGCACATCCCGGCCGCCGTCGCCGACGACTCGGCGGTCTACTGCTGCGACATGATCTCGACCGGACTGATGGCGGCCGAGAACGCCAACATCCCTCCCGGCGGCACGGTCGCGGTGTTCGCGCTTGGCCCGGTCGGTCTGATGGCGGTGGCGGGAGCGCGGATGCTCGGCGCGGGCCTGATCATCGGTGTCGACTCGGTGCCGCGCCGCCAGGAACTCGCGCGCTCGTATGGCGCGGATGTAACCGTCGACTTCGAAAGGGAAGACGCCGTCGCACGCATCACGGATTTGACCGGCGGCGAGGGCGCCGACTCGGCAATCGAGGCGCTGGGCGGCGATCTCTCCTTTCAGAACGCGATCCGGGTCACCAAGCCAGGTGGCACCATCTCCAACGCCGGCTATCATGGCAAGGGCGAGTTCGTGCACATTCCGCGGATGGAATGGGGTGTGGGGATGGCGGAGAAGACGATTCGCACGGGGCTATGCCCGGGCGGGCGGCTGCGGATGGAGCGGCTGTTGCGCCTGCTCCAGGGCGGCCGGGTCGACCCGACGCGCCTTACCACGCACACCTTTCGCTTCGACGAGTTGGAACGGGCGTTCGAGATGATGGAGCGCAAGCTCGACGGGATCATCAAGCCGCTGATCCTGTTCTAAGATTCGCCGGCGCGAAGCCGCCTCGGCGCATCGGACCATCGTCATCGCGATGACCGCGCATGCGCTGAGCGGCGCGCGTGAGAAGTGCCAGGCCGCCGGGATGGACGACTACATCAGCAAGCCCGTTGACATGGACGACTCGACGAACGCTGAAGCGCTGGACGCAGGCATCGTCAGCGGGCGCGAAAAAAGACGGTGCCTCGCGCGCAAGCGAGAACGCCTCGCCCGCCAGCGACGTGCATTCGCGCAACGGTCATCGACTTAGATTTTGCCGGAAATTCTGACGACGCTCTGACTGGAGTGCGTAACGCATTCGCGGCCGTGCCGCGCGGGTCGCCTCGCAACCCGGCGCGGCGCGGCGGCGTTCAAAGCCCCGGCGGACGCCCTCGCCCGCCGGATTTAATGTCGATACTTGGACTGCTACCAGCGCCGGCCGCCACCACCACCGCCGCCGCCACCACGGCCGCCGCGCCCGCCACGATCGCGATCGCCACCGCCGCCCCCACCGGGACGAGGCCCTTGCTCGCGCGCCTCGTTCACCTTGATGCTGCGTCCCTTGAGCTCAGTGCCGTTGAGCTCCGAGATCGCGCGCGCCGCTTCGTTGGAATCAGCCATCTGCACGAAGCCGAAGCCGCGCGATTGACCGGAGAACTTGTCGGTTACGACGGCGACATTGTCGACCTTGCCGATCTGTCCGAACAGCGCTTCCAAATCCTCGTTGGTCACGGAAAAGGCCAAGTTCCCTACGTACAGCTTTGCGGGCATCTAACGTGTGCCCTCCTCTATTATTCGCCGGAAGCGCTCGGACAGAGAAGCTCGCGAAGCCTGCGGGCTTAAGTGCGGGGTACTAGCCGGTTGCGATTGCTTCTATGCTCCGATGGTGTCGATGTCAAGGCGCTTTGCGCGCGGCGTCTCGCGCAACGATCGACGAGAGCACTACTCAGTTTCCCAGGTTACAAAATCAAGTTACAAAATGAGATTACAAAATGCATCTTGAGCGCTTCGTCGCGGTTCGCGCCCGCGGGTTTTTTTCGTCGCGGCCGCGACGATCGATCTCACTTTTATCTGCGCGACTATAGCCGCGCAGTCTGCGGAACTTCCGACGGCAGCAGCATCGAAGCCGCGCGCCGGGCGAGCGCGACCGCGCGGCCGGCCAGCGATGGACGTGTCGACCTCGCATCTGACCTCACATTTTGGGCCGTCCGCATGCTCGCGAGTCTCGTCCGCAGCGCGAACTCCATCCGCCGAATCCCGGCGGTCAGGTCAGGCGCCACAGGCGCCGTGACCAGGGCAAGCCCTGCCGCCCAGGCGGCCAGCTCGGCCGGCGTCTCCCAAGGGCCAAAGTCCGCCTCGCCGCTCTCCAGGCAGTCCCGCGCGCAATCGGCCATCTCCGCCGATTCACGGTCGCAGGCCTGACGGGCCGTCCGATGCGCGGTCCGGGCCGACGCGAAGCTGCGGTCGCGGCCGGCTATCCAGTGATCGGCCCAGGCGAGCCACTTCTGGTCGGTGTATACTTCGCGGGCGTCGATAATGGCCGCTATCACGTAACGTTCAATTGCGTCGTGGGTTTCGCGGTTCTCGGTAGCGTAGCTGAGCATCGGTATATTCCCCGGAGTTGGGCAAGTGGGGCGGGCTATCCGCCGACTGCCAAACCTCGTCCTCGACGGCTAAAGAAGCACTTAGTGTGCCGATTGATTCCTTAATCGAAATCAAGCTCTTTAGCTTCGCTTTATTAAGCTAATGTGGCGGAGCCGCCACCCGGCTGTCGCACAATCGCAAAGCAGGGCCAATTTGAGCGGTATTATGCAGAGTACGGCTTTGGCGCCTCGCTTCGGCGGTAAACCGGAACTGCCAGAAGTGTGCTCAATGCGCTTGACAGCATAATGCTGTCGAGAGCATATTCAACCAGGACGGACTCCAATGGTCGAAGTTGAGGGAAGCCAGGAGTTTGAGGCTTGGTTCCTGACACTGGCCGAGAAGGACGCCGAGGCGGTCGCTCGCGTGGTTGGTCTTTTGGAGGAAAAGGGCGTGTCGCTCGGTTTTCCCTATACCAGTGACATCAAGGGGTCGCCCCGCTCCGTGAACTGAGAGTTCAATCGCGCGGGCATCCGTTGCGAGTTTTTTTCGCGTTCGACCCGTTGCGGCGGGCCGTGTTGCTCTTGGGTGGAGACAAGACCGGGGATGAGCGGTTCTATGAAACCTTCGTGCCGCACGCGGAGCAAATCTGGACCGAGTACCTGAACGACCTGGAGAAAAAGGAGAAGGGAAGATGAAGACCAAACCGTGGCGTGAAATCAGGGCGCAGAAGTTCTCGCCACAGAAGCTGGAAGAGATTGACCGCGCTGTAGAAGACGAACTGCTCGAAATGGACCTGAAGGAACTCCGTGAGGCCGCCGGCAAGACGCAGGAGGAATTGGCGGAGGCTCTGAAGAAGGCTCAGTCGGAGATATCGCGGCTTGAAGGCCGCTCGGACTACCGCCTGTCCACGTTGCAGCGGTATGTGGCCGCGCTCGGCGGCGAACTCGAGGTCGTGGCCAGCTTTGGCAACCGGCGGGTTCGCCTCCGCGCGGCGTAAAAGAGCCGACGTCCCACGGGCTTCGACTGGAAACAGAATCTGGCCCGGCGCGACCGGCGCGCCGGGCGGCAACCGCCTAACCCGCCGAATTACCGACCACCGACACGAAGCTCACGCAGCGGCCCGGCTGACCGCCCAGGTTATGCGTCAACCCGAGCTTCGGATTCTTGACCTGACGCTGCGCCGCCTCGCCGCGAAGCTGCAGCCACATCTCGTACATCATGCGCAGCCCCGATGCGCCAATCGGATGGCCGAACGACTTGAGCCCGCCATCGGGATTGACCGGCAGCCGCCCTTCGAGATCGAAGAAGCCTTCCATCACGTCCTGCCATGCCGTGCCGCGTGGACTGAATCCGAGGTCCTCGCACAGCACGAGCTCGGTCGGGGTGAAGCAGTCGTGGACCTCGGCGAGACTTATCTGCTCGCGCGCGTTGGTGATGCCGGCCTGCGCGTAGGCGTCACGCGCGGAGGCGACGACCTCGGGAAACGAGGTGAAGTCGTATTCCTGCGAGAGCGGACCCTCGGCCGGGCCGGCCACGAACGACAGCGCCTTGATGTAGATCGGATTTTTGCAGTACTTGTGCGCGTCCTCGGCGCGGACCACGATCGCGGCGGCCGATCCGTCGGAGACGCCGGAGCAATCCATGATGCCGAGCGGGTCGGCAATCTTGGGCGAGTTCTTAATCGTCTCGATCGGCACTTCCTTCTGGAACTGCGCCTTGGGATTGCGCGCGCCGTTGCGATGGTTCTTCCAGGCAATGCGCGAGAGCACGTCCTTGCCCTTGTCCGGGTCTAGTCCGTATTTCTTGAAGTAGGCGGGCGCGAGGAGCGAGAACAGCGCCGGCGGCGTCATGCTCGCGGGAGTCCCGTCGTTGGGCGGATTGGTCACGACCAATCCCGAGAAGCCCGAGTCCTTGAGCTTCTCGACGCCGATCGCCATCGCCACATCGAACGCGCCGCACGCGACCGCATAGCAGGCCTGCCGCAGCGCCTCGGATCCGGTGGCGCACATGTTCTCGACGCGGGTCACCGGCTTGTATTGAATCTTCAGCGGCTCCGAGAGCGTGAGCCCTGAAATTCCCGAGCCCATCGTGCCGAGCCAGTACGCGTCGACGTCGTCGGGACCGATACCCGCCGATTCGTAGGCCTGGTAGGCGGCATCGACCAGCAGGTCCTCGGCGCCCTTGTCCCAGTGCTCGCCGAACTTGGTGCACCCCATCCCGATGATCGCGACGCGATCCCTGATTCCTTTGCTTGCCATCGAAGCCTCCTGGTACCTAGCGCTTGGGCCGCGCCTTCCAGAAATAGTTATGCACGCCGTCGGCGGTAAAGAGCCGGCGAAAAGTCATTTCCACTTCGTCACCGATCGCGACGCGATCGGGTTCGCAATCCGTCATCTCGCACAGGAACCGCCCGCCGCCCTCGTAATCGACCACCGCGTTGACGGTTGGCGGATTGAGCGAGTAGGCAAGGCGGTCCACGGCGTAGGTCGCGATTCGCCCGGTGCGGTCGGCAAATGCGTACGGCTCCATCTTACCGCGCGCCTGGCATTTAACACATACCAGTTGCGGCGGAAGCTGCGGCGTCCCGCACGCGGTGCATCGCGATCCGATTAGCCCGAACTTCCACTTCTCCGAGCGCATCATCGGCGGCGCCGCCGGACGCTCCGGGTCAGGCCGCCGCGGCGGCTCGGTGGGCAGGATTTGCCGCCACTTCAGGTAATTGCCGTAGCTGACGTCGCCTTTGGATTCGATCATGCGGCCAACCGAATGCGCCGGGCGAAATTTCGCCGCCGCCGGCGTGACGCGCAATACGATCGCGTCGGCGCCGTCCGCCACCGCGGCCATCAACACCAGGTCCCCCGGCTTGAGCGACGGCAGCGCGGCCGTCAGCAGCAGGCCCGCATGCGCGGCGCCGGTCTGCCCGACAGTTAGCGCGAGCGTATCGGCGAGCTTCGCCGGGTCGAGCTTCATCCCGCGGACGATCTCTTCGGCCGCGCGCGGGTTGGGCGAATCGAGGATCACGCGCGCGAGCGCCGCCGGAGCCACGCCGGCCTTTTCCAGCACGGACTGAATCGCCTTGCCCAGCAGCGGCACGTAGGCCTGGGTGAGCGCAAAACGCTCCTCCCATGAATGGCCGAAACGCTCCTCGGGCATCCGCCAGGTGTCGAGAAACTCACGCGTGAACGAGGCGCTGGCAACGATTTCCGCGATCACGGCGTCGCCGCTGCCCATCACGAACGCGGCTGCGCCGTCGCCGCCAGCCTGTTCGAGACGGCCCTCGGGCGCGCCCAACCGGCAATCGGACATCGCGGCGAGCGCCAATCCGCCGCTGCCCGCCGCGTCGGCCGCCTGCAGCAACGCTGAAAGCCCGGCGCGTACCGAGCCGGTCAAATCGGCCGCGCGGCTCTCCGCCGGCAATTGCGCGGCCGCGCCGACGATCGCGGCATTGAGCTTCTCCGCGTAGGGCGGCGTCGAGGTGGCGAAGAGCAGCGTCCGCACCTTGTCCGCGCCGACCGCGCGCAGCGCATCGCGCGCCGCCTCGGCCGCCATCGAGACGCTGTCCTCATCGAAGCTTGCGACCGAACGCTCGCCCTTGGCCGCGGCGACGCCAAGCACTTCGGCGATAGCCGCGCGCTTGAGGCGGCGGTACGGGATGTACGATCCGTATGAAACGATTCCAGTCATGTCGCGATTAAAGGTCCCCTGCCTTCTCCGGTCAACCTTACAGCGGACGGCTACGGGAGCAAAATGCTCGAGCCAGTGGTCTCGCGCTGGCCAAGCGCGCGATGGGCCTCGGCCGCGTCGGCGAGCTTGAACGTCCGCTTGACCTCGCATCGCACCGCCCCGCTCGCCAACACGTCGAACAGTCGCCGAGCCGCCGCCTCCAGGTCCTCGCGCCGCGCCGATGTAGGTGGCGAGCGTCGGACGCGTGACGTAGAGCGAGCCCTTGCCGCTCAGGATGTTGATGCTGAACGGCGGCACGACGCCCGAGGACTGTCCGAAGCTGACCATCAGGCCGCGCGGCCGCAGGCAATCGAGCGATTTCATGAAAGTCGTCTGCCCCACCGAGTCGTAGACCACGGCGACATTTTTTCCGTCGGTGATTTCCTTGACGCGCGCGACGAAATCCTCGCGCGAATAGTTGATCGTGTGAGCGCAGCCGTGGGCCGCGGCGAGCTTGGCCTTCTCGTCGCTGCCGACGGTACCGATCACGGTCGCGCCGTGATGCTTCGCCCATTGCGAGAGGATCAGGCCCGTGCCGCCCGCAGCGGCATGCAACAGGATCGTGTCGCCGGGTTTTACCGCATAAGTCGAATGGATCAGGTATTCGGCGGTTAGTCCCTTGAGCATCGCGGCCGCCGCGGTCGCCTCGTCGATCTTGTCGGGCAACTTGACCAGGAAGCGCGACGGAATCACCCGCGCCTCCGAATACGAGCCGAGCGGGCCGCCCACGTATGCGACCCGGTCGCCGACGCGGACCTCGCTCACGTTCGGGCCAACCGCCTCGACCACGCCAGCGCCCTCGGTGCCGGGCGTATATGGCAGCGACGGCGGCGGATAGACACCGGAACGAACGTAGATATCGACGAAGTTAAGGCCGATCGCGCGATGGCGCACGAGCGCCTGCCCCGGCCCGGGCGCGGGGACTTCGACGTCCTCGTAGTGCAGGACCTCCGGACCGCCGATCTGATGCACCACGATCGCTTTGCATTTCATAACGACTCCGTTTCTGCAGCGAATACTGAATTACTCCGGCGGATTCATGTGAGGCGGCAATATTACCGTACCGCTTTGCGGATCGAACAAAACAAGTCCATGTTTAGCCGCCAACTCTGCTACGAATACCGCGACCGTTGCGGCCCTCGACCAAACGCACGACATAATTACGCACACGGGAGTATGGTCAAGTGCGCAAGACCACGGGCAGCGATCCAGATCGTCGACAAATTCCTTAGGGACAGTGTCGATTTCCTGCCACTTTGCGATGAGCTCGTGGTAGAAGGCGTCCACTGCGGGGTTCGCGGAAATCTCCACTGGCTTCTGGTCGCACAGATTTCCGTATATCTCTGCCGCCTGCTGACCCGTAGGAGCAGCATCGCGTATACCACACTGCGAGGTCGAAACTCATCCTTGTCTAATATCCAGCCGTCTTGATAAGGACAACCGTTCGGCGGCTTGGAAACCCGATTCGTTCAAGTGGCTCAGCGTTTTTGATGCGGCGTGCCTAGGTAGGGGAACTCCTTGAGAGTGTCGCTGTGCGGTTTGAGGCCCGTAAAAAGGCGGACACTGATTTTTCGTCAAGAACGCGAGGCGGTAGTCGATCACGTCGTCAGTGAATCCACAGCCACTCCCAGACCGCACCTGGGATTTTCTGATGCCGCCGGGGGCTAGCTTTTGATGAACGCCAACAGGTCGGAATTGATCGTGTCCGCTTCCGTAGTAGGCATGCCGTGCGGGAAGCCCTTGTAGGTTTTCAGGGTTCCGTTCTTCAGCAGCTTAGCGGACAGCGGCCCAGCGGCGACATAGGGCACGATCTGGTCGTCGTCCCCATGCATTACCAGCACCTGTACCGTGATCTTCTTGAGATCGTCGGTGAAATCGGTCTGTGAGAAGGCCACGATGCCATCATAGTGTGCCTTCGCTCCGCCCATCATGCCCTGACGCCACCAGTTTTGAATGATTGCTTCCGAGGCTTTCGCGCCCGGCCGGTTGTAGCCGTAGAAAGGCCCCGCCGGCACGTCGCGATAGAATTGCGAACGATTGGCGGCGAGTTGTGCCTGCAGGTCATCGAACACCTTCTTGGGAAGGCCGAGCGGATTGGCCGCCGTCTTCACCATGAGCGGCGGCACCGCGCTGATCAGCGCTGCCTTGGCCACCCGGCTTTCGCCATGCCGTCCCAAATAGTGCGCCACCTCGCCGCCGCCGGTGGAATGGCCGACATGGATGGCGTTTTTTAGGTCGAGATGCGCCGTCAGAGCCGCCAGGTCGTCCGCATAGTGGTCCATATCGTGGCCGTCGGCGGTCTGCGTCGAGCGACCATGGCCACGGCGGTCATGGGCGATAACGCGATAGCCATGATGCAGGAAGAACAGCAACTGCGCGTCCCAATCATCGGCCGACAGGGGCCACCCATGGCTGAACACGATCGGCTGGCCCGAACCCCAGTCCTTGTAGAAGATCTCGATGCCGTCCTTGGTGGTAATGGCGGGCATATGAACTCCGATGTGAAAAGAGTGGCTGCTTGCAGTTAGTTAGACTTTCGTTTTGGTTAGAGTTTCATTTGGGCTGCGATTCAAATCTTGAATCCCGCGTAAGGCTTGCATCAAGCACGGGCTAATTACAAACGTGAGAATTCGCCTCGGACTTCGTCCGACGCTTCCAGAGAGCCGCGAGATTTGATTATTTCTCGTCTCCCGCGCCGCGTTCCCTCCTTTTAGGGGCAGGGGCGCAAGAGCGGTCAGCGATGTCAGCAAAGCCAGACAGCCCAGACTCGATGGAGAAACAGGCGAAGAGCTCGCTCAGAGCCGGATGCCTCAATTTCACCGAGATAACCGCGATCGCGATCGCGCTCATCTCTCCCACGATGACCGGCGCGCTCATCATCCCGCTGATGTACAGCAACGCCGGCAACGCAAGCTGGCTTGCGTATCTCTTCGGCACCGTGATGCTGCTGTTCGTCGCACTCAACTTGAACCAGTTCGCGCGGCGTTCGACCTCGACCGGTTCGATGTACGCTTACACGGTGATGGGCCTGGGCGCGACCGCCGGCGGGATATCGGCCTGGTGCCTGGTGTGGGCCTACTTGTTCGATGGTATCGGCGGAATCACCGGGGCCACGATCTTCGCCAACGCCCTGCTGGGGATGGTCGGATTGCAGCTTCCGAATCTGCTGCTATTCGCGATCCTGTGTGCGATCGTGTGGTTTCTCGGGTCCATATACGGAAATCCCGGTTCACACTTCCTTGGGCGGGGTTAAACCCTGCACCTTAGGGTTAAGATTTCTGAGGGAAGATTCTGATGCTCAGTGTTTTACTCAAGTTGAAGATGGCTCGGTTGAGCGCGGGCTTTGTCGCAGGCTGCTTGCTTGTTGTCGCGCCCGGCATCGTATTGGGCCAGGAATTCGGCGGTGTCAGCGTTCCGATTCCGGTGGAGCTCGATGGTCAACCGACGCATTGCCGCCTTTACCTGAAGTTGGAGACGAAGAGTTACAACGTCCCGTTCGAAAAGTTTGCCGCAGGCCCAATGGACAACGCGCAAACGATGTTCGCGACGGCGGTGGATGCAATCCGCAAAGATGACGCGGCGAAGTTCGCGAGCGTGTGGACATCGCCAGATCAAATGAAACGGCTTAGTCAAGTTACCGTGGCCTTGGCCGACAACAGCACCGACAGTTGGATAAAGGTGGCGAGAAGCAATTTCGATTTCGACAAGCTAACTGTTGTCGCGGAAGTGCTGGTTGGATCGGAAACCATGTTCATCTGGGATGCGCCCACGAGAGCTGGAATCCAGCGCAATGCCTTCTACATCGGGCTCGATCAGAAAAACCAACTGAGGCTGAGCGCAGTCAGCAGTAACTCGCCGGTCGAGCCGCTGATTCTAAACGCCTTCGTCGCGGCAAGAACGGATCCGGCTGTGTACAAACCGATTTCGAATATCAACGTGGATTATCAGTATCCGATTCCGCTTGCCGGACCAGGCAATGCGGGTGCGCATCCGGCGTTCTTTGAATTTGACGGAGCGCCGATGGACTTCCCAATCGGCGACGAGAAGATAAAGGCGCCCACTCCCTTGCTGAAGTTTCTACGGAACGCAGCCTTCGCTATACGAAGCGGCAAAGACAAATCTTTCGCCAGCGATTTCACTCCGCGGAGCCGAGAAACCATAAGTCAGTGGCTCGCCGCAACGGAAAAACGAGAGCAGGCAAAGCAACGATCACAGGCAAGCGCGTCCCCGGCTTCGAACTATGAAACGGCAGGATTGATTTCGGCGATGATGGCCAATGTCAAATTCGTACTTAACGCCGACCCCATCTTCCTCGTATTTCAGGCGCGGGGCTCGGGAGACAAATGGATGCCGCAAGCTTTGAGCTATTCCTATGTATTGCGCGAAGGCGGGACTTACAAAATTGCAAACTTCTCGTCTATGAATACTCTCGACGATTTTCTGCAAAATCCCGCGTTGTTCGACAAAAATATTTTGAAACAGGCTCTCAAGAAATGATCCTGGCGTGAAAGCTATCGCGGTTTAATTCGTGAAAGCTGACTGCGAATCCTTTCGAAGGCATTTTTTGCTAACGGACGTTTATCGCGGAGTTCCGCATTGACTAAACCGATCAAGTACCTGCACAAAAAGGTTATCCCCGTTCAACATTGTCGAAGGATCGAAAAGAGGTTTAGATTTCAAATCTGAAACCTATTAGGGGCATCAGAAGAATTATGCTCGCTTTCGAAAATGGTGCACTCTCCTCCTCTTATCATCAGAGCAATTAGCTTTAAATGCCGTTATTGGCGGATTCGTCATCTCTATGCCATTCGCAGCAGTCAAATATCCAAGGGCGGATTCTTCGCTCGCTAATTCCGAGACCGCGCGCCGTCGCGGCGGAATTGGAAGTTGAAAACAGATCCGTTGAAAACAGGTCAGTTGAAAATAGTCCCGTGAAAACAGCTCAGGAGATGTCGCGATGCCCCACGTGACCACCGACGATGGCGTGAAGCTCTACTACGAAGAGGCCGGCGAGGGCATCCCGATCGTCTTCGTCCACGAGTTCGCCGGCGACTATCGCAGCTACGAGCCGCAGATGCGCCATTTCTCGCGCCGCTACCGATGCGTCGCCTACAACGCGCGCGGCTATCCGCCCTCGGACGTTCCCGCCGAGGTTGCGAAGTACTCTCAGGCGCGCGCCTGCGACGACATCCGCGCCGTGCTCGACGGACTCCGGATCGACAAGGCGCACGTGGTAGGCGTCTCGATGGGCGGGTTCGCGGCGCTGCACTTCGGGATGCGCTACGGCGACCGCGCGCGCTCGCTGGTGATCGGCGGATGCGGTTACGGCGCCGAGAAGGGCACGCGCGCGCAGTTCCAGGACGAAGCCGAGCACGCGGCCGAGATGTTCGATCGTATCGGGATGGCCGAGGGCGCCAAGCGCTACGCGCTGGGCAAGACACGCGTGCAACTACAGAACAAGGACCCGCGCGGATGGCATGAGTTCGCCGCGCAGATGGCCGAGCACTCGGCACTCGGCTCGGCCAACACGCTCCGCGGCGTGCAGAAGCAGCGCCCCTCGCTCTTCGACCTGGTCGACGAAATGAAGAAGATAACCTTACCGGCGCTAGTGATGACCGGCGACGAGGACGACCCGTGCATCGAGGCGTCGGTGCTGATGAAGCGGACGATCGCGACCGCGGGGCTCGCGGTACTGCCCAAGACCGGGCATGCGCTCAACCTGGAGGAGCCGGCGCTGTTCAACGCGCTGGTCGACGAATTTTTCCACCAGATCGAGGCCGGCCGCTGGAGCACGCGCGACCCGCGCTCGGTGACCGCCAAGATTCTATGAGCTGACCGGCTCATCAAATCGCGCTAAAACCGGCCGCTCAGGCTCTGATCTGTGGTGCACACGCGCAACGGCGGCTCGAGCGATGAACACCATGGCGCTCTATTGGCTGATTGGAGATACCAGGGCGAGCGGCACGTTATATGCTTCACCCCCTATGCCCGATTCCAGGCCAACGTTCCGCTGGCAAGGATTGGAAAGGGGGGGACATGCTCAAATGCAATGCCTGTGGCGCCGTTTCCGGTGACGTGCACATCCTCGAGGCCGAAGGCGGCCCGATGCCCGACCGAGGGGTGATCGCCGTCAGGATCAAAATCTGCAACTCCTGCTATTCACGGCCCGAAAGATCGCAGCTACTCGCTCAACTCTGCGCGGACATCCTCGTGCCTCCCTCCTACTGGTTTGGCCGCAATATAGCCTGGTCTTCCGCCATTCGGGTGGTTCGTTCGCCACGTGGGCAGCGCGCTCCGCGTTTTTGGTACGAGCCCGAAGCCCATCCGCTCGGCTACTGGAGCCAGTCCCGGCCCACGCTGACCAACGGCGGCAATTACCACGCATCCTGAGCGAGGCTCTGCGTTTCGCCACGCCGCGACAGCATCGAACCCGGTGTGACTTCGAACGGTCCGGTCCTTCTCTTTCAGTGAAGCGCCACCGGCCATGCGCTTCTTTATACAGAGAGCTCGTTTAGCCAGGTGCCTTCTAAACCATGATGAGACCTCAAGCGCGAGAGCGAATTCCTAACGCAACCGCTGCGTATCTGGAGGCTTATGTTGCCCTCGAACTCTCCGCGCGAAAAGCCCAAACGTTCGTTGATCGGCTAAGCAAGGTCATTGTCGCGCTGACCGATACGGGAACACGTCTGCGCAGTGATGCGTGGAAATTCGCCGGGATCAATGAACTGCCCTCGCTGCCTGGCGCGGCCACCGAGTTTGGCCGATCAATACGACTGACTAAAATGCCTACCGCCGAGCAACTTCTGGAGGCGATCGGAGACTGGCGCAAGAAGCGCAATTACCTCCAACAATTGTGGGACAGTCTTCCCGCCGAAGTTCGGATAGTGCTGAAGCTGCCGGAAGCGATGGACTGAATCCCCTAACGCCGGCACTGCCCACTATCTCTCGCACCGACCGTCCAGGCCTAGCGCAGAAATTCGATCAGTTACCGGTTCACTTCGGCGGGGCGCTCATGCTGGATCCAATGGCCCGCGCCGGCGAGCGGAACCTTCTTGGCGAGGTTCGGCCGCCACTCCCTGCGGCGCCTGCGTCGATCAGAACGCCACCCAACTGATGCATCTGCCGGATCGCTGTTTTCCAGCGCTTCTGACTGATCCGCGCTTCGTGGAGGCGATGCTCATACCTTTTCATGACCAGGGCAAGCCAGTTGGAACGGTCTGGATCGTAGCCAATAGCCCTGAGCGGAAGTTGCGAGGCCAGACCAAACGCGCTGATCTGCTAATCGTCGCATTGAGCGGGTATGGAGAGGAAGCGCATCGGCGCTTGTCCAAAGAGGCGGGCTGCGATGAACATCTCGTGAAACCGGTCCATCCTGACATTTTGCGAAGCTTTCTCGGCCGCCATGGAAAGTTAGCGGATGGTATGTTGGCAGGCTTGAGAAGCGCACACTTCAGACCGAGCGCAGGAACTCGATTAGTAACCGGTTCACCTCGGCTGGACGCTCCTGCTGGATCCAGTGGCCGGCGCCGGGGAGCAGGACCTTCTTCGCCAGGTTCGGCGCGTTGATTTCCAGAGTCTGGTACGCGTCGGCGTAGAATTCGACCACCGCGTCCCGGTCGCCGGCGACGAACAGCGTCGGCTGTCCCAGCCTCGCGCCGTCGAGAAACCCGGTCAGCTCCCAGGCGCGATCGATGTTGCGATACCAGTTGAGCCCGCCGCGAAATCCGGTGCGCTTGAACTCGCCCGCGAAGAAGTCGAGGTCCGCCTCGCTGAGCCACGGCGGCAGTTTGCGCGGCACCACCACGCTATCGAGGAATTTTTCGTCGCGGCCGAACGCGTAACGCCATCGCTCGTTCGGCGCGGCGTCGCCCGAGAGCGAATGAAAAGTCGCCAGCAGGCTCCCGCGCACGTCGCGCTCGAGCTCGCGCTCGGCCGTACCCTCCTGCTGGAAATATTCCTGGTAGAAAATCTTGTCGCCGAAGACCGCCTTGACAATCGCGCTCGGACGCATCGGCCCGCGCGGAATGTAAGGGACGCTCAACAAACCCACGGCGCGGAAGAGGTCAGGGCGCAACTGCGCCGAGTACCAGGCTACGGGCGCGCCCCAGTCGTGCCCGACGATCGCGGCCGAGCGCTCCTTAAGCGCGTTCACGAGCCCGACGATATCGCCGGCCAGATGGAAGATGCTGTATGCCTCGACCGCCTCGGGGCGGTCGGTCTGGCCGTAGCCGCGCTGGTCGGGCGCGACGACGCGGAAACCGGCTTCCGCGAGCGCCGCTATCTGATGCCGCCATGAATACCAGGATTCCGGAAACCCGTGGCACAGAATGACCAGCGGCCCCTTGCCGGCCTCGACGTAGTGCATCCGGATGCCATTGGTCTCGACGAAGTGATGGCTCGGTGCGCTCATCGCGCCTCCACGATTTTCCCGTTTCAATTCGGCAGCCAAGCGAGCGCGCGAATCTCGCCAAACTCGCGCCGCAGCTTCTCCCACGAGGCGCCGCCGTCGCGGCTGGCATAGACATAGCCGTGCAGGCTGTTGGCGACCACGACGTCGGGGTTCGCGGAGTTGACGCCGAACCAGTACATCGTGGAGTTCGGCTCCACCTCGAGCGCGCATTTCTCCCAGCTCGCGCCGCCGTCGGTCGTACGCTGGATCGCGCCGCGCTTGCCCGGGATGAAATCGCCGTTGGCGACGAACATGACGTCGGGATTTCCGGGCCTCAGCGCCACGCCGCGGCAATAGGAGATCGTGTCGCGCTCGGCGAAGCGCGGAAAACCGTGCAGCGACCAGCTCTCGCCTTCGTCGGCGCTGCGCCACAGGCCGTCGGGCGTGGTGGCGAGAATCTCCGCCGGGCGGCCGAGCCTCACCGCCAGGCCATGGATGTCCTGGTTGAGCGGCTTGTCGCCCAGCGGCGGGCAATGGCTCCAGGACTCGCCGCCGTCGCGGCTGCGGTACACGCCGTCGATCTCGACGCTCATCCAAATCGTGCGCGGGTCGCGCGGGTCGAATACGACGTTGGTGACCTTAGGCGCTCCGGCAAGGCACTTCTCGGCGATCGGGATCGCAAGCCGCTCCCATCGCTTGCCGCCGTCGAGCGTGCGGAACACCGCGGGCGGTTTGGTGCCGGCATAGATGACGTCCGGGTCGCGCGGATGAACCGCGACCGACCAGATCTGCATCCCGTCCATCGGCGACGGCACCAGTTCAAAGCTCGCGCCGTTGTCCACGCTTCGATACAGGCCGGCCTCGGAGCCGGCGTATACCTGATGCGGGTCGTGCGGCGAAAGCGCCAGCGCGCGAATCTGGATCTCGCCGGGCTCGGCGTGAAACGGCAGCGCCATCTTGCTGCGCCGCCAATGATCGCCGCCGTCGGGGCTGAACCACACGCCGGCGCCGACCGTTCCCACACAGATCGTGAATTGCTCAGCCATCGCTCTCACCTCGCGAGCCTCACACGAATCTCACCAGATGCCGCGGATGCCACGCGCCGCCTTCCTGAGGTCTCTCGCTACTCCTTGGGCGGCTTCTTCTCGTCGAACTTCAGCGCCAATTGCGCGACTCCGGCCGCGACGTTGAGGCCATTCTGACCTTCGATCGAAACCGGCTGCAGCGCAATCGACTTCTTGAATCCCCCGACCAGGACGTTGGCGCCTGCACCGACCCCGAGCGCGACGCTCGCCGTGGCGCCGCCGTAATGGCCGGCCAGTGCGCCCTCGCCCAGATTGGTGGTCGGCGCGACCACCGCCCACAGCATAACGGCGGAGGAAAGATAGCCGATGTCGGCGCCGAACTTGGTAATCGACCCGGTGTAGTACTCGGTATAATCCTTGTCCCGGGTGTAGGCGCATTTCACGGTGCGCGAGGAGCCGAAAATGAAACCCCATCCGCTGGCGACGTGACACGTGAGGTACCCGGCCCTCACCGTCATCTTATGCTCCTGCGCGTGAGCGGACGGCGCGCACAATGCGATCGCCATCATCACCGCCGCCACACTTAACAGGTTGCGAGTTCGTAACTTCATTTCAAACATTCCTCCCTTTTCGCCGGATTGGTTGGCGCGCGAAGCCCGTTCGGCGCGAGACCGCCCTGAATTGTCCCAAAAGATGATCCCGATACGCAAACGACGCGGAACCCTGGAAGTCATGGCCGCGCACGGCACGCCGGCTCCAACGACGCTTGCCGCTTGCGGCGTCCTGCTAAGTGGCCGTCACTACCTCGCAGATGGAAAAGTCAGCCCCGTCCTCCTCGTTGCCCTGGTGAACCGCGCGAAAGTCCGGCGAGCGCATGTAGCGCTTCAGCGCCGCGCGGTCGGTCCATCGCGTGACCAGCATAAAGATCGGCTCGCGCCCGATCGTGCGCAGGACCTCGAGGCCCAGAAATCCGTCGTGAACGTCAACCAGGCGCGGACGAGATCGGAATCGCGCCTCCAGCCGAGCCGCCTCGACAGCGCCGACCTTGAACCTCGACACGGCAACGATCATCGCGCCCCTCCCGGCGGTCGAATTCGCCTCAGACGGGCCGCGGCCGCGGTGCGCGGGAGCGTGAAATGGAAGGTCGAGCCCCGCCCTACTTCGGACTGCACGCCAACCTTGCCGCCGTGGGCTTCGACGATCTGGCGCGCGATCGCAAGTCCAAGGCCGATGCTCTGCTCGCCGCCGGTCGGCCGGACGCTGGTCTGTTGGTAAAACCGAAACAATTTCCCTATTTCCGCTGACGGAATTCCCTGGCCCTGGTCGCGAACTTCCACCAGGACCTCGCCGCCGGCCGCGGATGCGCGCACAGTCACGGTGGTGCCGGGCTCCGAATACTTGATCGCATTGCTGATGAAATTCGTGAGCACCTGTTCCACGCGCGAGGGATCGGCGTTCACCGCCGGCAGGCCGGGGCCGATTTCGGTTTCAATCCGGATGTTCTTGCGGCGCGCCAGCAGCCGGTTGGTTTCCACGTTCTTGTGGATCAGCGCACCGAGATCGATCGATTTCACCTTCAGCTCGAGCCGCCCCGTTTCGATCAGCGTGAGGTCCAGCAGATCGGATACCAGCGCGAGCGCCGCGCGGCTGGTCCGCTCGATGATGGAGATGAACTGCAGTTGGTCCGGTTCCAGGGTGTCGCGGTCTTCGAGCAACACTTCGACGCTCGACGCGATGGCGCCAATGGAATTGCGGAGATCATGCGCCACGATCGCGGCGTGCCGGCTGCGCTGCTCCAGGCTCTTCAGCGCCATGCGCAAGTCGTTGGTTTCCTCGTTGTTGATGCGAATCAGGTCTTCGTAGATGTCTCCCGCGTAGCCTTCGACGGCGCTGCCCACCAATATCAGTTCGTCACCCACGGCGGCGCCGGAAAATGTCAGCAACCTCGGGCGACCGTTCAAATCAACGGAAATTGGCATTTCGTAAACGGCGCCCGCGCTCCCCAAGTCGCCAATCAGCGCCTTTGCCCGTTCTTGATTGTCAGCGTAGGCGCAGGAGTAGAATGGCTTGCCAGCTTTCAAAGAACCCGAAAGGCCGATCCCGTCATTGACTATTGAAATGACTACTCCATCCGGGGTGCATCGGAGCAGCACTCCTGCGCGGTGCCTCGCCTCCATCCCACTCAACCCTTCGCCGCGGCGGCCACGCGCTCGGCGGCCGTTAGCGCGCTCTCGGCGTCGCGCGCATACCCATCCGCACCGATATCGCGCCAGAGTTCGGGCTCGCGGTTGAAAGCATGCCCGCCCACCAGGATCCTCACATCGCGGGTTTCCTGTTTTGCGCGCAGCGCGCGGACCATCGTGGCCACCGGTTCGAGATGAAAAGTCATCGTCGCGGAGAGCCCGAGCAGGTCGGGCCGGCGTTGCGCGACGAAATCGGCCAGGGCCGCGGCCGGCATGTTGGCGCCGAGATGATAGGTGTCCCACCCGTCCATCTCGAAGAAGTCGGCAACCATCCTCATCCCGAGCTCGTGCATCTCGCCGGGAGCGCACGCCGTCATCAGGACGCGCCCGCGGCGCGGCCCGGAAAACACATGACTATAGAGACGGGACATAATCATCTGCGTCGCGGCGGTGCAGTAGTGCTCCTGAGCGATGCTTATTTTGTTTGACTGCCACAGGCGGCCGACCTCCCTTTGCGCGTCCTGGAACACGCGCAGCCAGATTTCCCTGATGCCCGTTCCGGAGCGGATGGCGTCCTGCACCAGCTCGAGCGCCGCCTGCCGTTCGCCGCGCAGCAGAAAATCAAGGTAGCGCTTCGCGAGTCCGTCCGCGGGCAGCGCCTGGTCCGATTGATCCGCGCTCGCGCCTGCCGCGCCGCCGACTCCGGCAAGTCCCGCATCGAAGACTTCGAGCACCACGGCCAGACTCTCACCCGAAAGCGTCTCAACGAGCGCCTCGCGCACGCACTTCAAGTTTTCGACCAATTCCTCAGGTGCCACGCCGCGCGCTGCAAGCACTGCGCTCACCCATTCGAGATAGTCCTTGAATATGGACGGGCGGCCAAAGCTGATCGCGTCGGCTAAATAGGACAGGTGAAACCGGGTGTCCTGGAGATACATTGCCCTGCCCCGCTCTCCATATTTGGCGAGCAGTGCGGGACGCCGCGTATAGTCTCTGGCGACTGCCGACTGAGCGATTGTCTCAGCGGCACTTCTGAGTTCGTTGACGACGGCGGAATTTTCGTTCACAGGGCTCAGCCCCTCGTTTCGGCAGCGCGGCCGCCGCAACGGCAAATCGCACCGACCGGTTTCGAGCCCGGATAGGGTGAGGGTCTTATCGGCTTGGTGCTAACACTTTCGCACCGCGATCCCACGTCAGTCAATATATAATTTCGCGCGCAAAATGGTGGATCGTTTGTCTCAGATTCACCTATTGTGCCTGCCCTCCTTGAGCATCCAGCGCACGACATCCGCCGCGGCGTGGGCCTCCTCGCTCATTGTTGGGGCATCGCTATCGCGACCTTAACGGCCCGCTTCACTTGGTAATATTCGATGACTTGAGCAGCGCGCTGAATTGTTTATGCAGTTTCCGTAGTTTCGGATCGATGACGATCTGGCAGTAAGGCGCGAGCGAATTGTTGCGATAGTATTCCTGATGATAGTCTTCGGCTTCGTAAAACGCCTTGAGCGGAAGCACTTCGGTCACAATCCGCTTACCTGCCGGATCGGAATTGTTTAGCTCGTCGATCAATGCTTCCGTATCCCGTCTCTGATCGTCGGATGTATAAAAGATGACCGAACGGTATTCGGTCCCGACATCCGCTCCCTGCCGGTTGAGCGAGGTTGGATCGTGAGTCGCGAAAAACACCACCAGCAGGTCGTGGTAAGCGATCTGAGCAGGATCATATTCGACTCGAGTGACTTCGGCATGTCCGGTCTGGCCGGTGCATACCTGTTCGTAGGTCGGATTCGCGATCGTGCCTCCCGCATACCCCGGCATGACGGACACCACGCCCTTCAGTTGTCCAAAGACTGCTTCGGTGCACCAGAAGCATCCGCCGCCGAAGACCGCGATTTCGGTTTTCTGATTCATGCCGACAAGAATAACTCAAGAATTTCTAATGTTAAACGGGTGACTATCGCGACAGGTATCCTCCATCCACCAGGAGCGGGCATCCGGTCACGAACGACGCTTCGTCGGAGGCTAGAAAGAGGATCGCGTTGGCGATCTCCTCCGGTTGTGCGTTGCGCCCGACGGGTTCCCAAGAAGCCGCCTGGCGCCAGAACTCGGCCGCTTCCTCGGGCGTGGCCCGCTTCAGGATATTGGTCTCGACGTTCCCGGGACATACGCAATTGACTCGAATGCCATCCGGCGCGTAGCGCGAGGCCAGGGACGTAGTGAGTTGGCGTGCTCCGGCTTTGGTGATGTTGTAGGCGAAGGTGCTCGCGCCTTCCATCTCCTGGCCGATGAAAGAGGAGATGGAAGCCAGGTTCACGATGGCGCCCTTCTTTCGCTTCAACATGTGCGGAATGACGTGTTTGCAGCACAGGAACATGCTCTTCAGATTGATATCCATCAGGCGATCCCACTCCTCGACGCTCATCTCGGTCACGTCCTTGAGGAAGTGGATACCCGCATTGTTCACGAGCACATCGATGCGCCCGAACGCCGACATCGCCTCCTCAGCCAGACGGCGGGCGGTCTCTTCCTTGGCGACGTCGCCCACAACCGCACGGTTCTTGTCACTACCAATTTGAGCCGAGACCTTATCCAGGCTCTGCCGGTCGATATCGTTGAGCACGAGGAGGGCGCCTTCGCGGGCAAAGATTGTGGAGGTCGCTCGGCCGATTCCACTACCCGCGCCGGTCACGATGGCAACTTTGTCCTTGAGCCGCATGGCCTTGCCTCCCGTTCAGGAATATTCGATTCTGTGCATTTTAGAGAATAAGGGTAAATTGGGTTGCGGGCCAGACTTGGGTCATCGACGAAGCGCGCGGTGCAGTTCGACCTCTGAACCCTTCAGATGCTCGCAGCGGACATGAGTCGCTCACCTTCTGCCTTTTTACTCTTAGCCGTAACAGACCGCGGGCGACCTACTCGTCCCAGTGGAACTGCCTGGTAAAGTTCACCAAGCCGTAGGTGTGCGCGCTTCCATAGCCAGCTTGTAGGTCGATACTCGCGTGCCACCGTCGTACGAAAATGCCGAAGTCCGGCCCACCCTGTCCTTTAGCGTTTCCAACCGAACCGCCGCCCCATATTGCTCCGCCGACGCCTCCTAAAAGCATCACCTGGGCTGTCGAGAGCACGATTGCGCGCAGATCAATCCTGCTGCTCGTGACCTCGTTTTCGTAATAGTGGCTCGCGCTGAACGAAAAATTTATCGGATGAAGGCTGTGCGGCCGGATCCAGCTCGAGAAGTCCCCCTCCACTTCGGGAGCGTGGCTGTCACCGACGTCCTCCCCGCCCAGCAACACAAGCGAAACACCTGGAAATGGCGCGATGTCGACCCCTCCCTGGAAGCGCCCGAAATTACGCGTGCTGCTTCTGGGCGCTGGAAGAATCGGATCGTCGAAACCGGTTCCTTGGTAAACGTGGTATGCGACAGCTCGTGCGACCAAACTAACCTGACTGGTTACGCTTTGCTCCAGCTCGAACCCTTCGTGAGTAGTTCCGTACTTGTCGCTGCCGTAACCGCTGACGAACAATGCCAGACTCAAATGTTCGGGACTCATCAGGGTAAAAAAGCCCGAATCGGCGCTCGCCGGCGCTGCGCCTCCGACAGCCAAGGCAAAAATCGCCGCAAGCAGGACCTGGAATCGCTGCGGACCAGATGAAGCCGTGAGGACACGTGGAGATGTCCTCAGCGGCCGCAAGCGTCTAGCGGTAGCCAGGTGTCTCAAGCTCGTTCATTCCCAATGGGGCGGCCGAACTCGGCGCCAACTCGCACGGAACCGTGGTTTCATAACCCTGCGTGACGCGGACTGGCGGCGCCTTTGGATTGGTCGGGTTGCGAACTTCGACCACGCCCTTGTAAACGTCAACTTCGGTATACCGCAAACAGGTCGGAAATCCCGGGCACGGTTTGCCTTCGATATAGGCCGTTTCGAATTCGGTCCCGCGCACTCCCACAACAGCGTTCGGAGTGTGCACCTCAAAATTGCCAGTAGCACCCATAGTGGGATAAACCACCGCTCTGAGGTGGCCAAGCATCAAGCTGATGGTTGAATTAGCGCGAGCGTCGGCTGCCACGTCATCGATCACCATGGTGCTCGACTCTGCCAGCATGAGCTGGCTTCCGCCGCGCAGCGTCACGGTGAGGTGAGACTTGGACATAGTCTGCAGCCTGTCACGCGCGATTACCGCCATTTTGATCACCACGTTGAGCTCCTGCTTCCCGCGAAAAAGCCTGGCAGGGCCCTCAAGCTCCGTAACCGATCCGACAGGTTCCTGTGCGAGTGCTCGCCCCGCCACGGAGGAAATCAGACAGAGCGGCAGAAGTATGAGAAGCATCGTCCGGACTGTTGTGCTCGATCTGTCCGTTCCGAATCTGTCGGCAGTTGCCGCCAATAGTGACATGTACATGCTTTGCTGCGAGATGCCGCATCGAGGGTGGCTGAACCCGCTTATAACCCATCCCCTCCGCTTGTCCAAGATAACAATGCGGCAAGAGATGGGTTCAGATCGAGAAGAATAGTGTCAAGGACAAATCGGATCGTCGTATCGCTACATCGACTTAGACGGCACGATTTCCAGCCGCAGCCGTTCCGTTCCCCGTATCACCGTCAGTTCGGCTCTCGCGCCGACCTGCTCTTCGGACAGGAATCGATGCAGATCGTCCACCGCGCCGACCGGGCTGTCGCCATAAGCGACGATGATATCGCGTGGCGTCACTCCCGCCTTGTCCGCGGGACTTCCGGGCTCGACCGAGGTCACCATCACGCCGGTCTCCCGGGGCAGATGAAAGAAGCGGACAACTCGCCGATGGAGCGGCGCGGTCATCCCTGCGACGCCGACGTACGCGCGCACGATTTTGCCGTCGCGGATGAGGCGCGCCGCCACGTACTTCGCGGTGTTGATTCCGATCGCAAAGCAGATCCCCTGCGCCGGCAGAATTACCGCGGTGTTGACACCGATCACCTCGCCTCGCGAGTTCACCAGCGGTCCCCCGGAATTGCCGGGATTCAGCGCGGCGTCGGTTTGAATCACATCGTCGATTAGCCGGCCCGACTGCGACCTTAGCGAGCGTCCGAGCGCGCTCACGACTCCCGCGGTGACCGTGCATTGAAAGCCGTACGGACTTCCGATCGCGATCGCGAGTTGCCCGACGCGGAGTCTCGCCGAGTCGCCGAGCGCCGCCGCGGCCAGCGCGGAGGCGCCGATTCGCACGACCGCAAGATCACTGTGCGGGTCCGACCCGACGAGCGCGCCTTCCGCGCGCCGCCCGTCGAGCAAGGTCACGCTGATACGATGCGCATGCGCGACCACGTGGCTGTTGGTCAGGACGAAGCCGTCGGGCGTGAACACGAAGCCCGTGCCCGTGCCCGCGGGCGCCTCACTCGCACCCTTTTGCCGAAAAACCTCGATATTTACGACCGAAGGGCTTACCCGTTGGGCCGCACTCGCGACCGCCTCCGAGTAGGCGTCCAGCAAGCCGCCGTCGCTCGGCAAACCGTTCGCCGTCTGCGCGCCGTCGTTGGGCGATTCATTCAATACACGCCGTAAAACCCGCTTCATATGTTGTCTTGACCTCTCGGGCCCAAATATAACCATCGTGTCAAGTACCGCGCAGAACGATTCATGAGGAGTTTGGTCTATGAAAAAGCGAAAACTCGGGAGCCAGGGGCTGGTGGTGTCGGAACTGGGCCTCGGATGCATGGGGATGTCGCAATTCTATGGCCCGCGCGACGACACTGAATCCACCGCGACGCTCGAGCGCGCGATCGAGCTGGGGCTCGATTTCTTCGATACGGCCGACATCTACGGCACAGGCCACAACGAGGAGTTGGTTGGCAAAGTGCTGCGCAAGCATCGCAATCGGGTGATTATCGCGACCAAGTTCGGCAACCTGGTCCTGCCCGACGGCACGCGCGCGATCAACGGCCGGCCCGAGTACGTCCGCTCCGCGTGCGACGCGTCACTAAAGCGCCTGGGCGTCGATCACGTCGACCTTTACTACCAGCATCGCGTGGATAAGAACGTGCCGATCGAGGAAACCGTCGGCGCGATGGCCGATCTGGTGCGGCAGGGGAAGGTGCGGTACCTGGGCCTGTCGGAGGCGAGCGCTAAGACGATTCGGCGCGCGCACGCCGTGCATCCCATTTCCGCGCTGCAGTCCGAATACTCGCTGTGGACGCGCGACTATGAAGATGAAGTGATTCCGACGCTGCGCGAGTTGGAAGTGGGATTCGTGCCGTTCAGCCCGCTCGGCCGCGGACTCTTGAGCGGCGCGCTAGGCGAGCTGCCGGCGGATGATATGCGCAGGAAAATCTCGCCACGCTTCGAAGGTGACAATCTCGATCAGAATCTCAAGGTGGTCGCGCGTTTGAAGGAAATCGCCGGCGAAAAAGGCATCACGCCGAGTCAGCTCGCGCTTGCCTGGGTGCTCGCGCAGGGCGACGATATGGTCCCGATTCCGGGCACCAAACGCCGCAAGTACCTCGAAGAGAATATCGCGGCGGCGAGCGTGAAGCTGTCCAAGAGCGACCTCGCGCGTATCGAGGAAGCCGCGCCCAAGGGTTTTGCCGCGGGCGGACGATATCATGATATGAGCACAGTCAACGTTTGAGCCTGATACCTGCTGCTAGCGCTTCTCCTTGAAGCTCGGCAGAAGCTCCCGCGCGAAGGTCTCCATCGAGCGCCTGACGATCTTCGGGTCGATGCCCGGGAAATGCATGCCGAGTACGAGATGCGTCGTCCGCACGCTGCGCGTGAATTGGTCGAGGCCTTCCGCGACATCCTTGGCCGTGCCCACGATCGGCGTGAACAGCAACGGATCAGTGGTGCGGCGCAGCTCGGAGGCCGGTGGCGGCTTGAACAGCGTGGGAGGGCCCTTAAGCTCACCGGCGTCGCTCAGCCATTGACCATAGACCGTGAGCATCCAATGCACGTGCTCCTGGATCTCGTCCCAGGCTTGCTCTTTCGAGGGTGCAAGATGCACCCAAACGAGTTGCGCGACGCTAAAGTCGGACGGATTGCGGCCGTGCCGGCGGAGCGCCTCGTCGTACGCGGACGTTTCACCGACGCCGAGGAAATGGCAGCCGAGTCGTGCCGCGCGATCGACCGCCTTCGGTCCGAGCGCGCCCACCCACAGCGGCGGATGCGGCTGCTGCACAGGCTTCGGCGTAAGCCGGATGTCCTGCAAATTGTAATGCTTGCCCTGGAAGGAAAACGGATCCTGGGTCCAGATGCCGCGGATCACTTCGATGCCTTCTTCGAAACGTGATGCGCGCTCCTTGTGGGGAATCCCGTAGCCAACAAACTCGTGCCTCGCGTATCCCTTGCCGATGCCGAGATCGAAGCGCCCCCGCGAGATGACGTCGACCGTGGCGGCGTCCTCCGCGACGCGAACGGCATTGTGCAGCGGCAGCAGCAGCAGGAACGTACCGATGCGGACCCGGCGAGTCTTGGCGGCAACCGCGCCCGCGAGCGTCATCAGCGATGGCGAGTAGCCGTCCTCGGCGAAGTGATGCTCGGTGAGCCAAACCGTATCGTAGCCGAGATCTTCGGCGAGCTTCGCATGTTCGAGCTGCGATTCGTAGACGTCTGCCCAGGGCTTCTTCCATTTGGGCGGATTGCGAAACGAGAACATGAGTCCGACGTTCATACGAGCCTCTCCTTCACTCGACTATGGGATGATTGCAATTCGATTTGGCATGAGATGGTCACAACTCTCCCCCGGGAGAGGCGACTAGGCGTCAATCTTATAAAAGCGGGCGGGGTTGGCGGTCATGATGTTGTGGCGGGCGGATTGCGGCAGAACCGAAAGCGCCTGCTCGATCTGCTTCACTACGCCCGGATAGGTACAATCGAAATGCGGATAGTCAGAACCCCACAGGATATTGCGATCGAGGCCGAGCTCGCACATCGCGGCGAGCGTGCGTTCGTCGGGATCGAGCGATAGATAACATTGATCCGCGAAATACTCGGTCGGCCGCTTTTTCAGCCACGGCGCCATCGATCCCATCTTCTCGTAATGACCGTCCATCCGGTCGAGCCAATAGCCAGCCCACCCGACGCCCGATTCGAGAAAAGCGATCCGTACTCTGGGAAAGCGCTCCAGGACGCCGCCGCAGATGACGTCCATGCAAGCGGCCTGTTGCTCAAACGGATGGCAGACCATGTGGAAGGCGAAAGTGTCGTGCAGATAGCGGTCCGCGCCGAGCGCGGGCATCTTGGTGCCGAAGCTCGAATGGATCGCGACGGGAATATCGAGCTCCTGGGCCTCGCGCCAGAAAACGTCGTAAGCGGAATCGCAGAGGCGGCGGCGGTTGAAAGGATTGGGACGGATGAAGACCGCCTTGAAGTTGAGTTCACGCACCGCGCGGCGCATCTCTTTCACGGCGGCATCGATATCCTGAATCGGCATCGGCGCGACGCCGTAAAGCCTGTTCGGATAGGGCCGGCAGAAATCCGCCATCCAGTTGTTGTAGGCGCGGCAGGCCGCTGTGGCGAGGCGCGGCTCTTCGAGGTCGCCATACAACAAGTAGAATGAAGGATACAGAAAGGAGGCGTCGATTCCTTCAGCATCGAGTACCTTGACGCGTTCATGCGGGTCCCAACTGCCGGGGAGAATATCCTCCCACGACGCGGTGCGGGTGCGCTCGGGATCGAGGTAGCCGCCGGGAATTACCGCCGCGACGATCGAATCACCCGGGGCGCGCCGCCGCTCGGCGTTGACCCAGAACTCATCCTTGCCGTCGGCACCGCGGCGAATCTGAATAACCCGGTCGCGGAATTCCGGCTCGACATAATCCTGCCAAAGCGTCGGGGGTTCAACAATGTGGCCATCAGCGTCGATGATGCGGGCCATGGTGCTCTCCTCCGACCACACCGTAGTGCAGTCGTGGCATACCCGGCAAGGATAAGAGGGACGCCGCGGAAACCCTCAAAAAACCGCGCTCTAACCTTGCGCTTGCAAACCGCCCGGTGCTGGTGCGAGCATACATGAGATTCGGAAAGCGGAACCCGGCGCACCGCGGAAAACAACAATCAACACGATAATGAATCCGAAAGGGGGAGAATCTTCTTATGAGCTTCATCGCCTGGATTGTCGTGGGACTCATCGCCGGTTTCATCGCCAGTAAAATAGTAAACAAGAGCGGAGAAGGTTTAGTCCGCGATATCCTACTGGGAATCCTCGGAGCGCTGATAGGCGGATTTATCTTCGGTAAGCTCGGCTATGCAGGAGTCACCGGGGTCAACCCGTGGAGCATCCTGGTTGCCGTCATCGGCGCAATCATCCTGCTAGTGCTTTATCACGCGGTGGCCGGTAATAAGGCTCGCGCTTAGCGTACTGAGCTCGGTCGACGTTTTTAAATGATCTGGCCGGCGCGCTTCGGAGTGTCCGACCTGGCGAAACTGGTCGCTCTCGCCGATCGTGACGTCGCACCCGTGGTCATCAATCCCGCCAGGACCTGAAGGCGAAGCGTGGCCATGGATCTCATCCTGAAGAACGCGCGAGTCGACGATCGGGAGCGCTGCGACATCGGGATCACGGCGGGAAGGATCGCGGCGATCGCACCGCGGCTCGAAGCCGAGGGTGAGACGATCGACCTCGGCGGCCGTCTCGTTTCCGCCGGATTCATCGAGACGCACCTCCACCTCGACAAGTCCTGCATCCTTGACCGCTGTGCTACCGAGCGCGGCAATCTCGCCGAGGCGATCGGCGAAGCCGCCAAGGCCAAGGCCGCGTTCACGGCAGAGGACGTTCACGCCCGTGCGAGCCGTACCCTGGAGAAGTCGATCCTCCAGGGCACGACCCACATGCGCACCCATCTCGAGGTCGACCCCGGCGTCGGATTGCGCGGCCTGGAGGGTGTGTTGCCACTGATAAGCGAATACGCCTGGGCGATCGATCTTGAGATCTGCGTGTTTCCCCAGGAGGGCCTGCTCAACAATCCCGGTACCGACCAACTGATGGTCGAGGCGCTTAAGCGCGGTTGCCGCGCGGTCGGCGCCGCGCCCTACACGGATTCAGATCCTCGCGGCCAGATCGACCGGGTGTTCGAGCTGGCGCGCGAGTTCGACGTCGACATCGACATGCATCTCGATTTCGGGCCCACCTGCGATGACATGGATGTCTGGCACGTTTGCCAGCGGACCGAGGAACACAAGTACGGCGGACGGGTCACCGTCGGCCACGTCACCAAGGCGGCCAGCCTGCCGCTCCCTGAGTTCGAGCGGATGGCGCGACGGCTGGCGGAGGCCGGCGTGGCGCTCACC
Source organism: uncultured delta proteobacterium (assembly GCA_963810495.1). Classification (GTDB taxonomy): domain Bacteria; phylum Desulfobacterota; class Binatia; order Binatales; family Binataceae; genus JAKAVN01. Next base: position 109,289 of record CAWENP010000027.1, read on the forward strand.
GTCTTGCCCGCGACCGAGCTTTACCTGATGGGGCGCAATCACACCCACGACCACAACCAGCCACGGGCGGTAGTGCCGGTCCACAAACTGCTGTATCACGGAGTGAACTGTTCGCTGTCGAGCAACAATGTGCTCAATCCGTTCACGCCGTTCGGGGATTGCTCGCTGATTCGGATGGCGAATCTTTATGCCAATGTCTGTCAGGTCGGGAGCAAGAACGATCTGCGGGAATGCTTCGCGATGATCACGCGGCGGCCGGCCCAACTGATGCGGCTTTGGGACTACGGGGTCGCAGTCGGCAAGTGCGCGGATCTGGTGGTGCTCGACGCCGTCGAGCCCGAAATGGCGGTGGCGGAGTTGGCGCCGGTGTTGTACACCTTCAAACGCGGCCGCATGACGGTTTCGCGCGAGCCGGCGCGACTCCATCGCGCGACATGAGTATCGAGATGAGCATCAACGATCCGCTCAACGCGTTTTGCCGCTACGACGAAGTTACTATCGAAGGCGGCGCGATCGGCCCCTTGCTCGGCTGCAGCTTCGCCGTCAAGGACGTGTTCGACATCGCCGGACATCGCACCGGCAACGGCCATCCGCTCTGGCTCGAGACTCATCCGCCCGCAGAGCGCTCTGCATCGGCGGTCGAGCGCCTGCTCGCCGCCGGAGCCCGCCTGGTCGGCAAGACTTATTGCGATGAATTGACCTTCAGCATCAACGGCGAGAATGTGCACTACGGTACGCCGATCAATCCCAAGGCTCCCGGGCGCATTCCCGGCGGATCGTCGAGCGGGTCGGCGGCCGCGGTGTCGGGCGGCCTCGTCGACTTCGCGCTCGGCACCGACTGCGGCGGGTCGGTGCGTATACCGGCAAGCTATTGCGGCATCTATGGGATTCGGACAAGCCACGGCCTGGTGCCTGCCGACGGCGTGGTCCCGCTGGCGGCGAGCTTCGACACGGTGGGATGGTTCGCGCGCTCGGCGAGCCTGATGCGCCGGGTCGGAACGGTGCTGCTGCCGGCCGCGAGGCCGTTCGTACCCAGACGGCTGCTGATCGCTACCGACGCGTTCGCGGCCGTCGATCCGGCGATCACCGCGGCGCTCACCTCCGCTGTCGAAACAGTGGCGGCGTCGATCGCGCAAACGGCTCGCGTGAAGGTCTACACCGGCGACTCCGCCGAATGGCGCACAATATTTCGCATTCTCCAGGGCGCCGAGATTCACGCGCAGCACGGGGCCTGGATCGATCGCTACCGGCCGGAATTCGGACCTGGCATCCGCGAGCGGTTTGCCTGGGCGGCGACCATCACGGCCGCCGAGGTGGCGGCGGCAAGGCCCGGGCGCGAGGCAGTGGCGCGCCACATGGACAGCCTGCTTGGGGACGACGCGATGCTGTGTCTGCCGACGGCCCCGGGGATCGCGCCCAGGCTCAACACGCCGCCGGCCGAGGTCGAAGCCTTCCGCGCCAACGCTTTCGCGTTGTTGCCGATCGCGGGGCTCGCCCGCCAGCCGCAGATCAGTCTTCCGCTCGGCACCTTCGACGGTTGTCCGCTCGGACTGTCGCTGATCGGACCTCGCGGCGGTGACCAGGGAATGCTCGACTGGGCCGCGATCCATTTCGCTTGATCATTTCGACTTATCATGTCGACTGATCATGCGAATCGCGGCGGCGGACGCTGGTTTGTTTTTTTTCCGGGACTGACCTAGATTCCGATCCGTATCGCAGCTGATCTGCACATGTCCCGAGACGCTGAAGTCGACGAGCCTCGGCTCCAGAAGCCGATCGTTCACATCGTCACCACCGGCGGAACGATCGCCAGCCGAATCGATCCGGCCACCGGCACCGCCTTTCCCGTGATGCATGCCCACGAGCTACTGGCTGAGATCCCGGAACTGAGCAAATACGCCGAGCCGCGGCTGTCCGAGTTCGCACTGGTCCCGAGCTTTGACATGACACCGGGGATTGTCGCGCGGCTGGCACGCGACATCAGGATTCTGCTTGCGGCCGGCGAAGTTGACGGCGTCGTCGTGACCCATGGCACCGACACGATGGAAGAGAGCGCATTCGCGCTGCATCTGCTGCTCGATTGCGAACAACCGGTGGTAATAACCGGCGCGATGCGCAATGCAAGCCAGCCGGGCGCGGACGGGCCGCGCAATCTGGTCTCCGCCGTGCGCGCTGCCGGCAGCCGCAACACGCGCGGACTTGGCGTCGCGGTCGTGATGAACGACCAGGTGCACGCTGCGCGCTACGTAACCAAGTCACATACGACCGCGACTGACACGATGACCTCGCCAGGGGTGGGCGCTATCGGCACGATCGATGACGGAGGCGTTTGGCTGCGATGGCTTCCGCGGCGGCTGCCGCTAATGCCGGATGTCGAGCCCGAGCCGCGCGTTTATCTGATCCGCATGGCCGCGGGGATGGACGATCTTTTCCTGCGGACGGTTCTTCAGGCGGGAGCCAGCGGCGTTGTGATTGAGGGCTCCGGCGCCGGCCATATGCCCGGAAACTGGAAGCCGGCGCTCGTGGCGCTGCTCGATTCCGGGATGCCCGTGGTGCTTACCTCGCGATGCGGCCAGGGGCGGGTGGTGCCAATCTACCGCGGCGACCTCGGCGGGATAACGCTGCGCGACATGGGAGTAATCGCGGCTGGAGATCTTTCGGGGATCAAGGCGCGGATCGCGCTGATGTTTGCGCTGGGCGCAGGATGGGATCGGGATAAAGTCAGATCATACTTCTCCCGGATCGCCTCGAATGACGAGGTCAAATTCGCGTAAAACTGGTTCGGCGAGTTTTCGCTGGCCATGAAGGAAATCGCCGTCGGCGGATTCGTCGCGCAGGCGATTCCGATCGCTCGGGCTCTACTTCGGCCAGGGAAACTTCGCGGCCGCGTCCAGCATCGCGTGGAATTTCTCGTCCGCGGGAAGGCGCGGTGAAGGGTACGCTGCCTTGCTGTGACGCAGGTCGGCTTTCAGCATCAGTTCGGCGACGTGGTAGCTGATCGGCCCAGGATTGAGCACCGGCACTGCAATCTGCTCGCGCAAATAGCCATGCGACTGATGCATCGTCGTGCTGCCGAGGCAGATGACATCGGCGCCGTCTTCCTCTATTGCCTTACGCGCTTCGGCCGCGAGCTTGGGGAACACCACCGCCTCTTTGCCGGTCATCAGGTTCTCCCAGTCCATCCCGGCGTGCGCCAGCCGTATCGAGGCGCATCGGTGTCCGAGCTCATACTCCCCGAGCAGCTTGCGGTATAGCGAGGCCACGGCCACCGTACCATCGGTCATCGAAAGGATCGAAAACTTCTGACCCAACTGGCAGGCGAGATGAAACATCGCCTGACCAGGGCCGATCACCGGGATGCTGAGCCGCGAGCGCAGCGGTTTCATCCCCGAGTCGGAGACCGTATCGATGCAGACGGCACCGTATCCGTCGCGTTCCGCGTCAATTCCGGCTTCGTAGATCGCTACGTCGAGCTGCAAAAAGTCCGGGTTGCTGTCCAGCAGCGCGCCGCTGGTCTTGACCGGCTTGAAATCGAACTCGATGTCGGGGTCCAGAGTCTGACCGGCAAGCTGTGCACGCCGGTTGTCGATGCCTTTGGCAGTCAACGGAAACGGCACGATGACCAGCACTTTGTGACGCGTCATGGTTCGTTCCTCCCGTCAGGGTAATCTCGCACCGGCCCAGTCACGTCCGGATTCCTAGCGTTCCGCCTAACGGAAGTGCGGCATGATCTCCCTGGCGAAAAGCTCGAGGGATCGGGTTGATTTTTTGGGATCCATCCCCGGGAAATGACTCGTGATGACGAAGTGCGTGCAAGCATACTCCTTGCAAAACTTCTTCAGCTTTCGCGCGCATTCCTCGGGCGTTCCGATCACGAGCCCCTCGGCATACTTGGAATTGTATCCTTGGCGGTCAGCACGTCGCCCACTTTGAAGTCAGGTTTGGCATTGGCGTACTTGTTCAGCCAGTCAGTGTAGTCGGCGCGCGTATACACCTTCTCCGGCGTTTGGGCGCTGGCAACTCCGCTCCACAGACATGCCGCCGCGCCCCACAAACATCCGGCGACGAGTACCACCATCAATGCGCCGGGTTTATAGGTCCGTTCGCCTCGTGAGAGTCTTGCGGTTTCCATTTTTTGGTCTCCTTATGAAGAAAATACGCTTCATATGAGCGCCCAAAGGCTAACCCAACCCGCAATTATGTAGAGTTATGTTTTGCCGCTGGGGAGACGCGGTGAGAATCGTGTGCCCGTCTCTCTTCGTCTTTCATGAGGGTCATGCCACCCAAATGCAGACAGTCAGAGAACACACAACCTGAACGGAACGCCGATACGATCTCCCTTTACCACGTCAGCGGTGAAAGGAGAAACGAGCGCTAAGCGCGGTTCTGAAGCCTCCGAGCAGCAATTTTTCGAGCCCCGGGAGGCGGGCGGACACCGAATGGGGACCGGTGCGCACGCCGCGAGCGTCAAGATGCGTCTAGTGGCACACGCTGAGGAACGGGTATTTTTGCCATACGATTTCACCCGCGCATGATTCTGACACCACGGCGCCCATGCTGCGCGCTAGGCAAAGTGGACCGGTGTTGCTACTTTGCTCTGCAAAATGGATGGAGGATCGTCATGGCGGTACAGAAAGTCAAATTCACTAGTGGCGGTCTGAGTTGCGCGGGCGATCTTTATCTTCCTGATGGCCATAGGCACGGGCGACGCCCGGCACTGGTTATCGGCCACGGCTTCAGCTTCGTGAAGGAGGCGCTGGTCGAAGAAGGGGGCTACTTCAGCCGCGCCGGGTTCGTCACGCTGGCTATCGACTATCGCACGTTCGGCGAAAGCGAAGGGGAGCCTCGCGGCCAGCTTTTTCCGCTCAACGAAGTCGAGGACTACCGCAACGCCATCAGTTACCTGCAAACCCGCGATGAGGTCGATCCGGAGCGCATCGGGATTTGGGGCACCAGCTTTGGTGGAGCGGTGGTCATCTATACGGCCGCTTTCGACCGGCGCGCCAAGGCAGTGGTGGCGCAAGTGCCGGTGGTCAACGGCCGGAACTGGATGAGAGTGCTGCGCACCAGCGCGCAATGGCTCGAACTGCTCGACCGTCTCGACGAAGACCGGATGCGGCGTTTCAGGACTGGTGAAGGTGCGCGGGTGCCGGTAACCGGCCGCGGCGACAAGGGCGAATTCTGCGCGATGCCGGCCGATGAGCAGATCGTCGGCTTCCTGAAAGACGCCCGCAGCAACCTGAAGACGTGGCGTCCCGACCTGGCCCTCGAGTCGGTGGAGAGGATCATCGAATTCTTCCCGGAGAACGTCATCAATCAGATTGCGCCGCGACCAGTATGCATCGTGGCTTGTGCCGGCTACGACATGATTCATCCCATCGATATGATCGAGGAGGCCTATCGTAAGGCCGGCGAGCCCAAGAAGTTGGTGCTGATGCCCTTCGGCCAAACCGGCGCATATTCGGAACCGGGACGCAGCCAGGCCATGCAGGCAGCGATCGACTGGTTCAACCAATACATCTGAGCGCGCACGGATGGCAAACACATGCGCTTTGGCATTTACTGCGAGATGCAAAATGGATTCGGCGTCGATTACGCGAAGACTGTCTGGGACGTGCTCAGCCTGATCGAGAATGCGGATCAGCTCGGGTACGATGTCTTCTCGGTAATCGACCATCACTTTTTCCAGGAGTTCAGCATTTCGGCGAATCCGCTCGCATTGTTCTCCGCAGCGGCGCAAAGGACCCGCAATATACGCTTCCGCACGTTGTGCCATACACTCCCGCTGCGTAATCCCGTGGTTTACGCGGGCGAGATGGCTTTTGCGGACATTCTGACGCGCGGGCGGCTGGACCTCGGCGTCGGACGCGGGCACGGGTGGGAATACCCGCCCGCCGGTATCCCGGTGGAAGAGACCCAGGGACGCTACGAGGAGGCGCTCGAAATCCTGGAACTCGCATTCACTCAGGAACGGTTTTCGTTTCGCGGCAAATACTATCATCTGGACGACGTGTCGGTGGTCCCCAAGCCGTTTCAGAAGCCCTATCCGCCGGTATACATGGTGGGTACCAGCGGAGCGGCTTTTGAAATCGGTGCGCGCAAGGGATGGGCGCTGGCGTTCGGCGGTCCGGCTCCGGTGGCGGCCTTCAAGCCTGGAGTCGATCGTTACCGTGAGGCATGCGCGAAGTACGGCACCAAGCCGACTGTGGCGTGTGTGCGCGCGGTGTATATCACGGAAGATGAGCGGCAGGCGCAAGCGGAGTGTGAACGCGCGTTCAAACGATTTTTTGCTTACAACTCAAGTCCGATGCCCAGTCTGCGTCGCGACCCGGGCATGAAGAAGCGTCTTCTGGATAGCAACTATGCTTTCTATGCCGGCGAGATCATGGAGCTTCTGCCACGCCTCAGCTACGAAGAAATCGTGACGCAGGACTACGCATTCGTGGGCACAGCGGAGCGCGTACTCGAGCAGTGCCTCGCTCTCAAGCGCGCGGTTGACGTAGACGAGATCCTCATCATTTCGCACTATGGCGATATCGAAATATGGAAGGCGCTCCGGACTCAGGAGTTGTTCGCACGCGAAGTGATCCCGAAGTTGCGTTAGCCGCTGCGCAGCTTCGGCACGTTGTACGCGTCGAAAGCGATAAGCGTCTTGGTTTCGCGCAGATGCTGCACGCGCTGAATCCGATCGACGACCAGGCGCGCCAGATGGTCGAAGTCTTCAACCCTCACCTTGACGATAAGATCGTAGTCGCCAGCGAGCGAATGCATTTCCTCGACGATTTCCATTTCGACTAACGCCTTGACGACGTCGTCAATGTGCGCGGGTTCGGTCTTCATTAGCACAAACGCTACGAGCATCGGCGTTGTCCTCCCAGACCTGCCGAGAATACTACCATCGGATAATGATCACACCTTTAGCGTCCAGTCGATTTGCCGCTTAACCTCGGTGCTGGAGATCTTGTACCAGGAAAAAATCTCGTTGCGTCCGAGCGGCATCGTCCCGCGATGCGCCGCGTTGTCGATCCAGGCATTCAGAGCGCGCTCGTCGCGCCAGTACGACACTTCGAGCATCACCCCCGGCCGCGTCTGACTCTGAAAGTTGTCCATTGAGATGAAGCCATCGATCGCTTGGATCTCAGGGACCAACGACGCGAAAGCCTCTTCCAGCCGGCCTTCCATGCCCGGCCTTACGCCGTACTCGATGATGCATACGATCATTGGACTCTCCCCGGGCTCTCCTCAAAAAGCACGCCATCTGTCCACTTTACAACTACCTCGCGGATGGGTCACGCTTGCGCTCATTGTCTTTGCGATCGCGCTCGATGCTTGAGTCCGCCGGTTCGTAGTTTACTTGACAATCGTGGCCCTGCTGGCTAGGCGATTGATCTGCATCCTTCGCTGCGGATGTCCCAGGGAATCAAGGAGAGCGGACACGATGCGGGTTGGAGCAGGATTGCCGGCGGGAGTGCCTGGCGCCTCCGGCCAACTGATTCTCGATTGGGCGCGCAAGGCCGACGAGGGCCCGTTCGCCAGCCTTGCCGTCGTCGATCGCTATGCCTATGACTGCTTTGATTCGCTGACGACGCTGAGTGCGGCCGCGGCGGTGACCACACGCGTGCGGCTCGCTACGACGATCGTGATCGCGCCGCTACGCAATACGGCGACGCTGGCCAAGACCGCCGCCACGGTGGACGCGATTGCCGGCGGCCGTCTCGTGCTCGGCCTCGCCGTCGGCGCGCGCGAGGATGACTACCAACTAGCGAAGGTCGACTACCATCAGCGCGGCAGAATTCTGACCGAGCAGCTCGCCTCGCTACGCAACCTTTGGGAGAGCGACAGGTTTGGTCCGCGACCAGTCCGCGCCGGCGGACCGGAAATCCTGGTCGGCGGGCTCAGCGATCAGGCTTTCGCCCGAGCCGCGCGCTACGCCGACGGCTACGTCCATGGCGGCGGACCGCCGCGCTCTTTCGAGCGTGCCGCCGACCGCGCCCGCGCCGCATGGCGCGATGCAGGCCGCCCCGGTCTGCCGCAGCTCTGGGGCCAGGGCTATTTTGCGCTCGGCGACGGAGCGGCCGAGCGCGGCGCGGCCTACCTGAAGGATTACTACGCATTCACCGGGCCGTTCGCCGACAAGATTGCGGCCGGCCTGCTAGCCACGCCGCAGAGCGTCATCCAGTATATCCGCGGCTACGAGGAGGCCGGATGCGGCGAACTCGTGTTGCTGCCGACCATCGCGGAGCCGAGCCAGCTCGACCGTCTGGCCGAAACGGTTGCGCTGCTCTGAGCGCCCCAGCGATGGAAGAACGAGTCGCAGGCGATTGACGTCGTGAAAATCCTGATCCTCGGCGGCGGCCCCGGCGGGCTCTACGGCGGCGCGCTGATAAAGAAGTCACATCCCGACTGGGATCTCACGATCCTCGAGCGCAACCCGCACGACGCGACCTACGGATGGGGTGTCGTTTTCTCCGACCGCACGCTGGCCTCGTTCCGCGAGGCCGACTACCCGAGCTACCGCGCCATCACCAACCGCTTCGTGCTGTGGGACACCATCGAGGTGCGCTATGGTGGCGAGACCATTCGCGTCGGCGGCAATATCTTTGCCGGCATCTCGCGCAAGGTCTTGCTGATGCTGCTGCAGGATCGCTGCCGCGCATTCGGCGTCAAACTCGAGTTCCTGACCGAAGTCAGCGACCTTTCGCTCGTACGCGACTACGATCTGGTGATTGCCGCCGACGGTGTCAACAGTATCGTGCGCCGAAGCTTCGCCGATCACTTCAAACCGGCCATCGCCTATGGCCAGAGCAAATTCGCGTGGCTCGGCACGCGCAAGGTGTTCGACGCCTTTACCTTCTCCTTCCGCCGCAACGAGCACGGTCTCTTCCAGGCCCACATCTATCCCAACGACGGCCTTGCCAGCACGTTTATCGTGCAGTGCGATCCCGAGACCTGGCGGCGCGCCGGGCTGGATCAGATGACCGAGGCCGAGAGTGTAGTTTACTGCGAGAAGGTTTTCGCCGACGATCTCGCGGGCCAGCCGCTGCTCGCCAACAAGTCGGGCTGGATCTCCTTCCCCACGGTGAGCAACCGCGCCTGGCGCTACCGGAATATTGTATTGCTTGGCGACGCGGCGCATACGGCCGACTTCACCATCGGTTCAGGCACCAAGCTCGCGATGGAGGACTCGATCGCGTTGGCCAACGCGTTCGAGCGCTATGGCGAAAACCTCGACGCCGCGCTCAACGACTTCGAGCTCGAGCGCCGGCCCGTGGTCGACGGCCTGCAGCGCGCCGCGGCCGAGAGCAATCGTTACTTCGAGACCACCACGCGCTACGAATATTTCGAGCCGATGCAGTTCGCCTATTACCTGCTCACCCGCAGCGGCCGAATTTCGTATGACGAGCTGCGCCGGCGCGATTCCTCGTTCGTCGACGCGATGGACCGCTGGTTCTTCGAAAAGGCCGTCGGCAGCGCGACCCCCAACCTGCGCCTGGTGGCGCCGCCCCCGATGCTCGCGCCGCTTTCGCTCCGCGCGTTGACGCTTCGCAATCGCGTCGCGCTGCCAGGCTCGGCAACCTACGCCGCGCGCGACGGCGTTCCCGACGAGGGCTATACCGCGGCGCTCGGCGATCTCTCGCAAAGCGGCGCGGCGTTGATTGTCACCGACCCGCTGGCGATCGCCGCTGAAGCGCGGATCACGCCGGGATGCGCGGGGCTCTACCGGCCTGAGCACGTCACGATCTGGTCGCGGCTGGTGCAGATGGTGCACGAATCGCAGACGAAAATCGCGGCTCGCCTCGGTCATGCCGGACGGCGCGGCGCGACTCGCCCGCGAAGCGAGGGCCTCGATCTGCCGCTTCGAGAGGGCGGATGGCCGCTGCTCTCAGCCTCGCCGATTCCCTACCTGCCGAGTGGCGCGCCACCTAAGGAGATGGACCGCGCCGACATGGAGCGGGTGTGCGATCAGTACGTGCGCGGAGCCCGGATGGCGAACGAGGCCGGCTTCGATATGCTCGAGCTCGACTTTGCGCACGGCTACCTAGTGGCGAGCTTCATCTCGCCGCTCACCAACCATCGCCGCGATTCGTGGGGCGGTGCGCCGGAGAACCGTTTGCGCTATCCGTTGGAGATCCTCGACGCCGTGCGCGCCGTGTGGCCCGAAGACAAACCGCTTTGCGTCGCGCTCTCGGCCACCGATTGGGCGCGCGGCGGACTCGAGCCCGACGAAGCGGTCACGATCGCGCGCGCGTGCAAGGAGCGCGGCGCGGATCTCCTCGAAGTGCTCGCCGGCCAGACGACGCTCGAGTCGCAGCCGGTCTACGGTCCTTACTTCCTCACCTATTTCAGCGATCAAATCCGCAACGAGGTGCGTATCGCCACGCTCACGAGCGGCGACATCACCACCACCGATCATGTCAACAATATAGTGGCTGCCGGCCGCGCCGATCTGTGCATGATGGAACCGCCGCGCCTCAACGCACATTATCGGAGAATCGGTTCGGGGGTTGCCCGCAATGGCCGCTGACGGTTCGTTTCTCGCAGGCAAGAAGGCGCTGGTCACCGGCGCGAGCCAAGGCATCGGCCGGGCAATCGCGCTGGCGCTGGCCGAGGCGGGGGCCGACGTCGCGATCGCGGCGCGCACGCAGTCGGAGCTCGACGAGTTTGCCGCGGAACTCGAAAAGAAAGGCGTGCGCGCGCTCGCCTGCCAGTGCGACGTCATCGATCCTGCGCAGGTCGAGCGGATGGCCGCGCGGGTACTGGAAGGCTTCGGCGCGCTCGATATCCTGGTCAACAACGCCGGCGCGGCGAAGAGTCAGAGCTTCCTGAATCATCCGGACGAAATTTGGCATCAGATGCTCGCCGCCAACATGACGTCGGTTTACTACGTGACCAAGGCGTTTGTGCCCGCGATGGTCGAGCGGCGCTGCGGCCGGATCATCAATATCGCCTCGACCGCCGCTCGCGTCGGCGCCAGCTACGTCGCCGCCTACACCGCTTCCAAGCATGGCGTGCTCGGACTGACGCGCGCGCTCGCGGTCGAACTGGTCGGCCACGGGATCACGGTCAACGCGGTGTGTCCGGGGTTCGCCGACACGCCGCTTACGCAGGCAACGATCGACAATATCGTCAAGCTGAGCGGCCGCGCTCCGGCCGAGGCGCGCAAGGCGCTGGAGCAGAAGAGTCCGCAAAACCGCCTGATAACGCCCGCGGAGGTCGCCGCCGTGGTGGTTTTCCTTGCGCGCGATTCGAGCATCGGTATCAACGGGCAAGCGATCAATATCGACGGCGGCGCGGTGCAGACTTGAATGACGCGTGCCGGCGGCCAAGGAGTCGCGATGGCGTACGATTTTCTTTACGAGATTGACCGCGGTGTAGCGACGATCACGCTCAACCGCCCCGAGGTGCTGAACGCCCTGACCTTCGAGGTCTATGGACAACTGCGCGACCTGTTCGCCGCGCTAAAGCATGACGACTCGGTCAAGTCCGTCGTCATCACGGGCAAGAATCGCGCGTTCTGCTCGGGCGGCGACGTCGAAGGGATTATCGCGAAGCTTCTCACCTTCGACGCGCGAAGCCATCTCGATTTCACCAGGATGACCGGCGCGGTAGTGCAGAACATGCGCGCGCTCGACAAGCCGATTATCGCCGCGGTCAATGGGATGGCGGCCGGGGCCGGTGCGGTGATCGCACTCGGCGCCGATCTGAGGATAGTGGCTGAGGATGCGCGCTTCGCTTTTCTCTTCATCAAGGTCGGGCTCGCCGGCGCCGACATGGGCGCAGCCTACCTGCTGCCAAAGATCGTGGGACTCGGACGGGCGCTCGAACTTCTGTTCTTCGGCGACACGATCGACGCCGCGACCGCCGAGCGTTACGGAATCGCCAACCGCGTCGTGCCGGCCGATCAAGTGATGCCGACGGCGCAGGAATGGGCGCACCGCCTGGCCAACGGCCCGAGTCTCGCCCTCTCGGTGACCAAGCATCTGGTCAACAACGAGCTCAACATGGATATCGCCTCGGCAATCGAGAATGAGGCGCAGGCCCAGGCGCTGCTGATGCGCAGCGAGGATTTCCGTATCTTTTACGAGGCCTTCAACAAAAAACAGAAGCCGAAGTTCGTCGGCCGCTAACCTCCTCGACCCAGGCGCGGGAGAATCATCGTGGAAAAGCGACTTATCAATCCGCCGAGCCTGCCGCCGCCACGCGGTTTCAATCACGGCGTGCTGACCAGCGGCGGCCGCATCCTGTTCATGGCGGGCCAGGACCCTAGTGGCGCCGACGGCAAGATCGTTTCGCCGGGCGACCTGGTTGCGCAGTTCGAGCAGGTGATACGCAACCTCAAGGCCGTCGCCGAGGAGGCCGGCGGCAGCACCAGCGATATCGTCAAGCTCAACATCTTCGTCAAGAGCCGCGATGACTACAGGGCCCGGCTGAAGGAGCTCGGCCGGATCCACCGCTCGTATTTCGGCGCCTACTATCCGGCGACGGCGCTGTTTGAGGTGGCCGACTTTTTCCAACCCGAGACGCTGGTTGAAATCGAAGGAATCGCGGTTATTGCGGAATGATGATTAGTGGCACGAGGCGGGCGCGGCGCGGTAACGGATAGCAATGACGGACAGTCCCTACTGGAATCCCAAGAACGAGACGATGCCGCGCGATGAGCTGCGGCAACTGCAGCTCGTCAAACTCCGGCGGATGTGCGAATGGGCGCACGCACGCGCGCCGTTTCATCGTCGCCGTTTCGAAGCCGCCGGCTTCCATCCCGATCAGATCAAGTCGCTCGACGACCTGCGGCGGTTGCCGATGATGACGCGCGACGAGTGGGTGGCGTCTCAGAAGGAAAAGCCATTGTGGGGCGACCTGATCGCGGCCACGCCGCGCAATGCCATCCGCTACCATCTCACCTCCGGCTCGACCGGCCGCCAGCCGCTGCGCGCGCTCGACAGCACCAGGGACTGGGAATGGATCTCCGAGATGTGGTGCTACGGCGCGTGGGGCTTCGGCGTGCGCCCCGACGACGTCGTCTACTTCGCCTTCGGTTACGGTTCGTTTATTGGTTTTTGGGGGGCGCACTACGGATGCGAAAAGATTGGCGCGCTGGTCGTACCCGGCGGAGCGCAGACCACCGAACGCCGCATCGAGCAGATCGTCGAGCTCGGCGTGACGACCATCTTTTCCACCCCGACCTATGCCCTGCGCCTTTGGCAGGAGGCGGTCGCGATGGGTGTCGACCCGGCCGCAAGCAAGGTCGGCAAAGTAATCGTCTCCGGCGAGCCCGCCGGTTCAATTCCCGCGACGAAGCGCCAGCTCGAGCGCGGATGGGGCGCTAAATGCGGCGACACCGCCGGGATGACGGAGATCGGCACGATCTTCGCCTTCGAATGCGCCGAGCAGCCAGGCGGCACGCATATTATCGAGGACCACATGTACGAGGAGGTCATCAACCCGGCCTCGGGCGAACCGGTAAAGTACGGCGAGCTCGGCGAACGCGTGGTGACCTCGTTCGGCCGCGGCCTGATGCCGCTTATCCGCTACCGCAGCGGGGACATTGTGATGCGCGTCCCGCACAGCAACTGCCGATGCGGCCGTACGACCGATATCTATGAGGGCGGTATCCGCGGCCGCTTCGACGATATGAAGCTCATCCGCGGCACCAACGTTTATCCGCGCGCGGTGGAATCGATAGTCCGCGAGCACGATTCGATCGACGAGTTCCAGATCTACGTCTGGCATGACGAGAACAATATTCGCGACGAGATTACCGTGCGCCTCGAACTCAAGCCCGCGAGCCAAATCGGATGGCCCGAGCTCAGCGAGCGGCTGCGCAAGGATCTGGCTGGCGCGCACGAAGGGCTGCGCTTCAATCTCGAGTTGATGCCGGCGGGCAGCCTGCCACGCTACGAGCTCAAGGCCAGGCGCCTGGTCGACGCGCGCCCGCAGGCCGGCGGCGGTCTCAGCCGATAGGAAGATCAAAATGCAGGGAACCGATCTGCTCGGCAACCGATTGAGTGCTCAGGAAGAGCGGCTGCTGGCCGCGTATCACGATCTAAAGCAGTTGGCCACGCAATCCGATCTTCCGCCGTGCGCGGCGCGCGGCGTGCGTAAGGCGCTGGCCTGCATGTGGCAGGTGATCAACGACCTGGACCTCGATTTCGAACAACTGTCCGATGTCGGCGTCTGACATCCTGATGGATCGCCGAGCAGCGACGTCGGATGACGAAGACGAAAAAGCAGGCTGTCCGCCCGAGGTTCCCGGCCCATCACGGCCTGCGCGTGTTAACACGCGCGTTCTCGGTTGTCCGGCGCAGCCTGCTTTTCTATTTCCCCTCTAACACAGAAGAGGCCGACCCCGCAAAGGGATCCCACGCAGCGCGATCACTTATTGAGCGACGAACCCTCCGTCAACCGGAAGTGTTGCCCCGGTGACGAAACTTGCCCGGTCGGAACATAGCCAAACGATCGCTTCCGCGATCTCGGACGACCGCGCGACTCGTCCGCTCGGCTGTGCGGCTTCGATGGCCGGAAGAATCTCGGGTTGTTCTCGCAGCACGCTTTCCATGAACGGGGTTCTTGTCGGCCCGGGGCAAACTGCATTCACTCGGATGTTTTGACGGGCATACTCGAGGGCGGCGGCTTTGGTGAGGCCTATGACACCGTGCTTGCTGGCGCTGTACGCTGACCTCCCAGGCGATCCTACCAGGCCAAAATTTGACGCGATGTTGACGATTGCGCCGCTGCCCTGGCGCAGCATCTG
>CAWENP010000028.1:0-7096 GCA_963810495.1 uncultured delta proteobacterium
GGTAAAAAACGGCCGGCTCAAGATCGACAACAACGGGGCGGAGCAGGCGCTACGGCCGATCGTGTTGGGCCGGAAGAACTGGCTCTTTGCCGGGAGCGAAGCAGCGGCGCACCGAACCGCTATCCTGTGTTCGCTGGTGCAGACCTGCAAGCATCTGCAGATCAATCCGTTCGTGTATCTGCGCGATGTCATCGAGCGTGTCTCGACGCATCCGGCGCGGCTGGTCCTGGAACTGACGCCACGCGAGTGGAAGCGTCCGCGCCTGGATTCGGGCGCACAAACTGCCGCCTGAACGGGACCGCGGAGCGGGCCACTGATGTGTCGTGTCCCTATCGCTGTTCACCCAAGACCGGGCGCGCCTGCAGTTCCTCCAGCAGCACCTTGGCCTCTTTCAGATCGGCGGTATCGAAGCCCTCGGTGAACCAGTTGTAGATTTCGGCCAGCATCGCGCGTGCCTCACTGCGATCACCTTGCGTGTCGAGCAGCCGCGCGAGACTCATCGTCGTGCGCAACTCCAGCGATTTAGCGCCTTGTTTGCGAGCTACTTCGACCGCGCTTTCGAGGGACGCTCGAGCCTCCGCCGGATTCGAAGGATCTCCTTTCAGCAGCAATTCGCCGCGAACGCGATAAAGCTCTGCCTCCCAGCAGTGCTCCTCACTTTGCCGCACGAGGTCCAAACCTTCGCCCACCGTGTTCAAACCTTCCTCGACGCGCCCGGCTCTTGCGTACGCTTCGGCAAGGGTCGCCAAAAAGAAGGTGAGCCAGAGTGCGGCGCGGCTTTCGGACAGAACTTTAACCGCCTCACGTATTTGATCCACCCCGTCGTTCGCGCTCGTAGCCTGAACCAATGCCCAGCCTTTCACAATCCGCGCCGATAACAGGAAGTAGAAGAAGGTTGTTTCCTCGCCCATCGCGATGTCAGCATCGGCCATCTCCAGAGCAGGCCCCGGTTCCCTTGCCAGCAGGTGAAACTGCGCTCTCGTGCCCAGTGCCCATATTGTCGACGCTGAATCCCCGAGTTCGCGCGCGAGTGCGAGCGCTTTATCCGCATGGCGCCGTCCTTGGTCCGGAAAACCGCGCAGCCACAAGAGCATCGCGCCCCACCCATGACCGCATACGGCCGGATGATGGGCAGTGTAGAGCGGCACGCGAGTAGAGCGAAGTTGCGCTTCGAAGAGAGCCAATCCATGATCGACGTAGTTTTGCGAAACCTCCAGCTCGCCGCATGTCATTGCAAGCGACCACTCATGATGATCAGCTTCGAGGATAAACGCCGGTTCGGGATGCTGACGGATGAAATCTCGGACCGGTTTCATTCGTTCCCGGGCCGCTACCATTCTGCCACCAACGAAGGCGATTCCGAACAAACCGACCAGCGTCGAAAACTGTTGTTCAGCGGTGCCGCAGGTGCTGGCCAGTTCTTGCGCTCGAAGGTAAACCCTCTCGGTTTCGGGTGCTGACCATCCCTTAATCATCATGAGCATCTGGCCGAGCGCAGTTTGTAGCGCGAGCTCCCGCTGGTCGCGCACCGGGCTGTCAGGCTCCCGCTTGAGCAGATCCAAAGCGGCAGTCAGATGCTGCATAGCCTCCTGGTTGGCAGAACGCTGAACTGCTCGAAGTCCGGCGCGCTCAAGATACTCAAGCGCCTTCTTCGCGTTGCTGCTCTTGCTGTAATGGTGCGCCAGCTCATCGAGATGATCGTCGATCGAATTCGCGTAGAGGTTCTCCAGCGCGGCGCCGGTTCGCTCGTGTAAGTGCTTGCGCCGCTCCTGCAACACGGAGTTGTAGGAAACCTCCTGGGTCAGCGCGTGCTTGAAAATGTACTCGGTATCACCGACGGTTGGCTGCTCGTAGATGAATTCTCCGAGTTGCAACTCATTCAGGGTACTGTTGAGTACCTCCTCTGGCGTGGGGCGCACCGCACGAATCAGTGACATCGAAAATTCGCGCCCAACGACGGATAGCATCTGCAATAAATCTTTGGCCTCGTGCGGTAACCGATCTATGCGTGCGGCGAGGATTCCCTGCACCGTCGGCGGAATCTTCAATTCGGACATTGGCTGCATAAGCCGCGTCACGCCGTTGCGCACCAGGACGCCCTCGTCGAGCAGCACCTGCACGGTCTCTTCCATGAAGAACGGATTGCCTTCGGTCTTCTCGATAATCACGCGCTTGAGCAGTGCCAATTCGCCGTTGTCGCCGAGCAGCGCTGACAACATCTCGTCCGCTGACTCCCTGCCCAAAGGATCGAGCCGAAGCTGAGTGTAATAAGTCCTGCTGTTCCACGAATGGGAATACTCCGGACGGTAATTGACCAGCAGCAGGACCTTTGCCGTGGCAATCGAATCCGCCAGCACATTCAGAAACGCCTGCGTCTCCTCGTCGATCCAGTGCAGGTCCTCGAAAATCACCATCAGCGGCTGATTGATCGACTCGCGCAGAAAGATGCGCTTGATCGCTTCCACGGTCCGTCGTTTCTTCACTTGCCCGTCCATCTGCGAAAGCGAGTCATCACCCTCGGCGATCCCGAGCAGGCCGAACAGGTAGGGCAGCGTATCTTCAAGCGAACGATCGAGTGTCAGGACCTTGCCGTTGACTTTCTCGCGCCGCGCGCGGACGTCATCGTCCGAGACGATGCGGAAATATCCGTGCAAGAGATCAATTACGGGAAAATATGCCGACGCCTTTCCATGCGAAACCGAGAACGCCTCCAGCACCATCCAGCCGGTCTGGTTTGTTACTTTGAATTCGAAGAAGAGTCGTGACTTGCCGGTGCCCGCCTCCGCCATCGCCGCGACAATCTGTCCGTGACCGGCCTTCGCGCGATCCGCCGCATGGCCCAACGCTTCCATCTCGCGCTCGCGGCCGACGAATTTCGTCAGTCCGCGTCCCGCTGCCCGCTGAAGCCGCGTCCGCAGCGGCCCAAGACCGTTCACCTCATAGACATTGACTGGTTCGCTGACACCTTTGACCTTGGTCGGCCCCAGCGGCTTGAGCGCGAAATATCCTTCCACTAGTTTGCGCGTCTGCTCGCTGATCGCTATCGACCCTGTCGGCGCGAGCGCCTGCATTCTCGACGCGAGATTGGTGGTGTGCCCAATCGGGGTGTATTCAGTGTGCCCCTGCCCAGTCGCAATCGATCGCACCACCACTTCGCCGGTGTTCACGCCGACGCGGGCTTCGATCGGAAGGTCCCCGGCTTCGCGCAGCTTTGTTGAGTAGCGGCGTAACTCGTCCTGCATCCGGAGCGCCGTATACAGCGCACGCTGCGGATGATCCTCGTGTGCGACCGGAGCTCCGAACAGCGCGAAGATTCCATCGCCGGTGGACTGCACGATGTAACCGTCGTAGCGACGGGCCGCGTCGATCATGAGCTTCAGCGCCGGGTCGACAATCGCGCGCGCCTCCTCAGGATCGAGGTTCTCCATCAACTCCGTGGAGCCCTTGATGTCGGCGAACAGCGCCGTGACCGTCTTGCGCTCGCCTTCGAGGGCACCGGAGTCGGCGACGGCTTGCTCCGCTGTGACACGAACCTTGGGAGCGGTCGATGCGACCGCGGGCTTTGCAGGCGCGGACTCCGTAGCGATCCGCGTGCCACATTTCTTGCAGAATCTGGCGCCCGGCTGATTAGTGGTGCCACAGGTGGCACAGATCGATTCGAGCTTTGCGCCGCATGCATCGCAGAACAAGGCGTCGGTGCTATTGTCGTGGTTGCAGGACGGACAGCGCATCTGGTCTCCTGTCGCCCCGGTTACTACCACACCCGGCGCGAATGACGGAAACATCCCCAGTGCTCTTGCAGGGGCCGCCGAGTGATCGAGCAGCGGTACTCCGCAGCTCCTCACTCACACTTCGTGCCAGCTTGGCAACCCGGCCCGGGTGGGGTTTGTCACCCAGTTACGTTATTATGGGGGCCTGCTCAGCGCAGCGATTATCGAGAGCGGAAAGCAGTCACTCCCTGCCAGTGCGGCCGTGCCAGGGGTCCGGGCCCGGATCGCGTCCTGCCGCAACCTCAGCCAGTCGATCGAGGTAATGGGCCCAGCCTTCCGCATGCCCGGCGCATTGCTCAGCATTGGGCAGGCCGCTGTGAGTCAGGCGCAGCAGCGTTCCGTCCGGCTGCTCGACCAGGTCGATCTCAACTAGGCTCGACCCCGGCGGCACCACCTCGTTGCCGTCCCAGCCGAAGCTGTAGGCCAGGCGGTGCACCGGCACCACCTCACGGAAGGAGCCGCGGGCAAAGCGAGCCCCGGTGACATTGACGAGGTAGAGCCCGCCGGGCTGCGGCTCGACCTGACCCTCCGTTCCCATCCACCGCAGGATTTTCTCCGGATCGGTCAGGAGGGCGAACACTGCGGCGGGTGGCGCCGGGATGTGCGTCTCGCGGCGAACGACGAGGGCCTCTTGCATCGGCTTCTCCAATGTTGACGATGGCCACCGCCTGCGGTGCAGGATCGACGGGTACAGTCGCGGCCTTGGCTCGAGAATAGACCGGCGGGCCCGGCTCCGCCAGTGCCGCGGTGTGTATGACAGGCCAAGGGCCGTGGCGGTATGATCTGGGCATGGATCTGCCGGCGCTTTTCGCTTGGCTGGTGGACGAGGCCGGCGCCTCGCCCGGCCCTGACCAGTTTCTGGCTGAGCTTGGCGGACGGTTACTGGCCGACGGCTTGCCAGTGGCCGGCGGCGCCCTAACGCTCGCGGTGCCGCATCCGATCATCACCCGCCGCACCTGGCTGTGGCGTGCGGAGACCGGGGCTGTGATCGAGGCGCTGGGTTTCGTCGGCGGCCCGCTCAGCCAAGCCGGGCGCGACTGGCTCGGCGGACTTGGCCCAGTGCAAGAGGACATGGTCGGCCCCACGCCGGAGAGCCTTGTGTTGGGCTGGGCCGGGACTCGGCAGTTCGGCCCCGCCGAGGCCGGGCGGCTGCGTCAGGTGGCGCGCTTCGTCGCGGCGCCGTTGGCCGCCCTGGCCGCGCGAGCAGCGCTGGCAGCGCTGCTCGAGGCCTATCTCGGCCGGCGCAGTGCCGCCCGGGTGCAGGCCGGTGCGCTCCGCCGCGGCACTGGTGAGACTATCCGCGCCGCGCTGCTCTATGCCGATCTGCGCGACTTCACCGCCTTGTCCGAGGCGACAGAGCCCGCGGCGATGATCGCCGCCCTCGACGCTTGGTTCGACCGCGTCGCCGGTGCTGTGCACGCTTTCGGGGGCGAGGTGCTGAAATTCATTGGCGACGGCGTGTTAGCGATTTTCCCGGTTGCCGGCGCGCCGGCCGACGCCTGCGAGGCGACGCTGCGCGCGCTCGTCGCGGCCCGCGCCGGCATGGCCCATCTCGATGCGGTGCGGCAGGCGCAGAAGCTGCCACCGCTGCCCTTCGGCGCGGCGCTACATCTCGGCGAGATATTATGGGGCAATATCGGCGCTGCCGACCGGCTTGACTTCACTGCCATCGGCCCCGCGGTCAACCTGGTGAGCCGGCTGGAGGGGCTGTGCCGGCCGCTCGGCCGGTCGGTGCTGATCTCGGGCGCGGTCGCCGCCGAGACCACCACGCCGCTTGTATCCCTAGGCGAACACATGCTGCGCGGCATCGCGGCGCCATGCGCCGTCTTCACCCTGCCGGATGCGTGAGAGGTCCGTCGCAGGAGCACATCTTACGTTGGGATCGCCTTGGTGAATCCAACATTACATCTCGCCGGCCATAAATTCTGCCTCATCCCTATGCGATTACGAGAGCTTTGCCAGGGAGCGCATCTTGTCAACCGCCCCATAGTGTCAACCATTCAGGTGCAAAGATCATAAGCAAATCTAAATCTGCAATGGGAGACGAGTTCGCACCTGACTGGATCATCCGCCTAGGAGTCCGCGAGGTTGAGCATTCTCTGCAGAACTGCGTGTCCGCCGGGTTGAGAAGTTCGGTCAGTCGTCCGAGAAACAAGGTTGAGAGTGCCTTCGTGGGCGGCACTCGTCCCAGCTTTTTGCCGTTGATTCGTGATGCGATCGGCGAAGCCAAGGATCGATAGCTACCGCTGCGGCCAACTCCGCCTACGCCGTATCGTACCAAATATTCCGTACGGTCGGTCATTTCGGCTCGCGTACTGAAAATACTCCACACTTCAGACTAAGCGGAGGCGTTCCCCCTTCGAAAAAAGGTGGCCTCCAGAGGCACGAGTGTTGCTCTAGCCGCCTACATGCAACCTTCGCTTGAGCGCTGAGACTGTGAAGAGTGCATAGTCCCGCAGGGGGCCAAAAATTCGGGCGACATGAAAGGAGAATCGGTACCGCTAACAGTAAGCACGATGACGGCAGGGCTGGTCGTCACCTCTTTTCTCTACGCATGCGCCGCCCGTCCGGTGGTGCTATCGCAGCCGCTAACGCCGTTGATCGTCCAGCCGATCGAACCCGCTGCGACACCGACTCCCGGCGCTCATCTAGTGAAGACCTCATGGTATGGCCCGGGCTTGGCTGGGCGTAGAACCACCAGCGGTGAGATATTCAATCCAAGGGCTCTGACGGCAGCGTCCAGAGCGTTGCCGATTGGCTCGGTGGTCAAAGTTACGAACCCACAGAACGGGAAATCCGTAAGCGTTCGAATCAACGACCGCGGTCCTTTCGTGCCTGGTCGCAGCCTCGATTTGTCCCGGCGCGCGGCCGAGAAGCTCGGTATCATCCACATGGGTGTGGCATCCGTCAAAGTCACAAAGACGTCTTCTCAAGCCGACATATCAAGCGACTACTGACTCGCGAGGCGCAATCCGTTCCAGCCGAGCTTTCGGCGGTCCGTTCAACCACCGGAGCTTGGGTCGGGCTCACCTTTGCCTGTTAAGCGACCGGAAGAAGTGCGGAAATGGATCGTGCACGCGCGCTGGCGCGTGTAATCAATCTCTCGCGGTGCGCTACCTCTTGGCGTGGCGCTCGGCAGTCTGGATCGATTGCAGATAGGCGACCAGCTTGGCGATTCGCGCCCGGACCTCGCTCTCGTTGTGCGTCTCGGCGTAGAAACGTGCGCCCCATACTGGCATGTCGCGCGGGCCGTGAGCCTTGACCTCGGTGCGGCCGTCGATAAAGCGGGCGACCTGGTCCTCGGGCAGCGGATTCCCGAAACGCTC
>CAWENP010000029.1:0-105832 GCA_963810495.1 uncultured delta proteobacterium
ACTCCCGCCACCAAGCCGGCTTTCCGTTCGGCAGTCCCGGTAAAGCGGGTCAGCATCGCGGTATCGATGGGTCCGGGAGCAACGACATTCACGCGCACACCGAACTCGGCCGCCTCGAGGGCCGCCGACCGCGTAAGCCCTTCGACCGCGTGCTTACTAGCCGCATATATTGACGCGCCCGCGGCGCCCAAATGGCCATAGGTGGACGAGACATTTACGATACTGCCGTGACCCTGGGGCAGCATCACGCGCAGCTCATGCTTCATGCTCAGCAGGGTGCCGAGAACGTTGGTATCGAAGGTGGCCGCGTAGCTCTCGGCGGATTGCTCCGTCACCGGACCCGGCTTGCCTTCGGTTCCGGCGGCGTTTACAGCCACATCCAAGCGACCGAAGCGCGCCACGGTCTTATCGACCAGGTTTCGTACCTCGTCCTCGTGACGCACGTCGGCATTCACGTATTCCGCCTCCGCGTCGAGGCGGCGGAGCTCAGCCACTAGATTTTGGCCGGCTTCGTCGCGTCGACCCGCGATAACGATGCGCGCACCCTCTTTCGCGAAGGCCAGGGCGGTGGCTCGTCCAATGCCCGTGAGGGCGCCAGTGATCAAAACAACGGGGGTGTTCATGAGATACTCCTCCTTCAATTTATGTTTTTGTTGGCGGTTTCCTGTTCCCTGCGACTCCGTATGTAGGCTGAGCAATGGAGGAGTTGAATGCCCTCTGACTCGCAGAGGCTTAGGAACCGGACCACGTCCACGTCCACCAGCGTCACCTCCTCCAGCTCGAATACAGAATCGGGCAAATCGTAGGGTTTAGTCAGCCAGCATTCCTCCATCCACTGGGATGGACGCACCGGTCATGTATGACGCGTTTGCGGAGGCTACAAAGACGATCACATGAGCGATCTCCTCCGGTGTTGCGAGACGTTTGACGGGCACGGTCGAGACGAGTGCAGCCTTATTTTCATCTGTATTGGTGAAGCGTGTGAGCATACCCGTATCCGTAGTGCCCGGAGCCACTACGTTTACGCGAACGCCGGTTCCCGCGACTTCCAGTGCGGCGGACTTAGTCATTCCTTCCACGGCATGTTTACTCGCCACGTAAACAGATGCTCCTGGAGCGCCGACGCTTCCATAGGCCGATGAAACATTGACTATGCTCCCGCTTCTCTTTGGCAGCATCATGCGCAGCTCATGCTTCATGCTCAGCAGGGTGCCGAGAACGTTGGTATCGAAGGTGGCCGCGTAGCTCTCGGCGGATTGCTCCGTCACCGGACCGGGCTTGCCTTCGGTTTTATCGCGGGTCGACGCGACGAAGCCGGCCAAAAGACGCTCCAGCAGCAAGACATCCAGGCGCTCCACCGTGCGCGGCAGCGGCTGGTCAATCATCGAACTGCACTGATCAGCCAGATGCGCGGGCTCTTGCTCGACCGCGGGATCGCGATCGCTGTCTCGGCCACACGAGCACGGCGGCTGATTCCAAAGATCCTGGCCGCGCCCAGCGACGAGCTGACCCGTTGATGCGAGAGATCGTCTCAAGCCTGTACGCCTTCATGCTCCAGATTGACGAGCGCATCAGGGCCTTCGATCGCAAGATCGATGCGATCTTCAAGGCCAGCGAGGTCTGCCAGAGGATTGCGAAGATCCGAGGGATCGGACCAAAGACGGCAACTGCGATGGTAGCGGCGATCGGTGATGGATCCGACTTCAAGAACGGCCGGCACTTGGCGGCCTGGCTTGGACTTGTGCCGCGCCAACATTCGAGCGGCGACCGCCGGGTGATGATGGGTATCAGCAAACGTGGCAGTCAGCACTTAAGGACGCTTCTCGTACATGGCGCCCGAGCAGTCGTCCGCACGGCAGTGAGAAAAACCGACTCGAGGAGTACGTGGGTCAATCAGTTTCGCCAGCGGCGGGGGTATAACCGCGCGACCGTCGCGGTCGCCCAACAAGAACGCACGGGTAATCTGGGCCGTGCTGACCAGTGGCGAGCTGTACCGCGCCGCTGCGTGAAGGTTGAGCGAGGTTGCTTGAAGGATCGGAAAATGGGCTGACGGATCGAACCGGCACACTCAAACCCTGACTTTTATAATGGCCCTCGAGGCCGACCATTTGTCGAGGCGGGTGTGAGCGGATATCCCATTTGGGCGCACCATCAAGTGGTGACGCCGGATAGATGTTTGCAATCGATCACCGCCAGACCAGGACCCAGAACCTTCTTGCCACGGGGGGCCGTCCATAGATGTAGAAGGTCGCGTCCGAGATCCCGTGCCGACGACATACCTCCGGCGTCTTTGCCCCCGCCTCCGCTTCTCGCAAGATCCCGATTATCTGTTCCTCGCTGAACCGGCTGCCCTTCATCTGTCCGTCTCCCTTTAGTGACGGACTCTACCTCTAAACTGTTGGGCGCGCGGGAGGCAGATCATACCGACCGACGATCTTTCTGCAGAAGAAATGTCCTCGCTGGAGAGCGCAGCAGCGTCGTTGGCCTCAAATCGTGCCCACCTGATGCCCACCCGGCCCGAAGCAGGCTCGTAAAACGATGATTCAGATCGGGAAAAACCCAATAAAACTGGCGGAGAGGGAGGGATTCGAACCCTCGGTACCGGTTACCCAGTACGCCAGATTAGCAATCTGGTGCCTTCGACCACTCGGCCACCTCTCCGCTGAATAAAATTGAAGTACTTACGCGGTGTTTGAGTTGCGGGCAACCTCGAAAGTATCCAAAAAGTGTCCAAGATTTTTGGAGCCCATCGTCAGATTCTTTGTCAGCCGGTCCGCCGAATCAATCTCGACGTTCTTGAGCCAGTGCGAGTAGAGCGTGACTGCTGGACTGGAGTTTCCAAGCAGGGGCTGAACCTCGGTCACTGCTGCTCTGGCCATGATCAGCGCCGAGGCAAACGAGTGTCGCAGCGGGTGCCCGACCCTCATCTTTTTCAACTCGAGCCCATGAAAGCGTGCGACGAACCAAGATTCGTCCCCGTGAAGACTCCCTCCCGGTCTCCGCATCGATTCCTTTGAGCGTGATGTCCGACCATCTCAGCGCAAACAGTTCGCCGCTTATCATACCCGTCACGTACGCGGTCAGGAACAGCGTCGATGTCCGTCGCCGGTGGAAGCATCGGAGGAAACCGCGGAAGAGGCCGTTGCAACCGTCCCCGCAGACGAACCGTCACTTCGATTGTTGGATTGCCGCGCGAATCGAGGACTTCGCGGACAGCTACGTCAGAAATCGCGGTGGCGTTCATCTGATACACCTCCAGATTCGTGGAACCGGGAAGGTTTCTCAAGTTCTTGACTGCGGCGTTCGATCGTCTAACATCGAGTAATCGTAAACGGTGATGGGGTTCCACCATAACCGCTCGTCTTAAAGTGAGCTAATGACCCCTACTGGTGTGAAGCACGGGTAGGGGCCTTTCTCTCGAAAGGGCTCTGCCGGAAGGTACAGGGTCCTTTTTTGATCGCCAGCATCTCGTATTTGGTAAGCTTTCAGGAGAGCGCATCGCAGGTGTGTACGTGCGCCTTCACCTCGTTGGGGAGGGCTGTGACTTATGTTCACCGGCAGAGGTAAGCAGCTCACGATCTTCGTCACCGAAACCGACCACTATCACCACCAGGCGCTGTACATGGCGATCATCGAGATGCTCCGGCGCGAAGGCTGTAGCGGCGCTACCGCGACGCGCGGGATCGCGGGTTTCGGCGCATCCAGCCTCATACGTACCGCTGCGATACTGCGGCTGTCGTTGGATCAGCCGTTGATGATCACTGTTGTGGACCGGCCCGAGAGAATAGAGCGCGTCCTCGAACCTCTACGCGCCATGGCCCCAGATGCATTGATCATCGTCCAAGAGGTGGAGGTGATTCAGTCGGGTGCACCCTTTAAAGAAGGTTTGCCTGATGTGAAGGTTGCGGAGGTGATGCGCCGGGATGTCGCGACAGTGCATCCCGAGAGTCCAATTACGCAAGTGGTCGAGTTGCTCCTTGACAAGGACTATACCGCCGTTCCCGTGGTCGACAATGACGGTAAGGTCGTCGGAATGGTCAGTGACAATGACCTCCTTACGCGCGGAGATATGAAGGTTACGATCAGCCTCAAGAGAGCGACTAATCTGGATTACGTTCGAGGACTTCACGAATCCCTGGAAAACCCAAACCGCACAGTATCAGTGGTAATGACGACTGATGTCGTAACGGTCTCGCCAGACATGATCCTCGGCCGGGCGGCCCGGCTGATGGTGGAAAAGCACCTTAAGCGGCTGCCGGTAGTCGATGCCGGCGGCAAGCTCGTTGGAATCTTGGGCCGTCTCGACGTATTGAATACGATCGCTGCCGTTCACCTTCCCGAGTGGCATCCCCAGGCGCGCAGCTTCGGCGCTCAAGCCACGGTCGGTGACGTGATGACGCGCGACGTTCCCACCGCGCACGAGTCGGCAACGCTCGAGAAAATCCTCGAATTGCTCGTTTCGTCCTCACACAAGCGGGTCGTGGTCGTGGATGACAAGCGACACGTCGTCGGGATTATCGCCGACTCGGACCTAATTTCGAAAGTAAGCCGCGAGAGCTGGCCAAGTCTAATGGAAGTCCTTGTGTCCAAGATCCCCATTGAACGAATCGCCGGCCCGGCGCGCAAACACATTCAGACGATCCGCGCCCGCTCCGCGACGGAACTCATGACGCGGGACGTAATCACGGTTCGAGAGGAGATGCCAGTCGCTAGCGCTCTGGCCCTATCGGCGGAAAAGCGCGTCAAGCGGCTCCCGGTAGTGAATGCTGAAGGCGAACTGCTCGGAATCGTCGGGCGCACGGAAATGATGCGAGCGCTTCTCGTAGGAAGCGGAACGGAAAGGGTTTCGTAGCGTGTTGGGAGTTCTTCTGGTTGCGTTGGGTGGTGGCATTGGATCAGTGACTCGCTATCTGGTCAGTGGTTGGTTCGCGAGCCGTTTCGGCCCCGGATTTCCATATGGGACGGCCGTGATCAACGTCACGGGGAGTTTTATTATTGGTTTCTTCCTGGCCTTCGCGCAGGAACGGGTATCGCTCAGCCCATATTGGCGGCTCTTCTTCGGTGTAGGCTTCGTCGGCGGCTACACGACATTCTCGACGTTCGAGTATGAGTCGATCCGCCTGCTCCAGGATGGAGAGATGTTGCTGGGCGGAGTCTATCTCCTCGGAAGTGTAATCGCCGGCGGTATCGCGGCAATCGTCGGAATCGCTTTGGGAAGGTGGGTCTGACGGCAGCCGGTCATCTGGAGATTGACTGCCCTCGCTACTGCGCGGGACGAAATCTCAGAGGTCGGTCCGCTCCGCCTTAAGCTCCTGGCGCTCCCGCATGTTGAATCGGTCCTCGTAGATCGGCCGGCCGCCCGTGGTCGGCCCCGGGTACTGCACGATTACCATCAACCCGCCCGTCTCAGTGGAAAGCTCGTCCTCGGAGTGCGGATCGCTGTGGTATAGCATCGTGCCCGGACCGCATAGGCGTCCAGCAATGCGAAACTCACCTTCCAGGATGTACCAGACCTGCGCGAAGTCATGGCGATGCCATGGATGGTGGGCGCCGGGGTCGAAGCGCAGTAACCCTGCGTTGGGCGCGGTCGGTTGATCCACGCTCGGATGGAACAGCATTTTGCCGGTTTCACCGGGCCAGCGGATAGTCTCCCATTCCATATCGTCGATATGACGTATGGCTGCTGGCCGATCCGACTCCGTTACTGGCGATTTCGTAGCGTTGGGCGTCATCGTTTGAGCTCCTCTCTGATCCGCCGCCGGCAAGGCCCAGGGAGCTAGATATTTACGCGCCCATCGTCTGACCGGCAACCCCGCGCCGCGAGCCGCGCGCTGTTCGACGGCAATCGCGTGCTTGAGCGCGCGCCGGTTGCGACGAAAGCTCCAGCGCGCGCGAGTGGCATGCGAGCTACCCGGTCTTCTCGGCTTTGTCGGCCCTGTCGGCCTTGTCCAGCGGCGATGGCTCGGCCGGCTCGGGCTCTTCGAGTTTGCGGTAGAGCGTCTTGCGGTCGATTTGCAGGATCGCCGCGGCCTCGCGCTTGTTGCCGTTTACCGATCCGACGATCGCCCGCACGTACTCGCGCTCGAGGTGGTCGAGGCTGAGACGCCGATCGACTGCCGCCGCGACAGATCCGACGCTGCGCGCCCGCAAATCTTCGCTGATATCGGTCCAGTCCTGCGAAACCAGCAGGTAGCCCGTGCGATGGCCTGCGACGCTCACCGGAACCAGCCGGCAGAACCATCGCCGGCCTCCAACCGAGCGCTCGAACTCGGCGAAGCCGCGCGCGTCCAACAGGCCGAATTCCGCGGACCCAGGCGCTACCTCATGCGGGAAACCGGGTTGCGCCAGCCACAGCTTGCCCTCGCTATTGAGCAGCGCGCTCAGCGTTCCATCCCGGCTCATCCGCCTGAGCACATCGTAGATTTGATCCCGTTCATCGACGCGGAGATCGTTTTCCACCGCGGGCACGAGCGCACGGGTGCTTGCGCGGGTCTCTCGCTTGAGGTCGTCGATGTAGGTTCGGGTCGAGCGCGCGACGCTCCAGTAGGTGTATATGGCCACCACGGGCGTCAGCGCCAACAACAGCACGAGAGTGAGACGTGTGCCGACCTTCACGGTTTTCATTATTGGGACATCCGACTGGCTAAAGCGCTAACGGCGCGTGCCCCTCGCCGTCCTTCGGCAATTCCGCTACCAACCTGCAATCCCGCTGCCAGCGCGGAATTCACTGGCTTTT
The DNA here is from genome assembly GCA_963810495.1 of uncultured delta proteobacterium. GTDB lineage: Bacteria > Desulfobacterota > Binatia > Binatales > Binataceae > JAKAVN01. Next base: position 6,737 of record CAWENP010000029.1, read on the forward strand.
CATTGGAGGTGGCGGAAGATCGCAGCTCCGGCGGTGCCGAAGCCGGCGGTGCCTGACGGAGAAGGAGGGAGAAAGGCCTCCGGGGGCCGGAAAATCTCTACACTTCGGCGCCGGCGGCTCGAGAATAGGGGTCCCGCGGGATTTCGATCGCCGCCGACCGACACGAAGGTTCAGTGCGCCGCGATCATCCAGGCGAGGACCATCATCGCGGACACCAGCACCAGCGTCAGGCCATGGGTTTCCAGCCAGCGTCGCACCTGGCGGCGCGTCCTGCGCACGTTTGGAGGCGAGAAGCTGCGGGCGAGTCGACCCACCCGCCGACCGAGCGGTCTGCGTTCTTCGTTGGTGCTCATGTACAAATCGAGCCAATCGCGGTGAATTGGGACGCCGCGACTAGGCAATCTATTAGACTATCATGCCACATTTTAGATGCCAATAAGACACTGTTGACCGGAGATGACCGAGCGCCCGAATCTGCTCGGCATTGTGCCGGATCCGAGCACCTGTCTCTTGGGAAACCACTTGTCTTTGCGACTCGGAACCGGTTTCGGTCGATTCGCCAGCCGCTGACAGCCATAGATCAGCCTCCCGTCGCGCCACGCCGAATCAGGCTCCGGGGCATCGCTCTTGCTCCTCAGAGACGCGAGGGAACCACGCGCTTTCTCGCCAGTGAAACGCGGAAACGCCGGATGACCCAACAGATGGAGGCGCACTCAGAAGATAGCGAGCGGCTGAAATCCGCCGATGCGCCTATCGTTGGGTCGGCGCATTGGCACGAGCGGTTTATGGCCGCGCTGGCCTGCGTGTCGGAATCCAACCTGCGGCAACTCAACGCATTGCTCCGGACCGGCCTCGGAGTCGTGTTCCTCTTTGAAGTCGCCACGTGGTTGGAGGTCGCGCACTTCGAGCCTGCGCTCCTCCATTCGGAGCGGCCCTTTTTCATCTTCGATATAGCGCTGGTGGGCATCGGTCTCTGCCTGACCTACTTGGAGTGGTTCAGGCGCAGCTGGCGCACGGTGACGATGGCATTCTGTCTGATCCTGGTTGCCAGCCGCACGCTCTCGACCGTCGCCATCAATCAGGACGAGCCATTGCTGCTGGCGCTCTTTGTGCTCGCGCTGGGTACCGCTGCGCTGGTGCCGTGGGGCGCGCGATGGCAGGGCCTGCTCACTCTGGCAGGCTTGATCGCCTTTGCGATCGCCGCAGTGAACGGAGTGGTCGAGCCGATGGACCTCCATCGATGGCTGGTGCTGGCTGCGATAGGTGCATTCGCGCTGAGCTTCACCGCGCTGAAGGATCACTATCGATCTCAGACAATCCTGATCGACGCTCTATTGGACAAGGAAGAGCGCCTGGCCAAGAACGAGGCGATGCTGCGTACGCTCTTCGATGCGGTCCCCGACATCGTGACCTTGACCAGGTTCAGCGACGGAAAGCTGTTCGAGGTCAACGTGGAATTTCTCAAGCGCACCGGGCTCGGCAGAGAGGCGGCGCTGGCGACGTCGGTGGTTCAACTCGGCGCCTGGGTGCATCCGGAGGAGCGCGCCCGGTACATCCAGCAACTGATGAACGAGGGCCGTGTACGCAATTTGGAAGTCGATTTCCGCCTTGGGGGCGTCGTCGCGCCATACCTCATGTCAGCCGTGGTGGTCGAAATAGATGGCGAGCTTCACGCGCTGAACGTCGCGCGCGACGCCACCAGCATCAGGGAAAATGAACGAGCGCTGCGCGAGGCGCAGGAGCGGCTCCACGCGCAGGTCGAGGAGTTGACTGCGACGCAGGCGCGTCTGCGGACCGAGATCACCGAACGCGAGGCTGCGGAGCGCGTCGCGCGCGACAGCGAAGCCACACTGCGCAAGGTTTTCGAAGCCAGCCCCGACATAATCACCGTTTCAAGCCGGTGCGATTTTCGGCTTATCCAAGCCAACAGCACATTTTTCCGCGAGACCGGTTACTCCCCGCAGGAAGTTCTCGGCCAGCCGATCTACTTGAGGTTTTGGGCCAACCTCGCCCAGCGTGAGCAGCACAAGCAGTCGCTGGATCGCGACGGCTTCGCACACAATATGGAGGCCGACCTCTTAATGAAGGATGGCACGTTGAATTCCTACCTGCTATCCACGGTGGCGCTCGAGCTGGGCGGCGAGCCATGCAGGGTCTCTTTCTGGCGCAACGTCACCGAGGCCAAACGCACCGCGCAGCGGATAGCCCAAAGCGAGGCGATGCTGCGCAGCATGTTCGACGCCACGCCCGATATAATCATCACTCGGCGCGCAGACGGGCCGATCCTCGACGTCAACGACGAGTTTGTAAAGCGCACCGGGATCACGCGCGAGCAGGCGCTGGGGACCTCGATGGACAACATTCGCCTTTTTCTCCGGCCCGAAGATCGGACGGAGTTTCTGCGCCGAATCGAAACCGACGGCATGATCCGGGATTTCGAGACCGACTACTTGCTCAAAGGCGTGCCAGTGCCATACCTCGTGTCGGGCGCAAGGGTCGAGACCGAAGACGGGCCGCTCATTTTCGGCATCTCGCGCGAGATCGCCTCACGTAAGCGAATGGAACAGGAGGTGATCGCGGCGCGCGAGGCGGCGCTGGCCGCGTCGCAGGCCAAGTCCGAGTTTCTCTCCAGCATGTCGCATGAGATCCGCACGCCGATGAACGCGATCCTCGGAATGGCCGATCTGCTGAGCGACGGCCCGCTCGGCCCCGAGCAGCGCCGCTACGTCGACACCATGCGCTCCAACGGCAACGCCCTGATGCACCTGATCAATGGCATCCTCGACGTCGCCAAGATCGAAAGCGGCCGCCTGAGCCTGGAGTCCGTGAGTTTCGACCTCGAAGACGTGGTTGGCAAGGCGATCGAAACGATGAGTGTGCGCGCGCATGCCAAGGGCCTCGAGCTCACGGCGCGCATCCTGCCCCACGTGCCACAGAATCTGATTGGCGATCCGCTGAGGCTGGGCCAGATTCTGATCAATTTGGCGGCCAATGCAATCAAGTTCACCGAGAAGGGCGAGGTCGCGCTGACGGTCGAAAGCCTCTCGCCAGCCGAGGCCCTACGACTCGGTTTTTCAGCCGGCTCGGCCGAGGGCGAGAACGGCCATCCGGGCGCTCCCGTCGCCTGGCTGCGCTTCTCGCTGGCCGACACCGGCATCGGAATCGCTGCCGATCAGCTGGGCGCGATCTTCTCCAGCTTCACCCAGGCCGACACCTCCGTGTCGCGCCGCTTCGGCGGCTCGGGGCTCGGTCTGACCATCGTGCGGCGCCTGAGCGAGATGATGGGCGGGCGAGTCGAGGTGGAGAGCGAAGTCGGCCGCGGCTCGATTTTCCGCGTCACCGTCGCTCTGCGTGTCGATACCCGGCCGGCGACTGCTCAAGAGCGCCGCGCGGCCGTCAAACTCGACGGCGTTCGCATACTCATCGTCGACGACAACGAGACCAACCGGCTGATCCTGCGCGAGATGCTCGTGCGCAACCGCGCAAAAGTGACCGAAGCCTCAAGCGGCGCAGAGGCGCTGGCGGAACTCGCGCGCGCTCGCGCGGCCGGCCGGCCGTACCGGTTGATGCTGCTCGACTACCGGATGCCGGGCATGGACGGGGTGGAGGTCGCGCGCAAAGCGATCGACGACGGTTTCGCACGGGCGTCCCCCGGCGTGCAGGACACCATAATTCTGATGTTGACCTCTGACGACCTGAACTTCAGCCTCGCCCAGATGCGTGAGGCCGGCCTGCAGACTTACCTGATCAAGCCGGTCAAGCGTGCCGAGTTGCTCGAGAAGATAGGCTTCCTGCTGAGTGGTATCGGCGCCGGACAACCGCTCCCGGGACCCGCCGAGCCGCCAGCCGCGCCCGGCGACACGCCACCCCTGCGTATCCTGCTCGCCGAGGATGCGCCCGACAATCGCTTTCTCATCCAGGCTTACTTAAAGAAGCTTCCCTACCGGATCGAGATCGCGGAAAACGGCCGTGTGGCAATCGAGAAGTTCAAAGCCTCGCGTCCCGACCTGGTGTTGATGGACGTGCAGATGCCGGAGGTCGACGGGCTGGCTGCCACGCGCGCGATTCGCGGGTGGGAAGGTGAGCGGGGCCTCTCACCGACGCCGATAATCGCGCTCACCGCGTCGGCGCTAGAAGACGACGTCAAGCGCAGCCTGGCCGCCGGCTGCGATCAGCACGTCAGCAAGCCGGTCAAAAAGCCGGTCCTGCTGGCCGCGATTCGCGCGGCGATGGCGATGCACCCTGCCACCGCCACCGAGCCGGAACAGCCCGGCGCGGAGCCGGAACAGTCCGTCGCTGTGGACTCGCAGGTGCGCGACGCGCCGGATCCACCGGACTTGGCGGATCCGCAGATTCCTTAGAGTCCGTCCGAGAAGTCATGACGGCGCCAATCTGCGGAGCAGGATCATGACGGAAGCGGCGTAGAGGAACGCCTGAGCAGAGGCGAGCGTGGTCTCTGGATCCTTCCAAAGCCTGCGGTTTCGGCTGAACCAGGCGAAGAAGCGCTCCACCACCCACCGCTTGGGATGGACCGCGAAGCCGACATGGCGACCCTCATCAATGTCGAGATCGTGCGCAAGCCGCCCGACCGCCGACCGGCAGGCATAACTTGAGAATGTTGATTTCGAGGGCCGGACGAAGCTGTTCGTCTCGCTATTCCAGATGCGGCGTCAGCACATCTTCGATCCATTTCATGAATGCGCGGACTCGGCGCGACAGATTGCTGCGGTGTGCTACGACGAGGGACACAGCGAGCGACCGGCGATGAAAATCGGGCATGATCTCAACAAGCGCTCCACTTTCTAAGTATTGGCCAATCCCCAAGAGTGGCGCCTGAATCAGGCCAAGGCCAGCGAGGGCAGCGGCTTCGTAGGTCTGCACGCTGTTGACATGTAGCGCACCTGGCAACTCAAGCGTCGCGTAGCTGTCGCCGTCCGGATATTCCCATCCATAGGGTCTTGCGCCCAGCATCGTCGAAAGATGAATTGCCCGATGTTTCTGATGCTGCAGATCTTCTAGAGATCGAGGGACGCCATAGCGCGCCAGGTAGGCAGGACTGGCGGCGTTGACCACGCGTAACTTGCCCAGCGGGCGGGCAATCAGCGTCTCGTCCCCGATGGGACCAAGTCGCAATACGCAGTCAAACCCCTCTTGAACCAGATTAACTTGGCGATCCGTACTCGACAGCTCCAGCTCCAACTCAGGATAAGTCGCCATGAATGCCGGCAAGGCCGGCATGAAAGTGGTGCGCGCCAGCTCGCTCGGCATATCAACCCGTAAGCGCCCGCGAAGTGCCACTCGATCGTTTGCGAACATTGAGTGCAGATCATCAACGTCAGCAAGCAGATCGCGGGCACGTGCATGAAATACCCGCCCGTCTTCCGTCAACTGCACGCTACGCGTCGTCCGGTGCAGAAGCCTGACACCGACATCTTTTTCCAGCTTCCGGACCGCCATTGAGGCCCTTCCCTTCTGGATGCCCAGGCTATCGGCTGCATGGGTGAAGCTCCTCATTTCCGCCACCGTTACGAAAATGAGGATGGGTTCGAGATTCTGCATTTTCGTGCCTCGGTATTGTTCACCTCAGAGAGAACAGTGAGTTCGTTTCGTCGGTTCTTTATCATACCTCAGAGACACAGTAAGCTCTGAATATGGGGATTCCCCCCATAGGAGAATGACAATGTCCGAAACTATGACCCTGCATCAGCTGCCTGAAATTATGACCTTGCATCGCGCCCTGTGGGCTGGCCGGATGATGAGCGCGTTTGTCGTTATCGCTCTGGTGGCAGACGGCACTATTCAGCTTTTCGCGCCGGCACAGATGGCGAACATGTTCCAGGAAACCGGGTTCGCGATGGACCTGACCCGTGTCGTGGGTCCGATCATACTCGCCTGCGCCATCCTTTACGCCATCCCGGCCACCCGCGTCCTCGGAGCGATCCTGGTGACGGGCTTTTTGGGAGGCGCCATCTGCGCCCATGTCCGCATTGGTGAGTTGGGGTCGCCGCCGGAAATCTTTTGCCTGCTTCTGGGCGCGCTGACGTGGGGCGGCCTCTACGCGCGCGATCCCCGTATCCGGGCCATACTGCCACTCATTCGTTGAACCAACAGGGGCAGTGCTCTGTCCCTCAAGATCAGGAGAAAGCACATGTTTTTAGTAATGGGAATCACGGGAAAAGTGGGCGGCGCGACGGCAGAACATCTGTTGGCGCGCGGCAAGGAAGTACGCGCTCTAGTCCGCAATCGCGAGAAGGCGTCGAGCTGGGCGAACCAGGGCGTGGAACTGGTTGACGGTGATTGGAATGATTCGGCAGCCATCGAGTGGGCGCTCAAAGGCGTCGAAGGCGCGTTTGTCATGTTGCCGGCTGTCTGGGCCCCCTCGCCCGATTACAAAGAAGCCAAGGGCGTGATTGCGAACTATGTCGAGGCGCTCACCAAGGCAGCGCCGCCGCGGGTGGTAGCGCTTTCGTCGATGGGTGCGAACAGGACCAGCGGGCTTGGGATGATCACGGCCTTGTCGCTTCTGGAGCAAGGTTTTCGCGACCTGATGTCGCCAATCGCATTTGTGCGCGCAGGTGGATTCTTCGAAAACTTCCTCTACGGCTTGCAGGTCGCCCAGGGCGGAACGCTACCGGTCTACTACAATCCGACAAACCGGAAATCGACCATGGTCGCGACGAACGACATCGGCACGGAGATCGCAACCCTTTTGACGGGGCCAGTGTGGTCAGGGCAGCGCGTCGTCGAGCTTGGTTCGATGGTCAGCGCGGATGAAGTCGCAGAGCAATTGGGTGAAGTCCTGAATCTCGACGTGAAAGCCTTTGCAGTCCCGCGTGTAGGGTGGGCGGAAGCGTTCGAGCAATTCGGCATCCCGAAGGGCCACACCGGACCTGCCGAAGAAATGTTTGAGGCCGTGAATGCGGGATGGATGGACCTCGGAGTCGAGGGTACGGAGCACGTAGCGGGTACGACGTCCGCACGCGATGTATTCGAGGCTGCACAGAACGCCGCCAAGGCGTGAGTCCGGGACAGATCAGGCATGAGACGGAGACTGCCCGCTTCTGCCTCGGACGCGTCGCCAACGCCAACGACTATGGTCTGTCCTCCGCTATATTCAGCCGCGAGGTGACTCTGGCGCTCGATCTGGCGAAGCGCCTCAATGTCGGGATGTCGCACATCAACGGCACGACCCTCGATGACGAGGGTCAAATCCCCTTTGGCGGGGTCAAAGACAGCGGCTATGGCCGGTCGGGCGGCGCGATCGGGATCGAAGAGCTTACCGAGCTTCAGTGGATCACGATCGAAGGCCCACAGGCGCCTCGCTATCCGATCTCTGAATAGCCTGACGTGGTCGAACAGCAGCGATCCTGAGCGCCTAAACAGACGAGGCTTTAAGGATCGTGGGCTTGCACGTGCAAGCCCGTTTCCCCAACCACTTTAGCTCCATGGACACTGAAGCCTGACCTGGAAGCGCCATGTGGACCCCGACCACCCGGCGGCAGCATAGCCGTGCCGGCCTACGATACGAAACGGATTTAACCGATGCGGAATGGGCTCTGATCGCTCCGCTCTTGCCTGATCGGGCTCCGTGTGGCCGTCCGGCGGTGTGGTCGATGCGTGAGATCCTGAACGGGATCTTCTACGTTTTGCGCGGCGGCATCGCGTGGCGGCTTCTGCCGAAGGACCTGCCACCGAAGAGCACAGTGTTCGGCTATTTCAGCCGCTGGCGGGATGCGGGCGTGTTCCTGCGGATCAATCATCACCTCGCCATGGCGGATCGTGAGCGCGCCGGACGCGAAGCCTCACCCAGCGCGGCCGTACTCGACAGCCAGAGCGTCAAGACAACCGAGAGCGGCGGCCCATGCGGCTACGATGCCGGTAAGAAGGTGAAGGGTCGCAAACGGCAGGTCATGGTCGACACGGACGGCCGCGCCCTTGTGATCGAGCCGCAGCCAGCCAACGTGCAGGACCGCGATGGGGCCGTGCCGGTTCTCAAGCTCTCGCGCCGTGCCTTTCCGTTCGTCACCAAGGCTTTTGCCGATGCGGGCTATGCCGGAGAGCGTCCCGCCATGGCGACCCTCATCAATGTCGAGATCGTGCGCAAGCCGCCCGATCAGGTCGGCTTCGCGGTCCATCCCAAGCGGTGGGTGGTGGAGCGCTTCTTCGCCTGGATCAGCCGAAACCGCAGGCTTTGGAAGGGTCCAGAGACCACGCTCGCCTCTGCTCAGGCGTTCCTCTACGCCGCTTCCGTCATGATCCTGCTCCGCAGATTGGCGCCGTCATGACTTCTCGGACGGACTCTAAGAGCCTGCTAGAGACTGCGGCCGTCGAATGGCTCGACCTTCAGCGCCGACGGCTCGACGCCCTCGATGCAGCGCGCGTTGACGTACACGCCGTCGGGAGCAGAGACGAACGGCGCGCATCCGCAGTTGGGGCAGAAGTGATGCTTCACCGTGCCGCTCTTGAAGGTGTAGACGGCGAGGTTTGATTCCGGCGTGATCAGCCGCAGGTTGTCGCGCGGCACGCCCCAGTGCAGGTAGCCGCGCATGGTGCAAATCGAGCAGTTGCAGTCCATCACCTGTTTCAGGTCGCCCTCGACTTCGAACGTGTTGCGTCTGCAATGGCATCCGCCGCGGTAAGTCATGGCCGAACCTCCCAAGCCCCATAGCTTTTTTGGCTGGTAGCATCCCGGCGCGGCGCTGGCAAGCGCGCCGCCGTGCACGCCGCGATCGATCCCGCGCGAGCGCGCTACACAGCCGCGCCGGCGATCGGATAAACTCGTCAACCCGTGAGATCCATCGCGCAAGACCGATCGCTGCGGACGCCGTGGGACAGCTTCGAGTCCGAGGTGCTCGAATACCTGCGCGCGCTCATCCGTTTCGACACCACCAACCCGCCCGGCAACGAGCGCGTCGCAACCGATTTTCTGGCCGCCCGGCTGGGCGCCGAGGGAATCGCGTCGGTTGTGCTCGAGAAGGAGCCGGCCCGCGCCAACCTGGTGGCGCGCCTTAAGGGCGGCGGCGGCGCCCCGGCGCTGATGCTTTCCTCGCATACCGACGTCGTGCCGGTCGAGGCCGCGCGATGGAGCCGCGCGCCGTTCGGCGCTGAACTAGCCGACGGCTGCGTATGGGGCCGCGGCGCGATCGACATGAAGGCCAAGGGTGCGATGGACCTCGGCCTGATGCTCGCGCTCGGCCGCGCCGGCGTCGCGCTCAACCGCGACCTGGTGCTGGCGGCGGTGGCTGACGAGGAGGCGGGCTCGGAACTCGGCGCGCGCTTCCTGGTCGAGCGTCATCCGGACCTGGTGCGCGCCGGATGGGTGCTGAACGAGGCCGGCGGGTTCACCCTGCATCTCGGCGGGCGCCGCTACTATCCGATCCAGGTCGCCGAGAAGGGCTACGTGACGGTGATGATGACGGTCAGCGGGACGGCCGGCCACGGCTCGATCCCGCGCTCCGACAGCGCGATCGCCGCGCTCGCTGAACTCCTGGTACGGATCAGCCGGACCCCGATGCGGATGCGGCTGACGCCGCTGATGCGGCGCACGCTCGACCAGCTCGGACTCGATCCGCAAAGCGCGCCGCCGCTGTTTCGCGCGATGATGGCCAACACCGTCGCACCCACCATCGTGCGCGCCGGCTACAAGGACAACGTCATCCCGGGCGAGGCCTCGGTGGTGCTCGACGGCCGCACGTTGCCGGGCGAGACGGCCGAGAGCCTGCTCGGCGAGTTGCGCGAGATCGTGGGACCGGAGCCCGCCTTCGAGGTTCTCAAGTGCGCGCCGCCGGCCGAGGGCAGCGCGGACACCCCGCTCTTCCGGCTCATCGCGCATCATGTCGAGATGGCCGACCCGGGCGCACGCGCGATCGCCTGGATGCTGCCCGGGGCGACCGACAGCAAGTTCTACGCGCAGCTCGGCGCGACCTGCTACGGGTTTGCGCCGGTGCGGATCGGTTCGCGGATGCCGTACGGGGCGCTCTACCACGGCAACGACGAGCGCATCCCGGTCGACGGCTTTCTGTGGGGGCTGCGGCTCTATGCGGAAGTGGTGCTGAGTTTCCTGGGCCTGCGCTTCGAGCAGGTATTCAACTAGCGCACTAGATGTGCTTCGGCGTCGGGCGCAGGCGCATCCGCGCGTCGACAACTATCGCGCCCTTGCCCGGCGGCAACACCTTGACCGGATTCAGATCCATCTCGGTCAACTCGGGAATCGCCTCGATCAACGCGGAGACGCGCTGCAACACTGCGACCAGCGCCTCGCGGTCGCCCGGCGCGGCGCCGCGGTAGCCGTCGAGCAGCCGGCAGGTCTTGAGCGTCGCCAACATCTCGCGCGCATCGATATCGGTGACGGGACTCAGCCGGAACGCGACGTCGTGGATCAGCTCGACCATCACGCCGCCGAGGCCGCACACGAGCAGCGGACCGAAAGTTGGGTCGGTGGTGACGCCGACCAGCGCTTCGATTCCGTCTTGAACTTCGCGCTGCAGCAGCACGCCTTCGAGCGCGGCGCCGGCCGTGCGCGCGCGGTCGGCCAGCGTGACCGCGGCCTCGGCCACGGCGAGCGGTGAATGTAATCCCATGATCACGCCGCCGATATCGCTTTTGTGCGTGACATCGGGTGCGATCACCTTGGCGACCAGCGGATAGCCGATACTATCCGCGACTTGCGGCGCGTCGGCGACCGAGGCACGCTCAGCCAGCGCGACTTCGATTCCGGCGGCGCGCAGGATGGTCGCGATGTCCTCGGGCGCAAGCCAGATCGAGTCGTTAGCATCCTTGAGCGTGCGATCGACCACCGCGCGCACCGTGCTCATCGCGAATGGATTGAGTTCGAGCGCTGTGCCGAGCGGCCGCTCGCGCCATCGCGCGTATCGATTCGCCGCCGCCAGCACCATCGCTGCGTTCTCCGGAAACGCATACGAGGGAACCTTGCCGCGCGCGCCCGCATCGATCACCGGCGTCGGCCATTGCGAGGACAGGAACACGGTGAGCACCGGCTTGTGCGCGGGCACCTGGGACGCGCCGCGCGCGATTGCGTCGGCGACGAGGCTGCGCGGCGCTTCGGTCGCCGGAATGTAGACTGCGACCACCGAATCGACGTTGGGGTCGGCGCCCACCGCGGCGATCGCGCGCTCGTACTCGGCGGGTCCGGCGGTCGCGGTCAGGTCGACCGGATTGCCGAACGACGCGCGCGCCGGCAGGAACGAGCGCAACGTGGTCACCGTGGCGTCGGCGGGCTGCGGCAGGGCGAGGCCCTGCGCTTCGCACGCGTCGGCGAGCAGGATTCCCGGGCCGCCGGCGTTGGTTACCGCGCCGACGCGCGGGCCGGCCGGGACCGGCTGCGTCGACAGCATCGCGACCACGTCGAAAAGTTCCATCAGCGTGTTGGTCCGGATCACGCCGGCCTGCTCGAACAGCGCCTCGACCGCGACGTCGAGATTGGCCATCGCGGCGCTATGGCTGGAGGCGGCGCGCCGTCCGGCCGCCGAGCGCCCCGACTTGACCGCCACGATCGGGCGGCGGCGCGCGACCTCGGGCGCCAGGCGCGCGAACTTGCGCGGATTGCCGACGCTCTCGAGATAGAGCACGACCACGCGGGTGCGCGCGTCGTCGAGCCAGTAGGCGAGCAAGTCGTTGTTGGAGACGTCGGAGCGATTGCCGGCCGAGACGAAGGTCGAAATTCCGAGTCCTCGGCTGTTCATGTAGTCGAGGATCGCGATACCCAGCGCGCCGCTCTGCGAGTACATCCCGACGTTGCCGGGCGGCGGCAAGGTCGGCGCGAAGGTCCCGTCCAGCCGCACCGCCGGGTCGGTATTGAGCACGCCCATGCAGTTCGGCCCCACCATCCGCATCCCGGACGCGCGCACCGTGTCGAACAACCGCTGCTCCTCCGCGCGTCCAGCCGCCGAGACCTCGGCGAAGCCCGACGTGATCACCACCACGCCATGCACGTGTGCGCGGGCGCAGTCCTCGATCGCGCCATGGACCAGCTCGGCGGGCACCGCGACGAGCGCGAGGTCCACCGGCGCGCCGATTGCTGCCACGCTAGGGTAGCATCGCAGCCCCATCACTTCGCTCGCCGCCGGATTGATCGGATACACCGGCCCATTGAATCCGGCGCGCTGCAGATTGGCGAGCAGCGCGCCGCCCAGCTTCCCGCGCGTGCGCGACGCGCCGATTACCGCGACCGAGCGCGGATGGAGCAGCTTGCGGATGCTCTCGCCGGCCGCGATCCAGTTGCGCAATTCGCTTGCCTGGCGCGAGGCCTCGGTCTCGCCGGTCGGGAAGCTCAGATGGACCACGCCGGCGTCGGTCGAGCGCTTCACGCGGAAGCCGCTTTTGGCGAAAACCTCGAGCATGCGGTTGTTGTCGCCCAGCACGTCGGCCTGGAACTCGGTGATCCCGGCCGCGCGCGCGACGCGGCCGAGATGGTCGAGCAGAACCGTGCCGATACCGCGTCCCTGATGCTCGTCGAGCACGGCGAAAGCGATTTCGGCGCGCGCCGGTCCGGTGGTGACATAGCGGCCGATGCCGATAAAGCGCTCGTCGCCGCCGGTGCGCAGCGTCGCCACCAGCGCGACGTGGCTCGCGAAGTCGATTTCGGTGAAGCGTACGAGGTCCTGCTCGCTCAGCGAATGTTTCAGTCCGAAGAAGCGATGGTAGATCGAGTCCTGGCTCATGTGGCGGAAGTGATCGAGCAGGCGTTCCTTGTCGTCGGCACGGATGCCGCGGATATGGATCGAACCGCCGTCGCGCAGGACCTCGTGCGCGGAGTAGTTTCTTGCTTCGAGGCTGGTGTCGTCTGTCACGATGTTACTGCACGACGGTTCCCGCACGACGGTTACCGCACTGAATTATTTCTGGTCGGCCGCGAGCGCGCTGCGCAATTTTTCCGGCAGCGCCGAAGCGCGCACGAATACCCATCCTTCCATCAGGCGGCGCGCCGTGCGATAGACCGTCGCGCTTTCGGCGAACCATTGAGCGCGTTCGCCGTCACCGTCGCGTCTCACCGCGGCGCCGACCACGGTGAGACCCGAGGGCTGCGCGATTCGCACCGGCTCGCCGGGCGACGCGCTCGGGCGCGCGATCCGGCTCACCACCGTGCCCTCGATCCGCGCCGCGACTGCGAGACACATCGCGCCCGTCAGGGGCACGGCGCGATGCGGCTGGCCAATCGAGATCATGCGCACCGTCACGTCGGCGTCCTCGGCGGCGAGCCGCTCGCCCGCGAGCGTCCGCGCCTCGCGCGCCGGCGCGACCATCGCGACCTTCGGAATGCTGGGGATTCGCGCGGCGGCTTCGGCGGTTTTCGCGATACCCATCCTGAGGCTCGCGGCGATCCGGATCGCCTCGAGATGCCGCAGCAACGCGCTGTTGGCTTCCAGTTCATCGGGCATTTCCACACCGCTTGCGCCGAGCGCGTCGGCGGCGACGAACACGCACGGATTCGCCGCATCCACCATCGAGACCTCGATTCCACGCGCGCCGTCCGCCTCGAGCGTGTCGGCCGCGTTTCTGGTCGGCAGCAGCTTTCCGGTGCCTGCGCCGCCCGGCTCCAGGAAATCCAATCTCACTGGCGCACCGGTGCCGGCGACGCCGGGAAGCCGGAAATCGCCGTCTACGGCGGCGCGCCCGCTGTCGAGCGGAAAGTGCGCGACGATTAGCTTGCGTGTGTTGGTGTTGTGGATACGCACTGTCGCCTCGCCGGTCGCATCCGCGACGCCAAGGACAAGGCCTTCGTCGATTGCAAACGGACCGACGGCGGACGACATGTTGCCGCAGTTGCCGCTGTAGTCGACCGAGGCATCCTTAACCGAGATCTGCGCGAAGGTGTAATCGACGTCGGCGCCGGCGCGAGTCGGCGGCCCGATCACGCAAATCTTCGAGAGCGACGAAATTCCGCCGCCCATCCCGTCGAGCTGGCGTCCGTTGGGATCGGGGCTGCCGATCACGGCGAGAAAGATCGGCGTCCACAGCTCTCGCTCGGCGGGAAGATCGGCCGCCCGCAACATCACGGCCTTGCTGGTTCCTCCGCGCATGAAGACCGCGCGCAATCTGAGCTGCTTCATTCCTTTAACTTACGGCTTCACTGTTGCGACTCGAGCCTACCTGGCGCCGCGGCGGTCTCGATCACCATTGCGAGGCGACGCGCGCGGCGGCGCTCGCGCTGCGGCCCGCGATTCGGCCGAAGACCGCGCCCGACATCAGTCCCGAGCCACCGGGATAGTTGTTATGGAACAGCCCGCCGACCATCTCGCCGCACGCGAACAGACCCGGTATCGGATCCCAGTCGGTACCGATGACCTGGGCGTGGTCGCTGACCTTCACGCCACCGAACGAGAACGTGATTCCGCCCGTCACCGGGTACGCGTAGTAGGGCGGCGTGTCGAGCTTTTGCGCCCAGTTCAATTTCGCGAGCGCGAGGCCCTCGGTATGCATCCCATCGCGGACGCCGGGGTTGAACGAGCCGTTGCCGGCTGCGGCGTTGTACTCGGCGAGCGTGCGCGTCGCTGCCGCGCGATCTAGTCCGAGCTGAGCGACAAGGCCGTCGAGCGTGTCGGCGACAATCGGATGGCCGGTCGAGTATCGCGGCTCGAGCAGTGCGACGGCCTTGCTGTCGAAAATCTGCCAGGCTACGGTGCCCGGCTGGTTGAGGATCGTCCCGCCGAACTTGGCGTAGGTGTAAAGGTTCTGGTCCTCGCCCTCGTCGACGAAGCGCTGGCCCAGCTTGTTGAGCATCACGCCGTAGACGTAGGAGAGGCGGTTGGTTTTGTCGGTAAGTTCGCGATCGCCATAGGGCGGCGCGTCGGCGTCGATCGGCGTCGCATGGCATCCGCTCCATTGTCCCCACGGCATCGCGCCGATCTCCATCGCCATGCGCAAGCCGTCGCCCTGGTTATGCCGGGTGCCGCGCACGCGCGCGTGATCCCACGGGCGGCCGAGATACTGCGCGCGCCACGCCATGTTGGCCTCGAAGCCGCCGCATCCGAGCACCACCGCGCCCGCGCTGATTTCGCGAACTCCCTCGGCGTCGCGCAACAGGACGCCGCAGACGCGCCCTTTGCGATCCTGCACCAGGCGCTGCACCGGCGCGCTGTAGCGGATTTCGACTCCCACGCGGCGTGCGATACTGAACCACATCCGCGAGAGCCCCACACCCTCATGCGCGGCGCGCACGATCGCGCCCTTGGGCCATTTGATCACGTTGCCGACACGCACGCCGCTAAGCGACAGCGCGAGCTCGAAGGCGATCCCCTGCTCGGCCATCCAGCACACCGTCTCGTAAGAGTTCGCGATCAGGATTTGCGAGAGCTCCGGATCGGTGCGCCCGTCGGTCACGCGCACGAGGTCTTCGCGGAACGCGTCGGCAGAATAGGCCTCGATTCCTTCCATGAACCCCTCGACCTCGCGCGCCTTGGGCACCAGGCGCAACAGATCGTCGGGGCGGTTGAACGCGAAGCGGAACAGGCCGCCGCTGAAATGAGTGTTGCCGCCGCGGTCGTGCTCGGGCGCCTTTTCCAGCACCAGCACGCGCTCCGCGCCCGCCCCGCGCGCCGAGACACTGGCCGCAAGCGCCGCGTTGCCCGCTCCTATAACGATAACGTCGTACTGCGCCATGACGCTCCTTCGCTGTGTCTCGGGGTTCGACGAATCATTGCACAAAAGGACACACGCGCGAAAAGCCGTTCGCGATGACGCGCGGCGGCCGCATCGGATCGCCCGGCGGGCGGATATAATGCGCCTGGAGCGCGCGCAGGCGCGAGGCGACGCGAAGCGTCGTATCCAGCGAGTGCGTACACGGAGGAATCTAGATGACATGGCTGACGCAAGCGGATAGCGCGGTACCGGCCGGCGAGCGGCTGGCGAAGCTATGGGAGCGGCCGGGCATCCTGATGATTCCCGGCGCGCATAACGGGCTCGCGGCGATGCTCGCGCGGCGCGCGGGCTTCGAGGCGCTCTATCTCTCGGGCGCGGCATTGAGCGCGAGCATGGGGCTCGCCGACCTCGGCATCATGACGGTCGAGGAGCTGACTATGTTCACGCGCATGATCTGCCGCGCGGCGGGATTGCCGCTGATCGTCGATGCCGACACGGGCTACGGCGGGATTCTCAACGTGATGCGCATCGTGCGCGAACTCGAAGACGCGGGCGCCGCGGCGATTCAGATCGAAGACCAGCTCCTGCCGAAGAAGTGCGGCCATCTCAATGACAAGCTGCTCGCCGCGCCCGAAGAGGCGGCGGCGCGGATCGCGGCGGCGCGCCGCGCGCGCCGAAGCCTCCGCATCATCGCACGCACCGATGCGGCGGCATCGGAGGGAATCGACGGGGCGCTCAAGCGCGCGCGGCTTTACCTCGATGCCGGCGCGGACGCGATTTTTCCCGAGGCGCTGACCGACGCGGAGATGTTTCGGCGCTTCGCGCGCGAGATTCGCGCGCCGCTGCTCGCCAACATGACCGAGTTCGGCCGCACGCCGTATTTCACCGCGCAGGAATTCCAGAAGTTCGGTTTCAAGATGGTGATCTGGCCGGTCTCCTCGCTGCGGGTCGCGGCGAAGGCGATAGGCGAGCTGTACGCAGAGCTTAAGGCGAAGGGCACGGCGGAGGCGATGCTCGATCGGATGCAGACGCGGGCGGAGTTGTACGAGACGATCGGCTATAGCGACTACGAAAGCCTCGACGCGTCAGTGGCGGCGAGCGTTGCCCCGCCCGATCTGCGCGGGCGACGCTAGGTGCGCGGGCAGTCGCCACACGATGCGATCGCGCTATACTCGCTCGCATCTTGGCCCATGATCTTAACCGATTATCTTGGCCCATGATCTTGGCTAATGACGGGAGCCGCGTTGGATGCCTTCCTCTTATGACGTAGTCGTGGTCGGTGCGGGCAACGCCGCCTTGTGCGCGGCGCTCGCCGCGCGCGAGTCCGGCGTCAGCGTGCTGGTGCTCGAATGCGCGCCGGAAGCCGAGCGCGGCGGCAACAGCCGCTTCACCGCAGGCGCGATGCGCGTCGCTTATAGCGGCGTCGACGATCTCGCGCGCCTGATGCCCGATCTCACCGACGAGGACAAGGCACGCACCGACTTCGGCGCCTATACCGAGGACCAGTTCTTCGACGACCTCGCGCGCGTCACTCAATACCGCACCAGCCCCGAGTTGGCCGAGCTGCTGGTGCGCCGCAGCTTCGAGACCATGATGTGGATGCGCACCAAGGGCGTGCGCTTTCAGCCGATCTACGGACGCCAGGCGTTCAACGTCGGCGGACGCTTCAAGTTCTGGGGCGGGCTCACGGTTGAGGCGTGGGGCGGCGGACCGGGATTGATCGACGCATTGCACGCGGGTGCGGCGCATCACGGAATCGACGTCTGGTATCAAAGCCGCGCGCTCGAACTCGAACACGACGACGAAGGCGTGACCGGCGTCGCAGTCCGGCGTGAGGGACGCACGATGATCGTCGGAGCCAAGGCCGTGGTGCTCGCCGCGGGCGGCTTCGAGGCCAACGCCGAGTGGCGCACGCGCTACCTCGGTCCCGGATGGGACCTCGCCAAGGTGCGCGGCACGCGCTTTAACACCGGCGACGGAATCCGGATGGCGCTGGAAATCGGCGCGATGCCCTACGGCAACTGGTCGGGATGCCATGCGGTGGGATGGGACCGCAACGCGCCCGAGTTTGGCGACCTAAGCGTCGGCGACGGCTTCCAGAAGCACAGCTACCCGTTCGGAATCATGGTCAACGGGCGCGGCCGGCGCTTCGTCGACGAGGGCGCCGACTTTCGCAACTACACGTACGCCAAGTATGGCCGCGTGATTCTCGAGCAGCCGGGCCAGTTCGCCTGGCAGGTTTTCGATCGCAAGGTGACGCATCTGTTGCGCGACGAGTACCGGATCAAGCGCGTGACCAAAGTCAGTGCCGACACGCTCGAGGCGCTGGCGGGCAAGCTCGAAGACGTCGACGCTGCAGCTTTCCTCGACGAGGTGAAAACCTACAACGCCGCCGTCGACGCGAGCGTCGAATTCAATCCGAATATCAAGGACGGGCGGCGCACCCGCGGTCTTGCGGTCGACAAGACCAACTGGGCCAATACGATCGACACGCCGCCGTTCGAGGCCTACGCGGTGACCTGCGGAGTGACGTTCACTTTCGGCGGCCTGCGCGTCGATCAACACTCCCGCGTGATCAACACCGACGGCGATCCGATCGGCGGACTGGCGGCGGCGGGCGAGCTGATCGGCGGACTTTTTTACTTCAACTATCCGGGCGGCACCGGCCTGATGTCGGGCTCGGTGTTCGGGCGGATCGCGGGGACCAGCGCCGCGCGCGCCGCGCTCGAACGCAAGTGAACTCCCGCGCCGTCCGTGGCTGTGATAATCTCAGGAAGTCATGAAGCAGCAGGCGGCGCGCGAAACGCACGAGGTAGAACGCGACTATTACGACTGGCTGCGTCAGCAATCCAGAGCGCTGCGTGAACACCGGCCCGCTTTTTTGGATTGGCAGAATCTGGCCGAGGAGCTGGAGGCAATGGCGCGGAGCGAGGAACGCAGCCTCGGGAGCCAGCTCGAGCGCGTCCTCGTGCATCTTCTGAAATGGGCCTATCAGCCTCAGGAGAGAAGCGGAAGCTGGGAGGCCTCAATCGATAACGCCCGCGACGCGATCGAGGAGTGCCTGGAAGGCTCGCCGAGCCTGGCCGGCAAGTTCGCCGGACTTGCCGAGCGCGCCTACCGCCGCGCGCGGCGCACGGCCGGTGCGGAGATGGGGCTCGACAAGCGGCAGTGGAACAGGCTCCTGCCCGAGGCGTGTCCGTGGGCTGTCGAGCGCATACGGGACGCCAGGTTCTGGCCTGCAGCCGCCACCCGTTCCAACGGGCACAAGCGATAGCCCCGGATGGGCCGGGCGTTCGTTAACCTTAGCGCCGTTACTTGCGGCCGTTCAGCAGGCGCGTGACGATGTCCTTGTATTCTTTGGCCATCGGCGAGCGGTAAAAGCGCTGGCGCGTGAAGTAAGGGTCGCCCGCGTAGAACCATTCGTACTGCAACTGGCGGCTGCCGAACTGCTCGCCGATCATGTCCCACGCGAGTTTGAAAAGCTGCACGCGATCGCGCGCCGTGGCGTCCTTGCCGCGCAGATATTTTTCCAGGTAACCGGCGATCTCGGGATTGGCGAAGTCCTTTTCGCTCGGCGTCATGATAAGGCCGCTGCCGCTGAGCTCGCGGATCACCTGGATCGCGCGCACCTGGCATTGCGGGATCAGCACCCACAGCGTCGCCGCGACCGATCGATGCGCCAACTGCTCGCGCTTGGCGGTTGCGACCTCCTGCGCCGCCGCGCGCACCAATCCGCCCACCAGCTCGACGTTGGCGATAAGCTCGCCCAACTGCGCTTGCACGTGAACCGCCTCGGTGCGACCGATCGTCTCGGCGATCTGGCAGGCGAGGCCCGCTAGCAGCTTCAGCTTCGCGAGCCCGCGGATGCACGCCTGGAGCTGCGCGTAACCGGGCCGGCGCACCAGGATGCTGTTGAAGATCGCGATGTCGCGATAGATGAACATCCGCTCCCATGGCACTGTCACGTCGTCGAAGACCGCGAGCGAGTCCTCCTCGTCGTAGTGCGAGCTTAGCGGGCGATCGAAATCGCTGCGCCCGGTAGCGTAGGGCTCGCGGCAGACGAACTTGAGCCCCGGCGTGCCGCACGGGATCGCGAAGCAAAGCGTGTAGTCCTCCTCGCCCTCGCGGCGCGGATAAAATGGGCCGACCCATAGCTCGTTGGCGAACGGCGCCAGTGTCGAGAGCATCTTGGCCCCGCGCACGACCACGCCGGCGTCGGTCTCGCGCACCATGCGCAGTACCAGGTAGGGGTCGGATTGCTCGGCCGGCCCGCGCGAGCGGTCGACCTGCGGATCGACCAGCGTGTGCGTGAGGCACCAGTCGCGCTCGCGGCATTCCTCGTGGTAGCGCCGCATGTTCTCGCCGAAGCGCGGGTCGCGCGCGCCCAAATCGGCGACGCCGCTTGCGAGGTCGGTCAGCAGCGCGTTGCAGAAATCCGGCATCCGCCCCATCAGGCCGTAGGTGAAATCGGCGCGCATCTGCTCGGCCCGGATGCGCCATTCCACCTGCTCGACCGACCCGGCCATCAGGAAACTCGCCGCCACGCGATCGCCGCTGGTGGGCGAGCGAAAGGTCAGCTCCTCGGGATGCTCGTGCTGGAAGTCGTAGAGCGAGGCGAGCGTCGCGACGACGCCCTTAAACGGCGGATGAGCGGTCACGTCCTTGACCCGCTCGCCGCCGACGTAGATGGTGCGCTCGTCGCGCAGGCTCTCGACGAATTCCTTGCCGCTGCGGATTCCCATCGCGTCCCCCGCCGTCCGCGCCCGGTGCCTTTCCTAGTGGGTCTTTTCCGTTTGGGCCAGGACAGGCGCGAAATACTCGCGCAGGCTTGGCTCATCGGCCGCGAATTCGAGCTTGTCGAGTCCGAAGTACGGATTGCTCATCTTCGCGATCTCCTCGGGCGTGTTATCAACGTAGACCTCGAGCTGGTTGCCGTCGGGATCGAGAAAATAGATGCTCCGCGTCACGCCGTGGTTGACGGTGAAGCTGATGGGCACGCCGCGCTGCTTGAACTCGCGGTACGCGGCGAGCAAATCCTCCTGGCTCTTGAGGCGGAAGGCGCAGTGCGCGAGCCCCACGTCGCCCGGCTTGGGGGCGCCGGCGCTCTCGCCGACCTCGGCCAGGGCGATCTCGTGATGGTCGCGGCGATTGCTCGCCAGGAACAACATCTTCACCTGCGGTAGCTCTTTCATCACTTCGAGTCCCAGGACTTCCGTGTAGAAGGGGCGCGAACGCTCGAGGCTGCGCACCTTGAGCACGATGTGCCCGATACGATCCGGATGAATCATCGCGGTTCCTCCTTCCGCTTCGTGCGTCTCGGCTAAGCGCCAGCAAGGGCGTCCGCCGCGCGCGCTCAGTGCAGGTTATATAGCCGTTTCGCGCCGCCCGCCAGCACCGCAGCTTCGGTCTCGGGCGGCATCCCCATCTTCTTGATCATTCTCGCCGCGCCCCAAAACCCGTCCAGATGCGGATAGTCGGTCGCCCACAGGATGGTGTCGGCGCCCAGGTAGTCCGCGAGCAGCTTAAGGCTCCGCTCGACCGGCTCGAACGAGATGAAACACTGGCGGCGATAGATCTCGCTCGGGCGCATCGAGAGCCCCGTGTCGTTCATCCCCTTGTCGTCGTAATGCCGGTCCATCCGATCGAGCCATCCCGCCATCCAGCCGCCGCCCGATTCCAGAAACGCGACGCGCATGCGCGGGAACTTGTCGCACACTCCGCACATGATCATGCTGGTCGACGCCGCGATCATCTCGAACGTATGCGCGACTGCGTGGCGCACCGCGCCGCCGCGCTTGAACCGATCCATCGCGAGCGTGTCCTGTCCGCTCTCGGCGCCGCCGTGGATGCCGATCGCGAAGTCGAGTTCCTGGGCCTCCTGCCATAGCGGATAGTATTCGCGGTCGTGAAGCGGGCGGTCGTTGTACGGATTGGGGCGCACGAAGCCGGTGCGAAACCCGAGATCGCGCCGCGCGAAACGCATCTCGTCGATGATCTGCTGGACCGACGACTGCATCGGCAGCATCGCGGCGCCGAACAACCGGTCCGGGTAAGGCTTGCAGTAATCCGCGAGCCAGCGGTTGTAGGCGCGGCAGGCCGCCGCCGCGGCGTCCGGGTCTTTCATCCCGCCCAGGAACAATCCGAGGCTCGGATAGAGGAAGGCGGCGTCGATTCCTTCGCGATCCATGTCGACGATGCGCGCGTGCGGATCGAAACCGCCTTTGCGCCCTTCGAGGTATGGCATGCGGGTGTCGACCTCGCCGTCGCGCGAGCCGATCGAGCCGAGCACGCCGAGCGTCGCCGGCTCCTTGCCGCGGCGGCGCAGGCCGAAGTCGAAGCTTTCGTCGACGAAGAAGCTCTCGTTGCCTTCGGCGTCGATGACGAGTTTGGGGCAGTGGTCGCGGTACTTGGGCTCGATGTACCGTTCCCACAGATCGGGCGGCTCCAGGATGTGGCCGTCCGCGTCGATGACGTTGTATTCACGGGCCATCACATACACCTCGTTGCGGAGGACTTTATGTTTGGAGCTTAGCAAAGTGCCGCGCGCTCGGCACACATAAACATGAGCGCTGTGATGGCCGGCGCTCTTAATGTTGACGATCTGATATGGGCGATCCGGGCGGGGTGCCGGTCAACCCCAGACCTCGCGCGCGACCTCGACGCATAGCCGGATTTTCGCCGCCTCGTCCTCGACCGTGACCTTGTTGCCCGGCGCCGTGCTGGCGAAGCCGCATTGCGGGCTTAGCGAGAGCTGGTCGAGGTCGATATATTTCGCGGCCTCGTCGATACGCATCTTGAGCAGCTCCTTGGGCTCGAGCTCGGGAAACTTGGAGCTGACCAGTCCCAGCACCGCCGTCTTGTGCTTCGGCACCAGGCGCAACGGCTCGAAGGTGCCGGCGCGCGGCGTGTCATATTCCAGGAAGTAGGAATCGACGTTGATCTTGTTGAACAGCGTGTCGGCAACCAGGTCGTAGCCGCCCTCGGCGCTCCAATGACTCTGGTTGTTGCCGCGGCAGATGTGCATCGCGAGATGCATCCCGGCCGGACGTCCCGCGAACGCCGCGTTCATGATCTCGGGGTAGGTCTCGAGCAGGAGTTTGCGGCCGTCGTCACCGCGGCGCGCAAGATACGTCCAACTCGAGGTGTCGCTCAGCGAAGCGAGCGTGGTCTCGTCGATCTGCACGTAGCGGCATCCCGCCTCGTAAAGCGCGGCAAGCTCCTTGCGAAAGGCGTCGACAACGTCTTCCCAGAAAAGATCGAGGTCGGGATAAGCCTCGCGGCTGATATGTTCGCGCCCGGAGCGCAGGTGCAGGATGGTGGGCGAGGGGATGGTCATCTTGGGCGTGCGCGAGGTGAGCGAGCGGAGAAACTTGAACTCCGCGGCGTGAATCGGCGCCTTCCATTTGAGCCGCGTATCGACGGTCGGAATTATCAGCGGCAGCTTGTGTCCCTGGCGATCGACGAAGGCCCACTCCTGGCCCGAAGTGTCGTAAGTGGTCGAGACTCCGCCCAGTCCGCCGTAAAACCCCATGTAAAAGACCGCGCGCCGGTACTCGCCGTCGGTTATCGATTGGAGCCCGAGGCTTTCCTGGAACTTGACTACGTCACGAATTGCGGAGTCCTCGATCGCGCGGAGGTCCGCCGCGGAAATTTTGCCCGCTTCGCGATCGGTGCGTGCGCTCAACAGTTGCGGCGGCCGCAGAAAGCTGCCCACGTGATCGGCGCGAAACGGCGGATTGTGCGGTGCGGACGCCATACGATGCCTCCCCGGCCGGAGTTCGAAACATCCGGCGCGTCATCGATCGGCTGGTCGATCGATTTCGATGATCCGATTCGCCTGTATACTAAGACTCAGCGCGTGGGATTGAAAACCCGCTGCGCCCGCTCGCGCGGCGAGTCTGCGCGATGAACTCTACATCGACGAGCTTGCACGTTGAGTCTGACTAGTGGCTGAAATCGAATTGCGCGCCGTCCGGCCCGATGAACTCCCCGGGCCCGAGTCATCGACTTCATGGGGTCCGCGATGGCTCAATCGCAACCTGGTCTGTCTGTTCGCCGGACGGGGGCTGCGCAGCGCCTCGCAAGCCTACCTGGTGATCGTGGTGCCGCTTTATCTTGCTGCGCTCGGCTACGACGCGATGCATATCGGGGTGATGTTCGCGATCGTGGCGGTGGCGAGCGCCGTGATGGCCGCGCTCACCGGGATCATGTCGGATCGCTTCGGGCGCAAGGCGATGTTGATCGTGATTTCGCTGATGACTGCGGCGGGCGGCGCGGTATTTGCCTTCTCGACCAGCTTCGTCGTGCTGACGGTGGCCGCCGCGATCGGCACGATCGGACGCGGCGGCGGAGCCGGGAGCGCCGGCGCGTTCGGTCCTTATTATCCCGCTGAGCAGCCGCTAATCGCCGAGCAGGTTTCCGACTTCGACCGCACCACGGTCTTCGGCGCGTTGTCATTCGTCGCGGTGCTCGGAGGCGCGGCCGGATCGCTGCTCGCATGGACGCCGCGGCTGATGCAACAGGGCTTCGGGTGGCCGATCGTCGAGGGCTACCGCGCGCTGTTCATCCTGACGGCCGCGATCGGGCTCGCGATGGTGGCGGTGGTGATTCCCGTGCGGGAGTCGCATCGCCCCGGCGGTGATCGGTTGCGCTCACGCGGAGCGCCGGGAGTGCCTAAGCCCGAGACAATGCGGACTGGCGCGTTGATACTTGGACTTTCGCGCCCCTCGTGGCGGCTGGTCTCGCGCTTTATGATTACCGCCGCGACCAATGGGCTTGCGATCGGGATGCTCGGGCCGCTGCTGGTCTACTGGTTCTATCGGCGCTTCGGCGTCGACGCAGCCGAAATCGGCAAGCTGTATTTCGTGCTCAACCTGGTCGCCGCGGCGCCTTACCTGCTGGCGGGCCGGATGGCCGCGCGATTCGGCTCGGTGAATGCGGTCGTGGTGTGCCGCGGAATTGCCTCAATTCTGCTCGGGGTGATGGTGGTGATGCCGACTTTCTGGCTGGCGGGTCTCTTGTATGGGGCGCGAATGATTTTCAACACGCTTTCGATACCGGTGCGACAGTCATTCCTGATGGGCGTGATACCTGCGGCGCGAACGCTCCGCCGCGGCCGGGATGGCGAGCTTTCCTGCGCAGGCCGGTTCGTCGATAAGTCCATACGTGGCAGGGTATCTGATGCAACAGGTTTCGCTGGAGTTGCCGCTGGAAGCTGCCGCGCTGCTCCAGGCGCTCAATGCGACGCTCTATTATTTGTTTTTTCGCGCGGTGCGGCCGCCCGAAGAAATCAGCGCCGACACCGGCGAGCGGCTGTGAGCCATCCCCGTCGGTGCCGGTGCTGTTAATGACCGTCCTTCGAAAAACCAGTGACGGCTATTCCGAGGACTAACTACCGGAGGGTTTACCTTGTTACGCGGCCAAGCGAGGCGAATGATTTCCGGTCTGAGTCTCCGCGCCAGACAGGTTCACTGCCAGTTCGGCGGCGTCGCGCTTCTCGAAACGTCCGGGCTCGAGCAGATAGCCGAAGATCGAGCCGATTGCGGAGATGATCACGATACCGAGCAGAAGCATTTGCACTGAATTCACCATTTTCATCGCCTCCCTGTTGTGTAACCCCGCGTCGACGCTGCCGTGAATCCGGACGCGCCTACGCCGCCTCGCGGTCTGCACACCGCGACACTATTTCGATCGGGCGCGTTGCCCGACTGTTCACATTCACCGGCCGGCACGCGATCGCGCACACCGACGGCAGTCCGAACATGCCCATTGGGTCGGCCTGCCGCGGATTGAAGATCGACCCGAACAGCACGACGGCCGCGCCGACGAGAATCAAACCCACAGTTGCCATCTGAATCAAAGCCCCGATTACCACGAATCTCTTTCTCCTCTTCCACGCTTCGACAGTGCAAGCAGCATCGATCGTGCCATCGCCACGGCACGATCAGATGTGGGAAAAATCTCGAATTATGCGCAGGATTCGCCGCGCGCGCAGTCTGTCCTGTGCGGCCCGGTGCATGCGAACCTTTGCGAAACGCGAATCAGACGCGAAACGGGAAGGATCGGGAAGATTGCGAAAAGCACCGCAGCTCACACATCTATACGCCGCAGCGATCCGCCTGTTTCGCGCTCATGATTGAGCCGCGCCAGGCCACCGCAACGGACATCGTTGAACAAACAACTCTTGATAGCCGCGCAGTCGCTGGCTGGACGCGGCCGATGCGGCGAGTAATTCTTCCTGCCGGGGCGGAGCGCGTCGCTCCCGCCAACCGGGTGCGGCAAGTGGCGGAAACGAGCGAGCAGATCGAACTCCTGATCGAGGGCACGCTGGACCAGCTGCTCTACGTCAACGAGCAGAGCGGCTATGCGGTCGCGGTGCTCGAGCGCAGCGATGAAGTCCTGCGCCGGCGCATAACCGTGGTCGGCAGCCTGGCCGGGCTCGATGTCGGCGCGGGCCTGCGTCTGCGCGGCCACTTCGAGCGTCATCCCAAGTACGGCGAACAATTCCGGGTCGAGGATTTCGAGACCGTCCGTCCGGCCTCGGTGGCCGCGCTGGAGCGCTACCTCGCCGGCGAGATAAAGGGCGTCGGGCCCGCGCTCGCGCGGCGGATCGCCGAGCATTTTGGCGAGGCGCTGCCGGCCGTGCTGGACGAGACGCCCGAGCGCCTGCGGGAAGTGCGCGGCCTGGGCGCGGTGGTGGCCGCGCGAATCGCCGTGGCGTGGCGCGATTCCTCGGGCCTGCGCGAGCTCACGGTTTTTCTGCGCGGCAACGGGATCGCCGCCGGCCACGCCCGGCGCATCCACAAGATGTACGGGCGCGACTCGCTCGAGACGGTACGGCGCGACCCCTACGTTCTCGCGCGCACCATCGCCGGTATCGGCTTTCGCACCGCTGACATGGTGGCCGAGAAACTCGGCATCCCCAAAAACTCGATCCAGCGCGCGCGCGCCGCGGTGGTTTTCCTGCTCGAGCGGATGGCCGAGGAAGGACACGTCTTTGCGCCCTTCGGCTATCTCGAGCATCAGTTCGGCGCGGGGCTCGAGATGGACCCGCAGCTCGCGGCGCAGGCGGTCGAGGAGCTGGTCGAAACGGGCGAGCTGATGGCCGAGGATCTGGGCGGCGACGGCAATCGCGCGATCTATCTGCGCCGCCTGCACGACGCCGAGACCGCGGTGGCGGAGCGGATGCGCCGGCTGACGCAGGGCCGTCCGATGGGCCGCGCGGTGGTCGAGCGCGCGATGGAAGCGGCCGGGAGCGCCGGCGGCGTAGAGCTATCGGCCGAGCAGCGCTCGGCGCTCCGCTGTGCGCTCCAGAGCAAGGTCACCGTGATCACCGGCGGCCCCGGGACCGGGAAGACCACGCTCCTGCGCTCGTTGCTGGCGGCTCTTTCCAGCGCCGGCGTCAAGGCGACGCTCGCCGCGCCCACCGGGCGCGCAGCGCGCCGGCTCGCGGAAGCCTGCGGCCGCGAGGCCAAGACCATCCATCGCCTGCTCGAATACTCACCTGAGTCGGGCGGCTTCATCCGCGGCGAGGCTTTTCCGTTGCGTACCATGTGGCTGGTGATCGACGAGGCCTCCATGATGGACCTCGAGCTCGCGGCGAGCCTGTTGGCTGCGCTCCCGCCCGATTGCTCGCTGCTCCTGGTTGGCGATCGCGATCAGTTGCCCTCGGTCGGTCCGGGCAGCGTGCTCAAGGACGTGATCGCTTCAGGATTGGTGCCGGTGGTCGAGCTGAGCCAGATCTATCGTCAGGCGCGCGCGAGCCTGATCGTCGCCAACGCCCATCGGCTCAATCGCGGCGAGATGCCCGAGATCGCCAACGATCCCGAGGGCGATTTCTTTTTCTTCGAGCGCGGCGCGCCGGAAGACGTCGTCGCGACCATCAAGCAACTGGTGCAGCATCGCCTGCTCGGCGACCGCTTCGAGCTGCGCGACCCGCGCGAAATCCAGGTGCTCGCGCCGATGAACCGCGGGCCGCTCGGCGCCCATGCGCTCAACCATGAGCTGCAAGCGCTGCTCAACCCGGCCGGCCACGAGATTCGCGCTGGCGACCGAGCGCTGCGCGTGGGCGACCGCGTGATCCAGTTGCGCAACAACTACGACAAGCTGGTCTTCAACGGCGAGATCGGACGTATCGTCGCGGTCGACCCTGAGCGCGGCCGCGTCGGCGTCGCCTTCGAGGACAATCACACGGAATACGATCTGGCCGAGCTCGACGAGCTGGGCCTTGCTTACGCGATTTCGGTGCACAAGAGCCAGGGCAGCCAGTATCCCGCGGTCGTCATCCCGCTCCATCCGAGCCACTATCTGATGCTGCGGCGCAACCTGCTCTACACCGCGATCACGCGCGCCGAGCGGGTGTGTGTGCTGGTCGGCACGCGCAGCGCATTGATGCAGGCGGTGCGCAACGTCGACGAGCGCCGGCGCTTCAGCCGCCTGGCCGACCGCCTGCGGATCGATTAATCAGCGCCCGCCGCCTTCACGCGGGGGGCGGCGGCGCGCGCCGCGCTCCAGACCGAGCGCGGCCAGCGCCTCGAGTATCGAGGCCGCTTCGGCGCGAATCGCGTCGAAGTTGCCGCCGCGTTCTTCCACGATGCGCGCGACCTCGGCGGTCGTGCGCGCGTAGTCGTTCTTGAAGCGGCGGTTGAGCTCCTTCCACGGAATCCCGGCCAGCGCGCGAGTCGCTTCCGCACTTGCGTGAAGCGTCCCACGCGCCATCAGCACCGCGATCGCCGGATAGCCGAGGTAGCCCTGCCAGTACGAGGCGTTGTCGTTGGAACTGATCCCGCGCCCGTCGGCGGAGACTTCGACGCGATATTTTTTCGCGCCGTCGGATGAGCCGACCTCCCACACCCGATGCGTATCGTCAATCGGCCGCACGCGTCCGTCGCCGATCGCGCCGATCGCTTCGTAAACCTTGATCGGCGGCGGTATCTTCCACAGTTCCTTCACCGCCACTTACCTGCCGGTTATTTCCTGTTGAGTCGCAGGCCCGGTATTACTTTCTCCCACTCGGGATCGGCCGACAGCGTCGGGAAACCCGAGCCCACCTGGATCAACACGCCGTGAGACGAGCGCGGCGAGATGAAGGCCTCGAAGGAGGTTGGCGAATGTTCCTTTTCCTCCACCACGCGCACGCCCGCCGACTTCAATTCGGCCACGCGCGCCTTCGAATCGGGAACGTCGAAGGTGATGTGGTGGAAGCCCTCGCCGTTGTCGGCGATGAACTTGTGCATGAACGAATCCTCGCGCAGAGGTTCGAGCAATTCGATTATCGTGCCGGCGAGGTCGAACTCGGCATACCTGAAGCCGGCGGGATTATCGTGCTCGTACAGAAAGGTCGCGCCGAGCACGCCTTCGTAGAACTTGCGCGCTTCCGCGATGCTTTTGACTGCAATTCCGATGTGATCGAGTTTGCCGATCGGCTTTTTGGCCATCTCTCTAGTCAACTCTCCCGCCGGGATGATCCATTTGCGGCTTTTTTAGCACAGAATAAGCACGACCCGTGACGCAGTGACACAGGACCGGACGGCGGGAGCCTCGCGCTCGAAGCCCTACAACTCGCCTCTTCTATCTGACACGATTGCTTAACGGGCACGATTGCTCTGACGATTCGATGAAGGACCTGATCGTATCCATCCTGAACGCCGCTATCGAGCGCGCGCGCGCGGCCGGCCAACTCACGACCGCGCCGCCCGCCGCCGCGAGCGTCGAGGCGCCCAAGGACCCGGCCCACGGCGACGCGGCTAGCAACGCCGCGTTGGTAATGGCGCGAGCCGAGAAAAAGCCGCCGCGAGCGATCGCCGAGATCATCCGCGCCAACCTGGAACTCCCGCCCGAAGTCGCGGAGTCGAGCGTGGCGGGCGCGGGGTTTATCAATTTCCGGATGGCGCCGGCGTTCTGGCATGGCGAGTTGCGCCGCGCCGCGGCCGAAGGCGAGCGCTTCTGGCGCCCGCAGATCGGCGCGGGCCGCAAGGTGCAGGTGGAGTTTCTCTCGGCCAACCCGACCGGGCCGCTCACCGTCGGCCACGGGCGCAACGCGGTGCTCGGCGACACGCTCGCCCGCATGCACGAGGCGAGCGGCTTCGTCGTCACGCGCGAGTACTACTTCAACAACGGCGGACGCCAGATGAAGCTGCTCGGCGAATCCGTGCGCGCGCGTTACCTCGAAGAGATCGGCCGCCCCGCGACGATGCCCGAGGACGGCTACCAGGGCGAATATATCCGCGATATCGCACGCGACCTGGTTGCGCGCCACGGCGAGGCGCTTGCCGACGCGGCCGATCTGGAAGTTTTTCGCGCACCGGCCGAAGACGCGATCTTCGCCGACATCCGCCGCACCTGCGAGCGCCTCGGTATCCGCTTCGACGTCTACACCAACGAACTCGACCTCATCCGCGGCGGCCAGGTCGACGCGGTGATCGAGGGCTTGCGCGAACGAGGCCTTATCGCCGAGTACGACGGCGCGGTGTGGCTTAGGGGCGAGCCGCTGGGGCTCCCCAAGGATCGCGTGCTGGTGCGCTCGGGGCCGGCGCGCGAGCCGACCTACCGCACCCCCGACATCGCCTATCATATAGAGAAGCTGCGGCGTGGCTTCGACAGCGTGATCGACGTTTTCGGCGCCGACCATATCGCCGAGCATCAGGGCGTGCTGGCGGCGGTCAAGGCGCTGGGCCACGACGTTACGCCGATTCACGCGATCATCTACCAGTTCGTGACGCTCACGCGCGCCGGCGAGAAGGTCAAGATGTCGACGCGCAAAGCGACCTACGTCACGCTCGACGAACTGGTCGACGAGGTCGGCGCCGACGTGGTGCGGTTTTTTTTCCTGTTTCGCAAGCACGACAGCCATCTCGACTTCGACCTCGACCTGGCCAAGCGCCAGGCGCCAGAGAACCCGGTCTTTTACGTGCAATACGCGCACGCGCGCCTGGCGAGCGTCTTTCGCGAGGCGGAGAAGAAGGGGATCGGTCTGCCCGAGGATTTCTCGGCGGTCGATCTCGCGCCGCTCTCGGAGGAGGAGATCGCGCTTGCGCGCAAGCTGGTCAACCTGCCCGAGGTGATCCGTAGCGCGGTTGAAAGCTTGGAACCGCATCGCGTACCGTTCTATCTGCTGGAATTGGCGGGCGATTTTCACCGCTACTACAACAAGCCGTCAAATCGTATAATCAGTGAACAACGCGAACTGAGTCTCGCGCGGCTGTTCCTGGCGCGGCTGCTGATGGACGGAATCAAAAGTGGGCTCGACCTGATGGGCGTGAG
Organism: uncultured delta proteobacterium; assembly: GCA_963810495.1. Classification (GTDB taxonomy): domain Bacteria; phylum Desulfobacterota; class Binatia; order Binatales; family Binataceae; genus JAKAVN01. Next base: position 37,595 of record CAWENP010000029.1, read on the forward strand.
CGCTCCCGACCGCATGTGAAACAGGTCGGGGCTCGGCGAGAAGACTTGGGCAAGACTCGGGCAAGAAGACTCGGGAAAAATTCCATGGATGTGAGTAAGACGCATGCGTTTTGAAATCGGACCGGGCGGCGGATTTGTCATCTTGGTGGGACTGCTGGGGCTCTCGGCCGCGGTGTTTTTCTTAGGCATGATCTCCGGGCGGGAGATGGCGCAGAGCGAGCAAGGACAGTCCCAGCTCGCGAGCGTCTATCCAATGCCGGCCGGCGCGCCTATGCCTGCCAGCGCGCCCGCCGCATCGCCGCCGCAAGCCGCCGCGCCGGCCGCTCCGGCCGCCGCCGCCACTGCGAAGCCCCCCGCGCAAACCGCAGCCGCGTCGTCCTCCGAGAACGCCGCGCCGGCGGTACAGCCCAGGCCGCCGCTCAGGCACAAGGCGCCGCCACGCCCGACCCTGGCGAGCGTCCCGCCGCCGCGTCCGTCCGCGCCCGCTGCTGAGGAGTCGGACACTGATTCTTCTTCGTCGGATTCTTCCGCTTCGTCAGATGAAACGGACAACGGGACAAGCGAGGCCACGGCTAGCGCCCCACCGCCGAGCGCCGGGACTCACCACAAGGGATACAACATCGTGATCGACGCCGCTATGGACCATGCGGCGGCAAATCGGATGGCGTCGCGGCTGCTCGGGCTCGGCTATACCTCGCATATCGTGCCGACGCAGATTAGCGGTCAGACCTGGTACCGCGTGCAGGTCGGGCCATATCCGAGTGCGGACGACGCGCGCGAGGCACAGGCGCAATTGCGCGCGGCCTATACCGCTCGCTACATCAACCGCGCGGGCGCGGCCAGCACGGGGACCGCCAGCGGAGCAGCAGTCGGTGCGGGCGCGGCCAGCACGGATACTGACACGAGCGATTCCGGCGCGTCCGATACAGACTCGGATAACAGCAGCGGCGGGGATTCCGCGCCGTCTGATTGATCGGCGCCGTTTGATGGTCGGTGCCGTTGATTGACAAGCCGCGCGGCGGCTGGCTAACTGAAGTAGAGATGAAAATGTTGACCCTGAAGCTCAAGGTTGGATCGCGCCGGTGGTGGCACACCATCGCGCTCGCCTGCGCTCCGGGATCGTAATTTAACGATCAGCAGGGTTGTTGAAGGGGCCGCGGGCGAAGAGTCCAGCGGCCCCTTTCTTTTTCGTTTCTTCGATAACGTTTCGGACTTTTGCTTGCAGTCAGAAGACGGTTTTGGGAGAGAGCGATGCTTAAGCCAAACGAGCGCGAGTTCGAGGCCCTGGCCACGCAGGGCTACAACGTGATTCCAGTCTGGCGCGAGATTGCCGCCGACCTCGAGACTCCCGTCAGCGCCTTTCTCAAGGTCGCGCGCGGCGAGTACGCCTTTTTACTCGAGAGCGTGCAGGGCGGAGAGAAGTGGGGGCGCTACACCTTTCTCGGCTCGGAGCCTGCGATGGTGCTGCGCGGACGGGGCGGGCGGCTGGACCTCACGCGGCCCGGACGTAGCGTCGAGGTGCGCTCGGTCAGGAGTCCACTGGAAGGGTTGCGCGACGAGATGCGCCGTTTTCGCGCCTATCAGTCGCCCGAGTTGCCGCGCTTCTTCGGCGGCGCGGTCGGCTTCCTCGCCTACGACATCGCGCGCTACTTCGAGCGTCTGCCCACGCATGCGCACGACGAACTCGGCACTCCCGATCTCTACCTGATGCTGACCGACACGGTGCTGATTTTCGACAACGTGCGCCAGACGCTCAAAATCGTCGCCAACGTCGCACTCGAAGAGCATCCCGCGACCCGTACCGCCTACCGCGACGCGGCGGCGAAGATCGACGAGCTGATCGCGCGCCTCGACGTCCCCGCCAGGGCGCCGCGGCTCGAAAGCGCCGCGAACCTCAACGGCGACGCAGTAAAACTCGTCTCCAACCAGACCCGCGAGGGTTACATGGCGATGGTCGAGGCGGCCAAGGAGTACATCGCGGCCGGCGACGTTATCCAGGTGGTGCCCTCGCAACGTTTCGAGGCGCCGTTGGGGAGCCATCCGTTTAACCTCTACCGCAGCCTGCGCACGATCAATCCGTCGCCTTACATGTTCTACCTGCAGATGGACGATCACACGCTGGTCGGCGCGTCGCCGGAGGTGATGGTGCGGGTGGAGGGGCGCGAAATCACGCTCCGCCCGATCGCGGGGACGCGCCGGCGCGGCGCCACCGAGGTCGAGGACCGCGCGCTCGAACGCGAATTGCTGGCCGATCCCAAGGAGCGCGCCGAGCATGTGATGCTGGTCGACCTGGGACGCAACGACGTCGGCCGGGTCGCGGAAATCGGCTCGGTCGAGGTGACCGAGCTGATGACGGTCGAGCGCTACTCGCACGTGATGCATATTGTCTCGAACGTGCGCGGGCGGCTGCGCGAGGGATGCGACGCGTACGACGCGTTTCGCGCCACCTTCCCGCAGGGCACGGTGTCGGGCGCGCCGAAAATCCGCGCGATGGAAATAATCGACGAACTCGAACCGGTGCGCCGCGGCGTGTACGCCGGCGCCGTTGGCTACTTCAGTTACACCGGCAACACCGACACCGCGATCGCGCTGCGTACCATCCTGGTCAAGGGTGGCCGCGTCTATATCCAGGCCGGCGGCGGCGTGGTCGCCGACTCCGACCCGGCCGCCGAGTACGAGGAATCGGTCAACAAGGCGCGCGCGATGGTCCGGGCGCTCAGTGCGGCGCGCGCTTTCGAGACCGCCGGCGGGAGCAAATAAGCCGTGGCGCGCATCTTGATGATCGACAACTACGACTCGTTCACCTACAACCTGGTGCAGTATCTGGGCGAGCTCGGCGCCGAACTCGAGGTCCGCCGCAACGACGCGATTGACGTCGCCGGCGTGCGCGCGATGGCTCCGCAAGCGATCGTGATCTCGCCCGGCCCGTGCACTCCCAAAGAGGCCGGGGTTTCGGTCGCGTTGCTGCGCGAGATGGCGGGCGAAGTGCCGATCCTGGGCGTCTGCTTGGGCCATCAGTGCGTCGGCGAGGCCTTCGGCGCAACAGTAGTGCGCGCGGGACGCCTGATGCACGGCAAGACCTCGCCCATCCTGCACGACGGCAGGAACATCTTTGCCGGCCTGCCGAGCCCGTTCGACGCGATGCGCTATCATTCGTTGCTGGTCGCCGCGGAGTCGATCCCGCCGTGCCTGGAGGTGAGCGCGCGCACCGCCGAGGGCGAAGTTATGGGGCTTAGGCATCGCACATTCCCGATCGAGGGCATCCAGTTCCATCCCGAGTCGATCGGCACGCCCGAGGGCAAACCGCTGCTCGCGAATTTTCTAAGGCAGGTCGCAGCGTGAGCGAATTGCGCGACGCGTTCACCGCGGTGCTCGGCGGCCGCTCGCTCGACGCTGCCCGCGCCGAGCGCGTGATGGGCGAGATTTTCGAAGGCGAGCCTGCCGAAGCGCTGGTCGCGGGCTTCCTGGTTGCGCTCAAGCTCAAGCGCGAGTCGGCCGCCGAACTGACCGGTGGCGCGCGCGCGATGCGTGCGCGGGCGCGCGCACTCGACCTCAACGGCGGCAACGTGCTCGATACCGCCGGGACCGGCGGCGACGGCGCCGGCACCTTCAACATCTCGACCGGTGCGGCGCTGGTCGCAGCGGCAGCCGGCGTGCCGGTCGCCAAGCACGGCAATCGGGCGATCAGCGGCCGGGTCGGGGCGGCCGACGTGCTCGAGCGCTTCGGGGTGAAAATCGATCTCGACCCGGAGGGCGTGCAACGATGCTTTCGTGTAGCCGGATGCTGTTTCATCTTCGCTCCGGCGTACCATCCGGTGCTCGCGCGCCTGGCCGGATTGCGGCGCGTGCTTGGTGTCCGCACCGTCTTCAATTTGATTGCGCCGCTCAGCAATCCGGCGCGTCCGCGCCGCCAGTTGCTCGGTGTCGCCGAGCCGCGGCTGGTGCGCCTGATGGCCCAGGCGCTGGCCGCGATCGGGGTCGACCACGCGATGGTGGTCCATGGCGAAGACGGGCTCGACGAGCTGTCGCTCGCCGCGCCGACGCGGGTCGCCGAAGTGCGCGGCGCCGCTATCAGCGAGTTCGAGGTGCGGCCGCGCGAACTCGGATTCCAGCCCGGTGACGCGTCGGCGCTGATGGTGACCGACGTGGATCATGCGACCGAGGTCCTGCGCCGCACGCTTGCGGGTGCGGATGGGCCGGCGCAAGATGTGCTCGCGCTCAACGGCGGGGCGGCGATTTACGTCGGCGGCGGCGCGGCGTCGCTCAAAGACGGCGTCGCGATGGCGCGCGAGATTCTCGCCGCCGGCCGGGCGCTCGAGGTGATTGGGCGGATGCGGCGGGCGAGTCACGGAGAGACATCATGAGTTCAAATTCCGCTTTAACTTCGAGCGCGAGTTCAGTCGCGACTTCAATTCTGGAGCGAATTTTTGCCGCCAAGCGCGCCGAACTTGAGGCGGAACGCGCCGCCGTGCCGCTCGAGGCGATTCGCGAGGCCGCCCGGTGTACACCCGCGCCGCGCGATTTTTTGGCTGTGCTGCGCGTGCGCCGCCCCGCGATCATCGCCGAGATTAAGCGAGCCTCGCCGAGCAAGGGCGATATCCTGCCCGGCCTCGACCCGGCTGCGGTAGCGCGCGATTATGCGGCGTCGGGAGCGACTGCGATCTCGGTGCTGACCGATCGTCATTTTAAAGGCTCACTTGAAGATTTGCGGGCAGTGCGGGCAGCGATAGATCTGCCGCTTTTGCGCAAGGATTTTATCTTCGACCCCTACCAGCTTCATCAGGCGCGCGCGGCCGGCGCCGACTGTATCCTGCTGATAGCCGCGATGCTCAAGGAGGCCGACCTGTGCGCTCTCTATGCGGCGGCGCGCGAGCTTGGCCTTCAAGCGTTGGTTGAAGTCCATAACGAGGATGAGTTGCACGCCGCCGGCCGCGCCGGCGCCGAAATTGTCGGTATCAATAACCGCGACCTGCATACTTTCGCGACCGACATCGCGGTCACCGAGCGGTTGCTCAAGGGCTATCGCGGTACGGCGCTGGTGGTCTCAGAAAGCGGAATCGACACGCCCGAGGATATCCGCCGGCTCAGCCGCGCCGGCGCGCGCGCCTTTCTTATCGGTGAGAGCCTGCTGCGCGGCGGCGATCCGCGCCACAAGCTCGATGCGCTCTGCGCCGCGTTGAGGCGGAGCGAAGGTGGCTAAACCCTCGATGGCGGTACGGATAAAGGTCTGCGGGATCACCCGATGCGAGGATGCCGAGATGGCCGTCGGCCTCGGCGCCGATTTTATCGGGCTCAATTTTTATCCGCCGAGTCCGCGATGCCTGACGCTCGACTCGGCCGCGGCGATTGCGGGTGTCGTCAAAGGACGCGCGCGGCTGGTCGGCGTCTTCGTCAACGCCGAGCGCGCCTATATAAAGGAGCGCCTGGAGTCGCTCGTACTCGACCTGTTGCAGTTTCACGGCGACGAGGACGACGACGCGCTCAAGGGATGGCCGGTGCCGGTGATTCGTGCGCTGCGGCTCGGCTCCGACGCGGCGCTCGACGCTATCAATATTGGCATCGGCGAAATCAAGGCCGACTTTATTTTGCTCGACACGTTTCATCCGCAGCTTTTCGGCGGCACCGGCCAAGTGCGCCGCCTCGACGCGCTGAGCGCGCTGGACTTAAGCCGCGTGTTCGTCTCGGGCGGTTTGACGCCGGATAACGTGGCGGAGGCAGCGGCGCTAAATCCATACGCGGTCGACGTCGCCAGCGGCGTCGAGGCGGCGCCGGGTATCAAGGACCCCGGCAAACTCGCGAGCTTCATCGCGAATGCGAGATCTTCCAAATCTTCAACCATCGAATCAGGATCTACGTCCGCTCATGCAAAGCTACCCCGATAGGCGCGGACGTTTCGGAGAATTCGGCGGACGCTACGTCGCGGAGACACTGATGCCCGCGCTCGCCGAGCTGGAGAGTGCCTATCGGGCGGCGCGGCGCGACCCAGCCTTTCGCGCCGAACTGGAGCGCTACTCGCGCGAGTACGTCGGCCGGCCGACGCCGCTTTACTTCGCCGCCAATCTGACCGCGAAACTCGGCGGCGCAAAAATCTACCTCAAGCGCGAGGACCTTTGTCATACCGGCGCGCACAAGGTGAACAACACGCTCGGCCAGGCGCTGCTCGCGGTGCGGATGGGCAAGTCGCGGATCACCGCCGAGACCGGTGCGGGGCAGCACGGCGTGGCGACGGCGACGATGGCGGCGCTGTTTCGGCGCGAGTGCGAGGTTTTCATGGGCAGCCTCGACGTCGAGCGCCAGTCGCTCAACGTCTTTCGCATGAAGCTCCTCGGCGCCCGGGTCACCGCCGTCGACGCCGGGAGCCGCAGCCTCAAGGACGCGCTCAACGAGGCGCTGCGCGACTGGATCGCCTCGGTCGCCAACACATATTACCTCATCGGCACCGCGGCCGGGCCGCATCCGTACCCGATGATCGTGCGCGACTTTCAGTCGGTTATCGGGCGCGAGGCGCGCCGTCAGATTCTCAAGCACGAGGGCCGGCTGCCCGACGCGCTGGTCGCCTGCGTCAACGGCGGCTCCAACGCGATCGGGCTCTTCTATCCGTTCATCGCGGACAAGGACGTGCGCTTGTACGGTGTCGAGGCCGGCGGACTGGGATTAAACGGCGCCGCGCACGCAGCGACGCTCAGCGTCGGCAGCGTCGGCGTGCTGCACGGAAATCGCACGTATCTGCTGCAGGACGAGCTCGGGCAGATTCGCGAGACCCATTCGATCGCCGCTGGACTCGACTACCCCGGCGTCGGCCCGGAACTCGCGTGGCTCAAGCAAACCGGACGCGCCGAGTACACCGCGGTCACCGACGCCGAGGCGCTCGAGGGACTGCGTCTACTCTCCGAGAGCGAGGGCATTATCCCGGCGCTGGAGAGCGCGCATGCGGTCGCGTACGCGGCGCGGCTTGCACCCACGATGGCCAAGGACCGCGTGATGATCGTCAATCTCTCAGGGCGCGGCGACAAGGACATGCAAACCGTCGCGCGCGCGTTGGGAGTGACACTGTGAGCGCTCACGCGATGGCGAAGAAAACGGCGGGCCGAATCGAAAAAAAATTCGCCGAGCTGCGCGCTCGCGGCGAAGCGGCGTTGATCCCGTTTATCGTCGCCGGCGACCCCAACCTCGAAGCCACGCGCGCCCTGGTGCTCGAACTGGAAGCGCGCGGCGCCGACCTGATCGAACTCGGCGTGCCGTTTTCCGATCCGATGGCGGACGGGCCGGCCAACCAGCGCGCGCTCGCGCGCGGGCTCGCCTCGGGCGCCTCGCTGGCCGCGATCCTCGCGATGGTGAGCGAGCTTCGCCGCCAAAGCCAGATCCCCATCGTCCTGTTCGGCTACTACAATCCGATCCTGCACTACGGATGCGAGCGGCTCTGCGCCGACGCGGCGCGCGCGGGCGTCGACGGCCTGCTCGCCGTCGATCTGCCGCCCGAAGAGGCGGCCGAGCTCGCGCGCCCGGCCCGCGCTCACGGCCTCGACATCATCTATTTGCTCGCGCCGACCACGCCGGTCGAGCGCGTGCGCACGATCGCGCACGCCGGCAGCGGCTTTCTCTACTACGTCGCGGTGACGGGTGTGACCGGCACGCGCACCAGCCTCGCCGCCGGTCTCGAGGCGCGCGTACGCGCACTGCGCGCGGTGACCGATCTTCCGATCGGCGTCGGCTTCGGCATTTCGACCGCCGCGCAGGCGGGCGAGGTCGCAGGTTACGCCGACGCGGTCGTGGTAGGCAGCGCGCTTTCGTTGATAATCGAGCGCGAGGGCGCGGGACCGGGACTCGCGGCGGCGGTGGGCGAAGCGGTGGGTGCGATGAAGAACGCGATGCGCGCGGCGCGCGGAGATGTGCGCGCCACGGCAGGAGACTGAGCGATGGCGGAGCGAGAGCAGGGCGGGCGAGCGGCGTCACAGGCGGCGCAGAGTGCCGCCGACGAAAATATCTGGGTGAAATGCCCCGGATGCCGCGAAATTGCCTTTCGCAAAGAGGTCGAGCGCAATCTCAACGTCTGCCCCAAGTGCGGCTACCATCATCGTCTCACCGTCGACCAGCGCCTGACGATAACGATCGATCGCAGCAGTTGGCGCGAACTTTTCGAAGACCTCGCGGCCGGCGATCCGTTGGAATTCAACGACTCGAAACCCTACCCGCGGCGTCTCGAACAGGCGCAGCGCGCGTCGGGACGCAACGACGCGGTAGTCACCGGAGTCGGCAAAATCGAGGGCCATCCGGTGGCGCTCGCGGTGATGGACTTCGCCTTCATGGGCGGCAGCATGGGCACCGTGGTGGGCGAGAAGATCGCGCGGCTTATCGATCACGCGGTCAAGCACGGCCTTGGCGTGGTGGTGTTCTGCTCCTCGGGCGGAGCGCGGATGCAGGAGGGCGTGCTGTCGCTGATGCAGATGGCGAAGGTGGCGGGAGCAATCGGGCGGCTTCGCGATGCGCGTCTTCCGTATCTAGCGGTGCTGTGCGATCCGACCACCGGCGGCGTGGCGGCGTCGTTCGCGATGCTGGGCGATCTCGACCTGGCCGAGCCGGGCGCGCTAATCGGTTTCGCCGGGCGGCGCGTGATTGAGCAGACCACCAACCAGGTGCTGCCCGAAGGCTTTCAAAGCGCCGAGTTTCTGCTGGTGCATGGGATGCTCGACGCGATCGTGCCGCGCGCGCAGATGCGCGCGACGCTCGGCCGGCTGCTCGCGATGCTGGGTGGGCGCGGGACGCGCGGCCGCCGCCGCAAGCCGGCTTAGGTTTCATGCGGGCAGCAGGCTAAAATCCCGTCGCGATGGCACGGCTTTCCAAAACGCTCGAGTGGCTCTATTCGCTCGAGGGGCGCGGCGAGATCTACAAGCTCGAGCGCATGGACCAGGCGCTCGCGCTGATCGGCGACCCCCATCGCCGCCTGCGCGCGGTCCATATTGCCGGCACCAAGGGCAAGGGCTCGGTGGCCGCGATGCTCGACGCGATCGTGCGTGCGGCGGGGCTGCGCTGCGGCCTTTACACCAAGCCGCACCTGGTCCATCTGACCGAGCGCACCCGAATCGACGGCGCCGAGATGCCGGCGCGCCTGATGCTGGAGTATATCGAGCGGCTGCGTGCGATTTACGAGCGCGCCGATCTCGCGCTCACTTTTTTCGAGTTCACGGTCGCGCTGATGTTCCTGTACTTCGCCGAAGCCGCGGTCGATCTTGCGATTATCGAGACCGGGCTTGGCGGCCGCCTGGACTCGACCAACGTTGTGACGCCGCTGGTCAGCGTGATCGCGCCGATCGGCTTCGACCATATGGATCGCCTCGGCCATACGATCGCGGCGATCGCGGCCGAGAAGGGCGGTATCATCAAGCCCGGCGTGCCGGTGGTGATCGGCGCACGCGACCCCGAGGCGCGCCGGGTGCTGACATCTTTAGCTACCCAGCGCCAAAGCCCGGTCCGAATTGTCGACCGGGATTTCTCTTTTCGCTCTCTCGCCCCTGCCCATCTGCTTGACTACTTCGGGCTCGGGCTTAAGCTTGAGCGTGTCGAGCTGGGAGTAGCAGGGCCGTTTCAGCATGAGAACGCCGCCATCGCGTTGGCGGCGGTCGAGGCTCTGAGAGCGCAAGGTTGGCGGTTAGAGGAGCAGCAGATCCGGCGGGGGCTTAGAGATCTCTGCTGGCCAGGGCGGTTCGACGTGGTGTCGCGACGGCCGCTGGTCATCCTCGATTGCGCACACAACGAACTCAGCATCGGCGCGCTGCTCGAAACGATCGCTGTTGAGTTGGGGCCGCAAGTCAGGCCGCGGCTGATTTTCGGCTGTCTCGAGGACAAGCAGTGGGCGCGGATGGCCGCGATGCTGGCGCCGCGCGTGCGTGACGTGACGCTGACCCGGGTGAGGCCCAAGCGCCCGCTCGAGCCGGAGAATCTTTTGCCTCTGTTTTCCGCGCAGGTTCCCGCGCGCGTGGTGCGTGAGCCGCGGCGCGCGGTAGAGCAGGTGATGTCGGAGAGCGGGCCGGACGACGTTATCGTGGTAACCGGTTCCGTTTACTTGGTGGGCGAGATATATCCATATTTCCTTAAGCGACAGGGCCGGCGGAGGCTATTTCCTGAGGCTGCCATGTAAAGCACTGATGATAGCATCATTAACTTTCTCAAGCGGCAGGATCCCGGGGGGACATTTCCTGAAGCTGCTATATAGATCACTACTGATAGTGTCGTTTGCTATCGCGGCGGCAGCCGCAGTCGCTCTGCCGCACGCCCATGCACAGGCAGCCCAGGCTGCACATCCGGCGAACTCTGGATCCTCGAGCTCGGGCCCGGCGGCTCTGATGCTGCAATCCCATCATGGCGCCGTGGACGTAACCGGCCGTCAGTTCGAATACAACTACAAAACCGATACCTTCGTGGTCACCGGCGACGCGGTGGTCAATCAGGCCGCGACGTCAGGAGGCTGCGCGCATTGATGCGATCGATCTGGTCGAAGACCGGGGTCGCAGCTCGGCTACGCGGTTGGCATATAATCGAAAGGCATGAGCGCGCTCCTCGCCGCGATCGTCCACTTCGTCGAACGCACCGCCGCGATCGCGCGCACCGGGCTCGCGTTCAGTCCCCAGGGCTTCGACGCCGAACGTTACGAGGAGCTGTTGCGCGAGGCGGCCGCGATGCGCGCGGCGCTCGACGGCGCCGGTCCCACGGAGGCCGGCGAGCTTTTGCGGCGATGGCGCGCCGAGGTGCGCGACGGTTACGACGGCTACGTCACGACGGCCTCGGGATGCGGCGTGATCGCGTTCAACCAGCGCGGCGAAGTGTTTATGATCCGGCGCCCCAACGGCCGCTGGTGGTATCCGACCGGATTCTGCGAGGTCGGGATGTCGCTGGCGGAGAACGTGGCCAAGGAGGCCGAGGAAGAGACCGGGCTAATCGTGCGGCCGCTTTGCCTGATGGCGATCATCGACAGCCGTAAGGCCGGCTCGGTGCATCGCCACATCTACTCGCACCTCTTCTATTGCCGGATCGAGGGCGGCGAGCTCAGGCCCAATCCGCTCGAGGCGCTGGAGGCCGGCTTCTTTCCGTTGGAGCAACTGCCCGAGCCGCTTCACGGAGTCGATCGCAAATGGATCGGGCTTGCGCGCGAGTTCCATTTCGAGGGCCGCCGCGAGACCTACTTCGATCCGCTCGACCGATAATGTTCGATTTCTCGGCGCTTGCGTGGCGCTCGCGTTCAGCCGGCGGCGACCTGGCTGCGCTGAGCGACGCGCGCCGCAAACCACATCGCGGCCGCCGCGAACACGGCGCTGATTCCGACTGACAACGCCGCGCCCGGCAGCGCGCCCAGCGTGTGCGGCTCGGCAAGATAGAGCGCGCGCCTCAGCGCCGCCATCCCGTAGGTCAGCGGATTGAGCCACATGATCCAGCGCAGCCAGACCGGCGCGCCGGCGGCCGGAAAGAACGCGCCGGAGAGAAACCAGATCGGTACCAGGATCGAGTTCATGATCAGATGGAAGCCGCGGGTCGACTCGATGCGCCACGCGATCAGGAGCCCGATACAGTTAAACGCGAACGCGATTATCGTCATCACCGCGATCGACGCCGCCACCGCTGCGGCGCTTAGATGAATTCCGGCGAGCGGCGCCAGCACCAGGAACACGCATCCCTGGAACAGCGCGAGCGTGGTGCCGCCCAGCGCCTGGCCCGCCACCACCGTGTCGCGCGCGATCGGCGCGACCAGCACGCCCTGCAGGAAACCCTGGCGGCGGTCGTCGACGGTCGCGATGGTGGCGAAAATCGCGGTGAACAGCAGCACCAGCATGATCACGCCGGGGTAGAAGTACTGCACGTAGTCGACTCCCGAAGGCATCCCGCTCGGCTTGAACGAGGCCCGAAAGCCCCATCCGATCAGCACCCAGAAAATCAGCGGCTGGACGAACGACCCGATAATCACGCTGCGCTGGCGGCGAAAGCGCACGATCTCGCGCCACCAGAGCGTCCAGACCTGCAAGGCGATCCGGCCCATCAGCGGCCGTCCTCTTCGCGCTCTTCGCGCGCGCGGGCCAGGAAGCGATGGCCCGTCAGGTGGACGAAAACGTCCTCCAGCGTGGGCCGGCCGAAGGTTATCGATTCGATCTCGCCGCCGAATTCGTCGACCAGCCGCGCCACGAGCTCATGCCCGCGCGGCCGTTCGATCCGGAGCGTGCCGTCGACCAGCGCCGCGCGAACCTGAAGCCGCTGGGCGATCTTCTGCGCCAGCGCCTCCGGCGCAGCCGCGCTTATCACCATCACGTCGCCTCCGACCCGTTGCTTGAGCTCTCCCGGCGGCGCGATTGCCACCAGCCGGCCCTGGTCGAGGACCCCGATACGGTCGCAGCGCTCGGCCTCTTCCATGTAGTGCGTGGTGAGCACGATCGTGACGCCGTCGCTTTCGCGAAGCCGCGTGAGCAGGTTGAAGAACTCGCGCCGCGCCGCGGGGTCGAGCCCGGTGCTCGGCTCGTCGAGAAGCAGCAGCTCAGGCTCGTGCAGCAGCGCCTTGGCCAGCTCGACCCGCCGGCGCAATCCGCCCGAGAGCGTCTCGGCGAGGTCGCCCGCGCGATCGCTCACGTCCAGGCGCGCGAGCATCGCCTGCGCGCGCTCCTTAAGCCGCGCACCGCGCATCCCATAGAGGTTGCCGTGGATGGCGAGATTCTCGGCCACGGTCAACTTGCCGTCAAGGCTGGGACTCTGGAAGACCACGCCGATCTTGCGTCGCAGCGCCTGCGTCGCGCCGCGCAGGTCGTAGCCCAGGATACGCGCGTTGCCCGCCTGGATCGGCACCAGGGTCGAGAGCAGCCGGAACAGCGTGCTTTTGCCGCCGCCGTTGGGACCGAGAAAGCCGAAGATCTCGCCGCGCGCGATCGTAAATTCGACCGCCGAGAGCGCCTGGCGATCGCCATAGCTGAAACTGAGATCCGCGACTTCGATCGCGGGCTCGGCGGAAATCGGCGCGGCGCGCTCAGCGCGCGGCGCGCCTGTTGCTGGTGAAGCATTCATGTCGAGGGCTCAGCTGACGATTATTCCGCTACCGGACAACGGTATCAATCCGTGCGGCAAGTTTGCTCTGCGTTCCTGCGTCAACTTTGCGCGATTGCGCGGACGCATCGGCTCGGCTAAAGCCTTGTGCCTTGTGAGTGAGAGACGGCGCGTGCGGGTCGATTTTTTTTCGCTATTCGAGCGAATGGAGCACGCCCGCTTGCTCGACATTCCGGCCGGCGCGGGCGGCGAGTCGGCGCGGCTTGAGCGGATGGGCTTCGAGGTCGTCTCGGCCGATCTTTTTCCGCCGTCCGCCGGCATGCCTGCGCCGCGATGGGTCCGCGCAGACTGCAACGCGCCGTTGCCTTTTCGTACCGGCGCCTTCGACGGCGTGCTCTCGCGCGAGGGTATCGAGCATTTCGAAAGCCAGGCCGGCTTCGTGCGCGAGTGCGCCCGCGTGCTGCGTCCCGGGGGCCGGATCGTGATTACCACGCCCAACGTGATGCACTTGAGCGCGCGGCTGAGCGCGATGCTTACCGGGCAGCGCACGATGCGCCGCGGGTTGGCCAATGAAGTCGAGACGCTGCGCGCGCGCTCGGGGAGCCGTTTCTATCACGGGCATATTTTTCTTATCGACTATTTCCGCCTGCGCTACCTTATGCGCCTGGCGGGGCTCGGCGCGATCGAGGTTTACACCGATCGCTTCAGTCCGTCGTCGATCGCGCTCGCGCCGATGGCACTGGCGATGTACCCCGCGTCACGCCGCGCGGTCGCCGCGTTTGCCCGCAAGGCGCGGCAGCATCGCCGCGCCGTCGCGCCGCCCGAGCTTACCGCCGAAATCATGCGTCACGTTTTCTCGCCCGCGCTGCTGTTCGGCAAGCGGATGATCGTGACTGCGGTGCGCGAGGCCGCGCCCGCGCAAGCGGCGAAGCGCTAACCGGCGACCGTGCACGCGCGGCCTGGCAGGACCATCGCTCCTCGCGAACGCGCTACGACGGCGACACAGCGCTGCGGTTGCCGCCCGCCTTGAGTAGCGCGAAGAACTCACGGATGCGGTTGTAGTTCACCCCGAAGTCTCCCGTACCGGCGCGCGAGCGCGAGCGCATCTCGACCAGGCTGCTGTTCGGGTCAGGTCCTGGACGCACCTGGATCACGAAGTCATCGCGAAAGCGGAACAGGTAGGAGGTCTCGACTCCCTCGATGGTTCGCGTCGCCGGGTCGATATAGACGATGAACCAGCCCGGCACCGACGGTATCTGAGCGGCCATCTGCCGGCCGAAAAGGCTTGCGGCGTTGGCCGCGGCTTTCACTCTGACGAAGGCGTCGTCGGGCTTCTCGTCGAGCCGTAGCGGCTCAAGCTTCGGATAGTACTTGGTCTGGATGGGCTCCAGCCTGGCGCGGTCGTACTTCATCGAGTCGGCCGCAAATCCCGGCGGGTTAACGAACTGTGGCGGATTATCATAGTCGGTCGTGATGTCGTTGATGCTCGGATATGGCATCGACAACCAGCGCCGCGTCGTGAATCCAACTGGAATCGCGATGAGCAGGCCCAGCACGATACCGGCGACGGCCCCGGGCGGCGCGGGCCCGCGCTCAGCGGCTGAGGTGCGGGCGAGGCCCGCCAGTCCGAACAGCAACGCCAGGATCGCGACTACGAAGCTCAGCAGGAACGCCAGGAAGCCGGTCATTGGCGGGATTGCGCCCAGATGGGCTCCCGCCACGCCAATTGCGACCAGCACAAGCGCGAAAATCGCGCTGAATATGGAAAGCCAGGCCGGGATCATCGCCGGATGTGCAAAGCTGATCGAGATTCACACATGGGCCGCGGCTTGTCTTTCAGCTCCGCGCGTAACCGAATTCGTCGAACATTTCAGGCCAGCGAGATTGTACGAGCCGGCGCCAATCCTCGGCTGTAGGGGTCTTTACTGAGTGCGTCGCGGAGGGTGGATTTTGCGCCATGTACGCGCTCGCCTTCGGCAACATCTGGGACGGATCGCCGAGCGCCAGCCGATCGTACAAAAGCTCCATCGTGCCGCACGGGTCAGCAACGAGGTCCTCGTAGCGGACGGTCGCAACTCTGTTGGCCGGGAGAGTCCGCAAGGCGCTTTGCAGCCTTCGTTCCAGCGCAATCCGCGTTTCCAGAATCCGCTCGATCAAAACTTCCTGCACGAGCGGTGCGGCCAGCGCGTAGCGCTCCCACATGCTTTGCCAGAGCCTCAACGTTGAAGCAAAAACGGCGCATGGCTCGCGCACGAGCCGAATGAACGTCGCGCCGGGGAAGAGCGTGCTGAGCCTCGGAATCCGAAACGAGTTGGCCGGAGATTTGACCAGCAGCCGTTTGTCCGCACCACACACGTAGGCCGTCGCCTTCAATATCCACGTCATCGCGTCGTTCCATCGAAGCTCCTGTGCATGCTCGAAGAGGTCTGGGTCGCATAAGGCCTCGAACTGACGGAGCGCGGAGGGAAACACGAAGGCTTCATATGGTGACGTCGCGCCCATGCAGAGCAGCGCGAACTCTTCCTCCTGCGGCGAAGAAGGTGAAACGGTCATGTCGCCGGTCGGTCGGGCGAGGCGTGCCGCAGCGGGCGCGCGATGGTGCGCGAGCAGGAACTGATGGGGATTGAAGCAGGCGTATGTGCTGGGAGCGGCAAAGTACTCGTCCAGCGCGAGCAACTCATGCAACAGAGTCGTTCCGCTGCGCCAATGCCCTACCAGGAAGAGCGGCGGCCTGAGATCGAGTTGCTCCAGGACGCGCCGGTACAATCGCTTCTGGAGCGTCGCGAGCGCGGACAGCATGCTCCCCGCCAGGTAGAAGCGCAATTCGAGTCCGCGATCGATGGGCTCGGGATGGCGTCCGCGGATACTGCGCCACGCCAAGAGATTCAGGTTGAATACCGGCCGAGACCAGGCACCCGAACTCATGGATAGGCGCCTGGAGGGTTGCTATTCAGCGCGTCGACGAAGCGCCGCTGGATGTCTCCGACCAGCGCCATCTCCATGCCGGGAGGATAAGGAGGATGAAGTGCGACCACAGAGTGCTTTTCTTCGGGGTCGCGGGCGATATCGAAAAGCTCGACGCCTCCGGAGGGAAAATACCACACCAGATGATAGGGACCGGAATTCGCGGCGATCGCGCCGACAGTCGGATGGCTGAAGGGATCCGATTGGGCGAGATACATCGAAAAGGAGGGTTCCGCCGCGGATGCCGCCTGCGTCGGGCCGATGAGCGAATGACCATCCATCCACGAAGGTTTGCCGATTCCGAGTTCGGCAAGAAGCGTGGGCGCGATATCGGTGAGATCGCCGTCTTCGGTTTCGGTATAGCCGCGGTTCTGGCCGGGCAACGAAATCAGCAACGGAATGTGAGTCTCGGCATAGTGCAGATCCGGCGATTCGTGGCTCCACCAGCCGGCGGAAAAGTTCTCGCCATGATCCGAGGTCACAACCAGGACAGTGTTCGCGTCTCGATGGCTCGTCGCCATCCAGTCAAGGAAGTCCCCCAAAGCGCTGTCGCACTCGCTGATACTTTCGTCGTAGCGCAGCCTCAGCAAGTCGACTTCGTGCTGCATCTCCGGCGGATAGCTCACCTCGGGCGTTTGCCAAAAATATTGCGCTTGAGTAGTGAAGTCGGAACCCGGCAGAAACCGGTTCAGAAAGCGCGCATCCGTCACATAGGGGGCATGCGGCGGGTAAAGGTGTATCCACAGGAAGTAAGGCGTGCGCGCGCCGCGGATAAAGTTCCGGCCCGCGGCGAAGACCGCCCGCGGTTCGACCCGGCTCACTTTGTTGAACAGGCCGACGAGGGAACCGAACCGAAGGAACGCGTTGACCGCAATACCGTTGGCGGCGTCGAACAGCAGGCCATGCCGCAGTTGCAGCAGGAAGGTTCCAGGAAAACTCCATGACGACACCGGTGGCCGGGGCAGGCTCGAAAAGGAATTCGCGAGCCGCAAAGCCAGGGGATGGGCCGCTGGATTGGTAACGATCGCCGCGGTGGTATATCCGTGGCGCTGCAGTATCCACGCGATGTTGTCTTCGCGCAGCCGGTGAGGGATATGCCCATAGAGTTGGAACACCCGATTCGTTAGGGGGTACTGGCCGGTCAACAGTGACGCGACCGCCGGCGTGGTGAAATCCGAGGTCGAGACGAAATTGACGAAATTGTAGCTGCGCTGGGCGAGCCGCTCGAATTGCGGAGTGGTCGGCAGCCTGTAGCCGTAGAGTGACATGTCCTGCGCCGTCAGCGCATCGAAGCTGATCAGCACTACGTTAGGCTTCGCCGACGGGTCGGGTGCGAAGCGCCGCGCCGGCGGCATCGAATCAAAGCTGCGCCAGCCAAAGCCCCCGGTTAGTACGGGAATCAGCAGGAGCGGACAGAGCGCCAGTACCATCTGAGCCGACTGGTTGAGGCGGTTGAACAGCGCGAAAGTACGCTGCCAACCGAAGAGCGTAAGCAGGGCGATTGCCACGAGGATCAGCGCCGCCTGCAGGCCGGCGCTCGCGACCCGGCCGATAATCGCGTTGAGAGGAAACAGCAGCGCAAGGCCGCATAAGATGGCGGTTGCGAATGCAAGGCAGCCCGCGCAATTGACTTCGGCCCGATCATTCCCCGGATTGCGCCACAGCTTGAGCGCGCGACCCGCTGAGAGAATGAGAACGAGAAATGTCGCGCACAAGGCTTCGAGCAGAAGAACCGTCGAAATTTCCAGCGCGAGTTCGGCGACCGCACCCCTAACCGAGAGAAGATAGGACAACCGAGCCAGCTCCTGGACCACAACAACCGGCGCGAGAAAAAGGATCGTTGGAACTGCGAGGCCACGGAACAGCAACCACCACCGCCTACCCATGATGGTTTATTTTGCGGTCTGGTGCGGAGCGCCGCGCGAATGGCTTCTTTTCCATCTGTCACGGACGGATTTGGCGAATTTTCTGATTTCGTTACGGCAGTAAAAAAGAAACGAAAGAAAAATCGCTGCGAGCGGTGCTAGAATCTGCGACAGGAATCCTCCTGCGTTGGGGTCGATGTAAGCCCAGCATTCGCCTCGCCAAAACAAAACGAACGACAACACGAGTGTGATCGCGGTTGCGCCGGTTACAATCGCGGACGAGCGGCGCGCGCATGACACGCCATCTGCGCGGTAATCAGGAGCGCCAGCTCTTCCATGCTTTCGCGCCAATTTGCATGGATATCCGCAGCTATTAACGGTACTTCCTTGGTCCACGGGCTTGCTGTTCTCCGCCTGAACGACGACTCGTCCGAACCTCAATGCTACTGCTCTTTCCGGCCACCTTGCTAGCGGATGCATACCATCCGGCACAAGGTTCGTGTGCCTCCTTGGCCCGGGATTCCCATCTTGAGTTCGAAAAAGATGACTCATCATCGGGTGTTGGATCGATACGGGCGCGGGCGCATGCTATTCAATTGCGCCGCCGTGGGAGCCGTGGATGAGCCTGTGCATCAGAAGGTTCATAACTGTAAGCGGGAAACGGCGCGAGAAACGGCGGAAGACGTGGAGAGGATGCTGAGGGTTGCGATGACGGTGGCAAAAGTGCGGTTTGGAAGCGCGCGAATCAGGCACGCGCGAGTCACAAGCGTGCGGTTGACAAGCACCAGCGCGGTGACAAGCGCGGTGACCATCAATGGATGACGCGCAGGCGCATCGCGAGGCGGTGGCGCCGGCGTCCAGCGCGGGCGCGCCGAGCGCCAGCGGCGCGGCAGGCGTCCCGCGGCAGCCGCGCTCGTACCTGTGGCTGTTGCTCGGCTTGCTCGTCCCGGCGACGATCTTCGAAGGTTACGACATCACGATTTTCCATCTCTGCACGCCCGACATCGCCGCGACCTTTCATCTTGGCAACCAGGCGGTCGGCGTGATCGCCTCGATCGTGCGCTTCGGCACGGTGCTCTCGTTCCTGGTGATCTCCTGCTCCGACCGCATCGGGCGCAAACCGGTCATTTCCGTGACCGTGCTGGGCTATGGGCTCTTCACCTTGTTCACGGGACTCTCGCGCGGGCTTTTCACCTTCACGCTGTTCCAGAGTTGCTCGCAGGTATTCCTGGCCAGCGAGTTCGGGATGGCGATCATCATGATTAGCGAGGAGTTCCCCGACGAGTTGCGCGGACGGGCGATCGCGGGGTTCCACATGGCGGCGTTCGTTGGAGTCGCCATCGCGGGTTCGCTATACGGTTGCGTGGCCGAGTCGGCGTGGGGATGGCGCGGGATGTATCTGCTGGGGATCGCGCCGCTTTTGCTGGTGGCGTTTCTCAGGCAGTACGTGCGCGAGACCGCGCGCTTCATCGCGCATCGCGCCACGCTGACCGCGCATCAGAACTGGCGCGAGAGCATCCGCACGCATATCAAGCTGTTCCGCGGCCCCTATCGCGGACGCCTGACATTGGTCGCGCTGCTCGCCAACAGCGTCGGCTTCGTCGGCGGCCCGACGATTACCTACTTCAGCCTCTTCGCCAAGCGCGACCATCACTGGACCTCGGGGCAGGTGGGCTCGGCGGTGATCGTGGCCTACCTGATGGCGACGGTGGGGACGATCATCTGCGGATATCTGCTCGACCTGGTCGGGCGCCGGGTGACGACCAGCCTGTTCTACCTGGGCGCCGGAATTTCGATGGTGGTGCTGTTCCAGTCCTCGGAGCATCACGCGATCCTGTTGGGGTTCATGGCGACGATGTTCGCCTACCAGGGCGCGCGCACCGCGACCTCCGCCTTGTCGGCGGAGTTGTTTCCCACCGAGATTCGCGCGGCCGGCTATAGCAGCACTATCCAGACCCTGGGGCAGTTGGCCTGGTTCATCAGCCCGGTGCTGGTCGGAACGATGTCGCTAGTCGTAGGCGGATTGGGCAACGCGGCTTCGCTATGCGCGATAGGGCCGCTCCTCGGCGCGGCGCTCATCCTCCTGTACGCACCGGAGACGCGCGGCAAAACACTCGAGGAGATGGCGCTCTAGCCGCGCGCGCTGTTGACCCCGGCTGCGCGCGGGGTGTAAACGGCAGTTGCTCGCGCGCGGACTCGACGAAAGCTCAATCGAAAGGCGGTTTCAAAAATGAAAGCTGCGGTTCTTCACGACTACGATGAAGCCCTGAGGCGGTCCGACTTCGTTCGCTACGAGGAAGTGCCGGAGCCGAAAATCGAAAAGCCCACTGACGTGATTGTGCGGATCGGCGGCGCGGGCGTGTGCCGCACCGACCTCCACGTGATCGAAGGGCTGTGGCGCACCATGATTCCGATCAAGCTGCCCTACATCATGGGGCACGAGAACGCGGGCTGGATCGAGGAAGTCGGCAGCGCGGTCGAGATGGTCAAGCGCGGCGACCCGGTCATCTGCCATCCGTTGGCCAGCACCGGCGAAACGCTCGCCGCGCGCCGCGGCAACGACATGCACGGTGGCGGAGCGTTTCCGGGGCTGGATTCCAATGGCGGCTACGCGCAATTGCTCAAGACCAGCGTGCGCGCGCTGATCAAGCTGCCACAGACGCTCGCACCCAAGGACGTCGCACCCCACGCCGACGCCGGTATCACCGCCTACCACGCGGCCAAGAAGGCCTCGCGCCACCTGCTGCCCGGGGAGTGGGCGGTGGTGATCGGCGCGGGCGGCCTCGGCCATATCGGCATCCAGGCCCTGCGCGCGCTATCGGCGGCGGCGATCATCGCGGTCGACCGCTCGGACCTCGCACTTGGGCTGGCCCGCGAATGCGGCGCCGATCACACCATCAAGGCTGACGGCAACGAGGTCGAGGCGGTGCAGCAGCTCACGGACGGCGGCGGGGCGCAGGCGGTGATCGACTTCGTGGGCGAAGGCAACGCGGTCGCCAACGGGCTCAAGATGACCGCCAACGGCGGCTACTACTACGTCGTGGGTTACGGCGGAAAAATCGAGATTCCTACGATGGAGATGGTCGCCACCGAAAAAACCATCGTGGGCAACCTGGTCGGCACTTATCCCGACCTGGTCGAACTGATGGCGCTCGCCGATCGCGGAAAGGTGACGCTCGCCACGAAGGAGTACCGGTTGAGCGACGCGAACTCGGCCTTGCACGATCTCGTGGCGGGCAAGGTCAAGGGCCGCGCGGTGCTGATTCCCTAACGGGCTGCGACGCGGTTGTGAATCTCTGTGAGAACCGCGTCTTCCTTCAGGAAGATCAGGACGAGGAAGCGCCGGAGAAAAAAGACCTCCGGCGCTTCCTCGCTCGACCCCCACCAATCTCCCCCAAGACAAAGGGGTCAGAAACGCTCGACCATTCGGCGCATTGAGGGAAAGGGTCAGAAGCGCTCGATCTATTAATAGCTGCGCTCGACGTCGAAGCGGCCCTGTTCGATATAGCCGCCGCCCTGCATGCAGAAGTACGTGCCGGTCAATTTGTTCTGCTTGTCCTGCGAGGGTCGGCCGTTGAACAGACAGCTCGACCCGTCCGGCATCATCACGCGCATACCGACGTTGCCCTCGCGCACTTTGCCGTCGGCGATCGTGCCGTCGCTGTTGGAATCGCGGCAGACCATGGTGCCGGTCGCGCAGGTGTAGTGGCCGGTCACCGCGGAGCCCTGCTGAAACATCTGGAGCGTGATCTTGACGACCGCATTGCAGCGTCTCGCTTCGGGCGAAAGCGGCATACAACTGCTGATCGACGTTCCCTCCCATAGCCCGGTGTAGCCCTGCTCCTGGGCGGCGCCGGATTCGACGCCCGACGCCGCTTGCGCGGCAGGCTCGGCGCTGGCGGGAGCGTATTGAGGCGGCTCGCCGGATGCGCATCCGCAAAGCATCGCGAGCGCGGCCACCGCCGGCCACCACGGGATTCCGCCCGAGGCTTTGCTCCGGGGGCGGGCGGAAGTTTTATCCGTGGGGGGCAAGCGATGGATTGCGCGCCGACGGCTGCGGCCTCGTGCGCGCGTTGCATCCTAGCTAGCGCGCGCGCAGCCGAATCGCAACCGGCGATTCGCCGTGCACGTCTGGCGCGCCGGCCCTCAGCTCCAGACGCCCAGCAGTTGCAGCGTGCGAGCGGTGCCGCGCAACAGCGGCATCAGCACCAGATGCGCGAGACGCCCGAACGGCAGCCATATCATCAGGAACTCGACGCTCAGCAGATGCGCCGTCAACAAGGCGGCGTATGGGCGCGTGAGCGCCGCGCCGCCCAGGTGCGGGAAGGCGAGCATCCCGGTCACCAGCGGCATCAGCACCACCGTCCAAGTGAAGTACTCGTCCGCTCGCGCGCGCCAGGTGGAACGCGCCTCGTCGGGCGGGCGATGCAGCAGCACGGCGACCATCGCGACCACCGTGACCGAACCCGCAAACCAGACCAGGCCGATCGGCAGGCCGGCCCAGGTTATGCCGGTGAGGTCGCTGACCAGCAGGATGTGCGGGGCGAAGCCGAAAAGTACGATCAAGAGCCCCACGTGCATCACGTAACTCTCGATCTGCCAGTGCCCACGCCCCAGCCAGAACTGCTTGCGGGCCCAGTAGAGGTCGTGCTCGGGCGGGCTGAAAATAAACGCTGCGAGCCGCCAGCAAAGCCCAAAGACCATGATCGCGAGCGCCCAGTGCAGGGCGGGTCCGCGCGCGAAGGCGATCCAGTCCATGGCTTTTTCCGCTCAGCCCTTGCGCCGCCGCCGCGCGATTCTCAGCCGCCGCCATCCGCCGAACACCGCCCCCGCAAGCAGACCCAGCAGCGCGGCGTCGCCCCAGGTGCGTCCACGATTCCAATCCTGATCCGCGGCGGCCGGCGCGAGCTGGAAGGTGGGACTCATCCGCACCATCACGACGTGGCAGTCAAAGCAGGCCATCCGGCGAAAGGGATGAGTCTTGCCGCCCTGCCAGAAGGTCTCGTCATGACATTCGAGACAGGCCTGGTTGTTGCGCTCGATCGATTGGCCCTGATCGATTCGGAACTCCGCCATCCCGCCGACGCCCAAGCCGCCGCCCGACTCGGCGTGATCGCTGGCCGGGCCATGGCAGCCCTCGCAGCCCAGACGCTCGAGGGCATTTTGCGGCTTGACCAGGAACAGCTTGCCCATCTTGGTTTGGGCGAATTCGAGCGCGAGTTCCTGATGACAGGCGTAGCAGTACACGGTGCCGACGTAGTGGGGCGTGCGCTTGGCGCCCACGCCCGGCAGCATCGTATCGCCTGCGCTGGACTGCGCCATCGCGTCCTGCGCCGCGAAGGCCGAGCGGCCCGCCGCAAGCCCGAGCCCGAATACCATCAGCGACAACATCGACGCGCAAGTCATGCAAGTCATGAAGCTTGCCGCGGTCTCGCGGTGGACTGATCGATGGACTGTTCGATTTTCCTTCATCGCAGAGCCGCGTCGCGCCCCACGCGCGCGATGCGTGACAGCCGGTTTTGCCCTCTTTGGCCCCGCTCGTCAACCGTAATGCGATTCGTCGGCGCTTCAGGAGCTTTTTAGCAGGATTCGGAGTTTCACTGTGCGAGATGCAGCTATGGTGGTGGCTCTTGGCGGCGACGCCTGAATAAGCTAAACAATCGAACCTTCGGTGCGTGGGTCGGACAAGGCAGAGGGGTCGCGAGTTTTTCGCAGTGGTATGCGTCTTTGAGCGTTTGATTGTTAAGCGACCGTGCGGTAGGTTTCGCTTGACAAAAATGTTACGTCTGTGACCACTGCGAATTAAGGCCGGGTTACGGTTTTGATCCGCGCGGCGAAGTTCGCACGACTGACAGGTGAGGAGTCGATTGGACCAAGCTGCCTGAGTGTGAGGCAGACGCCCGGCCATCAGGCAATTTAAATAGCCTTTTCGCGCGCTTGGTGCAGAAGTTTGCGAGTTTTTATTTGGCATTGAGGTTGCTTTCGGGGTTTGGTTTCGGGGCCGAGTGAATTGGACGAGAGATCAAAGTCTTCGTTAAATTCCCGTGACGAGAGACCTCTATACGGGGAAGGGGTTATAGCCATGGCTCGACGTTTAATCGCCGTCGCTGGTTTGTTGGCCGTCGCGCTGATGCTGGGGGCGATAGCTTCGCCAGCGCATGCGCAACCTGCTCCTTGGCAGGCCGACAAGGGATACGCCAACGGAATTCCGATCGGGACCAAGATCACTCAGGCGAACTGGGCTCAGTATCAGCAGTTCATGCCCGAGAGCATGGTCCATCTCTTCAAGGGCGACATCTTCTGGCACATGCCGGCGAATATCGAGATCGACGTGGGTCCCACGCGTCACCTCTTCCCGCCCAAGCCCTTCAACGAAGACACCGAAAAGTACGGTAACCAGACCACCCTGATAAAGAACTCTGATGGCGGGTACGTGCCGAAGGGGTACGTGGGGGGGTTCCCGTTTGCCAACCCGATGGCGGGCGATAAATCCGAAGTGGGCGCCAAGATGTACTACAACAACTACTATCGCCCTGCCCCGGTCGTGGAGGAGGCCCCCAACTGTTCCTATACCCTGGACAAGTACGCGAACTTCACCCGCACCGCGGACTCCAATATCGTTTTTTCACAGCTCACCCATCTGAGTGAACCCGGGTATCCGCGGGAATTGCCCGGCAACAACGGCTACTTCTTTGCCTCGTACTTCGAGCAGACCGCTCCCGAGCAGGGCAAGTATTTCGCGTCCGTTGACATGACCTGGAACGACCCGTCCGTGGTCGATGAGCTTTACGAGTACATCCCGAGTCTCCGGCGCTCGCTGCGGGTCTCCCAAGCCGCGCGTTGCGCGCCAATCTTCGGCACCGACTTCACCTACGAGGATGCCCAGGAAGGCGCCCCGCGAATGGGCAACCTGTTCGACAACGAGCTATGTCGGAGAGAAGAAAGTCTTGACTCTGATGCACGGAGCGCCCGAGAGCTTCGATACCTGCGGCACACCTACCTCGCTCGATCCCCGGTACTACTATTTTGGCATGAAGGGCGTGGTGCCTTTCCCGAATCCGGGCTCGGGGCCATGGGAAGTCCGCGATTGCTATCTGGTGGAGATGACGCGGCTTCCCTCGCAGGCCCGCGGTTACTGCTACGGCAAGCGCGTGCTGTACCTCGACAAGGAAAACTATTTCCCTGACCACACCGAGATGTGGGATCGGGCGGGAAATCTTTACAAGTGGATCGTCGTGTTTGCCTACCCGGCGATTATCCCTGGTCTCGGCATGGAGGGTCAGGAAGTGACGATAACCGGGCCGAACACCGGCTATGTCGTGAATTTCCAGGATCAGCATGCGACCGTGTTTATCGGCCTCCACGTGTGTGTGGACCACGAGTGCGACGCCCAGGGGTTCTCGAACGTCAGCCGCTATGCGCAGCCTGACGGCCTGATGAAGATTATGCAGTAGATGGGCCGGCAAATCTGTGCGGCTCGGCGAAAGGCACGTGTAACGAGGGGGCGTTTGATGGGCTTGGTATCGCCAGAAGAGGCAGAACTGCCAGCAATCGCATTCGGACCAGGCCCGGGGCAAAGAGCAGACCCCGCGAGCGAGCCGATGGGGCCTGTCTGCACTGGTGCTGGTGGCGGCAGCCGTGATGTTCGTGCTGCCAGTCACCGCGCCGGCGCAGCCTCCCGAGGGCGGCGGCGCGAGCCTGGTTAAGCCTTGGGATTCGTTCTTCAGTGTAGCGTTCCTGCCTTCGGGCAAGTGCTACGCCGTCGGCACGGAGGGCATGCTGCTGACTTCGACCGACGGTGGCCAGAACTGGGAGCGGCGTGCGATCGCCGAGCGCGGCGATCTATCCTGGTTCGACCTCTACAGCATTCGCTTCGCCAACGACGGACAGACCGGATGGATCGGCGGTGAGAGCGGGCTAATCCTCAAGACCACCGACGGTGGCCAGACCTGGAGCCCTCAGACGAGCGGCACCACTGAGAACATCTTTCGTATCGCGGTCGTCGACCCGCAGACCGCCTATGCTTCCGGCACCAACGGCCTTCTGATGGGCACAACCGATGGCGGTGCGCACTGGCAGGTGCAAAACCTCAAGAGTGGCCTCATCTTTATGGGCATCGCGTTCGCCGACGCGCAGAACGGATGGGCGGTGGGCGAGTTCGAGACAATCATGCATACCGCCGACGGGGGTAAGACGTGGACTCCGCAGATGGGCGGCAAGCGGGCCAACTTCAAACTGCCGGCGCTGTTTGCAATTCGCTTCAGTGACGCGCAACACGGATGGGCGGCGGGGCAGGGCGGCACGCTGCTGCGCACTGACAACGGCGGCGCAACCTGGCAATCCGTTACCGTGCCTTCAGAATCTCCGATGTACAGCATCGTTTACGTTGCAGGAGCAGCAGGTTCCGCGCCGTCGGCGTTGTGGGGCTCGGGTGAAGGCGGCGCGCTGCTGCGCGTCGGGTTGGGCGGCACCGCCGCACCCACCGTGCAGACGCCGACGGTGTTCGATCTGGCCGACCTCGCTTTTAACGGACAAAACGGAGTCGCAGTCGGGCTTGGGGGCACAATCGTGCACACCACCGACGGCGGCGCGCATTGGCAAGTGGTGACAGGAAAGTGATGGGTCGGTTCATACTGCGCTACCGGGCGATAATCGGGATAGCCTTGCTCCTGATTACGGGCGTGTTTGGCTACTACGCAAGCAGGCTAACGATCGGAACCAGCTTCATCGATTTTTTTCCCAAGGGCCACCCCTACGTCAAGCTCTACCACCACTACGAACGCTACGGCGGCGCGCAGCGCCTGACCCTTATGGTTCAGGTCAAGCATGGGGACATCTACAACTATAAGACGCTAAGAAAAATCCAGGACATGACCTACGACGTCGACCTGCTGCCCGACGTCAACCACCAATCGATCCGCTCGTTGGGATCTTACCGTGTGCGGTATGCGGTCGCATTGCCGGGCAATCTTGTCTACAAGGCCTACATGTATCCCAACGTGCCGACTTCGGATGCGGGGATACAGGAGATCAAACGCCAGGTTTTCATCCATCGCTTGGAGATGCGCAGCCTGGTGAGCGATGACGGGCGCAGCGCGGCGATCACGGCGTCGTTCTATGAGGGCCGGCTTAACTATCACGACGTCTTCTATAAAATCCAGGCGCTCGTAAACAAGTACCAGGATGACAACACGGTCATCTATGCCGCCGGCGAGCCGATGATCCGCGGTTACGGGTACTACTATCTGCCCGTGCTCGTGACCATCTTCTTCATCTCCGACGGCATCATGATTCTGATCCTGTACGTCTTCTTCAAAGGCCGCAGCACATGGTGGGCGCCGCTCATCACCGGCCTGCTGTCGACTATCTGGGGCGTCGGATTCATCGGGATGCAGGGGTACGAGTTCGACCCGGTGATGCTGGTCATACGATTTATATTGACCGCCCGCGACATGAGCCACGGCATCCAGTGGCAGGGGCGTTACTACGACGAGTTAGAAACGCACGGCCACAACAAGATGGCCGCATGCGAAGTGACGACCACCCTGATGCTGCCGCCGGGCCTGCTGGCTATCCTGGCCGACATCGCGGGCATCGTCTTCATCTCCTTCGGCGGCATCCCGTCGCTCCAACACGTGGCCTCCTCGGGCGCGGTGTGGCTGGGCGGCAGTCTCACGATGGTCTTCATCTTTCAGCCGATCATGATGAGCTATCTGCCGACGCCCAAGCCGCTGCCTGCACGCAAGATGAAGCGGGGATTGCTGGCGCCGGTCGAGGATAAGCTGGTCGAATTCCCTATCACCCCGGGATATGCGCGCGAGGGTGCGCTCATAGCGGTCGGCGTGCTTATCGTGGTGGGCTTCGTCGCGGGCATCCGGGCCAAGATCGGCTACACGGAACCGGGCACGCCACTTTACCGGCACAACGCCAAGGTCAACCAGGATATCAACGCAGTCCGGCAGGTGTTCCCGCTGGATGAGGGGTGGCTAATCGTGCGGGCGCGCGCGGCGACTACCATCAGCGCCGCGTACACGCCCGATATGCTCGCGCCCGACGTGATCCGGCTGCAGCGTGATCTTGGGCGGTTCCTGCTGGAGGACCCGAAGGTTTCGAGCATTATTTCGATCGCGCCGGACATAATCGAGCCGTACAACCAGATGTTCCACTACGGCAATCCAAAATATCTGGCGGTGCCGCGCACCGCGGACGACGTGATGGGCCTGTATTTCCTGTTTGTGCAGGGGACGGCGCCGGGAGAGTCCGAGCAATGGATCGACTTGAACAACAACGACGGCATCCTGCGCGTGCTGCTCGCCGACCACACTTATCAGACGCTCAATAATATCCAGGCCCGGCTGGCCGAATTCATCCAGCGGCGCAAATGGGATCCCGCGTACAAGAAAGTCGAGATCGTATACCTGGGTGGAATTGCGGGCTTGTATGCCGCGGCCAATGACGTGCTCTACCAGCTCGACTTCATTAACATCACTTTCGTGCTGGCTGTGGTCTTCCTGTTCTGCGCCGTGGTCTACCGCTCGCTGGTGGCGGCCATATTGTTCGTGGTGTCCTGTATCGCGGCGAACTTCGCCGCGTTCATCTACATGCGTCTGGCGGATATCGGCATCACGATTGACACGATACCGGTCATCTCGCTGGGTATCGGACTGGGCGTCGACTATGGCATCTATGCGGTATCGCGCATCTGCGACGAGTGCGCCGAGGGCCGGCGGCTGGAAGATGCCATCACGACCGCGCTCAGGGGTACTGGGGCCGCCGTACTCGCGACGTTTTCGGTCATTGTCGGCGGGCTGGCGCCGTGGGTATTTTCCCCGGTGCTGTTTCATAACGAGATGAGCGTATTGCTGATCATCCTGATGTCGACCAATGTGATCGTGGGGCTTTTGATATTGCCGGCATACATAGCGTGGGCGCGCCCGCGCTTCATTTTTGGTGGTGTTGCGGAGGAAGAGTTACGTAAGGAAACGATGGCCGCGGTTTCAAGCTGAATCGGGGATGCCGCCGTCGCATCCGCACGCCACAAGCACGTGGCGACGCGGCGGGCAGCGCGGCACGTGGCCACGAGCCTCGGGAGGGGTAGGTATGAAACCCATTCTAATGAAGCGTTCCGGACTGCTTTTGGCGGCGGTGATGGTCGCGCTGGCCTGGCTCGGCGCAGCAGGAGGTTCCGCGCTGGCGCAACAGGCGGGCGGTTCACAAACGGCGGGCAATTCACAATCGCAGGATGTACCGCTTTGGAGGAGTGCCGTATTTGGCAGCAGCGCGCCGCTCATCGACGTGAGCGAGAGTCCGGGATGGATGCAGGGCCTGTCAGTCTCGGGCTTCGTAAACAGTCTTACAGGCATGTGGGTGGACTCTGCGGGCATTCGCTACCAGAAGAGCAAGAACTCGCTGGCCTCCGAGCGCAACTGGCTCCAGTTGGACATCAACTACATCCTCAACGCCGACAACCGGTTTTTCATCCGCGGCTGGGTGGTCTACGAGCCGGCCTACCGCTTCGAGTACCAGGGCGGCATGACCGACATGTCGGACTATTACAACCAGTGGAACGTCAGGGACGCGTACTGGAAGAACACGACCGGGCCGCTGACGTTTTTCATGGGCCGCCAGATCGTGACCTGGGGCGAGTCCCTGGCCTTTCGCGTGGGCGACGTGATCAACCCGCAGGATTTTACCTGGAACTTCGGGTTCTCCAACCTGGAGCAGTCGCGGTTGCCGTTGTGGATGGTGCATCCGATCCTGAACCTCCCAAGTTGGGGACCATTAAACAACAATTTCGTCGAGGGAGTTTGGACGCCGGCTTGGCAGCCGATGTACAACCCTTCGGTTGACACCCCGAACCAGGACTCCAATCCGCACAGCAACTGGTATGACGGTCAGCACGACGTCGCCGGTTCGGTTTCTCTGCTGGCGCCGTTCACCAGCGTCTCATCGGCGCGTTTCCAGGTCCAGCCTTATCCGTTGCTGACCGGAGCAATCGGGCAGCCGAACAATCTGGCCGCCTTCCCTCAATTGTGCGGAAGCTTCGTTGCCCGGCACTGCACGACGCCGGCCTTTGCCACCTTCGCGCCGCCATTCTTCTCCTACCACCTGCCGAGCGACACTCTGGGCAGTTCGACTGAAGGCTTCCGGCTTCACACGCTGGTTAAGAATGCCGAAATCACGATGATTTACTGGCACGGCCACCAGTTTAACGAGGGCGGAACGCCAGGCGCGCCATTCTATGTCCAAGGCAGCCCTTCCACCGGCCAGTATCTGCAGGCGTACTTTCCCCAGTTCAACGACGTTGGCGCGACGCTCAACCGGCCGATCTACCTGCCCGGTGAAATTCTGTCGGCTGTGCCACTCGTGCTCAGGACCGAGGGAATTTGGCAGGACCGCACACCGTTCAATACCACCGATGTGGGAGTTCCAAACGGCGTGGTCGACAAGAACACGATTAGCACGCTGGTGGCACTCGACCTCGACGGCCTCTATGTTCCATGGCTGACCAAAACCGGCACGCTAAGCGGCAACTTCGAATGGAACAACTACAGCATCATGGGCTACGGCAAGAACCTGGTCTACGATTTCTATGCTGAACGCTGGCGCCACAACGAGGAACAGTTCCTCCTCAGCGTCAACACCAGTTGGTGGTGGGGCGCGATCCTGCCGACTTACACCATGATCTGGAATCCTTCCGGCGACACCTCGCTGCTGTTCCCGACCCTGGTACTGACGCCGCCCTGGACCAACAAGTACTTCGCGACTCTCGGCTATGTCGGCATCCTGGGCAACGATAAATTCAACTCGTTCTCGGGCGGCGTGTTCAAGGGCAAGAGCCTTCTGTACATGCAGTTCCAGTACAACTTCCAGCCCATCAAAGGACGCAGCTGAGGCCTGGGCGGGAACGATACTTAGGACTTGCAAGGGAGTATGTGAGATGGCGAAACGGGCCGTGTTCATCATCGCAATCCTGTTCGGCCTGTCGGCCTGGTGTGGTTCCGGCGCGCTGGCCCAGATGCCGCCCGAGGAGGGCGTCAAGGTACGCGAGCTGCCGCTGGCCGGACCACACTGGGTATTCGTGATGAACCCGTTCAGCGGCACGCTGGAGGTTACCAGCGTGTTCGCCATCGACGGCGATTCGCTCAAGGTGCTGGGCCAGATGACCGGCGGGATAGTCAGTACATTCGCGATATCGCCGGACCATAAGCAGATCTATATGGCCGACACCTACTACTCGCGGGGCTCGCGCGGCGATCGCACCGACGTGCTGACGATCTACGACGCGCGCCACCTGGCGCCGGTCGGCGAAGTAATTCTGCCGACCAAGCGCCAGCTCTCGATCCCGGACAGCGCCGAGATGACGGTGACGCCCGACGGCCGTTTCGTGCTGGTCACGAACGTGACCCCGGCGACTTCGGTTACCGTGGTCGATATACAGAACCGCAGTGTCGCGGGCGAGATCGAGACTTCCGGATGCGCCGAAGCCCTGATCGCCGGGCAGCGCCGCTTCGTTTCGGTCTGTAGCGACGGCACGATGATGACCACGGAATTCGACGACAACGGCAAGGCGACCGCGCAAAAGCGCACCGACAAGCCGTTCTTCGACATCGAGAAGGACCCCGTCTTCGGCGTGCCGGCGCGGGTCGGCGACGACGCCTACTTCGTCAGCTACCATGGGATGGTTTACCCGATGGGCCTCGGGTCGAATCCGGCAGCACCGGGCCAGTCCTGGTCGTTGCTGAGCGACAGCGAGAAGAAGGCGGGATGGTTGCCGGGCGGCTATCAGCCATTGTGGGGCAACGCCGCCAAGGGCCTGCTGTTTGTCCTGATGCATAGGGGCGGCGGCGATTGGACGCACAAGAATCCGGGCACCGAAGTGTGGGTGTACGACGTTAAAGGACAAAAGCGGATCGACCGGATCGTGCTGCCGCAGCAAGGCAACTCCATCCTGGTCAGCCAGGACGACGCGCCGACGCTTTTTGTGGTGAGCTCGATGCCCGCGATGATGCAGGAGTTCTCGGCGCTGGATGGCAAATATCTCGGCGCGATCTCAGATCTGTCGGGCGTGCCTTGGGAGATCTTCGGGCTCTGATGCCCGAACTCTGATGTTCGGTCCATAAGGTGCGCACGGAGAACGATGCCGCAAATTGATCCAGTACTCGCATGGATGGCCGTGGCCGCTGCCGCGGCCATTTTCGCCGCGTCGGGGGCGCTCAAGTTCTATGACCTGGAGGCGTTTCGCGGCGCGGTGACGAACTACCGCTTGATTCCCGAGTGGCTCGCGACGCCCTTTGCGTGGACGGCGCCGATGATCGAGTCCGCCGCGGCGCTGGGCCTGCTGCTGAGCCCGATACGTGCGTTCGCGGCGCTGGTGTTGATCGTGCTGCTCGGCGTTTTCACCGGCGCGATAGTGATCAATCTCGCGCGCGGCCGCACCGATATCGATTGCGGATGTTTCGGCCCGGCCCTTCGCCAGCGGCTCAGCTGGTGGCTGCTGGCGCGCAATGGCGCACTGTTCGCGCTGCTCGCGATCGCGCTCATACCGATGGGCTCGCGGCCGATGGATTTTCTCGACCTCGCGACCGCCGCCATGGCGGCGGCCACGGTGGTGGTGCTTTACACCGCCGCCAATTATTTAATCGCGAACGCCCCCGGGCTTCGCGCGCTGGGTGCGCTAAATGCTTGAAGCCTTGGTGATTTCGCAGATTCTGTTGTGGGCGCTGGTGCTATCGATGGCGCTGATGATGCTCGCGCTGTTGCGCCAGGTCGGCGTCCTGCACGAGCGGATCGCACCGATGGGCGCGCTTACGCTCGACCGCGGGCCCAAGGAGGGCGAGGCCGCTCCGCTGTTCGAGGTTAAAGACCTGCGCCGCGGCACGCCGCTCAAACTCGGTGGCGCGCGCGGGCGCAGCACGTTGCTCTTTTTCCTCTCGCCGACCTGCCCGGTGTGCAAAAAGCTGTTGCCGATCGTCAAGTCGATCCAGCAGGCCGAGAACTCATGGCTCGACGTCATCCTGGCCAGCGACGGCGAACCGGTCGAACACGAGCGCTTCATCCGGGTGCAGCATCTCGAGGCCTTCCCCTATGTGCTCTCGGCGGACGTCGGGATGACTTACCGGATTGGCAAGCTGCCCTATGGCGTGATGATCGACGACTCGGGCGTGATCCGGGCCAAGGGACTGCTCAACACGCGCGAGCATCTGGAGAGCCTGATCGAGGCCAAGCAGATGGGCGTCCCATCGATCCAGCAGTTCCTCCAATCCCGGCAGGGCGACGGCCACGAGCCGCACGAGCATGCGCACGACGATGGACATGATCACGCGCACGATCATGCACATGACCATGTAGATGACCACGCGCAGAACCACGAAGCCCCACCGCTTGCCGCCGTGTCAGGCAAGCGCGGACGCGAATAGGCAAGGAGAGACGAACCATGGACTCCCTGATGGAACAGCTTACCCGCACCGTCGCACAGCGCACTTCGCGCCGCGGCTTCCTGGCCCGCATGGGCAAACTGATGCTTGGAGGGATGGTCCTGCCGCTGTTGCCGATCGATCGCGTGATGGGGAGCGCACAGGCGCAGATGACGATGGGCGCGACCGGCACCGGGCGCACCGACGATCCCTCGACCTGCGACTACTGGCGCTATTGCGGCTTCGACGGCAATCTGTGCGGCTGCTGCGGCGGCAGCCATACTGAGTGCCCCGCCGGCACTATCATGTCGCCGACCTCGTGGGTGGGCACCTGCCGGGATCCCAACGACGGCAAGGAATACATAATTGGCTATCGCGATTGCTGCGGCAAAGACGTATGTGGCCGTTGTTTCTGCGAAAACAACAAAGGCGATATGCCCATTTACCGGACTCAACTGGATAACGGGGTCATCTGGTGCTTCGGAACCAAACCTTCGTCCTACGTCGTAAACTGCACGACCGCCGTTCGCCTCGGTCTGAAAACCTGAGTACCTGACATGGCTCGTCTGACCTGGCTGGTTGCGGCCGTGTGCGCCGTCGCGGTCGCGGCCGGCGCGCGCACCGCGCGAGCGGACGGTAAAGGGATCTTTATCTCGAACTGCGCCGTGTGCCATCAGCCCGACGGCAAGGGCGCGCCCGGGGTTTATCCGCCGCTGGCCGACTCGGTGGGCCGTGACGCGGCGGTCAAGGACGGCCGCACCTACCTTATCGACGTGGTGTCGTTCGGGATGGGCGGCAAGATTGAATCCGGCGGCGACAGCTTCGAGGGCGACATGCCGCCGTGGCCGCAATTGAGCGATGAGGATGTTGCCCGAGTGGTCACCTACGTGCTCACCGGGCTCAATTCCAAGCTGATGCCGGCGGACTTCAAGCCGATCTCCGCCGACGAAGTCAAGGCGGAGCGCGCCAAACAGCTTAACGCTGCCGCCGTCCGCGCCGAACGAGACTCGCTGCTTAAGGAGATGGCGGGCCAGGCCGGGACGACGGTTGCGAGCCCCGTCGCGTTTGCGAGCCCGGCCGCGGCGGCCAGCCCCGTCGCGGCCGCCAGCCCCGTAGCTCTAGCAGCCAGCGATAACGCCGCATCGGCGGACGGACGCAACATTTTCGTCTCGAACTGTGCCGTGTGCCATCAACCCGACGGCAAGGGCGCACCCGGGGTTTATCCGCCGCTGGCCGGCGCGGTCGGCCGCTATGTCGCGCTCAAGGATGGCCGCCCCTACCTTATCGACGTGGTGTCATTCGGGATGGGCGGTAAG
Source organism: uncultured delta proteobacterium (assembly GCA_963810495.1). Classification (GTDB taxonomy): domain Bacteria; phylum Desulfobacterota; class Binatia; order Binatales; family Binataceae; genus JAKAVN01. The sequence goes on from CAWENP010000029.1 coordinate 72,170, forward strand.
ATCGAATCCGGCGGGGACAGCTTCGAAGGCGACATGCCGCCGTGGCCGCAGTTGAGCGATCAGGGCGTCGCCCACGTGCTCACCTACGTGCTGACGGGTCTCAATCCCAAGCTGCTGCCCGCGGACTTCAAGCCGATCTCCGCCGACGAAGTCAGGGCGGAGCGCGCCAAGCAGCTTAACGCGGCCGCTATCCACACCGAACGCGACTCGGTGATCAAAGAGATGGGCAACAAGGCCGCCTCGAAGTAGGGACGCGCCGCTCGTGATGAAACTGCGCGCCATCGTTGTGCTGATTGCCGCGCTCTCGATCGCGAGCGCCGCGCTGGCCGGCGGCTCGCCGGCCGAACTGTACACGCTCAACTGCTGGGGCTGCCACAAGCCGCGCGCCGAGGGCATTCCCGGCACCGTCCCGCGCCTGGCGAACTCGATGGGCGATTTCCTGTACGTGCCCGGCGGGCGCGAATATCTCGTCGAGGTGCCGGGCGTCGCGGCCTCCGCGCTGAGCGATGCCGAAATCGCACAGGTGCTCAACTGGCTGCTCGTCACCTTCAACAAGGCCGAGACGCCGCCGGACTTCAAGCCTTACACAGCCGCCGAGGTCGCAAAGTATCGGCCGCATCAGTTAATCAAAATCACCGAAACCCGCGATGACCTGGTCAAGCGGCTGAAGGCCAAGGGCATAGTCGTCCCCGACGACCAGCTTGCGGGTGAGGCGCTGGCGACCCCGCTCGCTCAGCACTGAGGGCGTACTTGTAGCGCGGGCGCGAGACAGGAGACGGCGAATGGACGCACTGGTGGAACGTCTTTCACGCACGGTGGCGCAGCGGACCTCGCGGCGCGGCTTTCTGGGCTACCTGGGCAAGGCGCTGGTGGGCGGGATGATGATCCCGCTGCTGCCGATCAACCGCGTGGTCGAGCAGGCGCAGGCGCAGATGAGCGATGAGAGCGGGGCCGCGGCGGAGGCCGAGGGCGGCGATCTCACGAGTTGCGATTACTGGCGCTACTGCGGCTTCGACGGCTACCTGTGCAGTTGCTGCGGCGGCGCGCTGACTTCGTGTCCGCCGGGGACGGCGGCGTCGCCAACCTCGTGGGTGGGGACGTGCCAGCATCCGACCGACGGCAAGGAATACATCATCGCGTACCGCGACTGCTGCGGTAAGGACGTCTGCAACCGGTGCTTCTGCGACAACAACAAGGGGCAGGTGCCGATCTACCGGCCGCAGTTGGATAACGACATCATCTGGTGTTTCGGGGCGAAGAATTTCGCCTATCACTGCACCACGGCGATCCGATTGGGCGTCAAGACCTGACGTAGCATTTTTGACCAGCGACGGGCGCCGCGCGGCTTTCGGCCGCGCGGCGCCTGCGCGTATGGGGAATGAAGCAGCGGGAGCCGCGCGGACGCGCGGCTCCCGCTGCTTTGTTGGCGGAGTCGAACCGTGCGCGCCCATCAACCGCGGCCGGCGCGCAGCAATCGCCCGGGCGTCGCGCCCGTGGCGCGACCGGCGGCGAAAGTCATCTCGCCGTTGACGACGATCGCGCGATAGCCGCGGGCGCGTTGCACGCGGCGCCATTCCCCGCCCGGAAAATCGTGCGCGATCTCGCCCACCCACTCGGGCTCGATCGCCAGTTCCTTGAGGTCGTAAACGACCACGTCCGCCGCCGCGCCCTCGCGCAGCACGCCGCGGCCGCGGAAGCCCGCGGCGTGCGCGGGCAGCGCGGAGAGCCGGTAGTGCGCCTCCTCCAGCGTGACCTTCTGTTCATCGCGCACCAGCCACGACAGAAAATCGGTGGTGAAAGCGCCGCCGCAGAAAAACTTGGTATGCGCGCCGCCGTCGGAGACGCCCGGGATGGTGTAGGGCGAGTCGTTGGTCATCTCGGCCATGAACTCGGCGTTGAAGCCCTTGTTGGGGCCGAGGAATTCGACCTTGAGATCGCCCGCGATCGAAAGATCGAGCATCACGTCGATCGGATGGCGGTTGTCTTCGGCGCCGATCTGGCCGAGCGATTTGCCGACGTACTTTTCCAGTTCCGGCCGGTCGTTGACCCATTGCACGATGAGCGTGTGCACCGCACCGCCGACTCCGGCCTGGATCGCGCGCAGTTTGCGATCCGCCGCGTCGGTCTCGCGCTTGACCGCCTCGCGCAGCGCCGGATCTTTCATCCTGGCGAGTTTTTGTTCGCGGGTGCCGGTCGTGATCGCGCGCCAGGCGGGGCTCGCGTCGTAGAGGTTCCAGTGCTCCAGCGTAAAGGCGAAGCCGGTGCGCACGGTGCCGGTCTGACCGAAAATCGGCAGGCCCTTGGCGCGGCAGCGCTCGAGCCATCGGAGACTTCGCCGATGCACTTCCGGGTCCTTGCGCGTCGGCACGATCACGTTGTGCAGCACGGGGCGGCGCGCCGTCCCCGCCAGCCGTTCGAGGAAAGCGAGGTCGTCCTTGATGTGGCCGGTCGCCTGGGTGATCTGGATGAAGCCCTCGTCGCGCTCGCGCAGCACCTCGGCGAGATTGAGGATGTCCGCGTCGCACATCGTGTCGGTGACCATCGGCGATCCGTCGAAGTCGGCCTGGGTGGAATCGGGGCCGAGCCGCTGGATCGAAAATCCGCTGAGCCCCGCGTCCATCCCCTCCGCGAGCAGCCGGCGCATCGCCGCGCGTTCTTCGGCGGTGGCCGGGCGGCTTTTCGCCGCCTCGAGTCCCATCACGTAGGTCATCAGCGAGGCGGTCGGCATGTACTGGATACAGTTGACGCCCTTGGGCGCGCGGTCGAGCGAGTCAAGGTACTGCGGGACGGTCTCCCAGTCCCACTGCATCCCGTTTTTCATCGCGTCGTAGGGAATCGCCTCAGTGCGCGTCATCGTGAGCATCGAGCGTTCGCGGAACTCGGGCCGCACGGGCGCGAAGCCGAAGCCGCAGTTGCCCAGCACCACCGAAGTCACGCCGTGCCATCCGGAGATGGTGCAGTAGGGGTCCCAGCGGATCTGCGCGTCGTAGTGGGTATGGAGATCGATGAAGCCGGGCGCGACGATCGCGCCCTCGGCGTCGATCACGCGGCGGGCGAGGCCGGGTGCGCGGCCGCCGATCTGCGCGATCTTGCCCTCGCGAATCCAGACGTCGGCGCGATAGCGCGGCACGCGAGTGCCGTCGACCACCGTTCCATCTTTGATATGGAGATCGAAATCAGCCATCTGCGGTTCCCTCCGTAAAGGTAAGGACTTCAGATTCTGATATAGCATCGCCGGCGCGCAAGCCAAAGGAGGGCGGATCCGCGCGCGGCGGCGTGCGGATCCGCCTTCGGTGATCAGACTCGACGCGGCGCGCGGCGCTATTCGTTCGCGGTCTTGGTTCCCGGACGCGCGAGCGGAACGATCTGCGCGATATCGCACTGGATCATCGCGCTCAGCTTGTTGTCGATCTGGTAAAACCTGGTGGTGTTGATAGAGGAGACTGCGGCGCGGAACTTGGGCACGAACTCCTTCTGCACGTCGAGGCGCGCCTGCTTGATCGCGATCACCTCGTCGAGCTTGCTGGTCGCGTCGTTGTCGGTGAGCGTCTGGTAGTGCTCGGCGTAGGCCTTGACCTCGGCGGCATGGCGGTCGTCGAGCTTATCCATCCTGGCTTCGTAAGCGTCGTAGAGCGGCCAGAAGGCCTTGGCCTGCGCTTCGGTCAGATTCATATTCGCGCCGACGATCGCCTTGCGGTCCGCGCGCGCGGCCGCAATATCCAGCTGTCGCTGCGACTTGCCCGGGCTCGAGCTGGTTTGCGCCGCCGCGGGATGAACCACGCCGAGCGTGCAGAAGATCGCCAGTGCCGCGCCGGCGGCGAGATACTTGATAACGCGCATCGGAAATTTCCTCCCTCGAAGCGGCCCGCCGCTGGCTTTGGCATAGATCGGGCAAGCCGTCCGGGAGAAGCTATCCGAAGCGCCGACGGTGCTCAAGCGCGCGGCGCAGGCGGCGCGCCTGAGGACGAAGTTCCGGAATGATCTTCCGGACCGCCGCGGCGACGGCGGCGAGGGCTATTTCTTCTTGCAAAAGGTGCGAAGGTAAGCCACCAGGTCGTTTCGCCCATCGCGCAATCGAGTTGCGCTGGAGCCTGCTCAACCGTCGCGCGCTCGGCGGCCGCGTGTGCGAAGGCCACGGCGATCTGCGCTGCGAGCATGTCTCGCTCGCCGGCGATTCGGTCACGATCATCGACTGCGTCGAGTTCAGCGAGGGGTTGCGTTACGTCGACGTCGCTTCGGACGTTGGGTTCCTCGCGATGGATCTCGACCGGCTGGACGCCCGCGGGCTCTCGGACGAGTTGGTGGGAGCGTATCGCGAGGCCTCCGGCGACGCCGACCTTCCGCTGCTGATTCCGCTCTACAAATTCCATCGCGCGCTGGTGCGCGCAAAAGTGGAGGGCCTGACCGGCCGCGACTCCGCGATCGCGCCCGAACGGCGTGCTGCCGCCGCCGACGCCGCGCGCCGCTACGTGCGCTTGCGCTCGATTTCGCGCGCGAGTCGCGGCCCGCGATGATCGTGGACTGCGGGCTCTCCGGCAGCGGCAAATCGACCGTGGCGCGCCGCCTCGCGGACCGGCTCGGATTCGAGTGGCTGCGCTCCGACGAAATCCGCAAGCGCGTGGCCGGAGTTGCGCCGGCCGAGCGCCTCTCCGAAAGCTACGCGGCCGGCGCCTACAGCCGCGAGTTCACCGAGAAGACTTACGCCGCCCTGCTCGGCGGGGCCGCGGCCCGGCTGCACGACGGCGCCGGCGTGATCGTCGATGCCACCTTCGCCGCGCCGCCTACCGCGCCGAAGCGCTCGCGCTCGCCGCGCGCGCTCACGTGCCGGTGCTGTTCGTCGAATGTGTCGCGAGTCGCGACGAAATCGTGCGCCGGCTAACCGCTCGCGCGCGCCGCTCCGACGAAATCTCCGATGCTTGCGTGGCAACCTATTTGCGCCAGCGCGGCGAGTTCGACGCGCTGAACGAGATCCCGGAATCCTCCCACCTCGTGGTCGATACGGAGCGGGGCCTCGAAGTGGCGTCGGCGTCAATCACCGGGCGGCTTAAGAGCCTCGGTCGCGCCATTGGCTGACGGCGCGGGCGCCGGCGGCGCAACATCAACGAGCTAAGATACTCGTTCGTGCGAATCAATCTTTATACTCATCGTGGCGGCGCACCCAGAACTGAGGATTGGGATGGCCGGCCTCATCGCGTCCCTTAGGAACCAGGTCGAGATAGTGATAGGCGCCGTTTAACATGTCCACGCCGCGCGAATAGCACGAATACGTGTGGAACACGGTCCCATCCGCGTCCTTGTGGAACACGCTGATTCCGACACTTTCCAATCCCTTTTGAGACTTGTTCAGCCGATAGTTGTAATAAGGCTGCCCCTTCGCCACTTCTTCCGGTGTGAATGACACGTAGTAGTCATAGTTGAAGTCGCTACCGAATGACGATAGCCATTTGAAGTTCCATCCCATGCGCTTGTGGTAGGCTTCCAGCTTGGCCAGCGGGGCGCGCGAGATTGCGACCATCGTCACGTCGCGATGGCTGAGGTGCACGGGGATGCCATTGAAGTTGTCGGCCCAGAATGAGCAATGCGGGCATCCCGCGTCCCAATCCGGATCGAACATGAAATGGTAGACGACCAGCTGGCTGCGCCCGTCGAACAACTGCGCCAAAGTCTCCTTGCCGCCGGGTCCATCGAAAACATAATTCTTGTCGACCCGCTCCCAAGGCAGTTCCCGGCGCTCCTGGCTCAGTTGGTCGCGCAGCCGGGTGAATTCCTTTTCTTTGGCCAGCAACTGCTTGCGGGCCGCGAGCCATTCATCGTGCGAAAGGACCTTGTGGTTCTGCATGATCGGACTTCACTTCCTCAATGGTTTGCGTAATCCCCGAGATTAGTCTGTTTTCGCCAGCAACGAACCAAGATTGCCGAGCTTGACCGGCCAACCGGACGACAGGCGGCCTCTGGCTCCCGGATCGGTGTCACCCGTATGCATCAGCGTCAGCCGCGTGCCGCCCTCGATTGGCTCAAGCCGGAATTCCACGCGAGTCGGGTCGCTCGACTCCGAACTCTGCCAGGACCAGACCATCCGCCGCGGTGGCTCCATTTCCAGCACCGCGCAGTCCATCCATCCACGCCACTCGGCGCTGCGCTCTCCGCGAAGCGTAAAGCGCTTTGCCGACCTGCGGCTCGAAGTCATTGACCATCAGCCACTCGGCCAGCGCGGCCGGATCGGTAAGCGCCGCCCATACTTTCCCGATTGGGTGCGCGTAGTCCTCGACCAGCAGGATTTCGAGTTTCATAGGCCTTTATCCAGGTAAGCGTGGGGCCTTTTCATCCGGCTCTGCCAGAAGCGGCGATGCTGCGAGGTCCATTCATCGACGACGCGCAGCGGCGCTGCGTCGAGCCGATAAAGACGTTGCCGGCCCCGGGCGCGGCGGCTGACCAGGCGGGAGTCGCGCAACACCGCGAGATGCTGAGAGACGGCGGCGACCGTGATGTCGAAGCCTTCGGCCAGTTCTTGCACGGATTTTTCCCCCTCCGCGAGGAGGTCAATCAGGCGCCGGCGGTTGGGGTCGGCGATGGCGTGAAAGACGCCGTCGCCCGCGAAGGAATGCATGGCGCGGATGATATTAAAGCGTTCACTTAAATGTCAAGCGATTCCTCGCCCGCCGAGGCCCGCGATGATCATTGGGGCCGGCGTGGACTGGTGGAGGCGGACTATGCGGCCGCGCCCATGATCATCTGGAAGATCTGAATAATCGCTGGACCGAGAATGATGATCATCATAGCGGGCAGAATCAACAGCACCAGCGGCAGAAGCATTTTGACCGAGCTTTTTTGCGCCGCCTCCTCGGCCATCAGACGCCGCTTGGCGCTGAGCAGTTCGGCGGCCGCGCGCAACGAAGGCCCCAGGCGCCCGCCGATCTCCTTGTTTTGGATGAATACCGCGCCGATTGCCTTAAGATCGTCCACGCCGGTCCGTTCGCTGAGGTTGCGCATGCTGTCCTCGAGCGAAACGCCCGCGCTCATCTCGGCCGCCGCGGTCGTAAACTCCTTGCCCAGCACGCGGCCTTGCCGCGCGGTCTCGCGCCCGACGATCCTGATCGCTTCGAGCAATCCCTGTCCGGCTTCCAGCGTGACCACCAGCAGATCGAGAATCGCGGGCAGTTCGTGCAGGATGGTCAGTTGACGCTTCCGTCCCAGGCGTTTGACGATATTGCCGGGCAGCAGATAACCGATCACCGCACCGCCCAGCAGCGCCGGAATCCGCCATCTTGGGTAAAAGTGCGCGATCACCAGGCCCGCGGCAATTACCAGGACGAACGAGGCGACCCGCGCCGCGCGGTATATTGCCAACTGCTCGACCTGGTTGAAGCCAGCCCGGGTCAGCGCGATATGGGTTTGCCGGACCTCGGGCGTGTTCTGATCGCCGGCGTCGGTTTTGTTGACCCACCACGCGAGCAATTGCCCGGGGATGCCGCTCCACTGAAGCGATGACCGCTCAAGCGTGCCGGCGGCGCCGTATCGCGCCGCGCCACGCGTGCTTTGCCAGGAACTTCGCGGCTCTTCCGTAGTAAGGCCAAAATACAGCGCCATGACAGTAGTGATTGCGAGGCAAAAAACGGTGAGGGCTACCATGTAAGACATGCTAATAGTTCACTCGCGCGATTCTGCGCATTACGAAGTACGCGATTATGTCGAGCACGATCGCGGTCTCAAGCATCTTTTGGCCGTACTGGTTATGGAACAGCGGGCGCGAATAGCCCGGGTTGATGAGGCTGAAGGCCACTAGCACGATGAACGGAAGCAAGGTGACGATGACCGCACTCGCCCGCGACTGGGCGGTGAGTGCACGCAACTGATGCTCCGCACGCTGTCGGTTGCGCATCCCCTCCGCGACGTGTTGGAAAACCTCGGCCATGCTGTTCCCAACGTCGGTCTGAACGCGTACTGCGGCCACCAGGAAGCTCAGCTCTTCGACCGGCGCTCGCTGGTACATCGCCTCGAGCGCCAGCGGCAGAGTCATCCCCAGTTGGACTTGCTCGACGATCAGGCGCAGCTCGTCGGAAATTGGCTCGGGCAGATTATGTGCCGCCATCTGAAGCGCGCGCAGCATCGTATGGCCTGACTCGAGCGCGGACTTGAGCAGATCGATGAGATACGGCAATTGCTCGCCGAGTAGCTTGAGCCGTTGAGTGCGCTTGCGGTGAGCATATAGCACCGGCGCCGTGGCGGCTGCGACACCGCATAGCAGTGCGCCGGGGACGTTTAGCCAGTGACCCGAGACGAAGGTACCCGCAACCAGCAACGCCGGTATCGCGAGCATCAGCGGCACAGTCGCTTGACGCATCGTCTCGCTGAGGTAGCCTCCCACCCACGGCACCGTGCTCAGCCGCGCAAGCACAAGCGTCATCTCGTCTTTTGGCGGGGTCCACGCAGGCTGTGTGCGCGGGCTCGCCGGCGAATTTCCGAGCCGCCGTACGAGCACCCGTTCCTGAGCGAGCCGATGCTTTTGCCGCATCGTGTAGTACGCGACCGCCGGGCTTATCAGCAGGGCGAAACAGACCAATGTGACTAGTTCCGTCATCGCGTCAGTGCAGCTCGCGCGGAGCGAGCATTGATTGCGGAACCGCGAAGCCGGCGGCCTCGAAGCGTTCGGTATAGAAGGGACGTGTGCCGGTGGTCCTGAAATGGCCCAGCACCTTGCCGGCCGGGTCGACCCCGGTGCGCACGTACTCGAACAGGTCCTGGGTCAGTACGGTGTCACCTTCCATCCCTGTAATCTCGGTTATCTTGAGGATCTTGCGGGCGCCGTCGGAATGACGCGCGAGCTGAATGATCAGGTTGATCGAGTTGGCGACATACTGACGCATCGCTTTCTCGGGCAGCGCCATCCCCGACAGCAGCATCATCATCTCGAGCCGCCCTAGCGAGTCGCGCGGAGAATTAGCATGGATTGTGGCCATTGAGCCGTCGTGGCCAGTCGACATCGCCTGCAGCATGTCGAGCACTTCGGCGCCACGCACCTCGCCGACGATCACGCGGTCGGGACGCATCCGCAAGGTATTGCGAAACAGCTCGCGTTGCGTGACCTCGCCCTTGCCCTCGACGTTGGGCGGGCGGGTCTCGAGGCGGAAGACCTGGGGCTGCTGCAAGGCCAGCTCGGCGGCGTCCTCGATGGTGATGATGCGCTGATCTTCGGGAATATAAGTGGAGAGGCAGTTCAGCAGAGTGGTTTTGCCGCTGCCGGTGCCGCCGCTTATCAGGATGTTGAGCCGCGTGAGCACCGCGATGCGCATGAAATCGGCCATCTCCTGGGTGCATGTGCCGTTGATGATCAGATCTTCCATCCTGTAGCTGTGGCCGCCGAAGCGGCGGATGCACAAGCCGGGGCCGTCGATCGCTAGCGGCGGAATGATGGCGTGGACGCGCGAGCCGTCCGGCAGCCGCGCGTCAACCATCGGCGAGGCCTCGTCGATTCGCCGGCCAACACGCGACACGATGCGGTTGATAACGCTCATCAGGTGCCGATCGTCGCGAAAGCGCACGGTGGTCTTGTAGATTTTGCCGTTGCGCTCGATCCATACCCCGCGGTATCCGTTGACCAGGATGTCGGAGATGTCGTTGTCCTGGAGCAGCGGTTCGAGCGGGCCGAGGCCCAGCATGTCGCTGGTGGTGGCCTCGATCAGGCGTTCGCGATCGGCTTCCGCCAGCAGCAAATGCTCTTCGTCGACCAGTTCGTCGATCACCGCGTTCACCTGCGCCAGCAGCGGCGCGTAGCCCGCGTCTTCGAGCTTGGTGACGTCGATTCTCTTGAGCAGCAGATCCTGGATTCGCCCCTTGAGCGCCTGGAAACGCTCCTTGCCCACATCCTCGCTGGACGCGGCCATAAGCTGGCGCGCGTCGATGGCAAAGAGCGAAGGTCCCGCCACCGAGGGCGCGCCCTGTCCGTCGTTTTGCAGACGATCGATTAGACCCATTGGCGGCGTTCCTCTCTAGCGGCCGATCGCGTTGATCAGCCTGGCGAACACGCCCGGCTTGTGCGCACCGTCGGCGGCTTCTGGAGCGCCAATCAGGGTGTTGGCCAGCTGCTCGACCGCGAGCAGTAGCGGCGACGTTGCCGGCAGCGTGGAAAGGCCGTCGCCTTGCGCCTCGGTGGCCGCCAGCGCCGCCTCGTCGTGCGGAATGCAAAAGGCCACCGGCCGATGCAACGCGGCCCCGATTTTCTCCAGCGAGACGGCATGCGCAGGGCGGTAGTGGTTGAGCAGCAGGTCGAGCGAGACGTGTCTGAGTTTGAGCCGTTCGAACAGATCGAGGAAGCGGTGCGCAGCGCGCACTGCGGTGATCGATTGATCGAGCACGTATAGCACGTTACCCGCGCGCTCCCACGCCGCCACCGTGCCCTCGTTCACATGATGGCCGCAATCGATGAGTACGTAGTCGAACAATTGCAGCATCACCCCGATAGTCGCTTCGATAGTGCCTGGCGAGACCATCTCGCCGTCCTCGATCCGCGCCGGCGCGCTCAAAAGGTACAGCCCGGAGGAATGTTTGCTGGCCGCTGATTCCAGGCGGATTGAATCGACGCTGGTGGTCGGATCGGCGAGCTCGCCGATCGAATGGATACTTTCGAGGTCGAGAATCGCTGAAAGCGAGGCTGCTTGAAGGCCGAGGTCGACCAGCGCGACCTGTTTTTGCGTCAGGCGACGGAGCGCGAGTCCCAATGCGACCGTCAGGCTGCTGACACCGACTCCGCCCGACACGCTGACCAGTGCGTAGGCCGCTTTGCTCGCTTGTCCGCCGCCGCGGTGGATTTCGCTGACCGTCCACAGCGAGCGCGCGAGGTCGACCGGATCAACTGGCATGAACAGTACTTCATTGGCGCCAGCGCTTAACGCGCCGCGCACCGCCTCCGGCGTGCGCCGGCTGACCACTGCCGTCACCTGCGACCAGTTGCCGCTCTCGATCCACGGCCGTAGCTCCTCATCCCACAGGTCGAGGTCCTCATCGAGCAGTATCATCAGAATACGCACCGCGTCGCCTTGCACCGGCGCCTGCCCGGGAGCGGAAATCTCGGCAATCTCCATCCTGAAGTCGGTGAGCGCGGCCAGCAGTTCGCGCAGCGCCGTGCGCTGTGTCGGCGTGCCTCCGGCCAGCGAGATGTTGAGGCTGCCGCGCCGCGTGTGCTGCGCGGTATTGAGGCCGTTGCCATTGCCATTGTGTTGCGCTGAATTCATACCCCTCCGGCTGACTGGCGGCAGCGTCCGTCGTGGACGCGCCTATTCACTGGTCATGGTTTGCGTAACCGAGAGCTGGCTTGGAAAGGTGACCCCGAAAAAAGTCGTACCCAAAAAAAGCTTGGTCTGGAGCTTGTAACTGACCGTCACGGTCACTGCGGTCCCGGTCACGCGCGGTACTGCGCTCGGCGAAAGCACTAGCGGTTGTAGGCCGGAATCACTAATGAGCGGTGACGCGGTGGAGGTCAGGTAGGCGCCAATCGAAATCTGAGCAAGGCTCGGATTCAGCGAGGCATAGCGGGCGCAGGAGATCGCGGCCTGGTTGACCGCAAGCGCCGCACCCCCGACTACCACCATCTGTACTACACCAAGCATCAGGAGCAGAAAGACCGGAATGATAAGTGCGAATTCGACCAGGGTCTGAGCGCCGTGGCGCTCGCAAACGCGCGCCTTCACACTCCAGTGATGGCCAATCGCGTGACCAATCGCATGATAAGGACGCGCGGCGGCTCTGACGCGATATGCCTCGCGGCCGATCCATCTTGCGTCCGTTGACGATACAGCGTCTCCTTTCCGGACATCACCTATCTTCAGCAATGTGGACAAAGCTCGCATCGGACAAAAAAGGGAGCATGATCCATACCAGTGATGCGAATAGTCAATTTACAATCACTTGATCCGATAACCATTTCGGGCCGCGAATTGGATCGCTCCTTGCACGATCATCGCCTCGAGAGAATGGAGCGATATGGGATTGATACAAAAGCATGGACGTGTCCGGCGTGGACGGCGGGGCCAGATCATGGTCATCCTCGCGCTGGCGGCGGTCGGACTTGTAGGAATAGCGGCGCTCGGAATCGATGTCTTTTATATCTACTGGAACAAAAACAAGCTACAGGGCGCCACTGACGCAGCAGCTTTGGCAGGCGCTACTTACTTCAACAACGTAATCTTCTCCGGTAACAATGCCTTGTGTCTTTACGCGACCGCGGCGCAGAACGCGGCCTGTACCTATGCTCTCAACGACGGTGTTTTGGCGAGCGAGCTCACCAGCGTGGTCGCCAATGCGGGCAATCAGTCGATGACCGTAAGCGCGACGCGCAAGATATCCGCGCTGTTCGCCAGAGTCGTGGGCATCCAAAACTTTACCGTGACCGCCACTTCCGTGGCGGTGCTGCAGGGGCTTGCTTCCGCCAGTGACATCGCGCCGATAGGCCTCGACTCGACTACCACCTATACCTACGGACAGGCGATCACTCTGCACAACGGAAATTGTGGTGCGGGTTGCTGGGGTGGACTGAGTTTGATGGATTCGAGCGGCCAAAGCAACGGTGGTGCCGCATTCAGCCAGAACCTTGGGTCCGGATGCGCCTGCACCGTCAAAGTAGGCGATATGCTTTCGACCGAGCCGGGTGCAAAGGTTGGCCCGATCGGCCAAGGCGTAAGCGACCGCGTGGCCGCGGGAATGGCCTCGGACCCCACAGGTACCTGGTCCTCGCACACTTTGAGCGACGCACGGGTGACGGTCGTTCCCGTAGTGAACTGGAGCGGCTGCAAAGGCAACTGTTCGGTCCCGGTGACCGGGTTTGCTGAAGTGTGGATCTCAGGCAGTAGCGGCGCGGACATCAGCGCGGTATTTATTCGCCAGGTCGCGCCGGGCACTCCGGGCACGGGCGGGACGAACATGGGCGCGGTTCATGCTCAGCTTACGCAGTGAATAGGTAATTCCTCTGCAATAATGCTGCTGGCAAACGATGTTCGAGGCGAATCAGCCGTGACCGTACGAGCGTTGATAATAGATGACTCGCCGTTCGCGCGGAAAATCATCCGCCATCATTTGACCAAGCTCGGCTTCCATGTCGAGGGCGAAGCCGAGACTGCAGCGCAGGGTCTTCGCCTCTTCAGAGACCTCAAGCCCAAGCTGGTCACGCTGGATGTGATGATGCCCGAGCGTGAAGGCATCGACAGCTTGGCCGCCTTCCGAACCATGAAAAAAGAGGCTCCGGAGACCGCAATTGTGGTCGTGAGCGCGGTGCCCTTCGAGAAGACGCGCGATACGTTCTTGAATGAGGGCGCGACCGCCTACGTGATCAAGCCATTTAACCAGTTCTCGTTCGAGCCGGTGCGGCAGAAGTTGCATCGAGCCTTTCCGGCCTGGACCGTGTAGCGAAGGGCGGGAGAGTAATACCGGAGGGTAAATATGGATGCTGATTCACACGACATGGCCAGTAACGCTCCAATTGATCAAAACGCTATTCAAGATCTGCGCAACGAGGGCGAGAACCTGCTGAGCGACCTTGTGGATATGTTCATCCGCGAGGTTCCGGGCCAGTTGGCGACGCTCGAGGCGGCACTGGCAAAAGGAGACGCCGGCGCCACCAGGCTTACCGCGCACACGCTCAAGGGCACGGGTGGCAACTTTGGTGCTTCGCGTATGCAGGCGCTGGCAAGCGCGATCGAGGAAAAGGGCCGCAACGCCTCGCTCGACGGCGCGTCCGCGACCTTCGTCCAGTTACGCGTGGAGTGCGCCAGGGTTCGTGACGCGCTCAAAGCCGTGCGCTGAAAGGAATCGCTCGAGGCTAAACGGCCCCCGGTTCTGCCTGATCGAAATACGCACGACACACTGTGAGCTCGTCGCGGCGTGGGAAAGAGCTGGCCGCTTCCTTACCACTCCATAGTTAAGGGCGCGTCATAGCCAAGGGCGCGGATGGCTGCGCTTGTTCGAAGCGCATCGCGCGCGAGTTGCCGGAGCGCGCCGAAGGCGTCATGATTTGCGCCGTCCGGGCCCGCGACCGCGTGCCCCGCTACTTCGACGCGAGGGGTGATGCACGATGAGTGAAAGGATGCTTCTGCCGACCACGGTGGTTGGCAGCTATCCGCAGCCCGACTGGCTAATCGACCGTGAAAATCTCGCCAAGCGGGCGCCGCCGCGTGTGCGTGCACGCGAGGTCTGGCGAATCCCCGAGCCGTGGCTCGAGCAGGCGCAGGACGATGCGACTATCGTTGCGATTCACGAGATGGAAAGCGCCGGCGTCGATATCATCAGCGACGGCGAGATGCGCCGCGAGAGCTACTCCAACCGGCTCGCCAACGCGCTCGGCGGTGTCGACCGCGAGCGTCCGGGCAGCGCGATCAGCCGCAGCGGACGCCCTGACATCGTGCCGCTCGTTTCGGGTCCGATTCGCAGGCTCGCGCCGGTCGAGGTGCGCGACCTCACCTTTCTGCGCGCGCACACCACGCGCAAGGTGAAGATCACGCTGCCCGGGCCGTTCACGATGACCCAGCAGGCTGAGAACGCTTATTACCCCGACGAGGACTCGCTCGCGATGGCCTACGCGGAGGCGGTTAACGAGGAGATCAAGGATCTCTTCGCGGCCGGCGCCGACGTGGTGCAGATCGATGAGCCTTACATGCAGGCGCGCCCGGAGTTGGCGCGCCGCTACGGGCTCAAGGCGCTTAATCGCGCGCTTCAGGGCGTCACCGGCACGACCGCGGTGCATCTGTGCTTCGGCTACGCTTACATCATGAAGGACAAGCCGGCAGGCTACTCGTTTTTGCCGGAGCTCGAGAACTGCCGCGCCCACCAGGTATCAATCGAGGCCGCGCAGCCCAGGCTCGATCTGTCGATTCTGAAGGAGCTACCCTCCAAGACCATCATCCTGGGCGTGATCGACCTTAACGATCCCGCGGTCGAGAGCGCTGCGACGGTCGCCGACCGTATTCGCGCCGCGCTCGAGTTCGTCGCGCCCGAGCGGTTGGTGATCGCGCCCGATTGCGGGATGAAATATATCGCGCGCGACGTCGCGTTCGCGAAGCTGAGCGCGATGGTTGCGGGGGCGCGAATCGTCCGCGCCGCTCTCGGCTGAGGCCGCGGTGTGTGAGCGCGCTTGAAGAGGAATGCGGATGAATCGACGACTACTGCTCGCGGCCGCGATACTGCTCAGCGTGTCCTCAGCCTGGGCTATCCAGCTGCCTTCGGAACGCACGATCGGCCGGATCGAAGCGGTGTTCGAGTTCCAGGGCGCGATGCCGACAGGCGTGACCGTCGCGCCGAACGGACGCATCTTCGTAAACTTTCCGCGCTGGGGCGACGACGTGCCGTTTACGGTCGGTGAAATCCGCGGCGGCCGTCTCTTTGCCTATCCCGACACGGAGGTGAATCGCGCGGACAATGCGCACCCGGCCAAGACTTTTATCAGCGTGCAGAGCGTGGTGGCCGACGCGCGCAATCGGCTGTGGGTGCTGGACACCGCGGCGCCGAATTTCAGCGAACCGATACAGGGCGGCGCGAAACTGGTGGCCGTCGATCTCGCGACCAACCGGATCTCCAAGACGATTGTTTTCAAGCCCGACATCGCTTTGCCCAAAACCTATCTCAATGACGTGCGCTTCGACTTGCGCCAGGACAAAGAGGGCATCGCCTACATCACGGATTCCGGAACCGGAGCGCTGATCGTCGTGGACCTCGCCTCAGGCGAGGCGTGGCGCCGGCTTGCGAATCATCATTCGACCAAGGCCGATCCCGCATTTGTGCCGATAGTCGAGGGAGAGACGCTGATGGTGCGGCCGCCGGACGGTCCGCCGCAGCCATTCGCCATTCCTGCGGACGGAATCGCGCTGTCGGCCGACGGCGCGACGCTTTACTACTGTCCGCTGTCGAGCCGTCATCTGTTCAGCGTGCCCACGGCATACCTGCGCGATCGCTCGGTGCCCGAAGAACAGGTGGGCGCGGCGGTGGCGGACCTCGGGGAAAAAGGAGCCTCCGACGGACTCGAGGCCGACGCGCAGGGCCGCGTCTATGCTGGCGACTACGAGCACGACGGAATCCGCCGGCGCCTGCCCGATGGCACCTGGGAGACGATTGTCCACGACCCGCGCGTGCTATGGCCGGACACGCTTTCGGTCGGGCCCGACGGATGGCTCTACTTCACGGTTAATCAGTTGGAGCGGGGAGCGCGCTTTCACGGCGGCCACGACCTGCGGCAAAAGCCGTACACGCTCTTCCGGGTGAAGATCGGCGGGAGCCCGGTCGCTCTGAAGTGACCGCGCGCTGCGAGTCGTCATGTGCCGTCGCGCGGCCTCGCTCAGCCGGCGGCCAGCATCGCGCGCGCCTCTTGCTCGACCACCGTGCCCTTGAAGAAATCCGGATTGTTGCCCGCCCACAGCCTGACCGGATTGGTGAAGACGAAATCGCGGAAGTCCGCCTCGCTTATCAGTTCTTCGTCCACCAGTTCCCAGGCCTCGGTCAGCACCCTGGTCATGTCCGGGACGTCGAAGTGGCCGATATCGGAGCCGAAGACCGCGTTGAGCCGGGCGCGGTACGGGTTGGCCTTCGCGTTGAAGGCCCAGGTGTTGGCCGCGTCGTCCGCTTCGCAGCCGAAATAGAAGTTGGGAATGAACAGATCGCGGATCTGTTCGGCGCGCTCGATTGCGCAGGCCTCGAAGTCGTCGAGCGACGCGGTCGGATCGGCGGTCCGCGGGGAGTAGGCCTCGCCCTCGAGTTTCCATCGCTCCAGCTTGTCGGCGAGCGCCTTGCCGCCGTAGCGCTGGAACAGATGCGCCATTATCTCGCGGTTGAGGTTGGCAGGGTCGATGTCCTCGAGCGCCTTGGGGTTGCGCTTTTTCCAATGGCCTATCAGATCACTATAAAGCCCGCAGGCCCATCCCACGCCGCCCTCCAGGAAGGCGAACTTCAACTTTGGAAAGCGCCGCGTCACGCCGCCCAGGAACAGCGCCTTGCAGATCGCCTCGCCGGCCACGCCGAAGTGCCCGATATGGTTGTACACCGCGTTCGACGGCGAGATGCGCGTGCCGACGCCCTTGGAAACCGTGTGAAAGGTGGGCGCGACGCCGAGCTCCTGGCATTTCGCCCACACCGGGTCGTAGTCGTACTCGCTGTCGAGCGCGAGCATGTCGAGCCAGAGCGCGTACGGATTGGGCTCGCCGCCGGGACCGACCGCCGCGCGAATCGGACGGCGCAGCAGGCTCGGCATCATCGCGACCTTGAGCCCCAGCGTCTTGACCGCGTACTCTAATTCGACGATCGCCTCCTCGGGCGTATACATCGGAATCATCGCCACCGGTGTCAGCCGGTCGCTGAACTCGCGGAACTGGTCGGCCGAGTATCGGTTAAACGCGCGGCAGGTCGCCTTGCGCGTCTCCTCGTCGGCGATAAACGGGATGCGCAGCGCCGCGGTCGGATAGAGCACCGCGAAATCCATCCCCATGTCGCTCATTCGCTGGTACAGCAGCTTCGGCAGCATCGAGGTCGCGCGGTCGAGCGTGTTCCTGGTCGGCACGCCCCACCATATCGGCTGGTCCAGCCGGCGCTCGCGCCGTTCCTTGAGCGGTACCGTGAGATGCCATCCTTCGTACGGCCGGTTCCTGAAACCCTCGGCCGCCCGCGATCCTCCGACCTCTTTCAGATAGTCCATCAGATCCGGCCCGAACTCGACCCAGTGGCCATCGGAATCGATCACCGGATGTTTCAGGCGCGCCCGCAGGGCAGCCGATTCAGAACCTTGATTCGTGGACATCGCGCATCCTCCAGCTAGACCCGTCATCTAGTCGTACCTGGGCCACGCTGTCCAGACTCGCGGGCACTCGTGGAACTCCACAGCGAGCGGAAGCTGTGATAGATGGCTCTCACGCGGCGAACGCGAATCGGCTCGGGGAGATGACAAGCATGGCTGGCGCAAAGACGAATTCCGCGATGCTCGCGGGATGCCGGGTGCTCGATTTCACGCAATACTTGGCCGGGCCCACGGTTACCCGGCTGATGGCCGAGATGGGCGCCGACATCATCAAGGTGGAGCTGGCACCGATGGGCGATCCGTCGCGTCTGCTGCCGACGATCAAAAACGGGCGCAGCGGCTATTTCGTCCAGCAGAATCGGGGCAAGAAGAGCCTGTGCCTTGATCTCAACAAGCCCGAATCGCTCGAGATCCTCCGCGCACTGGTATCCAAGGTGGATATCGTGGTCGAGAACTTCGGCCCCGGCGTGATGCAAAAGCGCGGCCTCGACTACGATTCGCTCAAACTAATCAATCCGCGCCTCATCATGGCTTCGCTCTCGGCCTTCGGGCGCAAGAGTCCACTCGCGCACAAGACCGGCTACGACATGATCGCGCAGGCTTTCTCCGGCATGATGCACATGACCGGGGACCCGGATGGATCTCCGACTTTCGTCGGAATTGGGGTCGCCGACGTGGGAACCGGAGTACATACTTTCGCCGCACTGGGATACGCACTCTACAACCGGGAGAAAACCGGTGTCGGACAGTATATAGACATCGCGATGATCGACACGCTCTATCACATGCACGATTTCGGCCTGCAAAGCCATTCGATAACCGGCGGGGAGTTCATCCCCAAACGGATGGGCCGATACCACAACCAGATTTGTCCAGCCGGAGTCTACAAGGGGCCGCAGGGCTGGATATTTATCCTGGTGCTCGATCGCCAGTGGGCGAGCATGACCAACGCGATGGGCCGGCCGGAACTTCGCGACGATCCGCGTTTCGCCACCAGTGCGGATCGGGTGAAGAACCGCGACGTGCTCAACGCGATCGTCGAGGAGTGGCTATCATCGATGCCCACCGACGACGCCGCGGTGGCCGCGCTCGAAGAAAACCGCGTGGCCTGCGCCCCCGTGCTCTCGGTCATCGACACGATGAAGCATCCGTACTTCAAGGCGCGTGACATGGTGCGCAAGGTGCGCGATCCGATCCTCGGCGAGGTGACGATCCCTGGCTTTCCGTTGAAATTCTCGGCCTATCCGGATCTGCCGGATATCCAGGCGCCGCTGCTCGGCGAGCACGGCGCACAGGTGCTCAGGGAAGTGCTGGATTACTCCGACGCGCGGATTGCGAAGCTCAAGGAAGGCGGAATCCTCTTCAGCGAGAATCGATAGCCTTTATGACTCAGGACACTAGATCGTGTCAGGATCGAGCCTGCCCGCCAGGATGTGGAGCGCCTCGAATAGGTAGTAGCTGCCGAATATCAACTCGTTCCTGGACGCCGCGTCGAGGCTTCGCGAGTCTGGCCGCTTGTTGAAGCATCCCTCGGTGAGTATGCCCGGCACTCGGCGATCGGAAGGACTGACCGGAGTCAGGTATCGTTCGACCAGCGCACTTACGGTTGCCTCCGCATGGCGGCGATAGCCCTGACGCTTTGCCGGATCGGCAAGCGCCGCGAGCTTGAGCATCGCACAGGCCATCGCGGCGGTCGCCGCGGTGTCGCGCTCGATCTCCGGGATGCGCGGGTCGTCGAAATCCCAGAACGCGACGCAGTCGGAGGGCACGTGGGCGATCCACCAGTCAGCGCCGCGCTCGGCCGCCTGCAGCCATCGCGTCTCGCCAGGCGCTCTCGCGTAGCTCATCACCGATAACAGCACGCCCCAGCTCTGCGCGCGCCCCCAGGTGCTGGTGTCGCTGTATCCCTTGTGGGTGTAGTGGCGAATCACCGCGCCGCTTTGCGCATCGAGCGAGCTTGACTGGATGAACGATCCGTCCTCGCGCAGATGCAATTCGATGACCCGGCTGGCGTGGCTCCATGCGGCCTCGCGCATCCGGCGCTCCCCGGTCTCGCGCGCGGCCCACAGCAGGAAGGGCGAGGCGAAGAGGCTGTCGATACTGCTCTCGGCCGGGCCGACCCGCGAGCTCTCTTCGGCCTCGGCGCCGAGCGGGATCAGTCCGAGCGCCGGATTGTACAGGCGCATGAGGCTGTCGGCGGCCTCGAGCGCCGCTTCGCGTGCACCGGCGTCGTTCAGCAGGAGGTGTCCGACACTGCCGCCGTAGTAAAACGGTATCGCTTTGAAGACGCTCGCCGAGGCGATCCGCGGGCGCATCCGCGCGGCCCACTGCCGCGCCCATCGACGATAGCGTTCCTCACCCGTGCCGTGGCAGGCGAGCCATAGCATCGCGACCCAGAAGCCGCCCGTCCAATCGCCATCCGCGGTCACGGTCCATCGGCCGCTTTCGGGATCGGCCCAGTGCGGAAAGCCGTCGCCGACGCGTCCGGCCGTGTCGCGCACCCGCGTCAGCATCCGATCGATCGCTTCGTTCCACGCCCCGGCTTCCATGCTGGCCATCCTTTGTGGCTATCGTCCAGGCGGCGCGCTGCGGCGCTATTGATCGAGCAGCTTGCGCAGCACGTCGAGGCGCAGTTCCTGCTGCGCGCCGAGCCACAACGCATGCTCGGCGTGGTCGCGGTATCCGTCGTCGGTGTTTGGATGGATGAGGATCGAGAGCCCGTCGTGATTGAGCATCAGCCACGGCACCACGCGCGCGAACTCGTGGGTGGCGAAACTGACCTGGTACATCGGCAGCGGATGCGGCCCGATCGGTTTGTCATGCCAGTTGCCCATCGCGACCTCGAACCTTTGCTGAAGCGCCTCGCGCAACGACGCGGCGGCGGCGCGCGAGGCATCGCCGGTGTAGTAGACATGGGCGTGATAGCTTTCGATTTTCGCCGTATCGCCTATGGCTTCCATCGCATCGTTCCCCTGTCGTGGCGTTGAGGAGTCCCTTTTCTACGCGCGCACCTTGACCTCGACGCGGCCCAACGAACCGAAATCGGCGACGACCAGCGCCGGCTCCCGCACGAAATGCAATCCGGTCCAGGTGCCGGTCGCTATGATATCACCCGCGCCAAGACCATATCCGCGCCGCGAAAGTTCGTTGGCGATCCATACGAGGCCGTCGAGCGGATGGCCGAGCGATCCCGCGCTTGCGCCCCTTGCACGCACCACGGCGCCGATCGAGAGCGCGACTTCGTGTGCGGCCAGATCGAGGCTCTCCCATTCATTGACCGCCGTGCCGACGACCAGGCCGCCGTGAAAGCCATTGTCGGCGATGATTTCCTCGATCCGCGCGGCCTTCCAGTTCTCAAGCCGCGTGTCGCAAAGCTCGATCACCGGCGAGACCGAGGCGACGGCGCGGGCGACCTCGGTGCGCTCGTACGGAGCGCGGCGCGGCGGCAGCGCGGCGCGCATCGTGAACGCGAACTCGGCTTCGACGCCGACGGTAAAGAAATCGTGCGCAGAAATTTCAGCCGGCGAGTCGAAACGGGTGGGCGCGAAGATGCGCGCCGCGAACGGCCCAGCGGCGCCGACCAGCGCCTGCGACTCCTTCGACGCGCATCCGATTTTGTATCCGACGACCGGCAAGCCGCACTCCCGCACGAACGCTTCCTGGATCGAATAGGCGTCGTCGAGCGAGAGCGCTGCGCCGCCCGGCGGCAGCCGCCTAAGTGCCCGCCTGCTGGCGCGCGCGGCGATGATCGAGGCCACCGCATCGTCCAGGTCTTTCGCCGATATCATTTGGTAACTTCCATGACCTTCGCCGCCGTCGTCACGCGCGCGCGGTTACGAGGTAGCGCGGATGGCTGGGCGGTTCGGTCCATAGCTCGGGGTCCATCAGCGGCTCCACGCTGACCGACGCGAAGCCGTGCGCGCGCACCAGCGCGGCCATCTCGGGCTCGGGCCGTCCTCCGAAGAGCGGCAGACGATCGTGGATCTGATGGTATTCCTCGCGGCGCTCATCCGGGCCCCAATGGCCTTCGATCAGGATCAAGCGCCCGCCGGCCCGCAGCAGCCGGCGCCAGGTGTCGAGCGCGGTCCCTGGATGCGGCAGTGTCCAGATGACGTGGCGCTCGACGATCAGGTCGTAGCTTGCCGCGGGGAGCTCGAGCGTCTCGACGTCGGCCTCGATGAAACTGATCGCGAGTCCTTGCGTGGCGGCCTTTTCGCGCGCCCGCGCAAGCATCGTGGGTGCGACGTCGACGCCGGTTGCGCGATGGCCTTGTGCGGCGAACAGCAGGGAGAGAAAGCCGGTGCCGCAGCCGATGTCGAGCACGTCGAGCGGCGCCGCGCCCGCGATGCCGGCAATCAGGCTGCGCCAGGCGCGCGCCTGCGCGTCGGTGAGGAGGCCGTGGCTCGCTTCCAGATCGAAGTCGGCGGCCCGCCGGTTCCAATGCCGGCGCACCAGCTCTTTCACTCGCACTGTGTCCACGACTGCCGCTCTCAGCTACTTCATATAGGCTCGTCGCGCCGAAAGGAAAGCGGCCGCAACTCTGGTTGCGGCGGCCGCCTTCGATACTGAATTTTTCACTCACTCTCGCGCGCAGGGTACGGTGCAGGCCGAAGCCGCCAGAGTGACCATCGCGCTAATTTTTGAGAAAGGAAACCTAAAAGGGCTGTCCTTGCGTAAGGCAAACGTCGCTAAGGCTAACTTAAGAACATTTCATCCCAAGTTAATCTTCGGCTGGTTAATCTTCGGCTGGAATTTGCCGGCACGGTCTTCATAGGATTAAGGTCGCGGGACGGCAATGAAAAAATGAAAATCGAAGACGCGGTAAATATCGACGATTTGCGCCGGCTCGCCAGGCGGCGGCTGCCACGCATCGCCTTCGATTTCATCGAGGGCGGGGTCGAGGACGAGCACTGCCTCGAAGCGAACGAGAGCAGCTTCGCGCGCCGTCGCCTGGTGCCGCGCTACATGGTCGACATCTCACGGCGCGACCAATCCGCGGCGCTGTTCGGCCAAAGCTACGCGAGTCCGTTCGGCATCGCGCCGACCGGTCTGGCGGCGCTGTTTCGTGCGGATGCCGACCTCATACTGGCCCGTGCCGCGGCGGCCGCCAATATCCCGTTCATCATGTCGGGCGCTTCCACCGCTTCGATCGAAGCGGCGGCCGAACTGGCGCCCGCGCATACTTGGTATCAGCTCTACGCGGCGCGCGACAGAAAGATTTCCGCGGATATGATCCGGCGCGCGCGCGACGCCAATCTCAGCACTCTGGTGCTGACCGTCGACGTGCCGGTGTCCTCCAAGCGCGAGCGCAACGTACGCAATGGCTTCGAGCTGCCGCTCAGGCTGAAATGGTCGAAGTCGCTGGAGGCGCTGATGCATCCGCTGTGGATTGCCGACTACCTGCGCCGCGGCATCCCGCGGTTCGACAACTGGGCGCCATACGCCGCGCCCGGCGCCGACGCCAAGGCGATCGCGGCCTTCGTCGCGAAACAGATTCCGTGCAGCGTAACCTGGCGCGATCTCGAGGAGTTCCGGCGCCTGTGGCCCCGCCGTCTGGTGGTGAAAGGGATCATGCATCCGGATGACGCCGTCCAGGCCGCGCAGATTGGAGTTGACGGGATCATGGTTTCCAATCATGGCGGGCGTCAGTTGGATCAGGCGCCGGCCGCGCTCGACATGCTGCCGGCGATTTGCGCGGCCGCCGGGGACAAGCTCACCGTGATGCTGGATAGTGGCTTGCGGCGCGGCGCCGACGTCCTGACCGCGCTATGCCTGGGAGCGCGCTTCGTTTTCGTCGGCCGCGCGACCCTCTACGGCACCGCCGCGGGCGGGCTGCCCGGCGCGCAGAAGGCGATCGAGATCTTGCGCAAGGAAATCGACCTCGTAATGGGCCAGATCGGATGTCCAAGCCTCGAAGGGCTCGGCCCCGGTTTCCTGTTGCAACCGGACGCGCCTGCGCTGCGTACTACAGAGCACGCGGAGCCCGATGGCGCTGCTGCTCTCGAGCGACGCCGGTTCGCGGATAAAGGTGCGCGGTGACGATTATTTCCAGGGCGCAAGCGCGACAACCTGCGGCGGAGGCGGTGCGGCGATGAGAGCTGTATCCATTGCGGGACTGTTGTTCCTCGTCGCGGCCGTCGCGTCGGGATGCAGCATGCAGCAACCGGCCGCCGCTCCGGCGGTGGCTGAAGCGCCTGCGCATCCGTTGCCCTTCAAGGGACGCCTCGCCGACGGCGATGCGAACGCGGTTCCGGCGGCGGTCGCGATGTCTCTCTCCGATGACTCGCCGGTGACATTTTCCTATCGTGAGGAATTGACCCACGACGATTATCACATACCGCTGATCGTCACCGCGTTCGATCCGGTCACGTACGTGGGGGCCCCGCTGGGTGATCTTGGCGTGACCGCGTTTGCGTCGCTCTCGATCACCGACGGTGACCGGGTGCTCGGCGATTACACCGCCAAGGTACACATCTCGAAGTCGTACACGCTCTACAAGGAACCGACTCACAAGGAAGTCGAGGAAGCCGCGCGCGCCGCTGTACGCGAGAAGATCGATCAGAAGCTCTACCGCGACGAGGACCGCCTGGCGCAGGCTTTCGCCGGCGCGGGCCAACCCGCAGCTTCTGGCGCCGACGCGGGCCAACTCGCAGCCCCTGCGGCCGACGCGGGACAACCCGCAGCCCCCGCGGCGAACCAGTGAGCCAGTGAGCCACCACGTAGCGGCGATCCTGCTCGGCGCCGCGACGCTGTCCATCGCGGGATGTGCGGTGCAGGGGCATCCGTTTGAACGGGCTACTGCGCCTCCCAACAACGCGGTCATCTACGTTTATCGGCCCTACCACTACGGCTCCTCGCTGTTACGTCCCGCGGTGACCTGCGGCGAAGACAGCGCGCGTATCGGTCCCGGCGGGTACCACGCCTTCATCGTTCCGGCCGGGTCGGAGCAGATCCTTTGCAGCATCGAGGGTGCCGAAAGCGCCGACCAGGTCGAGATCGACCCGCACACGCGTGTCTACTACATCCGGGAAGAATTCGTGTGGGGCGTTCTGAGCGGACATCCACATCTCAATCCGGTCGACAACGACGAGGCGCAAACCGAGATTCAGAAGTGTTGCGTGCAGGAACCCTGAGGTCGAACCTCCGCGAGCGCTTCTGTGACGGACGTGCAAGCCCCCGGTTTTGCAGCGGTCAAGGAAAAATAAAAGTTCGCGATCGCTGACTCCTGCCACGCCAGGCCGCCGTCCACCCTGCCTCTGCCTAAATCTCAGTCCAAGCGGCATCTCACGCTCAACTGTCGTGCGAGTGTGAGTCGGAATCCTCAATATAAATTCCGCTTCGAGCCCTGCTTTGAAGAACGATGAAACCATCGGCGATGGTTTTCGTCTACGGGAAGATTCGGGAAGCTATCGGTTAGCGTCCCCTAGAGGAATGTATGAAAGGATCGATACGTGCCGCCAAGGCCGTCCTGGAAAACCTTCCGTTAACGCGGGCAAAGACCGTCGCGCTGCTCGCTGCCGCAATGGCGATAGCGTTGTCGGCGATGGTCGCGCCGGCGCAAGCTCAGAGCCAGCCTGCGAATGGCAGCGGACCTGGCGGGAATCAAACGGGTTGGTCGAGCGGGCAAAGCCAGCCGACGGGCATAGCGGCGAGCATCGCTCCCGGCGCGGAGGCCCAATTTGAAAGCTCCCCTATACTCTCACTGCCGAAGATGTTCGCCCGCCAATGGATGTTTCGTAGCGACAGCCTGCCGGTCGACCAATTCGCGGCGTCTGAGGACAACCTGACCCAAAAGGTCACCCTCAAGGAAGCCATCTTTCTGGGGCTGAGGAACAACCCGGGACTTGGTTCGGTTGCGCTGGATCCAATCGCGGCAACCGCGAGCGTGAAGTCAGCGAACGCCGTGTTCGACCCGCAGCTGAGTTCGCAGATCGACGTCGAGAAGGAAGTCTCGCCGGTTGGCTCGCCGTTTCAAAACCCGGGCAGCGTCGCCAACGTGCAAAAGTTCTACGATTGGAATTTCGGCGTGAGCAAAGTCCTTCCGTTGAGCAACGGCACCCTGGGCCTCACCTTCAACAACGATCGCGAACTCACGAACACCGAGTTCAGCCCGGTGAATCCCGTATGGACACCCACCGTCGTGATGTCGCTTTCCCAGCCGTTGTTGCAGAACTTTGGCTGGCAGTTTGCGACGATCAACGTGCGCCTGGCGGAGTCGGCGCAGCGCTCCTCCCAGTGGAACTATGCCTCGTCCCTCAACGACTTCGTCCAGCGCATCGGTAACGACTATTGGGGCGTCGTGCAAGCCCAGGAGAACCTGGAAGTCGCGCAGGCCGCATTGAAATTCAACAATGATCTCGTTCGCGTCAACCGCGCCAGCGTGCGGATCGGCATGATGGCGCCGGTCAATCTGACCGAGGCCTTATCTGCCGCCTCCACGGCGCGCGCAAATGTCGAGGCGGCTCAAGCGGGATTGGGCATAGCGGTCACGACACTGCGGCAGGACGTCGGGCTGAATCCCGACAGCGCCGTGCTTGCGCGGGAAATCGAACCCGTACAGCGGCCGGACCTCAGCCCGGCGCCGGAGGAAAGCCAAAGCGATAAGACAGCATTCGACCAGATGCTCAACTACAGCCCGGCGTTGGCAGGCATGCGGGAGTCCATTCGCAGCGCGTTGATCCAGGTCAAGTACTCGGAGAATCAGACGCTACCGCAGCTCAATCTGGGCGCGCAATTCGGCGTAACTTCTGAGGCCGGCGATGCCACCTGCACCGCCTCGATCACGGTGCCCAGTTACGCTAATTGCTTCACCCCACGCGGCCCCGTCGTGCGGCCCGGCGCGCCCAACGCGGCCGAACTTCCTTTCGGTGGCGGCTACGCTTCAGCACTGAACCGCATGTTCAACTTTACCTTCTACGACTATGCAGCGGTGCTGGGCTTTTCGATGCCGCTCGACAATGCCGCTCCGCAGGCCGCACTCGCGCAGGCGCGCGTCTCGCTGGAGCAGACCCGTTTGCAATACCGCCAGGCGTTCTATCAGGCCGCTTTGCAGGTCAAAAGCGCTCTGGTCAATCTGCGCGCATACAAGGAGCAGGTCGTGTCCACTGGGGAGGCCACTTCATACGCGCGAGAGAGCCTGCACGACGTCCAGGTTGAATTTCGCATCGGTACCGCAACTACCAACCAGCTATTGCAGTATCAGAGCAATCTCGTGACGGCTCAGGGTAACGAAGTTCAGGCCGATCTCGGCCTGGAAAATGCGCGGCTGGCGCTCTGGCACGCCGAAGGTACGCTGCTGCGGCATTTTAACATCGATTTCCAGATTACTAACCCCCATCAGTCACCCTGGTATTCGCGCTTTTGAGCGCGAAGCGGACGGGACCGCTGGTAGAGCGGACAGGCGAATCGACGGCAATGTCTAATCTTCAAAGCCTTTCGCCGCGAGGCCAACGGAAAGCGCGCGCGGTGCCGACTGCGCTGAGGTTTTTGGTCGTGCTCGCGCTGCCATTGATATTCGATTTGGGACTCAAGGTGGGATGGGCTCAATTGCCCGCGCCCAACGCGCTGGTGGTGCCGCCGCTGCCGCCGAGCCCTCCGGCTCAATTGCCGGCCCCGGTGAGCACCGCCGTCGTGCCGGTCCCGCAGTCGATCCCGTCCCTGCCGGCGCCATACGCGTCTCCCGGGCCACGGGTTTTCAATTGCTCCTGTTCCGGCGTTGGCACGCCAACTCACTGGATGGGGCAGGTGACCGCTTCCGGCTACTTGAGCGCCAGCACGAGCGCGGGCGGCGCCTGCGCTGCTTACTACCAGGGCAAAGCTCCATCCTACGGTACAGCGGGAGGTAT
The DNA here is from genome assembly GCA_963810495.1 of uncultured delta proteobacterium. GTDB lineage: Bacteria > Desulfobacterota > Binatia > Binatales > Binataceae > JAKAVN01. Next base: position 99,776 of record CAWENP010000029.1, read on the forward strand.
CGGCGCCGCTAATTTCTTCGGGTCGCTGCCCGGGGCCGCGCAGAACGCGGGCGCTGCCAATTCCTATGGCTCTCCGGGAGTTGCACAAAGTTCGTCCGCCGCCAGCTCTCTTGGTTCGCTGCCAGGCGCCGCGCAGGGTGTGGGACAAGCGAGTTCGTTCGGTTCACCCCAAAGTGCGCTGAGTTTTTCCAGTGCGCAGCAGCAGAGACTCTGTTCGCGATGCGCCTGCGACTGACTTCAATAATTTCACGATGAGTGGTGTGAATGAATGCGCAGGTTTTCACCCAACGTAGCGGCACAAGCGCGACCGCTGAAAGTTCAGCAATCTTGCGTGCGGGAATACTGGGCGCAGGAGCCTACGGACCTAGCAAATGTGACCGCTCAAAGCCCCCAGGACATGTCCGTGTAAAGCTCGGACGCGATCTGCTGCATCATATTACCCTTTGCAACAGCCTCCTGCGTTGCCGCTACCTGCATATCGGACATCTGCAATATCTGCGGCCCACGAAGATTTTGCTTCAAAAACTGCGGCGTGGTAGGCACGATCGCTTGCGCCACCACAGACGCCTGACTCGCGGCGCTAATGCCGTTGGTGCGCCATAAAATCGCTTTGGTTTTTCGGTCGGTAAGCGTGGCCGCGACCAGGATGGTATTTCCGTAGCTCAGCGGCTCGGATACACCGTTCAAGCTCCCAGGCCCTGTACTTGCATAGATAACTTTCCCTGTGAGCAGCAGATCCGCCTGCGCCGGATCGTCCACGACCACCAACCTCCCGCGCGACGCGATGGCGTCTTTCATATAACGCATGAACTGATCGTTGATCCCGGGGACGTAAGTTATGTTTTCGAAGCGCGTAATATAAATCGTCTTCGCGGAGCTTGGCAGTGCGCTGCCGTTGTCGGCAAAATGTAAAGCGCAGCCGTCAATTGCGACTCCCGCCGCAGCCAAAAACATCGACCACGAGAGCGTCAACCAAATGACGGACAAAAAGGAAAACATCACGGCTGCGCACCTGCTGATCGATGCCTTCACCGTACTGTTCATTTGACTACTCTCTGACTCCAGTCTCGAGCGATAGAGCCGCAAATCCGCGGTCCTAGTTGGCAAGGGCGGCCCGTTCCAACGTGGTCGCCGTGTTTGTTTGGTCGGTCAGGGGTCGAGTTGGGACCAAACCCATGAGCTGGAAGGGGTTGTTCCCAAACGGAGAGCCGGTGCCAAGTGAGCCCAATCCGCTAAGCGTGATCTGGAAAATGTAACTCGTGTCGTTGGGATAATAAGTATCATTGACGGCAAAATCCGCAAACCAGCAGTCGCAGGAGGACTTCAGTCGAATCCCGAATACCGTTGACAGCATGCGTGACGTACCAAAGTCGTATACGGGCGCGAAGAAAACCCCCGCACGATTGAACAGGCCCAGATAAGCTTGCAGTGAGGCCATGCTGAGAGAATTCACCGTCTTGCTGGTATTTATTAGGGTCGCGTTCGGCGCGGCGTATGTATACGACAGCGAAACGAATGAGCCTTGCACCGCTCGTCCCGTATAGACGCTTGGAGCAGTTTGTCCGGGGGGCTGAAAAGACAGCGAGAAATTGAAGGCATCGAGGCCTTGCTTGGGGCGTGGGCTCCAGTCGAGCGTTGACCCGGCGGAAAGGATGCTGGTCGGGAAGAGCTGTCCCGACAGGGCAACATCGGAGAGGTGAGAGCCGTCGTTCGATACCGCGTGAGTCGTGTCGTAGGCCTGTTCCAGGTTAAAGCGCAAAAGCTCTGCGCTGGCGCCGCCGCCCTTGGTCGTGAAGCTCGGTCCCAGCATGGCCATAATCCGGTTGCCGAGACCCACGCCAGGCGTTCGAGCCTCCGCCTGACCAAAAATCCGCAAACTCGCCCCATAGTCAATCAGACTGCGGGCCTCCATTCGATCGGTGCTGTCAAAGAGCGGAAATTGGTTCTGGGCGACGGAAGGGACATAGCTGTATTGCGTGTACGGCTGGATCAGGGTCTCGATCTTGCGCAAACCCCACCGGTTCAGATCGTAACTGTCCACCAGCGCACTGCGTACTCCGAGGTTCGTGTAAGGTATGGCGCGAGCCATCAAGCCGCCCGGCGCCAGCCCTCCCAGCGACAGACCGTTGTTGTAAGTCAGACCCTGGGTTCCCACCGGTATCACGTTTACCTGGTGTCCAGAGACGTCATAGGCGGCCGCGTCCACTCCCGCGGTCACCCAACCATCCAGATAGCGGCTCCACATCCAGGGCACGGTCAGACGCGGATTCAGGTCAAGCCTTGAACCGTCGATGCCTTCCTCGCGCCAGTAGTTCACCGCTGACGCGTCGTAGTCGAGATAGGCCAACCCGCCGGCCAGACCTTGGAAGCCGCTCCACAGCAACTTGGGCAAAGTTTGCAAAGCGAAACTCTGCGGTTGAATCAGGTCCTGGTTCCAAACCCCTTCCAGTTGCATGTAGCTGTTGTCGAATTCCTGAAACAGCCCAAAGTTTGATATTGCGTCGCGTGCCGTTTGCCACAATCCGCTGTTCCACCCATATTCGTGCGATAAAGCGACCCCGGGGATTTCCCTGAAGAACAGACTATCGCTGCCGTAAAACGAGCTGGCGTACGCGAAGAGGCTCGGCGTGAGATGTTCCTGCATGAGACCCACGAAACCCCAGCGGTTGATGGGAATATGTGAGTCGGCGATTTGAGGATCGACCAGGTCGGTCTCCTTGTTCGCCTCGGAGCGAATCTCCTCGTTGAAGTAGCTTCCCGTGACAAAAATATGATCCTGCTCGCTGTTCATCAGGCGGTATTCAAGCTGCCCGCCGATGCGCGTGGAGGTTTGAACGTCGAGCTGTCCGGTCATGTCCTGACTTCGGCTGATGTCGAGGAAATAGGGCTGCGCATAGGTCACGCCGTTCAGGCTCGAATACCCGTATCGCGGAGTCAGGAAACCACTGTGCCGTTCGCTGTTCGTGTTGAGTTCCACGAATGGGACCGGAAGTATCGGATGGCCCAAAACGTCAAAGTATGCGTCGTGCGCTTCGGCCGTGCCGCCAAGATGAACCTCGATTTGTTTTGCGCTGATGCTCCAGTCGGGGCGCTGCGGATCATTGGCGCAAGTTGTAATCGAGGCGTCGGTAGCCAGGTAATGCTGGCTGGGAAGCTTGCGTATGTCTTTTCCGGTCAGATAATAGTTGTCGTTGAGAGCGAAGATCCGTGCATCGGCGAGCCTGACGGTCTCGTTGTGCAAATCGAACCAGGCCTTGCTGGAGTGAATGTTCGAACTCGGATCGACCAGGTGGACGTTCCCCGTAGCTACGCCACGGTAGCGCTGCTGCACTACGATCTGGTCTGCCGTTATCGTTGTCGGGCCCTGCTCGAGCCTCGCCGCTCCGGTGATGGTATAGGTATCGGTCTTCGTGTCGTGATCCAGAGTGCGGCCTTCGATATAGACCGGCATGCTGGAGGTTTTACGCTCAGGGCGCAGAGTGTGCAGTTGCGTTTGCAGAAACTGCTGCTCGGTCGGCATTTTTGGCTGCCGCGTTTTTGGCCCGGCATGGGCATCGGCGGCACAGACGATCAGGCCGACCAGCAACATCAGGACAGTCGGGTACCGTCGCGGCATTTGCCTGCCGTCCAGGCTTTCGGCAGCCAATAAATTCATTTGCGCCCTACCGTGTACGTCGGCGGTTGCTGACGGTTACACAAAAAGGTGGATCACAACCTTCGCTCCGCAAGGACTCCACCGATAATTCACTGCCAGTAGTTGAAAGGAAAGGCAAGGCATGCCGCGATGACGATTTAACAGGAGCAGATCGTCGGGCGAAAAATTGAAGCGGCGGGCCTAAGACAGCGGGCCTAAAATTGAAGCGGCGCCGGACCAAAAAGGCTCCGGCGCCGCGCCTTCGGGGATTCAGTTCGTTCTAGCGGCTACATCCGATTACATGCTCGGCCACGCAGCCGCCGAGGGACAGCCGCTGTCCGAGCAGAGGACCGCCTTGAGCCCGGTGCCATCGACATGCGTCGCCGTCGTGGTTGGCGTGCTGCACGTTGCGAGTGGCGGAATCACCGTGGCGACAATCGTATTGTTGTTTCCAACCATCCCTGTCACATAGAGCGTGACGAAATCGAGCACGGGCACGCTGGTCTTGCCGTTCTTTCCGGACGCGGTGTAGTCGACCAGGGGCACGACCATGACGTGCGGATCGGTCGGCGTGAGAGTCGTATAGGGCGACGCAGGCACGGTGGCGACCGTCGAGTTAGGGAGCGTCAGGCCGCGATCGCTGAAGCCCTGGCCGGTGGGGCCGACGATATTTCCGGTCTCCGTCGACAGCGTATCGCCCGCGTTTATGACCTGAGCTTCACCATGTGCGATGTTCGAGCGATACGTCGCCGCGCCGTTACCGCCGATGGCCAGGGGATCCCAGTTTCCCGGAACTCCGGTGACGCTTTGGTCGGACTTCAGTTCGACCTGTGTGCCCGCGGAGAGGTTGGCCGTGTCGAACTCGTAGGCTCCGCCGCAGGTCGCGTCACCCTGGCCCGGAGAGGCACCCTGGCCGTAGCAGCCGTTGCCATTGCAATTCTGCTTGCATGGCAGCCCAAATGGGGCCGCGCCGCAAACTCCCGTGGTCGGCAGGACGCCGGCCGTCGCTCTCGCGGTCACCACGCCCTTCTTGAGTCCTACCAGCTGCAGGAAGTAGTAAGGCACCTGGCGCGACAGATAGACGCTCACCGATTTGTCGTCGCTGGCCGGTGAAACAAGGATGGTGTCGGAGCCCTGGGTGATGCCATTGTACTTGGCATACTGGGTCCCCGTGCTGACGACCGTCGAATTGCTGGTGGTGGTCGTGTCGCCGGTGAGCTGCGAGGCGCCGGCGAGTGCCGCAGAATCGGCTGCCTTCTGCAGCGCCACCCAATTGTAGTAGAGCACGGCAATATCGGAGCCGAGTCCGATCGCCCCCAGCAGGACGGGCATGAATAACATCAGGATGACGGCGATCTGCCCTTTTGAGAGACGTGACCTTCGAATCGTGGCTTTATCCTCTTTTCTCTGCACGTTATCTCTCCTAATTCGTCGTCTTATTATCTCAACCATCTCTAATCAATCTCATCCACTGTTATCTATGTCTATTTATCTTTATTTAGCTTTATTCATTTGTCAAGCACCCATGTTCTCTTTTGGGCACCTTTGACCGCCATTCACGACAATCCTCCTCTCACCGATTTGGCTGTCTTTTCAGGCTGTTAAGCGAAAATCAGAGGAGGCTGAGCCCTAAGTGCGGCGACGAATCTGTCCCTAATCGCTTTAGGAATTGCGTCAGCTGATGGGCAAGGATGCCGGAGGCCTGTTCCTCTGCAAACTCATCATTGCTAACGTTAACGAGGCACAACGCCAGTTTTAAGGCAGAAATTGGCTTTGTGCCAAAAGATTTGGATTGCGACAGCGAGAAAATGACTGCCGAAAGAAGCTTTCGTTGGCTGGTGACCGGTGGGGCAGGGTTCCTCGGCGTTCATATAGACCGGGGTCTTATCGAACGCGGCCAGGAAGTCACTTCCTACGACATCGCGGGCTTCCCGCACGATGAAAAAGTTGAGGGGGTGCGCATCGTCCAGGGAGATGTCCGGGACATGGACCACTTGGCGCGACAGCTCGCGGGCGTGGATTTCGTGGTTCATGCGGCTGCCGCCCTGGCTTTGGCCGCGCCCGAGGTGATCAACGAGGTCAACGCGGAAGGTACGCGGATGGTGCTCGAAGGGTGTGCGCGGGCCGGGGTCAAGCGCGTGGTTTATATAGGGAGCACCGCGGTATATGGGATGCCGCGGTTTCATCCGATCTACGAGAATTCCGCACTCGAGCCGATGGGCGATTATGGAATCGCAAAGGCGAAGGCAGAGCGGTATTGCGTCGAAGCGACCGGAGTCGAAACCGTGCGTATCCGTCCAAAGAGCTTTATCGGGACCGGACGGCTAGGAATTTTCCAGATCCTTTTCGATTGGATCGAATCCGGAAAAAAGATTCCAGTGCTGGGCAATGGAGAAAACCGTTTTCAGTTATTGGAGGTTCGC